>NZ_CANLGX010000003.1 GCF_947490415.1 uncultured Eudoraea sp.
AATAGCACCACCTCTGCTTTTTCCATCTTCTCATAGGTTCTCTCAATTCCTATGCGCTCAACAGTATCAAGAGTCTCCCTGATTCCGGCAGTATCTATAAACCGAAACCCAATACCTCCAATGGTTATTTCATCTTCTATGGTATCTCTGGTGGTACCTGCAATTTCCGATACAATGGCACGCTCTTCATTTAACAGTGAATTTAAAAGAGTAGATTTACCTACATTAGGCTCCCCTACAATAGCTATGGGAATCCCGCTTTTTATTACATTTCCCAGGGCAAAAGAATCTACCAGTCCTTTTAGAACGCTTTCAATTCTGCTTAGTAAACCCTGAAATTCTTCTCTGTCAGCAAATTCAACATCCTCTTCAGCAAAATCCAACTCCAATTCAATCAAGGAGGCAAAGTTTAAAAGTTCTTCCCTCAGGAGTTTAATTTCATTGCTGAAACCTCCCCGCATCTGTTGCATGGCAATTTTATGAGATGCCTCGTTTTCACTTGATATTAGATCTGCCACTGCTTCGGCCTGACTCAGATCCATTTTACCGTTCAAAAATGCACGCAAGGTAAATTCACCTGCATTTGCCATACGGCAACCATTCCTGATGAACAATTGGATTATTTGTTGTTGGATGTATATTGAGCCATGGCATGAAATTTCAACTACATTCTCTCCAGTATAACTGTTTGGCCCTTTAAAAATGGATACCAGGACCTTATCTATAGTAGTATCTCCATCCATTATATAACCTAAATGGATGGTATGCGTATTTACTTTTTTTAAATCTTTCCTGCTAACAGACCTGAATAATTTTGAAACCAAAGAAATGGCTTCTCTTCCGGATAATCGAATAACCGCTATGGCACCTGCACCGGATGGTGTGGCTAACGCAATTATGGTATCCTTGGAAATCATAGACATATTTTTGCAAAAATAGGGAAAAGCCAGTTATCCCCTGTATAATAGATTTTATGGGCTTCATGTTATAAAACGGCGCTAATCAAAAGATTATCTTTTTAATTATCTAAATATTCCTAAAATAGTGTGTAACATTTTATAAAAAATCACGTCTTATATATAACATCATCAAAATCAATCAAAAAATGGAAGTTATCAATCAAAGAACAATGCGCGCCGACAGGCAACTGCTCGTTATTACGCATTTGACGCAATTATTAAATTATATCATTGGGTTTGGTGGCTTAATAACCCCCTTAATTATATGGCTGACTTCAAAGAATTCCGTAGATAGTTTGGATGAACATGGAAAGGCTGTTCTTAATCTACAACTAAGTTTATTACTTTACATCGTCTTGAGTATTCCTGCTATTCTATTATTTGGACTTGGCATACTTACATTAATCGGGACAGGCCTACTTGGCTTTATAATGCCCATCGTGAACGCCGTAAAAGCTTCTAGAGGAGAGTCTCCCAGTAATTTCATGACCATACCTTTTATTAAATAACATATGAAACAAAAAAATCCCGCCAAACAGCGGGATTTTTTATATTATTTATTGCCTTTAGTTATTAAGCATCACCGGCATTACCAGCATGGTTACCATTTCCCCCTCGTCAAGGCCATCTATTGGCGTTAGTATACCGGCTCTGTTGGGAAGACTCATTTCCAAACATATTTCTTCTGAGGTCAGATTTCCCAACATTTCTACTAAAAACCGGGAATTAAATCCAATTTGCATGTCGTCTCCCTGATAGGAGCAGGTTAGCCTTTCTTCCGCTTTATTACTGTAATCAATATCTTCAGCGGAAATATTCAATTCGGCTCCGGCAATTTTCAGCCTTATTTGATGCGTAGTTTTGTTAGAGAAAATAGAGACCCGCCTTACTGAACTCAATATTTGATTCCTGGAAATGGTCAATTTATTTGGATTCTCTTTTGGAATTACAGCCTCGTAATTTGGGTACTTTCCATCTATAAGACGGCAAATGAGTTCTGTATTGTCAAAACTAAATTTGGCATTACTATCGTTGTATTCTATTTTCACCATTTCCTCACTGCCCGCAAGAATACCTTTTAAAAGGTTTAATGGTTTTTTAGGCATTATAAATTCAGCTACTTCAGAAGCTTTAACATCGTTACGCTGGTATTTTACCAACTTATGGGCATCTGTGGCCACAAAAATCAAATGCTCTGATGAGAATTGAAAGAACACCCCACTCATTACCGGTCTTAAATCATCATTACCGGCAGCAAAAATTGTTTTATTTATGGCATTGGCAAGAATATCGCCCATAATATTGGTAGAACTGGGATTCGCAAGTTCTACTGCTTTAGGGAATTCTGCACCATCTGCATAAGCCAGTGCATATTTACCGTGGTTAGAACTGATCTCTACCGTATTATTATCTTCGACGACGAATGTCAGTGGCTGTTCCGGAAAAGTCTTTAGGGTATCCAGCAAAAGCCTTGCCGGTACTGCTATTGTACCCTCTGAATCCGAATCTACCTCCAGGACAGAACTCATTGTGGTCTCCAGATCGGAGGCAGAAACTGTGAGTTTGTTCTTACTTAGGACAAATAGGAAATTATCAAGAATAGGTAAAGTATTACTGTTATTAATAACCCCACCCAAAACCTGAAGTTGCTTTAATAAATAAGTGCTGGATACTATAAATTTCATTCGTTATTTATGCTTTTTTTGATTGATTCCTTTTTAACAATTTGTGATATTATTGTATGAAATCCAATTAAACAAATATATCCTAAATGTCCTAGTGTATAAAACAAACTTATTAACACTTAGGCGGTGTATTTTCTCTTTCTAAAATAGTTAAAAACCAAACCGAAAAAGATAACAAGTACTACGGGAATACCAACGTTAATCAATTGCCACTTTGTTTTTTGTTCAACAATTTTTTCCGGATCCAATAATGCGATTTTTACTTTCTTATTTCTAATGTTTATAAGTCCGGTGTCATCCAAAAGATAATTGATGCTATTCACCAAAAATTCCTTGTTTCCATAAAAATTATTGGTCCATTTGTCATACCCCAACTCAAGTGGTCTGTTGTTCCTAATTTGGTTTTTTATTACATCTCCATCTGCAACCACGAGCATCTTATTATCATTCCCTTTGAGTTTAGTGCCTTCTAGTTTTATAGGAACAATTCTATTGATAAATGCAGAATTAAATGCACCTTCAATAAGCAGTACCACAGGCTTATTGCCATCATTGTAAATTTCTTTATTTGGAGGGGTATTAATAATGTCTAAACTTATCATTTTTGGTATGCCTTCGGGCCTTGAAAGCGGTGAACTCGAATACAGTACAGTTTTGCGATAGGAATTGGCAATAGTATCAATACTATTTGCAAATTGAAAGCGAAGTGCCTCCAGATTATTATTAACCGGGTGGTTATTGGGTGAGAGAACCATAGGATTGTAAAACCAGGGTACCGGATTATATTGAGAATTGTTCCCTTCACCCGTCGCCAGTACTATTTGTGTGAAATATAAATCATTAATAAGCACCGGATTTATCCTGAATCCATATTTAAAGAAAAAATCATTCAGGTTAAGGTCTCTTGGAAAAGCCATAGAACTGCCTTTTGAATTAAAGAGACTGTCTAATTCTATGGCTACCTGATCTATTAACCAAATAGATTTTCCACCATTTACGATAAATTGATCCAACACATATTTTTCTTTATCGGTAAAAGCCTCTGTGGGTTTGGCAATAAGCGCCAGATCGTATTCCTTTAGCTGATCCAATACTTTTTGAGGATTTTTTTCTACCGAATCCAGGGTGATCGCCCCTATATTGTAGTAATCCCTTATGGTAGTAAGAAAGTCAGCCAGATAAATATCCTGCAATTCTCCATTGCCTTTTATTACCGCTACTCTTTTTTTTGTTTTAATTGCCAGTTTAGTAAAAGCATCTGCAAAGGCATATTCTAAATTTTGTACAGAATTATTCACCCGCTCTTCTGAAGAAGCTCCCAATTTATTTTTTAAAAGAGGAACTTTAATGGTTTTATTATTATAGTTGACCATGGCCCATGGGAAAAGAATTTCCTGAGATACCCTTCCATTTTCTTCAACTGTTATATTCGCCGGAGTTAGTCCCAGACTTTGTAATTCAGCAATAGTGGCTTCGGGCTGGGAGTTATCCGAGAGAGGGTCAACAAAGTTATATTTTACATTATTATTTATGGAAGCAAATTCCTCTAATATCTGTTTGGTTTCCGCTTTTAGTTTTGCAAATTCGGCAGGCAATTCACCCTTCAGGAGTACATCAATTACAATAGGTGAATTAAAAACTGATACCGCTTCTGATGCCTGCTCGGACAGCGTGTATCGCTTATCTTCTGTAAGATCTATTCTTGAATAAATTAAACTTGCACCTACATTAACCAATATAAATACGAGCAATGCCAAACCATTGGTAAGTAACCTACTTCGCTTCATTACCTGGAATGATTTTTTAATTGAACAATTGCAAAAAACAGAAAGAGTACAGACAAACTAAGGAAATAAATTAAATCCCTGCTGTCTAAAACCCCTCTTGAAATCCCTTCAAAATGCGATTTCATTCCTAATGACATTACAAATTGCGTGGTACCACCATCAGTGAAAAGTGTTGAAACCCCTTCGAATCCATAATAGAACATAAAACAAACAACCAAGGCAAGGATAAAAGCAACGATTTGACTTTCGGTTAATGTGGATGTGAAAATTCCAATAGCTGTGTAGCTCATGGCTAAGAAAAACAGTCCAAAATATGATCCATAAATAAGACCCCAATCCAAATTGCCCTGTGTAATGCCTAATTGCGAAATACAAATGCTATAAAGGAAGGTTGGAATCAGTGCAATTACAACAAGAAATAATGCACCGAAAAACTTACCGTAAACGGTTTGTCCTAAACTAACTGGTTTTATATAAAGCAATTCTAATGTGCCAGCTTTCTTTTCCTCGGAAAAGCTCTTCATGGTCACTGCAGGAATCAGGAACAAAAATACCCAGGGAGTTAAAAGGAAAAAATTACTCAAATCTGCAAAACCGTATTCAAATATGTTAAAATCACCTTTAAACACCCATAAAAACAAACCATTGAGCACCAGGAAAAAGCCGATAATCAAATAACCGACGGGGGTCATAAGGAATGAAAGTACTTCTCTTTTAAATATGGCAAGCATAGGTTTATTTTACTGATTTAATTCTGTTCACACTCCAGGCTTCGGCCTTTTCTTCAAACAATAATTTCGTTTTCCCCCAAACATTTCTAAAGAATTCAGATTTTCTATAAGCATCCAGGTTTTCTTCTTTTTCCCAATGACTGTAGGTGAAGAAGATGTTTGAATGTTCTCTGTCCTGGTATAGTTCAAGGAAAAGACAGCCTTCAAAATTTCGGATAAAGCTTTTGGTTTCTTCAAAAATTTGCTCAAAACTAGCAATATTTTCTTTCTTTAATGTCAACTTAACGATGCGTATCAGCATTTATAAAAAGTTTATTATAATGGTATCTCTGTAATCCAAACCCAATAGGGTAGAGGCGCCCCCAACCGTGTTCAGATCGCTCTTATAAATAGCTAGTTCTAAATAGTCAGACGAATTGAAAAGGGCCAATAAATCTCCCGGACCCTTTCGCTGGTTTTTTCCAAGGTCGAAATTTATTATGTCGCTATACCTGTTATGGATTTGACTGATTTTTCTATTTCTCGCGTTAATTTCAAATTTTCTCCCATTCCGGTAGGCTTCAAACAGGCTTCTCTGAATATTTGTTATCACATTTCCATAGTTGTCTATATAAATAACACTCCCAACAATTGTTTTACCCTCGTTTGTTATTCTTGGAGCAAATTCTTTGAGTTCTTTTAAGTCTTCAAATGATTTACCAACAACCTCCAACTTTCCTCCGCGCACTATATGGCATGCAACCTTGACAAATATGTCCAGTACAGGAAAGGATCCATTCACGGGGTTCGGAATATTTATTTCAACAACTTTTTCGGGTTTAATTTCTGAAGTTATTAGACTAATTACCCCATTATTGGCACTTATGAAATAGTGGTTATCAACCAATACAGCAATATGCTGGTTTTCAATGGTGGGTTCAGAATCTACCCCAACAATATGAATGGTTCCTTCCGGAAAAGCCTTGTAAGAGTTTTTAAGAATATAAGCGCATTCCTGAATATTAAAAGGGCTTACGGCGTGTGTGATATCAACAATTTTAGCATCCGAAAGCTCTTTATAAATAGTCCCCTTAAGGGCTCCTACAAAATGGTCTTTATATCCAAAATCTGTAGTTAAAGTAATGATCGCCATGCAGCACTGTTGATATTTTTTTAACTATTCAAACCGATTTTTACTTAAGTTTGTTTGACAAAATTACGTGAAAAAAACAGCCTACAGAAATTTATCTTACGGCATACATCAATTAAATAAATCTATTCTTTGAACGAACTTAACTTAGAACTTACTGCGATTAGTCCAAGGGAATTCTTCGGACATCAAAACGAAAACATTAATCTCTTAAAAAAGTATTTTCCCAAATTAAAAATAGTAGCCAGAGGAAGCAAAATAAAAGTTTTTGGCGATGAACCTCTGCTGGACGAGTTTGATAAGCGGTTTCATATGCTTACGGCCCATTTTACCAAATACAACACCCTAGACGAAAATGTAATAGAGCGATTGCTTACAAGCAACGGTAAAGGAGAATATGAATCTTCTGAAAGTAGCGGAGACATTATTGTTCATGGGGTTAATGGTCGTTACATTAAAGCAATTACAGCCAACCAAAGAAAATTGGTTGATTCTACTGAAAAAAATGACCTGGTATTTGCAATAGGTCCTGCAGGTACGGGTAAAACCTATACCGGGGTGGCATTAGCGGTGAGGGCATTAAAGAATAAAGAGGTTAAAAGGATCATTTTAACACGGCCTGCGGTTGAGGCTGGAGAAAACCTTGGATTTTTACCCGGAGACCTGAAAGAAAAACTGGATCCATATATGCAGCCTCTTTATGATGCGTTGCGGGATATGATACCTGGTGAAAAACTTATTCATTATATTGAAAACGGAACCATACAAATTGCCCCGTTAGCTTTTATGCGCGGACGAACTTTGGACCATGCATTTGTAATCCTTGATGAGGCGCAGAATACGACGCATGCCCAGATGAAAATGTTCCTTACCCGTATGGGAAAGAATGCTAAATTTTTGATTACCGGCGACCCCGGACAAATTGATTTGCCACGAAGAGTCATCTCCGGCCTAAAAGAAGCATTATTAATCCTTAAAAGTGTTCCGGGGATACAAATTATATATCTGGATGATAAAGACGTGATTCGCCATAATCTTGTGAAGAAAGTAATAGATGCCTATAAAAATATTGAGCATCAAAACTAGTTTAGCGATATGGGCGAGACATTAATGACAACAAATTTTAATTTCCCTAACCAAATAAGTGTATACAAGGGAAAAGTTAGGGAAGTATATCGATTAAAAAATGATCTTTTGATCATGATAGCAACAGACCGCTTGTCTGCTTTTGATGTTGTCATGCCTAAAGGAATTCCATACAAGGGCCAGATACTCAATCAGATTGCTACCAAAATGATGAAGGCTACTTCAGATATAGTTCCAAATTGGTTATTGGCCACTCCGGATCCAAATGTAGCTATTGGCCAGGCCTGCGAACCATTTAAGGTTGAAATGGTAATACGGGGATATCTTTCGGGGCATGCGGCTCGTGAGTATAAAGCCGGGAAAAGAGCGCTCTGTGGTGTTCCGATGCCCGATGGAATGATTGAAAATGATAAGTTTAAAGAACCAATCATAACCCCCGCTACAAAAGCCGAAGAGGGAAATCACGATGAAGACATTTCCAGAGAAGATATCATAAAGCGGGGTATTGTATCAGAGCAGGATTATGAAATCCTCGAAAATTATACCAGGGCATTATATAAGAGAGGCACGGAAATTGCAAAACAGCGAGGTTTACTCCTGGTTGATACCAAATACGAATTTGGAAAAAACAAAGCAGGTGAAATTCTATTAATTGATGAAATTCATACTCCTGATTCTTCCCGCTACTTTTATGCGGAGGGATACGAAGAAAGACAGAGTAGGGGAGAAGGTCAAAAACAACTTTCTAAGGAATTTGTTCGTCAATGGTTGATTAGTAATGGATTTCAGGGGCTGGAAGGACAAACGGTTCCCGAAATGTCTGATGAGTACATTATTACAGTTTCTGAGCGTTATATTGAATTGTACGAGAATATCACAGGAGAACCATTTGTAAAGGCAGATATCTCAAACATTCAAGAGCGTATTGAGAAGAACGTCTTGAAGTATTTGGAAAAGTAATTACCATAATCCACATAAGTAAAATCCCCCGATGATTTTACATTTTTAATTTAAATTTGTCAGATAGCTATTTTTATTTTGTGCTTATCTTTTGATTACCTGTTGTTGTTTTAATTCGTCAATAAGGTCATTTTCCACTTTAAACTCCTTCCAATATCTTAAAATAGTTTGTTCTTTAAAAGAATATTCTGGTTTAATACCTTTTAACAAATAATCGGCAATCATTTTAGGTTCGTTAAAACCGGAGCAGGCTCTTGCTGCTGTGGTGCCTGAGCATCGAGCATTAACTTCAAAAACATAAGGCTTTCCATCTTTTAAGTTTAACTCTACATTGCACGCTCCAAAAGGTTTAATCACCTCCAATATTTTTCTAACTTCTTCTTCTATAACATCATTTTTAATGGTGAAACATTTGTAAGTTTCACCACCTTTTAAAATTCTTCGCATAACAATTACACCTTCGCAAGAACCGTTTAAGTTAATGCTGCCGCAGGTGTATTCATCACCTTCTATGTATTCCATTATTATATAGTTGGAAATGTCACTTTCAATTTTTTTTAAAGCCTTCTCCCATTTAACACTGTTTTTGATTAAAAATTTATTCTTTGCTCTTGCGCCACCAACTCTTTGTCTTAATATAAATGGATAGCTCTCTTTACTCGGATTAAATTTTTCAGCTAAAAAAGTAATAGGAACATTGACACCGGATCTCATAAGATGTTCAAAAGCCAGTTGTATATCGTCAGACAGGGTAATTACTTCTGGTCTACTTACTACCACCTTAGTTCCAATTTTATCAAAGAGATGCCTATTTAAGGATAGCGGCATCAACTCAGGATCCGACCCTGGAAACAAAAGTGAAATTTTTTCATTTTTGCATATCTCCAAGAGTTTTGGTATATAATTATCCGTGTTTGCATATGGAATTAAATAAGCGGTTTTTGACAGATAAAGCCCCGCTGCCAAATGATCTGCATCTAACCCTATAATATTATAGTTAGAATCTTCCAATGACTTAATAATATTCATGCCAACTCCTCCTCCAACTGCAGTAACTGCTATATTCATATATTTAGTATTTTAATTTTTTGTAATCCTGTTCATTATGTTACCAAAAAATGAGACATGGTTATAAACTATTTTTCATTTATAAGAACTAAGATAAAAAATCTTTGATGTGTATGAATGATCTTTTGGTCACATGGGTGTAAATCTTGGTCGTTATGTTAGAACTATGACTCAAATGATGTTAAATATGCCTGATATTCCTTCCATTTTCCAATAGAAGGGCCACAAAACTATACCTAAGCATATGAGATGGAACTATTGTTCGGCTACCGGACTTTTCAGCTGTTGTAGCTGAATTAAAAAAGCCGAGACCTAAATCTCGGCAATCTATTAAATACTGGTAGCGAGAGGGAGACTTGAACTCCCGACCTCAGGGTTATGAATCCTGCGCTCTAACCACCTGAGCTACCTCGCCAAAGGCTTTAAAATGCCTGCAAATATAAAGGTTAATTTCTTGTCCGTCAAAATTCAATGATCAAAATTAATATGTCCGATTTATTTTTTTATCATATTTAAATATATATATTGTCCAACATAAATATGTTGTGGAATGAGTGATAAAATAAAATTTGAAATTGAGTTTGTAATACAGTCTTCTCCCCAGTTGTTGTACCAGTATCTGTCAACGCCATCGGGACTGTCTGAATGGTTTGCAGACAATGTAAATTCTCGTGGTGAAATATTCAACTTCATGTGGGATGGATCTGAAGAGGAGGCCAAACTCTTAAAAAAGAAAAGTGATGAATTCATAAAGTTTACATGGTCGGAAAATGAGGATGATAGTTTTTTTGAGATGCGGATTATTGTTGATGAAATCACGAAGGATGTATCTCTTTTTATAACTGATTTTGCAGAAGAGGATGAAATTGATGAAGCAAAAATGTTATGGACAAACCAGGTATCCGATCTTAAACAAGTACTGGGTTCCAAGTAATATAAAATTAATTTTAACAGTATATTTGGCCTTGATTTATCAAGGCTTTTTTTATGGTTAATTTCAATGGACAAATAGTAGATGATAATGCCCTCTATCTGAATGGTAAAAATAGAGGCTTACTTTATGGTGATGCTCTTTTTGAAACACTTAGGGTAGTAAACGGGAAGATTATTTTTTGGGAAGATCATTATTTAAGTCTAATGTCCTCCATGCGGATATTAAGAATGGAGATACCAATGTCTTTTACCATGGAGTTTTTAGAAGAACAAATATTAAAAGCAGTTCCCACAGGGGCAGAAAGCAATTCGGCCCGAATTAGGATTACGGTATTCAGGAATAATGGGGGCTCCTATAAACCGGAAAGCAATGAAGTATCCTATATTATTGATGCAGATCTTTTAACAAATCCGTATTATTTTTTAAATGAAGACAGTTATGAAGTGGAACTATTTAAAGATTTTACAATAAGTAAAAACATGCTTTCCAATCTTAAAACAACCAACAGAATCCTGAATGTTGTGGGTAGTGTTTATGCAAAAGAGAATGGCTATAGTAATTGTTTGTTGTTAAATGATTCCAAGTCGGTAACTGAAGCACTTAACGGGAATATTTTCCTTGTAAAAAATAATGTTTTAAAAACGCCACCTCTAGAAGACGGCTGTATTAAAGGTATTGTAAGAAAAAAAATATTGGATATTCTCAACAAAATTGACACTTATGAATGCCAGGAGATATCCATTTCCCCATTTGAACTTCAGCAGGCCGATGAATTATTCATTACAAACAGTGTTATGGGAATACAACCAATAACAAAATATCGCAAGAAGACTTTTGAAAACAAAGTGGCTAAAGATATTTTGGGGAAACTAAATGCTGCCGCCAGGTTTAATTAAGACTAGGATTTTCGGGCGCATTAGACCACAATAAATAATCACCACCGAGTTCCAGCATTTTTTCTTTCCAGAAAGCTATTGTAGATTTTTGGATGATATTACTCTCATATTCATTTTTTACTACAATCCAGGATTTTGAATCCAGTTCCTGATCAAGCTGCAGTGATGACCATCCCGAATACCCCAGAAAAAATCGTATATCCGTGTTAGTGATCACCTTTTGGTTAATGAGTTTTACAGTTTTATCAAAATCACCACCCCAAAATATTCCATCTGATATTTCAATACTGTTATCAATAAGGTGCGGTACCTTGTGAATAAAATAAAGATTGTCTTGTTCTACTGGTCCTCCGTTGAATACCTGGAATGGGACATCTATATCTTCAATAAGATCACTAATGTCATAATTCAGTGGCTTGTTAAGAATAAATCCTACCGATCCTTCATCATTATGCTCTGCCAAAAGAACGACAGATCTATTGAAAGAAACATCTCCTGTAAGCGTAGGTTCTGCAATCAGCAATTTCCCTTTTTTGGGTTTTAAACTTATCATAGCTCTATTAATACTTTTAAAAATAAGATAAATCTAGTAAATAACAAAAACCCATATAAATTAAAAAAGCGCCCCGGTTTATGGGACGCTTTCATATATTTCGAAAAGATGGATTAGTTTACAGCGCTGCTTAAATCAGAACCTGCTTTAAACTTAACTACATTTTTAGCTGCAATTTGTATAGTCTTTCCAGTAGAAGGATTTCTTCCTTCTCTGGCATTTCTTCTAGAAACAGACCAAGATCCAAAACCTACTAGAGATACTCTATTCCCTTTCTTAAGTGATCCTTCTACGTTCCCTAAGAAAGACTCCAACGCCTTTTTTGCTGCTGCTTTAGTGATGCCAGCACTGGCTGCCATCGCATCAATTAATTCTGTTTTGTTCATAATTTTAAATAAATTAATAGTTGTTAAATAATTTTAAGCTTGAACAAATTTATACGGATTTGCGGTTAAGACAAGTAAAACTGGGGTAAATCAGCGTTTTTGTTGATAACTTAAAACGTTTGTTGATAAAGTTGGGTTTTTTTGGCTGATTCTCCAAGCCCAATGGTCATGGGGCTTTAGGTCATATGGGCTGATTCTTTGATTTTAAGCCCATTTAAAACATCAATAACAGCCATTTTCCGTTTACCTGGAAGCTGTAATTCTGTCAGGTAAACATACCCTCCCGGGGAGGCGACTTTTAGCTCTTTTTTAGTGAAATGAACAGTTCCGGGTTTAAAATTATGCTCCTCCTTTTCCCATTTAGCTTTGTATATTTTTATTGTAATTAATTCGTCTTCGTTGTTCAAATTTGTCCAGGCAGTTGGGAATGGGCTAAGTCCTCGAATATGATTGTATATTTTCTCAGGAGATTCTTCCCAATCTATTTTACAAGTTTCTTTATTGATTTTATCTGCAGTTTTAAATTGGCGGTCCAAAGGCTGTTTTTTTGTTACAACCTGGTTATTTTCAATCAGGGATACCGTCTTTAAAACTAATCCCGCTCCGAGGGACATTAATTTATCGTGCAGATCTCCCGCAGTATCATCTGGTCCAATCTCTGTTGTTTCTTGCAAAATAAGTTCGCCTGTATCTATTTTCTCATCTATAAAAAATGTAGTAACACCTGTTTCCTTTTCCCCATTAATTATTGCCCAGTTTATAGGAGCGGCCCCTCTATAGTCAGGTAATAATGAAGCATGAAGATTAAATGTACCATATTCGGGCATAGACCATACTTGTTTTGGTAACATTCTAAATGCTACCACAATTTGAAGGTTAGCCCTTAGTGATCTTAATTCATCAAGAAATTCCTTATCCTTTAAATTAGTTGGCTGCATTATATGTAAGCCAGCTTTTTTTGCATATTGTTTAACGGAAGATTCATGTATTTTTCGACCTCTTCCTGCAGGTTTGTCGGGTGCTGTAATTACTCCTACAACTTGGTAGCCCTCTTGGACCAGCTTTTCTAAAGTAGCGACAGCAAATTCCGGGGTGCCCATAAATACTATTCTCAAGTTTCTCATCTTTGAAGGCTATATTCATTTTTTGAATTAATAGTAATTTTACCGTCCTCTAGCAACATTTGAAGTGTTTTTAATATCAAGAGCTCATTTTGCGGTAATTCCTGGATAATGTCTCTTGAACTACTTTCTTTCATTTCCAATAATTCAATAATATCACTTTTTATTTCAAGAAAATTGGTATAGTCAAGTTTCTTTTGGTTATTACAAACATCACAATTATTACAACGTTCATCAGTTTTTTCACCAAAATACGATAGCAGTTGTCGATTTCTACACAACTTGTCATTTTTTATATAACCAAGCATGCTTTCAACCTTATTTACCTTTGTTTGCAACTGCATTTCTACTTTCTTTGAAAAATTATTAATGGTAATGTCATCTTCCCTGGGTACCAGGAAAACGAGTTCCAGATCTCTGTTATTTGCTTTTAAACTTATGACCTTATCTTTATCCAGTTGTTCCAGGTCATTTAATATTTTTTCTTCTGAAAGTGAAGTTTTTTTTGAAATTAAAAGCGTATTTATTTTTGTTTCAAAATCAAAAATCCCTCCATAAGTTCTTAAAATGGTTTGTGCGAATGGTACAATGCTCTGATGTCTTTCCAGGTAGTCTAAGAGGGCGTTTTTAGAAAATAAAAATTGTACAGTTGTTTTACGGGAAAAATTTTGCGATAAGGATATCACAGAATTTTGATCAAGAATGCGTAACCCATTATATGCCATAGGTGAATTGAGCTTATAGAGGTGACAGAATTCTTCAAATCGAAACTGAAATATTTCTTCAGTCAGAGTTCCATAGGGTATTTGAAAATAATTATTGAGTTTATTATAAAGTAATTTCAAAAATTTGACATCGGGCAATACTTTTAAAAATTGGCTTTTTAGTTGTAATTCATCGTCTTTGTTGGTTATCATTATGGCTTTAGCCGGGAGACCATTTCTCCCTGCCCTGCCAGCTTCCTGGTAATAATTCTCCAGACTTTCCGGGATTTGATAATGAATTACCAAAGTAACATCGGCTTTGTCAATTCCCATTCCAAAGGCATTTGTGGCCACCATTATTCTTACCTTATTATTGAGCCATAAATTTAGTTTCTTCTCCTTTTCTTCTTTTGGAATACCCCCGTGATAAAAGGTAGCAGAAATATTTTTTTTATTTAAAAAAGCAGCGATTACCTGAGCCATTCTTCTGCTGCGCACATATATAATACCACTTTGGTCTGTATTCTTGCATAACTCATACAGACGCCTTTGTTTATCTTCTTCCCAAATTACCCCAAAATATATATTTTTCCTGCTAAACGAATCTTTGAAAATTTGATGTTCTTTGAACTTAAGATTCTCGGTAATATCCTGGGCAACTTTTGCGGTGGCAGTGGCTGTAAGTGCAATTACAGGAACTTCTGGTTTAATATCCCGCAAAAGAGAACAATTTAAATACGCCGGTCGAAAATCATTTCCCCATTGAGAGATACAGTGTGCTTCATCTATCGCAATAAGATTAATCTCCATTTGAGCAATCCTGTCTTTTACTATTTCCTGTTGTAAACGTTCAGGTGATAGATATAAGAATTTATAATTTCCGTAAATACAATTGTCTAGCAGATTATTTAAATCTTCTCTGGAAATACCTCCTGTTAAGGCAATGGACTTAATACCTATATCCTTCAATTGCTGAACCTGGTTTTGAATAAGGGCTATTAATGGCGAAACAACAATGCATAATCCTTCACCGGCCATCGCCGGAATTTGATAACACAAAGATTTACCTCCCCCTGTAGGTAAAAGCGCAAGCACATCTTTACCATTTAACACAGCATCTATTATAGCTTTCTGAGATCCTTTAAAGTCTTCATAATCCCAATATTTTTTTAAGATTTCTTGCGGATCCCTCATTGTCAATCTTTCTTCACCTCATTTAACAAAAAAGAAATACGCTCTTCCACAGTGCCAGTTGGAATAATAACCGGCTCATAATCATATCTCATATAAGTCTTTTTTAAGTGGTCATAAATTTCAATGGCCTCCTCAAAGCTTTCTAATCTTTCATTGTCAGATACATATATCTTTTCCCATGGAGGCAGGATTACAACTTTATCATATCTGTTGGTTGTACACGCTTCTTCAAAATCACGGGGGTAACTTTGGTCAAAATAGTCCATATAAGCCAAAACATCTGGAATACCGCGGTCAAAAAAGACATAGGGAATATTCATATTAACGGACTTGCTATATTGTTCCATCCTGCGGCTAAGGATTCTTTGATTAAATTCAAAAGGATCTTTGACAAAAGCAAGTGGATTGGAAACAAAGGAATCAGGATTACCCTTTTCTTTTGCCTCAAGAGTCATACTTCTCACAATCTCGTGAAAACAGGTATAACCAAGTGCTTCAAGTTGCTGTACAATGACCGTTTTTCCAGTACTCGGCCCTCCCGTAATAACTATTTTTTTAGATTTCAATAACTAAATTTTACAATCACAAAAGTAATCAATGCGAGCAAGCATAAAAAATTGATCACGAAGCTTTATATTTGTAAAAACTTTTAAATGGATACTGAGAAATCAGATGATTTTTACCTTAGACTCAAAGAAGAATTACTTAAAAGTAACAGCTGGCCAGCAGATTACTTATATAAATTTATAGTTCCCACAGACCGGGATAAAATCACCCAAATACAACAAATTTTTGATAATACAGGAGCTGTTATTGAATCTAAACAATCCAGTAAGGGTAAATATACGAGTCTTTCAATTATGGTAAATCTTGCAAATCCTGATGCGGTTATAGAAAAATACAAAGAAGTTGGCCTCGTTGAGGGCGTAATATCTTTATAAACTGGTATAACTGGGATAATTTTCCTAATTTGCAACCGTTATAGAGATACTTCCTTTACATATATTTAATCAGAATTATATAGAAATTTGAATCCAGTAGAAAACCTAGAGTACAATACTGAGCGCGAAAAGCTCATTATTCCCGAATACGGTCGCCATTTTCAAAAAATGGTAGATCATGCCGTCTCTATAAAAGACGATGAAGAGAGAAATAAAGTGGCAAAGGCCATTATTAGTGTCATGGGTAACCTTCAACCTCATTTGAGGGACGTACCCGATTTTCAGCATAAACTTTGGGATCAACTATTTATTATGTCCGACTTTAAGTTGAAAGCTGAATCACCTTTTCCCATAACTCCAAAGGAAGTCCTGCAAGCAAGACCTGATCCATTGGAATACCCACAAAACCATCCTAAATACCGTTTTTATGGCAATAACATAAAGCGAATGATAGATGTAGCCATTGGATGGGATGAAGGCGATAAGCGGGCAGGGCTGGAATATGCTATAGCTAATCACATGAAGAAGTGTTATCTTAATTGGAACAAGGATACCGTAGAGGATAAAGCAATTTTTAAGCACCTTTATGAACTAAGTGATGGAAAAATAGATTTAGCTGCTGATGGTGTTAACCTTACTGATAGTGGACAGTTTCTTAAATCACGGATTTCAAAATCCAATAGGACCAGTTCCCCAAAAAAGGGCCAGCGAAATACTAACAGAGGTAAAAAACGGTATTAAATATTTCTTCCTTAAATGGGAACATTCAAAATTGAGGGCGGCCATAAACTTCATGGGGAAATAACCCCACAAGGCGCTAAAAATGAGGCATTACAAATTCTTTGTGCGGTTTTGCTTACCCCGGATGAGGTAGTCATAAACAACATTCCGGATATTCTTGATGTTAACAAGCTAATCTCCTTACTAGAAGACCTGGGAGTAAAAATCCAGAAAAAAGGCAAAGGGTCTTATTCTTTTAAAGCAGATGACATTAATCTGTCTTATTTGCAATCTGAACAATTTAAAACTGATGGCAGGGGATTAAGAGGCTCTATTATGCTGGTAGGCCCTTTATTAGCCAGATATGGCAAGGGTTACATTCCTAAACCAGGAGGTGATAAGATAGGTAGGCGCAGATTAGATACCCATTTTGAAGGATTTATTCAGTTGGGTGCAAAATTCCGATATAATAAAGAGGAGCATTTTTATGGGGTAGAAGCCAAAAGACTAAAAGGCACCTATATGCTTTTAGATGAGGCATCGGTTACAGGTACCGCTAACATTGTTATGGCAGCTGTCCTGGCAGAAGGGCAAACAACTATTTACAATGCAGCATGTGAGCCTTATCTGCAACAATTGTGCAAGATGCTAAACCGGATGGGAGCAAAAATTTCCGGTATTGGGTCTAATTTATTGGTTATTGACGGGGTTCTGAATTTGCAAGGCACAGAGCATACCATGTTGCCGGACATGATAGAAATAGGGAGTTGGATAGGTCTTGCAGCAATGACCAAAAGCGAATTAACGATCAAGAATGTCAGCTGGGACGACTTAGGTCAGATTCCATCGGTTTTTAGAAAATTGGGTATTTCTCTGGAAAAAAGAGGGGACGACATTTACATTCCTGAACATAAAGAGGGTTATAAAATTCACAACTATATTGATGGTTCTATTTTAACTATCTCAGATGCACCCTGGCCCGGGCTCACCCCGGATCTGTTAAGTATTATCCTTGTTATTTCAACACAGGCCAAGGGCGAAGTGCTCATCCATCAGAAAATGTTTGAAAGCCGTTTGTTCTTTGTAGATAAGTTAATAGATATGGGGGCAAAAATTATTCTTTGCGATCCACACAGGGCTACTGTAATTGGCCACAATTTTAAATCCACATTAAAGTCTACAACCATGGTATCCCCCGATATCAGAGCCGGAGTATCCCTTTTAATTGCCGCTCTATGCGCAAAAGGAACATCAATCATCCATAATATTGAGCAGATAGACAGGGGATATGAGGATATTGACAATCGTCTAAGGGCAATTGGCGCTAAGATTGAAAGGATGTAACAAAAGGAGTTATAGACCTCCTATTTTTATGGAGGCATACTATTCTTAAAATCTTAAAAATGAAAAATCCGGCTTGGGAAAAACTACCTCTGATTAGCAATGATTTGGGTCAAAAGAAAAGATTTGAATTGCTCGTTGAAGGCGAAACTGCATTTATAGAATATATCCAGGCCAAGAATAATATTATATATCTCACCCATACCGAAGTACCCCGCACTTTAGAAGGGAATGGTATAGGAGCTATTATTGTATCCAAAACTCTTGAACATATCAGGGAAAATGGATTTAAAATAGCTCCCTTATGTCCTTTTATTGCTGCATACCTTAAGCGTAATCCAGGTAAAGCAGATGGTTTATTAGCTCCGGGGTTTTCGGTAGGCTAGAAAAAATATCAATAATAGTAAAAGTCCAAATTACCAAAAGGCTCTTAATTGATTATCAAATCATTCACGTTCTACAACATCTCCGTTTGGGTACTTAGCAAACCTTCCCTTTTCTCTTGGATGAACGTTGTCTGCATGTGGCCAGGGCCAGCCACCAAATTGCGTAAGCCTGTATTCCTCCATGGCTTGTTGAATTTCCAGCTGCGTATTCATAACAAAGGGGCCGTACTTAGCAACCGGTTCGTTTATAGGTTTTCCCTGCAATAATAAAAAGTGTGATTTCTTGCTGCCATTTTCTAATGTAACTTCTGCATCTGAATTAAGCTCCACACCGTGATTGGGTTTAATCACCTGCTCACCAATCTTAACTTCTGCACCGTCGTAATAATATAGGGTACGGTTTAAATTTGAAGATGCAGGAGGCAAATTAAATGTTTCGTTTTCATCCATATGAATATTCCATATGGCCACTTCGTTATCAGAATTTGCTGCCCAGGAATTGGGCGCGGGATCTGGTGCAGTCTTTCCGGAATAGCTACCTGCAATTATTTTTACTGTAGTATTATTGATCTTAACAAGGGGGATATCCTCATGCCAGAGCATTTTAAAATGTGGGTCAACAAATTTATCTGTTTTTGGTAGGTTGATCCAAATTTGAAACAATTCCAACGGATTATCCTTATCTGTATTGAGCAAAGGGAACATTTCAGAATGCTGAACCCCCCTGCCAGCAGTCATCCATTGTACATCACCCTGTCCAAATCTACCAGCAGCTCCTAATGAGTCTGAATGATCACAATACCCTTTATTTACAATTGTAACCGTTTCAAAACCTCTGTGCGGATGATAAGGAAACCCGGGAATGGTATGTCCGTGATACATTCTCCAACCATCTTTTATAGTGAAATCGTTGCCCAGGTTACGCCCTTCAAGAGATACGTCGGGTTCCATTGCACTATTTCCCTTTGGGTAATGATCTAAATGATAAACACAGAACAAAAACGGGTCTTGCGTTTCCCATGGGAAACCTAAAGGAAATATTCGTTTGACTGGGTTACTCATAGTTTTAAATTTTTGATGTTTTGATAATTTTTTTGTAGTTACTTAAAGTTACATTCCAAATAAAATTTCACATATCAATCATGGATTGCGGTATTAATTTCAACCCAATTCTCTTCAGGGTCTTTAATATAAATCTGACGCACTCCATCTGCACGGTCTGTAACGGCATTCTTTTTTCCGGGCCAGTCCCAATAAGGGATATTTTTCTCTTCCAGATAAGAAATGAGACCATCCAGGTTTTGTGTTGCCAGGCACAGATGCATACTTTTATTATTTTGACGAATCACGGAATCTTTACCTATAAGGTGAAGTTGAGAATTTCCATGTATACTAAACCATCTAAATCCTTGTGCTGCAGAAGGATGAGGAATTTCCTTTAGTTTTAATATGTTAGCATAGAAGTCTCCGGTCTTTTTGAGATCTGTCACTATAAAAGAATAATGGTCGTATTGAAAATCAAAGTCCTGGGCATACGATTTTGAAAAATAGCAAATTAAGAGTAAGAGCATTAGTTTTTTCATAGGAAAGGGTTTTGAATATTTTTTTAGGCACTTATAAATAATGCATTATTGATTATCATAAGATACAAAAGCAAAGTGTTTGCTATCGGGCGACCAGGAGGGGACATTAATTGTTCCCTGTCCGCCTAAAAAAAGGCAAAGACTTTTAATTTCTTTTGTATTTAAATCGTAGAGTCTCAATGCAACGGATTTTAATGGAGGATGACGGTCTCCCTGATCTTCCAGATAGGAAATAAAAACAAAATACTTTCCATCAGGTGAGGGATGTGCAAACCAATTTGAATAGGCATCATTGGTTAATTGTTCGTTTTCGCTACCATTGGGTTTCATTCTCCAAATCTCCATTTTACCGGATTGCATTGAATTGTAATAAATGTATTTACCATCCGGGGAATATTCAGGGCCATCATCCAGACCCGGGCTGTTGGTGAGGCGTTCCTCTTCACCTCCCTGAATTGAAATTCTATAAATATCATAGTTATTATTGCGACTTGCGGTATATACAACGGCATCACTCCCGGGAGACCATCCGTGCCAGTAGGATGGATATTCTAATGTCACAAGTTGAGGTGTGCCTCCTTTTAAAGGTAATGTATAGATTCGGGAAGTGCCGGACTCCACGCCCTCTATAGGATCATTATTACTAATGGCCAGCATAGTGCCATCAGGAGAAATTCCGTGGTCATTATTACATCTCACAGCAGCTCCTGTATCTATTTGCTCCTTTGAACTTCCATCAATTTTTATCCTGTATAAAAGTCCATTTTGATTGAGAATTAAGAAGTTCCCATCAGGACTCCAGTTGGGGGCTTCAAAGTGAGCCTTTTCCTCATATATTACTTTTCGTTCCCCCGTTTCTATTGAATAAACTTCCAGCATTGATTTAAGCTGGGATGATTGTCCAAAATTTTGTCCCGCACCCATAATAAAGAGAATTACCAGAATTTTGTTAAATATCACATTCATAATATTCAGAGTTTAGTTTATACAATGACTTTCAATTCCAGATACCTAAATTATGAATAGATAACAATTATTTTACCCTACAAAGTCTATCTTTTTATGAGCTCCATCACAATAGGGTTTGTTAGCCGATGCACCACATCTGCATAACGCCGTTACCCCGCTTTTACTTTCAGTCTTACCACTGGCATCCTTTACTTCTAAATTGCCATGCACCAAAAGGGGGCCATTGGTCATTATTTCTACGCGGGTATTATTAGTTTCTTCTTCGGAATTTTTTGTTTCTTCTTTCATAGTATAGGTTAGCGCCCCGGAAGGGCATTTATTAATTTGTGATTTTAATTCATCAATAGTTGCATTTTCTGGTTCAATCCAGGGTTTCTTATTCGGATCATACACTTTCGGCAAGGTATGCACGCAAATAGCAGAATGGACACACTTCTTTGGTTTCCATACTACAGTTAGATCACCCTTTGAATATTCTTTAATTATTTCTCTTTCTGCCATAATTTATAAGTTATTCTTTATACTTTATTCATAGTTATCTCCCACTGGTGGTGGCCCCGGAGGAATATTTGGTTCGTAGACCTCGCCACCCTTCCGTTCTATATATTCATTCTTAACTTTTTCTATTAATTTTTGATCCTCAAAGAGATCAACAGCGGTCATGCTTAAAGCTTTAGCAGCGTAGGTCATCCCTTTATGACCAATACTCATTCCACCACACGCTACTACTGCCCACGAATGCCATGGAGTATCTTTTGGCGCTACAGTTACACTTAAATTTATGTTAGGAACATTCCAACTTACATCACCCACGTCTGTTGACCCACCGCCGGGGTGTTCTTTGGTTTCCTTCAGCGGATTAATTTTGCTGTCCATTCCTATCTGAGGCTTTTTTGTAACCTCCTGAATCTTTTTGCCAAAGGCCTGTTCTTCATCTGTATATGTGATATCCCCCAAATATTCCAGGTTCTTTTGCATGATTTCCTCACCTGATCTATTTACCAAAACTTCATAAATTCCGGAAATAAGGGAAATCTTGTAATCTACATTCGCCATTACTGCTGCGCCTTCGGCCATTTTCTGAACCCTTTCGTATACAGGCATTACTCCGCTTCGCTTAGTGTCTCTTACACGCACCCAAAGTTTAGAATAATCAGGTACTACATTAACTACTTGTCCACCATCTTGAATATGGTAATGAATCCGTACCGTTGGTTTAATATGTTCCCTGTAGTAGTTAATTCCTGTGGTATATAATTCTAAGGCATCGGAGGCACTTCTTCCATTCCAGGGATC
This sequence comes from uncultured Eudoraea sp., assembly GCF_947490415.1. GTDB lineage: Bacteria > Bacteroidota > Bacteroidia > Flavobacteriales > Flavobacteriaceae > Eudoraea. The sequence goes on from NZ_CANLGX010000003.1 coordinate 22,430, forward strand.
AGCAGACGCATGTGCCGCCTGACCAAAAAATTCAACTTTAAAGTCAACCAGGGCCAATGTACTTTGTGCATCGGCTTCTGTATTGTCCGCCGGATGCCAACTTAGGTTAACATCAACATCATCCCATAAGCCATCGCGTACCATCCAAACCTTTCCAAAATATTTTTCTTCTGCCGGAGTGCCAAAAAATTTAATAGTCCCTTTAATTTTGCCCTCTTCTATGAGCTCTTTTACGGCCACCGCAGCGCCAAGACTGGCAGTTCCAAATAAATTATGGCCACAACCGTGTCCGGCTGCTCCTTCATTTAAAGCTTCCTTTGTAGGTTGTGCCTTTTGGGATATTCCCGGCAGGGCGTCAAATTCACCTAAAATACTTATAACCGGTTTTCCGGATCCATAAGTTGCTATAAAGGCAGTGGGCATTCCGGAAACGCCGCGCTCAACAGAAAAACCGTTCTTTTCTGCATAGTCAGCTAAAATTACCGAAGATTGTTTTTCATTAAAAGCTGTTTCAGCAAGAGCCCATACAGAATCGCTAATAGCTATTAGTTCTGCATTGTGCTTTTCAATAGATTGTATAATTTCTTTTTTGTTGTTGCTTATTTTTTGAGCAGAGGCTGTAGAAGTTAGAATCAACAATAATCCAAAGAGTAATTTTCTCATATTTTTAAAAAAGAATTAGAATTGGTAATCAATCCAATAAAAATACATTTTTTTGCTGGGTAATGTCTTTAACAATCATAAAAAGTCTCTAACCCTTTGGCCAACGCCTTTTAAAGAATTAAATCACTGAATTCTTTAAGGAGCATGTTAATTTGCCAGATGTAACCAAAAGGATTCAGTTTAGTGCTTCTTTGTATATTCTAAGGCAGCGTTCACGGGCCATTTTATGATCCACCATCATTTGGGGATATGTCAATTCCTGTAGTTCAGGAACCCATTTATTGATGTATTCTTTTTGTTGATCAAATTTTTCTACTTGTGTAAGGGGATTAAAGATCCTGAAATACGGCGCTGCATCTACGCCACTCCCTGCAGCCCATTGCCAGTTTCCAATGTTGCTGCTAAGTTCAAAGTCTAAAAGTTTTGAAGCAAAGTAAGCTTCTCCCCAACGCCAATCTATTAATAAATGCTTACAAAGAAAACTTGCTACCAGCATTCGTACCCGGTTATGCATAAACCCCGTAGAATTAAGTTCCCTCATTCCCGCATCAACAAGGGGGTATCCTGTTTCCCCTTTTTTCCACATTTCAAATTCCTTTTCATCATTTCGCCATGGGATTCTATCATATTTTGGTTTAAAAGCTTTATAAACAGTATGCGGAAAATGCCATAAGATTTGCATAAAAAATTCGCGCCAAATCAATTCATTTAAAAAAGTCTCATTCCTGGCACTTAGGGCTTTTAACACTGTTTGTCGCGTAGAAACGGTCCCAAATCGCAAATGGGGCCCTAACTTGGAGGTGCCTTTTTCTATGGCCGGAAAGTTTCTGGTTTTTTCATATGAATTAAGTAATGATGGAGAAATATCATAAGCAGGAACAGCAATTTCAGATCTTTTAAATCCTATTTCTTCCAGTAACAGATTAGGCAAATCTGCTTGTTTGAACACCCTGTTTAATAACGACTCGGAGTCATAAGCCATAACCGGCTTATCTGTTTTGAATTTTTCTTTCCACTTGCGCATATATGGCGTATAAACCACATAGGGTTTGCCATCATCTTTAACTATTTCATTCTCCTCAAAGATTACCTGATCTTTAAAAGTTTTGAATTCGATTCCGGATAATTTTAGTTCTTGTGCAATCTCACTATCCCTTTTTTGGGCATAAGGTTCATAATCCCTGTTGGTATATACATTTTGTATGTCATATTGATTGGTAAGTTTTTTAAAAATATCCAGGGGATTGCCATAATAGATGCCAATTGAGCATTGATACTGCTCTTTCATCTTCTTTCTCATTTCCTGTAAAGAATCGTAAATGAAAGTAACCCGCGCATCATTTTCCGGAAGCGATTGAAGTATTTCAGTATCAAAAATAAAAATGGGCAATACCGGATGGCTTCCTTTCAGAGCATTGTACAGCCCGGCATTATCATGGAGCCTTAGGTCTCTCCGAAACCAAAAAACACTTACTTTTCCTTGCATTTAGTTAATATTGAGGGTAGACAAGCCTCCGTCTACACCTATTACCTGTCCGGTTATCCAACTGCTTTTATCACTAAGCAAAAAAGTCGCAATATTGGCAATATCCTCAGGATGGCCTACTCGTTTGAGAGGATGGCGTTCGGCCATACTTTCTTTTTTTCGATCATTATTTAATAAGCGGCCTGCCAGCTGGGTATCTACAAGAGAGGGAGCAATGACATTCGTTCGAACTTTAGGCGCATATTCTGCGGCTAGAGATTTTACAAAACCCTCTATAGCACCTTTGGCAGCAGATACACTTGTATGAAACGGCATTCCTGTACCTACGGCGACCGTACTGAAGAACACCATACTAGAATTATCTGCCATCCGGCCGATGATGTCTTTAACAACCCTTACCATACTAAAAAAGTTAAGTTGCATATCTTCCTCAAAGTTAGCCATGCTAAGCATTTTTAGAGGTTTTAAGTTAATACTGCCGGGGCAATATACAAATCCATGAAGTTCCTCAGGCAATTGCGCAGTATTCAATGAGTCAGTTAATGCGTCAAATTGAATATATTCTACGTTCAGATTCTTCAAACCATCTGCACTTCTGGACGCTACATAAATTGTATGGGTTTCCTGTAATTGTTTTACTATAGATAAACCAATACCATAGGATCCTCCGATTAATAATATATTTTTCTTCATCATGAAATGGATTTTATACTTAATTTATTGGAGGAGTCCTTCATACGTCCGAAAATTTCCTCAAGTTTCATTTCGCGGTATGCGAATATTTTTTCCAGTTGTTTTTTAACCAGCATGGGATGTGCTAATTGGCCCAAAATTCCAAAGGGTAACTTGTAGTCAATGATATCCTCCATTTCTACCCCACCTGAAACGGGATTTATAAAATGCTTGTGATGCCAAAGTGCATATGGGCCAAACCTTTGTTCATCTACAAAGTATTCACCTTCCTTAACATGTGTGATTTCGGTGACCCATTTTGTTGTTATTCCGGCAAACGGAGCAACTGAATATTGAATGATCTGACCTGGAAACATATCCCTGTCGGCACCGTTTAAAATATGAAAACCCATGTGGTCCGGCGTGATAAGCTTCAGATTTGCGGGATTTGATAAAAAATTCCATGCCTCATCCTGAGTAATGGGTAAGGTTTGCCTGGAATGTAGTTGATATAACTTCATTAAAATGTTTTTAACAAAATTAAGAGCAATATTGTTTAATAAAAAATTAAATGTGTTAAACAAATAGTAAATGTAGCCTTATTTTATCGTCGGAGATAGAGGTGGGATAATCCCATACAATGGTGCAATACGACTTATGATCGGGAAATTTGTAGTCCGATGCGTGATTTTTGTATATTTCTGGAATAAAGTATGATGATTTCCAAATTATATATTTTAAGTTTTTTCCTTCCTGTCTTCTTTTTAAATGCCCAGGTGAGCGCCACTACTATTGGGACTTTGCCGGAAGATGTTCTGGAATCCTCCGGGCTTATTTATTACAACAACAAACTCATAACTCATAATGATTCAGGAAATTCTCCTCGATTGTATGAAGTAGATACCTTAAGTTCACAGATTATCCGGACAATCACTATAGACAATGCCACCAACATAGATTGGGAAGATATAACACAGGATGATACTTATATTTATATTGGAGACTTTGGTAATAATACCGGCAACAGACAAGACCTTACCGTTTATAGAGTGGCTAAATCTGATTATGACGTTTCGAATACAATAAGTGCTGAAAGAATTGACTTTTCCTACGAAGATCAAACGGATTTTACAGAGATTCAGAATTCTGACTGGGATGCAGAAGGCATGGTTGACTTTAAGACTCAGTTACTCATATTTACAAAACAATGGCAGACTAATGGTACAGTAGCATATTCCATACCTAAAATTCCGGGATCTTATTCAGCTAAGAATATGGGATTTTATGATGTCTCTGGTCTGGTTACAGGAGCAGCATACAACAAATTCTCAAATGTGTTGATGTTATTGGGATATTCATCTCAATTACAACCTTTTATTGTTCGGATAAGTGAACTTCCGATAAATTTTTCATTTAACGGGACGGAGGAAAAGTTGGGTTTGGGCATTGGGTTTTCACAGGTAGAGGGAATCACCTATTCGGATTCAAACACATACTATGTTTCTTCTGAGCGTTACCAAAATAACCTTCCTCCCATAACTCTTGCTTCTCAACTATATACTTTTGACACCGACGACGCCCCTCAGGAAACTGCAGAAACTCCGGCAGATGCGGAGAAAGAAGAAAATGAATTGATTATTTTCAGAGCCTTTGGTTCAAATGAACTTCAGTACGATCTTAATTCAAATGCGCCATTGTTTGGACGAGCAATATTTGACATTACCGGGAAAAGAGTTAGACATACGCATGGAAGTTTAATTGAAAATAACAGCATAGATCTAAGCGGATTAGGGAGTTCCGTGTATTACTTAACCTTTTATCTGCAGGGCGTAACAATATCTAAACCATTTATACTGGACTGAAGCTTTCTTTGAGCATTATTTAAGGATTTGTTAACAAGGGAAATACCCCATTATATTTAGTTTTGTCATAACTATAAAACCTATTAAATAATGAAAAAACTATCACTATTGATCTGCATCGTTATGGGATCTATTTCTATGAACGGACAGATAACAACACCGGCGCCCAGCCCATCTGCAAAGATTATGCAAACGGTTGGATTGACCGATGTAACCGTAGAGTATTCAAGACCTTCAATGCGGGGAAGGACTATTTTTGGAGATCTTGTTCCTATTGACAAATTATGGAGAACCGGAGCCAACAAAAATTCCATGGTAACTTTTAGCGATGATGTTACTATTGGCGGTCAAAAAGTTAAAGCAGGGTCCTATGCAGTATTTACGAAACCGGGAACAACATCCTGGGAAGTAATTTTCTATTCTGATACTAATAACTGGGGAACTCCAGAAAATTGGGATGATTCAAAAGTAGCGGCAAAGACCACGGTAGAGGTAATGTCTTTACCATTTGACGTGGAATCCTTTACTATGAGTATTGATGCTTTACACAATGATGGAGCAACTCTGGGGATTTATTGGGAAAAAGCTTATGTAGGTGTTCCCTTTGAAGTACCTACTGAAGAGAAGGCAGTTAAGAGTATTGAAAATGTCATGAATGGACCAACAGCTAATGATTATTTTGCAGCAGCTTCTTATTACCATGAAGAAGGTAAAGACCTGTCCAAAGCTAAGGAATGGATTGATAAAGCGGTATCAATGAACGACAAAGCGTATTGGATGACGAGGAGGCAATCTCTGATTTACGCTAAAATGGGTGATACCAAAGGCGCTATTGAAGCGGCTAAGAAATCTATGGCAGTAGCAGAGGCGGCCGGCAATGCAGACTATGTAAAAATGAACAAGGACTCTCTTAAAGAATGGGGGGCATTGTAAAATATTCTAAATTCTAAGAATTTAAAACCCCTCCCTTTTTGGTTGGGGTTTTTTTATATCATCTAAGAACTAGTATCATTAATTAAATGTACTATCTCCGGATGTCAGAATTTATTAGGATTTAATTGGAGGGTTCTTATGAAGCCTGTCAAATGATTCAAGTACTATTGCCAGGAGAATCACCAGTGCACATCCAAAAGCATTGAGCCACAAATATGACATCCAATCTAAATACCATACAAGAATTACGGCTACCTGGGTAATAATAGCGGCAATAAAAACGGCATTTCCTTTTACAAATCTAAAAAAGAAGGCCAGTAAAAATATTCCCAAAACGTTACCGTAGAAAATAGAACCAATGATATTTACCAATTGTATTAAATTATCAAACAGGTTTGCTACACAGGCTATGAGAATAGCAACTATCCCCCAAAGCAAGGTAAATAACTTGGAAACCTTCACATAGTGCTCGGGTGAAAATTCATCTTTTTTATTTCTTTTATAAAGGTCCAGGGCAGTAATTGTGCCAAGGGCATTTAATTCTGAGGCAGTGGAGGACATGGCTGCAGATAGAATTACAGCCAATAAGAGTCCTACTAAGCCTTTTGGTAGATAATTTAAGATAAAATGGATAAATACATAATCCTTATCGTTTGTTTCAACAACATCATCTGCCTTTCTTATCATAGCCTTTGCTGCTTCCCTGTTATTTTTCTCCCTTTCAATGATCAGGAGCATTTCGTTTTTAGCTTCGGCAGTAGCGGCTTGGTCGTTTAAATCCATGGCCGATGAAAACTGATCCTGCACCATTTTCTTTTCAATTTCCAGATTCTTGTGACCTTCCTCCAATAATTTATAATCTTCTGCATAGGAAGTTTGCATTATTGCATTCGTAGCTGCAGGATTAAAATTTAAGGGGGACGGATTATATTGATAGAATACAAAAACCATAACCCCAACCAGGAGAATAAAAAATTGCATAGGTATTTTGAAGATCCCATTAAAAATAAGGCCTAACTGGCTCTCTCTGATGGATTTACCGGAAAGATAGCGCTGTACCTGACTTTGATCGGTCCCAAAATAGGCAAGAGCTAGGAACATCCCACCGGTAATGCCGCTCCAGAAAGTATATCTGCTCTGTGTATTTAAACTAAAATCCAGGATGTTAAGTTTATCACTTGCACCTGCAATCTTAAGGGCTTTGGTGAATGTGATATCTGCAGGCAAATAACCCAGAATAAAAAAGAAGGCAATAAACATCCCGGTCATAATAACAAACATCTGTTGTTTTTGGGTAACACTTACTGCATTTGTACCACCGGAAACGGTATAAATAATTACTAAGGAACCAATAATAATATTAAGGGTTTTTAAATCCCATCCCAGGACGGCAGAGAGGATAATTGAGGGTGCAAAGATGGTAATACCCGCCGCAAGGCCTCGTTGTATTAAAAATAATATGGCAGCAAGAGTACGGGTTTTAAGATCAAACCTTCTTTCAAGAAATTCGTAGGCAGTATATACTTTTAATTTGTGATATAGAGGAATAAATACAATACATATAATTATCATGGCCAATGGAAGTCCGAAGTAGAATTGAACAAAACCCATTCCATCGTGAAAAGCCTGACCGGGTGTGGAGAGAAAGGTAATAGCACTGGCCTGAGTTGCCATTACGGATAGGCCAATCGTCCACCATTTTGACTGATTGCCCCCAAGTACATAATCATTTACATTTTTATTCCCTCTGGTTTTCCAGACCCCATAAACAACTATAAATAATAGGGTTCCACCAAGTATAATCCAGTCTATTTTCCCCATATCAACTGTATGAGGTCATTATAAAATAAAAAATAAGAATGTAAATAGTATTGAGTACCAATACAAGTGTATATTCTTTTTTCCAGGTAAGTTTCTCCAGCATCATTTACCTTTAATATCTGTAGTGTTATCTATTTGTTCTTTTCCTAAAGATAAAATATTAGCAAATATCTTATAAGCTCCGGAAACCCCTGCAGGAAGTTCTCTAAAAAAACTTATTCCGGTATATATATAATTTCCTTTACCATATGGTGCTACAAGAAGCGCTCCATTGGTTGATGATTCTCCTTTGTCATTCATCTGCAGAATAGGTGTGAATTTGGGATCCCATTCATCAGGAAAGTAAAGCCCTCTCTCCTGAACCCAACCCTCAAAGTCTGAATTAGAAATGGCATTGGGAAAATTAATAACTGAATGGTCACTTGCAATAATCTTTACATCAGAATCCTCATTAGTAATGCGGTCCCTGGATAATTTAAGAGGGTAGGGGGCGAGATCTTTAAAAGAGGCGTCTCTGCGTCCTGCAGTGTTGTATTGTACAATAAGGTTCCCTCCCTGCTCTACATATTCCAGTAAAAAACGCTGTTTAAATTTAAGCTCTTCAACAACGTTATATGCCCTGATTCCCGTAACAACCGCGTCATATTTGTTTAGACTACCCGATTCTATATCTGCGGGATCAATTAGATGAACAGTATAACCTATCTGCTCCAAGCTCTCGGGAACCTCATCTCCGGCACCCATTATATAACCAATATGCTCTCCCACTTTCTTGATGTTCAGTCTTACAACTTTGGCTTCAGAGGGAAGTAAAACTGTTTGGGTAGGAATATGGTCATACGCAATCTCTATTAACTCTCTATCTAATTCTTTGCCATCAATTCTGATAATAGGTGTAATCGTACTTTCATCTTCCTGGGACGGCGGGGTTAAGGTAAAAACAAGTGTCTTTTCATCACCCTTGTTTGCAATTTCAAATTCTATAAATTCTTCATCTACCACCCAACCATTATTATGGCCCAATTTCACATTTCCTTTAAGTCCGTTTTTATGAGCCGTAATTGTAACTGGGATTTTTCTGGGAGTTCTGTCTGCAAATATCAAAACCTTGTCACTAAATTTTGCGGTAGCTTCCGGTATAATCTCAAAGGGCTCATAAAGTTCCCCTTTATCAGGTTTTGAATATCTGTGAATAACCGGTTTTTCTATTTTTATGGAATACCCATCGAATCCCAATTCAAAGCTTGCATGAAAAGGGGGTATCGTTTCGGGGCTTCCAATTATTTCTGGTTGATTCACTTTATACATGCCAAGGCTTCCCTTTTCTGTAAGCCAATAAGGACTTGTGTATTGCTCCGTTTCAGGTATTTTCAGATCCAATACAAGGTTCTTTTTTTGATTATTAGCTAAGAGTATATTATTCTGGTTAAAAGAATTAGAGGCAAGAGAAACAGAATTAAATGAAATAGGAGCATTACTTCGATTAAGAACCTCAATATTTATTTTTACTGTACTACCGGGATATGCATTTGACACTTCAGATGAAGCTTCAAGATATAGTCCGCAAACAGTGAGAATAATATCCTGCAGTTCTTTTAATTTAATTTGTTTCCAATGATCATCCTCTAGAGTAGCGAGCAATTTATGTGCTTCCAGTAATTCCGGTAGGTGTTTTGACGGATTTACAAAGTCAAAATTTTCTTCTACTGAAACCAATATTTTGCCAATAGCTTCACCTCCTTTAATCCTTGACCAGCTTGTATCGATTCCTTCAAAAATATTAGATTTATCATTTGGCAGATCCCCGGACAACAATTCTATATATTCATCCTGACTACCTCTGTCGGACATTCTGCCAAACCCCTGACTCAAATGCTGACTGCTTGCAATAGATGCAATTTCGTTGTTAGAAAGCCCCTTCATGGGATAATAAACCCCAACATCTAAATTTATCATTTTGGATTTATCGGCTTTTTCAAAATTCTCAGGACTCCCATAGAACCACCATGATGTATTGTAGAACAATCTTTTGGGTTGCCAAAGACTTACTTTATCCAATTGTTCAGGATATGCATTTTGATCATTAACTAGATCAAAAGCCTCTACACTTAGCATTGCTGAAGAGGTATGGTGTCCATGAGTTGAACCGGGTGTTCTGTGATCAAAACGATTTACAATAACATCTGGTTTGAAATTTCGAAGGACCCAAACAACATCGCCCAAAACGGCCTTCTTATCCCATATTTTTAAAGTTTCATCAGGGTGTTTTGAATACCCAAAATCATTTGCCCTGGTGAAAAACTGTTCTCCACCGTCAACTCCTCTCGCCGCCAGTAATTCTTCTGTTCTTAAAACCCCCAGTAGTTCCCTAAGTTCCGAACCTATAAGGTTTTGCCCTCCATCACCTCTGGTGATAGATAAATATCCGGTCCGGGCTTTAACTTCGTTTGAAAAGTATGAGATTAACCTGGTATTTTCATCATCAGGATGTGCTGCAATATACAGAGCAGAGCCCAAAAAGTTTAGTTTTTGTAATGAATGATAAATATCGGAAGAAGTGCTTTTTTTTGGCACTTGGGTTAAAGCAGTGTGTAGTCCAAAAAATAGCCCTATACAGAGTGCCAGAAAATAACGCATGTTTTTTTTATAAGATAGTGCTCAAATATAGAGATATTACTAGTGCCTCAACAATATTTAAAACTTCTTTAACAACTTATAATAATTCACTATGCTGATGTTGTTCATTTGCCGATTAATTAATCAGCAAAACACCCTTTTGAAGCATAAGACTATTGGGATACGTCAATAATTCTGAATCATCATTTCGCAAATGAATATGAAATGCCTTAATATCCTCAATAACATAGTTCCCATCGTACTCAATTTCCTTGTCCATTATTTTAATGCGATCGCCTATTTTAAAGGGAAAAGAAAAGTAAAGAATAATGCCAGCCGTAACATTGCTTAAAATTGACCATTGAGCAAATATGGCAACACCAATAACTGCAAAGACGGAGGAAAAAATAAGGCCAAGCTCTCTGAAATTAACCCCCCAAATAAATATAATTACTGCAAGCCCAACAACGCTAAGGCCAAAAGAGACATATTTTATAATCAATCTGGTGCGTACTTTATTTAAGTCGCTAACGCTGCCTACTTTACGAATAGTCTTAGACAAAATAAACTTTAAGACCAGTAATGCTACTAAAGTGATAACCGTCGCTAAAAGTTCACTCTTATGATTTAAAATAAATTCTTCCATAGACTTTATAACCCTAATCGCTCTCTTAAAATTATATCTTTATTTCCATTTTGCTGCCAATAAGGCGTTTTAAGGAGCTTAATTTTTGTAGCCTTAGAGGTCAGTATTTTAGCATTTGTACCAAAACCACTTTTAAATTCCTCCGACCAACTTTCTATGGTATGAGGAAAAGCCGTACCGAAGTTAATGGTAAGAGTGCGATCTAATTCGGGATAGGTTAAGGTATACGAACTAATTCCATCTTGCGCTGTAAGGGAGGCTATGGCCTTAAAGGGTTTGATCTTTTTATGAGCTACCCTGATATATTCTAATGAAGGAATAACTTCCAGTTCGCCCTGAGGAAGCCCGCCAGGGTTTATTCGTAATTTATTCCACAACTCATTTTCCAAAATGTTTTTTTCCATTTTAAATTCCTGATCTGCTTCGCCTTCAAAATAAGAATGTGCTTCATACTCAAAATCTTCTCTGTTATTCAACTGAGCATAAACATGTCCGCACCATTCCTGAACAGAAGCAGATATTTTTATCGCATGCTGATTATCTTGAACCGGATAAAATGAACTGCTCATAATAGAATAAGGATAAATACCCGTAAAGTATTTTTTAGTACTGTTCAATTTTAGTACCGGAATATTATCAGGATTATTTCTATCTGCCTTAACTTGTTTATCTGCCAAAAATGGTTCCGTAACAAAAATTAATACTGCATGTCCATCTCTTAGTTCCCCATATCTGGCCTGTTCCAGTTTATAGGAGGTGATTTCCGCTTCTCCTGAATACCAATAATCTTTAAACTCCCTTGAAAGAAGATTTGGTTTTGCGGTTTCAGAATTATTTTTCAGGCTTTCAGCATCAACAATTTCAGTTCCTTTGGAGCTGGCTTTCACTTCACAGGACATAAAGACAAACGGTACGGATAAGGCTACAAAGAGTAAAATTAGATTACTGATAAAAAATTTCATAGGAATTAAATTTTGACCAAAACTAGTTAAAAACTACTGGTTCACCATGTCCATTAACGTTTTGTAAACTAAATGTGCAGGAAGGCCAACTAAATTGGAGTAGGGTTCATTCTACCTATTTCATTTGGAATATTGAGTATATTAATTATACACGTCTTATCCTTTCGTTAGTTCTGATTCTATCTGAGACTTAAGTTTTTCTAATACATAAACTGTTCCGTCAAATCTGTTTGATTCAGTTTTCAACGATTCTAGTTTAAATGTCAATATATTCCACATTTCAAGATTGTCATATAATTGAGCAAACTCTGTTCTAGGACCTCCTTTAATTAAATCTTTCCTATAGTCTTTTAATGCAATCTCACTGTAATTAATATTTTTAATAAAAAACGGTTCTATCGTATTCTGATATTGAACATTATTATAATTATTAGTGTACTCTATATGCTTTAATGCTTTAGAATAGTTCTTGAAGCAGGCTTTTAGACTTTCGTTTTTTATTTTGGATAAATAGCCCTGTTTTAAGAATTCATTCGTTATTGGAAATGAATATTGACTTGTCCAATTTGTGGCTGTAGCTCCTAAAAGGTTTTTCAATACTTCCAAGGAATCTAAATTTTTGGAATTTAAAATTCTTAATGCTCTTTGATTCTTATGAATTAATGTATCGTTATCCTTCTTTTGCCTTATAGCTGAAGCTATTTCTTGATCCAGTTCAATACTAATTCTCTCATAATAGTTAATAATACTGTTTTGTTCGATCCGACCCGAGTTCCAATTGTTAATACTCAATGCCAATAAAATACCCACAACCACAAGAATAATTTCACCGATGGCGTATTTTAAATACTTTCCAGTGTTATTATTTTCCATAACGTCAAATCTGATTCTTCTAAAAAATTTAATCATAGGTTCTATTTGTGGTTTGATTACTTCCTAAAGCGGGTATCTCAACCAAAGGTCTGCCAGACCTTTGGTTTTGTTTCACAAAATTACGTTTCGATAATCCAAAGAATTTTATCAGTCGTTCATAATAGCTACGTAATTAATCAATTATTTCTTTTAACGTCTTGTAAACTAAATGTGTGGGAAGCCCTACTACATTGGTATATGATCCTTTGATTTCCTCAATCCCAATTAACCCAATCCAGTCCTGGATGCCGTATCCCCCGGCCTTATCAAAGGGTTTATATTCTTTTATGTAATGCCGAATCTCTTCATCGGTCAAATCTTTAAATTTAACCAGTGTACTGCTATCTATTAATATTTGATCATTGGCGCGGGTGAAACAGACCGAAGTAATAACCTCATGCCAGTCGCCAGACATTGATTTTAACATTAAATAGGCTTGCTTTTCACCTTCTGGTTTACCTAAAAATTTATCCTTGTGCCAAACCACGGTATCTGAAGTGATTAATAAATCATCTGAATTAAGCTCTGGCAGGAAGGGTTTTGCTTTTAGTCTGGACAGGAAGTTAGCGATAGCTACCCCCTTTAAATGCTCCGGATAAATTTCTTCTACAGGCTTTAGGCGTACCTCAAACTCGAGACCTAATCTTTTAAAGAATTCCTGCCTTCTTGGAGATGCAGAAGCAAGAATAATATGAAAATTCTTTACCTTTTCACTAAGCATAATACTAATCGTTGGCTGCACTGAAATTAGTATACCAATCGCCTCGCACTTTCAGGACCTGCTCAATAACATCTCTTACACATTCATCCCCACTATACCTGTGCGATATGTAATCGCATACCTCTTTGACTTCCTGCACCGCATCCTGCGGGCATGAGGCGATAGCTGCTAATTTCATAGCTGGAATATCCGGCAGATCGTCACCCATATAAAGAACATTTTTGGAATCGATGTTGTGCTTGGATAAATAGGCTTTAAAAGGCTCTTCTTTATGGGCCGCTCCAAGATAAATATCCGTAACGCCAAGTCCTTTCAGTCTTACTCTTACGCCTTCATTAGTCCCTCCGGAGATTATGCAGACATTATACCCTTTTTGAATTGCCGTTTTCAGGGCATAGCCATCTTTTACGCTCATTTTACGAAGCAATTCCCCCTCTGAGGTAATTAGTACATTGCCATCTGTAAATACCCCATCTACGTCAAATACAAATGTTGTGATATCCTTTAAAATTTGTTTATAGCTTTTTCCCATGGGTTTTTTGAATTGAATTACTTAATACAGAATAGATATTCTTATGACTTTCCTTTTTTAACAGATCGAGGTGCTGATCAATAGTGGTCTGATCATGACGCATAGCAGGACCCGTCTGGGCTTTTAGGACGGACATTTCTGTTGCTTTTTTAGCTGTTTCCAGAATTAAAGGTTTTAAAATATTAAATGAGATCCCCGCCTCGTTACAGATATCACTCCCGATTAAATACAAATGATTGGTAAAGTTATTGACAAAGACTGCCGCCAAATGCACTAACTTTCGCTGATTGGATGACATGATTTGTATATGATCTGAAATAGAACCTGCCAGTTCTTCCAACATTTTGTAATCCTCACTACTTTCTGCTTCAATACAGATGGGAACTTCACTAAAGTCAACTTTTCGCTCTTTGCTGATAGTTTGCAAGGGATAAAAAACACCTCTTCTTACCGAAGCTGGAAGTGCCGATAGGGGCATGGTTCCTGAAGTGTGCACCACCAGACCTGATTTATTTTTAAAATGCTGTGCTACAGTGGATATGGAACCATCATTTACAGCGATAATATAGATATCTGCATCTGAAATATGTTCATAGTCTGTTGTGGTTTCCGGACAATTTTTAAAAGGCGTTAATTTTTTTTTATCGCGTCCTATGACTTGAATTATTTTAACCCCCTTTTTGTTGTGCATAGCAGTAAAAAGCTGCTGTGCAACATTTCCGGTGCCCGTAAGTACTATTGAAAGCATGTTCAAAAGTACAATATTTATAATGTTAACCTCACTTTAAAAATTAACAATATTGTTTAACTTTTTAAGACGGTAAGTGTAATTTTAAATCACAAAAAGGCCTTACTTTTGCCTCCGGAATTCAAATTTATCTCTATTAAGATGAAAGAACTATTCAAGAAGTTTTTCTTTTCTACCCGTTTAATGGCGGTTCTTTTCATTGTTTTTGCTACCGCCATGGCATTTGGTACATTCATAGAGAGTTGGTATAGTACGGAAACTGCAAGAATCTGGATCTATAATACCACCTGGTTTGAGTTGATCATGGTTTTTTTTGTAATCAACTTTGTTGGTAATATTTTTCGTTATCGTCTATTGCGCAAAGAAAAATGGCCGGTTTTATTACTCCACATCTCATGGATTTTAATAATTGTTGGCGCCTTTGTCACCCGATACATAAGTTTTGAGGGTATGATGCCTATTCGGGAAGGTCGTACAGAAAATGTTTTCTATTCTGAAAAAACCTTTCTTACCGTATTTATTGATGGAGAAATAGCAGGGGAGCCTAAACGAAAGATCCTTGAAGATGACCTTATCGTAACTCCTGAAGCCATAAAGTCTAATTTACCCTGGACATCAGATTTTAACGGACAAGAAGTTGCCATTGCTTATGATGGTTTTATTGAAGGAGCCAAAAATGACTTGATTCCTGATACTAAAGGAAATTATTATTTAAAAATAGTGGAAGCCGGAGATGGTAACAGGCATGAGCATTATCTGGAAAATGGAAAAATAGCAAATATCCATAATATTCTTTTTTCCTTAAATAAGCAGACAGATGGTGCGGTAAATATTATTACAACAGATAGTAGTTATCAAATTAAAGCTCCTTTCGAAGGAAGCTTTATGCGAATGGCAGATCAGTATCGCGGCAAGGTATTAAAAGACAGTTTGCAGGAGCTTCAATTACGATCGCTTTATAATATGGGGGGGATGCAATTTGTTATACCCGAGCCACTTGTTCAGGGTTCTTACGGGGTTGTAAGCGTGCCGGAAAATGAAATTACACCAGCCACCCAGGATGCTTTGGTTCTTAAAATAAGCAGTAATGGTGAAACGGTTACGAAAAAACTGCTGGGAGGTAAGGGTTCAAGCAAGTATTCAGAAAAATTTAAAGTTGGCGGTCTTGATTTTAGCCTTCGATATGGATCAAAAGTTTATCAATTGCCTTTTAGCATTAAACTGAACGATTTTATTGCCGAGAAATACCCAGGCACAGAAAAAAGCTACGCCTCCTTTATGAGCAAAGTTACCGTAGAAGACGAGCGGCCATTTGATTATGATATTTTTATGAATCATATTCTTGACCATAAGGGATACCGGTTTTTCCAGGCAAGTTTTGATCCGGATGAGCGCGGAACCGTTCTTTCAGTTAATCATGACTTTTGGGGCACCTGGATTACCTATATGGGGTACTTTTTATTATATATGGGCCTAATGGGGATCATGTTCTTTGGCAAAACCCGATTTAAGGAGTTGACCCAAGGGTTAGATAAATTAAAGAAGCAAAAGGCAGTGGCTTCGGCTATAATGCTTTTTGGGGTTTTAAGCCTGAATGCCCAGGGAAAAACTCAGGACGGGGGCCACAATCACCAAAGCACTCCAAGTCAGCAGCAACTAGATTCCCTTTTAGATGCTTCCACAGTTTCTAAAGAACATGCCGCGAAATTTGGAGAATTGGTCATACAAGACGACGGCGGAAGAATGAAACCGCTAAATACATTTTCTTCTGAGTTACTTCGCAAACTAAGTTTTAAGGATACCTATAAAGATCTTAATGCCGATCAGGTATTTTTATCTATGATGTTAAATCCGGCCCTTTGGTACAATACAGAATTTATAGCCCTTGATAAAAAAGGACAAAATGATAGCCTCCGGGGTATAATAGAAGTAGAAG
This sequence comes from uncultured Eudoraea sp., assembly GCF_947490415.1. Classification (GTDB taxonomy): domain Bacteria; phylum Bacteroidota; class Bacteroidia; order Flavobacteriales; family Flavobacteriaceae; genus Eudoraea. The sequence goes on from NZ_CANLGX010000003.1 coordinate 38,940, forward strand.
GATCTCAGAGATTCGTAAAAGCCACCGATTTTTTTGACTCCCAAGGGGCTTATAAACTGGCACCTTACCTACAAGATGCTTATGCCACCAGTACTCCGGATAAATTTCAACAGGATTATAAAGATGTTGATTTACGCCTTGGGCTTTTAAACAGGGCACTAAGCGGAGAAATTATAAAAATCTTCCCTTTGTTGAATGATGAGAATAACAAATGGGTTTCTGCCATAGAATACAGGTCCGGGCAATACAAAGTATCTGACTCACTTTATGCGAATTTCATCAAAAATGCTGTTCCTTACTATTTGCTCTCACTTCAAAGGGCAATCGCAAATGACGACTATTCAGAAGCGGATAAACTATTGGCTGCGTTTCATCAGAATCAACAAAACCATGGCAGTGAGGTGCTTCCTTCAGAGAATAGGGTAAAGGCAGAAATTATTTACAACAAGCTCGATATTTTTAATCGCCTATATAAATACTATGCCCTTGTTGGTATCCTTATGTTCTTTGTTCTTGTATTTACAATTTTTAGGGAAAGAAGGATATGGAATATAGCGACGTATTTTTTTAAGGGAATAATTTATATATTTTTTATCTGGCATACGTCCGGATTAATTTTACGTTGGTTTATTTCCGGCCATGCTCCATGGAGTGATGCTTATGAAAGTATCCTTTATGTATCCTGGGCTACCATGGGGATGGGATTATTATTAGGCAGGAAAAGTAATATGACCATTGCAGCATCGGCCTTTGTTACTTCCATGTTATTGTGGATTGCACATCAAAGCTGGGTTGATCCGTCAATAGCAAATCTCGTCCCTGTTTTAGACAGTTACTGGCTAATGATCCATGTGGCGGTTATAGTTGGTAGTTACGGGCCGCTTACCGTTGGGATGATTCTTGGAATAGTTTCTCTTTTGTTAATTATTCTTACCAATACTAAGAACAAAGCACGGATGGAATTAAACCTGAAGGAACTCACAATAATTAATGAACTTTCAATTACCGTTGGACTCATTATGCTGACAATAGGAAACTTTCTCGGGGGGCAATGGGCCAATGAAAGCTGGGGGCGCTATTGGGGTTGGGATCCTAAAGAAACCTGGGCCCTAATTTCAATAATGATATATGCCTTTGTAATACATACCAGACTGGTACCTGGATTACGTGGAAGATGGACATTTAATTTTCTAACTATCCTTGCTTTTGGAAGTATTATGATGACCTATTTTGGGGTAAACTTCTATTTGGTGGGGCTCCATAGTTATGCCAGCGGGTCTCAGGTAATTACTCCTGTCTTTGTTTGGTATACACTATTTGGGGTATTGCTTTTAGGAGGAATTAGCTATTGGCGGTATAGATTGAACTACCTCAAATAATCAGGCTCTTTCTACAGAATTCTATTTTAGGACCATTGATCAAAAGGTTTTATTTATAACTATCCTCTGTTCATCATTAATTATGATATTAGTGAAACACTTTTATATTTTTAATATTTTTAAACCATAATTTATTTGCACATAAATACATGGCCGGATTAAAGTTAAAATGGAATTCAGATAAAATATTAAGTCTCTCAGCAATGAGTGTAAGTGTTTTGACCCTTATAATTTTTATCTATCAGACTAACTTAATGAGTAAGCAGAATTATCTGTCTATTTTGCCCTATGTGCAAATATCCACCTCAGATGATAAAGCTGAAAACACTTTTTCATTGGATATTAAAAATCACGGAGTTGGTCCCGCTATCATTGAATCTGTTATCATTTATTACAAAGGTGAAAAGCACGATCTTAGGGATTACGATAACTATTTATATAATTATCTCAAATCTGAAATGCCGGTTTTAGATAGTGTTAAATTCTTTTCCTCTTCAACCCTGGATAAGGGCATAGCCATTCCTGCTAATTCTAGCTATAACGTGTTTAGTGTACAGGATTCTGAAAAGGATTATAATTTGCTTACAACAAGCCTTGGGGAACTATTAAGGAATGGATTACGTTATGAAATTACATATCGATCAATTCAAAACGAACGCTGGATGATTTATAACAATTCAGAAGGACCGGAGAAATTAGACTAGGAGTTAGAGACTTTTAGTAAGCCGAATCCGAATATTTCATTCATTTTTCTACTTCAGAAAATATTTGCATCTTTGTTTTATCATGAAGTAATAGAAATTATGTTAGTAATAGATGTCATCGGGGTAGTTACCGAAAAATAATCTCCATCCCTGGAAGATTATATGACATTTCTTTCTTCAATTAATATAATTTCTATAAAATGACACATCAGAATAAAATTACATTCAATAAACTTTTCAGGTATTTTATTATAGCCATTACCGGTAAGGAAACCGAATTCACTACTGGTAGTATCCGTAAGGCAGTTTTTATGCTTTCCATACCCATGATTCTGGAAATGATGATGGAATCTATATTCGCTATTGTTGATATAGCCTATGTATCCAGGGTAAGTGTAAATGCGGTGGCCACAATAGGCCTCACGGAATCTGTTATCACCCTGGTATATGCTATTGCCATAGGCCTTAGTATGGCTGCAACTGCAGTCGTAGCAAGAAGGGTAGGTGAGAAAGACCTTAAAGGTGCCAGGCAAGCTGCTATGCAGGCAATTCTGTTGGGGATAGCAGTGGCTGTTTCTATAGGCGCAGTGGGCTTTCTATATTCTAAGGAAATATTAGCACTTATGGGTGGGGAACCCGACTTAATTGCCGAGGGCTATGGCTATACCAAATTGCTTATAGGAGGTAATATCACAATAGTTTTACTTTTTTTAATCAACGCTATATTCAGAGGGGCAGGTGATGCCTCTGTGGCAATGTGGACATTGGTTCTATCAAACGGACTTAATATTATCCTGGATCCTGTTTTTATTTTTGGCTGGGGTCCAATTCCTGAATTTGGTGTTATGGGAGCAGCTATAGCCACAAATATTGGTAGAGGTACTGCCGTAATTTTCCAGTTGGGGATCTTATTTTTTGGCTGGAGCAGAATTAAATTAGCAGTTAGTGATATCGTATTAAGAACAGGCGTAATGCTTAATCTTATAAAGGTTTCCTTGGGAGGTATCGCTCAATTTTTGATAGGTACTTCAAGCTGGGTCTTTTTAATGCGGTTAATGTCCGAATTCGGCAGCGAAGTATTGGCCGGATATACTATTGCTATTAGGGTTATGATGTTTACTTTCATGCCTGCCTGGGGAATGAGTAATGCGGCTGCCACATTAGTAGGGCAGAATTTGGGAGCGAAACAACCTGAAAGAGCGGAGAAATCGGTTTGGATTACCGGAAAATATAATGCCTATTTTATGCTGGCTGTTTCTTTAATCTATCTCTTTTTTGCTCCTGAAATAATAGGCCTTTTTACTAATGTTACCAGCGTTGTTGAGAATGGGGCACTTTGTTTACAGGTTGTTGCTGCAGGTTATATCTTTTACGCTTATGGGATGGTTGTCTCTCAGGCTTTCAATGGGGCAGGAGACACAAAAACTCCCACAAAGATTAATCTTATTGCCTTTTGGGCATTTCAATTACCCTTTGCTTATTTGGCCGCAATTACTTTTGAATTAGGTGCTCTGGGGGTATTTCTGGCCATAACACTTGCCGAAGTAATGCTGTCTGTAATCGCGATCATCTGGTTTAGAAAAGGCTATTGGAAAAAAGTTCAGGTATAGCCTATTTTTGTAACTTTATGCATTAATAGAATTCGTATGAAACATAACAATAAGGGGATTAATACAATATGCACCCATGTTGGTGAATTAAAGGATAACGAGTACAAAGGAGCTACTTCTCCCTTGTATATGAGCACCTCATATGCCTTTGAAGATGTGGATATTAAAAGGTATCCCAGATATTTCAACACTCCTAACCAAATGGCCTTGTCTCAAAAAATAGCAGCTTTGGAACATGCAGAGGATGCAATGATATTTGGAAGTGGAATGGCTGCTGTAAGTACAGCACTGCTTGCTTTTTTAAAGGCTGGTGATCATGTGGTATTGCAAAACATGTTATATGGAGGCACACAGAACTTGGTTACAAAACAATTTGAAAAGTTTGGGATATCATACTCATTTACTGAAGGTTTAAAATCATCAGATTTTGAAGCAAAAATCAAGGAGAATACAAAGGTTATTTATATTGAAACACCGTCTAATCCTTTATTGACCATCACAGATCTGGCCGCTGTCGCAAACATTGCGAAAAAGCACAACTTAGTCTCCATGATAGACAATACCTTTGCGAGTCCGGTAAATCAAAATCCAATTGATTTTGGTATTGACGTGATTATCCACAGTGCCACAAAGTATATGGGAGGACATTCAGATATTTGTGCCGGAGCTGTTGCTTCATCCAAAGTAAATATGGAGCGGATTTTTCAATTAGCAATAAATCTTGGCGGAAGTCTTAGCGATTATACCGTATGGCTGTTGGAGCGTAGTATAAAGACCATGGGGATTCGGGTCAAATGTCAAAATGAAAATGCAATGAGGCTTGCCGAGTATTTAGAGGGGAATGTGAATATTAAGCAGGTTAATTATCCCGGTCTGGCTTCTCATCCTGATCATGCTTTAGCCAAATCTCAAATGCATGGCTTTGGCGGGATGCTTTCCTTTGAACTTAAGGAGTCAATTGATGCTACTAAATTCCGAAAGGCACTTAAACTTATTAAATCTTCCATGAGCTTGGCAGGTGTCGAAAGTACTGTACTTTCACCAACTCAGACTTCACATGCGCTGTTATCGGAAGAAGATCGATTTAAGCAGGGAATTGCCGACGGATTAATTCGCTTTTCTATTGGTATCGAAGAACCGGAAGATCTAATAGCAGATATAGATCAGGCTTTGGAACAGGTAAAAGCCAAACAACCAGCTTTAAATAGTCAATAAATTACCAGATAAATACCAAATGAAGTTAGACATTTTAGTTTTCGGAGCACATCCTGATGATGCGGAGTTAGGAGCAGGGGCAACTATAGCCAAAGCCACTGCACAAGGCAAAAAAGTGGGGATAGTTGATTTGACCAGAGGAGAATTAGGCACCCGGGGATCTGCTGAAATCAGGGATAAGGAGGCCGAAAACGCAGCAAAAATATTAGGGATAGCCGTTAGGGAGAACTTGGAATTTGCTGATGGCTTTTTTAGGAATGATAAAGACCATCAACTGGCCGTAATTCAATTAGTGCGAAAATACCAACCAGACATTGTATTGTGTAACGCAATCAAAGACAGGCATATAGATCATGCCAAGGGAAGTAAATTGGTAAGTGACGCTTGTTTTCTTAGCGGATTGATAAAAATAGACACCAAGTTACCGGGTGATGACGAATGGCAGTTACCCTGGAGGCCTAAACAAGTTTATCACTATATTCAATGGAAAAACCTGGAGCCTGATTTTGTTGTTGATGTATCTGGATTTATTGAACTAAAAATGAAAGCTATTTCGGCTTATGCCTCACAATTTTATGATCCTGACAGTAAAGAACCCAATACGCCTATAAGCAGTAAAAACTTTACGGATAGTATTGCTTATAGAGCCAGGGATTTAGGGCGTTTGGTTGGGGTTGAATATGGAGAAGGGTTTACGACGGAACGTCATATAGGCGTTAAAAATCTCTGGGATATTTTTTAGACTGCCTGACTATAACTTTTCTCCCTTTTGGGGAGTGTGAAAAAGAAACAGCTACCTTTGCGCAGGGCACTTTCTACCCAAATGCTACCGCCGTTCTTCTCTACCATTTCTTTACAGAGAGCCAGTCCAAGACCTGTCCCTTTTTCATTAGCTGTACCATAGGTAGTGATATTCGAATTCTTTTCAAAAAGGTTCTTTACTGTAATTTTATCCATCCCAACACCTGTATCTTTAATTGAAACCTCCCATAGATTATCGCGTTCACGTGCCGATATAGTTATCATCCCATTTTGTGGTGTAAATTTTAAAGCATTGCTGATAAGATTCCTCACAACAATATCAATTTGATTGCTATCAGACCATGTAAGTGTATTTTCCACAAGCTCGCTTACAATTTTTATTGACTTCTTTTTCGCAATTTCAGAAAGTAATTTAATATTTTCAGAAACCAGTGATTCAAGAGCCATGATTGAAGGCTTGGTTACAGAACCGTTCATCTGGGTATGTCCCCAGCTAAGTAGGTTATTTAAGGTAAATGAAATGTGATCAACGTCTTCCCTTAATTTAGGAACAAACTCTAAAAATTCATCAGTCTCAATATCGCCATCAGCATAAAGCCTTAACAGTTCTTGAAGAGCCCCTACAGGACCTCGAAGGTCATGTCCTATTATAGAGAACAATTTAGTTTTTGTTTCATTACTGTCCTGCAATTCAGATTCTCGTTTTTCCAGAATTTCTTTTTTGGCCTCTAGTTCCTTGTTAAGTCGTTTTTGGATTTTCTCTGCCCGATATACCAAAATTATAATTATTATAAACACTACTAATATGGCTAGTGCTGCTATGATATAGCGCTGTTGTTGAGCTAATGCTTTTTCATTTTCCTCTATAAGCGTTTGCTTCTGTTTATCATATTCAGTTTTGGTTTTAAGCATGGTTAAACTCTTCTTATTCTCATTTCTGGACAAGGTATCAGAAAGTTTTTGATAGAGTTCATGAAAGATTAAAGCCTCTGAGTAGTTCTTTTTATTTTTATTTATTCTGTAAAGAGTATAAGCGCATTTTTGAGTCCCTTCCATAAACTGTATTCTGTCAGATATTGCATAAGCCTGAAGTGCAATTTTCTCAGAAATACTATCCTTACCCTGCCCTAAATATGCCTCAGCCATTCCATTATAGAGGTCAATTTTACCACGGTTATCATCCAGATCTCTATGTAATAATTCGCTCTGGTTATACCAATAAAGAGCCCATTTATACTTATTTTCTTTTAAATATATTTTGCCTTTAATTTCGTAGGTAAATGCCAGCCAATCTATTATTTTGTGCTTTTCAAAAATGCCAACGCTTGAATTAATATTAAACATTGCATAATCTAGTTTACCCATATCTGCATAGACTGAGGCCAGATTACTTAAGGTTTCTGCTATAATAATCTCATTTCCTAGCTCCCCATTAATTTTTTTGACTTTTTTGTAAAAATCCAGGGATTGTTCATAGTCCTTTTGTGAGGCATATAGGTTGGCGATGTTCTCATTCATAATGGACAACATCTCTTTATCGTCTATTTCTTCCGCAATTTCAATTGCTTCCAGGTAACCCGTTAAAGCATGGGCATAGTTACCTTTATAAGCATTTTCTCCAGCAAGATTGTTAATGATTCTAAGGCTTAGATCTTTATTTCCAAGTTCTTTGGCAATCTCGTGAGCTACTTCATAATTGTAAATCGCTTTATCAGAATCTCCCTTATCAGAAAAGTAATCCCCCAAACGAAGTCTGGATCTGCATTCGCCTTCTTTGTAACCAGAATCAATACTTAATTGAAGCGCCTCTTTGGAAAGGAGTAACAGGCTATCAGTATTATAATATCTAAGTTGTGACCCTAATTCATTCAAGAGGTCGATATAAAGGGTGTCTTTTTTAGAAAAGTCTTTATGGGCCCTAAGTTCCCGGATACTGTCTTTGTATTTTTTTTGCAGTTCCTGCTGAGCATAGGCATCTGTAATGCTGCAAATAATGAGTATAACAATTGCAGCATGCTTAATGACGTCTATAAAATGTTTCCGGATGTAGGTCAAAATAAAGGGCATGGGTTACTAACCAGTTCTATAAATAAAATTACAGCTGTGATGCCTAATGGTCTAATTTATGTTGTGAAACGCCGAATTTTGTGTGTTTTATCGACCTTACCGTGCATTTCATCGGTATTTTTAAAAATATTGATGATTTTTCGTTGATTTATGGCGATGTTGGTTTATGGTCTAAACCATGGTACAGCTCTAAAAATTTCAGGAGTTTAGTTTGAAACAATGGGTAAAAAAAATTACCTTTGCCAGCGCTTACAAATGGTGGTTGTAGCTCAGCTGGTTAGAGCGCTGGATTGTGGTTCCAGAGGTCGCCGGTTCGAACCCGGTCTTCCACCCTTAATAATTGTTTAAAGCCCTGTCATTATTGATGGGGCTTATTTTTTGCGTTCCTCCTGGTCTACTTTAACAAAAACTGTAAAAGAATGAAATGTACTGGCTGGTCAATACCTTTATTTGGAAGGGGTAATATCTACCTCAACACGATCTTCCCTGTTTGCAATTTCCCAGGCTGTGTAAAAGATTAGTCGCGAACGACTTTCCAGCGCATCATAGTTTATTTTATTCGGTGTGTCTCCAGGTCTGTGATAATCTTCATGTGTACCACTAAAATAAAAAATGACTGGAATATTATTTTTCGCAAAATTGTAATGGTCGCTTCGGTAATAATAACGATTGGGATCATTTTCATCGTTATAAGTATAATCTAATTTCAGCTGCGAATATTTGTCATTAACATCTTCCGACAGTTCATGAAGCTCCTTACTTAACTTATCAGAACCAATAAGATAGACATAATTTCCGTCACGCTCATATTTAGGATCAATGCGTCCAATCATATCTATATTGAGGTTGGCAACAGTTTGAGAAAGAGGAAAAACAGGATCATTATCTGTATAGTACTTTGATCCAAGCAATCCTTTTTCCTCACCGGTAACATGCAGGAATACTATAGATCGTTTTGGTCCGTTACCGGAATCTGCAGCCAGTTTAAAAGCTTCGGCAATTTCAAGCATAGCAACGGTTCCGGAACCATCGTCATCTGCACCATTATTAATGTCACCATTGTTATTAACTCCTATATGATCTAAATGTGAAGATATGACTATAAACTCATCGGGTTTTTCAAAACCACGAATAACTGCCACAATATTTTCCGACGATACGGCCTCATTATTGCTTTTAATATTAAGAGATATGGGCTGTGAAATTATTTTGGAAGTCCGCTCTTGTTTAATGGCAGGGAATAAATCTTTTATCATGGTTTCGTTAAGCAGAACTAATGCCGCATTGTGTTCTTCAAGCTTTAGTTCCATCTTCATTTTATCACCCCCTTTCAAATAGTCATAATATCTTTTATAACGCCCGTAATTGTCAGGATCATAATAAAGTACGCCTTTCACTCCTTTACTTCTGGCTAATTTTAATCTGGCCGCAGCAGCATCAGACTTATTACTCCAAACAGATTTTTTAGAACTTCCTGAAATCAGATAGGTGCCGTCTTCATTCACAGGCTCTCCGGACTTTATTAATATAAGCTTCCCCGATACGTCTAATCCTTCATAATCTGAGTAAACCTGGTCTTCTATCCCGTAGCCTGCATAAACAATTTCACTAAAATCTCCTTCAATAGGTGTAAATGTTAAAAAATCGGTTCCTAACTCATATTCAGTTGTTCCCGCCATTATAGCACCAACAGGCAATTTGGGAAATTCCAACGGAACTTCCTGAAAATAGTTACCATCTTCTTTTGCCGCAGGGATATCCATTGCCTCATAATTAGATTTTAGGTATTCTGCCGCTTTTTTTTGTCCCGGTTGCCCTGTTTCTCTACCCTGAAATTCATCTGATGCATAGATATATAAATGTTCCTTAAGCTCTTTTTCGGTAATTGTTACTGCATAGCCCCGTGGATCTAAAGTTACATTTGCAGAAGTAGTATCGGTTAGTTCTGCAACTGTTTTCTGAGATGAGTTACAGGCAAAAAAAAGGGCAAAGAGAATTAATGATATTTTTTTCATAGAATTAGAATGCTAAACTTTAGAAAATTCCCCAAAAATAGTGAAAAGAAAATGAATTATAATGCGGGATAAAGAAACTAAATATTTGAATTTCACAAACCTAAAATAAGATTCGTGTACCATTTCGGTGATGCAAAAATGAAGGTTTACAAATATGAATTATACAAGTCATTCCACCGGATAAATATTTAGTAACAAAACCTAAAATCTCACTGCAAAAACTACTATTATCCAACTTTGCAGATCATATTTAATGAGAATATTTTGTACATTTAGAGATTAATTTTTTCGTTATAAAATTCTATTAATTATAATAATAAAACCGGGTTATGAAATTATCTTATTGCAAATATTTATTAGTTTTTGGTTCTTTATTATTTGGAGCTAATTATGGCACATATGCTCAGGAGCAATCTCTTGGGTCCATGGTTTCAAAAAAAGTGGGCTTATACGTTTTTCCTGCCAAAGACCAAAGTGCTGAGCAACAAGCACAGGATGAGTCTTATTGCTATAAATGGGGCGTTGAGCAAAGTGGCATAGATCCTTTAAATCCTCCACAAGTACAAGCGCAACAAGTGCAAACTGGTCCGGACGGTGCTGCCGTTGGCGGCGCAGCCAGGGGAGCATTAGCAGGTGTGGCCATTGGTGCAATTGCTGGCGATGCCGGGAAAGGTGCAGCTATTGGTGCTGCGTCCGGTGCTATGGCAGGACACAGAGCAAGCAGGATAGGCCGGTCACAACAACAACAGGCAAACAACCAGGCGGCAGGCCAGGCAGAAGCAGATATGATAAATAGCTTTAAAAAAGCTTACAGCGCATGCCTTCAAGGAAAAGGGTATACTGTTAACTAATAACCAAAACCATATAATTATTAAATCAATTATTATGAAGATTACTTCTATAAAAAACTATTTCAACACCCTTTTTATGTTTTTGTTGATGGCGAATGCCTTTGGCCAGAATATGGAGGAGAATCTGAACTTATTGTTGATACGTGAAGATAAAGTATCGCCTGCAATGGCAGATGAGTATGAAATGTCTCTGGCGGATCTTAAAAATTACCTGACTGATAACCAGGTAACGGGATTCAACTATTTTACACATATACAGGATAATTTTGAGTTTGTACATATAGTTCCCTTAAATAACCTGGAGGAGCTAAGTGAAGGAACCCGTGAGGCTCTGATAAAGAGGGTTAACAAGCCTGAGTTGAAACTCATCATGGATTATTTTGACCTCTCTTTAGACTCTTACAGGCATTATGTTGTTCAATATAAACCTGAATTATCTTATGTTCCTTCTACCCAACAATGGGATGAGGGCAATACGTACAGGAAATGGCATTATTATCACTTCTACCCCGGATCAGAAGAAGAAGTTGAAGAGATACTTGCCGCATATAAACATTTGTATGAAACGAAGAATGTGGAAATGGGATTCAGAGTATTTGCCGGTCAAATAGGATTAGAGCGCCCGTCGTATATTTTGACAACCTGGGGTAAATCTCCTTTGGACTATCATCAGAACCTGGAAAAAACTTCAGAAATGTTAGGAGATAGCGGTGCCTTATTATGGTCTAAATTGATGGAATTAGTAAAAGAAGCTAAAATTACAGAAGGCTGGTATCTGCCTCAGTATTCTTTTGCTCCTCAATTGAAGATGGCTGAATAAACAGGCCATTATTTTGTGTTAACAGATATTTTAGGAATATAGTAAAGGCCCAATGGGATTTATAGAATACCATTGGGCCTTTACATTTGTTAATTTTCATGCTTATCCCACTTATCAAAATAAATGGCCAGAAATAATGAGAAACTTCTATTTAGGGGGTTGCACCGGATATTTCTTCATTAATTTCTTTACCCCTTTTGGAATAGTTTTCTCCCTTTTCTTTGGATTCTCATTAATTGTTTTGCTAGAGATACCCTGCCATATTAATTTTTTAGATTCCCCATCATAGACACTAACGACAAAAGTACCAACCTGATAATCACTTTCAGAATAACTAGTGGTAGCTGACCCCATGCCTATACCGCCACCATATCCCATACCATAGCCATAGCCCCATCTTCCGCCATATCCCATGCCACCTGTATAATTGGTGTATGCCGTTGTACTTGTTTTTTGATCTATAACAAGATATAAGGTTACAGCTAATTCACCTCCCTGTTCTACAAAGGTGAGATTCCTCATTTCGAATTCTTTGCCAAAACTATCCAGGATTCTTTGTTTATCCAGATCGTTGATCAGCTGGTCACTATTATCCTGCCAGCCTAAGAATGTAATTGTTTTAAACTTGGTAAAATCTACTGTTTTGTCATAATCGCTGGTTACCTGGGCGTAAATTTGGCTAATGGTCAAAAAAGCCACTAAAAAAACAGAGAAACTAATAATGAATTTTTTCATTGTTATTATGTTTTAAAGGAGTTAACATTTCTTTGAACTTATTCCGTAATTGTTACTATCCATCGCAATAGATAGATCAGAAATACAAAGATAAGACATAATGCTTAGACTTAAGATTCTTGGAATCAGGTCAATTTAACAATTATAAAAACAGTTATTATTTTCAAAAAGTGGAATATAAATATCATTCATAATTAACCTGCTTATTATCGTTGATATCGTGAAAGAACCATAAAACAGAAATAAGATGCCTACTGGTATTTGCCATTTTTTAACTCTTTAGCCTGGCAAATGATCAAAAAAACGTGGAATTAGCAATCATAGAAATCCGGTGTTGATTTTGTTATTTATTATTAAAAAAGGCTACAAATATGCTCCTGCCAAATTTATTGAGTTTTAAAACGGCAGTTATAATTTAATCTAATCGTATAATTTTCAAAACTAAATTTAGAGTTCTATCTTCGAATCAAAATAGAACGATTGAAAGTAAAAATGATTAAATATTTTAGGCTGAAAAAATTTAAACCTTCAATTTTTACGATCTTCCCTAATATACTATTGGCACTATTCCTGGCTGCTTGCAATGGGCTCGAGAAGGAGGCTTATGTAAAGGTAGGGCAAGAATATCACGAGGCTTCCTTTGTAGGCTCAGCATCGTGCATAGAATGTCACCAACAAGAATATGAATTATGGGAGAATTCACATCACGATCAGGCAATGAAAATTGCAGATTCTACCACTATACTTGCTAATTTTGATAACACCACATTTACCCACAAGGGAGTTAAAAGCTCCTTTTTCAAAAAAGCAGGCGATTATTTTGTAAATACGCAAGGGGAGGACGGGAATTATTCTGATTTTAAGATTGTTTATACCTTTGGCTATACCCCATTACAGCAATATATTGTGCAGTTTCCAAACGGGGAATACAATTGCCTGCTTACTGCATGGGATACGGTTGAGCAAAAATGGTTTCATCTTCAACCCGATCTGGACATCAAACATGATGAATGGATCAATTGGTCCGGGGGGAGTCAGCGTTGGAATACCATGTGCGCTGATTGTCATTCAACGGACCTGCGTAAAAATTATGATTTGGCTGCAGGAGTATACAATACGACTTTTAGCGAAATAAATGTGGCATGTGAGGCATGTCATGGCCCTTCAAGTGCACATGTATCCTTCTATAATAAACAAGAGGAAAATGAAGCAAATGGTGTTTTGCCCCCTGAAATGTACATGGGTAGTTCTGTGCCACCCAAAGAGTTGGTAGATAAATGTGCCAGGTGTCATTCCAGAAGAACAAACTTGACGCCGTATTTTGATTATACCGGTAATTTTATGGATCACTATTTTCCAAGAATGTTGGAAGATCCTTTATATGAATTGGATGGACAGATACGAGACGAAGTTTATGTGTATACTTCCTTTCTTCAAAGCAAAATGTACGGGCTTGGGGTATCCTGCAAGGACTGCCATGACGTACATTCCCTTAAATTAAAAAAGCAGGGCAATGACTTATGCTTAACATGCCATGTTCCGGATAAGTATAATACACCGGATCACCATTACCATGCAATGAATACAGATGCAGCTCTATGTGTTAACTGCCATATGGACGGTAAATTGTATATGGTGAATGATTACAGAAGAGATCATAGTTTTAGGATACCAAGGCCAGATCAATCTGTAAAATACAGTACGCCAAATGCCTGCAATAAATGTCATGCGGATAAGACGGCCAAATGGGCGAGCGACTTTATAGTAGACAAATACGGCCCTGAAAGAGCGGATCATTTTTCTGATCATTTACTAAAAGGGTATACTGAAGACAATCAGGAATTCAAAAAGGTTTTTTCCGATAAAAAATATCCCGAAATAGCCCGGGCTACAGCTATAGGACTTTATGCTAATACTTCAATTTCATATGAAGAAATACTTGATTTAACCAGGTATTTAAATGATTCATCAGTGTTTGTCAGAAATCAGACTGTAAGAGCACTAGAGACGATTGGAAGCAGCGACTTTTCGCCACAGGTTATTCCTTTATTAAAGGATTCTGTACGAGCGGTACGCATTTCAGCAGCGCACTACTTCAATACTATTGACAGAACCAGTGTGGAACAATTGGAGGAATTTAAGAAGGCGAGCGGAGAGTATTTAACGGAACTTAATTTAAATTCTGATTTTCCTGCCGGTTTACATCAATTAGGGGTCTATCACCAAAGCCTTGGAGATTCGGATAAGGCTCTTGAGTTTTATGAGAAAGCAGTTTTAGAGGATAGCTATAATAACAGGTCCCGCATAAATCTGGCCCTAATTTATTTCCAAAAAGGACTGGTAGCTGAAAGCGAGGCTACGTATTTAAAGATTATTGAACAGGAACCCGATTATAGTTATCCCTATTATATGTTGGGCTTACTATACAACGAAACGAATAGAACGGATAAGTCATTAGAATATTTGGCTGCAGCCTGTTCCAAAGAACCACCAAATGCAAATGCTTATTACAATTATGCTCTTATGCTTCAGCAGAAAAATAATAATAATGAGTCTATCGAGATAATTGAAACCGGATTAAAAACGTTCCCTTATGATGAAAGATTACTATATATAAAGCTCTTAGCTGAAATTAATTTGAATCAGTTAAATAGTGCGATGAATACATGTCGCCTCTTACTTCAAATCAATCCAAATAACAGAGATTATCAGTCAATACTGCAAAGGCTACAGCAGGGTTCCTGATAACATTAGGGTAGTACCGTCTTATTTTGATAAAATGGATTGTTTTTATACCTTAAATAAACTTTCTGCAAATCATTTAGGAAAAAGTCAAAGCTTTACAAAAATTGGGTATACCAGGCAACAATTAATATACTAACTCCATTATAATTGGAGTTCCTTCCTTGAAAATTCCTACCCCACTACCTGTCTTTCTGAAATAAACGGTTGATGGTAATGACGTTGTCCTGTTGCTTTGTACAAAGCATTGGCAAGTGCTCCCATAATAGGAGGGAACGGTGGTTCTCCAAGACCAGTTGGGTCTATGTTGTTTTGTACGAAATGTACGTCAATGGCTTTCGGTGCTTCACTATGGCGAATTAGCCTATACCTGTCAAAATTATTTTGCTCTGGCACCCCATCCCTGAAAGTGATGGCACTATACATGGCATGACCAATACCATCAACTACACCACCCTCGGCCAGGTTAATGGCAGCATCAGGATTTACGACGATGCCACAGTCTATGGCACAGTACACTTTTTGTACTACAGGTTTACCATTCTTAATGACCATATCCAATACCTGAGCAACATAGCTGTTATGGCAAAAATAAGCAGAGACACCTCTATGGACATTTGAAATATCTTTGCCCCAGCCCGACTTTTCTTTAACCAACTCCAATACTCCGGCATAACGGCTGGCTTCGTAATCATTGTTTTCACCTACGGGATTTTCCTGGGCACGGTTCAATAACTCCAGCCTAAATTCAATAGGATCTTTGCCGGCTGCATCGGCTACTTCGTCCAGAAATGATTGCTCAGCGCCTGCTATAAAGTTAGATCTTGGTGCCCTGAATGCCCCAACAGTAATATTTGAATCTATAGTCCAATCCTCGGCCAGGTAATTCTCTACTGCTCCTGCCGGGAAGCGGTTTGCAGCCAGGGGACTTTCGGGAATACCGCCGGTTCGCACATGAAAAGCGATTAGGTTATTATCTGCATCCAATGCTGCTCTGTAGTATGCATGATAAGATGGACGGTAAACTCCCATTGTCATATCATCTTCACGTGAGTAGACCAGCTTAACAGGTGCTTTCATTTTCTGAGAAATCACCGCTGCCTCCGTAAGAAAATGTCCGTAAAGCCGCCGTCCAAAACCACCGCCCATACGCGTCATCTGAATATCCACTTTCTCCAGGGGCATCCCTAATCTTTCTGCGACACTTCGTTCCATGAATTCCGGGGTCTGTACCGGTCCAACAAGCTCTGCACCGTCTTCAGTAACATTTGCAAAGAAATTCATCGGTTCCATAGTGTTATGGGCGAGAAATGGACAGGAGTAGCTCCGTTCAATGACCTTTACCGCCTTTTTAAAGGCTGCTTCAGGGTTACCATCTTTGCGAACTACCTTCCCCGGTTTAGCTGCCAGTTCAGACATTTTTGCATTATGAGAATCGGTGTTTTCCATTCCTGCAGGAAAGTTTAGAGTCATTGACCGGCCGAAAAGACTCATATTTGTTGTAGTATCAGGTGCTTGTTCCCATTCTATTTGCACAGCTGTTTTTGCGTTCATAACTTCCCATGTCGTATTGCCAACCACCACCACGAGATCTGTAAAGGCACTATTGTCAAAAGCGCTTTTTTCGTAATCTTCATTGAATGTCTTAATAGTGAATACGTCTTTAATTCCGGGCATAGCCTTTGCCGAAGTAGCATCAATAGATTTTAGTTTCAAACCAAAAGCTGGCGGGTGTGCAATCATGGCGATAAGCATCCCTTCCTTTTGATAATCTAATCCATACAACGGTTTTCCGGTTACAATATTAAGACCATCCACATTCTTTCGGGAGGTGCCAATAATTGTGAAGTCCTTTATATCTTTTAGCGCTACTTCCTCAGGAACGGGAATTTTGGCAGCAGCGGAGGCCATTTCGCCATAGCCGGCCGATTTGCCGCTATTCTTATGTGTTAAAACACCTTTATCTGTGGTAATTTCAGCTACGGGCACTTGCCATGCCTGGGCTGCGGCCTCTTTTAGCATTTGTCTTGCAGTGGCCCCGGCCATGCGTAAACTCTGCCATCCCTGTCTTATGGACTGGCTACCTCCGGCTAACTGACGGGTAAAAATAGCCGTATTCAAGGGGGCCTGTTCCACAAGTACGCTATTCCAGTCTATATCCAATTCCTCTGCTACAATCATAGGCATGGATGTCTTAACATTTTGCCCAATTTCAGGGTTAGGAGACATAATCGTGACCATACCATTTTCTCCAATTTTCAAATACCCATTGATGGTAAACCATTCTTTTGGCATATTCAATACTTGTTCCGGAGTTGGCTTACAGGAAGCGAGCCAACTAAAACCAAGCACCATTCCACCGCCGGCAAGTGCGGTACTTTTTAAAAAGGAGCGTCTGTTGTATGTTGTTTTAACGATTGTCATTTTCTGTGATTTTATTTGTGCTTTAATAGTGAATGTCCAGATGAGGTCATCCGATCATGTCATAAAAACTATGCGTTTTCAGTTTTCGCTGCAGTCTTGATTGCCGCTTTAATTCGCGTGTAGGTGCCGCAGCGACAAATGTTGCCATTCATAGCGGCCTCAATTTCTTCATCGCTGGGATTGGGATTGTTCTTAAGAAATGCGCTTGCAGTCATAATTTGACCTGCCTGACAGTATCCGCACTGGGGGACGTCATGTTCCAACCAGGCTTTTTGTACAGGGTGATCACCCTTTTCGGATAATCCTTCAATAGTAGTGACAGACTGATTGCCTACCGAAGAAACGGGTAATTGACAGGAACGTACCGCAACACCGCTAACATGGATTGTGCAGGAGCCACATTGCGAAATACCACAACCGTATTTTGTGCCTACTAAATTAAGATGTTCCCTCAGAACCCAGAGCATTGGTGTTGCCGGGTCTACATCTATTTGCTGTGTTTTTCCATTGATATTCAAGCTAAAATTTGCCATGATAATAAGATGAGTGAATAATATGTTCAAAGTAGGGATTTTAACAATATCATCAAAGATTTTAATTAAATTATTTCCTGTGAATTGCTAACAAATAGGTGCTTTCAAAAGATAAAAACCAGGAATAATTAAAAGGATTTAGTTGTTCAATAACAATTGGGGTTTATGGCAAGAATTGGTGAATCCAAGAAACAAAATGTTTTGCAGGGACAAAGCTGTATTTTAAAAGAACCCATTTCATTATAAAAATGACCCCTATACTATTATTTTATATCTATGCTACACATATTAATGCCTATAGACTTGCTCTATTATAAAATTATCACAATCAATAGAATACACTTTAATATAGCGATCTGTTTTATTAACTTTAAAGAGTGTTAAAAAAAATGTTTGCTATGGATTTAATAAATGAAGCACTTGCCTTTGAGAAAGCCAAAATGAATAATATGTCTACTAGTGACAGGGTGGCTGCAACAAGAGAAGCGAAACGTCTGATATTAGCTTTAAACGAGATTTATAAGAAATCTAAGGATACCAATCTTATGGATATAATGAAACGTTTAACAGTAAAGAAGAAAAAAATTGAGATACGCTTAAAAGGCAGACCTGATACAGCATTTTAAGTTTTGAAGTTGAATGTATTATGAACCGGGTTATAGCCCCGTTGTACTGATCCAGCGACAGTGTATTTTAGAGATGGCTTGAAGCCGAGAAAGCAGGTGTTGCTCCTCCGATAGTTCTTGAAGCCACACTTCAAAAATCACTTCAATATACTTCACCGGAACATCTTAAGGGATATGAGGCCATTTTCTAATTACATTCAGATGTCAGTTCTTTTAATTAAATAGAACTTGAAATCGTTTCAAGAATGCCTAATGCTGCTCTTTCTCCTGCAATCATTGCGGCGTTCAATGAACCATTCAGTTGCGTATCTCCGGCAAGAAAAATACCTGTAGTCAATCTGGTTTCTGACGGATGCATTTCGTATTGTAATCCATCCAGTATTGGCAGAGCCTGAGTTATGCAATAGTGTTTTATAAACGTATAAGAATCTGAACCACAATATTGTTGAAGTTCTTTTTGAATTCGCATTATTAATGCTTCTTCCGATAAACCGTGTTCCTTTACTACGGTAACAGATAATAATTCCTTCTTGCCTATTGATTCTGACGCCAGACTAGTATGGTAAAAAATATTATTAATAAGGGCATCACTATCAGAAATAAGACCAATAAGCGGTTTCTCAATAGTTCTATTATTAGTTTCAAAATATAACGTATCACAAGATTTCCACTTAGTCTCTTTATTTTTTAGATTTAATACAAGTACACCGGGTTCTGTAGCGATGATTGTAAAGTGGCTCTCCAGTTCTGTTCCTTCTGCAAGAAATATTTTGTGGTCTTCCACAGATTTGACCTTTGTGTTGAATTGAAAGGTCGTTTGTTTTAAATTTTCCTTTAGTTGTTTTGGGATAGCTTCAATACCAGCTTTAGGCAATGTGGCAAAGCCTTCTCCAAACATTTTATAAACAAATTCAAACATTCTGCTTGATGTTTCCAATTCAGGTTCGAGGAATATTCCACTAAAGAAAGGTTTAAAGAATTGAGAAATCATTTCCTCTGAAAAACCGAAATCCAATAAATATTGAAATGTTGTTTTTTCAGTTTTTTCGAAAGTTTCAGTTAAGGTCACTTTCTTTAAAAGTCTGTTTAGCCTGAGTACTTTCAATTTGTCCGAAAACGTTCCAATACCCGAAAACAATGTTGGAATGAGTAAGGATAAATTTCTTAAAGGATCACCAATATTTTTTTTCTTACCATTATGAAAGATAGTTGCTCCAGGAATAAATTTCTGTAATTCCAATGCGTCGAGATTCAAATATTTCTGTGCTGCGGGATATGCCGTAAGTAATACCTGAAATCCGTGATCTAATTGGTAACCGTCTATTATATCTGTTTTAACTCTTCCACCAACTCTGTCGGTAGCTTCAATAATAACAGGACTATAACCATTATCTTCTAAAACTCTCGCAGCTACAAGTCCGCTTACTCCGGCGCCAATGATATGTATTTTATAGTCTTGTTTATTCATATCTATTATTGTTTACTATATTTTCGTAAATGATAATGAAAATTAGTGTTTTTATTATTGTCAAATATTCTAAAAGCATACCGTTCAAAATCAGACCAAAAACCAGAAAGAATTTTTAGTTACAGCTTGTTATATATACTCCAACAGAATATAAGTGTCCATAAGATTGTTCGCAACCAATTCCGTTTCACTAATTGTTTCAGGAGTGTTATGTTGCTGTTATTTTTAAATATTTGATTATGGATAGGAACAAATTGTAAAAAGGTGGAAGCCCAAACTGCAATTACTAATGTAAGACTAACGATTGTTTCAATGGCCTGAAATTGGACCAATTGAATAACAGCAAGAATCAATTGACCAAACATTAAGGGAATTACTATTAAAGAAAGTCTTGAAGTATAGTGTTTATGCCATTTCATTAAATTATCCTTTTCATAATACAGAAAACCAGGATATACAACGAGTTGTATCATCCAAATAAGGACAACAAGTCCTGCGTCAAAAAGCAATCTTATCGTATCTGTTTCCATAGGTAATACTAGAGCTTGGTTAAATATTTTTCTGCATTATCGATATGTTGTTGCCGTTTTTCAACAGGCATTTTATCAAACATCGAAACGAGCATTCCTAATCTTGGGTTTTGTTTAAAAAAACTACGGTGCGTATCCATAAATCGCCAAAAGAGCCCATCCCATATCGCTTGCCATTCGCCTTTTTTGTAGTCGCTCATTTTCAATAAGTAGTTGCTGCCACTTATATAGGGTTTTGTGGCCATTAGTCCACCATCTGAAAACTGACTCATTCCATATACATTTGGTACCATTACCCAATCATAACTATCTATGAAGAGTTCCATAAACCAGCGGTACACTTCATCCGGGTCGAATTCGCATAATAACATAAAGTTACCCAATACCATCAAGCGTTCTATATGGTGGCAATAGCCCGTCTGTAGTAATTTTTTGATAGTTTGATCCACAGGATAAATACCAGTTGTTCCATCATAAAATGATTTAGGGATCTTTTTGTTAAATCCCCAAAAGTTACGCGTGCGTTCATCGCTTCCCCGGCTCTCATAAATGCCACGTATAAACTCGCGCCAACCTATAATTTGACGTACGAAACCTTCTAAGGAATTGAGGGGTATGTTATTCGCTTTTGCAAAAGAGATACTTTGCTCTATTACTTCTTTTGGCGTAATCAATCCTACATTGAGGATTGGTGTTAATACGCTGTGATTTAAGATGGAATACTCTGCAACTATAGCGTCTTCATATGTACCAAATTCAATAAAACGTTGTTCTAGAAACTGTTGAAACCACTTTTGGCTTGTTTCAAAATTTGCAGGATACATAGCGTGTTCTGTGAGTTGACCTACGTTATTTGAAAAATTTGCGGCTACATAGTCACAAGCCTCTTTATAAAACCTGTCAACATCTGGAAACTGTATGGCCGGAGGTGTCTTTTTTGCCGGATATTTTTTTCTGTTTTCGGTATCAAATGTCCATTTACCGCCTGCAGGCTTTCCGTCATAATCAATAAGAATATGCCTTTTAATTCTCTGATCTGTATAAAAGGAGGTTTGATGGTATTTCTTTTTATCACTTCGGAAAAAGGGTTGCAAATCTTCTTTAGTATTTAAGAATAATGGGGAATCGAAGACAGTTCTTTCTATGGTATGGCAGGTACATTCTTTTACAATTCGCTTTTGTAGCCAATTGTCAACCGGGTCGATATAGTTAATGTTTGTAACACCCTTTAGTGCCAGGTGCGGAATTAGTTTTCGGATATCAGAAATATGCTGTGTTGATTCTATATAGACAACATCAATATTTTTAGAAGTCAGGAAGACTTCATAATGCTTCATTGTAGCTCTATGAAAAGCTATTTTCTGTTTATGGAAATTGTATTGTTTAAAAAATAGAAACTCTTCAATTAGATATATAGTAAGACCATTCTCTAAAAGTGGAGAACGTTGAAAAAGTTGATGAGGAAAAATAATATTGATGGCTTCTCGATTCAAAATGCAATTTCTTTTTTACATTTTTTCCAAAAAGCAAAGAAAGATTGATAGTAGCCTCTTACAGAAAAAATCCAATCTCTTTTGGTTTCAATGCCCTTGTAATGTTTGTTTAATGGATGCTCTTTATAATAGATGCTCCCAAATTTATAAGCAGTCGTAAGTTCATTAAATTCTCCCACATATAGTTGCATATTCCCTATGTTTTTTGAAAGGTCAATTATAAAATCAATAGTCTTTTGAGACACAGGATATTGCTTAAAATGCGAAGGTTCCAGCAAGAGAATTCGATTTGCAGAAAGCTCCTTTTTCCAAATGGGGTCTAAGTTGTAGAAATTATAAATAAGCGCTGGAAGTGCTGTATTTATTTTTATGGGTTTTTGCTCAGGAAGTGGTGTTGTTAACTCTAAAATTTCCGAAGCAAGCAGCACCTCTGGTATGGGTAAGTTTTCAAAATCATCATAGGATATATCAAGAAAAGTTCCTGTTTGATTACTATGGCAAAATTTATTGATGTTCTCCTGATTTGCATAATACTTCTTATTGCTGTTTGTGCCTGCCACCCATTGCCAACTAAGAGCATTGCTTGCCCAATCTGCATCTAGCAAATGATAGTACATCCATTGCGCAGGTGCTTTCCAATGGTTTTGAGCTACATTGCAGGCAATCGATGCAATGTACATTCGTAAATGATTATGCAGGTAGCCGGTTTTGTAAAATTGATCAATAGCATTGTCGATAGCTTGAATACCCGTATCCGCAGCAGGCAAAGCCATAGAAAGCCCCTTGGTAATAACTGGCACTTGTAGTTGCTTTAAGTCTTGATTAATAGCATCGCCTTTGGCAATCCATACCAGTTGCCAATAATCCCGCCACGCTAATTCTTGAACAAATTTTAAAATAGAATCAAGATGAAAACCACGCTTTAATAATTCTTGATAGACAAACTTAGTGGAAATAACACCTCGAGAAATATAAGGCGATAGATAACTTACTGCACCATCCAGATAGTTTCTAGACGGGCCATAGGCAACTGGATCTATTGTTGCTATTCTCTCGAGTATAGCTTCAAATGTTGTTGGAAAATACGCTTTTGTATTTGTTTTATCATACATTAACGCTTACTTATTTTATTACCGGAAATAGCTCTTTGTCTCGAGCATTTAAAGCGCGTGATATCTTCGCTTCGTTTTTTTAAGTGTTTTGTACTTACGCCACTATTAACACGTTTTCTCCAGCGTTTAAAACTAGATTCCTTAAGATTGCCACGCATCAATTTAATAACTTCTTTTTCTGGCAGTCCAAACTGAAATTCTATGGCTTCAAAGGGTGTTCTGTCTTCCCAGGCCATTTCGATGATCCTATCTAATTGTCTTTCTGTCAGTTCTTTTTCCAATATAATTTCTAAACTACTTTTTCCCAAATTTGATCAGTATTTAAATAGAAACTTCCCAGTGAATTAAAGTTGCATTGATCCGGTGCGATAATGGATAAAAAAGTCTCGTTATTATCTCTTTTGTATAAATGATAGACCTCACCTATAAGGGGTTCAAAGGTAAACTTTGCGCTATAAATCAGGTTGTTATATTCAAATTCTTGCATTAATTGCTCATACTGCGCTCTTATTTCCAGATATCTTGTTTGAACCCTGTGGTTCAGGTTATTAATGCTTCTGTTTTTCCAAGCAATAGTATCTGGTGTTGTAATTACCGGTGCGCCAACATTCGTCGCGTATGGTTTTAGAAAAGCATCGTATTTTTGCATTTCATTATCAAAAACAACACTATCTGGTTTCTTTTTATCGGTCATCTATAACTCTTGCGCTTCTATTTTTTTCATAATCTCTTCCGCTTCATAAGCCTTTTGGTCGCTTAATTTTCTGTTACTGGTAGAAAGATCATAGGATTCTTTCATAAGCTTTTGATATTGCTCGTGTAACTTATCTTTTTCTGATTTCTTTTTAAATAATCCAAACATATAGCAGATGTTAAATGCGATTCCTTACTTGGAAGCATCGCTCAAAGATACAAAATGTTTAACTAAAAATAATATATGTTAAACAAAAAATTATAATGACCCCAACTGGCCTCTGAATTTTTGTAATTAGCTTTTGTATGGTTCGTAAATCCCAAACGGGAGTTCAATGAAACAAAACACTTTGCTTACACGACCCTGTTTTTGATTTACTCCGAAATTTCAAACGTTGTTTGATTTCTCCTTAAAACAAAAACGCTTCATCTGATTGATGACGCGTTTTATTTGCGGAGGAAGAGGGATTACCTTTGGTGCTCCCTACAACCTCACATCCTGCAAATGTAACTTCCAACCCTTGCAGGATTGACATCTTAAAATTAAAAATCCCATTCAAGCGAGCTTGATGGGATTTTTTTCTTTCAAGCTGTAACGAAGTTACGCTTGGTTGCGGAGGAAGAGGGATTCGAACCCCCGGAGGTGTGACCCTCAACAGTTTTCAAGACTGCCGCATTCGACCACTCTGCCATTCCTCCCTTAATGCGAGCGCAAATATACTAACCTTTTTTATACCTTAAAAAGTTTGTTGACGATTTTCTTCTGCCGTTTATAGTATTATTTATTTGCGACATCCTATTTTTGCCACATGGAAGAATGGTATCATTATGTACTGCTCGTACTAGTAGGATTTGTAGTTGGTTTTATTAATACGGTAGCCGGCGGGGCATCTTTAATTTCATTGCCTTTTTTAATCTTTTTGGGATTACCTCCCAGTGTGGCTAATGGAACCAACAGGGTAGCCATTGTAATTCAGACCGCAATAGGTGTAGCCGGATTTAAGAGTAAAGGCGTCTCCACTTTTCCATTCAATATTTATTTGGGGATCTCAGCGCTTTTCGGATCTATTTTGGGTGCAAGCATCGCCGTAGATATTAAAGGTGAAACATTCAATAAAATTTTAGCTATTATCATGCTCGCAGTGGTATTGATAATTGTTTTTAAACCTAAAATTAGTCTAGAGGATCTTACAGAACGTCTTACCGGTAAGTATTTATGGGTAGGTATTATTGCGTTTTTCTTTATCGGAATTTATGGCGGTTTTATCAATGCCGGAATTGGCTTCGTAATTCTATTGTTTTTACATTACTTTAACCATATGTCCCTTGTGAGAGCCAATGCTACCAAGGTGGCCGTTGTATTTATCTATACTCTTTCCGCTCTTGCGGTCTTCATTTTTAACGATAAGGTCATATGGGAAGTTGGATTGGTATTGGCCATTGGTAACGGGGCAGGAGCGTGGTTATCGAGTAGAATATCAGTTGGGAAAGGCGATGGATATGTGAAAATGTTTTTGATATTTATGGTCATAATTATGGCAATCAAATTATGGTTTTTTAATTGAAAAATAAATGGCAGATATAATTAAGGATTTGGAATGGCGTTACGCGGTAAAAAAGTTTGATTCTTCCAGAGAGATAGAAGTTTCTAAACTGGAAAGAATAAAAAAGGCATTTAATCTTACCGCTACTTCATATGGGCTGCAACCAATAAAAATGGTAGTACTTAAAAATAAGGACCTCCAGGAAAAATTGGTTCAATTTTCATACGGTCAGGAGCAGGTTGCCCAGGCTTCACATGTTCTGATTTTGTGCATAGAGAAGAAAATAGATGCCGACTATATCTCCGGGTATTTTAAAAAGGTAAAGGAAATACGAGGAACCAGTGATTCTGTTTTAGAACCATTTAAAAATGCTTTAGTAAGCGAATTTAACAAAATGGATTCTAAACAAATTGAACATTGGGCGACTAATCAGGCTTACCTGGCCATGGGGAATTTACTAACCATATGTGCCGTAGAACAACTGGATGCTTGTCCAATGGAGGGTTTTATTCCGGATAGCTATGATGAGTTGTTAAATTTAGGTTCAAAAGATCTAAGGTCTGTTCTCGTTCTTCCCATAGGATACAGAGCGGAAGACGACATGTTTTCCGAATTTAAGAAAGTCAGACGCGATATGGAAAATAGTATTATTTACATATCTTAGGCGTAGAAATTGCAAAATAAACGAGTATAAATCAATATCATAATAAATTAAATACTGCTATGCCAGGTTTTGAACTATTTGGAGATAAAGAAAGAGATCAAGTAAAGGATGTACTGGATTCGGGCGTACTCATGCGCTACGGGTTTGACGGTATGCGAAATGGCCATTGGAAAGCCTTGCAGCTTGAAAAGGAACTGGCAAAACGAATGCAAACAAAGCACGCACAGCTGGTAAGCAGTGGTACGGCAGCTTTAACTGTTGCCCTGGCAAGTGCAGGAATAGGAGCTGGTGATGAAGTCATCATCCCGAGTTTCACATTTGTGGCCAGTTTTGAATCTATTCTCGCTTTAGGAGCGATCCCTGTCATGGTTGATATTGATGATACACTTACCCTGGACCCCTCCGCTGTTGAGAAAGCAATTAACCCAAATACCAAGGTTGTTATGCCGGTTCACATGTGTGGATCTATGGCCGATTTAGGTGCCCTGAAAGTAATTTGTGACAGACATAAACTTATATTGCTTGAAGATGCCTGTCAGGCAATAGGAGGAACCTATGAAGGAAAACCCCTGGGAAGTATTGGAGATCTGGGTTGCTTTTCATTTGATTATGTGAAAACAATTACTTGCGGTGAAGGTGGGGCTATGATTACCAACAATGAGACTTACTATAAAAATGCCGATCATTATTCAGATCACGGGCATGACCATGTTGGAAACGACAGGGGAGCAGAAAGCCATCCTTTTCTGGGTTATAACTACCGGATTTCTGAGCTTCATGCCGCTGTTGGGTTAGCTCAAATTGCGCGTCTGGATGATTTTCTTGCAATTCAGAAGAGAAATTATTCAATTTTAAGAAACGCCCTGGAGCCTATTGAAGGAGTCAGCTTCCGAAGAGTCCCGGAGGGTGGTGTTGAGAATTATTCATTTCTGAATTTTTATCTTCCTTCGGAGACCATCACCCAGAAAACACATGCGGCATTTGGTCCTGCGGGTGTGGATGCCTGTTTTTACTGGTATAATAACAATTGGCACTATTATAAGAAATGGGATCATCTTAGAACTATGAAATCTTTAGCTCCGGTGGCAAGAGAAGTCCTTGATGGAATTCCGGATTATCCTGAGGGACATTTTAAACAATCAGATCATTGGATGGGCAGAACCATATCATGTCTTATAAAACTCGGATGGGATGAGGATGAAGTAGCCAAAAGAGCTGAATTGATGGCCGCAATAATAAAAAAGGAATTATAAACTTTAATTAATAGGGAGAATAATCTACAATCTCCAGGCCATAACCAACAATACCTACTCTTTTTGCCTGGTCACTGTTGGTCATAAGTCGCATTTTGGTGATATTCAAATCATGGAGGATTTGCGCTCCAATTCCAAAATCGCGGGTATCCATTTCAATTTTGGGAGCCTTAATAATTCCATTTTTTTGATTTTCCTGCAATCCTTTTAAACGTTTAAGAATATTATAGGACTGGCTTTGTTGATCTATAAATACTATGGCTCCCTTACCTGCTTCATTAAGCGCTTTAAACATATCATCTAATTTCTTATCCGCATTATGCGTAAGGGTACCCAGAATGTCATTATTTACCAAGGTAGAGTTTATCCTTGTAAGCACAGGATCGTCCAGCTCCCAGTTACCTTTGGTTAGTGCGAGGTGAACCTGTTCGTTGGTTGTTTGCTGATAGGCGTGTAAAGTAAAATGTCCGAAACGGGTTTCCACTTCAAATTCCTCTCTTTTAACTATTAGGCTATCATGGCGCATTCTATAGGCAACCAGGTCTTCAATGGAAACAAGTTTAAGGTCGAATTTACGGGCGACTTCTACCAAATGCGGCAATCGTGCCATTGTACCATCTTCATTCAGAATTTCTACAAGGATCCCGGCAGCTTCAAATCCGGCTAATCGGGCAAAATCTACAGCAGCCTCAGTATGCCCTGTTCTTCTCAGAACTCCACCATTCTTCGCTCTTAAAGGGAAGATGTGTCCTGGCCTACCCAAATCCTGTGGCTTGGTGGTATTATTTACAAGGGCCTTTATTGTTTTTGCTCTGTCCTGAACAGAAATTCCTGTAGTACAACCATGTCCTATTAAATCTACGGATACTGTAAACTGAGTATGATGTAAGACCGTATTGTTCTCTACCATCATTGATAAATCCAACTCCTCACAGCGTTGTTCTGTAAGTGGCGCGCAAATAAGTCCGCGTCCGTGCTTGGCCATGAAGTTGATCATTTCAGGGGTAACTGCTTCAGCGGCGGCAATAAAATCGCCTTCATTCTCGCGATTTTCATCATCTACTACTATAATCACCTTTCCATTTCGTATGTCTGTAATGGCCTCTTCAATAGTATTTAATTGGATTTTATCTTCCATAGTTGCAATCATGATGCTGTAACTTTAATTTTCTTTTTAAAAAAATCTTTTATTTTTTCAATAACATAGCCAAAATCCATTAGTCCCCTGTCAGCAGTAGCTCTTTTGGTCAAATATATGCCCAAAGGTAACATTATTAGCGTAGAAAGCCATGCTCCAAATATGGGATGAATATTTCCCTCTTTTGCATAATTACCGGCAAAAACGCCGATAAAATAATAGGTTAAAAAGAGCACAATTGCTATAACCATGGGTAAACCAAGCCCTCCTTTGCGAATAATAGCGCCAAGTGGCGCACCAACAAAAAACAGGATTATGCAGGAAAGGGCAAGGGCGAATTTTTTGTGTAAAGACAATATGTGCATATTATATATTTTATATCGCCGTTGTAATTCTTCTTTTTTACCGAGCACAGAATTTAAAATATTTGATATCGAATTCTTTGCTGCATTAACAATATGAATTCTTCGGTCTTCCCTGTAAAGATCCAATACATTGTCTATTTGCACAGTATCTTTTTCCTGAACAAGAATAGGTAGCACCTCCTTTTTTGTACTTTTTAAAACGGTATCCAAAATAATTTTAGATTCAGTAGTTTTTAGTGTCGTATCAACCTTAGTTTTAGTAGTTTTTAGTGTCGTATCAATCTGAGATAGAGGAAGAAATGCACCCATTCTATTGGTAATGTTCTTAGAAAAAGCAGCAACTATTTTCACATTGTTTTCCCGTAATGAGTCGATATCCTTATTGAGTCTGGATACATTTTTCATTTTATCGGTTCGCACATTACGTTCTTCTTCCAGATCCTGATCATTCTGGGGGATTTCAATATTTATGGTATATGTCTCAAAATTAGACCGTGCAAATGGAGATTTATCCTTTCCCGAACCGCTTTTTACCGCAATTTCCTCATAATAATGACCATCAGTTAGGACCAATTGTATGATATCAGATCCCTGGCTACTTCTAAGTTCGCCCGTCTTGGCTTTAATAACGGTATTATTTTTTTCAAGATTTGTCTTTTTATGAATGACTACCTCCTTCAGATATTTATCGTTCTCACCATACTTTTCATCTACTTTGATATTAAACCCTTCAACATCACTAAAAACGCCTTCTACGATAACAGCTGCTGGTTTTACTTTTGCAATATTTCGCCTTAGGTTATAGATTTTTTGTTCGGAAGCCGGAATTACACTATTCGCAAAGAAAAATGCTACTCCACCAAGAAATATCACTAAAATTATTAGAGGCAACATTGCCCTTTGCAGAGAAATCCCGGATGCCTTCATTGCGGCAAATTCATAATTCTCGGCAAAAGCTCCAAAAGTTAATATAGAAGACAGAAGTACCGTAAGAGGCAGTACTTTTTCTGTTAGGTTTGGCAATAAGTAAAAAAGAAACTTACCAATAATAATAATATCCAATCCTTTACCGGCCAAATCATCAATGAATAGCCATATCGTCTGAAATACGAAGATAAACATCAATATCAGGAACGAACTAAAAAAATTATAAAGAAATCGTTTTAAAATGTACTTATCTAATATCCGCAATGGTCTAGTTTCTTATGATGTAGTACCCTTCTTCTTTGTACTTGTTTTCATCAAAAGTAAATAAGGTTTTTGATAATTGCTGATCAGTTTTAAAAGAATTAACAGTAATCGTAGTGATTGTGCCGTTCTTACCGGTTTCAATGAGTTTATATATATGTTTGGTTTCTACATCGATGCCTAGCAGAATAGATGTTATTTCAGAATTTGTATCAATAGGGATAAGCTTGACAAACTGAATTTTTCTGCCCTGAACATTCTGTAATATATCCCATTCATAGTTGTGACCTTTTTTATAAAAAGTCAGCATTTTTGAAGGTGTTATCGTATTTTCCTCTTCAGATTTATCCTCTATTGTAACTTCTTCATTTTCCGGGACTATGGTATATACTTTAGCACCATCATATAACTGTTGAGAACCTAAATAATTAAAAAGGTACTTTTCGCCTTCCAGGGTGACGTCTCCACGTGTCTCCTGATCTACATTTGCCTCAGTATTGTGTAAAGCAAACTTGAAATTTACCGCAATATTATCATAACTCATAACCTTGTTATAGACTTCATCCAGAAGAGCCTTAGCTTTATCTGAAGATTGGGCCTGAGCATAAATGGCTGAAAAAACGAATGCCACGATAAGAATAGAATATTTCATTTTTTATTTTATTTCATTACTTAATAACTGATCCAAGGCGTAAATATCGGAAACCAATACCTGCCTTGCTTTGCTTCCTTCAAAGGGCCCTACAATACCTGCTGCTTCTAACTGGTCTATTATTCTACCGGCCCTGTTGTAACCCAATTTTAACTTGCGCTGTATTAGCGATGCAGAGCCTTGCTGTGCATTAACAATTACTTCTGCAGCCTCTCTGAACAAGGCATCCCGGTCAGAAATATCATAATCAATACCTGTGCCAGAATCATCCCCAACATATTCCGGTAATAGGTGCGCTTCAGGGTAGGCGCGTTGTGAACCAATGAATTCTGTAATCTTTGCCACTTCCGGTGTGTCCACGAATGCACATTGAAGCCTTGTTATATCGTTACCTTGAGTGAAAAGCATGTCGCCCCGTCCAATTAGTTGATCAGCTCCCTGGGTATCCAAAATAGTCCTTGAATCTATTTTTGAAGTTACCCTGAAGGCAAGCCTGGCCGGAAAATTTGCCTTAATTAAACCCGTAATAACATTTACTGATGGTCTTTGTGTTGCAATTACCAAATGGATGCCTATTGCCCTTGCCAACTGTGCCAACCTTGCAATCGGCGTTTCTACTTCTTTCCCGGCAGACATTATTAGATCGGCAAATTCGTCAATAACCAATACAATATAAGGTAAAAATTTGTGGCCGTCGTTTGGATTAAGCTTTCTGGCTTTGAACTTTACATTGTATTCTTTAATATTTCTAACCATGGCCAACTTTAGCATTTCATAACGGTTGTCCATTTCTATGCACAAAGAGTTTAAGGTATGAATCACTTTAGTATTATCGGTTATTATAGCCTCTTCAGAATCAGGTAGTTTTGCTAAATAATGCCTTTCAATTTTATTGTACAAGGTAAGTTCTACCTTTTTCGGATCAACGAGGATAAATTTTACTTCTGCAGGATGCTTCTTATAAAGCAATGAAGTCAGAACCGCATTTAAACCAACAGACTTACCCTGACCCGTTGCGCCGGCCATTAGCAAGTGAGGCATTTTTGCTAAATCTACCACAAAGGTTTCGTTGCTTATGGTCTTGCCAAAAGCTATGGGCAATTCCATTTCAGCTTTTTGAAACTTGCTGGACGCTATGACAGAGCGCATAGATACAACAGATGGATTTTTATTAGGAACTTCAATACCGATGGTTCCTTTACCCGGTATTGGGGCTATAATTCGAATACCCAAAGCTGCCAGAGACAAGGCAATATCGTCTTCTAAATTTTTTATTTTTGAAATACGCACCCCCGCAACAGGAACAATTTCATATAAAGTAACCGTTGGCCCAATGGTAGCCTTTATCTGCGCTATGCCAATCTTGTAGTTCTTTAAAGTCTCAACAATCTTATTTTTATTTTCCTCAAGCTCTTCCTGATTTATGGTAATCCCTCCAGACGCACCATGTGCATCAAGCAGGTCCAGATGTGGAAACTTATAATTGGCTAGCTCCAAAGTGGGATCAAATTCGCCAAAATCGGCAACTAATTTTTCAGAGAGAATATCCTTTTCTTCTTTTTCTTCCGTAATTTTCTCTACTTCCATTTCTATGGAATCTTCCTTAGGAGGCATCCCTGAGGTACTATCATTATCTCCCGGGTTGTCCACTTCTGTAATTAAAGGGGGAATATCCTCCTTATGGGTATAGGTGTCAACGACGATAGGGAGTTCTTTATCAATATCCATTAGGATCTCTTCTCCACTACTATTTTGAAATTCTGTAGCCAGAGATTTAGACTTTCGCTTAAAAAAGGCTGCAATACCTTCAGGTGAGAACTTAAACAGGCGAACCAGAATAACGGTAAGGCCAAATACCAAAAGCAATAAAACCCCAATTTTACCTGTATAATCCTGTAAAAAATCATTCATTTCATAACCTACAAGGCCTCCCAATAAAGGGCGTTCATAAGCGAAAAACCCCAGCGCGATTGAGAGCCATATCACAAAAACCAATCCCCAAATCCACTTGCTTAACAACCCTTTTTTATCAAGGCTTAAAAACATGTATAAGCCTGTAATACATAATAAAACGGGAAAAATAAAAGAGGCCACGCCAAATCCTCTATACATAAAGAAGTGGCTAACGCTTGCTCCAAATTTATTCAATAAGTTATTTGCCTGCTCATTCCTGTCTGCAAATTCGGTAAGAAGGCTTTGATCGGCCTGCCATGAGAAATAAAAGGAGGTAAATGAAAAGAAGAGGGCAATGCTGAGAAGTACCAAAAGGCTTCCCAGGATAATTTTATTTTGTTTGGACAACTTAAAAGAAAAACCTTTTTTAGAAGAAGCGGGCCTTGTTTTTTTTCTCTTCTTTGCCATTGAATAATCTATTCTTTGGGGTAAAAATACAAATTTACGAAGGAAGGACTATCTACAATCGTCCTAAATAATTTTTGGGACATAGATGATAAATCCAATGATGGTTGCTGCTAATGAAACCAGCATAACAGCTCCTGCAGATATGTCTTTGATAAACCCAATTTTCTCATCAAATTCAGGTTGTATATAATCTGACATTTTTTCAATAGCAGTATTCAGGCCTTCTACACCGAGCACCAATGCAATTGCAAATATCTGTAAAATCCATTCGGTTTGTGATATCTCAAAATAAAACCCGACAAGGGTCATAATAAATGCAATGACTACCTGGATTTGAATACTACTCTCCGTACGGATTAAAAGCCAGGCTCCGCGAAAAGCATACCCAATTCCCTTTATCCGGTTAACAATCAGATTTTCTCTAGGCATCCATTAAAGCTTCGAGAGCCGCTTTGTAATTTGGTTCGTCTGCAGTTTCCTGTACCTGCTCCGTATAAATTATCTTGCCATCTTCATTCAAGACTACAATCGCTCTTGAAAGTAAACCCTGAATTGGACCATCTATATACTCCAGACCATAGGATTTACCAAAATTCCAATCTTTAAAGTCAGATAGTGTTTCAACATTATCAATTCCTTCAGCGCCACAAAACCTGTTCATGGCAAAAGGTAAATCTCTTGAAATGCATAAAACTATCGTATTATCTAACTCCGCAGCCTCTAAATTGAACTGACGAACAGAATTGGCACAGGTTCCGGTGTCTATGCTGTGAAATATATTCATTACTACTTTCTTTCCTTTGTAATCAGACAGCTTACTATCTGACAAGTCGCTTTTTGCTAAAGTGAAGTCTGGGGCAGTGGTCCCAATCTCCGGAAGATTTCCTGATGTATGTATTGCATTTCCCTTAAGTGTTACAGTAGCCATTTTATAATTTTTAAAATTCTGTGTGAAATTAAAAAATAAATGATTGAAATGATAGGTGAAAGATGGAAAAGTTAAACATCATTCAATTATAAATCAGGTTTACTTATTCAGGAAGCCTATGCGGAGGCCAAATGCTTAATTTTTATTCCCAAGGCAGCGAAGAAAAGTGTGGTAATTGGACTTAACCAATTGAAAATAGCAAAGAAGAAATAATCTGCAACACCTACACCTAATACTCCGCTATGATATGCTCCGCATGTATTCCAGGGGATAAGCACGGAGGTCACCGTTCCGGAGTCTTCCAGAGTCCTGCTTAGATTTTCAGGGGCTAACCCCCGGTCTTCATATGCCTTGGCAAACATTTTTCCCGGAACTACAATGGCAAGATACTGATCAGATGCCGTAACGTTAAGTGCAAGACAGCTTCCTACTGTACTTGCAAAAAGCCCAAATGTTGTCTTGGCCAGCCCAAGTAAGGACTTAGTAATTCTTGATAACGCGCCTATTCCATCCATAATACCGCCAAATACCATGGCACATACAATAAGCCATATGGTACCTAACATCCCCGACATACCTTTTGCAGAAAATAAATCGTTAAGTGCCGGGTTATCTGTTGCTACGGAGGTTTTAATTGTAATCGCATTCAATATTCCTTTATACCCAGATTCAAAATTTAATTCTTTGGCACCTGTAATTCCTGCAACGATATCGGGTTGAAACCACAAAGCGAAAATTCCACCCAGTAAAGTGCCAATAAGCAAGGCGACAAGTGGAGGTGCTTTTTTTATAATCATAAGAATCACCGCTAATGGAACCAGAAACAACCAGCCGTTTATAGTGAAGGTTGAATCAATAGATTTCAGAATACTTTCTGTGTCAGCTATGCCAGTCGTTTCGAGATTCAGGCCTATAATTATAAATACCAATAAGGTAATGGTTATTGTTGGAATGGTGGTATAGGTCATATATCTGATGTGTCCGAATAAATCGCCACCAGCCATGGCAGGGGCAAGATTTGTGGTATCACTCAGGGGTGACATCTTATCACCAAAATAAGCTCCCGAAAGCGCGGCACCTGCTGTCATACCCATAGGAATGCCCAGGGCATCCCCAATTCCTATAAGGGCAATACCAACGGTAGCCGAGGTAGTCCAGCTGCTGCCTGTCGCAATTGAAATTATGGCACAAATAATTAAACTGGCCGCAAGAAATATAGTAGGGTTAAGAATTTGAAGGCCATAATAGATCATTGCCGGGATAATCCCACTTATCATCCAGGTTCCTGCCAGGGCCCCAACCATCAGGAGTATTAATAAAGCACCGGTAGTGGACTTCACATTTTCGGCCACTTCTGCCAACATCTGTTTATAGGTAGCCTTATTAAAAAAACCAACAATAGCGGCTACGGCACCACCCATTAACAAAATAAACTGATTAGAACCACCAATAGCATCGTCTCCAAAAACATAGACGTTGTAGGCAAGCATTCCTACAAGGGCAATAACAGGGATTAATGCCTCCCAAATATTTAGTTCCCGGTTTTCAACTATATGTTCCTGTTGTCTGTATTTATTGGATTTTTTATCGGCCATATGGTTGGGTTAGTTGATTCGTAATATTACAACTTTGGCCGCTGTTCTGCAAACCCCTAAATCATCTATGCAACAGGAGATGCGACTTTATGATCGAGGATGTGCAAACTTTGCATGCATTCCTTCATTAATTTATATGTTCTCTTAATATCATTATCCAAGCCAATAGAAAAGCGGATAAGTCCATCAGATAAGCCCATATCTTTTTGCTCTTCCAAGGGGATTTCCGATGAAGTGGATGTGCCAGGTGCACTAAACAGCGTTTTATAGAATCCAAGACTAACGGCCAAATAACCAAGGTTTTTCTTTTGCATTAACTCCATCAGGCTATTTGCATTTTCAAGGCTACCTACATCTATGGTCATAATACCCCCATACCCATATTCGGAAACCATCTGCTTTTTCATAGTATGGTACCCGGGATGTGATTTAAGACCCGGATAGACCACCCTAAGCCCGTCTTTCTCAAAATTTTTGGCCAGGTATAGCGCATTTTCGCTATGTTTTTTCATTCTGATATGAAGCGTTCTCATATTTTTTAGAATAAAAGATGCCCGGAGGCTATCAAGAGTACTGCCGAGAAGCATCCCGGCTCCATCATGTACATCCTTTAGGCTGAGGCAAAACTCCTTTGTCCCGCAAACCGCCCCTGCAACACTATCGCTGGTTCCATTTATAAATTTAGTCAGGCTATGGATCACTATCTCCGCCCCTAATTTTCCCGGAGCAATAGATAAGGGTGAAAAAGTATTGTCTACAACCAGAGGAATATTATACTTTTTGGCCAATTTAGACAACGCTTTTATATCAGCTACTTCCAATAAAGGGTTGCTTATAGATTCACAGAATATCATTTTGGTATTCGCAGTAATTGCCTTTTCTACAATTTCAATTTTTGTAATGTCTACAAATGAAGTATCGATATTGAATTTTCTAAGAAAATTTTTCATAAAAGCATAAGTGCCTCCATAAATAGTCCTGCTACTGACAATATGGTCTGACGAATTACATAACTGCAGGATAACGGCTGTAATTGCTCCCATGCCACTTGCGGTGACATTTGCCGTTTCTGTTCCTTCGAGAGCTGCAAGAGCTTCTCCCAAATAGAGATTGGAAGGGGAGGAGTGTCGGCTATATAAGTAGCAACCTTCAGTATTCCCTTCAAAAGTATCGAACATAGTTTTAGCGGATAGGAAAGTATAAGTGGACGAGTCGGATATAGACGGATTTACACCCCCGAATTCGCCAAAATTGTGCAATTCCTGAATTTTGTCTGTTGCATTATGTTTCATAACAGCTTAAGTTTTGTCGTATAAAATTATTGAAACACAGATTGAAAAACAACAATAATTGAATATAATAGAAAATAAAACTATATTTATGTGATAAAATAGATTATAAGTTTATTTTTATATAGATAAAGTAGTTTTTAATGTAAATAAATCATGATTAAAATAGACGCAAAAGACAGGGAAGTATTGGCACTCCTTCAAGAGGATAGTAAAAGGACAACCAAGGAATATGCAAACCGACTTGGACTTTCAACCACTGCGGTATATGAGCGGATAAAACGGTTGGAAAAAACAGGTGTGATTACCAGGTATGTGGCTTTGGTTGATAAGAATAAGGTAAACAAGGCTTTTATGGTACTCTGTCATGTTAAATTGATACAACATATAAAAGAGTATGTGCTTCAGTTCGAACGGGAAGTAGTTCAGCTGGAAGAAGTTTCGGAATGCTATCATATTAGCGGGGATTATGATTATATCCTTAAGGTTAATGTAAGTGATATGGAAACTTACAGAGAGTTTATGGTGACCAAGCTGACGGCTATTAAAAATATTGGAAGCACCCAGAGTTCTTTTGTGATTAATGAGGTAAAATACAGCACCGCCTTACACTTTTAATTAAACTTGCAGTTTGGGTTTTCTTAAGCTCTGTTTCTCTTATGTCCTAAACAAAAACATTTGTACTTTTGTGATCTTATTATCTGAATATCCCTTTATAAAACAATCTTTTACTTAAAAAAAGAAGACTATGAATCAATATGATGTGGCCGTTATAGGCTCTGGACCAGGTGGGTATGTTGCTGCTATCAGATGCGCACAATTGGGCATGAAAACTGCCATAATCGAGAAATATTCAACTTTGGGAGGAACCTGTCTTAATGTGGGTTGTATTCCTTCCAAAGCGCTGTTAGATTCCAGTCATCATTATGAAGAAGCGATAAAACATTTTGAAGATCACGGCATAGAAATCCCCGGAGAAATAAAAATAAACCTTGAAAAGATGATTGCGCGTAAGCAAGCAGTAGTAGATCAAACTACCAAGGGGATTCAGTTTTTGATGGATAAAAATAAAATTGATGTTTTTGAGGGCAAAGGAAGTTTTAAGGACAACACCCACATCACAATAGAACCATCAAAAGGACAGCCGCAGACTATAGAAGCCAAAAATATAATTATTGCAACAGGCTCTAAACCTTCAACGCTGCCATTTATCAAACTGGACAAAGAACGTGTAATCACTTCTACAGAGGCCTTAAAATTAAAGGAAATACCTGCACACATGATCATTATTGGCGGTGGTGTGATTGGGTTAGAATTGGGTCAGGTGTATAAGCGATTGGGCTCTGAAGTTACCGTTGTCGAGTATATGGATAGAATTATTCCCACAATGGATGCAGCACTTTCCAAAGAGCTTTTAAAAGTCCTGAAAAAACAAAAAGTAAAATTTCTGCTTTCACATAAGGTGAAGTCGGTTGAGCGCAAGAAGAATGAAGTAATCATTAAAGCCGATGACAAAAAGGGAGTCGAAGTGATTTTAAAAGGCGATTATTGCCTGGTATCAGTGGGTAGAAGGCCCTATACCGATGGTTTAAATGCCGAAGCCGCAGGTGTTCAATTGGATGATATGGGCAGGGTAGCAGTGAACAACAATTTACAGACCAATATTCCTAATATATACGCCATTGGTGACGTAGTTAAAGGTGCAATGCTAGCGCATAAAGCCGAAGAGGAGGGTACTATGGTCGCTGAGATTATTGCCGGTCAAAAGCCGCATATTGATTATAATTTAATTCCCGGCGTTGTCTATACCTGGCCGGAAGTAGCATCAGTTGGAAAAACTGAAGAAGAATTAAAAGAAGCCGGTGTGGAATATAAATCAGGCCAATTTCCAATGCGCGCTTTAGGAAGATCCAGAGCTAGTATGGATATCGATGGTTTTGTAAAAATTCTTGCAGATAAGAAAACAGATGAAGTCCTTGGAGTACACATGATAGGTGCCCGATGTGCCGATCTGATTGCCGAGGCAGTCACTGCTATGGAATTCAGAGCTTCAGCCGAGGATATTTCGCGGATGAGTCATGCACATCCAACCTATGCCGAAGCAGTAAAAGAAGCTGCTCTGGCCGCTACGGATGACAGAGCTTTGCATATTTAATGAGTTGAATTATTTCTGAGAAGTTTAAGGTTTACTAAATTTAATATGACCTGGAATTGTTGGCAGTCATTTTTAGCTCTTTACCAATCCAATGCTTCTAAGTATCCTGTAAATACTTATTTTTAATATCCTTTGCGTATAATTTACCCATGGCTCCAGCTTACTTCTGAGATCTATAAGCCCGGCACTTATACCTTGTTTAATTTGGTCTTCATTCCTGGTATAAAACAAAGCCAGAAAGGAGCATACAAACATAAAAGCTATGGCTGCGGGAATCAATAAGGCGGGCGACAAGGCCTGGTAAAAGAATCGATATAATCCAAGTCCGGTAAAACTTCCATACAGAATAACAAAATGAATAATATAGATGGATAATGTGTTCTGACCTATTTTTAACACAGTCCTGCTTGTAATGAACTGACGCAATAGCATAAAGACAGCAAAGGCAATAAGTACGTCTCCCAATCTGATAAAAAGGTAATTATTTGCGGAAATAGCTTCAAACAGCTGTATCCCGGTTATTGATGAGACTGCTAAAAACAGATCTGATGAATAAAAGATTAGCAATATACCTGTAAGTGCCGCAATAGAAATAGCTGCAGGATAAAGAGATTGAGAATTTTTATATTGAGTAAACAGATAAGAGAAAAAGCCTCCAATAGCAGTATATCCAAACCATGGTATTATAGTAAATACAGACCCATTTGTTCTGGTAAAATAATTAGCCAAAGCATCCGGCAGTATCTGAAAGGTCCATTTGGAATATATTGGTTCAAAACTAAAAAGCAAACAGCTTATACTAAGCAATAATAAAGGGAAGACATAATTTTTTAGTTTACTGCTAAACAAATACAAACCAATAATACCCAGGATTGATAAGCCTATAATATGCAAGACATCAACAAGGAAGAAGGAAGTATACAATTCGCCCTTGAATAATCCTAAGATATTCAAACGGAGAAGATACCCAATAAACAATAGTTGAATACCGCGTTTAATTCCCTTTTTTATTCTTGGATTGTCAAATCCTTTCTCTGGTACACGAATTAACAGATAGGTAAAAATAAATCCGGAAACTGTAAAAAACACAGGAGCTGTGATACCCCTGAAATAGCTCCAAATGCTAAATATTATACTATCAGGATCCCTGAATGAATTTTCCAGCAGTCCATCCACAAAATGCCCTTGTAGCATCATAAGGATTGCCCAGGCTCTCATGGCATCTATAAAAAACAGTCTTGCAGTTTTACTTCTCATACCTAACAACTACCCTATATACTTGTTTAACAGCGCGTTTGGATGTTTAAAAATGCAAAATTAGCTAAATTACTCGCAATTCAGCCTTATTTGAGGTATTTTCGTCAACTTTAAAAATTCACTTATGTCAACAATATTAGCGTTTGCCGGAAGCAACTCCTCAACCTCAATTAACTTCAAATTGGTGCAATATACCGTAGGTTTAATTGGCGACAAACAAGTACAACTTTTAAATATGGCTAATTATCCATTCCCTTTGTATAGTGAAGATAATGAGCGGGAAATGGGTTTTTCTAATTCACTGGTAGAATTGCGCAACTATATTATGGAAGCCAATGGGATAATTATTTCTGTTAATGAACACAACAGTAACCCTTCTGCATATTTTAAAAATGTTTTGGATTGGTTGTCGCGCCTGGAAAAAAAATTTTTGGAAGATACCGAAGTGCTGCTTATGTCAA
Organism: uncultured Eudoraea sp.; assembly: GCF_947490415.1. Classification (GTDB taxonomy): domain Bacteria; phylum Bacteroidota; class Bacteroidia; order Flavobacteriales; family Flavobacteriaceae; genus Eudoraea. The sequence continues at coordinate 79,569 of NZ_CANLGX010000003.1, forward strand.
CCTCCCCTGGTAAGCGTGGCGCAATTGGATCTTTGGAAACTATCGAAAAATTATTACCAAGATTTGGTGCAAATATCAGCACAACCTTTTCTTTACCCTCTTTTTACGAAAATTTTGACCCGGAGAAGGGCATCACCGATAGTGCGCTTGCAGAAAAGCATAAAATGGCCCTGGCCCAATTTTTATCCAAAGTCTAAAGGCTTTACAGATAACTTATCTTTTCAGATTAACTATATCCATGCTTTTGCAAATGATCTTTTATAGATATGGTGAAAAGATTGGTTGCCCTTGCAACTTTGATTAATTTTGTAAGGTGATAAACCAGTTTAAAGAACATATTGCAGTAAATTTTCCGGAACTCCTTGAAAACCACTTTTTAGTTGCTTGTAGCGGGGGTGTCGACAGTGTGGTATTAGCCCATCTTTGTTCCTTAAATAAAATGGACTTCTCCATTGTTCACTGTAATTTTCAATTGCGTGGCTATGAAAGTGACATGGATGCCTTTTTTGTAGAAGATTTAGCCAGAAAACTCGGAAAAAAAATATATATAAAAGATTTTGATACAGATAGTTATGTAAATATAAATAAAGTTTCACTTCAAATGGCAGCAAGGGAATTGAGGTACCGCTGGTTTGAAGAATTAATGAAAAAGAACAAGATAAAAACCCTGGTTACGGCACATCATGTAGATGATAATTTAGAGACTTTTATTATTAACTTGTCCAGAGGTACGGGTATCAAAGGGCTTACAGGTATCCCCGCCAAAACTTCGAATATAAGCCGGCCACTTTTGATTTTTTCCAGGGCACAAATCATGCAATTTGCTGAAATTAAGAATATAAGTTGGCGTGAAGACCACAGCAACCTTGATAAAAAATACCTCAGAAATAAAATCAGAGAAGATGTTATTCCCAGATTAAGGGAATTGCACCCCGGCTTTCTTGGGAATTATGAAGCCACAAGAGCAAACCTGGAAGGCAGTGCGGCTCTTCTTGAGAATTACCTTGCGGAAATTAAACAGGAGCTTTTTCAGCAAGAGGATGATTTAATTAGAATCCCCATAAATTCTCTTTTAAAATTAGATCCGATAAAGGTCTATATGTATGAGTTATTTCATCAATATGGTTTTAAAGAATGGAACGATGTAGTAGGGCTTCTGACAGCTACAAGCGGAAAGGAAATTTATTCTCAAACACACAGACTGCTAAAAGACAGGCAGTATCTGCTATTACAGCCGCTGCACCCTTCAACAGTTGAAAAATTTAAAATCGATGCGGTTTCAGGGACTATTACCAAACCCATAAATATGAAAATTGATGAGGTCAAAGCAATGGGTGAGCAGTCTAAAAGGATACTATATGTTGATAAAGAAACGTTAAACCATAAGCTTAGCATCAGAAAATGGGAAAAAGGAGATTACTTTTACCCCTTCGGGATGAACGGCACAAAAAAGGTCTCAAAGTTTTATAAAGACGAAAAATTGGATCTGATCTCCAAAGAAAAACAATGGCTTTTGTGCTCAGGTGATGCGATAGTATGGATTATAGGCAGAAGAGGGGATGATCGTTTTAAAGTAACACCCAAAACAAAAAATATTTTAAGATTTACCATTACGGAATGAGAATAGTTTTAGCATTTATTGTTTTTATAACCTTTGCTGTTGCAGGCTTTAGTCAGAACGAAGAAGATCCTGTAGTTTGGTCGCATGAAGTTAATAAACTAGCGGAAAATGATTATGAATTAATCTTTAAAGGAAAAATCGCTGACGGCTGGCATATTTTTTCTCAGTTTACAGATGAAAATGGTTCTTTACCCAGTGAATTCACTTTTCTGAAGAGTGGTGAAGATTATGAATTGGTAGGCACGGCCAAGGAGAGTGAAACAACTACAGAATACAGTGATATTTTTGAAGTAAACGAGACATTCTTTTTAGATGAAGCAGTCTTTACGCAAAGAATCAGGATGCTCAATACGGCGGTATCCCAAATAGATGTGGAGCTTTTCTATCAGGTATGTAAGGAAGTATGTATTCCAAAAGAGCATACTTTTAGGATATCCCTGAGCGGCGGGAATGTAGTTATTGAAGAAGCAATACTTGACGACAAAGACCTGGCCCTTAGTTCTGCTTTAAAGCTCAACTTAAAAAATAAAGAAAAGCTTAAAGGAAATAATAGTGCCAGCCTTAATAAAGGCTCTGGTCTGTGGATGATATTTGGTCTTGGATTTTTAGGAGGCCTGATTGCATTGCTGACTCCCTGTGTATTTCCAATGATCCCACTTACAGTTTCTTATTTCACCAAACATTCTAAGAAGAAATCTGCCGGTATTTTTCAGGCCTCTTTATACGGTTTTTATATTGTCTTAATCTATTTCTTACTTAGCCTGCCCTTTCATTTATTTGATTCGGTAGATCCGCAGATTCTTAATACAATAGCTACCAATATATGGCTCAACATTGCCTTTTTTGTTGTTTTTGTATTTTTTGCATTCTCTTTTTTCGGGTATTATGAATTAACATTACCCAGTTCATGGTCCACTAAAATGGATAGCGCATCTTCCAAGGTAGGAGGAGGGTTAGGAATATTTTTTATGGCATTAACACTGGCCATAGTATCTTTTTCCTGTACCGGGCCAATTTTAGGAGGTCTTTTAGGAAGCACTACTTTGGCTGAAGGTGATGTCGCATACAATCTGTCTGCGGGTATGCTGGGATTTGGAGTTGCTCTTGCATTACCCTTTGCCTTATTTGCTATGTTTCCGACATGGCTAAACACCTTGCCTAAGTCCGGGGGCTGGATGAATACCGTTAAGGTATTTCTTGGGTTTCTAGAATTGGCACTGGCTTTTAAGTTTTTATCTAATGCAGACCTTGTTGGCAATTGGGGTTTATTTAAAAGAGAAATTTTCCTGGGGATCTGGATTCTTCTTTTTGTTCTCTTGGTGTTATACTTATTTGGAGTTATCAGATTTGCACATGAAGGGCCAAAACAAAAGTTATCTAAAACCAGGATAGGATTTGGCATTTTAACTGCTGCTTTTACCATTTATTTGGTTTTAGGTGTTTTTAATATTACCAGCCTTAAATTATTAAGTGGGTTTCCACCTCCGGATTTTTATTCCGTTGTGGAAAAAGAAAATAATTGCCCGCTTGGACTTAATTGTTTTAAAGATTTTGAAGAAGGGTTGGCATATGCCAAAAAAGAAAGTAAACCTATCTTACTTGATTTTACCGGATGGGCCTGCGTTAATTGTCGAAAAATGGAAGAAAACGTCTGGAGTGAGCCTGATATTTACGAGATACTTAATGAGGATTATGTACTGATCTCCCTATATATAGACGACAGGAAATTACTCCCCGAAAACGAAAGATTTGATTATAAGTTTGATTCAGGAAGGGTGAAAAATATTGAATCTATTGGCGAGAAATGGGGTACTTTTCAAACATTGAACTTCGGGGCGGCATCTCAGCCCTATTATGTGTTGTTATCACCTGATCTGGAGGTCCTAAATTCTTCAATTCAAAATGCGGATAGTGAAACCTATAGAAATTGGTTACAACTTGGGCTTAAAAACTTTGATGAGCTTAATAAAGGCGAATTGACAAGCGCATTACCATAGGACTTTTATACGCTTCGCTACTGAGATTATCACTCAATATCCAAATCGCGTTTTTTAAAGTCTGTGAACGTATTTATAACAAACGGATCAAAAAAAAGATTAGAATAATTTAAGTAGCTGCCTATTTTTTTATCTTTAACATCAAAGACTTACCCTTGAAGAAAATAAAAAAAATCCTCCTTATTTTACTGGCATTACTGGGAATTATATTTCTTGTCGTATTCATCTTCATACAAACCCTGAAACCCGACTATGAAGGTGAAAAACAACTATTAAATCTGTCTGGTGAAGTATCTGTATACTATGATTCCTATGGTATTCCCCACATTTATGGTGAAAACGAAGAGGATGCAATCAGAACCCTTGGCTACGCGCATGCCCAGGACAGACTTTGGCAAATGGAATTGTTGAGAAGGGTGGCCAGAGGCGGGTTATCAGAGGTTTTTGGTTCTAAATTACTATCAACGGATAAATTTTTTCTTTCCCTGGGTATTGATGAGGCCTCTGCTAAAACTATCGAACAGCGGGAACCTACGAATAGGACAATACAGCTTACCGAGGCGTATTTGGATGGGATAAACCAATTTATAGAAAATGGGCCTACGCCGGTTGAGTTTTATCTGACGGGTATTGTCAAGGAGCCTTTTAGCCTCAGGGATGTTTATAATTCCATTGGCTATATGGCATTTAGTTTTGCAATGGCCCAAAAAACAGATCCATTACTAACCGAGATCAAAAATAAATTAGGCCCTGAATACCTTAAAGATTTGGAAATTGATGTGGATATAAATACCGAATGGATTAGGAATTATAAGTCTGCACCTGAAAATTCTAAAGAGGCTCAAATGGTTGCTTCCATCTCAAAAGCATTGACTAATTTGCCAATTCCTCAGCTCGAGGGGAGTAACAGTTGGGTAATGGCCCCTGCAAAAACAAAATCAGGAAAGGTAATCCTGGCGAATGATCCACACATTGGGTTTGCCCAACCATCCGTATGGTACGAAGCCCATGTTAGTGCTTCGGGCTACGAAAAATATGGCTATTACATGGCAGGGATACCCTTTCCAGTTCTCGGACATGATAGAAATCTGGCATATGGGGTTACTATGTTTGAAAATGATGACGTTGATTTTTATTATGAGGAAACACATCCTACTGACCCTAAAAAATATAAAACCAAAGAGGGTTGGGAGAATTATGAAATTGTTTCTAACCTCATTAAAATAAAAGACAGCGCTGATGTAACCTTTAGTTATAAGAAAACGTATCACGGACCCGTAATGGACAGCATATCCAATAAAATTTCAGGTGATAAACCTATTAGCATCTCCTGGATCTATACTAAATTGGAAAATAGAGTGCTGGATGCATTATATGGGTTAAGCCACGCTAAGAATATCGCGGAATTTCAAAAAGCTTTGCCAGACATACATGCTCCCGGCTTAAACATTATGTATGGGGACAAAGAAGGTAATGTGGCCTGGTGGGCAGCGGCAAAATTATACCAGATGCCAGATAGTGCTCAGACCAAGTTAATTATGGATGGAACTTCCGGTGCTTATGAACCATTGCGTTTTCTGGATTTTAGCGAGAATCCATCCGCCGTTAATCCGCCCTGGAACTATGTCTACTCAGCCAATAACCAGCCAGATTCCATTGCCGGGATGCAATACCCCGGGTACTATTTACCTGAAAACCGGGCAAAGCGTATCGTGCAATTATTAGAAGCGAAGGATGATTGGGACAAAAATTCAATGATGGATATGATCATAGATGGCACCTCTTCTGTAAATCCCGAAATTATAACAAACCTTGCCAAACTTGTCAATGTTAAGAAGTTAAGCGAAGAGGATATTAACCTTCTGGATAAACTAAGCTCCTGGGATGGTGATTCTCCCTTAAATAGTGTGGAAGCTACTATATTTCACAGATGGATTTACTTTTTCCTTAAAAATACATTTGAAGATGAATTAGGTCCTGACCTTTTTCAACAATTTTTGACGACCCATTTTCATAAACGGCTGATAGCTCCAATGGCCCGGAAAAAAACATCAGTTTGGTGGGATAATACCCGAACGGAAGAGACAATAGAAAGCAAGAAAGATATTGTTCTAACCTCCTTTGTAATGGCCTTGAAATCATTAAAAGAGGAGTTTGGGGAGAGGAGTTCACAATGGTCCTGGGACAAAGTACATACCCTGGAACATGGCCATCCAATAGGTCAGGTTGAAATGTTCCGTTCTTTTTTTAATGTGGGCCCATTTCCTGTACATGGAACCAGAGAGGTGATCAATAATATGTTTTTCCCATACACTGAAGATGGTCAGAATAAAGTAACTACAGGGCCATCTACAAGACGTATTGTTGACTTTTCGGATATTGAGAATAGCATGAGTATTTTACCTACCGGTCAGTCCGGGAACCCATTTAGCCCCCATTACAAAGATCAGGCACAAATGTTTATCAATGGTGAATTCAGGAAAATGATGATGAATAAGGAAGAAATTATGACTACTTCGAAGTCTTTACTGCGGTTATCACCCAAAGAAAATTAAACCATACATACTTTTTATTTATGAGATAATACTTTGTCCGCACTCTTTATGCAGCAAAGGTCTTTATCTATGTTCTTTTTATAAAATAAATTATAGCATAGATATAAAAGTATGCTTTCAAAAGTCTATGGTAGTGCTGTATTTGGAGTAGAAGCAACTACCATTGCTGTAGAAGTAAATGTGGACGGGGGAATAGGCTATCATTTGGTTGGTCTGCCCGACAATGCCATTCGGGAAAGTAATTTCAGAATTGCAGCTGCCTTACTCAATAACGGCTATAAAATTCCCGGGAAAAAAATCACCATCAATATGGCCCCTGCCGATTTGAGAAAAGAGGGTTCCGCTTATGATCTCACCCTTGCCCTTGGTATCCTTTCGGCTTCGGGCCAAATTTTTGCAGAGGAATTAGAGCGATATATCATTATGGGAGAACTCTCCCTGGATGGCAGTCTTCAGCCCATAAAAGGCGCTCTGCCAATTGCCCTAAAAGCCAGGGAAGAAGGCTTTAAAGGCTTTATTCTTCCCAAAGTAAACTCCCGTGAAGCGGCTATTGTTGAGGGTCTGGAGGTATATGGGGTTGATAAGATCGAGGAAGTAATTGCTTATTTTGATAAAAGGGAAGCCCTGGAACAAACCCATGTGGATATCAGGGCTGAGTTTTATAAAAACCTGGATTTTCCGGAATACGATTTCTCGGATGTGAAAGGACAGGAAAGCATAAAACGTTGCATGGAAATCGCCGCCTCCGGGGGGCACAATATTATTCTGATTGGACCTCCGGGTGCAGGAAAAACCATGCTAGCGAAACGATTACCCTCCATTTTACCTCCTATGACGTTACAGGAAGCTTTGGAAACCACGAAAATTCATAGCGTGGTGGGGAAGATTAAGAACATGGGATTGATGTGTCAGCGCCCGTTCAGAAGTCCGCACCATACTATTTCAGATGTGAAATTCCTTTTTGTGTCGGTAATAATTTTTATTATCTTAGTGCTTTCAATAGTGTTATATTAATATAACAGAAAACTTGTGTTTTTGTTTTAAATTCAAGCGTACATCGTATCATGTTCAAAATTAATACTATAGCTATATATAGTCAAGAAATTTATATCCCACTTATAAATAATTATTAACCTTTATCATCATTATGCTCGCCATATACTGCCGTATTTCTGTAGACCGTGAAAATCAAAAATCTATAAAGGAACAGGAGCTTTTGGGAATAGAGTTTGCCACTGCAAATAACTTAAATTACAACATATACATAGATAAAGGTATTTCAGGTGGTGGAGACATTTCCAAACGTCCAGCATTTGAAAGGATGATAAACGAGATACAAGACGGTAAGATTACAGCGGTTTATGTTTGGAATCAAGACAGAACGGAAAGAGAAGAAATTACATGGTTCACTCTTGCCAATTTAATTGTTGAAAATAATATAGAATTATATGAAAATGGCAAATTAATAGACTTAAACGACCCCACAGTCTATTTTATGAGAGGCATGATGAGTCAAATGAATGCCTTATATAGAAGAACTACCTCAAAGAAGATAAAAGCTGTTCTGAAACGCAATGCAGCAGAAGGAAAGAGAGCAGGCACTTATCCCTACGGTTATACTAAGGATGAAAATGGAATAATGGTTATTGATGATGAGGAAGCAGTAATAATAAAACGTATCTATGCTTTAAGCCTGGAAGGTAAAGGAACTCGAAAAATAGCGGAAATACTTAATGACGATAATATACCCACTCGCTATAATAAAATAGCCAGTAAAGGCGGTAAAGACAGTAATCTAGTTCACCATCCAGTTAATAAAACCAAAACAATAAGAGATAGGAAAAATATCAAGTGGAGCGATAAAACCGTTAGAGGCATTATTCAAAATACGGTCTATAAAGGAGAGCGCAAGTACATGGGAGAGCTTTATGACGTTCCCAACATATTTGAGCCATCCTATTGGCAGAAAGTAAATGACCATTTGAAGGAGAATCGAAATACACAGCATGGCAATGCCAAGAAATATGACTACCTACTTCGGGGTATATTAAGATGTGGTAGGTGTGGAAGAAACTATCATGGTCGTGTAGCCAAAAGAGATAATTTTTACCAATGTAGCAGTAAAAGAACTAAACACGAAAAGTGCGGTAACCGTGCTATAAATAGACCATTTATTGAAAGAATTGTATGGAATGACTTGTTTGCCGATGGTGAATTTAGAAAGCTATTCATTAAATACATTGAAAAACAATCAGATAAGTCAGAATTAGACAGTCTTAAAGCAAAACGTAAAGAATTTCAGAAGGAATCATCAAAGCTGGATAAACGTCTGAATAGAGCCATTGAATTACGAATGGATGATGAGATTACTGAAACCGAATTAGCAGTTCAGCGAAGCAAAATAGACTCAGAAAAGAAAAGATTAAAGAGTAAAATTTATGATATAGATGAAAAACTTAGTATTAATAATAATTTAGATACTATTAAGATTGAAACTGAAGCTGACCTTGATAAAGCAATAGATACCACTAAATTCAATGAGAAGAAAGCCTTTATAGATAAGTATATAAGTTCAATAATGGTTGTTTATGAAGATGGGTTTTATTGTCTTCCTATAAACTTTGTATTAAAAGGAATGCAACCCCAAATAAAATTTATCTCCAAGAATTACAAAGAACGATATAGTATTTTATTGGATGCAAGCGAATTACCTGGTGGAAAAGAGAATAACCATATTATGCCAACTTTGATTCAAGATGGTGATATACATTTGAGTTTAATTGATGCATCTGAAGGTGATCATTCCGAATATTTCTTCAAAAAGAAGCAAAAAAAGACGATTTAAGAGCTTTTATAACTTAAATAATACCTAACCTTAGAAAAGAGATCGTAGCTTAAAACGCATCTAAATAGCCTTAAATTAGATGTTTCAATGCTATTGTGTAAAAGCTATTTCTTTAATTTAACGGCAGTACCATAAAGATACATTCCCGTTCCGCCAGCGATTCCAGCACCGATTATTGCATCAAAACCTTCTTTTTTGCATTCATCAATCAACATATTTGAAGCGTCATACATATTTATTCCAGCCATAAGAACAAAACGACTTTCCAATATCTCACCTTTAAAGGCAAGGTCAGATGTGTAAATTTTAAAGGTTGCTAATTTTTTAACAAGTTGTTCGCCCTTATTATCTCCCCAAAATCCCATGATTTATTATTTAGTTTATTGGTTAAATGTAATGGCAGAATATTAGAAGATGTATGATATTAGTCATATAATATTTAGCAGGTCAGTTATTGATTAGTAACCTATTTAATAAAATTTTACCACCCTTTTATGTTCAAATCTCATTCGGTACATTACTGTATCTATCTAAACTTTCTCCTTCTTTGAACTGTCCTATACCTATAATCTCATCCTTTTCTATATCCCAAATAACCTCAACGAAGAACTTGTCTATTGCATAAAGCACAAACTTAGAATTACCTTCTATGACAATATCCAGGAACTTGCCTTTTGAGAATACGGTATCCCATTGATTATCTTCTGATAGTATTTTGTATTCGTAAAGTGTCATGGTACTAAATTAATTATGTTGAGTGCAACTAAAATGCAGGATTAATATTATTTACATCGCATCAGTGGGAAGTGCTGTAAAATACTCTTTGAATTAAATTGATGCGAGTAAAATAGTAATGAATTAATTTACTATTTGGATATATTTTGTTTTCAATAGTATGAACCTTTATTTAGGTTCTATATCATGGGTTCAAAAGACATTATATCCTAGTTGATATACACAATATTGGTGTTTCACAACTAATTATTTGTATTTCGATATTCTAACGATAGGTTTGAAAGAAATATTAAACTTATCATGAGGAATACAATAATCAGATTATTCATCTTACTGTTAGTAATTAGTAGTTGTTCAGAAGATGACCCGATAAAACGTTATAATCTTAACACAACTATTTCCCCTTCCGAAGGTGGTACTGTTTCTCCTTCTTCGGGAACTTTTGATTCCGGAGAGACTTTTACCCTTACTTCAACACCATCCGAAAACTATGTTTTAAAAAATTGGAGTGGGGATGTAAATGGTGTTGAAAAAACAATATCTGTTACAATGAATTCCGATAAAAATATTACTGTCAATTTTGAAAAAACAGACTCTGATGGTGATGGAGTAACTGATGATATAGACGAATGTCCAGACACCCCAAACGGAGAAACCGTTGATACCAAAGGTTGTTCAGATTCTCAAACTGATGGTGATTCCGATGGAGTTACGAATGATTTAGATACTTGTCCAAATACTCCAAGTGGTGAATCAGTTGATACTGATGGTTGTTCAGATTCACAAAAAGATACAGATGGAGATGGTATAACTAATGATGTAGATACGTGTTCTGATACTCTATCAGGAGAAACAGTGGATACCAACGGTTGTTCAGATTCTCAGAAGGATTCTGATAATGATGGTGTTACTGATGATTTGGATACGTGTTCTGATACTCCATCAGGAGAAACAGTGGATACCAACGGATGTTCTGATTCTCAAAAGGATACTGATGGAGATGGAGTAAGTGAAGAAGTAGATACCTGTCCAAATACTCCTTCTGGAGAAACTGTTGATACCAACGGATGTTCTGATTCTCAAAAAGATACAGATGGAGATGGTGTAACTGATGATGTAGATACCTGTCCCAACACTCCTAGTGGTGAAACAGTTGATTTTGAGGGTTGTTCTTCTTCACAGATACCCACCTATCTTCCAACGGATGGTATTGTTGCTTGGTATCCATTTAATGGAAATTCAAATGATGGAACCGGAAATAATAATAATGGTATTATAAATGGTCCAGTATTATCCACAGATAGAAAGGGAAATAATAATTCTTCTTATTACTTTGATGGTGTAGATGATTATATAAATGTTACAAATCCAACTGTTCTTAATTTTCAAGCTAATCAAAGTTTCTCTGTTAGTTTCTACTATAATTCTGATTCAGATATGCCCATGGATTTCGGAGGTATCATATCAAGACACGCTTTAATTAACAGTCAACCATATTTTGGTTGGCAGATAACCCGAACTAAAAATGAATTGGCTTATGAGACTATGAACGGATGTTTTGACTTTAATTTGGATGCCTTAAGTCATTCTCAATGGTCTCATTATGTATTTGTGTTTGATAGGTTAATAGGAAATTTAAAGGTTTATAAAAATGGTAGTATTATAGTTAATGATGACTGTAGTGGTATAACCGAAAATATGATTACTGATTATGACCTAAAAATAGGAGCAGATAGAGAGGGAAAGAACTTTTCAAAAGGAAAAATTGATGATATTGGTATTTGGAATCGTAAACTAACCGTTCAAGAAATTCAAAACATCTATAATTCAAGTAATAATTAATCCAAAATTTTAACTGATATATCAAATGAGAGAAATCAAATTAATATCTCAAATTTTAATTCTCGTTTTTATTTTATCATCCTGTTCAAAAGATGAAGAAAATGATGAAACTCCAGCTCAAGAATCATTCAGTGATTGGTCACCTTCCTTTACGGTTCAAATGTCAGATTTTGTACAAACCAGATCCAGTTCTAAAGGGACACAAGAAAATAGAACAATTGCGGTTTCATCTACATCCAATTCAACAGAATCGAATGAAGAAACTGAAGGTATTGATGAAAATCAAGATGATGATTTATTTGATGATATGAATGTCATTGAAATCACGTATACTGCATCAAATAATTTGGGTTCATTTTCAAGAACTTCTTATGAAATAACTGCTGATAATGATATGGTTCTGAAAGTTGGAAACTCTGAATATGAAATATCTAATGGTTATTTCTACACTTGGGGTGGTATTGGTTCAGCAAATGATGATTGTATAACTTATGAGGGATACGGGACTGAATTAATGTTTTATGGACCTGATGGTTATTTAGATAATTCTGGGGAACTTCAAGGTGAAGGGTTGGAATTATATTTTGATATTTTCACCCCCAGCCCTAATGATATTGAGGAAGGAGAATTTCAACTTATTTGGGATAATGAATTTTATGATTATGAAAGTTCTACCTGTATTCAACCATATACATATTCAAATAAATCTAGCAATTATGGAGATTATCAAATCTTTAGGGAAAACGTTGAGGATAATGATGGGGATGGAAGTATAGACGGAATGATCCAAATTAAGGAAGGACAATTTGACATCTCTAAATACGGGGATAAATTTATAATAAAATTTGTAGGTGTTGATTCTCTTAATAACCAGATTAGTTTTTATTATAATGGTTTAATCCCTAATCAGTCAAATTTTTCGGGAAAAGGATATCAAAGGAAAAGTAGAAACAATTAATACTTTTAATACCAGAATATACCATTTCTACAAACTTGATTAAGTTTCTTGTATAGCCAACATCTAAATAACTCAAACCTTCATAAATGGGGGTTTTCAAATCGAGGATGACTTTTTTCTTACTAGATTTTTTGGTTTCAAACCCAAATCTATAAACTCATATACATTCAGAAGAACAATCCATTACAATTAGATAGGATAGTGAGTTCGTGAACTCATTAAACAACCTAACCGTTTGGTACTATCATCATCTGTGGGAAGTGCTGTGAAATATTCTATAAATTAAATCGAGGTTAGTTTTTCACACACGAAAGATGTTTCATTTAATCCTCATATCTCCTTAGGAACATTAGAATACTTATCAAGGCTATCTCCTTCCTTAAACTGTCCTATGCCTATTATTTCATCCTTTTCATTGTCCCAGATTACCTCAACAAAGAACATTTCTAAGGCATAGAGGACATATTTTGTAGTGCCTTCTATAACAATATCCAGGAACTTGCCTTTGGAAAACACAGTATCGTACTGCTCATCTTCAGAAAGCATTTTGTATTCGTAGAGGGTCATAGAACTAAATTAATTATGTTGAGTGTAACTATATTGTAGGAAAAGAAAGAGTATTGAAAAATTTTTGGTTCAGTTTCCCGTTTATCTTGAAGCAATCTCCAATTCCAAAAGTTTTATTAATCTATTCATTCTCATAAGCCTAATTTCTTGATACATAATTAATTTTTCTCTTCTCGAAATTGTTGATTTTACTATGCTCTTAAATTTGTTATTCTTCTTCAATGCTTTATAATCTAACGGAAACATTTTTTTATATGATGATTCTTGTGCGATACCTGACAGCGATATACTTCTAATAATTTCAAACCTGCTTAAATCATCAGAGAAATCAACCCTGTCAAAGAGTTCTGTGAATATGGGTATTGCTACGTTATTCTCATAGAGATTATCTCTTTCGTTTATATCATCCAGTATTTTAGCATTTCTTTCATAGGTCCATATAAGTTCTTGTTTTAGTGAATCATTTTCCATGAAATCCAATCCATACTGCTTCGCATTCTGATAGGCATTATCCGCAACTAAACTAATTCTTCTGTTAAGAAGATTTTTAAAATGAAAATTTAAAGAATCTGAATAGGAAAAACTTTCATTAAAACTTTTAATGATTATTTCAGCCGAGGCGATGGCAGATTCATTTTCTTCAATTTGTATCTTTTGAAATTCAATATCATTTATAATAGTTGAGTACAGTTCTTGAAGAATTTTTAGTTCATACTTCATGACCTTCTTATCCTCATTCCAATTATTAATACTCAACGCAATCAATATCCCAACCACCACCAAAAGTATCTCCCCAATAGCATACCTCATGTATTTTAGAGGCTTGTTATCATCAGCCAGTTTTTTGCGTATGCGTCTAAAGAAGTTGATCATGGGAAGGAAGTAGTTGGTTGTTCTTCCTAAGATAAGGAATTATTGAATATGGCAGATAGACCTGTTCCGATGCTATAATTCTTTAGGTTAATTACACAGAATCACATAATAAAAACACCATTTATCCAAAACATGATACTTATCATTGTACCATAAACTCATACTACCTACTATTGTTAGCGTATTATTAAGAGTTCCCCAAGGAAATCATTGTATTAAGTTTTTTGGGGATTCCCGCAACTGTTTTTTCTCCATATCTCCTATACTTACTAAGCGATGATTGTAGTTTGATCTCAATTATTCGAAATGAAAAAAATATTACATATAGTATTTATCTCTCTTTTATTTATCCTAATTGATTCTTGTTCTAAAGAGGACATTAAAATATATGAATTAACAACTTCTTCAAGTCCTGCTGAAGGAGGAAGTGTAAGTCCATCTAGTGCCTCTTATGTTTCAGGAGAAGAGGTGTCTATAACTGCGAAAGCATCAAGTGGATATACTTTTAAGAATTGGAGCGGTAGTGTAACTGGAACTACCAACCCATTAAAAATGAATATGAACTCGGATAAGGAGGTCATTGCCGTATTTGAGATGCCTGATGCCGATAATGATGGTGTTACTGATGCTTTAGACCAATGTCCTAATACTACACCAGGTCAAGATGTAGATGAAAGTGGTTGTTCTACTATTCAGAATGATAGTGATGGCGATGGGGTGGATGATGCTTCAGACCTTTGCTTGGAAACTCCTGAAGGAGAAACTGTAGGAGATGATGGATGTTCGGATAGTCAGAAGGATTCTGATGCAGATGGTGTAAATGATGCTATTGATCTTTGCGCTGAAACACCAGAAGGAGAAGAGGTAGATGAGTTCGGTTGTTCAGCTTCTCAAAGCGATTCAGATGAAGATACCATTCCTGATAATATAGACGAATGTCCTGATACACCTGTGGGAGAAACAGCTGATGAGTTTGGTTGTTCTCCAAGCCAGAAGGATACCGATAATGATGGCATTACAGACGATTTAGATAGATGTCAGAATACCCCTGAAGGGGAAACAGTAGATGCAGAAGGTTGTTCAGATACACAAGTAGATACCGATGGAGATACGCTTACGGATGATCTGGATCAATGCCCTGATACACCCGAAGGAGAAACTATAGATGAACAAGGATGCTCTGAGAGTCAAAAGGATGATGATGGCGATGGGGTAAATAACCTTTTGGATCAGTGTCCTGACACACCAGACGGTCAAGGTGTAAACTCAATCGGTTGTTCATTCTACCAGAACGATACAGATGGGGATAGCGTAACAGACGATAAAGACCAATGTCCAGCAACCCCCGATGGAGAAACAGCAGATGCTGAAGGTTGTTCAGACAGTCAAAAAGATAGTGATTCCGATGGAGTAAGTGACGACCTTGACGAGTGTCCTAATACACCTAATGAGGAGAGTGTTAATAGTCAAGGATGTTCCGCATCTCAAACAGATACAGACGAAGATGGAGTATTTGATAGTGCAGACGAATGTTCTGATACGCCTGATGGTGAATCTGTAGATGTAAAAGGATGTTCAGACAGTCAGAAGGATTCTGATGGTGATGGGATCAATGATGATGTTGACCAATGTCCTAATACGCCCTCAGGGGCAACGGTTGATTCTCAAGGTTGCTCTGATAGCGATGGAGACGGGATTAACGATGAGTTAGATGAATGCCCCGATACTCCTACAGGTGAAGCGGTATATGTTAATGGTTGTTCCGATAGTCAAATCGACACGGACAGCGATGGTGTAACGGATGACATAGATGTATGTCCCGACACTCCTTCGGGTGAAACCGTAGATGTCAATGGCTGTTCTGATAGCCAGAAGGATTCAGATGGAGATGGTTTTAATGATGATCTAGATAAATGTCCAAATACGCCAGATGGCGAAGGAGTTGATTCCAATGGATGTTCATTAACCAGTCAAACCTATATTCCCGACATTGAATTTGAACGGAGATTAATTGAGCTTGGATATGATGATGTTTTAGATAATACTGTATTAACCGCAAATATCATTAATGTAACAACTTTGAGAATTAGAAATAGAAACTTAAGAAGTTTAATAGGTATTGAAGACTTTGAAAAATTAGAAGAGTTGGATTGTCAAGATAGCAAGATAAGTAGTTTAGATGTAAGTCAAAATAAAGCATTAAAAACCTTAAATTGTGTTTCAAATTCAATGACCGAACTAGATGTTAGCGGTTCAATTTCTTTGGAATACTTAAATCTTAATAGGAATAATCTATCTAGTTTAGATGTAAGTCAAAATACTGCACTAAGAAGATTATATTTGGGTTATAATCAACTTACCAATTTAGATGTCAGTAATAATACTGCTTTGGAGGAGTTGTATTGCCGAGAAAACTATCTTACTAGTTTAGATCTAAGTAATAATATTGCTTTGGATTTTCTTGGCTTAGATGACAATAATCTTACTAGTCTAGACTTGAGTAATAATGTCGCTTTAGAAAATTTAGATTGTACTGGTAATCAACTAACAAGTTTAAATTTAAAAAATGGTAATAATACAATACTAATCGAAGTGAATGTTTGGAACACCCCGTTGCTAAGCTGTATTCAAGTTGATAATGTAGATTATGCCAACTCTCAAGGTGGTTGGAATAAAGATGCTACGGCAATTTATTCTGAAGATTGTGGGTATTAACTAATCTTTCATTACAAATTTCAAAAAGACTCCTCAGATTTTGGGGAGTTTTTTATATCTCCTTTATATCTCAATAATTGAAGGAGTAGTTATTTAGATGAGGTATGTTTAGTTTAAATGCTTTTGCTAGATTTCTACAGTGTGGCTAACTCAGAATACGCATATTCAAATCACGTTCCTATACTTTATTTGATGGAATAATACTTTTAATTGGTGTAATAATGAAGCATTTTAAGCCCCTCTAAGACACGATATATCATTAGTAATGACAAACATTGCAAAAAATTATAAAAACTCTCTTAACCACTTAAAATAAAGGATATGCAGAATATTTGATTATTTGAAATAAATAACAAAACATGAACGTCCGTTTAAGTTATGTCAAATAATTTTGTATCTTTGTTTTAAATGAAAGTATCATGGAAAAATTTGTAGCATATTATCGTGTAAGTACCAAAAAGCAAAGTCTTGGTTTAGATGCTCAAAAGAGTATTGTAAATTCTTTTGTATCCAAACCTGGACGAATTGTACTTGATTCATTTGAAGAGAAGGAGACAGGAACAAAGAAAAGATTCAGACCTGAAATGCAGAAGGCTATAAATATGTGTAAGGATACAGGAGCAACACTACTAATTGCGAAGTTGGATAGGCTTGCTAGAAACGTATCCTTTGTTTCATCCTTAATGGATAGTGGCGTAAAGTTTAAGGCATTGGATTTGCCAGAGGCAAATGAATTAACCATTCACATCTTTGCGGCATTGGCACAACATGAAGCTAAGATTATAAGTGAAAGGACTAAGGCTGCATTAACTGAATTAAAGAAGAAAGGAGTGAAGTTAGGAAAGCCTGAAAATTTAACAAAAGAAGCACGCATAAAAGGGGCAAAGGCAAGTGTATTAAAGGCGCAACTAAACCCCAATAATAAGCGTGCTAAAGCCTTTCTAAGGCTTCTAAAAGGCGAAGGACATACACTAAGCTATATGGCAGAGGAACTTAATGCTAATGGCTTTAAAACCTCAAGAAATAAGGCTTTTCATGCTAAACAAGTAAGTAGATTATTAGAGGCTTGTTAAGGCTCAAATAACGTCTTATACTGTACATTATCATTGACTGTACCTAGATAATCAAATTCTACTTTACCATTGTCGTGAATAACCTCAAATACATGAAAAGGATAGTTGCCTTCTGTTTGTAAAACAAGCCAGAATACTACCATTTCATTTTCTGTCATGTTCCTGGCATAGTTGATCTCATCAACCATAGATAAATACGCTTGTATCTGAGAGCTTGGCGGTATCTCCTTTTTAACCATCTTCTGAAAGTAAGATGTAGCATCATATTTAACTTCTATAAACTTGCTTATCATTGGTTTATTTGTTGTGTTGTAAGTGTATTGCATATAAAATTCATTCTCAGTATTATTGAAAACTATACGGTCTACATCTGTTAAATAACAATTCTTCAGATTTAAATGTTCCTGCGCAAATTTGGTTTGCTTTTCCTCTTCATATTGTCGTTTCCTAGTCATTACATTTTATAGTTATTGAATTGTCTTTTACGCTTAAACTTCTTTTTATTTTCTCCATAGCCATACCACATATTAATTGGATATGGAATGAAAATGAAACTCTCATTTCCTACAGTCTTAATTTTGGCACGATTAAACCTTTTTAGTATTGCTTCTCTGAATTTCATGGATTGCTTATGAATAGGTGTTTGTTAATGTAATACTCGCCATAAGAGTTTCTAACCAATGCATTACGCTTATTTGTTTCTAAGCCATTTATAAGCCCTACAAGGCTATATAAAGCATCGTATTCCTCTTTAAGTTCTTTCGGTATATAGGTTGTGTAACTTGCCTTTAAATCCTCTAAATGAGCTTCTTTCAACACATATTTGCCATCCTCTTTTACAACTAGCTTTTTATCAAAAGACATTATGCTGTTTAATGATATATATTGCTCATATTCCTCTTTTACACCAAGTGCATCAGCTGCTAATAGAAGGTTGGCAAACCCAGTTTTTTGCTTTAGGTGCTTTTCCAGTTTATCCAGGCTATTTATCTTTATTTTTAAGCCTATGGATAGCCTGTTCTTAACTTTTTCCAATTTATTCAGATCGCTTACCTGTGCTTTCAATTTATCACAAGCATTTAAATAGCCCTTACGATCAAAATTTACTATGTACTTTTCCATCTTACTTTAGTTTTTCGTTATTGTTATATTCTCTAATAAATAGTGTTCTGAGATATTGACTCATAGACATTCCATTCTTAGCTGCCATGAACCTCAAGATAGATTTCTCATATTCATTGAGGCGTATATAGCCTCGATCTTCTCTTGTAGTATGTATTTGCTCCATATCGCTGTTATTAATGTTTTTCTAAAAATTCTTTAATGGTTTTAATCAGTTCCATCCTTTTCTTTTGTTCTTGTCTAATTCTTTCATTTTCATAAGCTTTTTTAAGTAATTCTAAGGCTTTTTCATCACGTCTGCTTAAACGTATGTAGCCATAATTCTTTTCTTTTATCATGTTAAATTAATTAGTTAATATAAGTAATATAATATGTTGATATATAGTATAATAAGTAATGATTAAACTCTTTAGTCTAACTTCTTATAAACTACATCTACTGACTTTCAGTTACCTGTAATATTTGTTATATTTATTTTATCATTTCAAACTTGCTTTTTTTTACTATCAACATAAGCATCTATACTATCCTTTGGTATAGTTGTATGTGTTTGTGAAGGTGTGAGTGTATGCGCAGGCGAACTCCCCAAAAGAGTTTCGCCAAGCAAGAATATGTCTGGTGATACTTCTCTGTATATGCCGCCTTTTGATATAAAGCAGTTTTTTATGCCTTGTATATCATGCCAGTAATGCCAATGTGCTTTGCTGTTATTGCTATCCAGGATTTCAAACTTCCTATTCTGACCAATATAGCCTAGCTTCATTAGCTTGTGTTTACCATACTGACCTGAAGTTCGTGATAGTTCTGGATGCCTTAATTTGGCAAATCTTGCATTAGAAAGAGTGCTAGTTAAACGGTGGTTTTTCTTTAGTCCTTCAAGGCTATGTTGTCTGGCAAGTTGTTTTGCTCTTTTTAACTCCTTGTAGCTTCTGATAGTTCCTTTTTGGAGATGCTTTAGTTGTTCAATCCGTTCAGCTTTCTTTTCAATCGCATTATGTTGTTTATTAATATTGGTATGTATTCTTACATAATTAATAGACCACTTAGTGTCCGTAAATTTCTTGTGTATTTTTATAGGAATAAATTTGTAATTCTTTAATCTTGGCAGATTCTTTTTAGTCCATTTCCTCGACCTTACTGCTATGTTTCCATTACTTTGAACCACTACCATACCTAATTTTTTAAGTGCCGGTAAATGCTTGTTAATTGTAGTCCTGGATAATCCTGTATAATGCCTTATCGTAGAAACAGAACCTTTTCTGCCTACTTTCTTAAAAACTATGTCTTTTTTGCAAGAACGAAGTGTAGCAAAGAATGCTACTAAAGCATCGCCACCTATATTAAATAGGTAGTGATATTCGTAATTTGTCAGCAATACTCTAGTATTCATAGGCTTTTACAAGTCCTACACATAAAAGAGAATCACAGACGTTGCCCTCGTCGGTGGTGGAGCCTACCCGCAACCCGGCGAAATCTCCCTTTCCCATAACGGGGTGTTATTTCTAGATGAGTTGCCCGAGTTTAAGAGGGGAGTGTTAGAGGTAATGCGTCAACCTTTGGAAGACCGGGAAGTTACCATTTCCAGAGCCCGGTTCAGCGTCACTTATCCTTCCAGCTTTATGCTCGTAGCCAGTATGAATCCGAGTCCGTCCGGTTATTTCAATGATCCCAATGCTCCGGTAACGTCCTCACCTATGGAAATGCAACGCTATTTAGGAAAGATTTCCGGGCCTTTACTGGATCGTATTGATATCCATATAGAAGTAACGCCTGTTCCTTTTGAGAAATTATCGAACGAACGCAAAGGGGAGGGGAGTATCGATATTCGAAAACGGGTGACTGCAGCACGTGAGATTCAAACACAACGCTTTGAAGGATTGGACACTGTGCACTACAATGCTCAGATGAACACAAAACAGATTCGTGAATTCTGTAGTTTGGACCAAACGTCGCTCTCATTACTTAAGAATGCGATGGAACGACTGAACCTTTCGGCACGGGCTTATGACCGGATTTTAAAAGTAGCCAGGACCATTGCAGATTTAGAAGATATGGGTACTATCAAAGGTCATCATATAGGTGAAGCCATTCAATATAGGAGTTTGGACAGGGAGGGGTGGTTAGGATAGTGGAAGTACGAGGTTGGAAATAAGAAGTAGGAAGGACGAATTATGAAGGATGAAATGCGAAAAATGAAGTAAGAGGTGGGAAGTATGAAGTAGGAAATGGGAATTTTCAGAAGGGGTGTTCTTTCAATGTTATAATAACGATTTTACTACTTCGTACTTCGGACCTTTCTATCTCAAATTTAAATACCATTTAAGGAACTTTTACGGGAAGGTAATTCTCTCAATAGTCTAATAACGATGTTTTGCAAGACCTGAAAATAAGAACAAAAAGTTTTACCATTGAATGCTGGAAGTTGTGCAAAAATATTCCTAAATCTCGTGAATATGATGCATGGGCAAGACAATTAATACGATGTTCGAGTTCAGTAGGGGCTAATTATAGAGCCTCCCAGAGGGCTAAATCAACAGCAGATTTTATATACAAACTTAAAATTGTGGAAGAAGAAGTGGATGAATCCATTTATTGGTTGGAATTATTTCAAGAGGTCTTGAACCCTAATAAAAAAGAAATTCAAATTTTGATTAAAGAAGCGAACGAACTTCTGTCGATAGTAGTGGCATCGCTTAAAACTGCCCGAAAAAACAGAACCAAACAAAACTAAATGCCTTCACTTCGTACTTCTTATCTCGTATCTCGTAATTCGTATTCCATATTGCAGTGCAAGAAATTATGCGGAAGATGATACTATTTTAAAAATAGATAACGAAGGTATGTACTTGGGGTTAATGGATTTTTAGTATGACATGAGCGTGACGCCTATGTCTGCCGAGAAGGTAGGCTCGGGCCAACGGGGATATACTTGATTATTAAATAAAATCTTCCATAACTTCCAGCCATGATGGAATTTCTATGGGAGAAGATTTCAGATAGATAAAAAGGGTTTCAATCGCCAGGGTATAAAATAATAGGCTAAAATTAATCTCCATCGTATTGAACAAGCTAAAGTAAACGTCATAAACCGCAGAGGTAATTCCGAACACTTTGATCGCTTTGGTTACTATAAGGATTGACAGATGATTCATTGGTTTAATTTTCTTTGATTGTTGTCTTTAAGCTATAGACGCAGGAAAAATCATTTTGTTACAGTACTATGTATAAAAAGGTACTATTTATTCAATATTTAACATAATTTAATAGGCACTATTGGTAGGCCGGTATGCTAGCGGCAAATGCGTAGCATTCACGAATACTTTATAAAACAATAGAAATCACATAGGTAATTTTACATAACGACAAATTATGGGACACGCAATAATGGATATCTGTATCCCCTTAAAGAAAATGGTGGTTTTACCCTCAAAGTTGAGATACCTCAACCTGATTTAAACTTTCTCTCATTATAAAGGAGCGGGGTGCTTTATAAATCGACTATTCTTAGAAGGGGGTATGTCCTATATTAGTATGTAGCCTTTGGTGTAGACTTTTCTCTATAATATTAAAGCATAATAAGGTATACTATAGTAGAAGTTAATGTGGATAGTGGAGGATGGTTGGGCTGATGGCAAGTACCAAATAACAAATGACAAATAACAAATTCCAATAAATTATTGGCATACCCACTCTTTTGGAATTTGGTCCTTATAGTTTCTCCTTCGTAATACTATGGAGAAGTAGCTATCGGGATGTATTTTGGAATTGAATAAAGAGGGGTGGTTGAGGTAGCAAAAGTAAGAGGGACAAGTGATAAAGTACTAGAAAATAAGTAGGAGAAATGAAGTTCGAAGTGCGAAAGTTGAAATACGAGGGATAAACTATGAAGTACGAATTTTAGATACTGAAGTATTTATATAACATCTGGCAGGCATTTTCTTTCTGTGGTAAATCTTGACGCCATTCATACAGTGAAATTCTTAATTTTTCCGACGAAATCAATTCGAGTTTTCCCGTTAAAACCATATTGGTGTTTTTAGTAATACAACCTCACGGTATATGGCCTATGACACGACGTATTCGTTGAGTTGTTCGGTTATTGTTTTGAGGTTTGTCATAATTGCATTATCTTATCGATAATTCCTTTACCCTTGGCTCGTTTTAGCGCCCCCTAAAGAGTTCTAACCAAGGAAATATGTGGTTGGTAAAGAGGATTTCAAATTTAAATTAACCTTTAATCAATATATTCATATGAGTAATGTAGATGTAATTAAGAATGCCTACGAGGCATTTGGAAGGGGTGACGTACCTGCCGTACTTGGTGCCATGGATCCTGAAATTGAATGGCATGAAGCTGAAGGAAATCCATATATGCCTAGTGGAGAGGCTTTTATTGGCCCGGACGCGGTACTGAATCAGCTCTTTGCTCGTTTGGCAGTAGAGTGGGACGGTTTCGAGGTGCATCCGAATTTGTTTTACGATGCGGGAGAAACCGTAATTATTGAAGGCCGATACACCGGAACCTTTAAGGCAACGGGCAAGGAGCAAGATACACAGTTTTGCCATATCTGGCACTTTAAGGGGGGCAAGATCACTAAGTTTCAGCAATATACTAACACCGCAGCACTCCAGGAAGTTATGGGGATGCATGCCAACAGCTGAGCTCGACGTTCGCACCAACGAGAGGCTTTTAAAGTTAGTTTTTTAAGGAGTAAAAAAGTACAAATACCTTATAGGTATTGTTGTATGTAGTATTTTATTGTTCGTATCCGGCAAGTTTAATTATTTCATTTGGCATAAGACTGCTTAATTCTAAAATGTTCTTTCCTGAAATATTCATTGCTCGTCTCGCCAAAAAATTTCCGGTTCGATACCCTATATAAGTTCTACCATCAGGGTGTTCACCCATTACCCACTGTGCATAACTTGCATCCAGGGGAAGTGACAATATCTCTTTTACCCATTTATCAGCTTCTTCAGGATAGGAGTTTACGTCAATTATGTTTCCTGTATATATTTCTGTAAACGCAACAGCTAAACCTTCATTAACCATTGCATTGGAGATTCCAGGACCAAATTTATTATCTTGTATTGCCCAGCCTCGCGACAAATGATGAAATTCGTGGAAAATGGTAGACTTTAAAGCCGAATTTGCTGCCACTACTATACCTCCCTGGTATTTATTCGATATTTGAATGCGAACAAGAGGAGGTGAATTGGTTTCTGTCCTGCCGGTAACTCCGCCAACAATATCAAGATTCCAATCCACATTTTCAACAATGACTTTTATACTATCTGGTAGATTCGGTAAAAGATTTCGAACTTCCTTTTCTGAATTGATTATTGCTTCACGGATGAAAACTTTTTGCGATTCCGTAAATTGGAGAGAGTCTTCTTGAAAGGCAACATCCACATTCGCTATTGGTGATTTCTTTGCATTGGAATTACAGGAAATAATCAGTAATAATGGAATAGTTAATATCAGAGTTCTTAGTAAATCCATTTTATTTCTTTACCCTGAAGACGATGTAAAAGATTTAATGTTACAACAGAACTGAGTGAAATTACATACAACAATGAGAAGTAGTTATTGTTGAACTCCCCTAATGTAAACTAATATAATAAATGAATATCGAATATTATTAGTCCAAATAACCTTTGATTCATTTATAGGCGTTGTTAGCCAGCGTATTATTCTAATAATGTTTAAGGCTAATGACAAAGTTTCATAGACCTCTTCAGACTATAGTTTGTTGTAGAGCTACATCTTTCAGTTTCAATAATTTCCTGATGGCAATAATGAATAATAGCGTTGATAGAAGAACCACGATAACGGTAATGATAAAGTGATTGTCTACACCTGTCACGCTTATGGGCTTGCGTTCAAAAGTGCCCATAACATCTGACCACCAATAGGATACATTTATGATATCAAATGTGACATGGGCCATAATGCCTGGAATAAGTGAATTGGTTGCATAGGCCAGGTACCCAATCATAAAGGAGATAAAGAAGGCTGGCACTAAAATGCTAACCAACCAGGCCTGATGTAGATGAATAACAATGAAGATTATCGAGGAAATAGAAATGGCCACAATAGGGCCATATTTTTGCTCTAAGGGTTTTTGAAGATAACCCCGATAGCCGACTTCCTCGCATATTCCTGCCACCATTGATATCCCAATGATAGCTGACCAGGCCTGCAAAGCTGGTACATCATTTATAAAGCTCAAGGTTTTAAATATTTCAGGTTGAAATTCAACAATGCGAAACGTTAATATCCAGCTGGAATGGAGAAATAAAACAATGAAAAAGGCAGCCACCAACCCCCAGATCCAAACGGGTTTTTTAAGGTTGATTTGCCGTATACAAAAACGGCGGAACGCTTGTGTGTTTGATGGCTTCCATTTACCACTGAAGTACATCCAGAAAAAAATGAGAATTGTGGCCATAAGCAACACAGACCAGGGGCCAGGAAGGCTCATAGCCACAATAGTCCAAATGCCAACACCCAAAGAGCTGACACCAAAACCAATTAATATTGAACGGAGGACCAAGGGAACTTTCATCCAAAATCGTCCGAAAGCATTTGAAGGGTAATTTGAAGTTTTTAATTGCTGCATGACTTTAAGTTTTTAAATGATACAGCAAGTATATCAACTATTTCAACCACAATCGACCGATATCAGGATGTCGAACGCATTTGTTAAATCATTTTTCGGAATTCGGTGGGTGTAAGTCCTGTTTCTTTTTTAAAGGCTGTATTGAACGAAGATTTAGAATTGAATCCCGCCTGATACATTGCTTCGAGAACGGTCAGTTTATCATCCCTGGATTCTTTCAGGATTTGTTGAACTTCCTGAATTCTGTAGGAATTTATGAAATCGAAAAAGCTTTTGTTAAATGATTGATTGATTACCTGAGACAGGTGCTTAGTAGATACGGATAGTTTTTCAGACAAATCGGTAAGACTCACCTGAGGATCCAGGAAGGGTTTTTCAGATACGAGCAAAGCCAATAATTGCTTTTTGTATTCATCAATTTGATCTAATGTCAAATTTGATCCCTGGTATTTGGTTGTTTCATTTTGAGTAATACCCGCAAAAATTTCTGGTTGCCGGAGTGCTTTAAGGATAACCTTATTCACGAAGTAAAAGATAAAAATGAGTAGAAATACCAGGGTGACTATAAACACAGATCTATTTTCCGCCAGGGCTATGAAATTTTGAATAAGTGAAACAAAAGTGAGTATGCCAAAGGTCTTAAGAGAGGAACTAAGCCATTCCAGATTGATTTGATCTATTTGAGAATATTTGTTCTTAATGATTTTACGATACTTCCACAGGGATTTATAGGTCAGTCCGAGATAAACAAAGATGTGGGCATACATTAAAGCACTTATGAGGTAGAACTGCCAGGGCATTTCGTTCTTAATGATTTCTTCCGATGTGCTGGGCGTAAAGTTTCTAAAGGACAGGAGTGAAATAGTAAGCAGCAGGTAGGGTATCAGATGCAATAGGTTCCCACCAGATAATTTGAAATCTCTAAAAATGACGCCTTGGGCGTATAGGTAAAATATGGGACCATAGAGAAGAAAAAAGCCGTCATCGATATGTTGCAGGAATTCCCATTTGAAAAAGACACCATTAATTTGTAGTGTGAGGTCTCCCATATTCCAGGCGATCAAAATAAATAAAGTGCCAAGAAGTATGTTGTTGCGTCGGTTTCCTTTTTTATGTGTGATCAGAAAGATGCCAACAAAGAGAAGCTGGAAGGTGATAAGAAAGGAGAGATAAGAAATTAGACTTAGGTCCATCCGTCAAAAGTTATAGTGGCAATTTCCTTAAAAGTTAAGATAGGTATAAATATTAGCATGGAAAGTAGGTTCTTCATTATTATAGCCTTTAGTGGTCCACTTTTATCTGAAGATTTACAGTTGCTGATACCTTTCCTATGTAAATTGAGAAAGTGTATTTAGATTATACGGGGCAAGACGCGAGCGTTACATTCCAACTAGTTGGGGGAATAGCGAAATACGAAATATGAAGTAAGAGGCGCAAAACTCTACGTACCATTAATCTAATACCTCTAACCTTCTAACACAAATTTAATTTCCATATTGGGAGCCCGGACAGCGAGGGCTGGTTAGGGTAAGATACGAGGGTGACGCCTGTCTGCCGACAAGTCAGCCTAACGCGATTGGCGGTTCGTTTTTTATTTTAATTCATCCTGAATAAGTTGGAGGACTTTTTGGGTTTCTGTCTTGCACAATATCATCCGCTCAAGAACTTTTTTTCTTCCAGCCTCTAATTCCCGGACAATCGTCATAAACTTTTTATCTACTTTTAGGGAACTAAAATCCAAAGGTATTAAGCCCGGTTCTGAGGATCGAATGTAAAAATAATCTTGCCACCACGAGGGATTACCCCCCCAAGCCGCATTAATAACTTCTGTCTCTCGGACATAGCTCGGATAACTTATTTCAAATAGAGACAAGATTTCTTTTTTAAGAATTTTTGAAGTCAGAATTTCAAAACCAATATTTTTAAGAGATTCATACCCATTTGTATTTAATTTTAATAAGTATGAACCTGACCTATTCAATTTGTCAAAATGATAAATTAATGTATCCGGGTACGATTCTCTTTCCTCAATAATTTCTATAATTGTTGTAGTGCCCTTGTTTATCTCAATTATCTCAGCATTGGCAATATCAATAAGAGCAATATTTCTTTCTAAATTGTCCACGAGCTCAAGCAAAATACTTTTTTCTATCATTCTATCCTTCTTCCACTCACTCCAATTATTGATCTGTAGGGCAATCAAAATACCAATTACAACCAAAACAATCTCTCCAACGGCATATAAAATGTATTTAGACACTTTATTTTGAGTAAGGAGTTGTTGTCGGGTTTTACGCAGGAAGTTGATCATAAAGAGTAAAAGCTGGTTCTATCGCCTAAACTAATGAATAAATCAAAGAGATCTAAAATCGGCCTTATAATATTTTAACAGAAGTCTGCCACATTGTATATTAAAACAGATACAGCCCTATCTGGAGGCGGAGAATACCCCCCTAAAGGGGCTTGGTTTTTAATAAGTCACCAGCGTGACGCCCGTGTCTGTGAGAAGGCAGGCTTGCACTAAAAGGAAATTCAGACCTTGATTAAAGCTCCTTCCTAAAAGGATGCTTTTTTAAATAGCTTAAGTTTCTCCATATCCATTCCAATGGACCATATTGATAATATTTTAACCAAATTGGACTTAAAATTAATTGGAAAATCCATATTGCAAACACGATATATAACAATTCAAAACGTTGGAATGTTCCAAACAGCCCAAAACCGGCACCCGTAAAAATAAACATGGCAAAAACTGAATGCATCACATAATTGGTTAGTGCCGTTTTACCCACAGCAGCAAGACTGATTTTTAACCATTTTAAGATAGGTAATTTACAAAACAACATGATTGCGCCAACATGGCCAATAGCAACAGGGACCCTTCCTAAATCGTATGTGATATTTGCCTTAGAAAAGCTTAAGAGCGAAAAATTACCTTCCATTATGGAGTGAATTTCATAATAATTAATACTGAGCCCAATCAAGTAACCTAACGCTGCCATTAAACCATAGAATTTATACGATTTTTCAGCTGAAAGTATTTTCCATTTAAAAAGAGCGATACCTAATAACATCATGCTAAGAACATCCCATAAATCATATCTGTATGGCCAATTTTCATCGAAATGTTGATTTTGAGGAGCAAGAAATGCCACCACGTTTAAATACCCTTTACGCATATTAGTATTATATTCTGCAATGCCTTCCGGAGATCTTTCCCATTCCCGATTCTCCCATTTTATATCGACTTCCTGAAGTTCTCTCGTTAATGTTTTACCTTCTAATTTATCGTTTTTTACAAGTTCTACTTGTTCGACGAATTTTATATCCTTTTTATAATCTACATAATTCCATAATGCACCAATGGAAAAGAGTAATAATGCAACAAACGTTAATTTTAGAGGAGGTAAATTTCTAAATGAAAACACCAGAAAACCCATTAGAGCATATTGGTATAGAATTTCACCTGTCCAGAGCAGTAAATACCCATGTATTAACCCAAAAATAAGTAACCAAATAAGTCTTCTAAAATAAATATTGGCGGCATTTATTCCTGCTCCTTTTTTTTCAAGCCTATCCATAAATATGAACATCCCTACTCCAAATAATAGCGAGAAGAGTGCTCTCATTGTACCTTCAAAAGAAAGGTTTGTGGTAATCCATGTTGCAAGATTCCATCCTGTATCACCACCAGAAACTGTTGGATCTCCATAGGCTCCGGCCAGACCCATACCATTAATGTTCATTAATAGTATTCCTAATAGTACAATTCCTCTCATGATGTCAAGAGACTGTATCCGGTCAGAAGATTTTAAAGGAGTAAATGATGGCTTTTTTGTGGTCATAATTTTTAAGTTGGTTATTTTAAGGTCCGTTTGTGGTGATGACTACAAACAATTGCAATTAGTACATACGAACTATATTTTTAGAAAAGGAACCAAGGTAGACTTTTTAATTTAATAAACTCCATATCATTTGAAAAGAAGATCCACACAATAGTTGGAGTGACTGATGTTGCTCTACACCCAGGGAGTACCTGTATGCAACCCGGCAAAAGATCATTGTCCTGCAAGGAGGTCTTGTTTAAAGATGATAAGGAAATATTTCAAAAAAGCCAGATACTAACGCCGGTGCTTTCACACAAACAATAAGTCAAAACAATTTAAATGGGAAAGGGTATTATTAGAGAAGAAGGAATTTATATATTTAGAAATAATAAACACATGACCAATATGAAATATTTTTCTTTAATGATTCTCATCTCTTTCCTGTTTGTAAGCTGTTTACAGGAACAGGAAAAGACACCCTCACAAACAGAATACACCAGCAATAAATATGATGCCTTGGTAAGTCTGTTTAGTAAATGGAGGTCATTTGAAAATCCACCTAAATTGAATGGCGTACCAGATTATACGCTGTCTGCTTTTGAGAAAAGACAACCCGAATTTAATACGTTAAGAGCAGAACTGCTGGCTATAGATACTACTTCCTGGTCTGTTCCTGAAAAAGTTGACTGGATGATCGTATGGGCAGAAATGAATGGCTATGATTTCAATTATAGAGTTCTTAGGCCCTGGGAACGAGATCCGGCCTTTTATAAGTCTGTTTGGAGTGCCAAAAGTGATGTTCCTGCCCATGAAGGGCCCACCCATCACGGAACTACAGAATTATGGACGTACAGTTATCCTTTATCCGAAAGTGAACGAACACGCCTGATTAAAGACCTTAAGGTAATCCCCGGTTTAAACGAACAGGCTAAAATAAACCTGACCGGTAATGCAAAAGATTTGTGGATTACGGGTATTAGAGATATAAAGGAACAAAGTAAGGTCCTGAAAAAATTTAAGGAAAAAGAGGAAATTAAAGCTGATAAGGAAATAGTATCCGTCATAGACCAGGCCATTGCTTCTACTGATAATTTCGTATTGTGGTTAGAGGAACAGTCGGGTTTTAAAACCGGACCTTCAGGTATTGGTAAGGAAAATTACACATGGTACCTTCAAAACGTGCACCTAGTTCCTTTGACATGGGAAGATGAGGTTATGATCTTGAAAAGAGAGCTGGCAAGGGCCTGGACTTCCTTAAAACTGGAAGAACATAAGAATAGAGATTTACCGGTATTAGAAGATGCTAACTCGCCGGAAGCTTACCAGAAGTTGGCACATTATGCTGCAAATAGTCTTATCAGCTTTTTAAGTGAGCAGGAGATAGTAACTGTAAAGCCATATTTTGAGCCTGCCTTACGCGAACATCTTGGTGAATATGTCCCCAGGGAGAAACGAAACTTTTTCCTGATAGGAGAACATTATGACCCCAGGCCTTTGTATTCGCATTTTTATCATTGGTTTGAATTAGCCAGGATGGAGTTTGAGCCTCATAAAAGTGAAATACGTCGCGGTCCATTGTTATACAATATTTTTGATTCCAGAAATGAAGGTACAGCTACCGCCGTTGAAGAAATCTTTATGGAAGCCGGCCTTTATAACGATAGTCCCAGGGCCAGGGAAATAGTGTATATTATGATCGCTCAGAGGGCTGCAAGAGGTTTGGGGTCATTATATGCGCACGCCAATGAAATGACGATGGAAGAGGCCGGGGGAATACACTCGGAGTATACACCCAGGGGATGGATGAAAACGGAAAAGGAGTTACTCATTTTTGAACAGCATCTATACCTGCGTCAACCAGGATACGGCACCAGTTATATTACAGGAAAGTATCTTTTGGAAAACGCCATGGCGGCCTATGCCAAATACTTGGAACAGGAGGAAAAACCATTTATACTTAAAGACTTTTTTGATAAGTTAAATAGTATTGGGAATATACCTATCTCTTTAGGACATTGGGAAATGACAGGTTCTAATGAGAATTTGGAATTAATTATTGAACCAAAATAATTACAGCATAATCATGAAAAGAAAAGACTTCATAAAAACAACTGCCACTTTTGCCACCGCAACAGCCTTAGTACCTTTATCCTCATGCAAAGGCGACAAGGAAAAAGTGATAAAAGAAACAGAACCTTTAGTAGTGCGCAAAAACTGGGCTGGGAATTATACTTATAAGGCTAAAAACCTCTATGAGCCCAATACGGTAGAAGAACTACAGGGACTCATTAAAAGGCTTCAGACACAGAAGGCCTTAGGTTCTTGTCATTGCTTTAACAATATTGCTGATAGTCCCTTAAACCAGATTTCTACAAAGAACCTGAAGGGAGTGTTAGGAATTGATACCGAATCTATGACGGTCACGGTTGGGGCAGGAACAAAATATGGAGATTTTGCACCTGAACTGCATGAAAGGGGTTATGCGGTTCATAATTTAGCCTCCCTGCCGCACATCTCGGTAGCCGGGGCCTGTGCTACTGCAACCCATGGTTCGGGAGTAAGTAATGGAAACCTCGCAACCGCCGTTAGTGGGCTTGAATTGGTGTCCGGAAATGGAGATATTATTAGGTTAAACAGGGAAGAGGATGAAAACATGCTGTATGCGGCCGTTGTTAATCTAGGTGCTCTTGGCATCATAGCAAAAGTTACTTTGGATATAGAGAAGACTTTTGAGGTGCGACAGGATGTTTTTCAAAATCTGCCTCTTGAATCCTTAAAAGAGAATTTTGATGCCATACTCTCCGGGGGTTATTCCGTAAGCCTGTTTACAGATTGGCAAGACGACTTAATAAGTCAGGTTTGGGTTAAAAGGAAGGTTGATGACCAGATAGAAGAATTAGGGAATGATTATTTTGGAGCCATAGCTGCAGAGCGTAATTTACATCCAATTACCGAACTTTCTTCGGAGAATTGCACGGAACAGATGGGTGTTCCGGGTCCATGGTATGACAGGTTACCACATTTTAAAATGGGATTTACCCCTAGTAGTGGGGAAGAGTTGCAATCTGAATTTTTTGTACCAAAAGAAATGGCATTAGCGGCCATTTTGGCTTTGGAAAAAAGGCGGGAAGAAATTTATCCTCAATTGATGATTACAGAAATCAGGACCATAGCAGCTGACAATTTATGGATGAGTCCGTGTTACCAACAGGATTGTGTCGCCATACATTTCACCTGGAAGCAAAATCCAAAAGAAGTTG
Organism: uncultured Eudoraea sp.; assembly: GCF_947490415.1. Classification (GTDB taxonomy): domain Bacteria; phylum Bacteroidota; class Bacteroidia; order Flavobacteriales; family Flavobacteriaceae; genus Eudoraea. The sequence continues at coordinate 112,182 of NZ_CANLGX010000003.1, forward strand.
GAGAATTGATTACCATGATTGAAAAGGAACTGGAACCCTTTGAATACCGCCCACATTGGGGGAAACTTTTTTCAATATCCCCATCCATATTGGCTTCGAGATATGAAAAATTACCAGAATTCATTGCGCTGTGTAAAAAATTGGACCCTGACGGTAAATTTAAAAACGATTATTTAAATTTGAATATCTATTCTTAGAGCCTTATTTAATTGCAATCTTTTTGGGCAAACAAAGGGGATTAAAAAAGCGCAGGTTTTATTTACTTGCCCTGTATCAGCTATGTTTTTTAACTCAGTACTTTGTAAGCAAAAGTTTTTTGGCCAATTAAATTAATGAAAAAAGTAATTAATCGCATTATCCCCATGCTTAAGTTGTATATTGCTATCCAAACCAATACTATACATAACTATTATGAGAAAAAATATTAGATTATTTGGATTTTTGGCACTTACGGCTTTAATATTTTCAGCCTGTGCAACTGCAGAAAAAGAGGAAGTCCTTGATATGGAAATGGTTAGGGTTGAAATCCAAGCAATGGAAGATGCCTATGCCGCAGGTGAAAAAGCGAAAGATGCTGATGCGGTGGCTGCGTATTACAGCGACGACGCCATAAGTTATAGCCGAAACCAACAACCTCTTTCAGGTAAGGCAGCCATCAGAGCCAATATTGCAGATAATATTGCAAAAGATACAACTGAAAATTATAATGTATATAAGGTTGTAGACTTATTTGCTGAAGGTAATATTGCGGTTGAGATTGGTTCCTGGACCGAATTCGATTCTTCTGGTAACGAAAAGGATAATGGAAATTACATGTCCTATTTCCAGAAACGAGATGGAAAATATATATGTGTTCGAGATATGAGCACGACTACAGCTCCTGTTAAGTCAGGTATGTAATCTAAAAATAGTGCAATACATTGAATAAATTTTTGCTAACAATGGGATATAGTTATTGATTCCGGGAAGGTAAATTTGTTGCGTCGCTCTGTGTTCCATCAAATTCACACAAGGACAGACACTCTTTCTGGCGGGAGGGTTAACGAAATACGAAATATGAAGTAAGATGCGGAAAACACGAAGCAGCTTTGACCTTGTACTTCTTACCTTTAGATATAGAACATTTAGATTCCGATCAAACACCCCATAATTTATATTGAGAATATTTTGAAGAGGAAAACTCATTATGTCTGCTAATGGGTTTTCTGCTTGTTTTGATAATTCTTCTTGAGAATCAAGTTTTTATAAAAACTTTATGGCCAATACGCAAAAAATGAACACTAAACTTTTAATTCGTTTTATGATTCTAAATATTTTTTTTGTTAATATTTATTCTCCACCAAAGTAACTTCACCCGGTCTCCACGTTTTTTCAATCCATGGTTTTAACGGACCATATACACGAAGGATCACGATAAAACTTTTTCCGGGAATGGTTTGCAACCAATTATTTTCCTTACCTGCAGTAGGGTTTGGGGAGAAAAAGACATCGAAAGAGCCATCTTCGTTTTGCTTAAACCCTTCCGTTAGACTACCAACTGTTGGGAACTGCTGATCTGTTTGAAGCAATGATCTCGTTTGTGTATCGTAAATGGTTACCGCCCAAAAATCATTCACAGGTACACTTGCCGGAATATGCAATTTATATTCTTTTGCGCCATCAAATGGTTTTTTTTCTGCATCCAGAAATGAAATGGCGTAATCAGAACCCGCCCCTTCAATAGTAACGGCCATGGCTGGAGTAACGGCCGTATAATTGTAATGGAACATGTCCAGCGCATCGGTATTAAAGCCTCCAGTTTCCGAAGTAAAGAACACGTCCTTTTTGGCAAAAGCCATAATCCATGAACTTTCTGTATCCGGGTAAATTTCAACACCTGCTAAATTCATATCGGTACGCGGATAGTATGTAATGGAGCGTGCAGCAGCATTTCCAATCGCAACAGCTTCTGTAAGCAATTTTTTCATGCGCTCATCAGGAGCAAAAGCTTTTCCTTTTTCAATACCGATGGAGGCAAAGAGTCCTTTTTTTACATCATCTAGCATATCAACATGCTCTTCATTGATCCATTCTGCTAAATGCTCATAAAAAGAAAAGTCATTGGTATGTACCGTATTAAAGTCTACACCTGAAATATCGACTAGTTCCATTTCTTTAGGATTATCTATTTCAGACAGCGGATACACTTTTAGCTTCTCTTCAACCATCTTTACGGCTGATTCTATGCCATTTGCAATGGATGTACGCATAAAAACAAATACTTTATGCGTGGGTGACTTTACCACAAAATAACCTTCAGGAATTTCACCTTCATAGTCAGGAGGCAAGATTAAATACTTGCCGCCTTTTCCTTTGTCCTCACCAAATGGACCGATGTCGGCTATGTAACGAAACCATGCATCGTTAAAAGCACCGAGCATGCCTGGAGGCGTTTCCATTACCAGCGGGCCATTTTCTTTTACATCAAGATAGGGTGTAATATAAATGGTAGATGTGTTTGCTGTTAAGAGCAGTGATTTAGAATCTAACAAGGTTTTGGTTATCCCTACTTTATTGTAATCATCTACACCAGCTTCTTTCAGCCCCACGATTAAACCTCTCACAGAAGCTCCTGGTATGCCTTTCATAAAAGCATCTACTCCGCGCATTCGGTCTAAATAGTCGTATACATTTTCGGATGTTTCTTTGGAAGGAACGCCATCAAAATACTCCAATGTTCCAATACTTGTTTCTACCTTATCTGGAGTTAAAACACCAGTTGGTATTTCGGTGGTCATCTTGTAAGTTTGAACGCTCTTTTTTTCTTTAACTGCTGATTCTTGCTGACAAGCGGCAACGGTAAAAACTATTCCCGAGATTAAAATCAATTTTTTCATGTGACTCAATTTGTGTGATTTTTTAATTATTTGCTTTAACCAATGGAGGGTTCACCCACTCACCCGAAAGTGCTGCTTCTTTGGGACCATAAAGGCGCATGATGCATAAAAACGGACCGTCAGGTGCAGGTAGCCAATTGGCCTCCAAATCTTTTCCAGGTGAGTCTTTTTGAACATACAGCGTTAATGAACCATCTTCTCCAAACACAAAGTCATTAAACGAACCCGAGTTGATCAAATACTTGTTTAGCCGGTTATTTACAAACAATTGTGTTTTGCCATCATACATACTCAACGACCAAAAAAAGTTTACAGGAGGCAATTGATCTTTTGGAAATGTGAGTGTATAAGAATTCGTTGCAGCATTAAAAGGAACATCCGGTGCTTCCATTAAATAAGCCGGGTAGATGGCTTCCTCACCCGAATTGCCATAAAGCCCAAGAAACGCAGCGATAGAACGTAAAACATAGAAGTTATCCATGTCATAATTTTCTTTCGCGGATTTTGTTAGAAAATCACGGGTTCCAAAAATTCTTGAACTTGTCAAAGGGTCTTTACTATATTTCGCAGCAAACGCCTTCATTTCTTTCAGTCCCTCCTCAATGCCTAATTGAATCGCCTCTTGTGTTTCCTGGTCATAACGCATGATGTCAAATCCTTCTTTTGTGCCAATTCCCAGCTTGCCAATATTGGCTCTTAACTCCATTTCAGATTCAACCGGTGTTGTAAGATTCAGCATGTAGTCTAAGTAGGTGAATGCCTTAGGGGTTAGTTCATCGCCATCTTGCCATACTAATGCATTTTCATTTCTATCGGTAACAATAGGTGCTTCTCCCAAAAAACTATTTAAGCTTTGAACTTCATACGAATCTTGAATTGCCTGTACATTTTCCAGATCGTTGTTATCCATTAATTGGGTACGAACCACCACAAAAAACAAGTCCGTCTCGCAATAGATGACCTCAGTAACCCCTTCAGGTTTTTCACCTTTCCAACCCTCACTGGCAATCAGGTAATTTCCGGCTTTGTTTCCGTTTGTTAAAGAACCTATGTAGGCAAAGTTATGCGTGTATAAGTCTATCAGTTGAAAATGGTAAAACCTTTCAGCTTCCATTTCCGGTACCGAAATGACCTGTGGTTCGTCTCGCAGATCCATCCAAAACATACAATAAGGTGTGTCGGAATTTGGCGCAACCACGGCCTTATCATTGGGAGTGTATAAACGCGCTTCACAACTTTTTTGATTGATGGGGCCTTTGTAATCTGGCGATTGCTCATTCAATGTGTAATTATACATTGTTTTGTAGTTCATTACCATAGGGAAACCATATACATAGGCTTCTTTGGCAATGGCTCTTGCTTCATCTGGTGAAAGCTTAGCTTTTTTATTTTCTACAGAATTACATGCCGTAAAAAGTATTGCAAGTGCAAATAATAATATTTTTATTCGTAACCTGATTTTTGCTAATTTTTTCAATTTCGTTGTTTTTTATTTCGAATTTAGCTACTTCTGAGGTGCGATTCCTGGTGGTACCCAAGAACCGTCAATCACTTTTTCCATAGGAGCGTATAAACGCAATGCTACTTTGAATGCTCCCGATTTTGGAGCTGGCAGCCAATTAGCTTCTTTATCCGCACCCGGTGATTCAGGTTGGATGTAAATGGTTAAGGATCCGTCTTCATTTGGCTTCATGTTGCTTCGATCACCAACCGCATATCGATTCAATGGATTATCTACCAGGTACCCTTCCAAATCATACATAGTTAAGGACCAGAATGCAGCAGCTGGTGGCCAAGCTCCTTCCTCAAAAGTCAGCGTGTAGCTGTGCTCGCTACTGAGCTGTTTGCCGTCAATATCCTTCATCGTGAGTGGATAGAAGGCATCCTCGATAACGTTTCCGCCGATGCCGACGAAAGTCCATGCGGCACGATACGCATATTTAGTACCATAGCGCCCCATGTCATAGGTTAGGCCCCAATTATTGGCCATCTTGCCAAGATTTTTCATCTCTGCCGCCATGGACGCTTTTCCCTGCGCCACTCCCTCCTCGAGAGCCGCGACAACATCGTCAGTGAGTCCTTCGGTGGAGAATGGCATACCTGGAGCGATGCCGAGCATGCGAATCTTTTCCAGCGTCGGATCATCCTCTGCATAGGGCGGGTTCGTCGCCAGGAGTCGATTGAGGTTGCTGAAAAATTGTTCAGCATTAAGCGCCATCAGCTGCTCGTTGACTAAGGTTTTGCCATCAGCTCCATCTTTCAGCGGTACGCTGGCAGGAGTAACATAAGGCTTGCCCCAAGCAGACAAAGGTGTTAGTTTGTACTCGTCCTGAATCCGGTTGACAGTAGCATAGTCATCGTCGCCCGAACAATAGGTACGACCACCTATGCCGCCGAGGTTGGTGGGTGAGCGAAGTAGCTCCATTCCCTCAGGAACTGAACCTTTCCAGTCTGGCCCCGCGATGAGAAAGACATGTGGGTCGTCGCCACTGAGCGTTCGAGAACCAGGTGCTGCTGGTACGCCATTCCAGGCGTCGACGATCTGCATCATCCAATAGCGATCCCCCATGGCCGGTACGGAAAGCACGAGCGGCTCGGCCTTGAGGTCGATCCAAGCGAGCGAGTAGAGGTTGTCTACGTTGAAACCGACAATAGAGCGGTTTGAAGCGTCGACGAACTTTCGATAGTGAACAAATTGGTTAATCGGTGCCCGGGTTTCCTCTGGTTGTGTCACATGGGTGCTGTAATCGATTTGTTTCTCGAACATCACCAATGGCATACCGAAAAGCCAAGCTTCTTTTGCGAGGTTTTTAGCTTCATCTGGGGATAGATTTTGCGCGCTTGTTTTTGTGCCTGTATTGCATGCTGTAACGACTACTACAAACGTAAACAGGATGATTTTCGCTAATTTCTTCATTTTTTATTTTTGTTTGTTATCAGATCAAATTAATCTTCACGCACCACACCGGGCATATTGTAACTACCATCAATCAATGGTGTGTAAGCGCCATAAAATCGGGCGGCAAATTGGAAGCCTTGTTCAGGAGCCGGTAACCAATTTTTTTTCTTATTGGGATCAGTAGGCTCTTCTCTTTGAACATAGATGATCAATTTCCCATTTTCTGTGTGAAGCTGGCCCCGCTCAAGCATGTAACTGTTCAATGAATAGCGATCCAGTGGGTTGTCTACAAAGTAACCTGCGTTGTCATACAGGGGCATTTCCCAAAACTCAGTGACCGGAGGCATATTATCCAGATCAAAGGTGATGGTATAGTTGTGCTCGCCCATTAACAATCTTCCTTCAGAATCCTTGATACAAAGTGAACCCGTATGGGATCGAGAAGGTACCGGTGCAAGAACTGCGATCAGCCCATAGCACGCCCGTGTTAACCAGTCGGTGTCCTTATAGTCCAAATCACTGGTGAAATCCCAACCGTTCTTGTTAAATCCAACACCTTTTTCAGATAAGGCCTGAATATCATTTTTTGCTTCTTCAATACCTTCCTCAATGGCGGTTACTATTTCTGGAGAAAATTGATCAGGATCAAAGGAAACTCCGGCTTTTAAGCCTAAACGTTCGAAGCGTTTAAATGCCTCTATCTCCTTATGTCCATCTGTTTGTTTGGTAAAACTAGGATCGTTGAGCACCAGACCAACCCATCGTAGAAATTCTACCCCTGCCAACTTCCCCGGTTCTTTTACAGTTTCCATACCTGGATAAGTGGGGTAATCGGCCACGGTGCCCGGAACATCTTCTGCCCTAACTAACTTCCGTCCAGCTGCATTCCATTGGCTCAGCGTAATAGCTGTGATACCATCCTGGATACCGTTGACAATCTTCAACTCTGCGTCTGTATTATCTGTAAGTGCGACACGCGCTAATACACCTACAAAGTTTGATTTTGATTGGACAACATCTGCACCGGAGAAACCTTCCGGTAATGAACCATTCCAATCGGGGCCAAGAATTAAACGCTGAACTTTACCTGGTGCATTAAACTGGCTACCGATCATGTGTCCCCAGCGTGCATAATTATCAAAAAGCTGTACGCTCCAATAATGATCTTTAATGTCAGGTACTATAATGACCATTGGTTCTTTTGAAACGTCAAACATTCCGGTGCCATAAAGCGTAGTGGCATTCGGTGTAGTCGCCACCTTTGGAAGGGCCTTCAGAGGCTTCCTGAACCACGCAATCCGGTTTAAACCAACTTTAATCGGACTTAAATCATTCTGGCTATAATTATAGCGCAGGTGATAAATAGCTACAGGATGCATACCCCATAGAAATGCTTCCTTGGCAATGCTCCTTGCCTCCTCAGAGGATAGCTCACTTTGTCTTTCTGTTTTAGGAGCAGGATTACAAGCAAAAAAGAGTATTACAATCGCAAATAGTATGATTTTTATACGTGAAGCGATTTTCGCTAAGTTTTTCATATCTAATGATTTATAATTTTTTAAATGGCGGTGGTACATAGTCTCCAATCTTATCCGGATCGGCCTGATAAGCTCGGATTAGAATGACCATCTTTCCACCGGGCGTATAGAGCCAGTTGCCTTCTTCTGGCTTGGACGAAATCTTCAATATTAAAGAACCGTCAGCCTCAAACTGCATTTTATCCATGGTAAGCACGTACGAATCGTATTCGTTCTTTTTAACATGCACGTTTTCATCGTGCACTGTTAAAGACCAGAATCCAATATCTGTAAGGGGAGGCAACTCATCCGGACCAAAAGTTATTTCGCCCTCACCTTCGGTTTTTAGCATAAAGTAATTGGCTTCTTCTTTTGAGTTACCCCAAAGTCCAAAATGGGCACCGGCCGCTCTGCCCAGGTAATTTCCATTTAAAAATTCACGGGTGCCAAAAACTTCGGTGGCACTAAAGTAGCCGTTACCAACTTCCAGGTTTTTTGATTCATTATCAATAACCACAATTGCTGAATCTATACCGGCCTGAACTTGTTTCAGTTGCCCCTCATTCAAATCAACCTTGTTCATGACTCCAATGGCTTTAAACTTTTCAAATAACTCAGTTTCTGATTCAGGTACTTCAATCAACAAGTCATTTAAGTATTCTACAAACTGCGGGGAGAAGGCCTTTTCTTTGTCATAAGTTGGGTAATCACGAGATGATTCCGGTGCAGCAACTATTTTGATAGCATCTTGTATGGCTCTTACGCGTTCTAATTCACTACGGTCTTTAATGTCGATACGGATAATAATCATGGCATGATCACCCTCCATTAAGACAGGCGTGGAACCATCATTCGGTACTTCCTGGTGCTTGTTGTGAAAAGTGAAACGACCGCCTTCGCCATTGTTTGCGTGAGTACCCATGTAATAAAAATTATGAGTGAAGACATCAACACACTGGTAAACAATATATCGGTCTTTGACCTCTGGGATCTCAAGGGTAACCGGACCACCGGAAACATCGATTAAAAGCCCGCCGGTCATAGAGGTTAAATTTGGCGCGACAATGGGTTGCCCCACATTTTCCATTGGAAACCTATCACTCATAGCAGGTATGTTTGGCTTCAAGCCCATAAACTCGAACATACCATTTACAGTTTTTACTTGTTCCATTAATGGATATGCATATATAAAAGCTTCATATGCAGTGTCTTTAAGATTAATATTTTGTTGATTCTCATTTGAGTTTTTGCAGGCTAGAAAGGATACTATTACCACTATCAAAATCAGACCTTGTTTTTTCATGTTCGTGTTTTATTAATTTGTTACAACGGTTTAATTCAAATACTTGATATCAATCTTATTGATCTTTCCATTAAACCTGAAAGGCGCCCGATCATAATAATCCAATGACACCGGTGAGCCCAAATCCACGCCAACATCAAAGGTTTCAGAGGCGGTATGGGCAGCAGGTACAGAGCGATCAATACGTCCCTGACCAACTTGTTCCCCATTTAAACGTAAAGTTATGGTAGCCGGAGCCATGCGCTCTTTTGAGTCATACCTGGTTTCAACTTCAATGTTTACTTTACCGACTGGAAGTGCTGACTGAGATGTAATTTTGTAGCGGTTCATGGTCATGGCGTTGTATTCTGCCTTTAAAAATCCTTTATCCATGTATACCGTAAAGCCTGAAGAAATTCCGCCAAGGGCAAAAAGCACTCCTTCGGCATTTTCACCAATTTCAGCATCAATCAAAGCTAAACTAGATCGCCCACTCGCAAATTTGGGAGCCATTGCCTCAGGGATTCGATCCTGACCTTCATAAAACGACCATTCTGTAAGTGTTGAAGAGGGTAATTCTTCGGGGTGAAAAAACACCGTGTACATTGATGCGCCAATTGGGTATACGAGATTGTCAGTCGCCTCCTTGTCAAAAAGTGATTTTAGTTCAGCTAGTTTTTCAGGGTTTTGAGTAGCTAAATCTTTTGATTGAGAATAGTCCTCTTCAAGGTTGTAGAGCTCCCAAACTTCATTTTCAGGTTCCCAGTTAATTACCCCTTCTATATCGGTTGACCATGGTGCTCTGGGACCGAAAGTGCCTGCAAACCAATCCTCATGATAGATACCCCGACTGCCAAGAATTTCAAAATATTGTGTTTTCTTATTTGATTTTGCTTCCGGCTGATCAAAGGTATAGGTCATGGATACGCCGTCAAGGGGTTGTTGTTCAAATCCGTCTACAACAGCAGGGGGGTCAATGTCAAGAATTTCGTAAATAGTGGCTGCTATGTCATTTACATGATGAAATTGTGAACGAACCTTGCCATCGTGCCTTATTTTTTTAGGCCAGGATATAACCATAGGGGTTCTGGTTCCCCCAAGGTGAGCGGCTACCAGTTTGGTGCCTTGAAAAGGTGTTGAGCCCGTATAGGTCCAGCCATGATGATACATGTTTTCTAATTTGGGTCCGCCCAATACTTCTATTCCGCCATACACTTTGTTGAGCACTTCGATTTGCTCATCAACAGTGGAAGGCATGGCATTTTGAGCCAACAATTCAGAAATGGTTCCATTCATACCTTCAGCCGAAGGGCCATTATCTGAATTGATATAAATGATAAGGGTATTTTCAAGCAATCCTTGTTGCTCCAGTTCATCTACAATTTTACCATATTGGACATCGGTATGCTCAAGGAAACCCGCATAAATTTCCATTAAACGGATTTGGAATTCACGCTGTGATTGAGGAATATCGTCCCATTTTTGCATCCCTTTCGCCAATGGATTCAGAACAGCATCTTCAGGAATCCAACCCATTTCTTTTTGCTTTTCAAAAGTCATAGATCGAAGGGCTTCCCAACCTTCATCGAACTTCCCATCGTATTTGTCGGCCCATTCCTTAAAAATATGGTGAGGCCCATGTACGGCACCCGGGGTGAAATATATAAAAAAGGGTTTACCCGGGTTGATGGTATTAGTAGTTCTCAACCATTCGATAGCTTTTTCCGTCATGTCTTCTGTTAAGTGGTATTTGGGATCATGAGGTGCTTGCACCGGATTGTTGTTTTCAAACAATGCAGGTTCATATTGGGAGGTTTCTCCTGCCAGAAATCCATAGAAATAATCAAATCCCAATCCTGTTGGGTAGCGGTCAAAAGGCCCCAGTTTGGTGATGTCTGTTACCGGAGTATTGTGCCACTTTCCGAATGCAGCTGTATTGTAGCCATAATAGGAAAGGACCTGAGAGAAGGTAGCGGTTGATTTAGGTATTAGTCCCACGTAACCATCCCAATCGGAAGCCAGTTCGGCAATCTGTCCTGCACCAACCCGGTGATGGTTTCGCCCTGTTAATAAGGAAGCCCTTGTGGGTGAGCACATCGCAGTAGTATGAAAGGCATTGTATGAAATTCCCGACTCAGCCAAACGTGTCATTGTTGGGGTATTTATTGGACCTCCAAAAGTGCTTGGATTTCCAAAACCGGCATCATCCGTCATAAAAATTACAATGTTGGGGGCATCTGCCGGAAGATGATTTTCTGCCTTACGCCATTGATGTTTTGAATCGGCTAGGGTTTTTCCGGCTACACTGGCTGATGGTGGTTCGGGAAACGGCAGAACACTACCATCCGATGGATATTCTGATTTTTGAGCATTTTCTTGTTGTGGGTTGCAAGAAGCTAAAATAAGGATCATTAGTCCGAGTAAATACATTAAGTTTTTCAAGTTTCTTTGTATCTTAAATGATTGTTTTTTTATTAAATCAATTTAATCCAGGCTCACCACCCAAGGGATATTTTAATTGCCATCAATTGATGGAATGTTGTAACCAATTAATCAATATATTGATAAGTTGGCTTTAAGTCTTCCTTCTTTAAATTAGTCGTAAGCTGCTAAAAACATCTTCAAAAATACACCTTGCTTTATAGTGTTAATATGACTTTAATCATATGAGTCATTTAAGTTAGGCCCTTAAATACAGATCCTTTATAAGCAAGTATTGTTGGGATAAGGCACGTGGTGGTCGCTCGCCCTGGCAGGGGGGAATAACGAAATACGAAATATGAAATGCGCAGTAAGAGGTGGAGAATACGAAGTAGCTTTGACCCTGTACCTCTAACCTTCTACTTCAAATTTAATTCCCATGCCATATTGGGAGCCTGGACAGGCAAGGATGGTTAGGATAAAACACGAGCGTGACGACGGCGCTAGTTGGGGGAATAACGAAATACGAAATATGAAATGCGAAGTAAGAGGTGGAAAATACGAAGTAGCTTTGACCCTGTACCTCTAACCTTCTAATTCAAATTTAATTCTCGTTCCATATTGGGAGCCTGGACAGGGAAGGGTGGTTGGGGTAAGACACGAGCGTGAATCTCGCGCTAATTGGGGGGATAACGAAATACGAAATATGAAATGCGCAGTAAGAGGTGGAAAATACGAAGTAGCTTTGACTTTGTACCTCTAACCTTCTACTTCAAATTTAATTCTCGTTCCATATTGGGAGCCTGGACAGGCAAGGATCGTTGGGACAAGACACGAGCGTGACGCTTGCGCTAGTTAGGGGGATAACGAAATACGAAATATGAAATGCGAAGTAAGAGGTGGAAAATACGAAGTAGCTTTGACCCTGTACCTCTAACCTTCTAAATCAAATTTAATTCCCATGCCATATTGGGAGCCTGGGCAGGCAAGGATGGTTGGGACAAGACACGAGCGTGACGCTTGCGCTAGTTAGGGGAATAACGAAATACGAAATATGAAATGCGCAGTAAGAGGTGGAAAATACGAAGTAGCTTTGACTTTGTACCTCTAACCTTCTACTTCAAATTTAATTCCCATGCCATATTGGGAGCCTGGACAGGCAAGGATGGTTGGGACAAGAAACGAGCATGATGCTCGCACCAGCATTCGGCGGTTGTTGGGATAGGATTTTAATCTTCTGCTAATTCCAAATAACTATCAATATGTGCTATTAAGGCTTTTGTTCGAAGCAAAGATTCGCTTTTTTTCAGAGCAGCTAATTTTCGGAAATGCCTCCTATTCGTGATCATATTTGTATATCTCTTATCATTTAATAGTGCTTCATAATCAACGGGTTTGGTAGTATTTCCCTCCCATCGAAAATGGGTATGAAGAATAGGTAGTACGGAAGATGGCCAAAATAGATCTTCAAGTCTTACCGTTTCACTAATCAAGTTGGAGTATGATACATCAAACAGGTCAATAATATCTTTTCGCAGGGAATCTGAATCAATTATTTCAAATCCTTTCGATTTAATAGCTTCAAAAGCTGAAGAGGAAAGTACAATATCGTGTGATAAAAATGCTTGTCGAAAATGAGTGTCCAGTGAATCATGATAAGCTCGCCTATGATCGATATGGTCAACAATTAAATTGATTTCAGCTATGGAATTGTGCTCTTTTTGGATTTCATTTTTAAGGCGCACCAGGTTGGTGTTTAGGTTTTCTTTTAATTCAATTAAGAGTTTATTTTCGACAACTCTATCCTTTTTAAACTCGTTCCAATTGTTGATCTGCAGGGCAAAAAGGATCCCGATGACCACCAATACAATTTCGCCAATAGCATAAAGCAGATATTTGCTGAATTTGCCTACACGTCCGTTAGACTGGTTTTCAGTCAGTAATTTTTGACGAATCTTACTAAAGAATTTAATCATGTGCAGTAGTTGTTTGTGGTTGTTTAACCAAGGTACTGAATTATTTATGGAAGTATTCGATTGATTTAATTCCATACCTTACACTGTGGCCTCAGGGGATTTAGCTTCGGTTCGCTTTGTCATCCATCAATGCTGTTTCTACTTTCCATACCATCGGAAATAATACCAGGCGGCGATACCACCTATAAAGGAAAATAGAGCCAACATCCAAAATACATGCTGATGACCAACTTCACCTGGCGAATTCTCTAAGAGAAATCCCATGGCGGGTCCTGCGAATATATCCGGCGTATAGCCTATGAGCGAAATAAGCCCAACAGCGGTCCCTGTAAGTACCAAAGGAATCTGACCCCTCTCCATCACTGCGAAGTACAGAGAACGTGCGGCGTACACTCCGGTCGCCACGACCAAAATAGATACAAAAAACAATATTGTGGACGAATCTGAGATAATACCAGTAGCGAACAATAATGCCCCGAGGAATGAAACTACAAAACTAACGACCAACCAGTAGGTAGTTTCTGTGCGGTCTGCCAATACCCCAATGAGCACCCCAATGACTGGGCGAATAAATAACAAAAAAGTGCCTACCTGGGCCGATTGCACCTGGTCATACAGCATTACGTCCCGGGCATAGAGTGAAAACACATCTGTGATTTTGTAACCTACATAGGCACATAAAATAATGATCATTAGTAACCACACGGAAGGTAAACGCAGCACCTCTTTTATTTGCGATATCGTTATTTTTTCCAGGATGATCTCTTTTTCTGCTTTGGGGTCCATTTTCAAAAAGAACCAAACCAAAAGGCCTACGATAACAACGATACCTGAGGATACCAGTATCACGTACCTGAAGGCTGCTCTGCTTTCAGAAAGGGTCGCTTCTGCAACTTCAGCATTAATAAAGAGTGAAAAAATAAGTACGCCCATAGCTCCGAACAGAGCCCCCACTAGGCCACGTCCGCCGTCCAAAAATCCAAACGCCTTGCCCTGGGAAGAAGACCCGCCCCAGACCCTGGCAGCCTTGATCATAGGAGCCCAGAATAAGAAAATAGTTGTAAAACCCCAATAACCATAAAGTATTTTTAATACTGTATAACCGGGAAAAGTTGCATAGACCAAACCTCCTGAGGCTGTCATCCATAGAGCCAGTGCAATCAATTTTCTTGGTGGAAATTTATCCGCCAGAGGACCTCCAAAGAGATAGGATAGCAAGGCTATTATACCATATACAGAGAAACATATTCCCAACTGTACATTATCCAGGTTGAACGCCTCAAGCACTGTAGGCCTAAAGACTCGAGCAAGAACAAATGGAATGATAAATACAGACTCTCCGGCCAAAATGAGTAGAAACAGGAAGTGCCAGGGTGCTTTTTTTTGAATCATGGATTTTGGCGGATTTTAGGGAAGAAGTTGATCATTGCAAGGATGGTTGGCGGTTAGCTCACCAAGTTACTGAATTATCTATAGAAGCATCAAGCACCAAATCTCAAATCTCAAATTCTAAATAATTATGTCCAATAACCGGGCCATTAGAATTTGGTCCCGATAGCTCCTTCTCCATAGTATTACGAAGGAGAAACTATCGGGATGTAATTTATAATTTATGGGAAAGAGGATCGTTTGGCTAGATTAATTAAGAACTCCACAATATAAAAAACAATGAAATACATAATAATAACGCCTTTAATGGGTTAATAAGTTAAATAATCCTATATTCATCCTGTCACACTTTATACCATACAATAATTTACCTATGCATAGATTTAAAATCCTGGTAGGCACTGCGATTTTAATTATTACGCTTTATGCCCTAACCATAAGCGCCAATAATCCTGTATCTTCTTCAGAGTCAAAAAATACAACTGACAAGCTAAAAACAACTTTAGCCGATCAAAGAGCGGCACAACTATATAAATCGCAACAACAAGAATTGAAAGTTGCTGTGCAGGCATATTTTGATAAGGCCATTGCATCCGGTGACATAGTAGGAGCGGGGGTGAGCATCGTAAGAGGAGATTCGATTGTAATTTCAGATGGCTTTGGTAAAAGAAATATTAACGTAAATGAAGGCGTTGACGGCCAAACGATATTTAGACTCGGGTCCCTTTCAAAAGGATTTGCCGGAGTATTGGCTGCCGATTTAAAGGATGAAGGCAAATTGGATTGGGAAGATAAGGTTAGCGATTATATTCCGGAATTTCAGTTGGGCGACAAAAGTAATACCGCTAAAATTACGCTGGCCAATATTTTATCACACACTTCGGGCGCGCCTTACCATAGTTATACCAATCTTGTAGAAGCCGGATTGTCATTGACAGATATTGCAAAACGCTTCAAAGACGTAACCCCAATCAGTAACCCGGGTTTAATGTATAGCTATCAGAATGCCCTTTTTGCCCTCTCCGGAGAGATGATGTACAAGGCTACCGGCCAGGACATTAGCACATCTTTAGAGAATAGATTTTTTAAGCCACTGGAAATGTGCTCTACCACCATGGATTATGAAACCCTGGCACATGAAAAAAATGTTGCAATGCCGCATTCAAAAAGGCGAAACGGATGGAGACCAAAAAAACTTAATGACCATTATTACAATGCCATAGCGGCTGGAGGTATCAATGCCAGTGCCCTTGATATGGGCAAATGGATTCGATTTTTGCTGGGACATAACCCGGAGATCATGAGCAAGTCGGCCTTAGAAGAAGCTTTTAACCCCTTTATTGAAATTAAAGGGCATAGTAAATATTACCAGCGCTGGCCGGGACACTTATCATCCTATTACGGCTTTGGATGGAGGATCCATAAATTTGCTGAGCAGGATACTTATCAGGAAAAAACCATTTGGCACCATGGTGGAAGCGTAAATGGTTACAGAAATGAAATTGCGGTTTACCCTGAAGCTGATCTAGGGATTTGCGTGCTTTTAAACAATAATTCCCGGCTCGCAAAAACAGTAATGCCCGATTTGTACAGGATTGTTCAGGCAATATATGACCAAACTACTGCCAAACTCGCGGTGAACAACAGCCCAAGCAACATTACGCACCTATGAGCAGTGCATTGAGTTCAAATTTTTATACCCTTAATCCCCAAAATTAGAAGCATTACTAAAAACATTTAATGGGCTGTTGGCAGTTCTAATCACTTCTTTCTCCCAGTAACCACCAGTATTATTTCTCCAATAGCATAGGGTATTTAAAAGTCTTATTATCGTCAGGAATTTTTCTGCCGATTTTTCTGAAGAAGTTAATCAATGTTTGAGTTCATTTAGTTCATTTTTGATCATTGAAATCACTCTTTGTGTCTCCTTTAGGTTGTTATATAGCAATACAGCGATCACATTTCTTTGCACCGTTACCGATTTAATCATGGGCAAGTATATTGGGTCTTGTAATAATGCAGTGTAATTGTTTGGATAAATGGGGACATTAAAAGGTTTATTTGGATTAAATTTATCATGCTCGTAACTAAATAACCTGTCAATATGAGCTTGTCTATCTGGTTGGAAAGATTCAAAATATTCCATTTCTTCCAGCAAAGTCTTATGAGTTAATTCAAAGAGCTCAATAATATTTTTTCTAAGTGTATCAGAAGTAATTATATTGTAGCCAACATTTTTCAAACCTTCATAACCGGCATAAGACAATGAAAGATTTGTTCCAGGTTTTCGGGCATCCTGAAAATGTTTATTCATAGTATCTGAGTAGGCGGTCCCTTTCTCCAGAGAATTGATAACGATATCGCTTGATTTGTTCCAGTTTGATCTGTTTATAGAATCTGAAATCATTCTATCGTAATTATGCTCTAAGGATGTCAAAAGCTCTATTAATACTTTTCGTTCCTGTTTTCGTTCCTTTTTAAACTCATTCCAATTGTTGATCTGCAGTGCAATAAGAATACCAATGACGACTAATACAATTTCTCCCAAAGCATACTTTAAATACTTTCCGGTTTCATTTTTGTCCATAAGGTTGTATCTGATTCGTTTAAGAAACTTTATCATACTTTTTACTTTTAACGCCAGCGCTGCAGGCTGATATCCAAACACTATATCTGGCCCATAGCTTTCGATATAACCTGCTAAAAAAGTCTGCTTTGCCTCGCCTCATCTGGCTCATCACTCAAAAGCCTAATTGTTGACTTTTTCATTCTGCCTTCCTGACGCTTTTTCCTGAAAGATATTCATCATTTAACCTAATTGATTTATTCAGCTTTAGAATACACCACTTTTCCATCAAAAATGGTCATGGTTATTTCCGTATTTAAGAAATCCTCTTCCGCTACCGTCATTAAATCCTGGTTATAAATCGTAAAATCGGCTAATTTACCTACTGTAATAGAACCTTTATTGTCTTCCTCAAAAGCGCCATAAGCCGCATCCAGAGTATAGGATCTAAGGGCCTGCTCTCTGGTCATTTTTTGCTCCGGTTCATAACCGCCTTCCGGCGTGCCATTTAAGGTTTTTCTACTAACACTGGCATACAAACTGGCTATTGGATTCAAAGGTTCTACTGGCACATCGGTACCATTTACAATCGGGATGCCACTTTTTAATAAGGCCTGCCACATATAAGCTCCTTCTTTGATTCGTTGCTCGCCCAAGCGGTCTATGGCCCATGGTCTGTCAGAAGACAGGTGTACTGCCTGCATGGCAGGTATCACACCTAACTGGGCAAAGCGCGGTATATCATCCGGATGTATATGCTGTGCATGCTCGATTCTAAATCTGTGATCGGTTGCCAGGTCAGGTAATTCATCAAAAGCAACTTCATAGCGGTCTAGTATTTCTCTATTGGCCCTGTCGCCTATGGCATGTGAGCAAACCTGAAAACCACCTTGTAATCCGTTCAATGCGGTTTCTTTCACAAAGTCCATAGGCAAGGTTTCGAGACCATAATGCCCGGGCCTGTCTGTATAGGGTTCTAAAAGCCACGCTCCTCGAGAGCCCAGAGCTCCATCACAATTCAATTTTACCGAGCGAATAGTTAGCAAATGGGCAGAATCTATTAAGGGACCTTTTTCATACCATTCATTAAGTAATTCTTTGTCCCAACCTGTGAGCATCACATAAAGACGGGCTTTCATTTTACCCTCGGTTTTCATTTTTTCATATAAAGCAATAGTCTCTCTTCCAATACCCGCATCGTGAAAACCGGTAATACCGTTTCTGTGACAAGCGGCTATGGCCAATTCAAAAGCTTTGGCATCTTTCTCAGGGGTACTTTCGGGAATATGTTTGGTTATCAAACCCTGGGCACGCTCATTGAAAATACCTGTTGGTCTTCCCAGCTGATCGCGCATTACTTCACCACCCTCTACCTCAAATTTGTTGATACCGTCTTTGGGTAAAACTTGCAGACCCGCAATATCCATCGCAGCGGCATTAGCAAAACCGGCATGGCCACTGGCATGGCCCAGGTACACTGGATTATCTGGAGAAACCTCACTGAGTCTGTAATGTGTTTGAAAGCCATTTACGGTATCAGAAGGCATTTTGGTCCATTTACTTTGATGCCATCCTCTCCCTGTAATCCATTCCCCCGGTTCGGCCTTTTCAACAGCAGCGGCTACGGCATCAATTATTTCCTGATAGCTCGTAGTATTCATGAGATCCAGATTCAATTCATTATATCCTAATCCCATAAAATGACCGTGACCTTCTATTAACCCGGGAGTCATGGTTTTGCCTTTTAAATCAATTAACTGTGTTTGCTCGTCTTTGTATTTTTCGGCATCTGCAAGGCTTCCTGCAAAAAGAATCTTATTGTCTTTTGTAGCTACGGCCTCTACGGTTGATTGAATGGTATCGACAGTATAAATAGGGCCACCATAAATGAGTATGGTAGCAGCTTCTTTTTTTGGACCAGAACAGGAAGTAATAAGAAGTGCGAGTAGTGTTACACTACAGTAAATAGCATTTTGTAATCTCATAATTATTGGTTTTTTAGGAAAACTAAATTTACTGCTTTCTAACTTAAAATAAGGGTTGCAGCAAGTACTTAAAAGGCGTAAATGGGTAATTACTTTAAAATGAACGAACTAAGGGAGTAGCTCCTTCCCAATAATCAATACACTTTTTACCAATTCATCAAAGTCTTCATTGGTGACACGATGGCTGGAAATAGCACAGCGGATGCAATACATACCACTAATTGTGGTGTAGCCGGGAAGGGCAATGGCACGTTCTTCAATTTGTAATTTAATTTCTTTATTCAGTGCATTTAATTCAACAAGCGATAGCGCACCGGGATTGTATCTAAAACAAACAATGTCCATGCCAATGGGGGCTATGAGTTCTAAATCCTGGTGTTGGTTTACAAGGGCTCCCAGATAATGGGCCTGATCCACATTTCTGGATATCATTCTTCCAAAACGCTCGCTCCCATGCTCTTTTAATGACATCCATACTTTTAGTGCCCTAAAACGTCTTGAGAGTTGCAAGCCATATTCGCTAAACCAATTTTCGCCGGAGGCCAGGCCCCTAGTATTTTTCTCTAAATATTCCGGAATTAAAGAAAAGGTATCTTTATGTCCTTCACTATCTTTTATTATAACACAACCAACCTCAAAAGGCATATGTAACCACTTGTGCAAATCCAAAGCCACAGAATCTGCACGCTCAATACCTTTTAATTGCGGTTTAATTATCGGGGACAGCATTGCTATGGCACCAATTGCACCATCTACATGAAACCATAGGTTTTCTTCCCGGCAGATATCGGCGATCGCTTCTAAATCGTCAATGGCGCCAGTGTTAACAGTACCCGAAGAGCCAACAACACAAATAGGTTGTAATCCGGCCTCCTTGTCGAGTTGTATTTGTTTTTTTAGTGCATCAATATTTATGGTGTAATCGTCATTCACCTTTATTTTTTTAAGGCCTTTGGTTCCTAAGCCTAATAGCTCAACAGCTTTTGTATTGCAACTGTGGATTTCGGTAGAACCATAAAAAACCAGGTTGTTTTCTTTGAGGCCTTCAGCTCTGATATTATAACCTGCCTTTACATTTCTGGCTACCGCCAATGCCGCATAGTTGGCCATAGACCCACCACTTACCAAAAGTCCGCTGGCGGTTTTTGGAAACTCAACAATTTCTTTTATCCAGTCAACAACTTGTTCTTCAACTTTATGCGCCGCGTGGTTACCACCTCCTAAATTTGGGTTAAGTATAGACGCCCAGAAATCGCCCATAACGCCAGAAATAGTACCGCTGCCCATATACCAGGCCCAAAAGCGTGGGTGCAGGTTCCCCATTGGGTAAGGCAAGACATTTTTTTGAAGTTCTTTATAAACGTCTTCTGCATCACTTGGTTGTTTGGGCAAGCCCGATTTAAAAGTATCTAAAACACTCTCCGGCATTTCCTGCCAAATTTTTCGATCTCTTACATTTTTAGTGTAATTAAAAGCATCATCAACCATCTGGTGCATTAAAGCTTTAGACTTTTCCCAGTCTTTGGGATCCAGGGTTTCAAAATTATCAAAGAGTTCTTCCATAAAATAAGCTAATACTATTTTTTACTGTATTTACCTGCCCGTCCGGTTTTTTTCGCTTATGCTATGCGAAAGCAATAATCGGGTTTTAAGTCAGGAGCGTCTTTCTATTTTTCTAAAGAATATAATCATGTTAAGCAGTAGTTATCCGTTTACCAGAATCTATAAAGTTCCAAAACCTGATTTATTTCAATTGAATTCCCTGATCAAATGGTAGGTGAATTCAATTATTTCCTTATAATTGTCCTTGCTGATCTTTTCGTCTATACCGTGAAACCGCGTAAAACTCTCGGGAGTGATCCGAAGAGGGTAAAACCGGTAAACATCATCGGAAATGTCGTAAAAATAACGGGCATCTGTACCGCCGCCTACAAGTCCGGGGACCACGACAGCGTTGGGAAACATAGATCGAATGGTCTTTTCCAGTGTCTTATACGCCTCAGAATCAATCTTGGAAACAGGGGAGGGGTTGGTTAGAAAACCTACAGTTTCCACCCTGATTTTATCGCTGATACTATTTTGTATATGCTGCTTTACCGTTTCTATGGTCTCCCCGGGCAAAATCCTGAAGTTCATGGTAGCCTCAGCCACAGTAGGTATCACATTGTTTTTGACCCCGCCTCCAATAATTGTTGGGGCCGTGGTGGTATGAGCATTGAGATCTTCCAGGATGCTATTTTTGAACAACCACGGATTGGCAAAAGTCAATTTTTCCATAAAGGGGAGTTCAGCTCCCATGTATTCGAACTGGTAGTTGATTGGTTCTACGAGTTTATAAGGCAATTGATTGTTTTCCAGGTCCACAATGGCCTGAGCCAGCATTCCTATAGTATTTTCCTTAGGAGGACGCGAACTATGTCCCCCATTTGTTTCAACAATGAGGCGGAAGGACGCAAACCCCTTTTCTGCCAGGTTTACCCTGGCTACTGGTTTGTCTATTCCCTCAACCATGCTTTCTGACAGAAAACCACCTTCATCCAGGGTCATGGCTGCATTAACACCTTTTCCCTTTAGATAGGCTGCAATTTTGCCAGCCCCGTTTTTTCCTCCAACCTCTTCGTCGTGTCCGAAGGCAAGGTAAATGGTCCGTGAAGGAGTGAATGATTCACTCAACAACTTTTCCACAGACTCCATTAACGCTATTAAGGAACTTTTGTCATCCAGGGTCCCCCTGCCAATGATGTGGGTGTCTGTAATCTTCCCCTCGAAAGGACCTGCCTCCCAGTTTTTGAGGGTAGGCTGATCTACAGGCACAACGTCCTGGTGCGACATAAGTATTATTGGTTTTTTGGAAGCATCTGAACCTTCCCACTTGTATAGCAAACTGTATTCATTAATCTTTTCCAGGGAAAGATTTTCATGGATGAGCGGAAATGTATCTGCCAGAAATTGGTGAAAACCATGAAAGGCTGTAGAATCTGGGATTGCATCTTCGCTAAAGGAAATCGTCCTGTATTGGACCGCCCTGGATAGGTTTTGAAAAACTGAGTCCGGAATATCAAGTTTTTCCAATGATTCTGGTTCTACCTGTCTGGAGGTTAAAGAGAGTGTATTGAATACGAGAATACCGGCAATTACAATCAGTATTGCCAAGAGTAAAAAGATAATTTTCTTCATTATGGTTTTTTAAAGGATAGACCTGGTTAGTTTTTGATGAGAAACCTGAAACTTTCCAATAATAGACATACAGGATTTCTATCGCGACAAGTTATATAAAATCTCCTAGACTTTTAAGGTTACAGTTCCTATGGTTAAAAAAAAACTGATCACAGTGGCTACTAAAGAAAACAAGGCTATTGATAACCTTCTGTAATGGTATACTTTAAAAATTTCCTTTTTTATTTTCAGCCAAGAATTGCCGGTATATTTTGAGGAAAAAATTTAATCATGTGAAGTACTAGTTGGTATTTACTTTACCCGGTTACTGAATTATCCATTAAGGAATTCCAATGGTTTGAGATAGAGCAATTATAGATGTTGTTAGCTTTCCGTTATTTTTGATCATATAAAAACTTCAATTCGTCTTCAATCTCCTTCACAACAACTTCTGATTTGATAATTAAGTCCTGTAAGCTATTAATATTCCAATTTCTATTTGAAATGATTTCTGCGTTAATACTTTTAAATTTATTGTCATAAATCAGGGCATTATAGTTAAAGGGTTTTGCCACTTCAATATCTCCTGAAATACTATCTTTCAAAAAATACCTCCGGAAGTGGCTGACATGATAGGGATAAGAAATATTTTGCTGTAAATTATTTGCCCAAACTTGATTTTCCTCTTTAATGATTAGGTATTCATTTTCGAATAAAACGCTCAAGTTTTTTCGTAAACTATCATTGGTTATTAAATCGATTCCCTTTGATTTTAAGTAGGTGTAACCACCTGAAATTGGATTTGAAGAAACCGTCCAAAAATAGGTAGCAAATGGCTTGAGGAGTCTGTCATCGAAAGGCTTTTTATTGTCTAAATAATCTAAGATCAGTAAATTATATCCCAGATATTCCCGTTCCCATTCAAGTGTTCTTTCAAATGATTTAATACTGCTATTAATATTAGACTTTAATTCATTAAGTAATTCAATTTCAACAAGTTTTGATTTTTGTTCACTATTGATATTATTTAAATACAAAGCGAGTAAAATTCCAATAACAATTAGAACAACTTCGCCTATCCCATATATCAAATATTTGCTGAATTTACCTGCCCGCCCGGCAGGCGGGTTTTCAGTTAGTAACTGTTGTCTGATTTTTCTAAAGAATTTAATCATGCGAAGTATTGTAGTCGGTTACTTTACCAAGTTACTGAATTCTCTATTAATTTATTCAAAGGGGTTAGGCATGCCCTCTACATCATATTGTTCAAATATGCTAGCAATAGCTGCGCCCTTCTTCGAATTCTTCTTCAAGATTTGAATCTGGTATCTGAATGTTCACCGAATAGCATAACCACCATCCACACGAATGGTTTCACCGGTTACAAAATCAGAAGCTTTTGAAGCCAGGAACACGGCTGCACCGACTAATTCTTCGGGTTTTCCCCAACGTCCGGCGGGTGTTCTCATAATTATTTCATCATTAAGGGGCATAGTTTGAACCGCAGCGGTCATATCAGTTACAAACCAACCTGGTGCAATGGCATTAACCTGAATATTGTATGGAGCCAATTCTATTGCCATTGATTTGGTTAATTGAATCACAGCTCCTTTTGCGGTACTGTAGGATGGGGCAAAACTGGACCCAAAGAAAGAATACATGCTACCAATGTTTATTATTTTTCCTCTTTTATTTTCAACCATAGATTTTGCAACCAGTTTAGATAATAAAAATACGGCGTTAAGTTGTACCTCAATTAAGCCATCCCATTCTTCTTCTGTTTCATTAAGAATACCTCCACTTAATACAGCAATACCAGCGTTATTTACCAGGATGCTAATACTTCCTAACTCCTGTTCCACTTTCTTTATGGCAGGCGCCAGTTCAGTTCGTTTTGTGATGTCAATTTTTAAAGCCATTGCAGGAACTCCAATTTCCTTTAGCTCCGAAAGGGTCGCTTTGTTTTTTGCATCGTTACGTCCAAATATAGCCACGGATGCCCCTGCCTGTGCCAATCCGATTGCTATACTCCGTCCAATACCTCCATTTCCCCCGGTAATTACCGCTACGTTTCCTGTAAGGTCAAATAATTTAGTTGATGTCATGATTTAAATTTTTAAGTTGATACTGTTTTTGGCGTGTGTTAAAAATTTATGGACTATATCTAATAGCGCCTATTTACTAGTGTTAAGTATATTACCCCTAAAATCTATTTATCCTGTTGGGCGATCCTTATTGGGGTACAGGCTGTAAAATCGTTGTGCCCTGTATACCGAATAACGGATTTCGGGATCATAAATATGTAATTCCCAGATCTTTTCAGTAGAGGGTTTTTTCGTTACTTCCAGGATCCGGGCCCATTGATGGCCCCCGAATGTTGGCATCAAATTTCCTTCCTTATCCTTAAAACGTCCGCCATCGGTTATCAAAACATTGCCGGTGTTTGAGAGGTAGTCGGCATCACTTATAAAAGGGGATACAAATCGTTCCTTTTCAGGGCCATAGGTCCATACCTCTTCCACGGTTCCGGCAACTTCATCTACCCGTAATTCCAATGCTCTACTAAAACGATCTTCCTCCGGCATTGGCGGATTTGGGGGTATAAAGCGAGCCCCTCCGTTGTCGAATAAAAGAAGTGTGCCCTGGGGGGTCATTTCCAATCCGTGCTGGTGGCAGGGCCAGATGAAGTCCCCCTTAGGCTGCAGGAGCTTATCGGACCAGGGTTTCTCCCAACCGGTCGGATCACCGAGAATCCATTTTAAGGCCCCGGTTTTCATATCTATTTTATAAATGGCACATTGGAAATTGGAGGAGACCAATACCGCATCTTCCTCCTCAATGTAATAAATAGCATTGCAGTGTGTAATATCATAGGGCAGGGGATCATAAATTTCTTTATAAATATCATAGTAGTGGTCTCCTCTTAAGGAACCCTCGCCCAGCCGCCTGGGGTCGAGAATGTCTACCAAAGACCATTTGCGAACTGTTCTGCCATCCGGAGCGAACTCAATGATGACATCGCCGGCGACATCAGCAGTTTGTTTTTTCTCAGAAGGGGGATACTCCACCGGGAAATCCTCAAGTGAACGCACCTCCAGTCCCAGTCCCAGGAAATTACCGGAGGCAAGTTCTATCACATCATGATGAAACATATCCGTATCTACAGCAATACTTTCCTCTGTTATGGGTTTGGTTATTGCACCTGAAGAATACCATTCCTGAACAATATTACCCAGCATATCTGCCTCAAAAAGACGTCCGTCGTCCACGCCTCCGAATATCAGGTTTCCATTATGTTTTCTGCGAACTTCATCAAGCCAATGATCTGTTTTCAGGTACCAAACTACTTCCCCGGCTTCATTTACCGCTATGGCATATCCCCAGTCCGAATCATCATCAAATGGTTCTTTCCACCGAAACACAGTGAACATCGTTATACCGGGCTCCATCTCACCGGTTTTCTCCTGTACCAATTCCAGCGAAGGAAAATCGTCTGGCAATGGAGGGGTTTCAATAGAAAGCGAATCCAGGACAAGTTCCCTGCCATTTTTATCTTTTAGTGTTGCGGTAATCTGATGCAGTTTACCTGGTTTCAGTCCCAGGACCAAAACCTGATGATTTGTTTTTAAGGAATCTTCAGGCTGAACAATTTGCCGCGTCACCCCATCATCAATAGTTAGAGTAGTACTTACCGGACGATCTGAAGTAAAGGTCAGAATTCCTGCCAATGGGGCATTTTTATTCGGATTTGGTACTAGTTGCACATTTGTGGCCACCGGAGGACCCGCACAGCTTAGAAGGGTCAGAATACCTAAAGCTGCCATTAGGGCAAATCTGTTAAGCTTCAAATTACGGAGAATCGGCAGATAATAATTTAGGTCATCCTTGACCTGGTTGGTTGCATACATGAATTTCATTGAGTTTTGACGGATAAATTTATACGGTAAGATACTATGTTTTTAAGGATTCTCCTACTGCCTTCAATTATAGCTATATATCATCCAGCGCAACTTTTAAACCCGCGATCAGCTGATTAATTTCCTCCATCCTGGTATAATGCAAAAAAGAAATTCTTATTACACCGGGTTGTAAAGGAATATCCATATCCATAAAAGGTCGCACCGCATAAAAAGTACCCATGCCAAGCATCAATTTGTGTTCTGTTAGGTTTGCATATACCTTTTTAAGGTTTTTATTTTTAGGAATAATAGAAATAATTGGTGCCCTTCTTTCTGCACTATCAGGACCTACTATTTTAATATCATCACGAGTTCTTAAAAAATCAAGTAGCCGCTCCATCAGGGCTTTTTCATGCTCCTGGAATAATTTATTTAATGCTTTATTTCTTTGAGCTGGTTTTGCTTCCTCTTCAAAATGATGTTCATAAAGCGCATCAAAATAATCTAATATTCCGCCGGCAGCGGCAATTTGCGCATGATCTGGTCCTGCAGGAGTCAGCATACTTCGGCTTATGCCTTCTTTGAAAAAATGAGATTGGTTTTCCATCTTGCCAATCAGCTCTTTATTCACATACATCAACCCCAGATGAGGGCCAAAGGTTTTGTACAATGAAAAAAGATAAATATCTGCGCCCAGATCTTTTAAATCCGGAAATCCATGGGGTGCAAGACCTACGCCATCCACAACAGACAGGGCACCATGTTTATGAGCCAGGGTGCTAATTTCCTTAACCGGATTTATATGGCCAATTACATTAGAACAATGCGGAAAAGCCACCATTTTTGTTCGGCCAGAAAACAAAGCTTCCAATGCTTCTAAGCTCAACAATCCCGTTTCCGAATCTACATGCCACTCTACAATTTTAATTCCTCGTTCTGCTAATCTCCTCCATGCGCCTGCATTGGCTTCATGATCCTGGCAAGAAACAATGATTTCATCCCCGTCCTCCCACATGGGCCGCATGGCATTGGCCAAAACGTAAACATTTTGGGTGGTAGATGGACCGAAATGAATTTCTGAAGCTTCAACATTCAAATAATCAGCCATTCTCTTATACGAAAGGTCCATCAATTCTCCCGCCCGCATTGAAGAAGGATAGGGATAGTAAGGCTGCACCTTGTTTTTCATATAAAAGTCGGTCAACCGGCTAATAAACTGTATACAAGGATAGGATCCTCCCGCATTTTCAAAAAAGGCCCATCCCTCCAGGGCGGGTTCAGAAAAAGCCGGAAATTGTGAGCGTACAAATTGTAAATCAAGTTTCATAAATATCATTCTTACATTAGTGTTCATAACAAGTTAAGCAACAGGCCAATACTTTTTCGTCAAAAGCATATTTCAGGTAGTTGCCCATTTTACCTGCCCTTCCAAATGTCAGGGGTAACTCGAATTAGCAGACGTCTGGATTTATTTTAAATTATACACCTTATACGTCCTGGACCATGCCACTGATTGGCCAGGTTTAATAAATATATTAAAATATAACTCAGGACTAACCACATGACTACATCCCCAAAGATTTATTTTATTTGTTTTAAAACTTCCGGTTTCAGTAATTCCAATATTCTGGTTACGGTTTATTAATTCCCATTCTGCATCAACATTTTCATTTCCGGAGAGGTTGCTAAAATAGAATTGCTCATTGGGCGAACTATTGAATTTAATTTCATTTTGCCCTATATCAACTTTTCGTTCAGGATTAACAGTTTCCCCAAATTTTTTAGGCTTTAATTGAAATGGAAATTTTAATACATAATTATTCCCCACAAGTTCTTTATTTATTGCTATAAAATTGTGCCCGTATTCGTTCGTACAAATATCTTTTTCACCCTTATTTTCTAAGTAGTATTTGATTGTAAAATTACTTTCATGCAATTCGACCTCTTTTTTCAATAAATACGAATAGCCGTTGATATTTTCTGATAAACAGTTAATTAAAATTTTATTTGATTCAATAACAGTATTAAACGCTGCTGGTTTAATATCGTAATTTTTACTAAACAGATATTGATTCTCATCTTTTTTTAATAAACCCACGCCTATTTTGTGAAACCAACCACCTATATCAGTCTCATTAAACCCTAATGCCGAATCAATTCCGAATTCATTATAAAATCCTTTTCCAAAATAATGCTCATTTTCACAATCAGTTCGCTCAACACCGGATAAATTAATGTTTTGAAATTTTACTTCCACAATTTTTCCTGTCCAGTCAAATCTTGAAAAGGTATAATTCTCCTCAGGCAGGTCAATATGAATTTCCAGATTTTTGTTTTTAAGTATATATGGCATATTGTAAAAAGAGTAATAGATTAATACTAAACAATTATCACGAAATAAAAAAACCGCCACACTAGATTGTGGCGGTTTTTTTATTCTTAAATATAAAATAAATCTTTACTTTATCTTATGTAATTGATCAAGTTTAAGGTATACTTACGACTTTAATCTTTTAAAGATGAATCGGGTAATAAAGATACCTGTTCCATCACCTTTCCCTGAGTCACTTTCAACGCCACTTGTTACGAATGTCAATTCCCATCCTTGTGTAATCATAGTATTGACCTTTGATGAAAGTAAGGCGTCATTTGAAGCAACATTTTGAAAATTAATACCTGTTGCACTGTAGAAATTGAGAATTTTAGTTTCATCAAAATTATCCACCTTGGCGTCGCCTCGTTTTGATTTATTCTGCTTATTATTTTCTTCTGTTCTGGATGAGGTGTATTCCGTATAATCCTTATCTTCCTGGGCGGAAATAATCCTGGACCTTCCAAGTCCCATTGGAACTACCGATTCAATACTCGTGACAATTCTGTACTCAAAGGTTTGGGCCTTTATTTCTATTACAGAAACAAGTAATAGGGCTGCAAATAAAATTTTTTTAAACATTTTGTTGGTTTTTTAGTTTTAAACATTGTTAAGATGATCCTTTAACTCTAAATTCTGGCAATTATTGCCAAGATTATTGATAAAAACCTATTATTAAATGCTTATAGATATTCAAGCCACGCGTATATTCGCCTAAAAATCGTTTTGGTCTTTACTAATTATATTTTCAAGAATTCGAACCCAATGGTTCTTTCTCCATAGTATTACAAAGGAGAAACTACCGGGACTACCGGTATATTATTTTGTATTACTCCTGCGTAGCGGCTGGCCAGTTTACTAAAACATTCACTGAATGTTTTTTTAACGCTCCGTCCTGTTTTGATCAAGAAAGAATTTGATTAGTTGCAGAAGTGGTTGGCATTTATCGTATCAGGATAGTGTTTTATCTGTAGAATTATTCAGGTGCTTGTAGATGACTAAGAAATTAGACCTTCACATTATTTACCATTACTATAATATTATTTAAAATTCATTTTCAGTAGCGAAATGCCATAAAGCCGTCCGTACTTTCGGAGGTTTAATTTAAACCAGTTATTTGCCTTGCATAAGTTTAATGAAATCTGTCTCCGTTTGTAAGCAATATAAATCAGGGTCGTGTTTGATATATTCAAAATTTCCATATCCATTATCAATTGCTTTTTTAAGAATTTTTATTGCCGCAGCTTTTTCACCTAATAAGGCATTAAAACAAGCAAGATTATAAATAATAATTAAGTCATTAGGGCTTAGTTCAAGAGCCTTTTTCATTTCTATTTTTGCTTCTTTTAAATTACCTAACCTTTTTAATGTAAAAGCATAAAATTGGTGGGCACGGGCGTCAGTAGGGTTCCGTTTCAGATATCCAGGGTAAAATATTGCTGCCCGCTGAATAGTATCCTCTAACCCAACTTTATCTTTTAATTTTTCATAAGACATCTGCAAATCACCATAAGCTGTATGGAAATCTCGGTTAAGATCTAATGCTTTATTATAATCAACTACAGCTTCAGAATCTCTGTCCTGTATTCTATAGAGTCGGCCTCTAATCCAATAGGCAAAAAAATTATCAGGGTCAAATGATATCGCTTTTTGAACGGCTATCAATGCTTCGTTTAGTAAATTTTTATTGTAGTAAGCTAACCCAAGAGCGCCATAAGCCTCCGAGGAGTTAGGATCATAGATTAGTGCTTTCAAGGCTGATCCTTCTGCCTTTTCAAGCCATGAGATATTTTTGTCATGTGTTTCATATAACATGGCGTAAGCTTCACTCATACCAGCATAAGCTGCAGCATATTCAGGATCCAGATCAATTGCGCTTTGAAAAAGATCTATAGCTAAAAGGAGATAGCTCTTTGTATATCGAAATAGAAATTCACGGGCTTTTAAGTAAGTATCAAACGCCTCGCTATTCATAGTTGAACTTTCACTAATAGCCACTTTTTCTTTAGGAGTAAGCTTTAGTTGTAAAGACTTTACAATCTTCTTAGATACCTTTTCCTGAATATCAAAAACATCTGCCATCTTACCACTGTAAATTTCGGCCCAAAGTTCAGCATCTTTTTCGACATCTATTAATTCTGTCGAAATTCTTAAATCATCCTTATGCTTGCGCACAGCGCCTTGCAACAGGTATTTCGCTTTCAATTCCTTTCCCAATGATTCAATATCCAAATCCGAATTTCTATACCTCATGGAAGTGTTTCTGGAAGCTATCTCAAGCTCCTTGATTCCGGATAAACGCATAATAATTTCCTCGGTAAGACCATCACTAAAATAATTGCTGCCATTTTCCGGACTGATATTTCGAAAGGGTAATACCGCAAGTTTTTTAATGTTTTTGTCAAACCACTGGTTTGATTTTGGTGGTAACGAAGCCGCTACTTCAGTATTTTCAGTTTTCTTAATTCCTTTAGGAGTGAATTCATATACCCAGGCGATAATTAAATAGAGCGGAAAGCCTATGATCAGAGAAAAAATCAAGGTTTTCAAGATAAAAGGCGGAGCACCAAAAGTTGGAAGAACTATAGAAGCCACTTCAGTAATTAACCAGGCAACTACTAAATAGGCTATAGCCGGTTTAAATACATTACGTCTTTTGAGTTCTGCTATGTATTTTTTTAAATTCACTTTAATTCAAAGTTAACTTTTATTCACCAGATACTTCCTCACCCTCTGAAATAAAGCGTCGGTTATGGAAGACTTCAGGAGCTTCTTCAGGATCCATAATGCTGTAGTAATGAAGAATGTTAGCTTTTGCTAAGATAGCTATTCATTAATTCCTTGAATCCAACTTCCCTATACAATAATAACTTTTATTAGCGCCAAATTATTTTAATTTATTCTCCCAGTTCCGCCATTTTCATACCTATATGTTCCATCACTTCACCGAACTCCTTCTCAGGGCTAAAATCAATTATTTTCACATCTTCTTCAACAATGGCGGTATGTCCCGCAGGCCAGTAAAAAACATCACCTGTTTTGACAATTTCTTCAGATTTATCATCATAAACCAGGCGTATTGCGCCCTCAAAAATGTAGCCCCAATGCGGGCAATGGCAGCTATTATTTTTTAGTCCCTGAAGCAAAGGTGTAAAGTCGGTTCCTTTGGGGATTTCATTAAAAGCAACAGTCATTCCTCCATAACCGGTTATATTGCGCATAATAGAATCAGGGGTTTGCATGACAATTGGCATGTCTTCTTTGTTGATTTTCATAATTCTACTTTTTTAAATGTTAAACTATTTTAATTAATTTCTTTTTGCCGAGAACGGTGGGTTAGGCGTGGTGTTCTGGTTTATAAAGCCTTATCCCATTTATATTGTTTGTGTTCTTTCTATTTTTATTTCTTATTTAGGTAAGGTTTATCTTTGTTCTACCTGAGATTTATCCTTTCCATAATTTCTATATAACGTGGTTCATTCTGGTAGCGTTTAGTGAGGGGTCCTATAATGGCATAATAAGGAAGATTAGGGTTTTTTCTTATATATAATTTTTCCAACCAATACAGTACTTTCTCCTTGTTTTCGGCCATAAGGTATAGTAGCATAATTTGACCTGACCACAGGTGGTGCGAGTCACTGATTTTCCCCAAGGCTTCCGCAGTAACATTTAAAGCTGCCCTAAAACCAGTACTTTTATACGTTTCATCCAGTATTTTAATTATTTCCTCTATTTTGTTTTTATCTTCTTGACCTTTTGTTTTAATTATCTTTTTCAAATGTTCAATGGCTTTATCATACTGTTTTGTTAAGGAATAAGATATCAAAAGACCTGTATGGCCGAGTGCTGAAATGTTCAGGGGTTCAAATATGCTCAGGTATTCATCATATCTGCCCTGATGGAGTAACAAAATACCACGAAAATTTTGTACTAAAGGACTAAAAGGGTCAAGCTCCACAGCTCTATTCATTTGTTCCCAGGCTTCATCCCATCTATTTTGGATCATTAAAAAATGTGCGTAAAAGGCTCTGGCTTCCGAAAAATTCGGATTTAATTTAAGACACTTTTCCATAGCATTATTACTGGCCTTCCATTTAAAATCCGTGTTTGCCAATTTGCTTGCCTGCCAACGCCAGACCTCAGCATCGGCACTATCAAGTTCAAATGCCTTTGCCAGGTATTCTTCCATTTTGGGATCGGCTAACTCCGGAGAAACCATATTCAGTTGTTTTTTGACTATCCAAATTCCCGACAATCCCGCAAAAGCTGGAGCAAATAGAGGATCTATCTCCACCGATTTTAAAAAATATTGTTCGGCAACATCGATTCCTTTTGGAGTCTGGAAAGCCAGGTTTATTCTTCCATTCAGGTACATCTCATAAGCTCTGGGGTCTACTTTGCGCAAACGCACATTTTCCCTGAGTAAGGTTAGTTTTAGTCGTTTTGCCACAAGACTGGCAATCTCGTCTTGTGTAAATAGGGCATCCTCAATTTTACGATCAAAGGTTTCTGACCATAGGTGTGTGCCATCCTTGGTATCAATCAACTGTACCGTGGTCCGAAAAGTGTCTCCAGATTTGCGTACACTACCCTCCAGAACATAGGCGACATCCAATTCTTCACCTATCATATTAATCGTAACATCCTTTCCTTTGTAGGCAAAAGACGAGGTACGGCTGATCACCTTCAGTTCTTTATATTTGGTCAGATGATTCAATATCTCTTCACTAATACCATCAGAAAAGTACTCCTGGTCTTTGTTGGGACTCATATCATCAAACGCCAATACGGCAATGGAAGAAGTGAAATCAGGTAACATAGAGGCTGTCATCACTTGTTTTTCCATAGTTTCTGCCATGCGCAACTGATTGACTATCAACAAAATAAGTGCAATAGAAAGCGCACCAATAATTACACGATTAAGACGTACATTCTTTTTGGCCAATACCTTGGCATCGAAAACCATATCTTCCGTCTTCTTTATGCCTTCCGGGGTAAAGTCATATATCCATGCAATAATGAGCCATATGGGAAATCCGATGGACAAAATTATGATTGAGATTTTCAAGAAACCCTGACCAAGATCAAATGCAGGTATCATTACAGAGAGTACCTGTACAATCAACCAGGCAATTACCAAATAGGCAACTCCTGCTTTTACGACATGCCTGCGTTGTAATTCGTTAAGATAGTCCTTGAATTTCACAAGATATAAAATGCTAAATCATTATTTTCTACCACATAAGGCATTGCAAAGTTTAAAGAGTTCTAAATAGTTAGCGGGACCCTTAAAGTTACAAAATTTCAAATGATTTTGAGTGTGTCTTTTGCTCCTGGAATTTAAGTTTTGAAGTTTGGAAAAATTAACGATCAAGGATTGCTCTTCTCAGATTTCATGATCGTTTTAATGGTAGAAATCAGGCTACCGTCTTCTGCCATACCCTCTATATAGAGTGAGATATTTTCCGTTCCGGTATCTGCAATATTAAATGTGGTTTTTCCAGTATTGTTGAATTCCAATTGTGGTTCCCAGTGGATGGTCCCTGTATATTCAAAAAGGGAATTGGTATAAATATATTTTGGCGTATAATACTTTTTTGGAACATCAAAACCATGGGTTGTATCAATAAAACTTTTATTCATAGCTGTGGCATCGGTAGGGACAAGCGGTGTCCTTCTGGTCCATATTTTGATCACTCCACCAGCTCCATTTACACCTTCAGTGACATCGGGCCTTGGATTGACCTCAATACGATCTATCTCTGCTGTATAAAGTTCGTAAAGAAAACTAAAACTACCTGATTCCTGAAAAGGATCGGCTACAGGTGTATCCGGGGTTTTAACACTACCACCAAAACCATTACCTTGTGCTTGTGATGGAGGAGGAGATGATGATGCTGAAGTTTCGGCCACCAAACGTGTGCCGTCCAAATATATTACAGGTGGTGCACCACCAAGGCTTCTTCTGCTGGATATCTTTACAGCGCCCAAACTCTCCTTTATATTATAGCCCTTAACTCGTAAAAAATCAGTTACCCTGGGATACATGTTTACCACTTGCTGATCCACAACAATTTCATCCTTTCCAATTATATTTGAAAATTTTTGTTTTTGTTCTACTACTTCTACCTCATCTAAAAAGATGGTTTTGTTCTCTAATTTGTAGTCTAATTCCGGTAGTTCAGAAGCATAATTATTGGGAGTGGTCAATTCACTTGGTCTCAAAAGGCTTGGGTTTGAGTCAGGAACAATTTTAGCGGATAATCTGCGTGATGATGGTTTTCCATTTTCCCGGATCAGTTTTATCTGCACTTCTTCGTTCTTCTCCACAAGTAAGTTAGGAATCTCGAAGTCGGAGTTTTCCAATAGCACTGCTCTGGAGTCGTGATATTTTGAATCTTCTATGTAAAAGGAAGGGAATTTTCTTAAGTCTGCGCCCATGATACTTCCTTTGAGGGTTAGACCGTTTTCATAAGGGAAGTTGATGACAGGCGCACGGTTGAAGATATTCTTCCATTCGTACCTGCTCCATCCCTGTGTCAATAGCAACAAGTCCAGATCGAAACTTTTTTTAGGATCGAATCCCCTGAAATAATAGGCCGGGTTCTCTACATAGCCTCTTACGTATGGTTTTAGAAGAAATTCAGAAAAAACATTGACTTTCTGGTTGTAAGCCCTTGTCTTGGAAGGGAGTACCGAAATACTTAGTTTCCCGCTAGTTAAGCGCTCTGATAAGATCCCAACATCGATGACCAGGGAATCCTTCATTTTCCCCGAAAGACGCACCTCGGCTTCCATCACATTTACCCCGAAATGGTTAAAGAAGAGGCGCTCTGCAATGGGTCTGTTTTCTTCATCAAAAAGGGTTACCGTGTTTACCCCTGGAAAGAGTTGCTCCCGGCTTATAGAGAGGACGTTCTCTTTTTCCACATCGTCAAAGACGATAGTCCTGGCCTCTATGATGTCACCATCCTTATGCACCAAAAGCCTGAATTTTTTCGTTTTAATGTCCTTCAAGGTTTCTTTATTAGTGTTTACCCCTAATAAGATATCAGTGCCACTATAGTTGTTGACCACCCTAAGGACAATGCCGGTTTCTGATACCTGAGGTAGAGGAGCCGTTATTTCCTTATTGTTCCCAAAATTTATGCGCACCTTATAGTTTCCACTATTGGGTTGAACAGGAAAACTAGCCATTCCGAATGCGTTCCCCTTGAAATCCATAACATTTCTGCCACTATCATCAATAAGACTACCTTTTTCAAACACTACTCCACGGCCATCGCTGTCAATCAGTTTTACACCTATGACGCTTTCTACGCCTTGAACAAGATGGCCTCCTTCCGGTAATAATTGGAGGTCGTATTTTGTATCTTCCAGTTCCTTGAGCTCTACGCTGCCGTTAATGATCTGTATCTTCTGGATAAAAGAATCATCCTCAGAAAAATTCCTCATCCAATTGGTGGAGGCTTTTATAAAGTAGTCTCCGCTTGTGTACGTAGAGTCTATACTGATATTCCCCCTGGCAAATCCGTTAACGGCCATGAACAACCGATCTTCTATGGGCTTCCCTTGTTCATTGTACAATACTACATTAAGGTTCGTAGTCTGGGTAAAGGGCAGTCCGTTCTTCCTGTCGTATGCGTAAGCACTAAACCAGAGCTCTTCCCCAACCACATAGGTGCTCTTGTTCAAGTGCAGGAATATTGATTCCCTGGGAAGTTCAAAATAGGATTCGTAAGCTTCTTTTATCGATGTGCTGCTTTGTCCAAGAAGTCCGCCCGAAAAGAGCGCCGAAAGTAAGAGGAGATAGCATATTTTTTTCATTATCAAATATAACAACCTTAGGTTAGATATACAATCCGAAAGTTTACAGAAACAAGATTCTATGGGGGTCTATGCGTATTGGGTAACATATTAACGCCTGGCTCAAGGAAGGTAGGTCCTTATATAAAATTCCATTCCACAAATTAAACACCCGAACAGTTTTTATATATACTTTACAGCAACAAAACAAGTGTGTAAGTTTCGTTGTAAGCTTATCAAAGATGCCTAAAATTAGTTGTTTAACGATTTGTGGTAGGGTTTTTTTAAAGGGAGTTGTTATATAATCTAACACAAGGATTAAATAAACCCAAATCTTAGTAAAATTTATTATGTCTATGAAACAACAACATGATTACCCCCAAATGAAAAATGAATTTAAACCTTCAAACAATTTAAAAATGAAAACGATAAAAAAAATATCACTAACCGTATTAAGTGTATTAGCTATGGTGTCTTGCAGCAAAGACAATGAGGATATCTCTAATGCTTTACCTGAAGGTATAGCCTTAAAAGCGGATGCTAAAGTTAAAGTAGGCGATTTACCTATGGAGATTTTGGATTTTGTGGCCAGGGAATTTCCCGAACGCACTATCGACGAGGCGGAAGAAGAAGATAATGGTAATTTTGAGGTTGAGTTGAGTGACGGCACCGAACTTATTTTTGATGCTAATGGCAACTTTTTGGGTATTGATGACGATAGTGAGGAGAATGGTGATTTTGACGACTTTGAGGTAGATATTGCAACCCTATTACCAGCTATTTTAGAGTATATAGAGATGAATTATCCGCAGATAGGCATAGAGGAAGCATCTATTGAAAACAATGATCATTACGAAGTTACTTTAAATGATGATGTCGTTTTAATTTTTGATGTCAACGGTGGATTTTTAGGCATTGGTGTTGATGAAAACGATCAGGACGGTGATGGAGATTATGATTGGGATGAAGAAGATGGCCATGATGACGGTGAGGCTATAGACCCTGCCCAATTGCCGGATACGGCTTTAGCATACCTGGAAGAAATGTACCCTGAACTTACAATTGTGCGTGCAGAAGTAGAAGACGAAGGAGAATATGAAGTGACTATGAGCAATGGCCTTGAGGTCTATTTCGATGCCGAAGGAAATTTCCTTTCTGTTGATGATTAATTCGACTGAGATTAATTGATAAAGGCTGGTTGTCCTTGACAGCTAAAAACTAAACTAGAAGGAGTCTGCCTATGGCGGGCTCCATTGTTTTAAAAGGGAGTGGTCCTTTTATTTGCAAACATTATACGTTTGGTAGTAAAATTGCTTTTAAAAACAAATGCTTCACCGGTATTAAGGCTTATCGCTAAGGAATTTAAATTGGTTTTCTAAATAAGAATTAATAGCTTCTCCCTTATTTTTTAGTTCTTCGTATAATTTTATATTCACAATCGCTGAAACGGCTATGGCACCTACAAGCTCAGGGATTTTCTCTATTGATATAATGCAATGGCGCAATTGGGAAGAAGATTCACCATAATTTTCTATTCCCGTTTCAAAAATAGTTTTAACGCTTTCTGAATTATGGCAGTTTCCTGTAAGTTCCCGCAGTTCCTGTCGTATTTTTTTTGGCAACTGGTTAAACCGTTCAATCTGCCCGTCAAAACGGGTATAAAATGCATTTAACTGCACGGTTAGCGTATCATTTATAAGGAAAGTTTTGATGCCCTGTACCTTTAATCCATCCCAGGTATTCTCATCTCGGTCTGCAGGAATTATACCCGACAAAACCCAGGCAATATTGGTTGTTAACCTGGCCGAATCTAAAATAACAGACTCTTTATTTTCAAGAATTTTGAGCACCTCTAAACCAGTGGTATATTGATTGGTTAATTGCTCAATAATGGCCTCAATTTTATTCAAATCTCTGTTTAAATCCTGATGAATAGAATTTATGCGACTTCTTTCACTGATGATCGCCTTCCTATCCTCATTCCAATTATTGATCTGCAATGCAATTAATATTCCTATGACGACAAGAACAATTTCCCCCAAGGCATAAATGAGATACTTTCCCGTTTTGCCTGCCCGTCTGTCAGGAGTATTTTTAGCCAAATGCTGCCGGCGGATTTTTTGAAAGAATTTGATCATATAATGTAGTGGCTGGAAGTTACCTCACCAAGGTACTCAATTATCTTTTAAAATTTTCACTAGGAAAACGCTGAATGAGGATTAATTTTAAAGAAGTGCAAAACGACACAACCATCATATCTTCCGGGCACATATTTTAATATAGTAAAACTTCATTTTCAATTATTATATGTAGATTTAGAAAAGCCTAAGGCAAAATTGAATGGACTAGAAATGTTAATTTAAATTAATTAATGAAGTTAAATATAAACAATAGAATACTTGAAGTGGATGTTGACCCTGCTACCCCTTTATTATGGGTCATCCGGGAACAGCTTGAGTTGACAGGAACAAAGTTTGGATGTGGAATAGGACAATGCGGAGCCTGTACAGTCCATCTGGATGGACAACCAATTCGATCATGTCTTACCCCGGTACAGCAGGCTATAGATAAAGAAATAACCACAATAGAAGGTATTGCGCCTAACGATAACGAATGGCATATCATACAAGAAATATGGATTGAGGAACAAGTTCCTCAATGCGGATATTGTCAATCCGGTCAAATCATGTCTGTCCATGCCTTATTGACCAACAATACGTCTCCAACCGACAAGGATATAGACGAGGCTATGAGTGGCAATATTTGCCGATGTGGCACCTATCCAAGAGTACGAAAAGGAATCAAAAGAGCTGCTGCTACATTGGCGGCAGCTTCAAATACAATAAAAGGGAACAATGGGGAAGTGGACTAGACGGGCTTTTATTACAACCGGAGTATTGAGCGGGGGTGCCCTGATAATTGGGGTGGCCATCAGACCCGGAAATCGTGCGGATAAAGTCAAGGATTTAATTGCCGGAGAAGGAGATACCGTACTCAATATCTGGCTGAAAGTTAATGCAGATAACACCATTACGGTTATTGTTCCTCATGCCGAAATGGGTCAGGGGGTCCATACCACCTTGCCAATGATGCTTGCCGACGAAATGGATGCGGATTGGAAAAATATCAAGATGTTAGAAGCTCCGGGCAATAAAGAATATGCGAATTACGCCATGGGGAAAGGGTTTCTTATGGGACCAAAAGATATCCCTTCTATACTTATAGGAACGGTTGATGGCTTTTTTTTAACGGCCACTAAACAAATCAGTCTTCAAATGACCGGGGGCAGTTCTTCTGTTCGTTTTACGGGTATGTTTGCCATGCGCGTGGCAGGAGCCGCCGCAAGATCCGTTTTACTGGAGGCCGCTTCAGAGGAATGGGAAGTCGCTGCAGAGGAATTAGTAGTTAAAAACAGTACTATTTCGCACCCGGCGAGCAATAGAATGGCACCTTTCGCAAGTTTTGTAGTAAAAGCTGCGAATTTATCTCAACCGGCCAAACCCCGTCTTAAGACATCAGAAGAATTTACCATAATGGGAACCTCGCCACCGCGGTTCGATATTCCTTCTAAGGTAGATGGAACGGCAAATTTTGGAATTGATGTTGTCCTCCCAAATATGAAATATGCTGCCATCAAGGCATCTCCTGTTTTTGGAGCCAAGGCAAAGCCTTTGGAGGCAAGTGCTATTAAGGATATGCCCGGGGTGCACAAAATTGTGAATCTTGAAGGAGCCATAGCCGTAATTGCAGATGGCTATTGGCTGGCAAAAAAGGCGATAAACACATTACCCATTGAGTTTGACAAAAGTGATCACGATACCGTAGGCCTGAATGATATTTATGATAAGTATTTAAGGGATATGGATTCCGCCATTGCGGAGGGGAATGAAGAAAAAGATGTTAAAAAAGGAAGCATAAAGGACATTTTTAAAGAAGCTACCAATGTAATACAGGCGGAATACAGGGTACCTTATCTTGCCCATGCTACAATGGAACCCATGAATTGCACTGCTTTGGTAAAAGAAGATGGATGCGAGATCTGGGTGGGAAGTCAGAATCCCTTAGGATTTGCAAACAGTGTAGCCGAAGTGCTGGATATGGACACAGAGAAAGTATTGGTACATAACCAATATCTGGGTGGGGGATTTGGTCGAAGATCAGTGCCCGACGTTGCCATTCAGGCAGCCTTGATTGCCAAGGAGGTAGACTATCCGGTTAAGCTAATCTGGTCTCGTGAAGATGACATCAGACAGGATCATTACAGGGAAGCCAATATCAGTCGCTTTAAAGCGAGCCTTAATGATAAAGGTCAAATAAGCGCGTGGAACAATCAGTTTGTATTTAAGCACGACCCGGAAGAAGCCCCGCACATTCCTTATGGGGTTGAAAATCAATTTATTCATTATACGAATAGTGAAACACATGTGCCCTGGGGATATTGGCGAAGTGTAGATTCTTCCATGCACGCTTTTTTCACTGAGTCCTTTATGGATGAGCTGGCGTTTAAAGCCAATAAAGACCCTTATCAGTTTAGGCGGGATCATCTTACCAATGCACCCCGATTTTTAAAGGTGCTGGACCTGGCTGCTGAGAAAGCCAATTGGGGAGAAGCCCTTCCGGCTAGATGGGGCAGGGGTATATCCCTTCACCAATCTTTTGGTACCATTGTGGCCCAGGTTGCCGAGATAGAAATAGTTGATGACCAACTGAAGGTGCATCGGGTTGTTTGTGTGGCTGATCCTGGTTATGCGTTTCACCCCGACGGTTTTACTGCACAAATGGAAAGCGGTATTGTTTTCGGTCTTACGGCTGCTTTGTATGGCGAAATAACCATCGAAAACGGGGCCGTAAAGCAGAGTAATTTTCATGATTACCAGATGGTACGTATGCACGAGTCTCCTAAAATTGAAACCTATATCGTTACAAGCGACAACTGGCCAGGAGGGGCAGGTGAACCCAGTACCCCGGGTATTGCCCCGGCATTAGCTAATGCAATTTTTAATGCAACTGGGATTCGGATTCGCGAGCTACCGGTGAAAAATCATGAATTAAAGGCTGATTCAAAGATCTTAGGCTGATATAATCTATAAAGGATATTTTACTTAGGACCCCGTTCTATTTATCTGCTTTTCTATAGCTTTTTGTCGCTCAAGAAGTCGCGCCTGCTCTACAGCGAGCTTAATTTTCTGGCTTTTAATTGCGGCTAATTCAGAAAGTAATGCCTTTTCCTCAGAGCTGTCCTGGTCTATTGAGAAATTCGAACTATCGAAAGTCTGCTCAATACCCTGAGTGTAAATATCTAGCTGGCTAATTAGGGTTTGTATATCAGAAAAAGCCTTTTTGGTGTAATACCTTCCCATTTCAAAATCTTTAGGGTCCGAGGCTTTCTCCAAATTTTCAATCCCATCTAAAATAGGATCCATAGCTTTATCACAACCACATACTTCTATCTGGTTTTTTACTTTTTCCAAAGCTTCCAGAGCCTTATAGGCATAATATTTTTGGTGATCAAAATTCTTTGAGCTAATAGATTTCTTTGTGTGGTTTAAAGCATAAGACGCTGAAGAATACGTGTTGTCGCATTTTGCTGAGGCGAATAAGGTAGCCGTCATAAACACAAAGGATAATAGAAATTCAGGTTTCATTGTAATTCATTTTAAGATTAGGGACCGTAAAGGAGGTAAACTTTGTGGAATTAAAAAAAAATATGTGGTCAACTGTTGAATTTTGTAGTCAAAATACTATTAAAACCAATTTTAGAGGTAGAATGATCTTAAAATTACTTTGTAATTATCAAAAATAAAAGGCCATCAATCGCATTTTACGTAGATCAAAATTAGGACCATGAATTGCTGCCATATTGATTATCACAATATGTATACCACCAGAAAACCTAAATAAGTACCAAGTGCATTGCCTAAGGTTCCAACAAGGATGGCAGGCAAGATGAGCTCATTTCTGTCAAAGGTTTCAGCAAGAGCTATGGCTGTAGTGCCTCCACCAATATTAGCCTGACTTACTATCGAAATCATCTCCCAGTCACGGTAAATGAAACTGCCTAATAGAATTACAAGGATCCCATGCAGAAATACAGCAATTGAAGCAAATATCAATAAAGTAAGCCCCACCTCCTTAAGTTCTATAACCGAACTAATTTCACAATATGCCCCAATTACCGCCAGAAATATGTATACCAGGTACAAACCAAGGAAATGGTTTCCCTTTAAACCTTGAACAAAACGGGTTTGCGCAAGTAGAATCCCAATAGTAGAAAGCGTTAAAATTGAAGGAATTTGAGGGAAAAAGTTAGTTATTAATTCAGATATATAATATGCGAAAATACCCAGAAAAAGCAACCAGATTAGCGAATGAAAATTAAGATGTTCTTTATCCTCTGCAGCTAATGTTGGTGCAGCTGTTTGTACCTTTTTATCTTTCCAGAATGTTCTTAATATGGCAGGGAAGGAGATGGTGACGATAATCCATATGGTAGTAATTACATTGTCAACCGCAATGGTACCGGCATACAGAATACCTCGTTCCTGAAAATCAAACTCCAGGGCCACCGCATTAAAGTTGACACTACCTCCTGTATAGGTTCCTGTTAACATACCAGCAATAATTTTACCATCTTCTCCAAGTATGTCCTGCGGTGAAATCAGATACCAGGCTATAAGCACTCCCAGGGTGGTAGCCAACGAGCCTATTAAAAACAGGATAATCATTGGAGCCCCGGCCTTCTTTATGGAATTAAGATTAACCCCCAACAATAGGTAAAATATAGAAATAGGGGCTAAATAGGTAAAAATACCATCATATAAAGGAATAGAATTTGAAGCTGAAGGAATTAATCCCAGGTTAGCTACTACTGCCGTAAAAAGTATTACCAATAAAGCGGCACCCAATTTTTTGCCAATTTTGGTTTTAGAAATATAATCTGCAAGGATCACCATTAAACACAATACCCCTAAAACATAAACAGGATTTTCGATAAAGCTCATTGGTTAAAGATATCAAAATAATGATACGCTTCTTCCCTGGATTGTTTTTCACCAGTATATAGGTTAATACTTTGAAATATATATGTTTCGCTATCTTTATTGGTGCTATGAGCTTAGAGTAAAAAATAATAAACTCTTGTACCCAGGTGAATAGGTCAAATATTTCTTCTTATAGCAAACAAATTCTTCTGTTATGAAAAACTTTCTGATACTTCTATTTTTATTATTGTTGTCTATTGGTTGCAATACGAATCCAAAAATTGAACCGGAACAGGACTCAGTTGAAACTAATACCCCATGTGATAAAACAGGCCTTACGCTCCAGATTCTGGGCTCTGGTGGCCCTGCTGCCGGAGACGTCAGGGCTTCAACCGGATATCTGGTTTGGTTTAATGGCCGTCCTGTGGTGATGATAGATGCCGGAGGGGGCACTTATCTAAGATTACAACAAGCAGGGGTGCATATTAGAGATATTAAGTTTCTGGGCATAAGTCATTTTCATCCAGATCATGCCTCTGAGCTGCCGGCCTTGCTTTGGTCCGACATTTTTTCAAGCAGGCCGACTCCATTAAACGTTTCCGGCCCGGAAGGCCAAGGATCTGACGGAATCAAAGGATTCCTTTCCGCTATAAATGATATGGCAGCCCCTATTGATGCTTTTACCAGAATCAATGCTATTGAAGTTTTTCCAC
Source organism: uncultured Eudoraea sp. (assembly GCF_947490415.1). GTDB lineage: Bacteria > Bacteroidota > Bacteroidia > Flavobacteriales > Flavobacteriaceae > Eudoraea. The sequence goes on from NZ_CANLGX010000003.1 coordinate 156,018, forward strand.
AAAAAGATTCTATAACAACGGTCTATAAGGATGAACTGCTCGAGGTAATTGCAATTGGGGTAAACCATGCCAATAAACCTACTTTGGCCTATAAAGTAACCATAGACCATAAGAGCATTGTTTTTGGAGCAGATCAAACGCTTGATAGCCCAGATTTTGTCAATTTTGTTAAAGGTTCAGACCTTCTGGTATTGCATTTGGCCATTTCTGAAGAAGCTGACAAACCATTTACAAACCTGCATGCGAAACCAGGCAAAGTGGGGACAGTAGCCGAGGAATCTGGTATTCAGCGGGTGGTTTTAAGTCACTTAATGAAATTAGATGCTACTGATAAGCGAGCTAATCAATTTAGTCTTTATGATATAAATACCACAGTAAGGCTTGTGGGATCAAAATTTAACGGAACAATTATCGTGGCAGAAGATCTTGCATGTATTTCGTTATGATGTTAAAAGCACCAATGGTTAGGTTATTTAATGAGTTCACGAACTCACTATCCTATCTAATTGTAATGGATTGTTCTTCTGAATGTTTAAAAGTTTATAGATTCGGGATTGAAACCAAAATCCAGTAAGAAAAAAGACATCCTCGATATGATAATGCACCTTTTCGGGCTTGAAAGGAAAAGATAGTTGTTGGTTACGAGAAATATAGTGGGAACACTATTTTAAATATGTCATATTTAATTACAGCTATAATTTCAAATGTGTAAAGCACCAAACGGTAACTAACAATTTATGATATAGTATTACTTACCTGGGAAGCCTAATTAAATACAAATTATTGGAATAAAATATTTCTGCTTTTATATTCTCTAAAGGACTTCTATTTGAAAAGCAGCTTTTTGATTTGCACAATCTTTGCGGATAGTATAAATGTATTAAAAAAGCACAAGCTTTAATGGCTTGTGCTTAAAAAGCCAATTTACATAGAGGTTGCTGTAGTACGTTATTCTTTTTTTTCCATATTTAAGGGCGAATGATGTTCATGGACTATTCTCCAACCATTTTTAGTTTTAAGAAATAACAAAGATATTTGTTCGTTCACCACTGCGAGATCTTTATCAAATTTCAAATGAAAATCAGAGTGAAGGGTAACATTAGCGGCATCACCATAAACATCTACTTTCAAATCGTTCATATCAAATTTCACAACTTCAGTGACCGAGCCGAAAACACCTCTTTCAAATTCTTCATTTTCCGCTCCACCATTTCTAGGTTCTCCATTTTTAAATTCAGTGAACTTAGGACCATAAGCATGGAAGGATATTAGTCTGTCAATGTCATAATCTTTTACACTTTGGGCAATACTGTCCATAGTGAGTTTTACCTCTTGTTTTGCATCTGGAAATTCATCGTTTAAAAGGTCAATTTTCACTTCTTCAACTACAACTTTTTCTTCTTTTTGTTTACATCCTATAATTACAATTCCGAATATCGTAATCAGCGCAAATGTTATTTTTGCTTTCATAATTTTATATTTAATTGGTTATTAGTTGATTATAAAGATATAGTATTACTTACTTGGTAAGTCTAATTGAATACAAATTAGTGGAATAAAATATTTCAGTACCTTGTTAAGGTAACCACCAACCAACCACTTCCAATGATCAACTTCTTTCGTAAAATCCGTAAAAAAATGGCAGACAATAACAAGCCTTTAAAATACATGAGGTATGCCATAGGGGAAATTGTACTAGTGGTGATTGGAATTCTGATTGCGTTGCAAGTAAACAATTGGAATGAAAAGAGATTGAATTACATGGAAGAAAAAAGAATCCTGAAAGCTCTTTCAGAAGAGTTGAAATTAAGAAGATTTCTCTTTGCCAGAGGCACAGAACAACAAGAGAATAGTATTCTTTCGGCTAAAAATTTGCTAATGGAAATGCAATCTCCAATACAGGAAATGAATATTGATAGGCTTGATAAAGATATAGATAGGATTACCTCACGTTGGTTGTCTGGTACACCGACCTCAATTTATGATGCACTTATCGGATCCGGTGAACTAAAACTTATTTCCTCGGAAGAATTGAGAAATGCCCTTGCACAATTAAAATCTGACCAAGAGTTTCTTAGCCTTTTTGAAGAACTCCAAGTTAAGTTCGTCGATGATAAACTCAGCCCATTCCTAAATAAGTATATTAATCGTAGTGCTATCCGATTAAAAGGAATTGGTAACTCACAATTAAAAGATATCCCTTTAATGCAAAATGAAACGGATTATAATAAAATTCTTAGGAATAATGAATTTGCAAATTTATTGGTGGAATCTATTGAACACGCCTCTCGAGTTATTAGAAACTATAAAAGGCTTGAAAGGGTTGTTAACGGTGTCGATTCACTTGCTAATATTGGGAATAGCGGTATTGAAAATCTACCTGCTTTGAATACTAAATGAAAATAACAAAAGGCTAATAAAGTTCCTCACCCACAAAAGCATCTGTCATGGTATTGTGCTAACAATTTCACCGTGAAAAACGCGAGTGAAAAAAATCATTATCATGTCAATGCTTAGGAAAGTCCTTCAAAACGAAGATTTTGTGGGACATGGGGCTTTTACTTTATTCCGTTCGAATAACCACCCCTTTTTACAGCACTTCCAACAGATGCAGATAGAACTAAACAGTAACTTATAATTTATGATATAGGATTACTTACTTGGTAAGTCTAATTGAATATAAATTATTGGAATAAAATATTTAAGTACCTTGTTAACAATAATTCGAATATATGAAACTTAATAAGATTCACATTTGGCTTAGCGTAATACTTGTAATAGTTCTTGCTGGTTTTTGGCCTTCTTATTTAGCCAAACCTATGCAAGTACCATTTAGACTTCATATTCATGGCATTACAGCTACTCTATGGTTTATCCTACTTATAATCCAACCATACCTTTACAGTAAAAAAAACGTCCAGCTACATAGAAAATTAGGTATGCTCAGCCTGATACTTGCGGGCGGTGTAATTGCTTCTGCAATCTTGATGATTCCTCATTTTTATAACGGCCCGTTTGCAGCTGAAGTAGTACGGAAAATAATTTTGTTTGATGTCACAAATACTGCTGGATTTGCAATTTCGGTTTGCATGGCAATTGTAAATTCTAAAAATGTTCAGGTTCATGCTCGCTGGATGGTCACAACTGCCTTTTGGGCACTCCCTCCTGCGTTGGCAAGATTGCTAAATAATGTATTTGAAGCAAATGGGATCGATTTATATTTCAATGACCCGGCAAATGTTATAATTTCTTTAATCCTGCTTTTACTAGTAATAAAAGACTATGTGAAAGAGAAAAAAATCTATGTAAGCTATGTGTTTGTCTTTATCACAAACATATTACTGCTCATTCTAAATGATTATATAAGTAATTCATTTTGGTGGGAGTCATTGACAGATTCAATATTTAATTCAGCCCCTTAAAATAACCATCGTCAACAAACACTAAAATGAATATGCGAACTGAGCTATTTGAAATAATATTTCGAGACAAATACTTCAGTGCTTCTAGCAAAGTACGCGGGGCGCATATCAATTGGTTTCAATTTTATATTTCTTGAAGTTGAGGTTGAATGAATTTCTTGATCTTAGTAATAGTGTTTTTATTCAAATTACAGATCTTACGAACGTGAGATCCTTTATACCCTTGTTCCAATAACACAATTGGACGTTTATACTTCTTGATAAAGTTGATGGTTGATTCTTTTCTCCTTGGTTTTCTTCTTTGTTTGGCTCTTATAGCCAGACTTTTTACAGCACTTCCCACAGATGTTAAAAGCACCAAACTGTTAGCTTGTTTAATGAGTTCACGAACTCACTTTACTATCTAATTTTAATAGATTGTTCTTCTGAATGTATATGAGTTTATAGATTTAGGATTGAAACCAAAAAATCTAGTAAGAAAAAGTCATCCTCAATATGACCATGTACCTTTTTGGGGTTGGAAGGAATAGAAAGTTCTATTTAAATCCAAAATATCAATATTATGACCATTGTCATTTGATTTCATTATTGGTAGAATAATCTTTGATGAATATTAGAATTCATACGTCATGATCAAATTAAAATTATTATTTGTTGTATTTACAATTTTATCATTCACCGGATGTAATAAAGGTGATGATATCGAACTTAGTTCTATTGAAGGAACATACATTGGGTCATTAGAAAGTGAAAGTTTAATTAATAAATCATCCCAAGTACCAAATAATGAAATTATTGGAGAAATTAAAATGAAAGGAAATCAATTGGAATTCCATTGTTTTGGTGAAAATATTGATGTTATAATGATGTTAGATTATTTTGAACACTATGAAAATATTATGGTTTGTTTAACCGGAAACGATTATTCCAATTTGTACGGACATGGACATGGCGAAGGGATGATGTCAGGAGATGGTATGAATCATATGAATTCAGGTAGCACAGATTGGACTAGACATTTGGATAGTGCACATAACCAAGATGAACACCATTTTCTTAGTGGATTCAATATGCATAACAGGACTTTCAATTGTACTTTTCAATGGAACGGTAATACTGTTACTTTTACAGGTATAAAAAACTAACCTCGATTTAATTTATAGAATATTTCACAGCACTTCCCACAGATGATGATAGTACTAAACAGTAACTAATAATTTATGATATAGTATTAACTTACTTAGTAAGCCCAATAGAATACAAATAATTGGATTAAAATATTTCAGTACCTTGTTAAGGTAACCATCAACCAATACTACACATGATTAACTTCTTCCGTAAAATCCGTCAAAGACTGCTGGCTGAAAACAAATTCAGTAAATATCTGCTTTATGCTATTGGGGAAATTGTATTGGTTGTTATAGGGATATTAATTGCTCTGCAGATTAATAATTGGAACCAACAACAAATCAATGATGCTAAAATCACGAGTATTTTAAAAGAAATTCAACAAGATTTAGTGATTGATGTTGAGAGTTCTAAACAAGTCTTTAATCTCTTTATGAGAGATTGTATAATTGAAGACTCAATATTAAATAATAAATCCACACGAAACGACTATCCAAGTGGCCCCAAAATAGGACATAGGCTAGGATATAACTCTGTCAATTTCGTCATTAATACCAGTGGTTACGATAACTTAGCGAGGAACATTGACAACGTTCCTGAAAAGTATCAACCTATACTTAAGGATTTAAAGAATCTTTATGTGAGGATAAAAAATAGTATAGACATATCTAATTCACGAATAACGGAAACTGTATTAAAAAATGTTGATGATGGATCTAATCAACACGGTTTTTTTTTATTAAAGCAAAGGGGCATTGTGACGGAGGCAGCATTTAATTATTATCTCTATGATTCTCGCTATAAGAATATGGTTCACAATTACATGAATGATAGAGGAAATATTGCTTTATATAGTCAAATATTTCGATTTAAAGCTGTTGAAACGTATGGTAAAATTCAAGAACTTATTGAAAGTACAGATTCAATTCCCAAAACATTAGATTTAGAACCAATGACCCAAACAATATTAAATACTATAGTGGGAACATATAAAATAATGGATAGTAGCTTAGCAGTTGGGATTAAAGAAATAAAAATAAGCAATGAAGGAAAGGAATTGCATTTGACTTTTAAAGAAGATGATATTGATTATAAATTAGAACATCATAAAGGATATATTTTTATTCCAATTGGCTCTCAGGTGTACATAAGTTTTAACACCCCAAGTGAGGGTAACCTTTCGATGAGAAGACCTGGTTTAGGGTATACGACCTATATCAAAGAAGAATAAGTTGATGATATTAGAAATGTATTATTGCATACTTTCAAGCTTGTCTAATTAGATTAAAATGACAAAATGCTAACAACGCCTTTTATTCATAGCCTCCTATCTCCTACACCATCTTTATTAAGAAAGACCAAGCACTACTACATCTGTTACTCTCTACAATGTGGTGGTCTTCTATTTAAGTATTATTAAACTGCCGAGCAGACAAAAAAACGACATTTTTTTATTATCCTTAGGGAGGGCCTTGGTTTATTTTGAATCACAAGTGAGGTAACACAACCTTTCTTCTCTTTCGACTTATTTATTCTTCTTCTATCGCTTCTTCGAAACCGAATAAATCAATGCCAAACCGGCTATTATAAGTAAAATGGGAACTAAGGCAAATTCCGGTGTGAAAAATTCCCACAATCCGCCCACGATAAAACAACTGCCCACAATTACCCAAAACCCTTCCAGTTTCAGGCCATAGAATCTACGGGCGACCTGTCCACCTAGCGTGATGATGCCAATAACAAGCAATCCGATTGCTTTTCCAACACCGATGGTAAATGCAATACCCACCCAAATAAAAAATAATCCCCAACCTACTGCCTCTATAGTGCGGGCTACTCCATGTTTTTCATGCGTTTTGACTTCTTGATTTTGACCTTTCATAGTTTGGACAACTTTATAAATTTATTTAATTAAAAAATTTCTTCATATATAACATGATGTTATCAATCATGATGTCACTATAGTGTAAAATATCGCACAGAAATAGTACAAACAATGATTACGGTCATATTGGTTGATGATTTATAATATTCCCATTGCAATACTAAGGTTTTTGGTAGATGATTCTTGAAAAAGGAGTTCCTTTCACTTTTTTTAAGCATAAATATGTTAAACCATTAACCAAGTCTAAAGAAAAAAAATTAACCCCAACAACCAAGTCATCCTAGACTAAAAAACATTACAACAACTAATTTTTAGTACTTAGTAACTTGTTATCGAAGTACGTGACATGTTTAACGAACAATACAAAAGTATTTCTCTGACAATTTGTAAAATACATTTTCCCGCTAGCGCGAACGTCAAGCTCGAGCCTTGTTCCAACCACCCATCCCTATTAAGGAATCTATAATGAATGGCCTAACTTAGATGGTCACCACCACCAACTAAATCTACATCTGTTATGTTATGGTGCGGACAATGCTACCGGGTAAAAATGCTAGTAAAAAAATCATTATCATGTCATTGTTTTGGAAAGGCCTTCAAAACTAAGATTTTGTGGGACATGGGGCTTTTACTTTATTTCGTTCGAATAACTGACCATTTCACAGCACTTCCCACAGATGTCAAAAGCACTATACGGCAACTAACAATTTATGATATAGTATTACTTACTTGGTAAGTCAATAGTTTACAAATTAGTGGAATAAAATATTTCAGTACCTTGTTAAGGTAACCATCAACCAATACTACACATGATTAACTTCTTCCGTAAAATCCGTCAAAGACTGCTGGCTGAAAACAAATTTAGTAAATATCTGCTTTATGCTATTGGCGAGATTGCATTAGTCATGATTGGTATTTTATTGGCTCTTCAGGTTAATAATTGGAATGAATCGAGAAAAGAGCGAGTTCAAGAAATCAAACTCTATGAAAATCTATTGGTAAGTTTGTCCGCAGATTCTACAGATGTAGTAAAATTTAGTGGATTAATAAGTGCTGGAATGGAAGCTCAAAAATTTTTCATCAGCAATTCATATCAAGAACTTATTGAAAACTATACAGTTCAACAGCTCGAGGACTCCCTTAAAAGTACAGGCAAAATCGGCGCCAGTTTTTTTCCAAGATATAGCGCATATAATCAAATGTCAAACAGCGGTTTTCAAGCACTTCTTCAATCTGAAGAGATAAAATCCAAATTGTTAGAGCTATATGACAGAATATACAAACGTTATCTGCATGTAGACGCAAGCATTGATGAGAAGTCGGAATTTCATCTCAAGCCAATCATTAAAGGAGATCTTCAAATTTTTTATGACCGTAATAACATACAGCCTGCAAGCGTATTCAATATAAAGAAATTCGAAACCTTTTATCCCAAACTAATAAGAGAATTTAGTAGTATTCTTAGTACGTCTGGTAATGCTCTTGATTCTCTTCGAAATTGTCAAGAGGCAATCCACGAACTATTGTCTCTCATTCGAGACGAACTCGAACACTTGAAAAGTTAGTTATTAAATATTTAAAAAATAACGAAGGCACAACAATGGCTATAAGTAATCCGCCAGAGGCGGACAGGTTGATTGTTCTCGCTTACTTTGGAAGTTCCTGCAGAATTCCAAACTTGGTGTATGGTCTATTTGCGATATAAAGGATAGTTAATGCATATTATCCGAACAAAATTTCGCTAATGTTTCTAAACTCACCGTGTTTACTATGGTTCCTTAACTTAGCTTAAATAAATAATCTCTTATCTTAGTTTCACATATAAAAGATATATAGATCATAATCTATATCCCTACGTTATGTCTTACGGTAAATTTATGCAGTTATAAGCCAATTGGTTACGAACAAAAAGATACTTTATAAATATGAAAAAAACAGTTTACTTCTCCATACTTCTGCTCCTTATCCTTAGTTGTAGTAATACTAATGAAGCTGATAAGCAAGAGTATCGATATATTACAGACCTAACCAAGGTAAAGGATGGGCGTATACCAGTTGAACTACAGTTTTCAGGGGAATTACCTGATACAGCCTGCTTCTGTTTACCTAAAATTATTCCTGGCATTTATGATGATACAAATTTCGGGAAGTTTGTTCATGATTTTAAGGCATTTACGAGTGAAGGAGAACGACTAGAGGTAAAGAAGTTTAATACCAATTGTTGGCAGTTATTTAATGCAAAGAGTCTTGCTAAGTTAGAATACAATGTATCACAGGGTTGGGACAACTTTAATTTCGAAGATCTTAGACCCTATAGGTCTGCGGAGAACTATTTTAATGAAGATATCTTCATTTTAAATTCTAACGGTATATTTGGATACTTCGAAAAACTGGAGAAAGTTCCTTACCATATTACAATTTTAAAAAGGGAAGACTTTTATGGAGCAAGTAGCTTGGAAAAACGGAGTATCTCCAAAAACCAAGATGAATTTAAGGCTAAGAATTATAGGTATTTAGTGGATAATCCTTTGATGTATTCAAAACCCGATACCACATCAATCGAACTTTCTAATATCTCTGTTCTTATAGCAGCTTATTCAAGTTCAGGAAAAAAAATAGCGGACTCCTTAGCCATATCAATTGGGCCTTTACTAAAAAACCAGACAGCATACCTTGAAGGAAACCTAGCTACTGATAAATACACTTTTATCGTCTATCACAATGAAAATGTCGAAGATGAGAAATATTTCTCCGATGGCTTAGAACATAATCAATCGACTGTTCTTCTTATGTATTCCCCTTTTGATATGGAAGCGTTTAAGTCAACTGTCTTTCACTTGGCTAGTCATGAGTTTTTTCATACTGTACAGCCATTGGGACTACATTCCTATGAAATTGCAGAGTATGATTTCTCTAATCCGAAATTCTCTAAGCATTTGTGGCTATACGAGGGGATGACGGAATACTTCACTATCCACATGCGGATAATGGAAAAAATGGAATCATTGGATGAGTTTCTCAAAGTCTTAGAGCAAAAGGTTTCTAACATGAATAAGTATTCTACTGATATTCCTTTCACTGAGTTTAGTAAGAAGGTAATAGATATGCCCGATTACTACATGAATGTCTATTTCAAAGGAGCACTAATTAACTTATGTCTGGATATAAGATTACGTGAGCTGAGTAATGGGACATATGGGGTTCAGAATTTAATTGCAGACTTATTAAAGAAGTATGGGAAAGACAGACCGTTTAAGGATGATTATTTATTTGAAGAGATTTACAAGGTAAGTGGCTTCCCTGAGCTTAAAGTATTTGTAGAGAAGTACATTTCAGGAACAACCCCTCTCCCTCTTCAGGAGACCTTGTACAAAGTAGGTTTCAAATATGAAGAAGAAACGGGAAAGATCACAGAAGTAGAGGTCTTAACGGATGAGCAAAAACTTCTTAGAAAATTTTGGATTAATCAATGATATACGCATTTATTGCATTTGACTTAGAAAGTCATGGATTGTTTGTCTTTCATGCGTTATGTAGGGAAAGACTAGTGGTGTGAGATGGGTATATCATAAGCATAAATGTCCATAGCCTCCCTGCGGTTTGGCTACGGCAAGTGAGGCTTAATTTTATTAAAATTAAAAATAAAAGATTTAACTAGAGCCTACGCCCAAAGGTTAAATGAAATTACTGCCTATCTCCTTTTCCATCCTATGTAAAGAAAGACCAACCACTACTACATCTGTGATTCTATCAAATGTGGAGGTCTTGTTTTTAAATCCGTAGTGCTTATAATATTTGTTGTATTATCTTAGTTTAAATAACTGGTATGTCATCAGTAACTATATCCCTTTGTCGTAGCTAATGCGGTAACTAAGAAACTGAATGGAAAAAACAATATTCGAAATTACCAAAATGGACTGTCCTTCCGAGGAAAATCTAATCCGAATGAAACTAGACGGAATTTCAAGTATTGCGAATTTGGATTTTGATATTCCAAACCGAAAATTGACTGTTTTCCATAGCGGTCAAATCGACCAAATTGAAAAGTCGATAAACGAATTGAATCTTGGAGGTAATAAAATCTCTACAGTACAAACCGAGCAAACCGATTTTAAAGAGAGTACAAACCAAAGAAAATTACTTTGGACTGTACTAGGAATTAACTTTGCTTTCTTTGTTATCGAAATGACAACAGGTTTGATTTCCAAATCTATGGGACTTGTAGCAGACAGTTTGGATATGTTAGCAGACAGTTTTGTTTATGGAATTAGTCTTTTTGCAGTTGGTGGAACCATAATCAAAAAGAAACGAATAGCAAAACTTGCAGGATATTTTCAAATCACACTTGCGATTATTGGATTTGTAGAGATTTTAAGACGATTTTTCGGAAATGAAAAACTTCCAGATTTCACTACAATGATTATTGTATCAATCTTTGCTTTAATAGCGAACGGAATTTGTTTGTATTTGATGCAACAGTCAAAAAGCAAAAAAGAAGCACATATAAAAGCTAGTATGATTTTCACTTCAAATGACGTGATTATCAATTTAGGAGTTATAATAGCAGGACTTTTAGTGAATTGGTTAAACTCGGGAAAACCCGATTTGATTATCGGAACAATCGTTTTTGCTTTGGTAATTCAAGGAGCATTTAGAATATTGAAATTAAGTAAATAAAAAGAACACTAGCTACAACAATGGCTTTTATTCATAGCCACCTATCTCGTACTCCATCTTTATTAAGAAAGACCAAGCACTACTACATCTGTGACTCTCTCTAATGTGTGCATATAATGATGTGCCACATTACTAATAAGCCCCAACCAACTTTGGGCTTAATCTAAATAAACTATCTTAGTTTCCATGAGTGGGAGTTTAATAATATCTACGTCCCATTGCTGTAGGTCATCAAGACATAAATAGAAAAATAGTTGGAATTAAATCTAATAACATATAACCCTAATTTGATTGTTAAAACAATAGGGAAAGCATTAAACATCGCAACAAATTCTAAATATGTAGAAGAAGAACTTTTTTTGTCAAAAAAATATGGTGAAGGCAGAATATTAGGTTTTAAATTTAGTGATGGAGTAGGTCTTTTACTATTTGATTGTATGTTTAAACGAAGATGTACTGTAGTCTTTGACAAATCTCTTTTGTCACCATTACTCTTTAACTTCGTCTCTACAGGAAGTATTACGCATATTAGCAATTATGAAAATAATCACTACATGCTTAATCCATTACAGAGCACTATCTCAGGTAATCAAATGGATAGTTCAGAAGCTTTTATATTTCAACCTAAGGAAAAAATAGTTTTTTCGTGTATTATGATCAATAGGGAAGATTTTAAACATAAGATTGATGTGGAATCAAATAAAATGCCAGAGAAGATGAAATCGGTTTTTTTAGATACACTTACTGAAAAGTCTTTTTTTTATCAAACTAACTACAGTATGGCCAGCTCTATACACCTACTGTCAGTATTAAATAATAGCCATGTTGACCTGGCCAGGAGTGTTTATTTAGAGGGCATTACATTAGAATTATTATCTAATCAAATAAAATTGTTTAATAACAGTGTCTCAACCACTTCTGCAAAGAGCACAGTTTTAAATAATGAAGACATCGAAAAGATATTAAAGGCTAAAGAAATATTACTTAAAAATTTAAATGAGTCACCAACTATTGCATCATTGTCTAAAAAAGTAGGTGTCAATCAAACAAAACTTAAAATTGGTTTTAAAAACATTTTTGATACCCCAATAAAAACCTGGTTACGCTATAAAAAACTGGAAAAAGCTCAATTATTGTTATTAAAAGACCAACTAAGTATTAAAGAGATATCAGAAACTGTAGGTTATCAAAATCAAAGTCACTTCGCCAGGCAATTCAAAACCCGCTATGGTGTGTTACCTAAAGATTATCTAAAGCAAATAAAAAAAGTAAGAACATTTGACTTATAATACTGCTTACCTTAAAAAAGTAACAGTTCTCTTTTTCAATGGTTCACACCGTAACACTAAAATTATTATAAAACGTTTCAGCAATATTCATTGAAATAAACCCAAACGGGGCATTTTAACTTCTATTCCGTATTTATTCTAAGCATATAGTTCCAGACCTTTGAAAATGAAGCGGGAGTCAATGCATATAATTCCCTTTGACTTTTTATGATAGAGAATATAGAAATATAAAACGGATATAATGAAAACACTCAAAGTAACTTTTTTTTTAGCAGCGTTAGTTGGGGCAATGCAATTAAATGCGCAATCCTACGTACAAATAAATTCCCAATCATCTATTCAATCAGACCAATCGTCTATTCAATCAATTGAAGCAACAGTTGATTATGATAACGCTCAACGTCCCTGCATTCAGGTAAATCTAGATCCCGAACCCAAAACTCTTAAAAACGCCTGGAGAGAGTATCTTAAAGACAATTACGATTTTAAATTGAAGGGAATAGGATTTTTAAGCAACAATGACCTTCGTTCAGCAGAAGCAATAACTGTAAAACAAATATCTTCTAAGGAAATGGATTTCTACACGCTTATCACAGAAGACGAAAATGGTTCTGAAATGAAAGTATTCGTACGCTATGGTTACGACATCTATTTGACCAAAAAAAATAACCCTGATGAATATGAGGCCATTACTGAAATAATGGATAGTTTCTTAAAATACTATTTGCCAATATATTATGTAGGTAGAGTTAATGACACTGAAAAACGCATAGAAAAATTAACAGATGAAACAAATGATTTGACAGAAGAAATTGTTGATGATTCTGCCAGAATAGCCGAACTGAAGAAAGAAATTGAAGAATTGGAAGAAGAGTCGGAATCTAAAACTGAAATGTTAGCAATGGCGAATATAAAATTGATAAAAAGAAATGAAAAATTGGTTAGAATAAAAAATCAATTAACAAAATTATAATAAAGACAAAATAATTCGTTAGAGCATTAATACAAAGTAGGAAGATCATCATTATACCTATGAGAGAAATCTTCTTCTGAAAATTCTTACTTACAACTTCTTTATCTCATTTCCACTGTTGGCGTGAGCGTTGCCCCCGTTGGCGAGAGCGTCACGCTCGTGTCATACTAAAAATCCATTAAACCCAAGTTCATACAGTCATAATCTTTTTTAAAAGAGTATTATCTTCTTCATAATTTCTTACACTATGATATTTCCAATGCTTGGGAAAAGACACCATAAAGCATGCCCTTGAATTTGCCACTTCCTTGTCTTAAAAAGGTTGTCGAAAACTTCGAGCACACCCTGTTTAAACCCAGGAAGTTTAACCTGAAACAACACTCCGTTATGGAAAAGTGATATTTCTCACGGTTGGCGATAGGTAACCATGCCAGTAAAAGCACCTTTTGTTACGCTAACTAATGTGCACATGTAGTTGATAAATATATCCAATTGTTTTAACCAATATAAAGTTCCATTAATAAGATTGATTAAATAATACATATGATGAAGATCATTTATTCACTTTAAAACAAGGTGTATTTTTAAATGAATTTTAGTAGGGTACGTTTAATTAAAAAAACTAAAATGAAACTACTTAAGTAAACTATAAAAAATGAAACAGACAACTAATTTAGGATTAACAATAATCGCATTGATATTTGTTGTTATATTCACACTTCAAAACACCACTGAAGTAAGTATTACACTATTATTTTGGAACATTAAAACATCATTAGCTTTATTAATATTTTCTTTATTCTCTTTTGGTGTAATAATTGCAATTTTTGTTCTAACACCAATAATCATAGCTCTTAAATCTACATTAAAAAAAGACAAAAAAATCATTTCTGAATTACAAGAAACCGGTGACGTGTATTCTGAAAAGCAAGTAGAAAATAGTTAATATACGGCCAAAAGCCTTGGTATATTTAATTGCCTGAATAGAAGTGAAATCAGAAGTTATAGATCATATAAAGTTTATCGTAATTTGAAAGAGAATAGCCACCAGTTGGTGCGAGTCTGGCTTCTTTGCAGACACAAGTTTCAAGCTCGTGTTATACTAAAAATCCATTAAACCCAAGTTCACGAAGTCATTATCTATTTTTAAAATAGTATCATCTTCCCCATAATTTCTGACGCTAAGGTATTTTCAATGGATGAAATAAGACACTGTAAAGCGTGCCTTTGAAATTGTCACATCCTTGTTTTCCAAAGGTTGCCTCACTACCTCGAACACACCTCACTTAAATTCAGGAAGTTCATCCACAAACAACACTCCGTTATGGGAAAGTGATATTTCCCCTGTTTGGGAATAGGCTACGCCGCCGACCAAGGCAACATCTGTGACGCTCCCTAATGTGTACATGTAATGATGTGCCACATGACCAATAAGCCCCAACCAACTTTGGGCTTGATCTAAATAAACTATCTTAGTTTACATAAGTGGGATAAAGTGCATAATGTACTATATTCAAATGTTGTAGCTAATTTTATAAAAACAAAAAAACTAACCTTAAAACTTAAATTTCAAATGAATAATTCGAAAAACAGTATTTCCAGAAGAGAAATGTGCTCCTTAACTGGACTAGGAATTGTTGGGCTTACACTTCCTTTTGGTTGCATTTCTTCAGATAAGAATTTCAATTTAGCAAATATTCATTTTAAAAACCTCTATGAGGTAGCTGATCTTATTAAATATAAAACAATTAGCTCAGTTGAATTGACTCAATTAATGTTAGATCGTATAGAAAGTATTGACAAAAGATTACATAGTTATATTACTATAATGAGTGAATATTCATTAAAAAGAGCTAAAATGGCTGATGAGCAGTTATTAAAAGGGGATTATCTTGGTCCTTTACATGGTGTTCCAATTGCAGTAAAAGATTTAGTCTTTACAAAAAATGCTCCAACAACTGGAGGTCTTTCTTTTTATAAGGACTTTGTTCCTGAATATAATGCAACGGTCTTTGAAAAATTAGAGAATGCTGGAGCTATAATTCTGGGTAAATTAAATCTTACTGAAGGTGCTATGGCTGGATATCATAGTGACTTTGAAATTCCTATAAACCCATGGGAAGAGCAACATTGGGCTGGCGCTTCTTCAAGCGGTTCAGGTGTAGCCACTGCCGCTGGACTTTGTTTTGGTTCACTTGGCACAGATACTGGAGGCTCTATTCGTTTTCCTTCAATGGCAAATGGTGTTGTTGGACTCAAACCAACTTTTGGTAGAGTTAGTAAATATGGTGTTTTACCTTTAAGTGATTCTCTTGATCATGTTGGTCCAATTACTCGATGTGTGAAAGACGCTGCTATTATGTTTGATGTAATTAGTGGTTATGACGAAAAAGATCCAAACTCTATAAATAAACCTGCTTCAAATTTAAGTGCTGAACTAGCAAAGGGAATAGATGGACTCAGAATTGGATTGGATGAAAGTTATATTGCCGATGGTGTTGATAAGGATATTGTTGACAGCATATTGAATGCAGTTGATAAATTAGAGGAATTAGGAGCAGAAATTGTAAGATTTAAAATTCCTTGGGACAAAAATACTCTGGGTGGAATTTGGTTTAATATCTGCACACCAGAGGCTGTGGTTGCTCATAAAATTAATTATCCATCAAAAGAAGATTTGTATGGTCCCTATTTTCGTGATTTCCTTGCTTATGGTAAATCTGTATCTATAAAAGATTACGAAGATGCCAAATTAGCTAAAGAAAAATTTAAGGAGGAATTTTTAAGAACATTTAAGAATGTTGATGTTATAGTGGCTCCAGCAGGAACTTTACCAGAAGGGATTACTCATGAAATCCAAAGAGGAAATATGGAAAATTTTAATCCTTATGTAGCAGCTGCTAATATGCACTTTACTATACCTGCTAATCTTTCAGGAACTCCTGCAATTACATTTCAATGTGGAAAATCGAAAGAAGGATATCCTCTTAGTTTACAACTAATGGGAGCTCCATTTAGTGAATCTATATTATGCAGATTGGGTTATGAATTTGAACAAGCCACAGAATGGCATAAACGGCATCCAGCAATTTGACCATTTTTACAAATATGAAAACTAGCTACAACAATGGCTATAATTCATTGTGGTTTTGTGCCACTCCAAAATTAATTTTATAAAATACGACTGATCTTACGGTGGAATATTTCCTGCGGAAAATTCCACAACGAAACCATAGCCCAACCGTTGGCAATAATTTGATTAAAATCTAACAATATGAAATTTAAACGCAAAAGCTCAATATTAATTTTTACAGTATTAGCATTAATAGCTTCTTCCTCATGCAAAGAGAAAAAGGAATCTAATGATTCAGAGAACAAAGTTGAAAAAAAGGACAACTATGTAGAAGTAATAACAAACGGAATGGATTTCCAAACCGTGGATGAAATTAAATCTGGTTGGACTACATTTAAATACATAAACAAATCGTTTGAACCACACTTTTTTATATTAGAAAAAATGCCCGACACCTTGGGATTAACCACGTACAAAAAAGATTTATTCCCACCTTTTATCTCAGCATTTGAGCATTTTGGAAAAGGAGAAATGGAAGCAGGTATGAAGGAATTTGAAAAAATACCGCAGTGGTTTTATAAAGTAGAATTGGCTGGAGGAGTTGGATTAACCTCAAAAAAAACAACATCCAAGTCGACAATATTTCTTGAGCCTGGGACATACATTATGGAATGCTATGTTAGGATGCCAAACGGTTTGGGACATGTTTTCATGGGCATGATTAAAGAGCTAAAAGTAAGTAATGAATCTAATGGAAATGAACCCCCAAAAGCTGATTTTAAAATAGGTATATCAAGTGAACAGGGAATAACATTTATTGACTCAATAAAATCAGGAAATTATACATTTGAGGCAATATTTGAAGACCAAAAACAATACGAACACTTAATGGGACATGATGTTAATTTGGTTAAAATTGAAAATGACAGTTTAGTAACTGATTTGAATAATTGGTTAAACATAGTTGATTTTAAAGCATTTCGTTCACCTGAACCTGGGGGATTATTGTTTTTGGGAGGAGTTGAAGATTTACCAGCAGGAGAAACTGGTTATTTTGAAGCAACTCTTGAAAAAGGGAATTATGTGCTAATCTCTGAAATTCCCAATGCAGTTGAAAGAAAAATGATAAAACCTTTCACTGTATATTAAATTAAAAACTATTGCCAACAATGTCTAACCGCAATTACGGCGGATTCGATTATGTCCGAATCCACTCGGAATCGCTAACTTCTTTTCCGAACCGAAAATCAATGCATATAAACCCGTAACTGACGGTTATACGAGACCGTTATACTTAAATATCATCAACCAAAGAGATATCTGTGACCCTATCTAATGTGGAGGTCTTTTTTTAAGTGGATTGTACTTATAATATTAGCTGTATTATCTTAGTTCATATAAGTAGGATATCATCAATAATTATATCCCTTTGTGATGCTCAATTGTAAGCTTGCAACATGCGAAGTTTTCGCTCGTCCTTATATGAAAACTAAATATCATGGACATGAAAAAATTAACATTCGTCTTAGTCATTTGGTCATTTTCGTTTAAGTTGTTTGCCCAAACAATTGAATCTAAACCATTTGAATATCCCTTTAAAGTACATGTTTTTGATTTGCCTATATCATCTAATGGCATAAACTATAGGATTTATATTAGGGAACCGCTTAGAGATCCTGAAAATGGTGAGCAAGCTTCTGCATTTTATTTTCTTGATCCTTTAAGTTTATTTGTTCCTTCTGCTGCAATGAGCTCTAATTATGAATACTTCAACTATATTCCAGCTGCCTATTTCATTGGTATAGGCTATACCAATGAAGCAGACGGTATACCAAAAGTAGAAAATCGGACTAGAGATTATACACCTACCAAATTCACTCCTCCCGACAGTACTCATTTTCTCGCATCTAATCCGGTGGATTATATTGGTTCAGGTGGTACCGATACATTTTTAAAGGTCCTTAAAGATGAGCTTATTCCTTTCATTGAAGAGCATTTCAATGTAAGTGACTCTGACAGGGTGCTAATTGGAAATTCCCTAAGTGGATTAGCGGCAATACATTCGTTACTTACCCAACCGGAATTGTTTAATCGTTATATTATTATAAGTCCGTCACTATGGTGGGATGATTGGAACAATGCCAGGCATGATAGATATGTTATGAAACAAGTTTCTGTTCTGGATAAGGGTTTATTCAGTAAAGAAACGAGAGTTTATTTTGCAGTAGGTGAAAATGAAGAAGGTTTTGGGATGGTTACGGATTTGTATGTATTAGTTAATGAACTGAATATGAAAAGAATTGATAATTTGAAATTATATTTAGATGTGCTTGAAGGAGAGCAACATGAAGGTGTCTTCCCATCCGGATTTATGAAAGGAATAATTGGGATATATAGCAATGAAGAAAAACGGAGACCTTCTTTTTCACCAGTTAAATGGATAAATTGAGGGTTTGGCTCTTCGTCATATGGCAACTAATTATCAAGGATTTGAAAAATTAAGTTCTTTAGGTTGGCTTACTTCAATCACATTTATATCAGGCACTTTTGTCTTGGTCAGCCATTGGTTCAATCGGTTTGGGTCATCCATTCCTTTGCCGGGTTCAGCCAAGCACTGTTTGGGGTGTACAAAAACCCATGCCCAAGTCCCGTATTTATTTGAAGCTGTTCAAATTTAGAGGCATTTGTAGATTTATCTATCCAGTATTGGTAATTGTTGCCGGCAACGGTATCTGATTTTTCATAAATCCCTAATATATTCCCGTGCAGGTTCCAGTCAAAATTCTTTCGGGTATAATCACTGCTTGAGCCCAACAGTATATAATTCACCTTATTTATATTCAAATCTGAAATATACATGGCTATCATACCTCCCTTGGATGCCCCAATTACTGTAATGTCCGAAGGTGCTACCCCCTTTGCTATAAGATCGTCTATTTCCTTAGAAATTTTCTTTCCAAATTCATTAAAATCGGTCTTCTCAGTTCTTACTTCTGCATGAATTTTAGCGCCGGTTGCTTTAAGGGAATCGATAATAGTGGTGTATTCATATGCCCCGAACTGAGGGCTTACAGCATGAATTCCCTGTACTTCTATTATCATACCATGTAAATAAAATATATGTTTCATAGGTTCTTTTTTTTGGGAACATGAAATTAGTAGAATCAGAACTGAAAGTTTGCTTAGGATATTCATTGGTTTAAGGATATTAATATTCTTTTAGGTAAGATAAACAATTAAGGTTAATCTTATTACTTAGTAATTAGCTATTTATAATGGAAACGGTATAAGAGAATTAATTTGAGGAGGCATAATAAATTTTATTTCAGAAATAAAGAAAATGAATTTTTAGAATTAATTTGAAGGATAACATTATGAATAATTCGTTAAGAGTTACTAAATTCACTTTTGTATTTTTTAAAATTCCAGCCAATTAACCATAATTCAAACATGAAAAAATTTCAGAAATATCTAATTGCCGCTATTTTAGCGGCCATCCTTGTCCATTGTACTGATAAAAAACCAATAGCTGACGAACCCGACAAAAAGGATCGTAATATGTTCGGTCTTTATATACCGCGTGGTTTAACAAAAACCACAGAAGGTCTTACTCCTGGGTATGTGATATTCAGACCGGCAAATTCTGCTTCTACCTACCTTGTTAACCGGGAGGGAAAAGTAGTTCATGAATGGAAAGGGAATTATGAGGTAAATAGTTTTTATTTAAATGACGATGGTTCCCTAAGTCTGCTTTCGGTAGATCCTGATTTTCCGGTATTCGGTGGTGGAGGTAATGCCGGCAGGCTACAAAAAATTAGCTGGGACGGTAAAATACTATGGGATTTTGAATACGCCAATGAAGAACATCATGCACATCATGATATGGCTGTATTGCCAAATGGAAATTTTCTCACCATTGCCTGGGAAGCAAAGTCGGAAGAAGAGGTTTTACAGGCTGGCAGAAAGCCCGAATTTACTCCAAAAGCCGGGCTTTGGCCCGATAAAATAGTTGAAATAAAACCTCAGGGTAGAAGTGGGGGTGAAATTGTATGGGAATGGCATATCTGGGACCATTTAATACAGGATTATGATGAAACCAAGGATAATTATGGGGATGTTGCAGCACACCCTGAACTTCTCGACTTTAATAAAGACGGTGAAATACCAGCCCTTATTTCCCATGACAGTATGGCGGTATTGCATAAAATGAAAAGAGCATGGAGGAATCAAACAGTTGAAAACAGGGGCGCTGATGTTTATCATTTAAATGCCATTAACTACAATCCTGAACTGGATCAAATTGCCTTTAGCTCCCCAAATTTGGATGAAATATTTATTATTGACCATAGTACAACTACGGAAGAAGCTACCGGCCATACAGGAGGGAAAATGGGTCAGGGCGGTGATTTTTTATATCGTTGGGGAAATCCTAAAAATTATAACGCGGGAGATTCAACAGATCAGAAATTGTTCGGTCAGCACGATGTACGGTGGATTGAGAAAGGCCTACCGGGTGCAGGACATCTCACAGTCTTTAATAATGATATTCCAATGGGTCCGGATAGTCTGGATTATTCGGCAGTATACGAATTAGAACTACCCACCGATAATAAAGGTAACTATCTAAGGAATGAAGACGGTCAATTTGGGCCGGAGGAACCTGTTTGGAAGTATATAGCGCCGGACACACTTTCCTTCTATGGAAGCTTTATTTCGGGTGCACAACGCATGCAAAATGGAAATACCTTTATCAATGAAGGGCCCAAAGGTCGTTTTTTTGAAGTTACCCCGGAAGGAGAAATTGTTTGGGAATATTTGAATCCCTATCGTGGGACTATTCATCATTCTGATGGGGAGCCTGTTTCACCAATGCCTATGGCATACTGGCAATTCAGATCAAATTTTATCCCTGCAGACCATCCGGGATTACAAGGAAAGAAATTAGAACCTTTGGATCCGCAACCTGAGGAATTCAAACTTCCTCCAAAGCCCAAAAAAGAGGGGGCATAATTAATTATAAGAAGAAATTTGTTTCCTTAACATAGAAAGTATGAAATAAGGGGCGATGGTAATTTATTAGTTTAATCGTAATTAATGCCAGGTAATTGCACCTGAATTTCACTCGCAAAATTGGTCCATTCCTGATACATTTCCTGGTATTTTTGGGGATTGGTGCTTTTTAAATCATGCATTTCACCCAGATCTTCATCGAGATTATAGAGTTCAAATTCCGATAAACTGAATGGATCACTGAAATTGGTTATTTTCCACTGCCCCTTCCTCAACATTGTATTTCCGCTGTGCTCCAAACCAAAAACATAGTCCTTTGTGTGTATAGATTTTGTTCTACCTGAAATAAATGGCAAAAGTGATTTTCCCTTCAAAGGGAATAGTGAATTCCCGTTAAATTTCTGAGGATAGCTTATTTTGGCCATGTCATACAGAGTAGGAGCTATATCCATAACCGTTAGAAAGTCGTTTGCAATTACATTTTGCTCCGCTACCATGGGGCCGGTTATAATCATGGAGGCTATAATACCTCCGTTAGTGGCATATTCCTTGTAATACCTGAAGGGTGAAGAACCGGCTTCTGCCCATTGGGGACCATAGGAAATCAAAGAATTTGCTTCTCCCATGGTTTCATAGTCATTATTAAAATATGGATTTATATAAGGTCTGATCCCTGGATTATTATAATAATCCTCACCTGCGGCCCCATTATCAGACATAAAAATAATCAGGGTATTTTCGTACTCCCCAATATCTTTTAAATGCTGTACGATACGGCCAATATTTACATCAAGATTATCCACCATTCCTGAGTAGAGTTCCATTTTTCGCGATTCTCTTTTTTTCTCATTCGCCGAAAGAGAATTCCAGGGCCTTACTGAAGGGTGAGTAGGAGGTAAGACCGCATCCTCAGGAATCATCCCCGCCTTTTTAAGACTTAGAAACCTTTCTTCCTTTAATTTATCATAACCTTCATCATACCGGCCTTCATACTTTTTCCAATAAGCTTTATCAACCTGCAGTGGCCAATGCGGTGAAGTATATGCAGCATAGGCAAAAAATGGACGTTCATCATCTTTGTGCTGATCAATATATCCAATGAGTTTATCGGTATAAAGATCTGTAGAATAAGATCCTTCCGGCCATTTTGTGGGTTTTCCATCTTCTGTGTAATGTGAAACCGGGATACCTTTAAATAATCCCTGGCTGTTATAATGATTTCCAACACCTTCAAGCAGAACAAACGAATGTTCGAAACCTTTTTGGTTCGGGTTGGCCTCCCTGTCAGTACCCAGATGCCATTTACCGGCCATGTAGGTGTGGTAACCATCTTCCTTAAGTAATTCGGGAATGGTGGCCACACGGCTGGTCAGATATCCTTCGTAGCCAAAAACCTGTGTACTTAGGGCCTGTCTTCCTACTCCTGCTATATGGTTGTCATTACCTGTTAAAAGCATTGCCCTAGTGGGAGCACACATGGGTGCTGTATGAAACCTGCTAAACCGGATGCCCCTTGATGCCAAACCATCAATATTGGGAGTTGCAATGTCTCCGCCAAAACAACCGAGATCTGCATAACCCAGATCATCTGCCACTAATATTAAAATATTGGGTCGTGTATCTATTGAAGTTTTCTCCGAGGTACCCGAACAGCCTGTAAATCCAATGATTACAAATAAAAAGGTAAGAATCGAAGTTGTATGGTTAAGTCTAGAAATAAAATTACTCTTTGTAAAGTGACAGCATGTTTTAAATTTTATTTGAAGATGTATAATTTGTTTGGTTCGTCTATCGAGATTTATCATTTAAAGCGGCTCTTTCATTATTAAATATCTAAGGTAAGGATTTATCATTTAGATGGTATTTAGCAATATTGAATAATACTTTCCTCTGTTGACTTGAAGAATTATTATAAAAATCTCTCAAACAATATTATTAACCTGAGGTATTGACTGTTCTGGATAATTCAGTACTTTGTAATTCTTTAGGAAAATATATGAAAGTATTATTTATAGGGGGTACAGGAAATATTAGCAGTGCGTCTAGCAGATTGGCTATTTCAAAAGGGATAGAGCTGTATCACTTGAACAGAGGGATAAACAAGGTAGAAATAGAAGGGGTAAAAACTATTTTAGGCGACATCAACATTCTATCTAGTCTGACAGAACTGAAAGCTCATAGCTGGGATGTTGTGGTTAACTGGATAGCTTTTACATCAGCAGATATTGAGCGGGATATTACTTTATTCAAAGGGAAAACCAAGCAATATATTTTTATAAGTTCGGCATCATGTTATCAGACACCATTGAGTTACCCTGTCATTACTGAGTCTACTCCTCTATGTAATAATTTATGGGATTACTCCAATGATAAAATTAAATGCGAGGATAGATTGATGAAAGCATACAGGGAAGAAGGTTTTCCGATTACCATTGTGAGGCCCTCTTTGACTTATGACACTGTTATCCCTATAGCTATTGGTGGGTTTAAAGAGTATACCGCCGCCGATAGAATTCTAAAAGGAAAGGAAATTATTATTCATGGGGACGGAACTTCATTGTGGACCGTTACACATTCTGATGATTTTGCCAGGGGCTTTGTAGGATTATTGGGATTATCACAGGCTACAGGCCATGCTTTCCATATTACCTCTGACGAAATATTAAGTTGGAACATGATCTATGAAATCCTGGCAAGTAGTCTGGGCTGTAAAGCAAAAGTAGTGCATATTGCTTCAGATTTTATATGTAAAATAGAACCTTCTTATACAGGCACTTTACTTGCTGATAAAGCCGAAAGTGTGATTTTTGACAATACCAAAATAAAAACATTTGTCCCCGGCTTTAAAGCTATAATCCCCTTTGCAGAAGGTATAAAAAGGACCCTAAAATGGCTGGATGAAAACCCGGAAAAGAAGATTATAGACCAGGAGGAAAACAAACGGATTGAAAA
Organism: uncultured Eudoraea sp.; assembly: GCF_947490415.1. GTDB lineage: Bacteria > Bacteroidota > Bacteroidia > Flavobacteriales > Flavobacteriaceae > Eudoraea. Next base: position 180,427 of record NZ_CANLGX010000003.1, read on the forward strand.
TATACTTAAGGCCTATAAAAAGATTCTGTAGGATATAAGAGGATTTGCAATAAATTAATCCGGGTATTTATGAAATAAGAATTAGATTTATAACAATGTAATTAATATGTGCTAAAAATTTAATCATGATCAAAAAATTTACAATTGTAGTTATACTATTTTTAGGTGCTTTTGGATTCAGCCAAAAGGAAGTTTATGAACTTCGGGAATATGAGTTAAAATTTGGGAAACCTGTTAAGGTTTTACATGATTATTTTGAAAATGCTTTAATACCTGCTTTAAACAAACATGGAATTAAAAATATTGGAGCATTTGAAGAAATTGGCGATGCTTTGCCAAAGAAGATCTATTTGTTAATTGCTTATAATGATTTGAATAGCTACCAAAAGGTGCTTGATAATCTAAAGGATGATTCAGTTTTTTTGCAGGCATCTGCAGCATACAGTAAAACTTCTCAGGAAATTTTTCCTGTAGAACGATATGTAACGTCATTGTTTACGGCATTCGATGGTATACCAAAATTAGTAAAACCATCAGAGGGTTCCATGGTTTTTGAATTACGAACCTATGAGAGCTATAATGAAGATGCTTTTCAGCGCAAAGTAAAAATGTTTAATGAAAGTGAATTGAGCATTTTTGATGAGGTAGGCCTGCACTCCGTATTTTTTGGAGAGAAAATCGCGGGGCCACAAATGCCTTGTCTCACCTATTTAATTGCATTTAAAGACATGGCAGAGCGCGACGCAAACTGGGCGAAATTTGGCCCTAATCAGGAATGGCAGCGAATTTCAAAACTACCGGAGTACGCTAATACAGTTTCAAATATATACAGGGTTTTTTTAAAACCTTTGTCCTATTCTCAATTGTAAAATATAATGAAGTGTTCTTAAATCTTTAAGTATATATCCATTATATTTTTAGAATGGATATTAGGCGGGAGTATTGTAAAGTGGTTGCCTTTCCTTTCCTTAGATAAAGAGTTTCTCCGTTTTGGACTATCTGTTAAGTTTAAATGTTTCAAGATTGATATCATCCAAGCCAATATCATCAAACGGATATTCTAACTGATCCTGGATGTTGTAAAGAGAAATAAGTATAAACTCAGTAAGCAAAACTATAAAATAGGTAATTCCCTGATTGTTTTCCAAGCCAACATCAAAGATAATGGTTGGAGCATAAATTAATGGGAAGATATAGATGAATACGAGACAATAGGCCTTTAAGCTTATTGGAGTCCTGTGAGTGTTAATAGCGTGCAGGTTTTCTATAGATTCATGCAGATCTTTCATAAAACGAAAAGTTCTGTCTTTTAAATTTTTGGAAACTGTTTGATCGTTGGCGACGATAAACGTAAGCACCTTGTCAATGATTTCATCCAGATCTTTTGTGTTGTCATCATTATTTTTTAGTTGATCCATAGTTTGCTCACTAATGTTAAGCAAAATATCGGTCATTTCTTTTTTGCTTTCTGCAGAGAGTTCCTGGTTACTCATTACAAAATAGTGAACAGTCTTTAGAGCACTTCTGAATTTACTCAAATGCTGCAGGGCCTTTTCCCGACGCCTGAACGAACCACGTATAGTAAAAACCAGAGGAAATATTATGGCAATACTTAACATGGTAAGATCAACATAAAAGTTTAAATTGAATCTAAAAGCCAGAAACGTAACGACTATTGAAACAATCAATACGATTAATGTTCTGTAATTTAATATGGAAAGATATCGTCTAATAACTTAAAATTTATTAACTTATGAAAGTAAATCTAACTACAATCTAGTGAATAAGCAAGCCATATTTCTTTTCCTTTTCATATATCTTCATTTTTTTGGACCTGTTTTTTCGCAGGAATTAGCAAAAAGCGAGCAGGATAATCAGGTCACTGAGCTCTTTCTTAAAAATGATGCTTTACCCGTTAAGCTGAGTTATTCTAATAAAGTTTTAAGGAAAGAAACCAATGACAGCACATATATTGATAGTGAAATTGGCTATATGACAAGCGATGAGTCCTGGAAAACTTTAGAAGTAAAAATTAGAGCAAGGGGGAATTACAGAAGGGAAAATTGCTATTTCCCGCCCGTGAAAATGAAAATTAAAAAATCAGTTTCCGCCGGAACCTTGTTTGAGGGAAATAAGAAACTAAAACTCGTACTTCCATGTGTGCTTCAGAAGGACTATAATGATAAAGTTGTAAAGGAATATATGGCGTATAAATTGTATGAACTTATCTCTCCTTATCATTTTAAAACGAGATTGTTGCATATTGATTTTACGGATGAAAAAGGACAGAAAGTGAAAACCTATACCGTAAAAGGATTTTTTATAGAAGATATTGATGAGGTAAAAGACAGATGCAATGGTAAGCAAATTACAAGGTCTATACATCCGCTTGAACAGGATGATCTGTGTTCGGTTAGAAATGATTTTTTTCAGTTTATGATTGGTAATACCGATTATTCCTCGGCTTATCGGCATAATGAAAAACTTTTGTTTGTAGATAACAATATTATGCCGGTACCATATGATTTTGATATGTCAGGATTGGTTGATGCCAGCTACGCAGTTGTCTCTCAGGTTCAGGGTGAAGTACTGAGTATAACTGATGTCACTCAAAGATTATATAGGGGTTTTAAACGCGACCCGGCAACATACCAAAACGTAAGGAATGAATTCCTGAATAATAAAAGCAAAATTATGACGGTTGTTAATGATCTAGAATCAAGCTTTGATGATCCAAAGGAATTTGCAACGGCAAGAAGATTTATCAGTGACTTTTTTGATGTTTTGGCAAATGACAACTCATACAGAAAGGAGATATTAAACGTTGCAAGGCTAAAATAAAACGCTATCTACCGTTTGCATCAATACTCCATTACTTTTTAAAATAAAAAATCCCTTATCTCCATATTCACTGAAGGGTTTTTCATTCAAACAGTTCTATTAAGGGTTCCCCGCTTGTTCCACTAGGATAGGGTATATTCAGAATCTGTGCGATGCTGGGTGCAATATCGACTACAGATACTTTTCTTACGGATTTACCTTTAGGAATAGAATTTCCGAACCATAACATAGGAACATGGGTGTCGTAGGCATACCCGGAACCATGTGTAGTACCTTTAATTTTTTGCATGGTTATTCTGGGGTCCAAATTCTGAATAAACCCTGGCTTAAATATTAAAAGGACATCTCCTGATCTTTTCGAATGATAGCCATTTTGAAGCATTTGCTTCATACCATAACTATAACTTTGTGATTGCAGATCCGATGCAGTAAGTGCTCCGGTAATTTCATCAAGAGTCATCAGAAAATCTGCAGCCTCCTGCTGTACTGCTCTAAGAGATAATTTTTTTTGCTTTATTACATCCCGGTTTAGATATACAGCCTCCCCATCGAAATTTTCAATCCATTGGTTTGTGCCATATTTTGAATTCAAATGAGTCAGAAGAGCAGTCTCATATTGATTTATATGAGCAAGCCCTGCAGGTAGCTTATGATCTGCCAGGTAGGAAGCTACAGGTACAGACCCGTGATCAGAGGTTAAGAACAGTAAATAATTTCCAGTACCAACAGTTGCATCAAGTGATTTTAATAAATTTTCTATGTCCCTGTCCAATCTTAATATTACATCTTCAAACTCTACGGACTGCGGCCCAAAAGTATGTCCGATAACGTCAGGAACTGAATAGCTTATATTAATAAAATCTGTAATATCGTCTGTACCCAAGCCTTCGCTCTTAATTGCTTCTATGGCAAAATCCGTCAACAAGGAATTTCCAGTGGGGGTAACCCAAATTAATTGAAATTCAGCACCTATTTCCCTGTAGCGCTCCCTCATGCTCTTATAATCATATGGGAAAGTTGCACTTGTTTTACCGCCAAGAGCCCGCTCATAATTATTGTCATCCGGAGCGCTAGCCGTATAGGATTCTATTGGATAAAGAGTTGACCAGGAATCTGATAAATATGAATTTGATTTTTCCAATTTATTAAAACTGGTCACCCATTTAGGTAATTCATCCATATAATAAGAACTGCTTACGAAATAACCGGGACTCGATTTCCAGTCATGCCAATATGCAGCATTAGCCGCATGTCCTCCGGGTAAAATAGCACCGCGGTCTTTTAGGGAAACACTTATTACTTTAGCCCTAAAATTAGTGCCCATTCTCAACTGATCAGTAATGGTAGTCGTAAGAAGATTTCTTGGAGATGCACCATAGCTGTTAACATCCGTGGTTCCAACGATAAGTTCGTTACTATCCCCAATATTTGTAATGACCTGTTTTGAACTCCGCTGATACCAGGTATTTCCGATGATTCCATGCGCAGATGGGGTTGTCCCTGTATATATAGATGCATGTCCGGCTGCAGTAACGGTAGGAATATAGTTATACTGAGTGTTTTTATAGTTAAATCCGTCGCGCATTATTCGTTTAAATCCGCCGTTGGAAAACCGCTCCTGATACTTGTAAAGATGATCAAATCTCATTTGATCTACCACGATACCAACAACCAGTTTCGGTTTATCAGCTTGGCTTCTTGTAATGTATCCGTTTAAAAAAAACAGGGCGGTAATAGCGATAATCCTAATCATAATTTGGTTTTCTTTTTAGATTAAAGTTTGAATCCTGAACTAAGTACAGAACTGCGCTATTCAAAGATAATGAGTAATTATGTTAATTTTTATTAATAAACGAGGATAAACTTCAATTGAAGGGCTGTTTATTTGGAAAAGACTTAGGATTTATAAATTAACCATCAGGCTGACCCTGGAGCATTACAATTTAGGCTCTGAATTAGGGAACCTTAATAATCCTGTTTGGATAAATAATAAAAACCTTAGACCTAAGATCTAATCCAATTAAAGACCCTGATAAAGGGAATAAGTTTTAGGGTTCATGTCTTTAATGGCGTTCAGAATTTCTTTAGAGGGACTCCCGTAAATCTCTGGATAAAAGTCAGCTATCTGAAGGAACTGGCCTAGTAAATCTCCGAGGTTTCCCAAATGAAGAAAGATTGCATTTGAATCTAAATACGTTTCTCTTACAACACACTCATTCCCCTTTGTATTAAAAAACCAGTCGTATTGCAAGGTGGTATCTTTTTCTTTCTCCTTTACAATATTCAGGCACTGAGCTGCTATGCTTTTAAATTCTTCCTCTTTACCTTCATGTATTAAAAATCTTGCGGTAAGCTGTATGTTTCCCATATTTAAAATGTTTTGGTATTAATTTAAAAAACGAGTTTAGTTTTTTTGGTTTCTATTCGTTAGGGCCGTGCTTCTAAAATTAAATTAAATGGGGTTTCAGTTGCACGTCTGAAACGACTGAAGCCACCAGACATAATAGCATCCTTTAACCTTTTTTCACCTGCTTGTGCACCAAGTGCCAATCCAACTTCCTGGTTAATTGAACAAGGTACACAAAGCTGTGTGGAAAATGCATAAAAAGCTCTTCCTACTGGATTGAGATTATCTTTTAAAGTGTTATGAGCAAATGGTTCAACAATCATGCAGCTGCCATCAGGTTTTAATGCGTTCTTTACATGCGCACAAGCTCCAACCGGGTCTCCCATGTCATGAAGGCAGTCAAAGAATGTAATAAGGTCATAGCCATCGCCGGGAAGTTCTTTAGCTGTGGAAACTTGAAAGGAAATATTATTAACACCTGAAGCTTTTGCTTTTAATTTGGCATGTTCAATAGATTTGTCATGAAAATCAACCCCAATGAACGTGGAATTTGGAAATGCCTTGGCCATAATAATTGTAGAAGCTGCATGTCCGCAACCAATGTCAGCAACTTTTGCACCTCTTTTAAGTTTTTCTTCAACACCACTAAGTGACGGAATCCAACTTGAGATTAAATTGCCTTCGTATGAGGGACTAAAAAATTTCTCAGTCCCGCAATACAAACATTTATTATGATTTCCCCAGGAAATACCTTCCCCGGATTTAAATGCTTCTACCATTTTGGGTTCATCGTGATACAGCGAGGTAATTGCATAAAAAGCACCGGTCATAAACACAGGGCTATTTTTATCACCAAAAGCTGCTGTTTGTTCCGGGGTCATAAAGAATGTATCATTTACATTATCGTATTCTACATAGCCCGATGCCGCCTGAGCTGCCAGCCATTCCCTGACATATCTTTCTGCAGTTTCTGTTGCTTTGGCCAATTGAGCAGCAGACATTGGCCCTAATTCTGATAGTGATTTGTACAGTCCAAGCTTATCTCCAATAGTAATAAGAGGACCGTTGGCAGCAGCACCCATTTCCACTACAACTTTCCCCAATAAAGCATGCAATTTTTGTTCATCTAGTTCCATAATTCTGAAGTTATTTGTTAATATTAACCAATCAATTTATCTTATCAGATGAGTCTAAATTGCTAATTAATAATAATATACAGCAAGTCATCAAGGACTAAAGCCTTCATTTAATGTCCGAATAATATTCTTTATTTATCAAAGGCCAGAATATGCTAAAAGTTAAAATGTGCTCTTTGAAAGAAATTGTGATCTATCTAATTACCAAAAAAAGCCTTGAATATTTATTCAAGGCTTTCCATTTGTCTTTAATACTTTCAGGTTTGTTTACTCTGTAGGGGCAGATGCACCTGCAACAATTCTGTAAACGTTGGAATTACGTTTGTTATAGTTCTCCTGAAAGCCATCCCAAAATCCTTCAGGTGCGGCCCAGTCATCGCTAAAAGCAGGTGATAATGCTTCTTGCAGGGAGGAAAATATATCATAGGAATAGCTGCTATAGGTGAACGAAGAAGTAACCGGAGAAATGATGGCCTGATTACCCCAGCCTTTCATGCTAGTTTTCCCTTCCTTCATGGCCTTTTCTACCATAGGTTTCCATTTCTCGGCTTCAAAAGCAAGGTGCTGCCCTGAATTTTTTGTGTCGTGATAAATGATCCGCACAAATTTATAATCATCATTGGTTGAATTTTCTGCCCGGATATGGTTGGGAAGATCGCTCAGGAATACGTGATGCATATTGGTGCTAATCTCCCATGTTGCAATATCTTCCATTTTAACATCCGGAAACATTGCGTCTATACTTCCCCAATCTGCTCCTTTGTCAATATCTTTAAAAGTATTTATTATTAGGATATTCGGGCTGGTATCCTGGTTTACACCTCCGACCCTTTGTAAAATGGCCCAAAATGTCAGGTTGCCTTTTGTAACTTCCTTTTCTGCCCATTTGGCCCAATACGTAGTTTCTCTTTTTAAATACTCCTGCATATTTTCAGGTGCTACCTTTCTATATTGATGCGTTGTGATTGCCTGGGCCATTGCAAATTGAAAACTCAATAAGCAGATGACTAAAAATGTAATTCCTTTTCTCATTCCATGGTTGTTTTAAAGTTAGTATTCAGATATAGAATAGTATTTTAGGTAAAGCCCCGCATATTTAGTGCTTTACATCACTATTCCAAAGTTTAATACACAAATAAAGTTGAAATTCAAAAATTTAAACCATCTCAAAGGACGAAGCCTCGCTTTAAATGTCCGAAATGCCTTTTTTATTTACCAAATGATTTCCAGACAAATCTATTTGAAATAATCCTTAGAGGGCAAAGTTTAGTCGTGGTAAGTCTAATTAGATTCTAGCAAGAATCAATAATTTGATAAAATGCCCATTAATTACCGGAAGGATTCTTAGCAATTCTTGTTGGTTTAACACATGAAAAAAGTAAAAACGCAAATATGATTATCTTGGCTCCAGCACCACAAATGGTATAATCATTTCCTCCAGAGAAACACCTCCATGTTGATAAGAATTTCTGTAATAGCTCACATAGTGGTTGTAATTATTTGGGTAAGCAAAAAACAAGTCATTTTTTGCAAAAATAAATGAACTACTCATTGTAATACTTGGCAGATGAATATTAGCAGGGTCTTTGGCCTCTATCACATCATTGCTATTATATGTAAGACTCCGGCCTGTTTTATATCTAAGATTAAGACTGGTCTCTTTGTCTCCAATCACTTTAGAAGGTTGTTTTACATTTATAGTTCCGTGATCTGTAGTAATGACTAATTTTAAGCCCATACTTTGAGCCTGTTGAATGATCTCAAGAAGAGGCGAATTCTTAAACCAACTATTGGTTAAGGACCGATAAGCCTTATCATTGGATGCCAATTCTTTAATAACATCCATCTCGGTTTTGGAATGTGAAAGCATATCCACAAAATTATACACCAGAACCGTAAGGTCATTTTTCTTTTGGGAACGAAAGTTTTGAGAAAGATGTTTACCTTGTTTAAGACTACTGATTTTATGATACTCCCATTTTAAGTCAAGTCCCAATCGTTTTAATTGTTCTCCAAGGAATTTATCCTCAAATAAATTCTTTCCCCCTTCGTCCGTATCGTTCTTCCACCATTCGGGGTATTTTTTTTCCATTCCCAGGGGCATAAGGCCCGAGAAAATGGCATTTCGCGCATATTGTGTAGCAGTTGGCAGAATACTGTAATATGGCATTTCCTTGCTTTTCTTGTAATAAGGCGTTAGTACATCTTCGAATGAAAACCACTGGTCATACCTTAAATTGTCTATCACCAATAAGAGGGTAGGGGTATCCTTGATTTCAGGCAGAATTAGTTCCTTAAACAAGGTATGCGACATTACCGGGCCATCACCATCCTCAAACCAGTTGGCATAATTCTTTTCAATAAATTTTCCGAACTGATTATTAGCTTCAACTTTTTGAGACTCCAAAATTTCAAACATCCCGGAATCTTCTATTTCTTCCAATTGTAATTCCCAATAAATAAGCTTCTTATAAAGATCTGCCCATTCTTCATAAGAGTTGACCATAGATAGGTCCATCGAGATCTTTCTGAACTCTTGCTGGTAGTTGGAAGTCGTCTTTTCTGATACCAAACGAGAGTGATCTAAGTTTTTTTTAAGTGAAAGAAGTATTTGATTAGGATTGACTGGTTTTATAAGATAGTCGGCAATTTTTGAGCCAATAGCCTCTTCCATGATATACTCCTCTTCACTTTTGGTAATCATTACTACCGGAAGGGTTGTATCTATTGCTTTAATCTCAGCTAATGTCTCCAAACCGGAAATTCCCGGCATATTCTCATCGAGAAAAACAATATCAAAATTCCGGGCTCTAATTTCTTCCAATGCATCCTGACCGCTTTTGCAAGTTACTACCTGATAGTTTTTGCCTTCCAGAAAAATAATATGGGGCTTTAGCAAATCTATCTCATCATCTACCCAAAGGATTGTTATCTTGTCCATTTAGTCCTTATCTTTACCGTTGAAAACAATAGCTATTTTGTCAAAATCAAACAAGCTTAAAATATTCAACGATCCAATTTACGGATTTATTAGAATTCCAGATGCACTAATTTTCAACCTGATAGCGGACCCATATTTTCAAAGGCTTCGGCGTATTTCACAAATGGGGCTTTCATATCTGGTTTATCCGGGAGCACATCATACTCGTTTTCATCATGCATTAGGCAGTATGCATTTAATGCAGGAAGCAATACAACTACTTCGCTTTAAGGGGATTGAGGTTTCAGATGAGGAAGCACAAGGATTACTATGTGCTATCTTATTGCACGATATTGGCCATGGGCCTTTTTCACATGCTATGGAACATAGTTTGGTAGAAGGAATAAATCATGAAGCAATTTCGCACCTTTTTATGGAGGTACTTAACCGCAAGTTTAACGGAAGTTTAACTTTAGGAATTGAAATTTTTAAAGGCACGTATAGAAAAAAATTTCTGAATCAACTGGTCAGCAGTCAATTGGATATGGACCGATTAGACTATTTGAAGCGGGATAGTTTTTATACTGGCGTTGCAGAAGGAAATATAAATGCCGAGCGTTTAATAACGATGTTAAATGTTGTGGATGGCATCTTGGTTGTTGAAGAAAAGGGAATCTATTCCGTAGAGAAATTTCTAATGGCCAGAAGATTTATGTATTGGCAGGTATACCTTCATAAAACAGGATTAGTAGCTGAGCAATTGCTAATTAAAACATTACAGAGGGCAAAGGAACTGGTTGGTATGAATGTTGAATTGGCTTGTAGCCCGGCTCTCATGTTCTTTTTGAAAAACAAAATAGACAAGGAGAATTTTAATTTGGAGGTCTTGGATCTTTTTGCAAGTCTCGATGACACGGATATATTGGCTGCGATAAAACAATGGCAGCATAACAGTGACTTTGTTTTGTCAAAACTTTGCGGGATGATTCTGAATCGAAGATTGCTCAATATAAGGCTAAAAGACCAGCCTGAAAAGGAGAAGAGATTTAATGAACTTTTTGGGAATTTTAGAACAAAATACAAGTTGAGCGAAACAGAAACCTCCTATTTTGTATTCCGAGGAATTATAGAGAACAAGGCCTATAATCGTCATAGCCAGAATATAAATATTTTACGCAGTAATGGTAAATTATTAGATGTTGCCAAAGCATCGGATCATTTAAATTTAACCTCCCTGTCTGAGACGGTAACTAAATATTATATCTGTTATCCAAAAGATGATCTTTAGCTCTAATATTCTGAATTTTGGTCACCTCCAATTTCTTGAAAGCGTTTTGAAAGTCTTAATATGCTAATTTATAGGGATTTATGCACATGTATTCTGCTTAATACCATTAATCAATTTTTCTTACTTTTGTCTGAATCTAAACACAGGGTTAAATTATTTTAAAATTTGAAATTTACAGCTAGTCAGATTGCAGGTATTTTGGAGGGTGAGGTAGAAGGCAACCCAGAAGTTGCTGTGCATAAATTGGCTAAGATTGAAGAAGGAGAAATTGGTTCATTAACTTTTTTGGCTAATCCCAAATACACCTCTTTTATATATAGCACCGAAGCATCAATCACTCTTGTAAATAAAGATTTTGTCCCAGAGCAGGCCATTACTACTACCTTGATTAAGGTTGATGATGCCTACGAATCTTTTTCAAAATTATTAGAATATTACAATCAGGTTAAGAATAACAAAACGGGACTGGAAAGGCCCATATTTTTATCAGAATCTGCCACTTATGGAGAAAATTTCTATTTGGGAGCATTTTCATATTTGGGTAACAATGTAAAAATTGGTAATGATGTAAAAATTTACCCGAATGTCTATATAGGTGACAATGTAACCATAGCGGATAATGTTCTGATTTTTGCAGGAGCCAAAATTTATTCAGAATCAATAATCGGAAAGGGATGTGTAATTCATAGTGGGGCAATCATTGGAGCAGATGGATTTGGTTTTGCGCCTAATTCAAATGGGGAGTATAGTAAAGTTCCTCAAACCGGGAATGTAATTCTGGAGGAAAATGTAGATGTTGGTGCAGGAACTACTATAGATAGGGCAACGCTCGGATCAACCATTCTTAGAAATGGTGTAAAACTGGATAACCAAATTCAAATTGCTCATAATGTTGAGATTGGAGAGCATACGGCTATAGCAGCCCAGACAGGTATAGCGGGGTCTACCAAAATTGGAAGAAATTGCAAGATTGGGGGCCAGGTTGGCATTGTTGGACATATAACTATTGGCGACAGGGTTAGGATACAGGCACAATCAGGAATAGGTAGAAATGTAAAAGATGATGAATTCATACAGGGATCACCTGCATTTAACTATGCAGACTATAATAAATCTTATGTTCATTTTAAAAACCTACCAAAACTGGAGAACAGGATTAATAATTTGGAAAAAAAAAGTGACGATAAATAAAGGATGGCAAAACAGCGTACAATAGCAAATGAAGTAACATTAACCGGCGTGGGTTTGCATACCGGAGAGAAAGTTACCATGAAATTTGTTCCTGCAACCGAGAACCACGGCTTTGCTTTTAAACGAGTTGATCTGGAAGGGGAACCAATTATAGAAGCAGATGCGAATTATGTGGTTAACACTCAAAGAGGGACTAATCTTGAGAAAAGAGGCGTTAAGATCCAAACCTCGGAACATGTTCTTGCAGCATTGGTGGGCATGGAGATAGATAATGTTTTAATAGAATTGGATGCCCCTGAACCACCCATCATGGATGGATCTTCCAAGTTTTTTGTCGAGGCGCTTGAAAAGGCCGGAATTGTAGAACAGGACGCCGAGCGAGAAGAATATGTTGTTAAAGAAGTAATTACTTATAAAGATGAAGCTTCCGGAAGTGATATAACATTAATTCCTGCGGAGGATTACAAAATTACCACCATGGTAGATTTTGGCACCAAGGTTCTTGGGACACAAAATGCTACCCTAGAGAAAATAGCAGATTTTAAGAGTGAAATTGCAGATGCCAGGACATTTAGTTTTCTTCATGAATTGGAAATGTTATTGGAAAATGGGTTAATAAAAGGGGGTGATTTGAACAATGCCATTGTTTATGTAGACAAGGAAATTTCAGCTCCCACCATGAAGAAGCTTGAAAAGGCTTTTAATAAGAAAAAACTGTCGGTGAAGCCTAATGGTATTTTAGATAATCTGACATTACATCAACCAAACGAAGCTGCCAGACACAAATTATTGGACGTAATTGGAGATTTAGCATTGGCAGGAACAAGAATTAAGGGGAAAGTAATTGCCAATAAGCCCGGACATTACGTAAATACTCAATTTGCCAAAAAGCTGTCCAAAATAATTAAATTGGAAAAAAGGAATAAGGTTCCAAAATTCGATTTAAATCAACCTCCATTAATGGACATCACTCAAATTATGAAAATGTTGCCACACAGGCCACCTTTCCTTTTGGTTGATAAAATAATGGAACTTTCTGATTCTCATGTGGTAGGGGTAAAAAATGTTACCATGAACGAACCATTTTTCGTGGGACACTTTCCCGGAGCGCCTGTCATGCCTGGGGTTTTACAGGTAGAAGCTATGGCACAGACAGGGGGAATACTGGTTTTAAACACAGTTCCTGATCCTGAAAATTACCTTACTTTCTTTATGAAGATCGACAATGTTAAATTTAAACAACAAGTCGTCCCTGGAGATACTTTAATCTTTAAGTGCGATCTTATCTCACCAATACGAAGAGGAATCTGTCATATGCAGGCTTATGCATATGCAAATGGAAAATTGGTGTCCGAAGCAGAATTAATGGCCCAAATCGTAAAAACAAAACAAGAAGATTAGCATGAATCAGCCGCTTGCCTACGTTCACCCAGGAGCTAAAATTGCAAAAAATGTGGTTATAGAACCATTTACCACTATCCATAACAATGTGATAATTGGCGATGGTACCTGGATAGGCTCCAATGTTACTATTATGGAAGGTGCCCGCATAGGAAAGAATTGCAATATTTTTCCCGGTGCCGTAATATCAGCACCGCCTCAGGATTTGAAATATGAAGGGGAAGAAACTACTGTGGTTATTGGTAACAACACCACAATCCGGGAGTGTGCTACCATTCACAAAGGTACCCATGACAGAATGAAAACAGTCATTGGTAAAAATTGTCTTATTATGGCCTATTGCCATATTGCCCATGATTGTTTTGTAGGCAATAATTGTATTTTCTCCAATAATTCAACCCTTGCAGGACACGTAACGATTGGCGATAATGTTATTCTTGCAGGTCTGGTGGCTGTGCATCAATTTGTTTCAATTGGAAACCATGCTTTTGTAACTGGCGGATCCTTAGTGCGTAAAGATGTTCCTCCTTATGTCAAGGGCGCAAGAGAACCAATGTCATATGTTGGAATAAATTCCGTCGGACTGCGAAGGAGAGGATTTGATTCAGATAAAATCAGGGAGATACAGAATATTTACAGAATACTTTATCAGAAGAATTATAACAACACTCAGGCTGTACAGATCATTGAAGCAGAAATGGAAGCTACGCCCGAAAGAGATGAAATCTTACAGTTTATTCGTGATTCCCAAAGGGGGATAATGAAAGGCTATTTTAGTACAAATTAATTATCTATGGCAAATACATCCGATATTAGAAAAGGATTGTGCATTAAGTACAACAATGATATTTATAAGGTTATTGAGTTTTTACACGTAAAACCGGGTAAAGGACCTGCATTTGTACGAACCAAACTTAAAAGCGTAACAAACGGAAAAGTTTTGGATAATACTTTCTCTGCCGGGCATAAAATTGAAGATGTACGTGTGGAAACAAGGTCTTATCAGTTTTTGTATTCCGATGGCACAACCTATCATTTTATGAATACTGATGATTATAATCAAATTTCACTTCAGGAAGATATTCTGGACGCTCCGGGACTTTTAAAAGAAGGCGAAGTAGTTACAATAATGTTTAACACGGAAGATAGCATGCCATTATCCGTGGATATGCCCGCCAGTGTCATTTTAGAAGTTACCCATACAGAACCCGGACTTAAAGGAAATACTGCTACAAATGCATCGAAGCCAGCGGTTGTTGAGACCGGAGCCAAAGTAAATGTACCACTTTTTATTAATGAAGGGGATAAAATTAAAATTGATACTGAAAAGGGCTCTTATATGGAGAGGGCAAAAGAATAAATATAGATAAATATCTGTATTTAAATGTATTAGGTTATTTTATTTTGATCATTGATTTATATTTTAAGTTGTTAATTTAGATAAACTTTTCGTGAAATTTCCAAAGCCATACACTTTAAAACAAATTGCAGCAATCATCAACTCTGAATATGTAGGGGCGGATGATTTTTCTGTTTATGGGATGAACGAAATACATGTTGTGGAAGAAGGTGATATTGTTTTTGTAGATCATCCAAAGTATTATGACAAAGCCCTAAATTCTAAAGCGACTGTAGTTTTAATAAACAAAAAAGTAGATTGCCCCTTTGGGAAAGCACTGCTGATATCCGAGGATCCTTTTAGGGATTTTAATACACTTACGAATTACTTTAAGCCGTTCGAAAAATCAGATTTGTCGATTTCAAAATCTGCCAGAATAGGAAAGAATACTCATATTCAGCCTAATGTCTTTATTGGTAATAATGTCGTAATTGGTGATAATTGCACAATTCATTCCAATGTTTGTCTGTATGACAATTGTGTTATAGGCGATCATGTCACAATTCATGCAGGTACAGTTCTTGGAGCCGATGCTTTCTACTACAAAAGAAGGCCAGAGGGCTATGATAAGTTGCTTTCCGGAGGACGTGTAGTAATAGAGGACCATGTAGATATCGGTGCACTATGCTCCATAGATAGGGGGGTTACCGGTGATACAACAATTAAGAAAGGCAGCAAGCTTGATAATCAGATTCAGGTGGGACATGATACGGTAATAGGAGAAAATTGTTTGATTGCCTCACAAACAGGAATTGCAGGCTGTGTAGTAATTGAGGATGAGGTTACTATTTGGGGTCAGGTTGGGATAATAAGCGGTATTACCATAGGAAAGAAAGCAGTAATAATGGCGCAGGCGGGTATTGGCAGATCTCTCGAAGGGGGCAAAAGTTATTTGGGAAGTCCGGCTGGTGAAGCCCGAGAAAAATTCAGAGAATTAGCCCATCTGCGAAATCTCTCATCAATTTTAAAAGATTTAAACAAACAATAAGCAATTAACCACCCAAAAATAGTTTTCAAAAATATATTTTTGCATAACTAAAAAGACAAATTCACAATGAGCGTATTAGTAAATAAAGATTCCAGGATTATTGTTCAAGGCTTTACAGGTAGTGAAGGGACATTTCACTCGGAACAGATGATAGCCTATGGCACGAATGTAGTAGGAGGAGTTACTCCGGGCAAAGGTGGCCACGAGCACCTTGGAAAACCTGTTTTTAATACTGTTGAGGAAGCTGTTCAAAGTGTAGGTGCAGATACTACAATCATTTTTGTACCACCGGCATTTGCTGCAGATGCAATAATGGAAGCTGCAAATGCTGGAATAAAAGTCATTATTACCATTACTGAAGGTATTCCGGTAGCTGATATGGTAAAGGCTAATAATTATATTAAAGACAGAGATTGCACTCTAATAGGACCAAATTGCCCTGGTGTAATTACACCGGAAGAGGCTAAAGTAGGTATTATGCCCGGTTTTGTATTTAAGAAAGGAACTATTGGTATTGTATCTAAATCTGGTACTTTAACATACGAAGCTGCTGATCAGGTAGTGAGACAGGGATTGGGTATTACAACGGCTATTGGTATTGGTGGTGATCCAATAATTGGTACTACAACCAAAGATGCAGTAGAATTGCTAATTAATGATCCCGAAACAGAATGTGTTGTAATGATAGGAGAAATAGGGGGTCAACTAGAAGCGGATGCCGCCAAATGGTATAAAGCCAGTGGTAGTAAAAAACCAATTGTAGGTTTTATCGCCGGTGAAACGGCACCTGCAGGAAGAACTATGGGTCATGCCGGGGCAATAGTGGGAGGAACAGATGATACTGCTCAGGCTAAAAAACGCATTATGCGCGAGTGTGGAATAAATGTAGTGGATTCTCCTGCTGAAATAGGAAAGAAGGTTAAAGAAGTAGTCGGATAGTACAAAATAACAACAAGAATCCTCGGTATATCTGAGAGGAAAATCCCGAATTAGTCGGGATTTTTTTTAGCCTTTATGTGAAACAAAACTTATCTTTGAAATACGAGTTAGGAAACAAAACAATGATATGAAAATATTAGACGGGAAGAATGTTATTATTACCGGTGCAAGTCGGGGTATAGGTATGGGTATTGCCAGGGTTTTGGCTGAACATGGAGCTAATATAGCCTTTACATATAGTTCCAGTGAAGCTCCCGCGCTTGAATTGGAAAAGGAGCTAAATTCTAAAGGAGTAAAGGCAAAAGCCTATAAAAGTAATGCGGCAAGTTTTACAGATTCTGAGAAGCTGGTTGTTCAGGTTCTGGAGGATTTCGGAGGAATAGACGTGTTAATTAACAATGCGGGTATCACAAAAGATAATCTGTTAATACGAATGAGAGAAGAGGATTTTGATACTGTTATTGAGATCAATTTAAAATCTGTTTTCAACATGACCAAAGCTGTTCAGCGGACAATGTTAAAACAGCGCAAAGGCTCCATAATTAATATGAGCAGCGTGGTTGGCGTAAAAGGTAACGCGGGTCAAACAAATTATGCAGCTTCCAAGGCAGGGATTATCGGATTTACAAAATCTGTTGCCCTTGAACTTGGATCCAGAAATATTCGTTGTAACGCTATTGCACCAGGATTTATTGAAACTGAAATGACCGATAAATTAGATGAAAACACTGTACAAGGGTGGCGAGAGGCAATTCCACTAAAACGCGGTGGATCTCCTGAAGATGTTGCAAATGCCTGTTTATTTCTTGCTTCAGATCTGTCTGATTATATTACCGGACAAGTTTTAAATGTTGATGGCGGTATGTTAACATAATGCCCGGTCACACGATTTATTAACCCCAGCGCAAGACTACTGACTGGATTGGGTTCCGGCAGTTAGGTGTTATCCAAAAAGTTTCATGCAACTACAAACGGTATTCCTGATATTATTTGCTGCGATCTTGGCTTTGGGGTTGGTTATATTTCAGTACTACTACAAATCCAAGAGCAAAGGCACTTTATATATAGCACTCTCCTTTTTGAGATTTGTAGCATTATTTTGTGTGTTTTTACTTCTAATAAATCCAAAAATCACCAAAGAGCAATATTCTTTGGAGAAGGCGAATCTAATTATCTTAGCAGACAATACTTCATCAATTGGTCAGGCAAACGGGGTTAATCAGCTTGTTAATGCCAAAAAACTGATTGAAGAGAATACTAGTATTGCGGAAAAGTTTAATGTCTCTGAATATGTATTTGGGACAGAGTTAAATTCTTTGGACAGTTTATCATTTACGGAGAAAGCTACGAATATAGGACGCGCTCTTTCATCACTAAAAGATATTTTTGCGGGAAGCAATACAGCTATTTTGATGCTTACGGACGGAAACCAGACTCTGGGTGAAGATTATGAATTCTCCGGAGGAAGGCAAAAATTCCCCATTTACCCGCTGGTTGTTGGAGATACAACAAGTTATCAGGATATCAGAATAGATCAGGTAAACACAAACAAATACGCCTTTTTAAAAAATAAATACCCTATGGAAATTTTTGTTTCCTACCAGGGCAAAAATACGGTGTCAACCACTCTGACCATTACAGAAGCTGGTCAAAACCTATATAGAAAACAAATTGTTCTAAGTGAGACCGAGAATTCCCAGATTATCAATGCTGTGTTGGATGCCATTACTGTTGGAATAAAGAATATAAAGATTAGCCTTAGTCCTTTGGAAAATGAAAGGAACATTGCCAATAATTCCAGGCAAATAGGAATAGAAGTAATAGATGAAAAAACCAACATTGCACTAGTTTCCAACATGCTTCATCCGGATCTGGGTGCTTTAAAAAAAGCAATTGAAAGTAATGAGCAACGATCGGTATCAATTATAAAACCATCCTTATCACCTAATGAACTGGAACAATTTGATTTATTTATTATATATCAGCCAGACACGTCTTTTGAAAAGGTATATTCTTATATAGAAAGTAAAGGGGCAAATATTTTTACTATCACCGGCCCCAAGACAGATTGGACATTTCTTAATAAAGTGCAGAATAGTTTTCAAAAGAATAGTTATGATCAGAAAGAAGAAGTAACCCCTATTTTAAATGCGGGATTTACGCATTTTGATATCTCAGATCTTACAGTATCCGAATATCCTCCCGTTGAGACAACTTTGGGCGAATTACTTATAACGGCATCTTATGAAAATATGTTGAGTCAACGAATCAAGGGAGTAGATTTGAATGAACCTCTTTTTACGGTACTTGAAACCAATTTACGTCGCGAGGCCATCCTTTTTGGTGAAAATATTTGGAAATGGCGCGTACAGAGTTACAGGGAAGATCAGGAGTTTAAAAAATTTGATGATTTTATTTCTAAGGTTATTTTATTCCTGGCAAATAGCAAACCACGAAGCAGGCTCACATTGGAGTACGAAAATATTTATCAGGGCTTAAATGAAGCAACTATAAAGGCTACTTATTTTGATGAAACCTTTGTTTTTGATAATAATGCAACACTAAATTTAATATTAAGTGGTATTGAGAATAACACTAGCAGGCAAATTCCTATGTTGCTTAAGAAAGGGTATTACGAAGCTGATATCAGTACACTGCCATCCGGGGATTATAGCTTTACGGCAAGTGTGAAGGATGAAAATCTTACTAAAACAGGAAAATTCACAATACTGGACTACGACTTAGAAAAACAATTGTTATCGAGTAATTATAAGAAATTAGATAGGTTGGCTAAAAGCACCAATGCGACACTTTATTTTCCTTCCCAGGTTTCTAATTTCATTGAGGACATCATTAAAGACAATAGGTTTGTGCCAATCCAAAAAAGCAAGCAAAATGTCGTATCTTTGATAGATTTTAAAATTCTCTTGGGAATCATTGTTGCAGCTTTGACAGCGGAGTGGTTTATAAGAAAATATAACGGACTAATTTAATATTATATCTAATGGATAAATTACCAAAAATAGCACTGCCAGCAGTGTTTATAATTATTTTATTGATTATACTAATTTCTAAATCAGCAGTAACCATAGGTTCTGGTGAAGCGGGGGTTCTATTTAAAACTTTTGGGAACGGAGTAGTGACGGATGAACCTCCTCTTAATGAAGGTTTTCATATAGTTGCTCCCTGGAATAAAGTTTTTATTTACGAAGTAAGACAACAGGAAGTTTTTGAAAAGATGAGTGTGCTTTCCAGTAATGGTTTGGACATCCTGCTCGATGCCTCTGCCTGGTTTCAACCTGATTATCTTTCCCTAGGCAAATTACATCAGGAAAAAAGCGAACAATATAAAGAGCGTATTCTTCTTCCTGCGATCAGGTCTGCAGCGCGTAGCGTAGTCGGGAGATACACCCCTGAACAATTATACTCCAGTAAACGAGACGCCATTCAGGTAGAGATTTATGAGGAAACCAAGGGAATTGTAGAGGATCAGTATATACAATTGAATGAAATTCTTATCCGCGATGTTACTCTTCCTGCGACAATTAAAGAGGCCATTGAAAGAAAGCTAAAGCAGGAACAAGAATCATTGGAATATGAATTTCTTTTAATAACCGCAGCAAAGGAGGCAGATAAAGTGCGTATTGAAGCTCAGGGAAAGGCAGATGCCAACAAGATACTTAGCGCATCTTTAACCGATAAAATTCTCAAAGACAAGGGGATAGATGCCACCTTAAAAATGGCAGAATCTCCAAATGCCAAAGTCGTCGTAATAGGTTCGGGTGGAGATGGGTTACCTCTTATTTTAGGAAATAATTAATTACAATAAGTTTTGTGAAATAAAAATAAATTCTAATTTTACAATCTAATGAGAACTAAAAATACACATCATCATTTGTACACTTGCACTCAGGCGAGGTAGAAATGTATTGTTGTATTCCAAAATATATCTAACCCGTTTGAGCAATCAAACGGGTTTTGCTTTTAAATCTTTTTGATTGCTTGAAAATGAAATTTAACAAATGGAGAAATTAAAAATAGCCATACAAAAGTCGGGGAGGCTTAACGAAGATTCAATAAAAGTTCTAAAAGACTGTGGTATTTCTATTGATAATGGTAAAGACCAATTGAAAGCTTCGGCACGTAACTTTCCAATGGAAGTGTTTTACCTTAGAAATGGCGATATTCCACAATATCTGAAAGATGGTGTAGTAGATGTCGCTATCATTGGGGAGAATGTGCTTAAAGAAAAAGGAGGCAATATCGCTGTGGCGGAAAATCTGGGCTTTTCAAAATGCAGGGTTTCCCTGGCCGTCCCAAAATCCAGTACTTATGCTGAGATCAAGGATTTGGAAGGAAAACGGATTGCTACCTCATATCCAAATACCCTAAATGCATACCTGTCGGGCAAAGGGGTTCAGGCCGAGCTTCACATTATTAACGGTTCTGTGGAAATTGCCCCTAATATCGGATTAGCCGATGCTATTTGCGACATAGTATCCAGTGGTAGTACCTTATTCAAAAATAATCTTAAGGAGGTAGAAGTAATGCTCAGGAGTGAAGCTGTTTTAGCCGTATCACCAATGATCGCGGAGAAGCAGAGAGAAATTCTGGAAGATCTGAGGTTTAGAATAAAATCGGTACTGGTTGCCAGACAATCCAAATATATTTTGATGAATGCTCCGAATGACAAATTAGAAGATATTATTAAAATATTACCTGGAATGCGGAGTCCAACAGTCTTGCCCCTGGCAGAAGAAGGCTGGAGCTCAGTTCATACGGTAATCAATAAAGATAAATTCTGGGAAGTCATTAATGAATTGAAACAGCTGGGTGCTGAGGGAATATTAGTATGCCCGATTGAGAAAATGGTGTTATGAAAAAAATATTCAATCCTAAAAAACAGGACTGGCCTTTTATCTTGCAGCGTCCAACTCAAACTGTTGAAGATATAGAACGCACTGTAATGCAGATTTTTAATGAAGTACAGGCAGGTGGCGATAAGGTTTTACATAAATATACGAAACAATTTGACCGAGTTGAATTAACTGATTTATTGGCAAGCCCTGATGAGTTTATTGAAGCTGAAACATTGGTGTCAGAACAGCTAAAAGTTGCAATACAAACAGCAAAATCTAATATTGAAAAATTTCATGAGTCTCAGAAAACGTCAAAAATTGAAATAGAAACTACAGCAGGTGTAATATGCTGGCAGGAAAAAAGGGCAATTCAAAAAGTCGGCCTTTATATCCCTGGTGGCACAGCTCCTTTGTTTTCAACTATTCTAATGCTGGCAATACCTGCCAATATTGCGGGATGTTCAGAGTTGATTTTATGTACACCTCCCGATAAATCCGGGAAAATAAATCCAGCTATTCTCTACACCGCTAAACTTTGTGGCATTACAAAGCTCTTTAAAGTTGGTGGAATTCAGGCAATAGGGGCAATGGCATTTGGAACAGAAAGTATACCCCAGGTTTATAAAATATTTGGGCCAGGTAATCAATTTGTTACCGTAGCTAAACAAATTGCAACCAAGTTTGGTGTCGCTATAGATATGCCAGCGGGGCCAAGCGAGCTTTTAGTAGTGGCAGATGATTCTGCCAATGCGGGTTTTGTAGCCTCAGATCTTTTAAGTCAGGCCGAACATGGTACAGATAGTCAGGTCATACTGGTGTCTACATCCAAATCGCTTATGGACAAAGTAGAGGAGGAATTGCAAAAACAAATTATCGAGCTACCGAGAGCCGCCATCGCTAAAAAGGCAATTGAAAATAGTAAATTGATCTTTGTGGAAAATGATAAAATTGCCATCGAACTAATTAATGAATATGGGCCGGAACATTTTATTGTTTGTTGTGAAGACGAGGAATATTATATTAGAAACGTGGTAAATGCTGGTTCTGTTTTTCTGGGAAATTATACCCCGGAAAGCGCTGGTGATTATGCCTCAGGCACCAATCATACTTTGCCGACAAACGGATATGCAAAACAGTATAGTGGCGTAAATCTGGACAGTTTTATGAAGAGTATTTCGTTTCAGAGAATATCTGAAACCGGTATATGGAATATTGGTAATACCATTGAAGTTATGGCAGAAGCAGAAGGACTTCAGGCTCATAAAAATGCAGTTTCTCTGCGACTTCAAAGTTTAAAAAACAAGCAATAGCATTTGCTTAAAGGATGTGGTTTATGAAATTTGACCTTTATAGATTAGTACGGGAAAATGTCAGGGGATTAAAACCTTATTCATCTGCCAGGGATGAATATACCTCTGATGGCTCTAAAATGGTATTTATTGATGCCAATGAGAGCCCCTATTCTAATGGGATCAATCGTTATCCGGATCCGCAACAACGTAAGCTTAAAACTCTTTTGGCAAAAAGCTCTTCTTTATCTCCAGCTAATATTCTGCTTGGAAATGGAAGTGATGAGGTATTGGATCTGATTTTCCGAGCCTTTTGTGAACCACATAAAGATAATGTCATTACGATGACACCTACTTACGGAATGTACAAAGTTCTGGCAGGTATTAATGCAATAGAGAACAGGGAGGTTCTTTTGACGGAAAGTTTTGAGCTTGATGTGAATAGAATTTTGGAGTCTGTAAATTCGAAAACCAAGGTTATCTTCCTGTGTTCACCTAATAACCCTACCGGGAATAGTTTTTCTGTTAAACATATAGAATACCTGCTGAATAACTTTCAAGGTTTACTAGTTGTAGACGAAGCATACATAGATTTCGCAACCCAGGGTAGTTGGCTTAATAAACTTGGCCAGTTTCCTAATCTTATGGTTACCAGGACATTCTCCAAGGCCTATGGAATGGCCGGTTTACGATTAGGTGTTTGTTATGCATCTGAAAATATAATAACGATCTTGAATCGTATAAAGCCGCCGTATAATGTAAATGAACTTACTCAGCGAAAGGCATTTCAAATGATTCAGAATACCGCTTTAGTAGAAGAGCAGATTGCTGAGATTTTATCGGAAAGAGATCGAATGATAGGGCAGTTAGCCAAAATCTCATATGTAAAAAAAATATACCCTACAGATGCCAATTTTATATTGGTAAAAGTAGATGATGCAGATAAAAGGTACCAGGAAATATTAGAATTGGGGGTGGTGGTCCGCAACAGATCAACACAACCACTTTGCTATAATACCCTTAGGTTTACAATAGGTACCCCGGAAGAGAACGAAACATTGTTAAAAGTATTAAACTCCTTGTAATGGCACTACAACCGACCAAGAAGAAGGTCTTATTCATTGATCGCGACGGTACGCTTATTGTGGAACCGCCCGACGAACAAACAGATAGCTTAGAAAAAATAGTATTTTATCCGGGAGTCCTTAGCTATCTAAGCAGAATAGCCAAGGAATTGGATTTTGAATTGGTCATGGTGACTAATCAGGATGGTCTTGGGTCCGAGACGTTTCCTGAAAATACATTTTGGCCAGCACATAATTTTATTCTTAAATGTTTTGAGGGCCAGGGGATAGTCTTTTCAGAAACCCACATAGATCGAACCTTCCCACATGAAAATGCGGAGACCCGAAAACCCGGTACAGGAATGTTGAAAAAGTATTTCGCTGAAGAATATGACCTGCAAAACTCTTTTGTTATTGGCGATCGGTTAACCGATATGGAATTGGCAAAAAACTTGGGATCGAAAGGAATTTATATAAATACAAATACGTTTTTGGGAACAAATGAAATCACTGTTGAAGAAGAGGACTTAAAGGAAACAATTGTCCTGGAAACGGCAGATTGGAAGGCCATTTATGATTTTTTAAAACTGGAAAACAGAGTTGCTGAAATTTCAAGAAAAACTAAAGAAACTGATATTAGGATTAAACTTAATTTAGATGGAACGGGCATAAGTAATATTTCCACCGGTATTGTATTCTTTGATCATATGTTGGACCAACTTGCCCGGCATGGCCAGATGAACCTGGATATTAGTGTAAAGGGTGATTTAGAAGTAGATGAACACCATACCATAGAAGATACAGGGATTGCCCTGGGTGAGGTATTCCATAAAGCATTAGGAAATAAGTTGGGAATGGAACGTTATGGTTTTTGCCTGCCAATGGATGATTGTCTTGCACAGGTAGCTCTTGATTTTGGAGGACGTAGCTGGTTAGTTTGGAAAGCTGAGTTTAAACGGGAAATGATTGGTAAGATGCCAACTGAAATGTTTTATCATTTCTTCAAATCTTTCTCTGATGGAGCAAAAGCCAATTTGAACATTAAAGCGGAAGGAACCAACGAACACCATAAGATTGAAGCTATATTTAAGGCATTTGCAAAAGCAATCAAGATGGCGGTAAAACGCGATGTGGATAAAATGTTATTGCCAACAACAAAGGGAATGCTTTAGAATCTGATTCGGAGTATCGAAATAAATAATCGCCAAAGTATTTAAGTACATGAAATTGGTTATAGTAAATTATGGTGCTGGTAATATCCAAAGTATAAAATTTGCTTTCAAACGCCTTGGGGTTGAGGCTGTATTGAGTGATAAAGCGGAAGAGATAATGGCGGCCGACCGAGTGATATTTCCAGGTGTTGGGGAAGCAAGTAGTGCTATGAATAAACTAAAAGCAAGTGGTTTGGACAAGATAATTCCGGAATTAAAACAGCCGGTTTTAGGCATTTGTCTGGGGATGCAGTTAATGTGCAATACTTCAGAAGAAGGCAATACATCGGGTTTAGGTATTTTTGATACCGATGTGGTCAGGTTTACTAACAGTGTTAAAGTCCCGCAAATTGGATGGAATCAAATAACAAATCTTAAATCTGCTTTATTTAAGGATGTAATTGAAAAAGATCATATTTACCTGGTGCACAGTTATTATGCCCCAATTTGCAAAGAAACTATAGCAGTCTCAGAATATGAAATGGCATATAGTAGTGCTTTACAGAAAGATAACTTTTATGGGGTTCAGTTTCACCCCGAAAAAAGCAGTAAAGTTGGAGCTCGGATCTTAAAAAACTTTCTGGCATTATAGAGGGAAATGAAAGAAGTTAGAATCAGTACAGATATACGTGAAATGGATATTGATTTGGTCCATGATTATCTTTCAAAGCAATCATACTGGGCAAAGGGGCGAGGCAAAGAAGAAGTTGTGAAATCTATGGAAAATTCCATTTGTTTTGCTGTATTTGACGGTAATGCGCAAATTGGTTTTGCGCGACTTGTTACAGATTATGTAGTGTTTGCATGGTTAATGGACGTATTTGTTATAGATGAATACAAGAACAAAGGAGTAGGCAGATTTTTGATGGATTATATTATGAATTTACCCGAGATCAAAGAAGTAAATGGGTTTGGTTTAAGAACCAGAGATGCCCATGGATTTTATATAAAATATGGGTTTCACCAAATTTCTGAACCAGAAACATGGATGCAAAAAATTAGATAAATGAGATTAATCCCGGCAATAGATATTATAGGAGGTAAATGTGTCAGGCTCTCACAGGGAGATTACAATACAAAAAAAATTTATAGCGAAAGTCCTTTGGAAGTAGCGCTCAAATTTGAAGCTCACGGAATTCAATATATTCACCTTGTTGATCTTGATGGAGCAAAAGCAAAACATATTGTAAATCATAAGGTTTTGGAAACCATTGCCACTAACACAAATTTAAAAATTGATTTTGGAGGGGGGCTGAAGACCAATGAAGATTTGAAAATTGCCTTCGACTGCGGTGCCGGACAAATAACCGGAGGGAGCATTGCAGTAAATGACCGTGATACCTTTCTGGGATGGATTGAAACCTATGGAGCAGAGCGAATCATCCTGGGAGCAGATGTTAAAGACGAACGTATTGCAATTACAGGATGGCAGGAAGAATCAGATAAGAAATTGATTCCATTTGCTAAAGATTACCAAAAGCAAGGGATCCGATATATCATTTGCACGGATATTAAAAAGGACGGGATGTTGGCCGGGCCGGCAATAGAATTATACAAACGGCTTCTTGAAGAAACGAGTATAAATAAGACGGTGGTAAGCATGAGTGGTGTGGAAGATGTGAAAATTCCGGGAATAAATCTTATTGCCAGTGGTGGAATAGCGCATTTTGATGATTTACCGGCTTTGCAGGAAATTGGTTGCGAAGGTGCCATACTAGGCAAAGCCATTTACGAGAATAAGATTAGTTTAAAACAATTAGAACAATTTATATTATCAGTATGAATAATATAAGAGATGAATGGATGTCGGAATTTTTGGAGAATTCTGTTTACAGACTAGATGAGAGTACCCGAATGAATAAAATTAGTCTGAAGTCAATTGAAGAATCTAATATTTGGAAAAAACCAAATGAATCTTCCAATAGTATTGGTAACCAAATAATTCATATATGTGGCAATATAACACAATATATAATTGCATCTTTAGGAGAACAAGATGATCTGAGAAATAGAGATGCAGAATTTTCAATATCTGATGGTTTTACAAGAAGTGAACTAATACAAAAACTAGAGGATACCGTTCACAAAGCAAAGCTTGTACTAGATAATTGTAGTAAAAGTCAGTTACTAAAAAAACGTGTAGTGCAGGGATATGATCTCTCGGGAATTGGAATTGTTATTCATGCTGTTGAACATTATTCCTATCATACGGGCCAAATTGCATTTTGGACAAAGCAGTTGATCAACAAGGATTTAGGATTTTATGATGGTAGAGACTTGAATATTAAAAACGAAAATTAGAGAATGCTTACTAAAAGAATAATTCCTTGCCTGGATATAAAGGACGGTCGTACCGTAAAAGGCGTAAATTTTGTCGATTTGCGAGATGCCGGAGATCCGGTAGAACTTGCAAAAGTGTATGCAGATGAAGGGGCGGACGAGTTGGTATTTCTGGATATTTCCGCAACCGAGGAAAGACGAAAGACGCTTGCTGATTTGGTAAAAAGGGTAGCAGAGAAAGTTAACATCCCATTTACGGTTGGTGGAGGTATTTCTTCCGTTGAAGATGTTGATATTCTGCTTCATAATGGGGCAGATAAAGTCTCTATAAATTCTTCGGCGGTTAAAAACCCTGAATTAATTAATGAACTTGTCGCGAAATTTGGTTCTCAGTGCATCGTAGTGGCCATAGATGCAAAGCAAATAAAAGGTGAATGGAAAGTACATCTTGTAGGAGGTAAAGTACCAACTGAAATAGAGCTTTTTCAATGGGCAAAGGAAGTTGAGGAAAGAGGGGCGGGAGAAATATTGTTTACTTCGATGGACCATGATGGCACAAAAAACGGATTTGCCAATGAAACATTAGCCAGGCTATCAACAGAGCGGAACATTCCAATAATTGCATCCGGAGGGGCTGGTAACATGCAGCATTTTATTGATACTTTTAATGATGGCAAGGCCGATGCTGCATTAGCTGCTAGTGTATTTCATTTTAAGGAAATGGAGATAAAAGATCTAAAAAAGAAATTACAGGATAATGGCATTCCTGTTAGACTATAACAATATTTTATTTGGCATTAAAAGAATTATTCTATGGAAGTAGCATTTGATAAAAACAAAGATGGTCTTGTGCCGGCAATAATCCAGGACCCAACTACTAAAAATGTTTTAATGCTGGGCTACATGAACGAGGAAGCCCTTAATAAAACTATGGCAACAGGAAAAGTCACCTTTTACAGCAGAAGCAAAAAACGAATATGGCAAAAAGGGGAAGAGAGTGGTAATTTTCTGAATCTGGTTAATGTTGAAATTGATTGTGACCACGATACACTCTTAATTTCTGCAAACCCGGTAGGACCTACTTGTCATAAGGGAAGCGATACCTGTTGGAATAAAGATAATGTTCAGAATTTTGGTTTTCTAACCCGGCTTGAAGCCATTATTTCAGATAGAAAAGAAAATGATAGTAATGAAAAGAGTTATGTTAGTTCTTTGTTTAAAAGCGGGATAAACAAAATTGCTCAGAAAGTTGGTGAAGAAGCAGTAGAAACTATTATTGAAGCCAAGGATGACAATGAAAAGCTTTTCCTTGAAGAAAGTGCCGACTTGCTTTTTCATTACCTGATTTTGTTGCAGGCCAAAGGTCATCTTCTTAAAGATGTTGTCGACATTCTAAAAAGCAGGCATAAAATTTAAGATCCTAAACCCTTAAGTTTTCTTAAATTTAATACTGCATTTTATTAAATGTGTTATTTTTAGCTAATGGCTATGAAAACAGGAAAAGGCTTTAGATTTTTAAACTACGAAGCACCTCAGCTTACCCCTTTTGAAAAACTTTTTGAGATTTTTCAGGAACTTATTACACATACTTCAGGTGATGTGGATGAGGCCCTGGATTGGTTGCGGGAATTGGATAAGGAGTATGAACTCACAGATGAGAACTATACCATTGATGATTTTATTGAGGACCTGAAGGCAAAGGGATTCTTGCGAGAAGAATTGGAAGAGGGTGGAGGAGAAGGAAATGGTGAACCAGGTGAAGCCAGTTTGTCGATCACTGCTAAAATGGAACGAATTATTCGTCAGCGTGCTTTAGATCAAATTTTTGGTAAGCTAAAGAGAAGCGGTGCAGGTAACCATAAGACCGGGAAATCAGGCCCTGGAGATGAGCATACCGGTGATTTCAGGGAGTATCGATACGGAGACTCTTTAGAGCATATTTCTATGACAGAAAGTTTGAAAAATGCCCAGATCAATCATGGGATGGATGGTTTTTCTCTTACGGAGGATGATCTTGTAGTAGAAGACACACATTATAAGGCGCAAATGAGCACAGTGCTAATGATAGACATTAGCCATTCTATGATTTTATACGGAGAGGATCGTATAACACCTGCCAAAAAAGTTGCCATGGCTCTGGCCGAGCTAATTACTACAAGGTATCCCAAAGATACCCTGGACATTTTGGTTTTTGGTAATGATGCCTGGCCTATTCCCATAAAGGAGCTTCCCTACCTGAAAGTAGGACCATATCATACTAATACTGTTGCCGGTTTACAGCTTGCTATGGATATGTTGAGGAGAAAAAGAAATACCAATAAACAAATCTTTATGATTACGGATGGCAAGCCCAGTTGTCTGAGAATGCCGGATGGCACCTATTATAAAAATAGTGTTGGTCTCGACGATTTTATTGTCGAAAAATGTTACAATACAGCAAGACAGGCAAGAAAATTACATATCCCTATTACAACTTTTATGATAGCACAGGATCCATATTTAAGGCAATTCATCAGGCATTTTACAGAAGCCAATAATGGAAAGGCTTTTTTCACCGGGCTTGAAGGTTTAGGGGAAATGATTTTCGAAGATTATGAACAGAATAGAAAAAAAAGATTAAAGTAAAACATTAGTATAATACTGTAATATATTGCTATATAGATAATTAAATTCTTATGAAAATAGATTATAAAAACATATCCACTTTAGGAGAACTCAAGAAGGCCGCTTATCAAAGTAAGAGTATAAAGGATGAATTAAGATCAAATTTACGGGATAAAATAAGCAAAGGAGAAGAGACTTTCCACGGTATTTGGGGGTATGAAGAATCGGTGATTCCTGAGTTAGAACGTGCAATTTTATCGCGCCATAATATAAATTTATTAGGGCTTAGAGGTCAGGCCAAAACACGTTTGGCAAGGTTGATGGTGAACTTACTGGATGAATGGATACCATTTGTTGAAGGCTCAGAGATTAATGATGATCCTCTTAAGCCTTTATCAAGGTTCAGTAGGGAACTTATCAAGGAAAAGGGCGATAAAACGCCTGTTTCATGGTTACACCGGGAAGAACGATTTTATGAAAAACTAGCTACGCCAGATGTTACTGTAGCCGACTTAATTGGCGATGTAGATCCTATTAAGGCTGCAAATATGAGACTTTCTTACGCAGATGACAGGGTTATTCATTTTGGCATGATTCCACGTTCTAACCGCTGCATTTTTGTTATCAATGAGCTACCGGATCTCCAGTCAAGGATTCAGGTGTCCTTATTTAATATTTTGCAGGAAGGGGATATTCAGATAAGGGGCTTTAAATTGAGATTACCTCTGGATATTCAGTTTGTTTTTACTGCTAATCCTGAAGATTACACAAACAGGGGTAGTATAGTTACACCTTTAAAGGACAGGATAGGATCTCAAATTCTTACGCATTACCCGGAAGAAATTAAAATTGCCAGAAGAATTACCGAACAAGAGGCTCAATTAGATGAGA
This sequence comes from uncultured Eudoraea sp., assembly GCF_947490415.1. Classification (GTDB taxonomy): domain Bacteria; phylum Bacteroidota; class Bacteroidia; order Flavobacteriales; family Flavobacteriaceae; genus Eudoraea. The sequence continues at coordinate 211,075 of NZ_CANLGX010000003.1, forward strand.
GGCAGGCAAAATCTATTTATGTGCCAGACTTGGCGAAAGATTTACTGGAGCAGATTAGTTTTGAGGCACGCCAAAGTGAATATGTCGATTCAAAAAGTGGCGTTAGTGCTCGAACAAGTATTACGGCCTTCGAAAACCTGTTAAGCACCGCAGAGCGAAGGGCCTTGATTACAGGTGAAGATAAAACCCGGGTAAGGCTTAGTGATTTTATGGGAGTCATTCCTGCGATTACTGGCAAAATAGAACTGGTATATGAAGGCGAACAGGAGGGTGGAGATAAAGTTGCACTTATACTATTCCAAGATGCCATAAAAACCCTATTCCCTAATTATTTTCCAAAGATTGAGAAATTGGAACATAAAGATGCAGAAAGCCCTTATGATAACTTAATCAATTGGTTTTTTGAAAGCGAGGGATTGGATCTGATGGACAATTTAACCGATAATGAATATGAAGCTACACTCAACAGTATTCCTGAGCTAAACACACTTATTAAAAGGCATCAGCCAGATATTCCCAAAGAGGATACATTTTTTCTTAAGGAATTTCTATTGTGGGGACTTGTGGCGAATAAAAAGTTAAGTAAGCGCAGATTTCAAAAGGGGTATCAATTTAAAGACCTTTATGGAAGTTTTATAAGTAAATTATAAGCGAATATTAAATAACAAAAGCCCTTTATTAAAAGGGCTTTTATCTTCATAGCAATTCTTAACCCTTTCCGTATATTCTATGGTTAAAATAAATGAGCTACTTTTTTAGAGTGACTCAATAAGGTATAATAGCGATATCATGAAGATGCATTATTATCATAGTAGCCGAAACAATCACATTTTCCTTACATAACTTCAATCAAAATTTTAGAATTTTGTGATCACGTGGAAATCACGATCGCTTTTATTTGTTATGTAATCATGAGAATTACATAGTATTAAGGTTTCATTGTTTTAAATGAAAAGACCTTAGAAATTCATCTAAGGTCCTTTGCATTGCCATAACATAATAGAAATTCGTTATTGCCAGGAATCAATATTTTCATTAATGCTATCAAAGTTATATGGACCCACCATTACCATTCTGTGTTTAAACGTCAATATGGTCAGGAAAAGCAAGAAGAACTGCAATAGGAAAATAAATATGCCGACAGGTATAAATGCTTCTGGAATGATGTGATCCTGATATTCATAATAGCTTTGCAATATATAGGCCGTATCCATAATTTTAAACATGTAAATAAGAAAAATTCCATACATGGCATATTCCAGATTGCGCATTTGTGGATCAGTGTATTCCCGCTCTTTAATTTTGAACCATAGCACATAAAGAAAAATAAAATGGACTACTGCGAACAATGGAAATATATAATTGTCAAATTTGAAAAAGTAAAACTTATCGGTGTACAAGCCATAAAAATTAAAAACAATAAGAATTGCTAATACCGCAATGGATAGTACCAAACATATCCTCCAGGAGAAAAAATTTAAAATTGCCTTCATATAAGTAGGTTGCAAGGCTTTGGGGAACCTCATTGGAGTTTTTAACGCAAGCCTATATTCTTTATTTGAAAAAATTCGATGAAGCGCAAACAATGTTGAGTAACCTCAAAAAGTTGTTGCGAAAACCATGTAGGTTTCCATTTTCTAAATACTTCATTTGATTAGGCTGATGATCTCCCAAAGTATATATCCCGGAAAAACTTAACTTTGCTGGATCTGTCATAAGACCCGAATAATAAACAAGATGATAATAAATCAATAAAAGGCGCATATTTAAAAATGCGCCTTTTTTAGTTGGAATAGTGTCTATCTATGAAATCCAATTACGTTTCTCCGCAATGCGAGCGAATTGCACCAGGACAATACCTATAATAATAACAATTACTGGAGTAACTACGCCTTGTACAGGGCCATAAATTTCTGCGGCATTAGTCATGAAAAATGAATGTGCCATTTGCACCAGAATACCAATAAGGGATAACATCAGTACAGGTTTTGCCAACTTTCTTCTTAGCAAAAGGACAATACATCCCAAAAGGCCTCCCCATACAGCTATGGCGAATGCAGCCGTAACCCATGCCGGAGTACTCTCCATTAGTGCTAATTGATCTGGGGTGTATCCTGCTTTCATTTCATCAGTCATATAAGCCTGACCAAGATAAGCCATAACCCCCATAAGGTTCCATAATAATGCGACAATGCTCACAATCCAAAACCAGACAGGTGGTTTTTTGTTTGATTTCTCACTCATTTTGTTTCAGTTTAGTTTGTTTATAGTATACAAAATACAAAAAAATGTAAATCCGACTTTATAAATTCTGTATAGTTCAGACTTAGGTCGGATGCTATATGGTAAAACTGTAGAGTAACAGCATTGCACTAATAAATCCAAAGTTTTCGAAATTCCTGTCGTTAAACAGCACAATTATTTATCTTAACACTTATGAAAAGACGTCATTATTATTTAATAAGAGTTCAATTTTTAGGTTTTAGATATAGTGGATGGCAAAAACAGCCAGGGCAAAGAACTATAGAAGGAATGCTTCTTAAAACACTTAAATATATTCTGCCCCAGCAGAAACTTAAAATCTTAGGTGCAGGGAGGACAGATGCAAAAGTTTCCGCGCTCGATGCAGCATTCGAACTGATTATAGAAGAAACACCTATTTCAGATATATCAGATTTTGTTAAATCATTTAATAAAAACTTACCATCTGATATTAAAGTAATTAAAGTAGATAAAGTGGATAAAAACTTTAATATAATTAAGGATAGTAAATTGAAAGAATATTGTTATTTTTTTTCCTATGGTGAAAAAAACCATCCTTTTTGTGCTCCATTTATGGCAAACATTTTAGAGGATCTCGATATTGACATTATGACAAAAGCTGCAATACTTTATAAAGGGACCCACAATTTTAAGGCCTATACAGCAAAACCCGGCGAGAACAAACAAGTAACACGAACACTTTCTTATTGTGAAATTATGAAGAATACGGAAATTAAAGCCAGTTTTTTTCCGAAGAGCAGTTATGTACTAAGAATCTGCGGTAAAGGATTTATGCGTTACCAGGTTCGGATGATTATGGGTGCGTTAATCCAATTAGGCAGAGGTCTTCTTAGCCTTGATGAAATTGAAAGATCCTTAACGGAGGATACAGATATAAAGATTTCATATATCGCTCCCGGTTCTGGGCTGATATTGTACAAGCTTGAATTTGAATAAATCCTGTAAATAGAATTTTTTGTACATTGAAACAAATGTTATTCTATGCCAAATTGGGGTTATATTGTTGTTTTGTTGATTCTGGCCTATGTCGTAATTAGTGCGCTAGTTTATTTACTTCAGGATTACCTTATGTTTAAACCCGAAAAACTTCCAAAAGATTTTCTGTTTCAATATGAGCACCAGGAAATAGAGGAATATAATGTTGAAACAAGGGATGGGGCAATAATAAATGGACTTAGATTTAAAGCACAGCAGCCTAAAGGGATTGTATTCTATCTAAAAGGAAATTCCAAAAGCATAAAAGGATGGGGGAAGTTTGCAGTGGATTTTACAAGGCATGGCTATGATGTATTAATGGTAGATTACAGGGGTTTTGGTAAAAGCACAGGTAGACGCACGCAGAAAGCTATTAAGCGGGATATGCAGGTAATCTACAATAAAATAAAGGAGAACGTTGACGAAAAGTATATCATACTTTATGGTCGCTCTTTAGGTTCTGGTTTTGCTGCCAAACTAGCATCTATGAACAATCCTAGAATGCTGATACTGGATGCTCCCTACTACAGTTTAAGCAAGGTGGCCAAAAAATACATTCCTTTTATGCCTCTTTCGATATTGCTTAAATTTCCAATGCCTACCTATAAATGGCTGCAATACGTAAATTGCCCTATCCATATAATACATGGAACAGATGATAAGTTGATTCCTTACAAGACAAGTGTTAAGCTATCCAAAATAAAACCAACTACAACAACCTTATATACGGTGATTGGTGGAGGGCACAAGAATTTGAATACATTCGAATCTTACCACAAAATGTTGAGTGAAATCATAACAAAAAGACCAACAAAGGTTGATCTCAAAGGTTCCAGTATTCATGTAAAACATAATTTAAAAGTTTAAATGGTTAAACTAAAAAAAGCTGTTCTATTCTTATTAACAGTTTATCTACTTATATCTACTATGCTCTATTTTCTTCAGGAAAAACTTATCTTTTTACCTTCCACATTGCCCACAGATTATACTTATTCCTTTACTCAGCCTTTTGAGGAGATCTTTTTAACAGCTGATGATGGTGCCGTTTTAAATGGCATACATTTTAAACAGGAGCAGCCTGAAGGAGTTATTGTCTATTACCATGGTAATGCCGGCGATCTTACACGCTGGGGAAATATTGCACTATTCTTTGTTGAAAAGAACTATGATGTAATTATTATGGACTACAGAACCTACGGAAAAAGCACCGGTAAGCTTAGTGAAGAAGCACTTTTTAATGACGGACAGCTATTTTATGAATACGCCTTAAAACATTATGATGAGTCGGGAATTACATTGTACGGTCGTTCACTGGGCACTGGGATCGCAACTTGGGTTGCTTCGCAAAACAGCCCGTTTCGCCTTATCCTGGAAACACCTTATTACAGTCTTTTGGATTTGGGAAAAAACCGTTTTCCGTATTTACCGGTTCAATGGTTTTTAAAATATCCATTAAAAACGTATAAGTACATTTCAGAAGTGAGCTGTCCAATAGCATTTTTTCATGGCACAGAAGATAGAGTAGTGCCCTATAATTCGGGCTTACGCCTTTTTAATTCCGTCTCAGTCGATAAAAATACCTTCTTTACAATAAAGGGCGGGCAGCATAATAATTTAAATGAATTCGAGGTTTATCGTGCTGGGGTTCAGGAAATTCTATCCTCTTATCAGTCAAATAAATCTGAAGATAAATAGCGGTCACCCCGGTCGCAAATAATGGAAACAATCAGGCCGCTTTTAAGACTCGCAGCTAGTTTTAAAGCAGCTACCGTTGCCCCACCACTGCTCATTCCTGCGAAAATACCTTCTTCCTTGGCTAAGCGTTTAGACATAATTCTGGCTTCATCTTCGCTTACTTCCATTATCTGATCAACTTTTGAAGGGTCGAAGATCTTTGGAAGGTATTCTTTGGGCCATTTTCTAATTCCGGGAATTTTGGATTCATCCTTGGGTTGTACACCTACAATGGTCACATTTTTGTTTTGCTCTTTCAAATAGGAAGACGTCCCCATAATAGTTCCGGTTGTTCCCATGGAGGAAACAAAATGGGTGACTTTCCCTGCCGTATCCCTCCATATTTCCGGGCCGGTAGTGGCGTAATGCGCTTTCCAGTTGTCGTCGTTTGCAAATTGGTTAAGCATTTGATAACCATCTTCTATTACCTTTGCCTCTGCATAATCCCGGGCGCCTTCTATCCCCAATTCGGCATTGGTTAATGTAACTTTTGCTCCATATGCACGCATGGTTTGCACCCTTTCCTTAGTTGAGTTTTTGGGCATTACCAATTCAATATTTAGCTTGTATATACCGGCAATCATAGCCAAAGCAATTCCGGTATTCCCACTGGTTGCCTCAATTAATTTGCTGTTGCCGTTAATCTCTCCTCGTTCTATCCCGCTTTTGATCATATTATAAGCGGCTCTGTCCTTAACGCTGCCTCCGGGATTATGCCCTTCCATCTTAAACAGAAGAGTAACGCCGGGGTTTACATTTAAAGATCTTGAGGCCACAAGAGGCGTGTTCCCTATGAGATCTAGAATACTATGAGACATTAGGCGAGGTTTTTATTTTTATTTCAGCGCTATGAAAAACTGTAGAATTGGGAGCTACAGATGAAGTTACCCAGGCATTGCCCCCAATTACGGAATTTTCTCCAATTATAGTATTACCACCTAAAATAGTGGCATTTGCATATATAGTAACATTATCCTCAATAGTAGGATGGCGCTTGGTCCTCTCCAAATTTTTAGCTACATATAACGCTCCTAGTGTTACCCCCTGGTAGATCTTTACATTGTTTTTAATTATTGCCGTTTCCCCAATAACAACCCCGGTTGCATGATCAATAAAAAAAGATTCTCCTATTTGAGCACCTGGATTTATGTCTACCCCGGTTTGTCTGTGAGCATATTCTGTCATTAATCTTGGAACAAGAGGGAAACCCTTGTTATACAATTCATGTGCCAGGCGATAGATAGCAATCGCATAAAAGCCGGGATATGCCATATAAACTTCTTCAATAGACAAGGAAGCCGGATCACAGCTGGCTATGGCTTCTGCGTCTAAATTTAGCTTTTCAAGGACCATAGGCAGTTTTTCCAAATAATTGCCCCATATTTTGGTACAGGGTTTTTCAACATCCCAACAAGCCAGATTTATCAACTCATCAAATTTAATTTCCAGAGATTCAATATTTGTCTCAACAGGAGTTTCAATGTCAAATAATGTAAGGAATAGAAGGTCTGTAAAATCTTCCACCTTTCGTTTAAGCCGAAATCTGAGATTAGGCTGCTTTTTATTTTCTATAATTTTCTTTACGATTATTGACTTGTCCATTGTATAAAGTTGAGTATCAAAATTAACCAATATTCAAAAAGCATCTAGCCCAAAATGGTTAACTTTAGCATAAATTTTATACCGCTTAGTCGAATGGCAGATACAGTAATTACTAAAGACACGCTTCGTTTTTTGAACGAACTAAAAATAAACAATAATCGCGAATGGTTTGAGCAGAATAAGTCAGAATTCAAATCTTTGGAAACTGGTGTAAAAGGATTTTACAACAGTCTGATGGATAAGATGAAAGAGCATGATGAAATTGAAAAACTAAAAATGTTTCGAATTTACAGAGATGTAAGATTTTCCAAAGATAAAACGCCGTATAAATCTCATTTTGCGGGTTCCTTTTCAAGGGCAGGCGCTAAGCTTAGAGGGGGATATTATTTACAGATCCGACCTGGAGGATCATTTATGGCTGCCGGTTTTTGGGAACCAAATAAGGAAGATCTTTTACGTATTCGGAAGGAACTTGAGCTTGATGCAACAGCTTTAAGAGAATTAATTAATAAGCCTTCCTTTAAGAATACTTGGGGAGAACTGGTTGGTGACGAAGTTAAAACAGCTCCTAAAGGATTTAGTAAGGACGATCCTAATATTGATCTGATCAGGAAAAAAGCGTTTATTTTTGTGCGAAATTTTACAGATAAAGAAGTGTTGAATAAGGATTTTATTGTAGAAGTAAATAAATCCTTTAAAGAAATCAGACCCTATTTTAATCTAATGAGTGAAATCCTGACAACTAATCTTAATGGAGAATCCCTCCTAAACTAATACTGTAATTTCGAAAGCTTGTACCTGGTCTTTTAGGCGCTCAACTACGATATTCATCATCCGTTTGTTTAGCGTAGAAGAGTTTTGAATATAGGCCATATATTCTTCAACGGTAAACTGCCCTATTATTATACCCTTCAGTGAGTTTCGGAATTTGATATCCTTTTGAATAGCATTTTCTATATAATCTAATCGTTTTTCAATGTTCAATTGATAAAACGCATTCTTATGTTTAATAATGTAATTCTTAAATGCTTCGATTAATAATGGGTTTTGAAATTTGATTATAGGACGTAGCGTACTGTTCTGGAATTGCTCGTCTTTACTCATGTAAGGGGTTATTTTGGCATTGGGAATCTCCGGCCTTAGGCTTAGGAGGTCAGCAGATCTTTGGTTCATCTGTAGGAGTTTCTATAAAATTAGAAAATACGCCACCTATCCTAAGCCTGGATAGTAATTAGTTGTTAACTGGTTTATGAACAGGCGGAATTTCAATGAAAATAATGCAATAGCCTATTTGCATAAGTTCGTTTACAAACGTATTATGAATTATATGTAATTTCATCATCGTTTAAAAGTAATAGGATGCAGCATGAAATTTGGTAAGGTAGACCGCCCGGATCTTATAGATTTATCCCTTCCTGAGGACCATCCTAACCTAGCGGATGTATTACATTCTGATGCCGGTAAAGACCCGTTAAAAATATTTGTAGGATGCGCCAAGTGGAATCGGCAGGAACTTAAAAATTTTTATCCCCGTGGGACAAAGGAAGAATTACCTTATTACAGCAGTCAATTTAATTGTATAGAACTCAATGCCACCTTTTACCGCATCTTTCCCGTTAAACAATATAATGACTGGTATCATATGGTCCCAGATACATTTAAATTTTTTCCCAAGGTGGTTCAAAATGTGAGTCATCTGAGACGCTTAAACGACATGGCATATCCCGCACTTGAAAACTTCCTTTTGGCCACTGCAGGATTCGAAGATAAATTGGGGACCATTTTTTTGCAAATGCACCCAAACTTCGGCCCAAAAAACTGGGATAGGGTAGTTCGATTGGTGGATTACTGGCCAAAAGAGTTTCCACTTGCCTTGGAATTTAGGCATACTGATTGGTTTAATGATGAGTATGTAGCCAATGAGCTTTACAATTTACTGGAAGAAAAGAAGATTGCTAATATTCTGGTAGACACGGCAGGACGAAGAGATATTATGCATATGCGACTCACCAATAACGAAGCCTTTGTTCGTTTTGTTGGGGCTAATCATAAAAGTGATTATGACCGTCTTGATGAATGGGTAGAGCGCCTATGGCATTGGCATACTTTGGGGCTTACTAACATCCATTTTTTTATTCATCAGAATATGGAATTGGAATCTCCTTTGCTGGCCGCTTTTTTTATAAGGAAGATAAATGAAAAATTCAGGATAAACCTTAATGTACCAAAAACCTTAGCTGGGAATATTAATTAATCAATAGCTTGCACCTACTTCTACAAAGGTATTTTTATGATGATACTTTGGGTGTTCAGGAGCAGCCATACAGCAGGTGGAACCCAGATAAAACAGAGCCAATTCATCAAGTTTTTCAACATAACCGTCCAAAGTTATAGATTTAGGAAGTTTTATACTGCCAACCCCTGGGCCTCCAACAACAGATAGGTACCAGATTCTCCCTTTATTATCAGTAATATCAATATTATAGCGTTCATTCCTGAATGCGGGTAAGGATGGATTTTGTTTATATATCCATGGGCGTAATACTATGAGGTCTCCCGGTATATGCTGAATTCTGGTAATAGTGCCGCTTACGGGAGCATGTATCCGATGGTAATTTTTGTTATGCAAAAAAACGTTTGTAAAACTATAAGCAGGTGGAATGTCTCCCTTGGATACTCCAAAAATTGTCTCAATAGTGCGTATATCACTTTTAACTTTTGAGGTTCCAAATTCATGGACTTTTCCTTCATCACAAAGCAAACCCTCGCAGGGCCAAACCCAGGGACTATTACTTACGGGAAGCATCTTGAACCTTCGAATAAAAAAATCCTGAAAACTTCCAAAATCCTCTTTCCCCTCCGGAGGGAGAAATTTGTCCTTGTAATTGGGATCCCTATAATAATACCTTATATAAGGAGCAATGATATATTTAGTAAAAGGTTTGTCATAAACCCTAGAATAGAAAGCGGAAATACTTCGCTGCAAATTGCCAGGTAAGCCTCCCCAAAATGTAACGGACAAGAACTTATATAAGTCAGCTCGCCACTGCGGTATTTTGAAAATCGTGAAACACGGATCGGAATTGTGATATGCTATTCCTGCTGGCTCCATGATGATTTAGCTATAATTTTCGAATACAGAATAACTCTTTTTCATCTTGTTGCAGTCTGATTGTTTCTTGAGTTTAATATGGGTTTCATGAATTCCTGCCTGCATATCAGAATCAGTTGGAGACACATTTACATAATTGGAGAAAAAAGCAAGAAGAAGGGCAACGAAGTATTTGCTGATTGTTTGCATGATGAAATTTGTTTAGGTTTCTTAAATCTATTCAATTTCATCTCTCACTAAAAAGGAATTAAGAAAAGTTTATTGTTAGCTTAACATTATTTAGTATTCTTCCCCAATTATTTGTTAACACTTTTGACTTTTTCTGAGAAATATAGAATGTTCAATCCATTTTAGGTTTAAACGGAAAATTAAGTTTAAGCTATTCACCAATGCTTTACATTGCTATTACTTTTTCAAAGAACGTGCATATTCCTGAACCTCATCCAGTACTCGTAGTAAATTGCCACCCCATAATTTTTCAATTTCGGATTCAGAATATCCCCTTTTTACCAATTCCAAGGTTACATTAAAGGTTTCGGAAGCATCGGACCATCCTTTAATACCACCGCCACCATCGAAGTCAGAGCTTATTCCTACGTGGTTTATCCCTATAAGATTAACCATATAGTCTATATGGTCTACAAAGTCTGACACATCCACTTCGGGCGGTACATCGTTTCTGTCAGCAACAATTACTCTTGCTAATTCGACAACTCTATTGGAATTTTCAAGATAATCATCCTGTTCTTTTTCGGTGAGTAGTCCCAATTGCGATTTTTCAATCCATTTTATTCCAAGCGAATCTGCAATGTGCTTGTATATCCCTTTCATGTAATTTTCCCTCTTATCATATTTTGCTGTATTCAAGTAGGCATCCAGGGCCACTGTTTGCACCACACCACCATTTTCTTGGAGTAATTTTAATTGCTCATCATCTAAATTTCTGCTGTGATCACAAAGCGCGCGTGCTGAAGAATGAGAAGCAATGATTGGAGCTTTGGATAAAGATACAATCTGAATCATAGATTCCTTTGAAACATGTGATACATCAATCATAATACCCAATCTATTCATCTCATAAACAGCTTTTTCACCTAGTTTACTTAAACCATTATATAACCATATATTGTCTTTTTCTCCTGTATTAGAATCACAAAATTGACTATGACCGTTATGGGCAAGGGAGATATATCTTGCGCCCAATTTTTGATATTGTTCAAATTTGGATAGATCCTCACCAATCGGATATGCATTTTCCACACCAATCATAGCTATTTTTTTACCAGATTTATGAATAGCCTTAACCTCTTCGGAAGTTCTGGCAAGATCAATTTCTCCGGAACCGAATGTATCACACAAACGGTGAATAGCATTAAATTTGGCCATGGCATTTGCCTCTGCTTTGGCATAACCCACAGGGTTTAAGGAATCCTGACCGGTATAGACAATAAACCATGCCACATCTAACCCTCCCGCCTTCATTTTCGGTAAATTAACCTGGGTCTCCAGATCCTGGGTATAATTTATACTGTCAGTAAAATTTTTCACATTAATATCATTATGCGTATCAACCGTAATTACATTTTCATGGATCTGTCTGGCGGTGGCCTCAAGGTCTGGTTTTTTTGAAGTTTTGGATTCATTGCACCCAATGGTCGATAAAAGACAGAAAAAGCCAATAATATGTCGCATACGATAAGATTTATACCTACAAATAAAGCAATTTGACAACATAATACGCGCCCTAGGTAACATTTAATTGCATGAGGGTCTGTAAATAGGGATTTTTAGACATGTTAAAGTTTAGAAAATTGAAGTTTGAGAAGGCCCTGGGAAGAATCACCCTTTTGCATTTCCAATCCTATAACTAACCTAAAATTACCCCTTGAAACCAAAAAACCTACTTTCTCAATTGTCGGAACTGGAGACGACTCTTAATAATTTTTCATTTGAAGAATTATCTGCAGATGAAGCCACACGTCTTAAAAAATCATTTGAAGCCTTTAAAACCCATCTTGAAAAACGGATTTGGGGAGAAGATATTCCACTTGATCTGGATTCCAAAACAGATTCAATAAAAGAACAAGAGCAGTTACAAAATGCTCAGGAAATGCTGATCGCCACAGTCAGTCATGAGATACGAACGCCACTAAGCGGAATAATTGGCTTTGCAGACCTTTTAAAAGAGGGAGAATTAACCGCAGACCAACAATATCAGGTTAACGCCATTCAATCGGCTTCCAATTCCCTAATGGATATTATCAACGAACTTTTGGAATACTCCAAACTTTCGGCCGGATTGGAAAATTTTGAAATGCTGGATTTTAATTTTTTCAGCATTATACAGGATGTTGTTTATCTCTGTAATACGCTTATGCTGGGTAAAGATGTTCAACTCGAAGTAGACATTGACACGAATATCCCCGGGAACCTTATTGGTGATCCTTCCAAGCTTTCACAAATATTATTAAACCTTCTTGGTAATTCTATAAAGTTTGTAGAAGAGGGCGAGATAATGCTAAAAATTAAACTACACAGGCAGGATCAGGAAAAAGTTACATTAGACTTTGTTGTTACTGATACCGGAATCGGAATCTCTAAGGATGATTTAGAACATATTTTTGGCTCATTTAAACAAGCTAATCAACAGACATTTTCTAAATATGGAGGCGCCGGGCTTGGATTGAATATTGTAAAGCAGATTGTTGACAAACTAGACGGGGAAATTAAAGTTGAAAGTACGCTTGGCGTTGGTACTACATTTAGATTTACGCTGCCTTATACAAAAGGTTTATCTGCTGCGATATCTAAATCTAAACCAACAGAAATCTCTTCGGAAGAGGTTAAAGGAATGAAGATCCTGGTATTTGAAGACAATGCGTTAAATCAGCGACTTATAGAACGTCGATTAAATTCGTGGGGCTGTAAAACCTATATTACAGAAAACCCCATCTATGGTTTGAATCTCCTTCAAACTACTGCAATTGACATTGTACTTATGGACCTCCGAATGCCTATAATGAGCGGGTTTGAAGTAACACAAAAAATTAGAAAGAGCACTAAAAAAGAAGTGGCAGAGATCCCCATAATAGCCCTCACAGCAGACTTCACTATCGACGATAAAAACGAATGTGAAGAAAATGGAATAAATGATTTCATCCTTAAGCCGTTTAGCCCGGAAGAATTACTTTCAAAACTAATTAAAAACAGGAATGACCAGCAAACTAATTTTAAATTAAATGCCTCATCGAACGATAATCAAGTCGATATATCGGTAACTGATTCGCGCTTCGACCTTAATTCTGTTCTAGAAGACTGCATGGGTGAGTTGGAGCTGCTGGAGGAGCTGATTGAGCTTTACAAAAGGAATGCCCTTGAATTTATTGGCAATGTTAAAATGAAACTGCAAGATAGCGATATAGAAGGGGTTGCATTCGCAGCACACAAGATCAAATGTGGTTTAAAAATGATGCAGACAATGGAGCTATTTTCCATTGTTGAGCAATTAGATACCGCCGCAAAGACCACTAAAGATGAAAATCATATGCAATTTCTGCTAAACAGATTTGTACAGGAATATCCGAAAGCAGAAAAGATGATTGATGAAGAATTAAGGCGAATAAAGAAAAATAGGAACTAGCAGGATGGTAAAGAAAAATCTACTATTAGCGGAGGACGATGAGTTGTTAGCATCTTTATTGGATTATAGACTTCAAAAAGGGGGTTATAATGTCCACGTAGCAAATGACGGCAGGGATGTAAAAGAATATCTTAGAAGGGCAACTCCCGATATTATTGTTAGCGATATAATGATGCCCTATTTCTCTGGAATTGAACTCATAGATTATGTAAGAAACCAATTGGATTCAAAGATTCCAATAATCATTATTTCATCTGCAGGAAACGAAGAAAACGTCCTTAGTGCTTTTGAGTTAGGAGCAAATGACTTCATATCTAAACCGGTGAGTCCTTCTGAACTTTTGGTTAGGGTAGGAAGGGAATTAAACAAACAATAATTTTTGAAATTAATCTCACCAACATATCACGGCTTTACGCTGATAAGTGCACCAAAGATCCATATGGATCTTTTGTGGGATTTAACAATATTGTTTTCCGGACTCGGAATCATATTCTTTTTAGGTGTTTTTATATTCAGGAACCGTCTTTCTGCTAAAGCGTCAAAAGTAGCCGGGCAAAAAAAGATCCTGGCTCCCATCATCAGTAATTTTCTCTTCCACGAGACAGATGCCACTAAGGATGAAAACTATGAATACATAAAATTAAAAATTGAAATTCGGGATTTATTGAAAACACCCTTTAACCGATTAGTCTTAACAGAGATCTTGTTAGATCTTAAAAAAGACCTTTCGGGAGATTCTCGTAATCGCATCTATAAATTGTACCAGGACCTGGAGCTACATTTAGATGCCTTTAATAAATTAAGGAGCTGGCGCTGGGAGGTCGTTTCCAAGGGAATACTTGAATTAACCCAAATGAGAGTATTAGCTGCTTATGGGTTTATAAAAAAGTTCATAAATGATAAAAGAGGCGTAGTACGTAAACAAGCGCAAATAGCAACGGTTACTCTAAAACATGAAGGTATTGCGTATTTTTTAGATTCCACGAGATATGGAATCTCTGAGTGGCAACAATTAAAACTTCTGGATGTACTCAGGAATTTTGAGGACTTTACACCTCCGCGATTTAAAGCATGGCTTACCTCCAAAAACAGGGATGTCGTATTATTTGCCATTCGACTCATAAAGCATTATAACCAAAATGACGCCAATAAGTCTCTGATAGAATTGGTAAAGCACAGGAATGACCAGATTAAATCAGAAGCCATTCAGTGTATTAAGGATTTCGGTGTTTTTGAAGCTGCACCTGTGTTAAAATCTGTCTTTCGAAACTGTAGTGTGGATATTAAATTACAGATTCTTGACACCATTTCTTCATTAGGGAAAGCACAGGATATAGAATTTCTTCAAATCATATTAAATAAAGAATCAAACTTCCTTGTGAAAAGTAAAGCAATAAGTACAATTAATGCTATAGCCCCAGAAACCTATGTCCCAACAGAAGGAATTGATAAGCGTATTGCCACCAAGAATTTTGAAAATAATGTAGAAGACAATTCTACCCAATTAACAGAAGATATGAATAACAAGGAGATACAACTGGAAGACAGCCTGTCAGCCTCAAACCATGAAGAAGACTCAAAAGATCTGCAGAATCATTTAGATCCGGAAGTTGAGGATGAAATTATTTTTGATCTCTGCTTTATGGAGGAATTGGAGGACATCCTTACGGAATTTAATGAATCGGAGGATCAGGAAGTGAACTATTTGCCTCTGGATTTCTTGCCATTGATATCAGAAGAGGAGGAACTAAAATCTACCGTGGATCCTAAAACTGTTGAGAATAGTGATGTTGAAACGAAAGAAATTTTGGAAGAGGAAAGTTTTAAAGAAGAATTAGAGGCAATTCTTGATAATATCAAAACCCATAGTGCAGATGATGCATATGAAGGTGAGGAAGATACAGAATTGGAATTTTTGCCCTTGGTAGTAGAAAGTAATATAGAGGAAGAGTCAGAAGATTTGGCAGTGGCTGCTGATAAAGACATATTAGCTATGGAAGTAACGGAAGAGGAAGTAGTTAGAGAAGAAAAAAATTCAAATCTGCAGAACAAAATACCACAAGTTGATTGGTTGCCGGAACAAAAACTCGAAAGTTTTGAAACCAAAGCCAAAAACTCAATAGACTGGATGGCATTAGTGAGCGAATCTGAACGAGCCGGAAATATGGCTCAATCAGCTGCTTTAAATTCTTCGACCTGGCATGAAAATATTGAGGGTGAGGAAAATAATGATGATAATTCCACTCCAGATTTTTATGGATTCAGCATTTTTCAGGAATTATTCCGAACCTGCGACACAGAGTCCAAACTCATCTTATTAGATGAAATATTGGCTGTGGGCGATGAGAAAGAAGTTCATTTCTTAAAAACACTCCTGGAAGATAGTGACAAAAAGGTAAGTGCTAAAGCAGAATCAATATTAAAGGAGTTACATAAACTGTTAGCGCCTGAAATGCCCGACGAGACTACTATAGAACAAATTCACACTAATGGGCAAGGAGCTGAGAATACATATTCTGATAAGGAAGAAACGAAAGTAATAAGCTCGGTAAATATGAAGTCCGGAAGTTTTCCGGATATGGAAGAGGAAAATATGAAGTCCCTGGAGTACTGTTTTTTAGATGATTCAACCAATGAAAAAGATAATAATGAGAAACATCTTTATGAGTTGGATTTTGAATTAATGGATACCGCATTGGAGGTGATAAAAATGGGGCTGCAGCCAGATAAAACAGATTATAAAGAAACGGATAAAGAGGAAGATAAAATATTTGGTTCACTTATGAGAAACATAATCTTATTTCCTAAAAAACTTAAGGAGAAGTTTAATGGATAGTGGTTTATTCAACATATTAATAGAATATTTAAACATTGTATTTCTTGTGTTTACAGTGGTGCTTTTCACCATGTTCAGCATTATGGGATATCTGTCTACCCGAAAATCTATCCACTACAGAAGGAAAAACAGTTTCGTTGATTTGTCTAAAATAATGGCTTCACCTTTGGCGCCAAGTATTACTATTATTGCTCCGGCCCATAACGAGGGGTTGACCATAGTTGAAAACATTCGATCTCTTCTTTCCCTTCAATACGTGAATTATGAGGTAATGGTGGTTAATGATGGTAGTAAGGATAACACCTTACAGAATATGATAGACGCCTATGATCTGGAAAAAGTGCAACGCACAATAGATCCTGAATGGAGCTCAAAACCTATACGGGGTGTGTACAAATCCAGGCAGCGCTCCTTCTCAAAGCTAACAGTTATTGACAAAGAAAATGGCGGTAAATCTGATGCGTTAAATACAGGCATTCAACTATCTGAAAATAAATATGTTGGCTGTATAGATGTGGATTGCCTTTTACGACCAGATGCGCTACTGCATGTTGTAAAATCATTTTATCAAAGAACTCAAAAAAGGGTAATTGCCGTTGGCGGTGTAATTCGTGTTGCTAATTCCTGTAAAATTTCCGGTGGAACTCTTGAGGAGATTCGACTACCAAAAAATTGGCTGGCCAGATTCCAATTACTAGAGTATACCCGGTCTTTTCTTTTAGGAAGAATGGCCTGGGGCCGAATAGATAGTCTCTTGATCATTTCAGGAGCTTTTGGATTCTTCGATCGGGAAATAGCCCTGGAAGTAGGTGGATATGACACTGAAACAGTAGGAGAGGATATGGAGATTGTATTTAGAATGAGGCGTCATATGCATGAGCGCCAACTTCCCTATACGATCGAATATATCCCGGATTCACTCTGTTGGACTGAAGTTCCGGAAAGCACTAAAAATCTTGTGAATCAGCGAGATAGATGGGCACGTGGAAACCTGGAAACCTTGTTTACACATAAAGACATGTTTTTTAACCCCAAGTTTGGCCGACTTGGAATGCTTAGTTATCCGTATTGGTTTTTTTATGAATGGCTGGCGCCAATTTTAGAATTCATAGGGTTTTTTTCCATTATTATATTTTGCTATATGGGAATTTTAAATTTGGACTTCTTTCTGGCTATTACAATTACAGTCTATACATTTTCCATTATGTTTTCATTCTATGCAATTCTTTGGGATGTGTATTCTTATAATCAGTATACCAGGACAAAAGACATACTTATTCTAATGTTTTGTGCCATAATTGAACCATTTACATTTCACCCATTAGTAGTTTGGTCTGCTATTCGGGGTAATTATAAAAAATTATTTAGGGTAAAATCCGGCTGGGGATCACAGGTACGGAAAGGATTTGCCAAAATATAATAAAATGCAGATAGTCACTAACATATCGCGGAATGCCGGGCGAAAGACCCTAAGGGACTTTATACGTCTTATAATGGCCTTTTTTATATGTATGGTGGTTTTGTCCATTTATCAAAACCTACGCCTGTATATGGCGGGGGTTCTCGATGGAGTATTTACTAAAAGCCTGTTGCTTTTAGTTGTACATCATTCTGGTTTTACAGCCATGATCGGCCTTTTTATGGCTTTTATATTTAATTATTTGGAGGATAAGAAAAATTCTTTGGGATTTAAAGTGACATGCTTACTATTCATTGTTATTTTAATTCTTGAGGGCTTACTTATAGAATTCTATGTGCGTAACTACGACATACTTGGTGCCGGATTTTTAGAAGTTTATGCCAGCAGAACATCAACAGCTACCTTGTTGCTCTCTATCTTGCTTTTACTCCCTTTAATGGCAGGACTGCTATACCTCTTTTATAAATTAACAGCTTCCGTGTATGGAACTATAAGCCGGATGTTTCCACTGACCATTATTCTTTTAAGTTTATTTCTGGCCACCTTAACTTCCGATAAAAACCCTGTTAATGAAAATAAACTACAGTATTTAGCCTATAGCGTTGCTGATGAGCTTTTTGATTTTAACAAGTATGAAGGAGAAGAAGAGTATCCTCTATTACGCAACTATGTTTCAAATAAAAGCCTTGCTCCCTATTTTAATTTAAGAGATAAAAAGCCCAATTTGGTATTTATAATAGTTGACGGTCTGGGATCAGATTTTGCTGGTGATAGGGCAATATATCGTGGATTTACCCCTTTTTTAGATTCGCTTCAGACCAAATCCTTATATTGGAACAATTATTTGAGCAATGCCGGAGAAAGCCATGCTGCTTTACCATGCTTATTAGGTTCTTTGCCGTTTGGAGATAATGGTTTTACCAATACGGCTGCTTCCCCTGCCAGACAGACTATTTATGGGGTCCTTAAAAAAAATGACTATACTACTTCTTTTAACTACGGAGGGAACAGTGCACATAATCAATTAGACAAATTTCTCTATGAAGAAAGAGTAGATTTTATTTTAGACAACAAAGGGTTTGGCAGCGGATATCTGAAACAAAATGAAGATGCAGCCGGTATATCCCTTGGATATCCGGATAAAGCACTCTTTCAGAAATGGCAAAATGATCTCGTTGGTTCTAATAATCCAAGATTAGATGTCTTTTTTACCTTAAGTTCTAAAAAACCCTTCCTTATTCCTGAAAAAGAGGCTTATATACTTAAGGTGGACAAAGTTCTGGCTAAAGGCAAAATGGAGTCCAGGACTTCAAAGTTGGTGAAGAAGAATAAAGAGATTTTTGCCAGTATTTTATATACTGATAGCGCGTTAAAATCATTTTTCTCTTCATATGCCAGCAATGAGGATTACGATAACACCATCTTTATTATTACAGGCAGTCATAACCTTACTGATCTGCCACTGAAAGACAATTTGGGAAGATATAGGGTGCCCTTGCTCATATACAGTCCTTTATTAAAACAGCCAGCAAAGATAGCTTCTTTGGTTTCCCATGAAGATGTAGCGCCGGCAATCCTGGGGTTATTAGAATCGCGATATGATATGATAATTCCATCAGAAGTTGCCTGGCTGGGGAGAGGACTTATTCATGCTGGAGTATTTGACTCAACTAAGAAGATTCCTCTTTTCAGGCATAATAGCAATATTCAGGATTTTGTTTACGGCAATCATTTTCTTACTGGCGGTAATTTATTTAAGCTCGATAGTGAACTGAAATTGATAGATCCGGATCCTTCAGTTTTAAAGCAGGAAGTGAAAGAACATTTTAAGTATTTCAAAACGGTCAATAAATATGTCATGAACAATGATAAAATTATTCCTTCTTCATCAAACTTATTTGCTCAATTAAAAAGTAATCCTTCCAAAGAAGAAATGGTCTGGATAAACAGTGTTTTTAATGGTAAAGACTTTGATAATGCATACAATACTGCAAAAGAATTAGCCTTTGATGGTGATACGAAACGGGCCCTGCTTTTAGGAGGATATATCTTATCTCAGGTACCCGGTCATGCGGATACAGAAATATTAATGGGAAGAATTCATGCATGGGAGGGTCGGTATGATATAGCAATTGAAATACTGGAAGGAGCTATTCATAAGTATCCTATATATGCTGATGGCTATGCTGCTTTATTAGATGTCTTTTTCTGGTCAGATAATAACCAGCGCGCTTTGTCTCTTCAACGTTCTATAGAAAGAAATAACATTCAGAATAAAGAAGTACAAAACAAAATGAAGCGGGCTCAGCAGAAAATTGAGAAAACTGAAGAAAAGGAAAACAGTCAAAAAAACTTAATAAAATCAATTGGGGAATCACCCTTAATTTCGAATAGAAACTAATGTTATATCGAATAATATATTTAGGGTTATTTCTGTTGTTTTTCCTTCAAAAAGGCATGACACAGGACCTGGCATATCAGGGCAATCAGGATAATTCATTCTTTATTGCCCGCGATCTTGCTTTTGAAGGATATCATGGAATGGCCAGAGACACCTTACGGCTTATTCTTTCTAAATACCCGGATTATACCGATGTGAGAAACCTACTTGCAAAAACATACAGTTGGGATGGCAATCATAATGAAGCCAGGAAGCATTTCAATAAAATAACTTCAGTAGAAAGACAGAATAAGGAAGTGTGGATAGCTGCTATCAAAAATGAAATGTATGCGAAGAATTATACCATCGCCTTAGGTCTGGCAAACAAAGCACTAACTTTTATAAAAGATGATTCTGATTTGCAGAATTTACGCAATGATATTGTAAATGAAATTTACAGCAAACAAAATGCAACTGAAACGAGTGCCGAAGATGAATTAAAGGAAACAGAGGCTAAATCATACAAGAATAGAATAGGAATTGTTAATTCCTTAGATGTATTTGATATCGTATACGACCCTATGCTTTATTCCGGGGTGGAGTATATTCGCGAAACTGAAATTGGAAAAATAATACCCAGGGTAAATTACAGCAACCGTTTTAATATCAATGGATTACAATATGAGATGGATTTCTATCCAAAAATTTCAAAAACCTTCTATGCCTATACGAATTATGGGTATTCTAATTCGAGGATTTTTCCAAACCATAGAGCAGGGGCTGAACTTTTTGCTAATCTCCCAAAAGCGCTGGAAGTATCAGCGGGAATGCGCTATTTGGATTTCGTAACCAGCCGGGCTATAATTTATACCGGTTCTTTAGGGCTATATAACGGGGATTATTATTTTTCTTTAAGACCGTACATTACCCCAAGAACAGATGGGCCTATTGGTGTCTCCGGAAGTCTTTTAGCCCGAAAGTATTTTCAGGATCGTGAAAATTATTTTGGGATAAACCTGATATTGGGTTATTCGCCTGAAATTAAGCAACTCATCTCTGATAGTGATATAGTACTTGCAGAGACACTGCTTTTTGTGGAATCTCAGCAACTTCTTTTCGAATACCAGTTTACCGCCAAAAGTTTTACGAACAGCTACAGAGCCAGCCTAGGCATAACAAGACAGGAATTAGTATTTGACCCGGGTAAATTCTTTTTGGCGCTTTCTGCCGGATTTAGATATCATACAAAGTTCTAATTCCTTTCCTGACCAATACAAATTGATAGTTTACAACAAAATTTACTGGCTTCACCACATTTAATTGGGTAATATTATTGGATTTTTTACGTTTACTATATGATTATTGATACCCAAATCTCAATAATGTAAAAACCAATCTTACCATGTTATACGACACCTACGGGGAGGAGTATTTAAATTTCCTCCAAGATTTGAATGAAATTTTAAGTTTAAACGAATTAGCCGAATTGGACTATTTATAGACCACTCGGCTTTTTCTTTTTAAAAATTATTATTATGGCAAACCAGAATCAAGACAATACCGCGTATTTAAATTTCATTGAGGATCTTAATGAAATTCTATTGGATTACAATATTCACAAACTAAGCTGTTCTTAAGTGTTTTATTTAACAGATTATTAGTTAAAGCCTGGTTTTACCGGGCTTTATTTTTGTTTTTAACCTAAATAGGTTTTAAGCAGCTTACTTCTGGAATTATGACGTAATTTTCGAATTGCCTTTTCCCGTATTTGTCTAACCCTTTCTCTGGTAAGGTCAAATGTTTGTCCAATCTCAGCAAGGGTCATCGACTGTTGGTCGCCAATACCATAATAAAGTTTGACAACATCTGCTTCTCTTGGCGACAAGGTCTCTAAAGCCCGGTTTATTTCCGTATTAAGGGATTGCTGCATCAGATCTTTATCGGGTCTGGGAGATTCACCAGATCGCATAACATCATATAAATTGGAATCCTCACCTTCTTTAAGAGGTGCATCCATAGAAACATGTCTGCCTGAATTTTTTATGGACTGCTTTACTTCACTAACACTCATTTCCAGTTCGGTTGCAATTTCCTCAGCAGAAGGAGGTCTTTCATGCGCTTGTTCTAAATAGGAAAAAGTCTTCTTAATTTTATTAATAGATCCAATTTTGTTCAAAGGCAATCTAACAACTCTAGATTGTTCCGCTAACGCTTGTAAAATAGATTGGCGAATCCACCAAACCGCATAGGAGATAAATTTAAATCCTCTGGTTTCATCAAATCTTTTGGCAGCCTTTACCAACCCTACATTACCTTCATTAATTAAATCGGGAAGCTTTAATCCTTGATTTTGATATTGTTTTGCCACGGAGACTACGAATCTCAAATTGGCATTTGTTAATTTTTCCAGTGCAGCCTGGTCGCCGGTCCTGATCTTCTGCGCTAATTCTACCTCTTCATTTGCCGTAATCAGTTCTATTTTACTGATATCTTGCAGGTATTTATCTAATGATTTTGATTCTCTATTAGTTACCTGCTTGATAATCTTAAGTTGCCTCATATATATTGTCTAGATTATTAGTTTATAATTTCTCAGTATAATGTTTTATTCTGTCTTTTCCAAACCTAAACCACTAATGTTTTACATAAATTATGACAGTTCCATATATCTGTTAAGGGCCTTATTTATTACTATTTTGCTTTACTTTATATGCTGATTAAAGCGAACAATACTATCTTTATAGCCGTATAATGAGTAAACGAGCGCTAAAAAAGTATTTGACGGGTCTTAAAAAGCCAGAATTAGAAGAGCAAATGGTTGATTTATATGACCGTTTCCCGGCTGTTAAACAATATTATGATTTTGTTTTTAATCCCAGAGAAGATAAATGGGTACAGGAGGCTAAAGTAAAAATCTCAAATGAATACTTTCCTCTTAAAAGAAAAAAAGCAAGAGCCAGAAGGTCAGTCGCACAAAAGTATATAAAGCAGTTTTTAAAATTGGGCATGGCTCCTTATTTAATAGCAGATGTTATGCTTTTTAACCTTGAAGTAGCACAATCATTTTCACGCGAACGCAACGTTCCTGATTCGTTTTATAAAAGCATGCTTAATTCATTTACACAGCTCATTCATCATGTTTCTTTTTATGAAATGCTCCCCGACTTTAAAGATCGAATTATAAAAGTATATAATACTACATTGGAACAAAAATGGGAGTATTCTGAGGGTTTTACCAGAGCACTGGATATAATTGATTAAGTCTGGAAAACTTAAAGCTCTGCCAACTAATTAAATGTTTGTTTATTTTAAAATTTTAGAACGTAAATGGCTATTGTAATTATAAGACAAGACAATAAAATAGATTCATGGAAGAAAGCTTTAAAGGCCAAAGCTCCGGATATCTCGATTTACAGCTATCTGGAAGAACACCCAAAAGAAGAAATTACTCTGGCTTGCGTTTGGAAACAGCCAGTCGATTCTCTAAAGCAATATCCCAACCTTAAATGTATTGCTTCATTGGGCGCCGGGGTCGATTTTATATTCAAAGACCAGTCCGTTCCTGAAAATATCCCAATAACTCGGGTAGTAGATCCCGTTTTGGCAAGTGATATGTCTGAATTTGTTTTGGCTTTGATACTTAGTTTTTTCAAAAACCTTAATAACTACAGGACAGATCAAATGAAGAAGGTATGGTACCCTCAGGAATATAAGAGGATTTCTGATGTTACTGTGGGAATTATGGGTATGGGAGCTTTAGGCGAGAAGCTCGCAGAAGACCTTATCAAAAACCGATTTAAAGTAATTGGATGGGCAACTTCGCCTAAAATTATTCCCGGTGTAGAAGTATACACCGGTGATAAAGAAAAAAACACCTTTCTGTCCAAGAGTAATATAGTTGTTTGTTTATTGCCATTAACCCGGGAAACTACTGGAATATTAAACAGTAAATTGTTTAAAGAGTTACCAAAACAATCCTATGTTATTAACGTTGCAAGAGGTGGTCATTTAGTAGATGAAGACCTGTTGGAATACATTAACAACGGACATCTGGCAGGAGCAGGATTAGATGTTTTTCATGAGGAACCACTTTCAGTCGAACATCCCTTTTGGACGCATCCAAAAATAAATATTACACCACATATTGCCAGTGTTTCTGATATTGAATCTGTAATACCACAATTATTAGAAAACTACGGAAGATTAAAAGAAGGATTGCCTTTGAATAATATAGTTAATCGTGAAAAGGGATATTAACTTGTAGTTTTCAGGTTTATAATTTCTTTTAAGTATAAAAAACATATAATTTTGCAAAATTGGAGTTACGACAACTTCAAGATAAGTATTTCCTTAAATCTATCAATGAAAATTCGCTTTTGCAGATACAAACAGATCAAATAGAAAAAAAACTTTACGATTACCAATTACAGGATCTGAATACAATATTTTCCTTTTTGGAGGAAGCTTCAGAAGATGTAAATCTACTCTATCAGCTACCGACAGGTGGTGGTAAGACCGTGGTTTTTTCCGAGATAGCCAAAAGATTTATAGCCAAAACTCAAAAAAAGGTAGTAGTTCTTACCCACAGGATTGAATTAAGTAACCAAACTTCCAGAATGCTGACCGGATTTGGCGTTAAGAACATGATCATTAATAGTGAAATTAAGGAATTAAAGGACCAGGATAATTTCATGTGCTTTGTGGCTATGGTTGAAACCCTTAATAACAGGCTGCAGGAAGAGATGATTGAGTTGGATAATGTGGGCTTGGTGATAATTGATGAAGCACATTATAATTCTTTCAGAAAGCTTTTTAAGTACTTTGAAAAATCGATTATTTTGGGGGTAACGGCTACACCCCTGAGCTCCAACATTAAGCTCCCGATGAAGGACAACTACAGTAAGTTAATTGTTGGGGAATCTATTGAATCGCTTATAAAAAAGAAGTTTCTTGCGAAGGCCAATATGTATAGCTATGATGTTAGTCTACGTTCATTAAAGCTTGGGATTAGTGGAGATTATACCGTAAAATCTTCCGATGAATTGTATGGGAATCAAAGCATGTTGGTTAAATTATTAAGTGCCTATGAGGAGATTGCCAAGGGAACAAAAACCTTGATTTTTAATAATGGTATAAACACGTCGCGTTATGTATATGAAACTTTTAAAAAAGCCGGCTATCCCATTAAACACTTAGATAATAAGAATAGTGCCTCAGAACGAAGGGAAATCTTAGAATGGTTTTCAGAAACCCAAGATGCTATTTTGACTTCGGTAAGTATTTTAACAACCGGATTTGATGAACCAACCGTAGAGACCATTATCCTAAACCGGGCGACAAGATCATTGACTCTTTATTTTCAAATGATAGGAAGAGGATCTCGTATTCTTGAAAATAAAACAGATTTCACGGTTGTGGATATGGGAAATAATGCATCTCGTTTTGGAATGTGGGACGCACCCATTGACTGGCAGGAAATATTTCACTTTCCGGATTTTTTCCTTGAAAACATTAAGAATGATGAGGATATAGAACGTGAATTTGTATATACCATGCCTCCCGAATTAAGGGCTGAATTTGCTAATTCTACCCAAATTGATTTTGATGTTAAAGCCGAATATAAAAAGGTGTTTGCACAGGGTCTGAAGTCTAAAACTGTACTTGAACGCAGTATAGAACAGCATGCCCAAATATGTGTTGAAAATAGTGAAGATGTTTTTGATGCAAGAATTCTGGCCAAAAAGCTTAAAGAAGAAATCTCCTATCGGGTGAGGCAATATTCATATTGTATTATGAACAATACAAAGAATTATAAAGAATGGTTGGAAGAAGATTATGAACGTAAACTGCGCTTGAATATATCCCAAAAATTTGCGTCAAGGATGTGATTTTTACAGCTATAAGTAGCTAAAGCCAGCCATAATATACCTGAACAATGTTAATTAATTTATTAGGGTATTTTTCTTAGTTAACCGTATATAGAGCTATGCATTCAAACAAAGTGTTGATTCTTGGTCTAACCTGGCCGGAACCTAAGACAACGGCGGCAGGAATCAGGATGATGCAATTAATTCATTGGTTTTTAGAAAAAAAATTTCAAATTACTTTTGCCAGTACCGCTGCCTTTAATGAGTATTCTGAAAATTTAACGGCGTACGGGGTTGATCAGCAATCCGTAAAACTAAACCATCATAGCTTTGATGAGTTTGCTCAGCGATTAAATCCTTCTATAGTTGTTTTCGACCGTTATATTATGGAGGAACAATTTGGTTGGAGGATAGCGGAAAATTTACCCGATGCGCTTCGGGTTTTGGATACTGAAGACCTTCATTCGCTTAGATCCGCGAGAGAAAAAAATTTCTCTGTTCAAAAAGAATTTAATATTTCCGATTGGCTAAGTCTGGATATTACAAAAAGAGAACTGGCAAGTATTTTCCGTTCAGATTTATCGTTGATTATTTCCGAATTTGAGATTAAACTACTAAAAGATATAGTTAAGGTAGATGAGAGTTTACTTTTCCATCTGCCTTTTATGTACGAACAATTAAACGAAAGTATTACTAAGAATTGGCCACCCTTTGATAAAAGACAACATTTTGTATTCATCGGAAACGGGAAACATGCCCCAAATATAGATGCAATTTCATGGCTAAATACCGAAATATGGCCATTAATTAGGGAATCACTACCGGAATCAGAATTGCATATTTATGGTCCATATATGCCGGAAAGAGTTCGAAAAATGGAAAGCCCTAAAACAGGGTTTAGAATTAAAGGATGGGTAAGGGATGCAGCTTCTATAATGGCTCAGGCAAAGCTTAATCTGATACCATTGCGTTTTGGTGCCGGATTAAAGGGAAAACTGTTGGATGGTTTTATAAACGGAACACCTAACGTTACAACTTCTATTGGAATGGAAGGGATAGGTAATTCTGAAGAATTAAACCTTTTTACACAGGACGAAGCCATAGGTTTTTCTAAACGAGCTATTGAACTTTACCGGAGTAAGTATAAATGGAAGGAAACCCAAAATTTGGGCACAGATGTGATAAACAAACATTTTAACAAGGTAGTTTTTGGAGAAAGACTTAATAAGAAAATTATAGAATTAGATAAAAACCTGAATCAACATAGAGCAACCAACATTATTGGGGGCATTTTGGCACATAAAACTTTGCAGAGCACTAAATATTTATCCAAATGGATTGAAGCCAAAAACAATTTGTTACAATAAAAAACTCGACGTTAATAAGACAAAGACCTTATAAAAATAAAAGGACATTAACAGTACAAGCCTTATCTTTAATGCGTACATAGAAATACTCTGATATGAACATAGACTGGAAAACCGTTAAAACTTTTGAAGATATAACCTATAAAAAAAGCAATGGTGTGGCTCGTATTGCTTTTAATCGACCTGATGTACGAAACGCGTTCAGGCCTAAAACTACAAGCGAGTTATATGAAGCTTTTTATGATGCGCAAGAGGACACTTCTATTGGTGTAGTATTGCTTTCCGCTGAAGGGCCTTCGTCCAAAGACGGCGTCTATGCGTTTTGTAGCGGGGGAGATCAAAAATCCAGGGGACACAAAGGTTATGTGGGTGATGATGGAATGCATAGGCTGAATATCCTGGAAGTACAACGCTTAATTCGCTTTATGCCAAAAGTGGTTATTGCAGTAGTGCCCGGGTGGGCTGTAGGAGGAGGACATAGTTTGCATGTGGTTTGTGATCTTACCCTGGCGAGTAAAGAACATGCTGTTTTTAAACAAACAGATGCTGATGTTACAAGTTTTGACGGGGGGTATGGCTCGGCTTACCTGGCTAAAATGGTTGGGCAGAAGAAAGCCCGTGAAATTTTCTTTTTAGGAAGAAGTTATACCGCACAGGCGGCATATGAAATGGGTATGGTTAATGCGGTAATACCTCATGAGGAGCTAGAGGAGACCGCTTTTGAATGGGCTCAGGAAATATTGGCAAAATCGCCTACTTCCATTAAAATGTTGAAGTTTGCGATGAATCTTACAGACGACGGAATGGTTGGTCAGCAAGTCTTTGCCGGCGAAGCCACCAGATTGGCATATATGACAGAAGAAGCAAAAGAAGGCAGAAATGCATTTTTAGAAAAGAGAAAACCTGATTTTGGAACTGATAAATGGATTCCATAAAGTTAGCTAAGGTTTATTTTGATGAAATTACACCCTTGGCTTCCTTAGTTTTTGAAGTAAAATGTTTTTTGTTCGCCAAATAAAATGATAAATCATTGGTATTGGATCTTTAATGGCAAATTTAAAAGGAGTATTGTTCCAGATGAATTTGAAATTAAATAGGAGCCGCGGATCCTTGCTAACGCTTTTTACTAAGCCTTGTAAGTTTAAATAGTTAAGCTCTGAATAAGCCGGAACTTCAAAATTTATACCTAGGGCATTTAGACAATATAAGTAAGGGAAATTAACGCCCGCAATAGCTGAGGCATCAGTGGTTAGCCAATATCGTGGGTTAATTTCCAATATTTGCACAAGATCTCTTTCCTGATCATATATCATATCAATATTTGCAACACCAGACCAGTTTAAGGATTTCATCAGTTTCTTTGCTAATTCCAAAGCCTTATCCTCCTTAATAAATTGCAATCCAATTTGAGGTGAATATGGTATGTTGTTATATAAATTGCCTTTTTGAATTGTAGTAGCCAAAATTCGGCCTTGTGAACATAGAACATTACACCCAAGATCAAAACCATCAATATATTCCTGCAATAATATTGAATGAACTGGATTTTTATTATTAATATATTGTTTTAGTTCTTCTTTGGAATTAATTTTTTGAATTCCTATGCCACCTCCTGTATTTACAGTTGGTTTTATTAGACATGGAAATTGAAAATTAAATTTATCTATATTGTTAAACTCCTCCGGTTTTATAAGAATACTATTAGGTCCGTTAATCAAATTATTCTTCATATGCTCTGCAAGAGACCATTTATTTAAGGCCTTATTTAATGAGGTTAAGGGGGGAAGAGCAACCAACGCACATTCATTACTCAATGAATTTTTATTCAAATTTAATTTCATGATCCCATCATTAAATATGGGCATCAAAACATCAATTTTATATTTGGTTATTTCTTTGTTAATATTGGATATCCAAAGGGAATCATCTGTGGTTATTGGATAGTATGAATAACTACATATCCTGTTGGAATACCGAAGGGCAGCGTATTTTTCATCATTGGACATCACATGCACTTTGATGCCTTTAACCAGGGAAAGACAATTCAAGACTAGCATTAAATATTTGCTTTCTCCATCTGGGATTAACACAGAAAATTGATGCTCATCTTTTTTCATCTCCGGCAATCAGTTTGAATTAATATTCTATACTAAGGTGTTCCTTAAACTCCAATAAAGAAAGCTTTACTGAACATCATAAAATTATGAACTTAACTAATAGCGAGCACATAATTATGGTTTAAAGACAAAATATATGAGATAATCTGTTATTCTAGCAGATAATAGGTATTCGTGTAAGCAATAAGATTGAAGTTGTTAAAACTAAAAAGAGCCCTGCCAACTAAGACAAGACTCTTTTACGAGAACACTATATGAAAATGAAAAAATTAACTTCTTGTTATTTACACTGTAAACATACAGCCAACCTTTCTGAAAATATAATTATTGTTGTGAGCAATCATAGATTTGTGGTAAACAGAGCAATTCCTGTTATTTAATCGCAAAATGGAGCCTCAATTATGTAATGGCTGTTAAATTTCATACAATTCTCACTTAAGGAATCTTTTGTTGAATTTTATTACCTTAACTTTTTTTATTAATAACCCATTCATTTAGAATATAAAAATTGATTGGATGTCTAATATAGGATTGATAATTGCGGAAAGGAGCAGGGATATTGGAGACTTTCTGGTTGGGAGATTAATACCCTTTCGCAAAAAGCGAATGATAGGTCCATTTATTTTTATCGATCATATGGGTCCCACTAGTTTGGGCCCCGAAAAATATATGGATGTTGATCAACACCCGCATATCGGACTGGCCACACTAACTTTTATGTTAGAAGGAGAAATCATGCACGAAGACAGTTTGGGTACAAAGCAACGAATTACACCCGGTTCCGTAAATTGGATGATAGCAGGTAAAGGAGTTTCCCATACAGAGCGCACCCCCGCTGATCTAAGGGATGGGAGAAGTTTAGTTACCCACGGATACCAAATATGGGTCGCTTTACCAAAGGAGTTAGAGGATATAGCCCCACAATTTTATCACTTTGGTGCGGATGAACTTCCTCAATGGCACATTGGTAGTACAACCTTTAAATTAATAGCTGGTAATGGCTACGGTAAGTCATCGCCTGTACCCGTTCATTCCCCTTTATTTATGGTAGAAATAAAG
The DNA here is from genome assembly GCF_947490415.1 of uncultured Eudoraea sp. Taxonomy (GTDB): domain Bacteria; phylum Bacteroidota; class Bacteroidia; order Flavobacteriales; family Flavobacteriaceae; genus Eudoraea. Next base: position 241,467 of record NZ_CANLGX010000003.1, read on the forward strand.
ACGGTTGAAGATTATGTGTTGGACACATCAAACGAATTATATGGAGAAATTGGAATTTGCATAGTAGAAGGCGCTATAGTGGCTTGTGATAATGAAATTAATAAAGGCAATATCCTGGTCTCCAAAGTTTCAGATGTTTGCAACGTTAAAGTCAAGGCCAATTCCCATATTTTGTTGTTTGGGGGAGAGCCATTTAGCGAGGAACGGCATATATATTGGAATTTTGTCTCTCATGACAAAAATAAAATTGATGAAGCTAAACAGGCATGGAAGAATAAGACTTTTCCAATGATGCAAACAGACAGAACCTATGTGCCACTTCCTCGTTAAACCCACAATTTTGTATTCTTATTTCTTAAAGGCTATCTTCATTCTATGATCAACTCGTATAACTTCTTTAAAAACTTCAAATACAGCGGTCTGGTATTCAGTATTTACATATTGCTGTGTAGTTGTAATTCTCCAAAAAAGGATAAAGCAGTCGTTCTATATGAAACCAATTGTACCAGTTGTCACATTCTTCCTGAAATAAATAGCTTGCCAAAGGATATTTGGTCAGAGAAAATACTTCCTGAAATGGGAGCAAGATTAGGGATAAGAGACTCGGGTTACAATCCCTATAAGGGACTTTCATTTGTAGAAATGGATGCGGTAATTAAAACCGGAATATTTCCTGGTAAACCCATGCTCAATATAAGCGATTGGGAACTCCTAAAAGAATATATTATAAGTAATGCCCCAGATTCATTGCCAGTAATAGGTAACCGTGTTACTCCTGAAGAATTATCACAGTTCACACCAACCAGGATTTCCCTGGATAGTACAAAAGGGGCATTTTTTACTTATATGGAATTTAAAAAGGAAAAAAAAGGACTCATGCTGGGTGATCTATATGGCAACTTATCTGAATACAGTTTTGCCGCTAAACAAAACAATCGTGTAGGTAGATTTGGAAGTCCGGTGGTTTCCATAGAAGAAGATGGCGATAATATGATTGTAGCTGCAATTGGAAGTATAAGACCTAGCGAATTATTTTCAGGCAGACTATTTGAAGTGAGTCCGGATACAATAAAGATTATTCCCGAGGCACTCCATCGCCCGGTGCATGTACTTGCTCATGATTTTGACAAGGATGGGATTAAAGAATTGGTTGTTAGTGAGTTTGGAGACATAAAAGGGCAGCTATCAATTTTTAGAAAAAGGACGGAAGAAGAAACCTATACAAAGCATATACTTTTAAATCAACCAGGTACAATAAAAGCTGAGATAAGTGATATGAATAATGACGGTAAGGATGATCTGGTAGTATTAACTGCCCAGGGGGATGAAGGGATCACCATACTTTATCAGGAAAATGATTTAAAATTCAGACCCGAAAAAGTAATCCGTTTTAGTCCTGTATATGGTAGTAGTGCGTTTCAAATGATTGATTATGATCATGATGGAGATGATGATATAATTACGGTGCACGGCGATAATGCGGACAAATCATTTGTGCCCAAGCCATATCATGGAATGCGCATTCATATTAACAATGGAAAAAATTCATTTACGGAGACCTACTTCTATCCTTTAAATGGTGCTACCGCCCTGGAAGCATTAGATTTCGATCAGGACGGAGATATAGATATTGCACTGGTAGCATCGTTCCCCGATTATCAAAATAAGCCAGATTTCTCATTTGTATATTTAGAAAATAAAAACGAACTTAATTTCAATTTTTCTGAATGTACCTTTAAAGATTCAAATAGTGGAAGATGGTTCTTAATAGATACCGGGGATGTTGATAATGATGGGGATGAAGATATTATTTTAAGTTCGTTTACTTATGCATTTACTCCTGTACCCGAATCTTTTTCCGATCGATGGAATGAGGAAAATGTTGATATAATGGTGTTGGAAAATATTTTAAAATAACTCAAACAATTAGCTATGCGCAAAGTCATTTTAATATTGCTAATGGGGTTACTTTTAGTATCATGTAAAAGTGAAGAAGTTATATGGAAATCGATTGAAGTTACGGCCTCAGCTTATAACTCATTGGAGAATCAAACCTCAGATCAACCTAATTTAGGGGCTTGGGGCGATACGCTTAAACCTGGCATGAAATGTATTGCAGTATCGCGTGATCTGTTATCGATAGGAATTGACCATAATACCAAAGTAAAAATTACGGGTTTAAAAGGAATCTACTTGGTAAAGGATAAAATGAATGAAAGATGGACAAATAAAATTGATATTTACATGGGAGAAAACATAAAGCAAGCCAGGGAATGGGGGTCTAAAAAAGTCACCATTCAATATGCGATTAACCCTGATTAATTACAAAATGCTCTATAAAAATAAACTGAACATAACAAAAGAGATTTCTCCGCCTGAATGAAGCAACTTCTTCTAATAATTATCACACTAATTTTTCTGTCCTGTTCAGCCTCAAAAGTAATTGTAGACAAACCAATTGTATTTAACGAGGAAAGAACTGAACTAACACGCACCTACTTATTGGAACGTTATGGACTGGAGCAGGAATCTCCGGTCATTTCACCCAAGATGATTGTATTACACTGGACAGTTATTCCCAGCCTGGAAGAGGCATTTGAGGCATTTGACCCAGCCACTTTACCCAATTGGCGACCTGATATAGAAAACGTAAGTGGACTGAATGTGTCCTCACAGTTTATGGTAGACAGGGATGGCACCATCTATAGTTTGATGCCCGAAACAAATATGGCAAGGCATGTCATTGGGCTGAATCATTGTGCAATAGGAGTTGAAAACGTTGGAGGCACTAAAGAGTTACCCTTGACAAGGGCCCAGTTAAAAGCAAATATTTGGTTGGTGGAATACCTAACCAATAAATATCCAATTGAGTATTTAATCGGACACTATGAGTATACAAATTTTGAAGACCATCCTTTATGGTTGGAGAAAGACAAAACCTACAGGACGGTAAAAACAGATCCGGGTAAAGATTTTATGAAAAAAGTACGTAAAGCAACCAAAAATCTTAATTTTAAACCCGTACCGAAAAAACCAGAAAATAATGACAATTAAATATCTAAATGTACTTCTTCTCATTATAATTGCTACTCAGCTATATGCTCAGCCGGTGGAGATAACAAATTCGCTATATGAGACATATGATTCTTATAAAGAACCTACTCTGAATAAAAGACGAATTAAACATCAAGAGCTGGTACCGCTTGTAAAAGGATACCGTAATAATCCCAAATTTGATGTTACCACTGTTGGAAGCTCCATTGAAGGCAGAACACTATCCCTTATCAGTATAGGTAAAGGTGAAACTGATGTCTTTTTATGGTCACAAATGCACGGTGATGAACCAACAGCAACTCAAGCCATATTTGATATCTTAAACTTTTTGGATAGTGATGATTTTAAAGATGAAAAAGAGGAGATATTAAAAAATCTAAGACTTCACTTTTTACCTATGCTAAATCCTGATGGTGCCGAGGTCTTTCAAAGAAGAAATACTCTTGGGATAGATATTAACCGGGATGCACTAAGACTCCAATCTCCCGAAAGTAAAACCCTTAAACGGGTTCGGGATAGTCTAAGTGCTAACTTTGGTTTTAATCTTCATGATCAGAGTACGTACTATAATGCGGAACGCACTAATAAACCCGCCACTGTATCATATCTGGCTCCAGCATATAATTATGAGAAAGATATAAATGAGGTTAGAGGCAATGCCATGAAAGTTATTGTTTATATGAACAATATCATTCAGAAATATGCCCCGGGACAAGTTGGAAGATATAACGACGATTTTGAACCAAGAGCCTTTGGAGATAATATTCAAAAGTGGGGGACAAGCACAATTTTAATTGAATCTGGCGGCTATCCCGGGGATATTGAAAAACAGGAAATACGAAAGTTGAATTACGTCTCTATTCTGTCTGCAATTTATACTATTGCCAAAGGAAATTATAAAGATATCAATCTGGAGGATTATGAAAAAATACCGGAAAATGATCGTAAACTTTTTGATTTAAAAATAGAAGGAGTTAGCTATGAATTGATGGGCTCAGAATATATTCTTGATTTGGGTATTCAAAGACCTGAAGTGGATATGGAGGGGCATAACGATTTTTGGTATAGCAGCAGAATAATAGATCAGGGAGATCTTTCGACCTATTATGGATATAAGACTTTTAATGCCGCGGGCTATAAACTTAAACCGGGAAAGATATATCCAAAGACAGTGAAGTCAATTCAGGAGCTGAACAAGTTGAATCCCATGGAATTATTAAAATCCGGATACACTTACATCAGAGTGGAACAACTTGACGAAAATTCCTTAAACTCACCAATCCCTTTACATATTATTTCAACAACCTATAAAGTTCCCAAATTTAATCTCTCCGTCGGTAAAAATCCAACTTTTCTGCTAGCCAAGGATCAGAAAATTGAAAAAGCAGTGATCAATGGGTTTTTAGTAGATTTAGAAACTGGTGCTACCGATTTTGTAAATGCTATGATCTATAAATAAGTTAATTCTTAGATCTAAGGCCTTACTACTTACACTTTGTTTATCTCTTCTAAGCCTAGGGTTATATGTTACCGTTGAATAGATAACTATAATTAGTGGTAAGATGGGAAGCATTTGAAAGTAAGATTACCAACATAGTAAACAAAGCAACTACTATTGATGAAAATACTAAGAGAACGACACTTTTATACCATCTGGATAATGGTCCTATTGCACTCTGACTGATAATTTCGTTTACTACATCCATGATTTCTTTTTTTAGCGTTACACATTTTTTAATACATTTTAGGATGACTTTAAGTTGCAACAGTTCATTGGGGTTGTTACATATTAAACAAGTTATGTCCCAAAAACCCTACTTTGCGAGAATATATTTTTGATAATCCAAAAAAAAAGAGGTGCCAAATAGCACCTCTTTAATTGTCTTATATTATTAAGTTTTTACTCACAGCCTCCGGTAAAGCCAGAGGTGTCAAATTTAGTCTGTACAGCTCCCTGCAGGCTGCCATTACTCACTTGTATAGCCAGATTATTTTCCCCACTGCCATCTCGTTTTGGGGTACAATATTCAAAGAGGTAAAAACTATTTGACTGTTCGGTTACCCTAAGTGAAATATCATTAAAAGTTGTTTCAAGTTCTTCCTTGTTACCGGCAAAAACGCTCGAAGTTTTACCAATTTTCATTAGTATTTCAGTATCAATTTCAGATCCTAAGCCAATTGCAAAAAAAGAAATATTACTATTAGATTCATCTACTTTTTTTAAGGCTTCTTCTTCACTATATCGCGAAGCCTGGTCAGTGCCATCAGTAAAAACTACTACTGAAGTAGCGCCAATAATACTATTGTTTGTGCTTTCGTTAAGTAATTCGGAAGCAATATTCGTAGATTTAATTACCGCTCCGTATAAATCAGTTGAGGGATCATTGCTAATTGTAGTTGTTATACCTGCTATTGCAGCTATCAATTCGTCCCTGGAGGCAGTTAAGGGATTCAATAAATGTAGTTCATCTTCCCCGTCAAACCAATAAATAGCCATTTTAAACGAGTCTTCCTCTATCGTGGGCATTACATTGTTTATAAAACTAGTGGTTGCAGATTTTAACTCATCCAAACTACTGCTAAGTACACTATTACTAAGGTCGAGTACCAATAAAGTACTGTTATTAAAAATTTGTGAATTAGGCGAAATACGGGCATAAGACTCAGAGGCAGATATGGTATTAAAACATTCGTCGTTTCTTCCTTGCTCATAAATGGTAAATTGTTCTGCAGTTAATCCCGGAACCGGATTTCCAATATTGTCAGAGACTTTAAAAAAAATAGATACTTTACCAGGTAAGGTGGTAAATTGATCCTGAATAGATAATACAAGATCGCTTTCACCAAGGTCAAGACAGTCATCAACAGGATTACCTAAACCAAGCGAACCAGCCTGGTTGATGTCAAAATTTACATCATCATCTGCATTTCCACAAGAAACGAATAGGATTAAAGCACATTGTAGACCTAGAAGTTTAATATAAGTTTTCATTTTCATAAATTTTGTTGTTCAAACAGCACAACGGCTAATTCTATTTAAAATTATGGGAGTATTTAAAAACTTTGTTAAATCTTGTTAAAACGGAATATAATTTTTTTGTAACTTAATATGTTTCTATGTTCTTACCATTAGGGAATGTTCTTATTTTAGCCGGTAAGAAATTCTTGCAAGGGTTAGCTGAAGAAGATTAAGAGATAAATTACCAGATTTGAAAATTCTTTTGCTTTTTAACATTTAACAATTTGTTAAATGGGCAAGAGTTATTTATAATTTTGATAACTTTAAGAAGTATTCTAATTACTCACTAAAAAACATTCATATGCCAACGTATCAATTAAATATTAATGGTGAATCGAGGTCAGTTGAAGTTAGCGAAGATACCCCGTTACTCTGGGTTTTACGCGATCATTTAGACCTCGTAGGAACAAAGTATGGTTGCGGCATTGCACTTTGTGGTTCATGTACAATTCATCTTGATGGAATTGCTGTCAGAAGTTGCGCTTTAACCTTGGCTCAGGTAGAGGGAAAATCTATAACCACCATAGAAGGTCTCTCTGAAGATGGTACTCATCCTGTTCAGGAAGCCTGGAAAGAGGTAGATGTTCCCCAATGCGGTTATTGCCAGTCCGGCCAGATAATGACTGCTTCAGCATTTCTTAAAAACAATCCGAATCCAACTGAAGATGAGATTAAAGATGCTATGCAGGGTAATATTTGCAGATGTGCGTCTTACACCAGAATTTATAAAGCAGTTGAAATAGCCGCCAGTAAAATGGCATAGTGAACCAGCAAAAAAAAAATCAAAATGTCTACACAAAAAACATCAATAACATTTAGCAGAAGATCCTTTATGAAAGCCAGCTCCCTGGCAGGAGGTGGATTAATAATTGGTTTTAACTTATTTAATGCCTGTAAGCCAAATGCCAAACCATCCATTGATTTGGCAAAATTAAACTACAATGATTTTAACGCTTTTATTAAAATAGCAGATAATGGGGCAGTGACTATATTTTCACCCAATCCTGAAGTTGGACAAGGAGTTAAAACCTCAATGCCTATGATAATTGCTGAGGAATTAGACGTGGCGTGGAAAGACGTTTATGTGAAGCAGGGTGTATTGGATACCAATAATTACACCAGGCAGGTGGCCGGAGGAAGCCAGTCTATTAGATTTGGCTGGGATGCCTTAAGGGAGACCGGGGCAACAGCAAGACAAATGCTCATTAATGCAGCGGCGGCGAGATGGGGGGTTGATCCATCTGAATGTACCACCAGTGAAGGTGTTATTAGTAATGCTGCAGGAGAAACATTGAGTTATGGCGAAGTTGTTAATGAAGCTGCAAACCTTGAGATACCTGAAGATGTTACTCTAAAAGAGGTAAAAGACTATAAGATAATTGGAAGCGATGTCACCAATGTTGATATCGATAAAATAGTTAAAGGTGAAAATCTTTATGGGTTCGATTTTAAAACTGAAGGTATGCTCATTGCCTGTGTAATGCGCCCTCCGGCTTTTGGTCAAAAACTGGAATCCTTTGATGATGCAGACGCGAAAGCTGTCGATGGAGTTACCGAGGTACTTAGTTTCGGAGATAAAATTGCCGTTTTGGCAAAAGATACCTGGTCGGCCATGAAAGGAAAAAATGCATTAAAGGCAGAATGGAAGACAGATACCAAATTAGAAAGTACTGAAGATCATGATAAATTATTACTGGGATTGTTAGACGGTAATAAATTTGAAACCCTTCGGAAAGACGGTGATATTAAGAAAGCTTTTGCACAGGCAGATGAAGTATTGGAAAGAACGTATGAATCTCCATTCCTGCCTCACAATTGTTTGGAACCTATGAACTTTTATGCGAACGTTACTCCGGATAAGATACATTTGGTAGGCCCTATTCAAACACCGGAAGGAACAGCCAAACATATCGCTGAAGTATTGGAGCGTGATTTTGAGGATGTCCATTTAGAGATGACCAGGATTGGTGGTGGTTTTGGCAGGAGGTTATATGGTGATTTTGCCGTGGAAGCAGCGGAGATTTCTAACAAGGCCAAAAAACCGGTAAAAGTTGTATTTACAAGAGAGGATGACATGGCGGATGGCATTTACAGACCGGCAATAAAATATAGAATAAAGGCAGCGGTTAAAGATGGGAAAATTACCGGATATCATTTAAAAGAAGCCGCCATTAATTCTAATATGTATGGCCTTATACCTAACTTTTTTCCTGCAGGCGCAATTGAAAATTATCAGGTAGATGTAGCCAATTATAAAAGTAATATCACAACCGGAGCTTGGAGAGCTCCATATACCAATTTTCTTGCCTTTGCAGAACAAAGCTTCTTTGATGAATTAGCGGAAATGATGGAAGTTGATAAGATACAACTCAGATTAGACCTGCTTCAGAAAGTGAAGGGCACAACCGACGAGCGAATTCAGTATTCACCGGAAAGAATGGAAAAAGTAATCAAAACAGCTGTAGAGAAATCAGGTTGGGGCACAAAACCTGAAGGTGTTTATCAGGGATTTGTAAATTATTATTGTCATAACAGTCATGTTGCGGAAGTGGCAGATGTAGTTTTGGAGGATGGCCAACCGGTGGTCAAAAAAATAACCTGCGTCGTTGATTGCGGAATTGTAATAAACCCCTTAGGAGCCTTAAATCAGATCGAAGGTGGTATAATTGATGGTATTGGCCATTCTATGTACGGAGATTTTACTTTCCAGGATGGAGTGCCACAGTCAGTTAATTTTGACAAATATCGACTCATTAGGATGAAAGAGGCACCCATAGTGGAAACTCATATGATTAAAAACGAGTTCTCTCCAACCGGACTTGGGGAGCCAACGCTGCCTCCTGCCGGTGCTGCAATTGCAAATGCCTTTAAGGCGGCAACGGGAAAAAGACTATATAATCAACCCTTTAGTAAATACCCCGAATTATTAACAGGGCCGGAAAAAGAAATCATTGGTTAATATGACGATTTTATTGTTTGGTATAACCAAGGATATAGTTGGTAGTTCATCGCTGTCAATGCCTGTTGCGAAATCTTTAAAGCTGAAGACTGTCGGGGAATTAAAAACATATCTTGGCAGCACTTATCCTGAATTAAATAGGCTAAGTTCTTTGGCTGTGGCCGTAAATAACAGTTATGCAGCTGATGATGTTGCCATAAATAATTTTGATGAAATTGCATTGATTCCACCGGTAAGCGGAGGTTAGTGCCTTTAAAATAAGTAAAATCTTATTCGGTGTATTAAATGCTATTAGACAACCACAATAGAAAAATTAATTACCTGCGCCTGGCCGTCACAGACCGATGTAATCTGAGATGTAATTACTGTATGCCTTCTGAAGGCATAGACTTTGCTAAAAAAGACAAGTTGTTGACCATGGAAGAGCTTTCAAAAATTGGTGAATTACTTGTTCAAATGGGGATTGATAAAATCAGGATAACAGGAGGAGAGCCATTTGTGAGAAAAGATTTGATGGCCCTGCTGAGGAACCTCAGGAATAACCCTGGGCTTAAGGATATTTCTATTACTACGAATGCGACTTTAATTGGCCCACACATTGATCAACTTAAAGAACTAGGCATTAAAAATGTTAATGTAAGTATGGACGCAATAAACCGGACTACATTTGAACGGATAACGCGGCGGAATCATTACGAAACTGTTCATAATAATCTAATACGTCTTATATCAGAAGGGTTTAATGTCCGAATTAATTTTATCGTCCTTGACAATCAGAATACTCAGGATATAATTCCAATTCTGGATTTACAAAAACATTACCCGGTAAGCGTTCGGTTCCTGGAAGAAATGCCATTTAATGGGGGATCTAAAAAATTCAATACCATAAAATGGGACTATAAAGCCATCTTATCCCATATTAGTAGTACATATCCTTCCTTTGAATTAATACAATCCCCAAAAACTTCTACCTCAATTAATTATAAAATAGCAGGTCATAAAGGGAATTTTGGAATTATTCCTTCGTTTAGCAGAACTTTTTGTGGTAGCTGTAACAGACTAAGAATAACTGCCCTGGGAGATGTTATTACCTGTTTGTATGGTCCTCCCAAAATTAATCTCAGAGAAATAATAAGAGGTAATTCTCCCGAATATAATATTAAACGAGCAATAGAAAGAGTCATTGGCAACAGAGCAATTACGGGCTTTGAGGCTCAGAAAGAACACAAAGGAGTATTTGATAATTCCATGACCTCCATAGGAGGATAATGATAACAGATCAAACGGACTAGGTTAATTACCAGTAAATCTATAGAACGATGAAAATCCAGGATGGAAACTCACAAGTAAAACTTTATGGCCTGGTGCTTTCTGGAGGAAAAAGCACAAGAATGGGTCAGGATAAAGGAGTAATAGAATATCACGGGCTGCCACAGCGCATGCATGTTTATAATTTGCTATCTAAGGTTTGCGATAAAACATTTTTAAGTATTCGAAAAGAACAGGAATCAGAAATTTCAGAAGGCATACCCACTGTAATTGACAGGGATGAATATAAAGGCCCTTTTAATGGATTGTTGAGCGCAAACTATGCCTATCCTAAAGTTGCCTGGCTTGTATTAGCTTGTGACCTTCCGCTAATAGATCTAAAGGCAATAAATCAATTGATAACTGCCAGAGATAAGGGAAAAAACGCAACTGCATTTGCTACCAGGAAAAGTGGTTTACCAGAACCTTTAGCCGCGATATGGGAGCCCCACGGTTTAGCCAATGCGATAGATTATTTAAAACAAGCCACTAGCAGTTGTCCACGCAAATTTTTGATTAATTCTGCGGTTAAATTAGTCTTTCCCAAGGATGATACTGTTTTAATGAATGCAAACTCAGAGGAAGACTATAGAGAAGTATTATCCAAATTAGAATCCATTTGAATTCAAATCGCTACATACGTCAAACTTCGCTTAAAGGATTTGGTCATAAATCTCAGGATTTATTGTTAAAATCACGCGTTTTAGTTGTAGGAGCAGGTGGCCTTGGTATTCCTGTGCTACAGTACTTAAATGCTATGGGCATAGGAGCTTTGGGAATAGTGGAAGGGGATAAGGTAGAAATTACCAACTTACAAAGGCAGGTGATCTATTCCGAAAAAGATATTGGAAAGTCTAAACTTGAAGTGATAATTGATAGATTAAAAGCCCAGAATTCAAATACCACACTAATAGCTCATGATACTTTTCTAACCCGTAATAACGCTTTGAGTATTATTAATGATTATGATATTGTAGTTGATGCAACTGACAATTTCCCATCGCGTTATCTTGTTAATGACTCCTGTGTTATTTTAAATAAGCCATTTATCTATGGTGCATTACACGGTTTTGAAGGACATATCAGCGTGTTTAATTACAAGGGAGGCCCTACGTATAGGTGCTTGTTTCCCGTGCCGCCTGAGGAGTCATCTATTCCCAATTGTAATGATAATGGAGTGTTAGGAGTTATTCCGGGAATAGTTGGTACTTTACAGGCATTAGAAGTGGTTAAATGCATTACCGCCTTAGGGGAAGTGTTATCGGGTAAGTTATTAATATACAATGGGCTAAATCAATCCTTTTATAAATTAGGTTTTCAATTAGAGCCTCAAAATTTAGTACGCTCCAGCCTCGAGAGTACCTACGAAATTCCCAACTGCGATTTCGTTAGTGAAGTATCTATAGAGGCATTTCAAAAGATAAAGAGCGAGAGCAATTCATGGCAACTAATAGATGTCCGAACAAAAGAGGAATTTACCTTAGATCCGCTAAAGGAAGCCGTTAATATTCCTTTGTCGGATTTGGAAATACAAATTCATAAACTTAAGCCCCAACAGTCACTTTATTTTATTTGTCAATCGGGAATCCGCAGTCTTAAGGCAGTAAGCATTGCAAGAAATCAATACCCTGATTGTGAATCTCATTCAATAATGGGAGGTGTAAACCTCTGGAATACCTTAATAAAATCAACGTAATTGGCAAGTAACTCTTTTGAATGAGACGACGCAGTTTAGGAACAACAAGCACAGAAGCATAATTAGACAGTTAAATCACCCATAATTTAAAGCTAATCAACAGTTTATGATTTCATTTGAGGAAGCCTATCAAATTGTTCTCAATCAATCTCGGGATTATGGCTCAGAGTCTGTTCCTTTGATAAATGCCATGGGAAGGGTCTTAGCTGAAGATATTTATGCTGACAGGGATTTTCCTCCCTTTAATAGAGCCACTAAAAATGGTATTGCCATAAATTTTGATGCTATTGAGCATGGCCGAAGATCATTTGAGATTAAAGGTATCTTAGCTGCCGGAAAACCTACCGTTCCTTTCCTTGAATCTGAAGAATGTATTGAAATTATGTCTGGTGCTGTAGTTCCTTTCGAAGCGGATACAGTTGTTATGTATGAAGATCTGAGTATTGAAAAGGATATTGTAACAGTCAATAGTTTACCTGTAAGGGGTCAAAATATATGTCTGCGTGGAAGTAATCAACTCAAAGGGGCAGGTTTATTAAAAAAAAACACCATACTTACGGCCTCTGAAATGGGAATACTGGCTAGTGTTGGCAAGAAAAATGTTTGGTTAAAAAAGACACCCCGGGTTGCTGTCATTGCAACGGGAAACGAATTGGTAAAGGTAGATGAACAACCGTTACAACATCAAATAAGAAGGTCCAATAATTATTCCCTTTTTGGCGCCCTGGAAGTATTAGGTATTAAGCCGATGTTATTGTATTTAGAGGATGATAAGGATTTGATACGCCAAAAGTTGGATTATGCCATAGAAGCTATGGACGTTGTGCTAATAAGTGGCGGAATTTCAATGGGAAAATTTGATTTTATCCCCAAGGTATTAGAGGAATTAGGTGTAGAGAAGCTGTTCGATAGGGTTAATCAATATCCAGCCAAAACATTTTGGTTTGGAACCCATAATAATGCGGATACAGTTGTTTTTTCTTTTCCCGGAAATCCAGTTTCCATTTTTTTAAATTTTCATATTTACTTCAGGGATTGGCTTTATAAATCAATTGAGCTGCCTTTAAATGAAATAAATGTTCTATTAGAAGATTCTATGGTCGTTGCAGGGGAATTCACTCAATTTGCAGGGGTTCAAATCAAATGGGAAAATGGATGCGTTTTGGCCAGAACCGTGGCTACTACCGGCCTTGGAGACCTGATCAGTTTGTCAAAAATACACGGATTTATTCGCCTCTCTTCTGACAAAAAATTATTTCATAAAGGAGAGCCTGTACCTTTTATCCCAACAAAAAATATATATTAAATAAAAAAAATGGAGATTCCTTTCAAGATGCAGTTAGTTCTTTTAAAACTTAAAATATCGATTATTGTTTTCTAAAACCTAGATAACGAAAGAAATATTCAAAGTTGCCATTATACCAGATTGCAAAAACAAAACTTGTATACAAGACCCACTCAGGAATAATTTGAATATAAAGGTATGCACTTAAAATTAATAGGACTAAAGCAATTCCGGAAATAACTGTGGCAATAAATGTTTTCCGACCTCTATTGTTTAGAAGAATCATTAAAACAACAATTGTTCCCAAAATTGGTTTTGCATGCAACAGAAAAGGTGCTAATTGGGAATTATCTATATCAAAGAACATAAGAATTGCCCCGGTATATGCAATTACACAAAAAGGGCATTTGGGTAGCAGAATTAACAGTAATGTAGAGATAAAAGAAATAAAACCCTTTGATCCACCAGCCATTTTACTTGGAGTGTGGACTTTTTTACAACAGGTAGATTTTATGTTTTCCATCTTTCTTTAAAGATTATTTCTATAGGGTACGAAAGGATATACTTCTCCCTTCGTGAAAATTGTTTTATTTTGAGGCAAAATCAAAAACCCATCTGCTTTCACTAAATTAGCAAAATCTCCTGAACCATTGCCCTTTACGGGAGTTGCCATTAAGGAACCATTGACATTACTTTCTAATGTTGCTTCTAAAAAATAAATCAAGTTTGGTTCAAACTGCACGTCTTGGTTTAAAATAACATAAAGCATTGATTCTTCTATTCCAAGTGATTTAATCAACCAAAACTTTAAATAGATATAAACGCAAACAAAGGAGGATACCGGGTTACCCGGAAGAGCAAAAACCCGTTTATTATTTTTACTAGTTCCGAACCAAAATGGTTTCCCAGGGCGCTGCTGTATTTTATGAAAATGTTTTACCACATCCAGCGAAGTCAATACTTCAGGTAAATAATCGAACTTTCCTTTAGAGACACCTCCGGTAATTACAAGTAAATCGTAGTCCTGCAGCAAAGTGGCCAATATGGTTTTCATTTCTTCCTTGTTGTCCGGTAAATGCCTAAGTTCTACAGGAATTCCCCACTCTTTTAATGTGTTCTGAATACCATAAACATTAGACCTGCGGATTTGATGGGTAAGCGGTGTTTCGTGTACGTCTACCAGCTCATCTCCACTAGAAATTATAACTGCTTTTGGCATTTGTTTTATAGCCACAGTGAATTTTCCTGTAGCAGCGGCTACATTAATTTCTGCACTTGAAATAAGATTACCTGCTTTACTTATCACAGAGTCTTTTGCAACATCGCTTCCCTTGAAATGGATATTCTGGCGGTGTTTAATTTCCGTTATGTCAATACAGGCTTTTCCATCGGCTATGGTAATGTCTTCATATCTAATTACGGTATCTGATTTATTGGGTAAAATAGCACCGGTCATTACCTCTATGCAAGCGTGTTCATCCGAAAGTGTTTGCTGTGGTGATCCTGCTGGAGCAATCCCCATAATAGGAAACTCACGTTGCCCATTTCTAAATGAGGAATAGTCAATAGCAATCCCATCCATAGTTACACGATCATATGGAGGCAAATCACGGTCCGCTGTCAAATCCTCTGCAAGAACAAAACCGCCACAATCCTTGATCGGTACTCTTATCGTCGGAAAAGTAGTTTTATTTTTTTCTAAAATACTTAGTGCTTCCTCATATGTTATAAATGTCTTCTCCACTGCGCTTATCCTCCTATTGAACTCATACTTTCTTCTCTACCCAATACATTTTTCTTGTGTTTTTCAGCTTCAAAGCCGTTCTTAGGTTTCAGTTTTACAAGTTCGATAAACTTGGCTGTCAATTGCTCATCAGAAACCCCGCTGCGCATAAAGTCCCTTATACTGAATACCCCACTATCATAGAGACAAGTTTTGATTTCACCCTTCGCAGTTATTCGTAATCTGTTACAAGTATTACAGAAAGTACGTGAGAAAGCAGGGATGATTCCAATGTCTCCCTTAAAGCCATTTATAATGTAATTGGTTGCAGTTTCACCATGCTTGCCTGTTTGAGCAGATAGACTGGGATATTCTTTTTTAATAACTCGGTAGATATCAGTGGCCTTAAATATTTGGTTATTTTCTTTGTAGCCTCCATTAAAGGGCATCTCTTCAATAAAACGAATATTTACGGGATGGTTTTGAGAAAATTGCACCAAAGGCAGAATATCCTGGGTATTTATCCCAAACATCACTACAGCATTTACTTTAAGTTCGAAACCCTCATCCATTAACCTGTGTAAGACAGTAATTACTTTGGCAAAATCATTTCTTCTTGTTATTTTTTTAAAACGCTCTGCATCTAAGGAGTCCAGGCTTAGATTTATTTTTTTTATGCCAAGTTCTTTCAGTTTTGGAATATACTTTTCTAATAATGTCCCATTGCTGGTGATGTGTATAGAGTCATACTTGTTTAGGCCATGGGTGCTTTCGAGAAGTTTGATAAAGTCTTTTCTCAAAAAAGGTTCTCCACCTGTAAACCGTACTTTTCTGAACCCAATATTACCCAGGACAGACAAGAGTCTTGTTATTTCTTCATAAGTAAGCAGATGAGCTTTGGGTTCATACTGTATGCCTTCCAAAGGCATACAATAAAAGCATCGTAAGTTGCAGCGGTCAGTAACGGCAATTCTTACATAGTCTATAGTTCTGTCGTAACTGTCTTTAAGCTGCATGTTTATAAACGATTTAAAAAGTAATTAAATGGACTTGAATATTTAACCTAAATTTTGGAACTAAAAACCAAAAAAAAAATTAATATTGTTCAAGGTTAGATGCTAAAAATACAACAAAAAATAATTCAAAGTATGCAAATTATTTGTTAATAGAAATGGCATCTTTAGAATGAATTTAATAAAACAATAAAAGATGAAGGAAATTAAATCCATTTTATCGCTATATAATAAATTAAGCTCTTCCAACGAAAAAGCGGCTATTGCACAAGTAGTTCGGGTGGAAGAATCATCTTACCGCAGAGAAGGCGCAAGAATGCTCGTATTTGAATCTGGAGTTTTTGAGGGGGGTATAAGCGGAGGTTGCCTGGAAGGGGATGCCCTAAAAAGATCCCAGATGGCAATTTTAAAAGAGAAGCCATCTATTGTGACTTATGACACTTCAAAAGATGATGAAAACCAAATAGGGGTAGGCCTTGGCTGCAACGGAATAATTGATGTTTTAATTTCTCCCATAACAGATACTTTATCTACCATACCCTTGCTGGAAAAATGTATTGCTTCCAGACAGTCACATGTTTTGATTACGCTGACGGCCTGTCCGGCTGATCCGGACTTATTGGGAACTACCTACTATTTTGACACGAAAGCGAACACTATAGAAGGTGGAAGTTTAGATCCTGAACTCAAAGAACAACTCCTCAAGGATATTACCACAGTGGTAAATAATAAAAAATCAGGTATTTACAATTATCAGATATCTGAAAAGCCGGTAAGCGTATTTATAGAATTGATTCCGCCTCAGTTTCATCTTGTCCTTTTCGGTGATAATTATGACGTATATCCCATGATTGAATTAGCCAAAGTCATGGATTGGGAAGTTAGTTTGGTTGGTAATATACAGAAGTTAAAAAAGGAGAAACTGACCTCGGTTAAACATATTTACAGCAAAGAGGATAAAGCACAACTATTTATTGATGACAGGACTGCCATTATATTAATGGCTCATGATTTTAAGACAGATATAGGCAATCTGAAATTGGCATTGGAAAGTGAAGCTGCTTATATTGCTTCGCTAGGACCGAAAAAACGCTTTATTAAAATTGAAAATGAGTTTAAAGAGAAAGGTCAGCCACTTTCTAAGGCTTTTCTGGACAGAATATATGCACCCTGCGGTTTGGAATTAGGAGCAAATACTCCTGAAGAAATCGCAACTAGTATTTTCGCAGAAATATTGGCGGTTTTTGCCGGGAAAAAAGGAGGGATGTTACGTGATAAGTCAGGTCCAATACACGAGAGGAGTACATAAACTAACGCCTGTCCCAAAGTAAATTACTCGCACGCTGCTTTGCCACTTCTTTTGTAATGATGAGGATTGCCTGTTGTATATCTTCTTCGGTTGTATATTTTCCTAAACTGATGCGCAAGGTTGAAAGGGCTAGGTTTCTGCCAATCCCCATGGCAGTTAGTACATGGGAGGGATTTATCGCGGCAGAGTTACAGGCAGAGCCATTGGAAACAGCTATATTTCGGCTGAGGGCAGCCAGCAATTGCTGACCATCAACATACTCAAAAGATATATTCAGAGTGTTACATAGTCGATCTGATTTTTTGCCATTTATGGTAGCCTCTTCTATTAAAGAAAGTCCTTTTTCCAATTGATTTCTGAGGTTGGACAATCTGTCCCTTTCAGCCTCCAGGTTATAAATTCCAAGATTAATGGCTTTAGCCATTCCAACTATGGCAGGAGTATTGTAAGTTCCTCCACGCAATTTTCGTTGTTGTCCACCCCCTTGAATAAAACTTTGCAGGCTTGCCTGGTTTTCCAATTTCGCAAAAGTAAACCCAATCCCTTTTGGGCCATAAATTTTATGTGCTGAAAAACAAGCAAAATCCACCCAGGAAAAGAAATTATTTAATGGAATTTTACCTAAAGCCTGTGTCGCATCAGAGAAAAGGAGGGTGTTCTTTTGTTTACAGATCTTTGCAATAGCTTCCAGGGGTTGAATAACTCCAGTTTCATTGTTGGCATACATAACCGATACGATAAGGGTATTATCTGAAATTGCAAGTGCAAGTGCATTAAGATCAATAACCCCATTTCCATCAACATCTAAATAAGTAACATCAGCACCCTCTTCCTGAAGATATTCACACACATCCAAAGTAGCTTTATGTTCCGTTTTGACAGTCAAAATTTGATTCCCTTTATGTTTTAATTTGCGGTATACACCTTTTAATACTGCATTAATACTCTCTGTAGACCCGGAAGTATAAATGATTTCCTTTTCATCTATTTTCAAAAGAGAAGAAATATGTAGAGTGGCGTCCTCAATTGCTTCTTTGGCCAGCCAACCATACGGATGATGTTCACTGGATGCATTGCCAAAATCTACGGAGAAATAGGGGAGCATACTATCAACCACATCCTGATCGCATGGAGTTGTTGCATTATAATCTAAATACAATGGGTAATTCATGACTCTTATTTAATGTATAAAATCTTTATAAAAATATGAAAATTTGTAATCTGTTATTTGCTCAGTATAAGGTATAAATATATAAGAATAAATATTCCTTATTATATATGTGAACTTTTTCGTTAAAGTCCACTTAAATTGCTATATTAAAAATATATTTCTTAATATATTAGCTACTTGTTAATTTAACTTACAAATAATTATGATTCCAGCTAATTTCAACTATCACAAGGCATCTTCTTTGCAAGAAGCATTTGCTTTGTCTGCGGAACTTGGTGAAGAAGCAAAATACATGTCGGGCGGGCATAGTCTGTTGCCGATGATGAAACTTCGCTTTGCCACACCCGAGCACATTATCGATATCAGTAAAATCGAAGGACTGTCTTATATAAAGGAAGATGGAGATTTTTTGAAAATTGGGGCCTTAACAACCCAGACTGAATTAGAACACAATGCAATTTTAAAATCAAAATATCCAATTTTTGGTGATGCGGTATGGTTAACTGCCGACCCTTCCGTAAGAAATTTTGGAACTATTGGTGGTAACATTGCGCACGGAGATGCTGCAAATGATCAACCGGCTTTGATGCTTGCACTTCGTGCAACTATTATTGCAGAAGGCGCTGATGGTAAAAAAACCATACCGATAGATGAATTTTTCCATGGTTTTTATATGACAGCTTTGGAACCAGGTGATATTTTGACTGAAATTCAAATCCCGAAATCGAAAAAGAATAGTGGCGGTGCATATCATAAAGTAGAACGTAAGGTTGGTGATTATGCTACGGCTGGAGTTGCTGTTCATATCGAACTAGATGATGATGGTGTTTGTCAAGAAATTGGCATTGGCCTCACCAATGTCAGCGCAGTGCCTATGCGTTTGGAACGAGGCGAAGAAGTATTAAGAGGGAAAAAGGTTACTGATGAATTGATAGAACAAGTAGGCGTTATTGCTGGTGAAGATGCTGAACCTGAATCTGATTTAAGAGGTTCTGAAGCCTATAAAAGATCAATATTGAATACAATTACGAAACGAATGTTGAATAAGGCTTTAGAAAGAGCAAGACAATAAAAATCGCTATGGGAAAACACAATGTAACAATGACAATTAATGGCGAAAGCGTTTCTGCGGAAGTTGATTCTCGCCTGCTTTTAGTTCATTTTATTAGAGAAAATTTAGATATGACAGGTACCCATATTGGATGTGATACATCTAGTTGTGGTGCTTGTACCATTTTAATTGATGGTAAATCAGTAAAATCTTGTACGTATTTAACCGTTCGTGCTGATGGTGCTAATATAACTACAATAGAAGGTATTGCTGCTGATGGCACCAATCATCCTTTGCAAAAAGCATTTCACGATCAACATGGTCTGCACTGTGGTTTCTGTACTCCAGGTATGATAATGAGGTGTATAGATATGCTAGAGACAAACCCAAATCCCACGGAGAAAGAAATTCGTTGGGGTATTTCAGGAAATTTATGTCGCTGTACAGGGTATAACAATATTGTTAAATCCGTTCAACAGGCCGCAGAAGAAATGTCCAAAGAAAAAGAAGCTTCAGTCTAACCTCAAAACAAAGAAATTATGTTCTCATGTAAAACAACACCAGAGGTAGGCGGAATGGGTCACTCTGTAAAACGAAAAGAAGATGCTCGATTTTTGCACGGCAAAGGTAATTATACCGATGATGTCAAATTACCGGGTATGTTACATATGGTTATTGTACGCAGTCCTTACGCCTATGCCAAAATATTAAGTATCAATAAAGAAAAAGCATTGGCTATTGAAGGCGTTTTAGCAGTCATTACTGGTGAAGATTTGGCACAATACAACCTGCATTGGATGCCCACTTTACTTTCGGATTCGCAAATGGTTTTACCAACGGATACCGTGATGCACCAATCGCAAGAAGTTTGTGCTGTTATTGCAACGGACAGATATATCGCTGTAGATGGAGCGGAAGCTGTAGATGTGCAATATGAGCCAATGAAAGCATTAGTCGATCCTTTTAAAGCTCTCGATGAAGATGCTCCTTTATTACGACCAGACAAAGAAGGTCAAAAAGATAATCATATTTACCATTGGGAACGCGGTGAGCGTGAAAAAACGGATGCGGCAATTGCTGCTGCTGACGTGGTGGTAAAAGAACGTATTCACCTACCTAGAATTCATGTTGCTTCAATTGAAACATGTGGCGTGGTTGCGTCTTATGACAAGGATACAGAGAAAATGTTGATTTATTTAACATCTCAAGCGCCTCATGCGATTCGAACGATTCTAGCTTTGGTTGCAGGTCACGTTGGCTTATCCGAAGAAAAAATTCGAATTATCGCCCCGGATATTGGAGGTGGTTTTGGAGGAAAAGTTCCTGTTTATCCGGGATACGTAATTGCAATTGCCGCTTCTTTCTTAATTGGTAAACCAGTAAAATGGATTGAAGACCGTTCTGAGAATTTGGTGAACGGATTTGCGCGTGATTATCACATGGATTGTGAATTGGCGGCAACTAAAGACGGAAAAATTCAAGCCTTTAAAGTTTCGACATTAGCAGATCACGGGTATACAGATTCTTCGGCGAACCCTTCTAAATATCCTACGGGAATGTTCTCTATCTGTACAGGTTCGTATGATTATGAACATGCTTTTGCAGAATTAGATGCGGTGTATACGAATAAAGCTCCAGGTGGGGTCGCGTATCGTTGTTCTTTTCGTGTTACGGAAGCTGTGCATGCTATTGAACGTATGGTAGATAAATTGGCTGCGGAAATAGGGAAGGATCCTGCGCAATTACGTTTCGAAAACTTTATAAAGAAAGAAGATTTTCCATATGCTTCGCCTTTAGGATGGAGCTATGATAGTGGCGATTATAAAGCTACACTGGAGAAAGCCATGGAAATGGTGGGCTATGCCGATTATAAAAAGGAGCAAGCTGAAAAGCGAGCCCAAGGAAAATTGATGGGCATTGGAATTTGCACTTTTACCGAAGTAGTAGGTGCAGGGCCATCTAAGGATTTTGATATTTTAGGTATCAAGATGTTCGATAGTGCCGAGATTCGGGTACATCCAACAGGAAAGGTATTAGCTCGTTTTGGAACCAAGTCACAAGGTCAAGGTCATGAAACTACCTATGCTCAGATTCTAGCAGAAGAATTGGGAATTCCCTATTCTGATATTGAAATCGACGAAGGAGATACCGATACCGCTCCCTATGGTTTAGGTACTTATGCCAGTAGAAGTACACCTACCGCTGGAGCAGCAGCAGCAATCGCAGCACGTAAATTACGTGACAAAGGAAAGAAAATCGCCGCCCATTTATTGGAGGTGAGTGAAGAGGATATTGAATGGGAAATAGGAAAGTACTTTGTGAAAGGAGCTCCGGAAAAGTCTAAAACGATACAAGACGTTGCCTTTGCGGCATACACGAATTTCCCACAAGGAATGGAACCCGGTTTTGAGGAAACACATTACTATGATCCACCAAATTTAACCTTTCCTAATGGCGCATACATCTGTGTGGTTGAAGTAGAGGAAGAAACGGGTGCTATTGATGTGAAACGCTTCGTGGCTATCGATGATTGCGGTAATATAATTAACCCAATGATTGTAGAAGGTCAGGTTCATGGCGGATTAACACAAGGAATTGCGCCGGCCATGTACGAGGGTATTGTTTATGATGATGAGGGAAATGTACTGAACGGAACCTTAATGGATTATCTAGTGCCAACCGCAGTAGAATCGCCACATTGGGAAACAGGACATACGATTACGCCATCACCACACCACCCATTAGGTGCGAAGGGTGTTGCTGAATCCCCTACCGTTGGAGCACCTCCGGCAATTGCAAATGCGATTATAGATGCCTTATATCCTTTAGGAATTAAGCATTTGGATATTCCTATTACGCCAGACAAAGTTTGGGATGCAATTCAAGTAGCAAAAGCGAACGCTTAGGTGGGGAATTTGTACTAAGTAGTATGCAATAATAACTTAGTTGAAATCAAATAGATTGGTAAGGCTCCTCCCTCTTGAAAATGGGAGGATGCTAATACCATAGACTTGAGACGGAGGATTTGAAAGCCCAAGTTTTGGGTTTAGAAACCTTGAAATCCATTGTTTTAAAACAGTTTAATAAAATACAGAACACAAGTAAATACTTTCCCTCTTTAGAGAGGCTAAAAAAAATTCTATGAAAACACAATTAGATAAATCATTTGAAGTTCCACAAAGCACAGATTTAGTTTGGGAACATTTAATCGACCCAGAAAAAATAATGGATTGCGTACCAGGGGTCACCATAGATGAAAAGGTGGGTGATAATCACTACAAGGGAAAAGTTGGTATGAAATTCGGTCCTATGGGGGTAAAATACGATGCAGACATCCATTATAATGAAATTGATAAAGCGAATCGAAAAATTATTATTACAGGAGAAGGTGTTGATTCCAAAGGTAATGGAAATGCAGAAATGATGATGACCATTGACCTTATTGAACGTGCTGAAGGTGGGGTAAAGTTAGATGCCATTATGGATGTTACCATAAATGGAAAAATAGCCCAATTCGGTTCTCGTTTAATTACTACGGTTTCCAATCAATTGTTCAAACAGTTCGTTTCCAATTTTTCAAAGAAACTTGCTGCAGCAGAAGCAGCGACATCGGCTTAGATATTCCCGGAATCTATAATCAGAAGCTATGCTCCCCAAGCATGGCTTTTTAAAATTTTAGCTATTGAATAAAGAAATCGATGCGCTGATAAAAGACTTTTATGAGCACGACTACATTCTCAACGAAGCCTTGGCGACTTCCATTTTCCTTTTAAAGAATTTGGAAAAACCGTTATTATTGGAGGGTAACCCCGGAGTTGGTAAAACTATGCTAGCCAAAACCTTAGCGGAACATTTAGGAACGAATTTAATTCGTTTGCAATGTTACGAAGGTTTGGATGTAAGCACTACCATTTACGAATGGAATTACCAAAAGCAGCTGCTCCATATCAAACTTTTTGAACAAGACGAGGATAAGCTGGCACTCCAAAATCAGATTTTTGGAATGGAATATGTTCTTCAACGCCCTTTGTTACAATCAATAAGCGCTGATAAACCTGTGGTGCTCTTGATTGATGAAATTGACAGGGCTGATGAAGAATTTGAAGCATATCTATTAGAACTGCTTTCTGATTTTCAAATCAGTATTCCTGAATTGGGAACGATAAAAGCAAAATCAAAACCTTTGGTGATTTTGACTTCCAATCGAACCAGAGAGCTCAGTGATGCTTTACGACGACGATGTTTGTATCATTGGGTTGACTTTCCATCAAAGATGGGTGAGATCAATATCATTGCAAAAAAACTTCCGAATATTGATGAAGCATTGGCTGCGCAGGTGGTTACTTTTATTCACAATTTGAGAAAGTCAAGTTTACACAAACCACCGGGTATTGCAGAATCTCTAGATTGGGCAAAAACCTTGTTGTTGATGAATCAAAAGAATATCACCGATGAGATTGTAAAAACTACCATAGGAAGTGTTCTGAAACATAAAGATGATGTAGAGTTTGTGCGGAACAAGTCCGTTCAAGAATTTTTATATCCTATTGACTAGAATATTAGTCTAAGCGGAATGAACCGTAGGACGGGAACGATATAAAAAACACCAATTTCAAGTTCATTTTTAAAAGCAAAATTTCTATAATCCGTGCAAGCTGTAGAAAATACTTTCAAAGAACGCCTCATCGACTTTACCATGTATTGTCGGGAGCGGCAGTTTGTTTTGGGCCCACAAGAAACAAGTGATGCTTTTGAAGTTGCAAAACGTGGTTGGGTATTAGATCGTAAACTATTTCAGTATAGCTTAAAGGCTATTTATTGTAAACGCAAAGAGCATTTTGACCGTTTTGATGAAATGTTTGATCGTTTTTGGAGTCGTTATTACGAAGAGAAATTAGAACAACGCAAAAAGCAAGTCAAGCTACTTAAAAAGGAAAAAGAAACTGCTACGGTTATATTTTTGGGAACGGAATTCAAAGTCCCAAAAAAGGAAGTTAAAGAACAAGAGGCTAAAGAAACTGTTGGGGCAAATGAAAGTATACGCCTAAGACGGACTGATTTTTCTAAGGTAAATGTTAATGATAAGGAAAAACTGGAAGAACTGGCCGAAGAGCTATTTCATCAAATGAGTATGCGTTTTAAACGTAGACTTGAGAATGCGAACAAGGGGAGTATCGATATTCGAAATACGATTCGTCACGGAGTGTCTAAAGGGGGATTAATGTTAGACTTGTCCTATAAAAGAAAACGCAAAGAAAAGCGCAAAGTGGTTTTTATTCTCGATGTGAGTGGTTCAATGGATACGTATAGCTATTATCTTTTGCGATACGTAATGGTGTTAAAGAAGTATTTTAAGAGTCTGGAATTTTTTACCTTTAGTACAACCCTGACTCATGTTACGCCAATGCTTCGACAAAACAATGAACAGGAAGTTTTAAAACAGATTGGCAAAAATGTACATTCTTGGTCGAGCGGTACCAAGATAGGGGAGTCGCTCACGGAATTTCTCTCTGAGTATGGAAGTAAATTTTTGAGCCAAAAACATATTGTAGTGATACTCAGTGACGGACTCGAAACCGGTAGTGTAACAGTGCTTAGGGAGGCTGTAAGAACCATACGCAGAAAATGCAAGACCTTAGTTTGGCTGAATCCGTTGAAAGGAATGGATGGCTATCAGCCCATTCAAAAAGGAATGGTGAATGTGATGCCGCATTTAGATGCATTTGAATCGGCGCACAACTTGGATAGTTTATTAAAATTAGAAAAATTATTGATGGATGTTTAACGAACTAGCTTTACAAATAGAAAAGCATTTGGCCAAAGGCTCAAACTTTGCCATTGCTCAGGTAGTGGACCGTATTGCCCCGAGCTCGGGTAAAGTAGGGGATAAGGCGCTAATTTTGGAAACGGGTGAATTGATTGGCTGGATAGGAGGTGGCTGCGTTCGTGGTATCGTAATAAAAGAAGCCATTGATGTCATCAGAACAAAACGCTATCGACGTGTACGTATTTCACCTGAAGGTGGTTCTAGGGAAACCGCTACCTATAAAGAGTACGTAATGTCTTGTCAAAGTAAAGGAACATTAGAAATTATGATAGAACCTGTAATACCACAACCGGAATTAATTGTAATTGGCAAATCGAATATCGCTAGAAAGTTGGTGCAAATGGCTGCGGCAGCAGATTTTAGGGTATCGGTGATGGCTACTGAAGCAGATGTGCAGATGTTTCCAGACGCCCATAGTATTTCTGATATAGTAGATTTCAGTGCTTTTAAAGGGCTAACAAATACTTATATTATAGTTACCACACAAGGCGAAAATGACGAACGTTCCGTCAAAGAGGCATTAGAAACCTCCGCTGGTTATGTAGGCTTTGTAGCTAGCGCTAAAAAGGCAGACGATATAAAAATATATTTAAAAAAAGAAGGTATTTCGGAAGCTCGTGTAGCGGAATTGAGAAGTCCCGTTGGTTTGGATATTAATGCGAAGTTGCCAAGTGAGGTGGCTATAAGTATCTTAGCGGAAGTTATTAATCATTTTAGGAATGAAAATAAATCTGAGGCCTCGTGCTGTGGTTCCAAAACATCGGAACAAACATCGGTTGTAAAAGAACAAGATAAGTTTTCAGAAGAATATTATATTAATCCTGTTTGTCAAGTTCCTGTTTCAAAAAAAAATCCTAAACACATTGTGGAATATCAGGGAGAAAAGGTATATTTCTGCTGTGATGGATGCAAGGTAAGTTTTGATAAAAACCCATCACAATACATAGGAAAGACCGTGTAGAATCTTCCACTCTTAATTTCTTTAAGGTTTCCTTTATTGATGACCCATTCAGAAACAAAAATAGCTATCCTGATATTGAGCGCCGGGGCATCGAACCGCATGGGATCAACTACCAAACAATTATTACCCTGGCGGGATACCACATTACTGGGCAACGCTATAAGGTCTGCAAAGCAGGCATCTTGCAATACGGTTGCCGTCGTGTTGGGTTCTCAAGCCAATACAATTCAAAAACAAGTCGAGGGTGAAAAAGTTCAAATAGTGTTTAATAAAAACTGGAAATCCGGTTTGGGGTCTTCTATATCCTGTGGTATTAAAGCTTTAGAAAAAAACAAAATGAATTATGAAGCGGTACTTATAGTGCTGGTTGATCAACCTTTCATAGACACTGCCTATTTAAATTTGCTTATTACTAACTACCTTAACAGCAGTAATGGGATAATTGCCACAAACTATTTTGATAAGGCAGGGGTACCCGCTATTTTTGATAAGACTTATTTTCCAGAATTAGAAAAATTAAACACAGACCAGGGTGCCAGGGATTTACTTAAGAAGTATGGAAAAGAGGTGATCCTCCTTGATCCCGAAGGAAAAGCTCAGGATATGGACACATTGGATGATTATTATAAGGCATTAAAACAACTAAAGTAACTATTAACATATAAATTGTAAAATAATGATATTCAATACTATGAAACTTTATTATATCGTATTTCTATTAATAACAATTTCTGCTTGTTCCCAGGAAATGAGTTTTGAAGAGTACAATCCGAAATCCACACTCGTGGTTGCTGAAAATATAGTGGAGAAGGCGAAGTATCCTTTTATTGATATTCATAGTCATCAGTTTAAGATGGCCACTCAGGACTTATCCCAGTTGATTGCCTCGATGGATGATCTCAATATGGCCGTTATGGTTAACTTAAGCGGAGGGTCTGGTGAAGGTCTTAAAAATATGCTGGACAATGTTAAACAGAATTACCCAAATAGGTTCGTAGTCTTTGCAAATGTAAATTTTGATGGAGTAGGAAGTCCGGATTGGTCAGATAATGCAGTGAAGCAGCTGGAACAGGATGTGAAAAATGGTGCAAAAGGATTAAAAATATATAAAAGCCTTGGGCTTAGAAATAATGATATTAATGGGAATCGAATAGCAATTGATGACAGCCGTTTAGATCCTATTTGGGCCAAATGCGGGGAATTGGGTATTCCGGTTCTGATACATGCCGCAGATCCAAAGTCCTTCTGGGATCCAATGGATAGTAATAACGAACGTTGGTTGGAATTAAAAACCAGGCCTCGTAGGAAACGATCAGCAGATAATCCCGCTCCATGGGAACAAATAATCGGGGAACAACATAATATGATTAGGAAGCATCCGGAAACTAAATTCATTAATGCTCATATGGGATGGTATGCCAATGATTTACAAAAGCTGGCCGAACTTTTAGAGCAAATGCCAAATATGTATGTGGGTATTGGTGCAATTATAGCAGAGCTGGGAAGACAGCCTCGAGCTGCCCATAAGTTCTTTATTACCTATCAGGATCGAATTTTATTTGGCAAAGACAGTTATCAACCAAAGGAATTTCCAACCTATTTCAGGGTTTTGGAAACCGCCGATGAATATTTTCCTTATTATAAAAAGTATCACGCTTTCTGGGCTATGTATGGGTTAGATCTCCCGGACGAGGTATTGAGAAAAGTATATTACAAAAACGCTTTAAAACTACTGCCAGGACTGGATCAAAGTTTGTTTGCCAAATAAACTATAAGGTTTTCTGGAGATGTTATTCCATTTAGGCCTAATTAGTTCTACAAATAAATCTATACTGCTCTTTTATTGGAAATTCAATTTTTGACATGTCCATAAATTACCTATTTTCTTAGCCTCTAAAAATATTTTAAAGAAAGTGTGATTTTTTTTGGTGTTGATTTACTAATTAAGCAGAAGTTGTGAAAATATGGGTAAAGAAGAGTCATTTACCAGGATAATCAAGGAAAATGAAGGTTTGATTTTTAAAATCACTACAATCTACACAGAAAACGGACAGGACCAAAAAGATTTATACCAGGAGATTGTATATCAATTATGGAAGTCTTATGATTCATTTCGAAATGAATCCAAAATCAGTACCTGGATGTATCGTATCGCATTAAATACGGCAATAGGTCAATTAAAAAAAAGAAAAAAGCAATCTATTACGACTTCCATAGATCAGGTCGTTCTGCGGCAAACTGAAAATTACGACACTGAATTTGAAAAACGCTTAAAAATGGTATATGAACAAATTCATCAATTGAACATACTTGAAAAAGGTTTAATACTCCTTTTATTGGAAGGAAAAAAATATGAAGAGATTGCGGAAATCACCGGATTAAGTGAAACAAATGTCGGTACCCGTATTTCCAGAATTAAGCAAAAGTTGAAATCAAGGATATTGAAAAAGTAAATTATGGACTTAGAAGAAATCCAAACGGTTTGGTCAGAAATGACGGATCAGTTAGAAAAGCAAAAAAAACTAACCACAGAATTAATCATGAAAATGACACAGGAAAGATATAGGACTAAGTTTGATAAGATCACATTTTATGAAACAATAGGAGCCGTAGTATGTTTTGTAATGGCGCTATATTTATTAGTTAACATAAATAAGTTAGACACCTGGTATCTTATGGCCTGTGGGGTATTTACAATAGCTTTATTACTAATTTTACCTGTGATAACTCTGAGGTTACTCGGAAAAATACAGCGGATGAATATTGTAAAAAATAGTTTTAAAGAAACTATTGTAAGTTACACAAAGACAAAGAATCAATTATTGCTTATGCAAAGGGTTGGAATATATTTGAGTTTTGTCTTAATGTTTACCTGCTTACCGGTATTTAGTAAAATCATGAATAACAAGGATCTTTTTCTCCTGGGCAAAATATGGCTAACCTATATTCCCGTGATGGTTATATTCCTGCTTTTATTTACCAGATGGGGCTATAAATGCTACAAGAACATAACTAATTCTGCTGAAAATATTCTAAAGGAATTAGAAACTTAAATTCCTATAGTTATACTCATTTTATCAGGCCCCGTATAACGGGGCTTTTTAGCGGGTTATTATTTCAGTGTTTAATTTCAGGATCTTTTTTAATTTTTACTGAACTTTATCATAGTTTTAGAATATACGAACTACGATCTTTAATTTCATTTAATAGTCATTTATTAAGTGTAAACATCATTCGTGCAAGAGTTCAGACCGAATCATTAGAAAAGTAGCATGCAGAAGTTACCCATAACATTAGTGCTTTTAACATTGGTACTACAACTTCACGCCCAAAAAAAGAATGAAGGCTTTCGCTTAAATATTCGAAAGACCAATTTACCTGTAAAAATTGATGGTATTGCCGATGATGAAGCCTGGGAAGGAACTGATGTTGCCAAAGACTTTTATATGGTATTACCTATGGACATAGACAAGGCTACGGATAAGTCTGAAATACGAATGACCTATGATGATACCAATATTTATCTAATCGCTACTTTTTATAACAGTGTTCCCGGACGTTATTTTGTAGAGTCTCTAAGACGGGATTTTTCATTTGGAAAGAATGATAATTTCTTATTATTCCTGGATCCCTTTAACAACCAAACTACCGGGTTCTCGTTTGGTTCGAATGCTGCAGGGGCTCAGTGGGATGGGACCATGTTTGGCGGGGGCAACGTTGATCTCAATTGGGATAGCAAATGGGTGTCGGAAGTATCTCGCGATGATGAAAAATGGGTTTTTGAAATGTCTCTGCCTTTTAAATCCATAAGGTATGAAGAAGGCGTAAAAGAATGGGGCATTAATTTTAGCAGACTTCACTTGGCCACCAGCGAAAAATCTAGCTGGACACCAATACCAAGACAGTTTCCTACCGCATCATTGGCATATACCGGAGTATTAGTTTGGGATGAACCTCCTCCTGCACCGCGTTTCAATTTTTCCTTAATTCCCTATGCATTAGGCCAAACGACATATGATATAGATGGAAATACAGACTATGAGACCAAAGTTGGTGGGGACGTTAAAATAAGCCTGTCCTCCTCTCTAAACCTGGATCTGACGATAAATCCGGATTTCTCTCAGGTTGAAGTTGACCGGCAGGTTACAAATCTTGACAGATTTGAGCTCTTTTTTCCTGAAAGAAGGCAATTCTTCCTCGAAAACGCTGATTTGTTTGCCAGCTTCGGTTATGAGACAATAAGGCCTTTCTTTTCCAGGCGAATTGGGCTCGGCATTCCAATTGATGCAGGATTAAGACTCAGCGGAAACCTTGGCGATAAATGGCGAATAGGAGTCATGGATATGCAAACAGCAAAAGACGAAGAAACAGGACTTCCAAGTCAAAATTTTGGGGTCATTAGCCTGCAGCGACAAGTGTTTAGCAGATCTACAATAGGGCTGCTTTTTGTAAATAAGCAGTCAACTAATTATCCCCAGGATAGTGACTCTCTGCGCACAATCTATCCAAAATTTAACCGGAATTTTGGATTGGAATATAATTTGGCGTCTCCGGATAACCTGTGGAATGGAAAGGCCTTTTTACTTAAATCATTTGCACCCGATAAACAGGGGAATGGGATTACTCAGGCAGCCAATATTGAATACAAGAGCAGAAAATGGAATTGGGGTATAAAAGAAGAATATGTGGATAGCTCATACACCGCAGAAGTGGGCTATGTACCCAGAAAAGGATATTTTAATTTCAACACATTTTTAGGCTATCTGTTTTTCCCTAAAGCTGGTCCGGTAGTAAGTCATGGGCCTGTTGGAAAATTAAATTATTATTTTGATGAAAAAATTAACGAAACAGATCATCAGAATATACTACAATACCTCATAAATTTTCGTAATCGAAGTAGTATAAGCGTGGAAGGACTCAATGAGTATGTTAAATTATTGGCGCCTTTTGATCCTACGGGCACAGGAAAAGATTCCCTGGCTACAGGTACCAAACATAGATGGAATGCCTTTAGATTTGAATATAATTCCAGACCACAAAGCATGTTTACCTATTCTGCAGGCGGAAGAGTTGGGGGTTATTATGAAGACGGTACACTAGCAACCTTAACAAGCGAACTGGGTTATCGTTTTCAGCCATATGTAAGTCTAAGCTCAAATATTAGTTACAATAACATTAAATTACCTGAACCATGGAATACTACAGAATTTTGGTTAATAGGATCTGAAGTAGACATAACATTTACCAATAAACTATTTTTTGCAACCTTATTTCAATATAATGAACAATCCAAAAACTTTAATCTAAACTCAAGGCTTCAATGGCGTTATAAACCGGCTTCAGATTTGTTTCTTGTTTATACTAATAATGAATTATTGGCACCATTTGACGGGAGGATATGGTCAATTACTCTTAAACTTACTTACTGGTTTAATAAATAAACCAATAGTTTATGGAGGAATTAAAATGTAATATTCAACACTGTAAAAATGGTTTTATTATATAAAATATTTAAATTTTTCACGTAATTTAAGATGCTATTTCGGCTATCTAACTAACATTAATACTACCCATCATGAAAGGAAAAAAACTAAGTTCTAAGGCAAAACAAGGAATTAATGAACTAAATCTTTCACGCAGGAAATTTATTAGGAATACCGCCTTTACTGTAGGGGCCATTTCAATAATACCGCGCCATGTTTTAGGAAAAGGTTTTATAGCGCCCAGCGACAAGGTGAATCTTGGGTTTATTGGTCTTGGAAAGCAGAGTAGGGGACTTGCTGCTCGATTTGTTCAGAACACGAATGCGCAAATTATAGCCAGTTGCGATGTCTGGACCACTAAAAATGCCTGGTTTAAAGATCATGTTGAAAAGGTCTATGCAGAACATCGCAATCAATCAAATTATAACAGCGTAAATACATATCTTGAATATAGAGAACTGCTGGATCAACAAGAAATAGATGCTGTTGTTGTGGCTACTCCGGACCATTGGCATGCCTTACAATCTATTGACGCCATGAAAGCCGGTAAAGATGTTTTTTGTGAAAAACCTCTGACTCATACGCTGAAGGAAGGTAAGGAGATGGTAAAATGGGCCAAAAAAACCGGCAAAATTGTACAGACGGGAAGTATGCAACGCTCGTGGGATAATTTTAGAAAAGCTTGTGAACTGGTAAGGAATGGTTATTTAGGAGATATTCAGAAAATTTTGGTAAATGTTGGTGACCCCGCTAGGCCTTATGATTTAAAGGCTGAGGCCATGCCAAACGAAGTTAATTGGAATAATTGGTGTGGCCCCGCACCTCTTCTAGGCTACAATCACAGGCTTGCACCTTCCAGTAATGATGTGGATTTCTGGCCGGATTGGCGTTTATATCAGGAAGTCGGAGGTGGTATTTTGTGCGACTGGGGAGCACATATGTTTGATATCGTTCAATGGGCTCTGGGTATGGACAGGACCGGACCTGTGAAATTTGTGCCTCCAGCTGATAAAAATGCGGTGCGAGGTTTAAAGATGTACTACGCAAACGGGATTGAAGTTATTCATGAAGATTTTGAACGCGGATGGGGTGTTCGTTTTATTGGAACGGAAGGTAAGATGGATGTGAGTCGTAGTTTTCTTGAAACTGATCCTGCAGGTATTCTGAACGTAGAGTTAAAAGATACAGACACACGTTTGTACAAAGTAAAAAAGGATCATTATCAGGACTGGATGGATGCTATAAAAAATAGAACCCAACCTATCTGTGATGTAGAAACAGGGCATCGATCGGCTAGTGTTTGCAATATTGCAAATATTGCCTATGATCTTGGTGAAACACTTCACTGGAATCCTGATACAGAAAAGTTTAAAGGCAACAGTGCGGCCAATAAGATGCGACATGTGAAATACCGAAAATTTTAATGTACTCGCTTTGACCTGCTTAATGGTCCATTAAGGGTTTTATTATTTAAGTTTGAGACTGAAAGTTTTAGCAATTTTCTAAGACCAACCTTACATGTAGGGTCATATTTAATATTTCTACTATATTTAAAGGTGGATCATCAAGTTGTACCATATAAAACACGAATAAAAAAAACGATACCAAAGATACTATTGATTGTAGTGTTTTTCGGATTCCTATTTCATGTCTCAGCACAAACACCGCCTGCTTGCACGACATTGACTACTCCTTCTAATGGTGAAACAGGAGTTTCTGTAAATACCCAACTGCAATGGCAGGCAGTAGCAAATGCCACACAATATTTCCTTTTTATGGGTACCAATCCGGGTGGTACAGATATATTAAATGGAGTATCAATGGGAAGCAATCTCAGTTATACACCCACCACAAGTCTTATGCCCAATACAGTTTATTATGTAACAGTAATTCCCAATAATAATAACGGCAATGCTCAAAACTGTGATGAGGAAAGTTTTACAACTGGACAGGCCAGTGCTATTCCCGGATGCGTTACTTTATCCAGTCCGGCTGCAGGTTCTTATGGGGTGCCGCCGGATACTAATATTAGCTGGGATGGCCAGTCAGCAGCCATAGGATATATTCTGAATATTGGTACAAGCACAGGCGCAAGCGATATTTTAAGCAATGAGGATGTAGGAAATGTGACTACTTATAATCCCCCTGCTGATTTACCACTTTCCCAGCGTGTTTATATCACTATAACACCTTATAACAGCGCTGGAGAATCTCCTTCCTGTTCCGAAGTTACTTTTAGGACCAGAGGAAATAACCCACCTATGTGTACGGAAATAATAAATCCGAATGACGGAGGAGAATTTGTTTCCGTTACAGCAAACATCACCTGGATAAGAGATTTTAATGCCTCGGGTTACCTTATGACAGTGGAGAAAGCGTCCATTGGTGGGATTAAAATTCTTGACAACTTTGATGTCGGTAACGGGACTAATTATAAACCCCCTGATTTTGAAGGTAATACATTGTATTTTGTACGAGTAACTCCATACAATGACTTGGGAGTAGCTCCAAACTGTCAGCCAATTTCTTTTACAACTGGTACAGGGCCCCTCCCTCCGGAATGCACGAATTTATTAAACCCAAAAAATGGTTCTGGTAATATAAGTGTGAACTCTAATTTGGAATGGGAATCTGTAAATAATATTTTGGGATATTTACTATCCGTAGGGACCTCTGCAGGTGGAACAGATTTGGTGAATACACTTGATTTAGGGAATACAACGACTTACAGCTTTGAACAGCCACTTCCTGAGGCGAGCACTATTTATGTAACGATTATTCCCTATAGCGCAAATTACCTGGCAGAAAATTGCCGGGAGGAATCATTTAACACAACTGGATTTCAACTTATGCCTGAGAAATTACCCGTCCCGAGATTTTTTACTCCAAATAATGACGGTTTTAATGACCTGTGGATAGTTAGCTCAACTCCCGAATTCGAAGTAAGTACGGTGCATATCTTTAACAGGTATGGTCAATTGTTGAAGCAATTATTTCCCGATCAGGGTTGGGATGGTAATTTTAATGGAAAACCCCTGGCCTCTGACTCCTATTGGTACAGAATAGAAACTACCCAGGGTAATTCACAGGTTGGATATTTTATGTTAAAGCGATAACGTATTTTCCTATTTTTGATCTTCAATTGTTGTTTTAAAATCCAAGCTTATGAGAACATTTTTAATCATTTTTCAATTATTTGTAATTACTTTTTCTTTTGGTGTCTTCAATACCTGTGCGCAGGATGATATTTTTGAAAAACTCCAGGAAATTGCAATAATAGATCAGAAAGTAATGATGCCCATGCGAGATGGAATTCGATTGGCTACTGATATTTACAGACCCAAAACTGATAAAAAAGTACCTGTCATATTCTCCAGAACACCATATAATTTTAATTCCTGGGGTGATGGCGAGCAAAAAACCAGAACAGCGGAAAGAGCATACGAAGTTGTGCAACAGGGTTATGCTTATGTTGTGCAAAATGAGCGTGGAAGATATTATTCAGAAGGTGAATGGGATATATTAGGGATTCCGCTTACTGATGGTTATGATGCCTTTAGCTGGATGAAGGATCAGCCTTGGTCTAATGGTAAGATTGGAACGCTTGGATGCTCATCTACTGCAGAATGGCAGATGGCTGTTGCCGCCTTAGATCATCCTTCCCATGCGGCCATGGTACCTCAAAGCTTTGGTGCAGGCGTGGGTAGAGTCGGCGACTATTATGAACAGGGTAATTGGTACAGAGGTGGTGCGGAGCAATTGCTATTTTTTGCATGGTTGTATGGTGTGGAACATGATAAGTACAAACCCAGAATTCCTCAAGGAGCCAGTCAGGAAGACCTTATCCGTATTTCCAGATTCTATGATTTGGCACCGGAAAATCCTCCGGTAAATATGTCCGAAGCTTTAGCCCATTTACCTATTCAAGATATTTTACAGAATATTAAAGGGAAACGAGAGGTTTTTGACAAAATGGTGAGGCGTAATCCTAATCATAAGGATTGGTATAAAGGTGGGCTCTACCACGACGATATGGAAATAGGGGTGCCAAGCTTTTGGTTTGCCTCATGGTACGATGTATCTATAAGTCCTAACCTGGCATTATATAATCATGTCAGAAACAATAGTAAGGACCAATTTGTTAAAGATAACCAGTATTTGGTAATCGCGCCTACATTACACTGCAGGTATACCAGAGCTACTGAGAACACAATAGTAGGTGAACGAAATGTGGGGGATGCCAGGCTCAACTATAGCGAGCAAATATATTCCTGGTTTGATCTTTGGTTAAAAGGAGAAAACAACAATTTTAAAGACAACACGCCAAGAGTTCAGTATTACACCATGGGAAGTAATGTTTGGCAGTCTGCTGAATCCTGGCCTCCGGAAAATTCTGAATTGAAAACCTTTTATTTGACAAGTGGTGGAAAAGCTAATAGCCTATATGGGGATGGAAGGCTTAGTATGAAAGAGCCTAATAGTGAAAATGCACCTGATAGTTTTAAATATGATCCTATGAATCCTGTGACCTCTTACGGGGGGAATGTTTGTTGTACTGGGAATGCGGTAAAAGGAGGTGCGTACGATCAACAGGCCATGGAGACAAGACAGGATATTCTTGTTTACACCACAGAACCATTGGAAGAAGGTATAGAAGTTACTGGTTTCATAGAAAGTTCACTATACATTTCATCTGACGCTAAAGACACCGATTTTACAATAAAGCTAGTTGATGTATACCCAGATGGACGGGCATATAACCTTGATGAAACCATACAACGTGTTCGTTACAGAGAAGGTTATGATAAGGAAGTATTTATGGAGAAAGGTAAGGTGTATAAAATTAACTTAACACCAATGGCGACAAGTAACTTCTTTGAAAAAGGACATAGAATTCGAATCGAAGTCTCGAGCAGTAATTTTCCAAGATTCGCAAGAAATTTAAATACTGGGGGGAAAAACTACGATGAAAATCAAGGCGTAGTTGCACGCAATAGTGTTCATCATTCAAAACAATATCCTTCCCAAATCAGATTGCCCATAGTAAATCGGTAATGGATAAAGATTTTAAGATAGTTTTAAGTGCTTTTTATCTTTGAAAATAGTATCTTTTAATGATGT
The DNA here is from genome assembly GCF_947490415.1 of uncultured Eudoraea sp. Classification (GTDB taxonomy): domain Bacteria; phylum Bacteroidota; class Bacteroidia; order Flavobacteriales; family Flavobacteriaceae; genus Eudoraea. The sequence goes on from NZ_CANLGX010000003.1 coordinate 278,447, forward strand.
ATTCCAGAGCAATTAACATAGGCTTTCTTTTAATTTTATTGATCATCCCTGATATACATAGCCAATATTCCGAGAGTGATTGGAAGGCTCGTGATAAATGGATGAAAGTTGCGGAAATATTCCAAATAGCCAGCATACAGGTTGGTAACGAAGTTGCGGATATTGGCTGTCATGAGGGCTATATAAGCATTCGACTTGCAGATTTTATTGGTGAGACCGGAAAAGTATATTCCGTAGATGTTCGGGAGGATCGTTTAAACAAACTAAATGATATTGCCTCTAAAAGAGGTATCAGGAATATCCAAACTATTTTAGGAGACTATGACGATCCTAAATTAGAGGAGAATAGCATAGATGTTGTTTTAATTATAGATGCCTACCATGAAATGAATGACTACAAGCAAATCCTTTTTCATGTAAAAAAAGCATTAAAACCAGATGGACGTATCTTAATTCTGGAAAAACTAAAACGACAAAAGATTGGAAAATCCAGACAAGAGCAAACCTTGGGGCATACAATCGCACCAAAATATGTTGAAAATGAATTGAAAGAGGCCGGTTTTGAGGTGATCGCAATAGAAAAAGACCTTGGTTATTGGGAAGAAGACCCGGATAAAATGATATGGGTAATGGTCGGGGTTCTTCCTGAATCATGAATGCTTTTACTACATTGTATAAAGGAAAAATATATCGTCTTGCTAAACAATTACTATGAAAAACATACTTATTAACTCAATAATTTTGATGCTGTTCTCAGTTAATTTGATAGCACAAACTAAAGAAGAAAAGAAACAAAAAAAAGAAGACCAAAAAAATGTTGCGTTTGCAGATACCAAAAGCCTTATAGATTCCGGCACCTATATATTCAATGCAAGCTTTGTTAATGGTGGAATGTCGCTTGCAACAAATACAAATCGTTTTATAGTTAAAGAAGGAGAGGTTGATATAGATTTACCATTTTTTGGATCAGCGAGAGGAGATGGTGGATACAATAGTAATCCGCGCATAACTTATAAAGGGGTTCCGGATAAATATGATGTAGAACATATTGATAAAAAAAGAAGATCAATCATTAAAATAGGTATACGCAGCAGCAATGAGCGCCACGATATTACACTTACTGTGGGCTCCAGTGGGCAGACCACTGTAAAAGTAATAAGTAGCTCCAGGTCTTCTATAAATTATAGTGGGTATTTAAAACCATTAAAGGAGTAAATTATTACATAAAATACCTTTTAATAATTCTGCTAATTACTGTAGATGCCATCTTATCATAATGGAACGCAATGACAATAATACTTAAAAATGCAACGCTATTTAAATCAATTGCTCTTGGTATAATTTATCTGTTTGTCATATTAGGCCACGGCCAAATAGATCATAAACAATTGAGGGAAAACATGATAAAGGAGCAGTTGTTGGCAAGAGATATAAGTGATCCGGCTACTATAAAAGCAATTCGGAATGTTCCCAGACATGAATTTGTACCACCGGAGATGAAGCCATATGCTTATTCGGATAATCCGTTACCCATAGGAATGGACCAAACCATTTCACAGCCCTATATAGTTGCTTATATGACTCAGGTCTTAAAACTAAAAGATCACGACCGGGTTTTGGAAGTAGGCACCGGATCCGGATACCAGGCAGCTATATTAGGACAAATCGTAGATACTGTATACACCATAGAAATTGTTGAAGCATTAGCTTTTACAGCAAAAAATAGACTTTCAGCATTAGGGTATGGCAATATTGAAGTAAAAACCGGCGATGGATACCTTGGTTGGCCGGAGAAAGGACCTTTTGACGCAATAATAGTTACGGCCGGTGCGGAGGAAGTACCTGAACCATTAATAAAACAGTTAAAAGAAGGAGGGAGGATGATTATTCCTGTTGGACCTCACAATGGAATAAGGCAATTGCTTCTAATCACAAAAAAATCTGGTAAGATTAAAACCAAGGAAGTTATGGCTGTAAGATTTGTTCCACTGACAAGAAAGAATAAATAAGCTAAAATAGGTCATAAAAAAAGGAGGTTAATTTCTATTACCTCCTTGCTTAAATCTCTGCTGGCTTCATCGGGCCAGTTACTCGCTTGCTCTTACCGTACATAATTTCTGCTTTCTGTCCAACGTACTCTTTTACTGTCCTTAAAATTAGAGAAGTATGAAAACCTCCTTGAATCTGTTGGTGAATGGTGCAATAAATTTCTCATTTCTTTGATATTTAATATTTTGATTACTTACTATTTTTCTATCTATAATTCTTATATAGTATAGTGTCGTACTTCTGACCAGCGCACTCTTTTACTGTTTTTAAAATTTGAAAAGAACGTATGTCTTCTGGATTCTGTTGGTGTTTGTTTGATAAAATGCCTCATGATTTGTTCGTTTTTGATATTAATATTAATTGATATAGTTTCTAGCTTCTGACCAGCGTACTCTTTTGCTGTTTTTAAAATTGGAAAAGAATGAATACCTTCTTGATCCTGTTGGTGTTTGATTGTTAAAATTTCTCATCGTTTAAGTTTTTAAATTGATATTGTTTGTTTTTACTTTTTATAAACTGTAAATCTTAAAGACCTACAACTAATAGACGACAATTAAATTCATTTGTTACAGTACTATGTATAAAATAGTACCGTTTTATACATTTTTTAACAGATTATGTTTTTACCATTGTCGTTAAAATATCGCTATATGCCTCATATACTGCTTTTTATGTAAAAATGATACTATTTATGTTATTTATCAATAAATTGTCATATTGGAGAGATTATTGGAAAAAAGACAAAAATCTTAAGGATAAAAAGCAATTAAAACTTATATTGTAGAAACCATTCGTACCAAAACCTAACAAAAGTCATATGCTATATTTTATATCCATATTAGATTTATGATTTTATTCCCAAAAACAAGGACATATGAAAATATATGATGACAAACACATTAAGAATGTAGTATTCGTAGGGGCTCATAATAGTGGCAAAACAACTCTTTCGGAAACCATGCTCTTCGAGGCCGGTCTTATTAATAGGAGAGGAACTGTAGAAACACAGAATACCGTCTCAGATTATCATGAAATTGAACATGAAAGAGGAACATCGGTTTATGCCACACCTTTGCATACCGAATGGCGTAATTACAAAATAAACATAATAGACACTCCCGGGCTCGATGATTTTGTGGGTGAAATTATTTCGTCAATTCGGGTAGCGGATACAATTGTTACAGTTTTAAATGCACAGCATGGAGTAGAAATTGGAACTGAAATCATTTGGAATTATGTCAGCAACTATTCGAAACCTACTCTTTTTGTGGTAAATCAAATAGACCATATTAATAGTAATTTCGAGAACTCTTTTAAGGGTATAAAGGCACTCGTTGGTAACAACGCGGTAATTATCCAATATCCCCTAATCATTGATGGCGCTCAGTGTATCATTGATGTTCTTAAGATGAAATGTTATAAATTTTCACCTGAAGGAGGTAAACCTGAAAAATTACCAATTCCTGAAGATCAAAAGGAAAGAGCAGATCAATTACACAATGAACTTGTTGAAAAAGCTGCGGAGAATGATGAAGAATTATTGGAGTTGTTTTTTGAGAAAGGAACTCTAAATGAGGATGAAATGCGGGTAGGTATTAAAGCAGGAATGCTTAATCATGAGCTGTTTCCGGTTTTCTGTGTTTCTGCATTAAATGATATGGGTACCGGAAGGCTTATGGGCTTTATAGATAATGTAGCACCAGCTGCTGCAGATTTAAACCCGGAACAAACTGTTGAAGGAGATGTGTTGGTTCGAAAAAAAGAAGCACCAACAGTTTTGTTTGTTTTTAAAACTGTTTATCAACCCAGTTTGGGTCAGATCTCATTTTTTAAAGTGAAATCAGGTGTTGTTAAGGCAAATGATAAATTGGTTAATTCCAGAACTGGTGATACTGAAATACTGAACCATCTCTATATAATGGATGGTAAAAAACGTGAATCAGTATCAAAATTGGAAGTAGGTGATATTGGAGCCACATTAAAACTTAAAAGTACAGAAACCAATGACACGCTTCATGTGGCTGGGAAGTCAATTACTATTAAACCTATACAATACCCGGAACCCAGAACACGTAAGGCGGTATCAGCGGTCAACAAGAATGAGGAGGAGAAACTTAGCGATGCTTTAAAGAAGATTCACAGTCAGGATCCAACCGTAGTAATTGAATTTTCCAAGGAACTAAAACAACTGATTTTGGGTTGTCAGGGAGAATTACATTTAGCAACGATTAAATGGATATTAACCAATGTTTATGGGGTTGAAGCAAACTTCGAACCCCCAAAAATTGCCTATAGAGAAACCATACAAAGATCATCAAATGCTAATTACAGGCATAAAAAACAATCAGGAGGTGCAGGTCAGTTTGCTCAGGTGAATTTAAAAATAGAACCATGGTACGAGGGTATGCCAGATCCGGAAGGTTTTAACATAAGAGGAAAGGAAGAAGTTGACCTTGACTGGGGAGGTAAATTGGTATTCTATAACTGTATTGTGGGAGGAGTAATAGATATCCGCTATTTACCATCCATTAAAAAAGGCATTTTGGAGGTTATGGAATCGGGACCACTTACAGGCTCATATATCCGGGATGTTCGCGTAATGGTATACGATGGTAAAATGCATTCCGTAGACTCCAACGATATTGCCTTTAAGATTGCCGGAGCCCATGCCTTTAGGGAAGCTTTTCTAAATGCCAAGCCAAAGCTCTTGGAACCAATTCAGGAATTAACTGTTAAGGTTCCTGAAGAAATGGTAGGAAGTGTTATGACCGACTTACAATCAAGAAGGTCAATCATACAAGGAATAGACAGTATTGATCACTATCAGATTCTAAAGTGTGCCGTGCCACAATCCGAACTTTACGGGTATTCAACCAACTTGCGGTCACTAACGCAAGGAAAGGCCACGTTCAATTCAGCCTTTTCCGCTTTTAAAGCTGTTCCTAATAATATTCAGGCAAACCTGGTTAAAAATTAAACAGCACAAGTTTTAAATAAACCATATCGCAATATTTCAGGCGGTATGGTTTTTTTAAGTCCCAATTCTAATTTCAGGTTCATAAATGCTTAAATAAAAGGGCTCAAAGTATCAACCGATCATACTCGATATCTGGTAATTGATACATTATTCTTTTGCAACAGAATAAAATATAGTATTTTATTGTAGGTAAATTTTATTGCACCATAATTATAGGCAGAAATGCATTTTAATGATGAGTATATTGATTTTCATTGTCATCCTTCCTTAAAACCATTTGGGAAAAGCTTCAATTATACTCCTACTGGAATTCATATTAGCCATAGGAATAGCAAACGAAGTATCTGGCATTATAACCCTCCATCAATTTTCGATAAATTATTAAACTACGCCACCGGGCTTACCAAGTTTTCCCAGGCAAACTTTACAAGCCTTGTCAAGGGCGGGGTAGGTATTGTATGTGTCTCGCTTTACCCATTAGAAAAATGGTTTGTGAGAAACAAAATGAACAATGAATTATTGCTGGATCTTACAGCCAATTTTGCCTTGGGAGTAGGGGATAAGCGCATAGATTATTTACAGGAAATAACCGATTATTTTAAGGATGTTGAAGCTCAATATGACTTTTACAAGCAATTGGATGCTAAGATAGTACAACTTCCCGAAGGCAAGTTTCGTTACAAATTAGTTTCAAATTACAAGGAAATTGAGGCTATTAAGAATCAAAATGCTTCCGGTGGAAAAGTGCATACCATTTGTGTAATATTAAGTATAGAAGGCTTGCATGTGCTCAACACTGGCTTAAAGCAGCCATTTAGCAGTGAAGAAATATTAGAAAATCTGGAAAAGATTAAAAATTGGGAATTTCGCCCTTTTTTCGTGACCATCGCGCATCACTTCTGGAATCAATTATGCGGACATTCTGAAAGTTTATCGGGGATCATATTGAAATTTGCAGACCAGTCCGAAGGACTCAACAGTGGATTTACCTCCATGGGAAGGAAAGTATTGGAACGTCTTGTTGACGATACTAATGGCAAACGAATTATACCGGATATTAAACATATGAGTATTCAGGCTAGAAAAGAATACTACCAGCTGTTGGATTCTGGAAACCCAAAATTTGCAAATATCCCGGTAATCGGCAGTCACGCGGCCTGTAACGGTCTGAAATCCTTTGACGATCCTGTTATAGCCCATCCCAAAACTGCGAACAAACTAAATCCGGTTTCCATAAATTTTTTCGACGAAGAGATCATACGCATTGCAAAAAGTAAAGGCATAATCGGGCTGCAACTGGATGAGCGCAGAATTGTTAATAAAAAAACTCTGAAGAAGACCAAGAATTCCTTGAAGCGAAATAAAATAATGCATTACCGCTCAGAATTATTGTGGAATCAGATACAACATATTGCGGAAGTATTAGATACTGAAGGCCTCTTTGCCTGGGATTGTATGGTAATTGGTTCCGATTTTGACGGTATAATAGATTCACTAAACGGGTTCTGGACTGCTGAAGAATTGCCTTATCTGGCAGATTTCCTGGAGCGCCACGCATATAATTATATGGGGGCTCATAATCTGGAAAACATTAAGAATGTACTGGATGCGGATGAAATTATAGCAAGGCTAATGTCTAAAAATGGGCGAAACTTCTTAAAAAACTATTTTTGACAGCTTCCCTGAGATTTTTTTAAAAAATCCACTGAATGTATTAAAAACTTAAAAAAATATGTTTAAACATATGTTAAACATATTAGACAATATAATAGAATTTATAAATTTATTTCTGAAAAATAGCTTCGCAGTAATAATATTATAATAACTTGCTATTATTGTAGTCCTGTTTTGCTTTAAAGATTAATTAAAATACAAAAGGCATAGAGGCTAATTATAGTGTAAGGAATTGCATTTTTTCCTTCTAATAAACAAGAATTTAATTACTATGGATATAATTGACAAAGCGCGTTTGTTTGAAGAACGTAAGTGGAATAAGCTTACGACAAATGACCGCATTGTTGCTTCAAGAGAAGTAAAAGCACTCATATTGGAAATAAATGAGCTCTACAAGCAGACGCAAGACTCATCTTTAATGGAACTAATGAAGCGTTTAACAGTTCTTAAGAAAAAGCTGGAAAAACGACTTAAAGGCAGACCAGAGATTTAGTGTTTTTCATTTTTTAGATCTAACAATCTTTTTTTGATCCTAAAGTCAGATGAAATTTTAATCCTTGTTAATTTCTTCTATTAACAGCTCATAGGTAATCAAATTAGTATATAGTTTGCCGGCGAGATTTACGATAGGAGTATTCATTGAATCTATTGATGATTCTCTCCCAAATGCTTTTTGTAGTTGCTCCTGCAATTCTGGTTTTTCATCGAGTTTAATAAGGTTGAAAATGTACTTACTTTCACTCAATGGAATTACCAGACTATCACATTGTTCACATATATCAGGGATATAAACGGTTATTTGTTTAGGTGGCTTAATCTTGATTTGTTCAGATTCCTTAAGTAATGATCTGGTTGAAAGACTATCGTTGACTTTTAAGTCATAACTGAAGGAAGGTTGCTTACCTCTTATCAGGACTATAGTCTTCATATGTACTTTTGAAGTAGCAGGAACCCTTATAAACCTTGGCCTAGCACTGCTTTGCCTAAAATTAGTTCCGGATAAGGTAAACATCACATCAAGGTCCTGTTCATTTTCATTAATGGCATAAAATGCGATCCGGTTAGGAATATCTTCGCTAATTATTTTTATTGTCTTGTCCTGAGTATACCCATATACCATTGTAAACAGCAAGCCCAGGAAGAGTACTTTTTTATACACAGCATTTTTTTTGGATAAACAAGATAGACAAATATTCCCGTTCACTTGATATTGCATCTATAGATTTGGTTTTTTAGCACTGAGTTGTCCTAACCAATTCTTTAAAGCCTACAGCATTTTTATTAGCCCTAGGCATCATCCTTTTGGAGTGAAGTGGGTAATTCATATACTTCGAGATCAAAATAGGAAACTGCAGCCAACAAATGATCAAAAATATCCGACATTATATATTCATAGTTTTGCCATCGTTTGTCACTGCTAAAGACATAGATCTCTATAGGAATGCCTTGTGGAGTTGGTGCGAGTTGTCTGGTCATCATTGTCATTTTCGTATTCAAAGCGCTGTGATTATTCAGGTAAGAATCAATATATTTTCTAAAAACACCAATATTGGTGAGATTTTGGCCATTCAGAAGAAGCGTTTTATCAATATTATTTTCCTGATTATAATTTGTAATTTTTTCATTTCTCAAATTCAAATAATTACTTATAAGTTGAATTTTTTTTAGTTTTTCAATTTCTTTATCTGTTAAAAATTTTATATTCTTCTGCTTAATAATTAATGCTCGTTTTATGCGTCGACCACCGGATTCCTGCATCCCTCTCCAATTTTTAAAAGAGTCTGTGATTAAGGCATAAGTGGGTATTGTTGTGATTGTCTTATCAAAATTCTGAATTTTGACCGTAGCCAGACTAATTTCTATTAGGTCGCCATCGGCCCCGTATTTATCAAAAGTGATCCAATCCCCAATCCTTACCATATCGTTCATGCTTACCTGAATACTTGCAACCAGGCCAAGTATAGTGTCTTTGAATAACAATAATAAAACTGCTGAGGCGGCTCCTAAAGCCGTTACAAACTTCCAAATTGTAGTATCGGTAATAATAGCAAAAATGGTCAGTATGGCAAGTATCCAACCAATTATCATAAAGACTTGTATATAACTATCAATAGGCTTGTCACTATAGCCAGGTCGTTTCTTGAGGTAATCCCGCAAGCTTCGTAAAATGCTTTCTACAATGTTCAATATCAGAATAATACCTATAATCGCACCAACTTTCAAAACCATACTACCTAAATATTCAAAGTCGGTAAAAACAACGGGGATAAGTTCCAAGGCTAAAAGGAGAGGGAAGATATGTGCTAAACGACTTGGCAGTTTATTAGTTATGGCAATGTCGTCTAAATTGGTTTTGGTTTTGCGAGCAAAAAAAATAGAGGTTTTTCGGATAACCCTTTTTATAATGAAGTCAAGAATACCTACTAAAAATAGCATCGCCAGAATTAACCCAACGAGATTTAAATATCTTGCAAATGATTCTGAGATTCCCAGTTCAATTAAATAGTCATAGAGGAGGTGAACGATATTCTTATTCATAATACTTGAGCATTTGTGCAAAATTACAGCCAAATTTTCATTTAATACTCTGAATCTTCATTCTTTGAATTACTTATTACAGAATGCCGAAACCATATATGTTGAAAAAAAGTATGCATAGCCTTGTTACCTTCTTGTACATAAAGAAGTAAACTTCGACAATGGCGAAAATAAGGATATTGAAGGCAGCAGGGAAAAATTGGAATTGTATTAGATTCTCAATACTTTCACTTTTAAATCTCACAATTTACTATGAATCTAAAAGGGCAAAATATTTTGGTCACCGGGGCATCCAAAGGCATAGGGAAGTCAATTGCTATTCATTTGCTTAAAGCGAATGCCCAAGTAGGAATCCATTATAATAAAAGCAGTGCTGAGGCAAATAAAATAAAAGTTAAATATCCTTTTTCGGAAACATTTCAAGCAGACCTCGGCCATATAGATCAGGTGCAACAGCTTTTTAAGAATACAATTAGTCAATTTGGAAATTTAGATACTATTATTCTGAATGCCGGCATATTTTTACCACATCCGATAGATGATCCCACAGAGAAATGGCTTGATATCTGGCGAAAAACAATGGCTATTAATCTTGAAGCGGTTGGATTATTAACCAAATTAGGTATAGAACACTTTAAAGATCATGGAGGGGGAAGATTCGTATACATTGGCAGCAGGGCTGCATTCCGCGGTGAAACGGAGGAATATCTGGCATATGCAGCCTCTAAAGGCGGACTCACATCCCTTGCGCGAACAGTGGCCCGATCTTTTGGCAAATACAATATCAAATCTTTTGTTATAGCCCCGGGATTCACCCGAACAGAAATGGCGGAAGATGCAATTGGTAAACACGGAGAAGAAAAGATACTTAAGGAACTGGCATTAAAAGAGCTAACCACTCCTGAAGATATAGCCCCTCTGGTAGTACTTATGTGCAGTGGACAGATGGATCACGCAACCGGGTCTACCATAGATGTTAATGCGGGTAGTTATATTAGATAACTTAAAAAATAGACTATGCTGCTTCGTCTCTTATTCCCTGTGATATAAATAGCTAAAAATAGTTCTGCGCTCTATAAGATTAATCGGAAAACGGCTGCAAACATGGAGATACGGCGATGATTCCCTAACTTAACAAAAAATATAAAGCTTTAAATAATTAACAGGATTTACAAACAGTACACCGCAATATGGTTTTTCAGATAACATACAGCTCGGTAGCTAAGCCGGGGCTTTCCATTTCAGAAATTGAAGAAATCATTACACAGGCAACACAATATAATACTGCTCATGACATAACAGGTTGTCTGATATATAATAACGGGCACTTCCTTCAGATTCTTGAGGGAGAAAAGCAGCTTGTAATGACCTTACTTAATAAGATTGAGCTGGATGATCGCCATGATCATTTTAGCATACTTTCAGAGGGTCAAACGAATTTACGGACGTTCAATGAATGGGCAATGGCCTTTTATCACGATCCCCTAAATGCCCACTTGAATAGCGAAGTCCAAGAAATTAAGAGCTCTCTTTTAGAGATTTCAACTAGTTCAGAAAAATCAAATTTCGTCATGAAAGTTTTTTGGTATAATGTTAAGAATCTTCTGTCCGAAAAGGGCTATTTTAAATCCAACTCATAAAATAATTATTTATCACTACTGGATCAGGCGATGTAGTTATTTTAAATTGACACTTATGCAGGTTTACATAAGTTTTCCCTATGATCATCCACAGAAAAAATTGATTGTCAAATTTTTTAAGAGATAGTGCTTTGGAATGATTCAAATCATTGCCAAAAAATACGCTTTGTATTTCCTTTGCATAAACATTAAACGATGCTCTGGGCCTTTTTCGGTATACTTTTATTTTTACTTATACTGTATCTATTATTTGTTCCTATGGATATTGTTATAAATAGTACTAAAAACCAATACTTTATGCGAATTTGGGGTTTGGCTAAAGTCGCCTTAGAAGGACATGAAAAAGAATTCTTGCGAATTAAGCTAAATACCCTATTTACCCGATTTTACTTCTATCCATTAAGAAAAAAGAAAAAGGAACAGAAGAAAAAAGTTGAGGCAAAATCCAGGAAGATGCGAAATTTTAAGTCAAACTTTAAAAGAGGACTGCAAGTAATAAAATCATTTAAAGTCAAGAAATTAATACTAGATATAGATACCGGTAATTGTATACAAAACGCAAAATTGTATCCTGCATTTGCTTTATTGAATCACCATGTAGGCACTTTTCAAGTAAATTTTGAAGGCAGAGTGAACATGGTTTTACACCTGCAAAGCAGGCCTATAAACATTATAAAATCATTTATTAACTTTTAAAAAATTTATCATGGAATTACATTTTGAAGAATTTTTAGGTAAAATCACAGATTTTATCAAAACTGAAGCAAAAACTGAAACTGTTGTTGGCGAACAATTTCAATTAGGAGAATTTAAATGTGTACCTGTTATTAAAGTAGGTATGGGATTTGGATCAGGAGGAGGAGAAGGTATGGAAGCAAAAGCAAAAAAAGGGCAGGGAATGGGTGCCGGAGCCGGGGTAGGAATTGAACCATTAGGTTTTTTGGTAACCAAAGGAGATGAAATCTCTTTCCTAGAAGCAGGAAAAGCTCATGGTTTGGCCGCCGCTTTTGAAAAAGTACCGGACTTAATTGACAAGTATGTGGAAACCATAAAAAAGAAAGAAGAAGAAGAATTGGTTTAACATAGCCTAAACAAGGATCAACCTGAACATCTGCTAAGTCTGACTTAGTGCTGAAACTGAGTAGGTTTCAATTAATAAATGAGAATCCTGCTCAGTTTTATTTAATATTAAACCATTCAGCTGTAATGGCCTTTTCTGCAGGTTCTTTATCCTTATATATAAATTCATTCTTTAGGCTATCATACTCATAATCCTTTCCCCATTCTTTATGATGCAAAGCAACTTGCTTTACAGCCTCACAAATTAAATCTATTTCCTTATCAGTCATTATCGGGTGTACAGACATGCGCACCCAACCTGGCCTTTCAATGAGGCAACCTTCCAGTATTTTTTGTTCTATGGCTTTTGAAGTAGACAGGTCAACATTTAATAAATAATGGCCGTATGTTCCTGCACAGGAACATCCGCCTCGGGTCTGCACTCCATATCGGTCATTGAGTAATTTAACAATCAAATTATAATGGGCATCATCTATAAAAAATGAGAATACCCCTAATCGGTCTTTGTGCCTTTGGGCTAGTATATGTATATTTTGAATATTTGATAATTTTTTAAATATTCGGTCAATAATCTGATGTTCCCTAGCCAATATATTTTCTGTTCCCATTTGTTCCTTTAGCCGTATGGCCAAAGCAGTTTTTATGGTCTGCAGAAAACCTGGAGTACCTCCGTCTTCTCTGGTTTCAATATCGTCTATATAGTCATGGTCTCCCCATGGGTTTGTATAGGCCACCGTTCCGCCACCGGGATTATCCGGAATCAGATTTTTATATAATTTTTTATTAAAAATGAGAACCCCTGAAGCTCCTGGGCCGCCTAAAAATTTATGCGGGGAAAAGAAGATAGCATCCAAATAGGCCTCTTTGTCTTTTGGGTGCATATCAATTGATACATAAGGCGCGGAGCATGCAAAGTCTACAAAACATAAGCCATTATAACTATGAATAAGTTTTGCTACCTCAAAATAATCTGTAATAATACCGGTCACATTTGAGCAGGCTGTAACAGATGCAATTTTAATTGGATGTTGCTCATATTTCACGAGTAGTTCCCGAAAACTATCAAAACAAATAAGACCTTCAGAATTGCAAGGGATTACCTCTACCTTCGCTATAGTTTCTAACCATGAAGTTTGATTTGAATGGTGCTCCATGTGAGAAATAAAAACTATCGGTTTAATGGCTTCGGGTACCTTTGTATGCGCTTTGAGATTTTCTGCTACCTTTAATCCTAAAATTCTTTGAAATTTATTTATGGCTCCTGTCATTCCTGTCCCGACAGTTATTAGGACATCTTCCTCTGAAGCGTTTACGTGTTCTTTAATAATAGTACGGGCTTCTTTGTAAGCCAGAGTCATAGCAGACCCGGTAACAGAAGTTTCCGTATGTGTATTAGCTACAAATGGCCCAATTTCATTAAGCAACTTTTCTTCAATTGGACGGTATAGTCTTCCACTGGCAATCCAATCCGCATAAATTATTTTTTTGATCCCAAAAGGCGATTCAAAAGTTTGATCTATGCCAACAACCTGTTTTCGAAAAGGTTGAAAATAAGATTCTAAGGTATCTGCTGCTATAAGAGTGGCTTTCATTTTAATTTGCAATTACAACACTTTGTGTTCCACTATTAAATTCTGAGAATTAAAGATATTAAAACATTACTACTTCAAAGGGTGCTGTTCAACTTTTTAATCTAATCCGACAATTTTCGGCTGTAAAACTATAATAGTCGCACTTTATAAAAACAATTATTAAGCATTGAAGTACAATTTCGGGAAAACTTGATCCATGAATTTTATAAAAGAATTTTCCTAGTATATTTAAGCTTCAAAATTAAACCAAATTATGAAGGTAATTCTTGCTGCGTTGCTGCTATTTTCCTGTTCTATAATTCTTGCTCAAAAGAAGATTTTAGATCATGCAGATTTTGAAATCTGGAATTCTATAAAAAACAAGTCTATTTCCCCGGATGGTAATTTTATCATGTATTCCCTTGAAAGGGGAGAAGCGGATCAGTATTTGAAAATAAAGGATAATAAGGCAAATATTGTCTTTGAATATGACCGGGGCTCAAAAGGTGGGTTTACCTATGATTCTAACTATGCTGTTTTTACCATTACTGCCTGGAGAGATAGCGTGCTGGCCATGAAAAGCCGTAAAATCAAAAAGAAAGATTTGCCAAAAGACAGTCTGGGGATATTAGATTTAAAGAATAATTCGCTAACAAAAATAGGCCATATAAAGTCGTATAAATTACCTGAAAAATGGACTGGCTATCTAGCTTATCAATTGGAGGAAATAAAGAAAGTAAAGGATACTACAGAAGATAAGGACAAAGATGTTAAGGATAAAGAGAAAAAGGTTGGAAAAAAGAATGGCTATCACCTGCTGGTTCAGGATATACAAACGGGGCAAAAGGATACCTTTAAGTTTGTTACAGATTATGTCTTTGCCAAAGAAGGTAAGCAATTAGCATTCGCCTCTTCAGGAGAAGACAAAAAAGATAATTCCGGGGTTTATATACTGGATTTGGAAAAAGCCAGCCTGAAACAAGTTCATACTGCTAAAAAAGGAAAGTATTATCAGTTAAATTTTAGTGAATCTGGAAATAATCTGGGTTTTATTGTTGATAAGGATACTACAAAAGTTCAGGTAAGACCAACTGAACTATATCTATGGACTAAAGGGCAGGACAAGGCTCAAAAAGTAGCCGACGCTTCTATGACTCCCAATGCATACCATCCATCTTCCAACGCAGAGCTGGTATTTTCAGAAGATGAGTCGAAATTGTTTTTTGGCTTGTTAAAACCACCTATTATCAAGGATACACTGCTTACAGAAGACGAAATTGTTAATGTTGAAGTATGGACATATAATGAGCCCAGGCTATATACTGTCCAAGAATTGCAGCTTAAAAGTGATACTATCCAGTCATTCGAATCCGTAGTACACCTAAAAGAAGATCTCAGGATTGTACAACTGGGTTCGGAAACATTTCCGGAAGTCGAACTGGGAGATGAAGGAAATGCAAAGTATGCTTTGATAAACAGATCGGAGCCCTATGACCTTGAACGGCAATGGACTGGCAGAAGGGCACGGGATTATGCCATTATAAATACCAATACAGGTGAGTTGAAAGAAGTACTTACCAAAGTTGCGGGAAAAGTAAATTTAAGCCCGGAAGGTAGATTTGTTTACGGATATAATTCTACAGCGGAAACCTGGTTTGTTTATAATATTGAACGAGACACTTTTTTGAATTTGACCAAGGATAAAGTCTTTTATGATGAATTACATGATTCACCCAGCCCCCCGGAACCTTATGGTGCAGCCGGTTGGACTGAAAATGACAACGCTTTACTTCTGTATGACCGATATGATGTTTGGAAATTTGACCCTAACACCGGTTTATCGGAGCGTTTAACAAATGGCAGGGAATCTAAAACCAGATTTCGTTATGTATCTCTGGACAAAGAAGTGAAGTTTATAGACACCAATAAAAAATGGTTATTCACTACTTTTAAGGAAACTGATAAGAGTGGAGGCTACGCAGAGTTTAATCCTGGGGATAATAGGTTAAAAACATTACTTAAAGGGCCGTTTCGCTTTACAAATCCAATAAAGGCGGAATTGGATGATGCACTTATCTACACCAGAGAATCATTCAAAGAGTTTCCAGATATTCGTTATTCTGATCTCAGCTTTAAAAATGTAAAGATAGTATCCGATGCAAATCCCCGGCAAAATGAATATAACTGGGGTACGATTGAATTGGTTAACTGGACCTCTCTGGATGGTGAAGCTTTGACAGGAATGTTGGTAAAGCCAGAAAATTTTGACCCTTCAAAAAAATATCCAATGATCGTTAATTTTTATGAAAAAAGTGCCGATAGGTTAAATTATCACAGAGCTCCAATCCCTGGGCGTTCTACAATTAATTATAGCTTTTATGCCAGTCGGGGCTATCTGATTTTTAACCCCGATGTACACTATCGCATTGGTTATCCCGGAGAAAGCGCATATAACTGTGTAATTCCCGGAATTACATCCTTAATAGAAAAAGGTTTTGTTGATAAGGATAATATTGGGGTACAGGGTCATAGCTGGGGAGGATATCAAATAGCTTATCTGGTGACCAAAACAGATATTTTTAAAGCAGCTGAGGCAGGAGCTCCAGTTCCGAATATGATAAGTGCTTATGGGGGAATCCGATGGTCGACCGGCTTAAGCAGACAGTTTCAATATGAACATACACAGAGTAGGATAGGAGGAACTCCTTGGGAATACCCCTTCCGGTATATGGAGAACTCACCCATCTTTAATATTGATAAGATTAATACCCCTCTTTTAATTATGCACAATGACGCGGATGGTGCTGTACCTTGGTATCAGGGCATAGAATTCTTTGTAAGTTTAAGGCGATTGGGTAAACCTTCCTGGTTTCTCAATTATAATGGAGAACCACACTGGCCCCTAAAATTGCAAAATCGTAAAGATTTTAATATTCGAATGGCTCAGTTTTTCGATCATTATTTAAAAGGCGCTCCAATACCAGTATGGATGGATCGTGGCGTTCCTGCCATGGAGAAAGGTGTAAATCAGGGATATGAGTTAATGGAAAGTTCTGATGGAAATTAGAAAAATTACTAGGAGGAATATTTAAGCAAGTATACTTTCATGGCCGGAATCTTTAACAAAAAGACAGGAACTGTTAGTACTTATAGTCATTTCCTTTACAAATTCAAATTTTAAATTTTCTTCCATACCAAAAATATTAAGATCGGCCGAAGGTGCATTTGCCACAGTATCCTTGAAATTTCCTACCCGAACTTCAGTAAGTGTTTCGGGTAATCGGGCCAGGTTAATTAACAATTTCAGGAATTTATGGGCATTCTCTCTTTCTTTTTCATCTTTAATAACAATAATCAACCGAATAGTAGCATCCCAATTTTTTTTAAGTTTATATGCAATTAGGATCGACAAATCTAAATTACCAATATCCCATCCTATATCCCAATTGTCAGTTCGGTCACTTACCCATACATTAATCATATTTCTTCTGCCTAATAATGCTGTTGGATGAGAAGAGTATAGTAAAACACCAATTTCTAAGCGGATACATTCTTTTATAACAGGCCTGATCTCTGTCTCGTAATTGTCATGTTGCTGTAGGTTTAAAAAAACAACATTAGGTCTAAAAAAAGCTCCTTTTAAAGCCTGATTGCCATAATTAACCCCTTTGGCAAAATCATCTGTATTAATTACCGTCCAGGAAGAGAAAACATCTTTAATTCTAAATGCTTCCGAAAGAGAAGCAAGTTCCTCAGCCAATTTTGTGTTTGCTTTATTTGATTCTATCCCCAGGAGTTTTATCGATCCTTTAGGTTTGGCAATATTCCTTAAAAACTGAAAATTACCTTTAGCACCAACAACATCTCTTACCGGGACCATCAAATTTGGTTTCCATGCCCTTTGCTGCATGGTTTTCATGCCCCATGTATGCTTGGCCGCCCATTCTGCAAATGAAACAAAAAGGCCCGATCTAACATCTTCAAAAGGGGTTTCGATATGTTGGCGTGATAAAAACCAATAGACTACAAAAACAATACTTATTGAAATAAGGCTTATCGTCGGGTTAATAATAAACATTGCCATTACAGAGGATGCCAACCCTACCCATGGAACCCATTTATTGATCTTAAACAACGGGCGGTAACTTATTAACCCTAAATTTTGTTCAATAATTACAACAACATTGATCATTGCATAGGTAATCAGAAAAAATAGCGTTACAAGAGGAGCCACCGCATTCAGATCACGAAGCAACATGGTAATAAAAATCATTATGCCTGTGACCAACATAGCATTTCTTGGCTGCCCGTTTGCACTTTGGCCTGCAAGAAATTTACCATAGGGCAATACCCGATGTTCCCCCATTGCAAAAAGAATACGTGAAGAGCCAACAAGAGAGGCCAGGGCAGAAGAGAAGGTGGCGCCAAGGATACCTGCAATTATTAAGGGTCCAAAATAAGACTTATCAATTATGATATTATAATTGGAGATCAGTTCCTGTTCCGTGGCTGAGCGTGCTAGCCAGAAGGCCAAAACCATATAGATTACAAAACTAATCCCAATTGCCCATAAAGTACCAAAAGGAATACTTTTATTAGGGTTTTTTAACTCCCCGGACATATTGGCCCCTGCCATAATACCGGTGGAAGCAGGAAAGAATACTGCGAATACAATCCAGAAACCACTGCCACCAAAATCATTTTCCGGTGAACCTTTAAAATTACCCCATCTGATGGCATCTTCCGTTGGAATGGTCATAGAACCATAATATGCCGCAATAACTATAGATATTAGAGAAAGAATAATAATACCTATAATTAAGAACTGGGTTTTGATAGCCAGATCAGCACTGATGTAGGCTATAGTTAATAAAATTCCAAAAACAATAATATCAATCAAAAACGGGATATGATGAGGAAATATACCAAGCCATCCTTCTCTGAAACCGAAGATATACATAGTTACCGCCAAACCTTGTGAAATATAACGTGGAATGCCTAGGCTTCCACCTACTTCCAGCCCCAATGCCTGGGAAATTATGGCGTAGGCACCACCGGCACCAATGCGTATATTGGTTGTAATCGCCGACATGGATAAGGCCGTAGTCAGGGTAATAAGAAACGATACAATAATTATTAACCAGGCACCCAGAAGACCTGCATTGCCTACCACCCAACCCATTCTCAGGTACATAATTACGCCTAGAATAGTTAAAAGTGTGGGCGTGAATACACCTGCAAATGTTCCAAATTTCTTACTGTTGGTTGGCTGTGTTTCCATTATACAATAAGTAATGTTTAATTAGTGCAGAAGATAACAATTATGTGCCAATTATAGATCAATTTTTCCATAGGGAATAACAAACTAAATTATTAAAAAACGGGGTCGATTTTTACTTTCGATCAGTAAACTGCCATACTGGGACATAAAATAGGTATGTTCGTCCGTTTTGGGTTGGTGATCTTAAATGGATTTTTTTAATTCGCAGCCATTAACCATTTAACAGATAAATATGAAAAATGTATTTTTTACTGCCCTAATGCTTTTAGCAACTATGGGTTATTCTCAAAAGAAAAACAACGGCAAGGTATTTAATGAACACCCTGCTATTGGTATAGTCAATGATATGCTCGAGGCTTTCTTTGCGGGAGATGCTGATAAGGTGGCATCATACCTCGCTGAAGATTTTAAAGCCTATAATGGCACAGGCATTAATAAAGATAACAAAGGAAACTCTAAAGAACAGTTTATAGATCAGGCCAATTATTGGAAAGAAAACCTATCCTATGTTTCTTTTAAACCTACAAGTGGTGCTTATCCCGACGCTATTGAATATAAAGATGGTGGCACCTGGGTACAGACCTGGAACCACTTAAAGGCAATGCATAATACAACCGGAGTAAAAATTGATATGCCAACTCACAGGCTGTTTAAATTGAATGACGATAACAAAATAGAAACCATGATCAATTATTATAATGAGCGTGTTTTCTGGGAAATCGGTCAAAGTTTTGAAGACAGAAAAAACGGCACTATATACAACCATCATGACAATATCAATTCAGTTCGGAAAATGATGAACGCATTTGAAAACATGGACCTTGAAACTGCCTACAGCTTTTTTAAAGAAGATGCCCGCTTTAATTCTTTAGAGTTGCCGGATGGTGAAACCATGAGCCTTGAAGAAGTAAAAGCGAGAAACAATAAGATCATGGAAGATTTTGAAATTACGAGCATAGATGTTGTAGGTTATCCGGACTACCTTGAATACGATCTGAGAGATGCAAGAGCCGTGCAATCCTGGTGGAAATTCAGAATGATAAGAAAAGCTGACGGGAAAAAAATAATTCTCCCAGCATTATATATTCACGACTTTGATGAAGATGGAAAGATAGTCAGGTCTAGTTCCTATATAAGTACCAAGGTGCTCGAGGCAAAGTAAATCAACCAATCCAAAAAAAACCCTTAAAAGAGCGCTATTTGCGCTCTTTTTGGTTTTCTGATCCTCCCGGGTAAAATACCTAAAAAGAAATATGCGAATCGCAAGATTAAAATACTGATAAACAGTATTATAGATATATCATTGGTAGTATTAAAAGAAGCATTAATTAAGTTGGACCTGTCATGTATTACATCGAAAAAATGGCTAAAATCGTAATTCTTCTTTTTAAAATCAGGAAATTAGCACTTTAAAATGATGTGGATTACCTGAAAATAATTCTAACATAATACTACGAACCCTAAATGATATCCCCCATGAAAATTAAACTTTTATCCTCTTTTATCGTTCTGGCATCACTATTTTTTTTAGGATGTTCTGAAGACTTGAACAACGAAGCAACCATGGGAAGACTTACAGTGCATTTAACGGATGCACCATTTCCCTATGATATGATCTCTGAGGCCAATGTTACTATTTTTAAAGTAGATGCGCGTTATAAAGGGGATTCAATGGAAGGTGACGAGAATAATGATGATGAAGGCAATTCTTTTATAGTTTTAATGGAAGAAGAAAGGGATTTTAATCTGTTAAACCTAACTAATGGAATTACCGAGACATTAGCAGATATTGAGGTTCCTGCAGGTTCATATGATCTTATCCGAATTTACGTCAAAGGGGTTAATGTTGTTCTTAATGACGGCAGAACCTTTGACTTAAAGGTTCCGAGCGGAGAACAAACAGGTATAAAGGTGTTTGTAAAACCTTCTATTAATGTAAGTGGGGAGATAAGTTCAGATCTGCTGTTAGACTTTGACGTAAGCAGATCTTTTATACCCAAAGGAAATATCGATAACATTTCTGGTATTACCGGGTTTAATTTTAAACCTGTTATTAAGGCAAGTAATATGTCTTTTGCTGGTACACTATCAGGATTGGTTTCAACAAAGATGGACAATGACGAGATAGTTGGGCTGGAGAATGCGATGTTATATGTCTATGAGACAGGAACCATGGAAGAAGAACCTTTTAAGACTGGCGCTACAGATGAGAACGGTAATTATACTATAATGGGTCTTAATGCAGGTTCATATGATGTGATGGTAGAACTGGACGGTTATGAAACGCAAATTATTGAAGAAGTAACTATTGTGGCGGGGAATAAAATAATTCAAGACTTTGATTTGGTTCCTGTGCCATAAGGAACAGTGGTTAAGTCCGAAAGGCGGAATATCACTATTCCGCCTTTTTTATTGATTACCTTCAGATAACCCTTATCAATAATTGTAAATTCCATTCTTTTTAATTGGCGAAAATCATTATTTTCGGTTGTAATAGTCAGTAATTCCATGAATTAAAAATTCTGGTTTTTCTTTTATTTACAATTATGAAAGTTGCTTTATATAATGCATTTCAAGGACCAATTTCAATTGCAAATGTCATTGATCCGAACCCCTCAGAGTTTGGTGTAGTTATTAAGGTAGAAGCCAGTGGTTTATGCCTTAGTGATTGGCATGGCTGGATGGGGCATGATCCGGATATTGTTTTGCCACACGTTCCTGGTCATGAACTGGCCGGAACTATAATGAGTGTAGGCAAAAAGGTTAAAAACTGGAGGGCAGGCCAAAGGGTCACCGTCCCTTTTGTAGGAGGATGTGGATCCTGTACCTATTGCCTCGAAGGTAATCAACAAGTCTGTAACTTTCAGTTTCAACCGGGGTTTACAGCCTGGGGTTCTTTTGCTGAATATGTCGCAATTGATTATGCTGATATAAATTTGGTAGAATTACCTGCCAATATGAACTTCCTTGAAGCTGCAGGATTGGGTTGTAGATTTATTACGGCATACAGGGGTGTTAGAGAGCAGGGAAAATTGACTTCAGATCAAACCATTGCAGTACATGGATGCGGTGGAGTAGGGCTTTCAGTGATTCAAATTGCAAAGGGTATTGGAGCCAAAGTCATTGCCATAGATATTAACGTGCAAAAATGCAACCTGGCAAAAGATCTGGGTGCTGACTATACTATTAACGCAGCTACGACCAATGTTGTGCAAGCCGTAAAAGAACTTAGCGGTGGCGGTGTACACGTCTCCGTAGATGCATTAGGGCATAGTATTACCTGTATTAATTCTATAATGGGCCTTAGAAAACGAGGTAAACATATTCAGATTGGATTAATGACAGAATCACATGCTGCGCCTCCAATACCTATGGCAAATATTGTGGCAAACGAATTGGAAATTCTTGGAAGCCATGGGATGCAAGCTCATAAATATCCGGAAATGTTTAATTTTATAGACAAGGCAGGAATTAATTTAGGGAATATGATCACAAAAACCATTTCCCTTCAAGAAGTGCCTGTTCACTTACCAAAGATGCATGAAAATAGTTCATCAGGAATTACAGTCGTCAATTCTTTTTAAGATAATTAATTAGGTGTTTTTTTAATCAATAACAGCACATATGAATAGGTTTTGGACATTTTCATTATTCATAATACTAATAATGGGCTGTAGCCAAAATGATTCTTTTAGCCTTTTTAATGGAAAAGATTTGAATGGATGGCATGTTGATGTTCCCGAAATCTATAGAAGTGCAAATGATGCATGAAAATGCCGGCGACTTTTGGTGTATTGCTGAAGACATTAAAACGGACAATATGATAGACCGCAGAGGGCCAGAAGAGAATTGGGGTATTATAGAAGGTAAGGGGAGGAGAATTAAAAACCTTACCGATGGTTCTGAAAAACCACTTGGTGAATGGAATTCAATGAGTATAGAATGTCTGAAAAATGAAATAAAAGTCTGGGTAAACGGAGATTTGGTTAACTATGGATATAATGCCACAGTTAAAAGCGGACATATTGCCATACAGGCAGAAGGTTCGGAAGTAGAATTCCGGAAGTTGGAACTAATACCAATTACCAGCCTAAGCATGTCTGAAGAGTAGTGTTTTATTATCTAATAATAACTGCGCCATAATGCAACCACTTTTAAAGGGTGGCCACGGATTAATAGGCTTATACCTTTGTAAAGTGCATAAAAATGGATGCTCTAAATATAAATTCTATCTTTGTATAATCTGGTTTATTGCCACTTTAAAAGCTAACTGCAAAATCATATGAAATCATTTACAATTCAGGAAATTAATGCAATTCTCGAAGGAGAACTCGTTGGAAATACAGACCAAAAGATATTGGGTTTAGAAGAAATTGATAAAGCGGGTAATTCGCAAATTACCTTCATTGGGAGTAGAAAATATGCTCAAAAATGGGATGATTCCAACGCGGCAGCGGCAATTATTAATGAAGGACTCAAGGCTGAGCCTGGAGAAAACAGAGCCCTGATTAAGGTCAAAAACGCTGATTTGGCTATGGCCAAATTGTTGGAAGTTTTTATTAAAGAACCGCCTCATTTTGATGTAGATATACATCCTACTGCAGTAATTCATGAAACAGCCACAATAGGTGAAGGGACTAAAATAGGCGCAGGATCTTATATTGGAAAGGATGTTGTTTTGGGAGCAGCTGTTATTGTATATCCTAATGTTACTATTCTGGATGAAACTAAAATTGGAGCTCATACAGTTATTTGGTCTGGTACGGTTATTCGGGAGCGAACTGAGATAGGGGCTTACTGTATTTTTCAAAATAATGTTAGTATTGGTGGTGATGGCTTTGGATATCGTCCGAGAGAAGATGGACGAGGCTTATTGAAAATTCCGCATATAGGCAATGTGGTTATTGGTAATGATGTGGAAATTGGAGCAAATTCATCGGTTGACAGAGCAAAATTCAGTTCCACTATAATAGGCGACGGTTGTAAGATTGACAACCAGGTCCAGATTGCGCATAATTGTATTTTAGGGCGTTCATGTATCATGGCAGGAGCTAGTGGATTAGCTGGATCTGTTACCCTGGGAGACGGAGTAGTTATTGGCGGTAGTGCGTCTATAAAAGATCATACCACCATTCATTCCGGTGCTACTGTTGGCGCTGGTTCAGGGGTTTTGGCCGACGTTCCGGCCGGGAAAACTGTATTGGGGTATCCTGCTGCGGATGCCCGGGAGAAACTTAAGGAATGGGTAGCATGTCGTAATTTGATTAAGTAAAAAGGCGAAGGTGATTTGTGGTCGACAAAGAATACCTGAAGAAAAGATTTAAGCAGGAATAAGTTAGAAGTTGTTATTTTTAATAACTAGCAGTGACCTATTGTTAAGATATTTATTTATTCGAATTCAGGCCAGTAAACCGCGATCTTTTTTCTTAGAAAAGCTACGCTTCGCGCTAACTGATCCATTCCGTCCACGCCGTCTTCTATACTGATCCACCCATCAAAATTTACTCTTTTCAACTCTGTGAAAATAGCGTCATAGTCATTTAAACCCTTTCCAATTTCCCCATGGCGAAGTCTTTTAGCATAACCCAAAACACCGTCTTCCTCTTTTCGAAGATCATCCAAGGTTCCCTCAAGAAGATAACGATCACTGGCATGCATGGTCACTACTCTGGAGGAAACTCTTTTCAATAATTCCAAAGGATCTTCCCCTGCCAGAAAGGCATTACTGGGATCATAATTAACCCCAAAATTCGGGTGTTCTATGGAAGACACAAGTTTGCAAAATACCTCCATTTTCTGGGCAAATTCAGGGTAAGCCCAAAAATCGTCTTTATAGTGGTTTTCTAAAATTAAGGTAATGCCTAAATCGCTTGCGTAAGGTAAACAAGCTTCTATACAGGAAGCAGCCAGTTCAATACCTTTATCTATAGAAAGTTCAGGGCGTCTTTGCCCGGAGAGAACACGGCAATAGGATCCTCCCAGGGCTTTGGTCATTGTAATCCAGTGTTTTTGCTTTTTGATTTCATTTTGTCTGAAAGCCTTATCGGGATGCGTAAAATCTGGCGAACAACAAAGCATAGGAATCTCTTTTCCCTGTTCTTCCACTTTTTTTCTGAACAATTCCCAATTAGACTTATCTGCCATTTCCAGGAAACCCGCATACCATTCCAAACCATCAATTTCCAATGAAGTAGCTAAATCAATCCATTCCGCCACTTTCATAGTTCCGGTTTTACAAAGATCCTGCATATACGCTTTTGGGAAAACAGCTAACTTTGGCACTTCTTATCTGGTGATTATTTGATTATATTTTACGGAATCCCTTCCAGTTTTTCGGTAAATTTCGGCCAATCATAGGAAATTGTTCCAACTCTAGTACCTGACCGCTTACAGGGCCGCATTCATCCGACAGCAGGTAAACAGCTCCAGATGCAATTTCCTGAGGCTCAAAAATACGTTGTGCAGGAGCAAACAGGTCTGGTAACTCCTTAAACCAATCATCATTCATCCCTTGTTGGTTCTGGTTTATTTTTTCGTTTTCCGTTAATACCCAACCTGGATTAATTTGATTGACACGAACCCCGTGATCCCGGAATAAGCTATCTCCAAGGTTTCTGCTTAAAGTCATCAAAGCACCTTTAGATATGCTATAGGCCAATAAATTGGGTTCTCCGCTCCAGGCATTAATAGAGCCAATATTTAGTACACATCCTTTTGTTTTTTTTAGATGAGGCAGGGAAGCTTGAATAATAGCAAAAGGAGCCAGGGTATTTATGGCCAGCATCTTTCTCATAAAAGAAAGATCTGTAGTATTAATATTTGAAGAAACAATCATAGCGGCATTATTGACCACGGCATCCAGTTTGCCAAATTTCTTTACAGCCTCATTTATCAAAATTTCCGGAGCCTCCTCTGTGGTTATATCCATTGTAATTGCAATGGCACTATTACTTCCTAACTCCTCAACCAATCTCTGGCCCTTTTCATTCCGCAATCCATTTAAAAGGACTTGCGCGCCTTCTTTTACGCATGCCCTTGCAATGGCCTGCCCTATGCCGGTATAACCTCCGGTAATTATAATAACTTTGTTCTTTAAACGCATACTAAGTTAATTAGGTTTCAAAATACTTTTTACCACTTTCCCGGAGTGCATGGCTTCAAAAGCCTCATTCCATTGCTCTAGGGGCCATATTCCTCCAATTATTGGTCTTACATCCAATCGCCCTGTTGCCAACAAGGAAAGAACTTTTTCCCAAACAGGCCAGTTATGGCTAAAACTGCCTTGCAAAGTCACATTTTTTTGTACAAGGGGATCCAGCGAGTGATTAAAAGGTTGGGGACCCCAACCAACCTTGGTGATATGCCCATTAGGTCTTACCCATTTTAGTGCCAATTTCAGGGTTTCACTTACCCCTGCCGCATCAATAACACAATCTACCCCGAGACCATCCTGTTCTAGTGCCCATTGGGTAGCATCATCCACAATAATATCACAGCCGTATTGCTTTGCTATTGATAATCTCTCTGCGTCTTTTTTCAGACCAACCAGAGCTACATGGGCTCCGCATAATTGAGCCATGGCAGCACACAATATTCCTATGGTTCCTGGACCTATAACAATGACACGGTCTCCGGGTCGTATTTTTGAATTAGTTATTACAGCATTATAAGCAACAGAACAGGGCTCAGTTAAACAGGCCTGTTCAAAAGAAAGATTTTCAGGTATTCTATGAAGACATCTTGCCGGGACCTTAACAAATCTTGTCATGGCCCCGTTAACTCCATATCCAAATCCCTTTCGATCGGGGTCCAAATTGTAGAGGCCCTGTCTGGTCAGCGGACTTTGGGCATTTATAACTGCAGCGGTTTCACTCACCACTGCATCACCTTCTTTCCAATCCTTGATGCCTTTGCCAATTTCAGCGATATGGCCTCCAAATTCATGTCCAAGAACTACAGGATAATTTACAGGCCAGCTATGATCTGCTGTCCACTGGTGCAGATCACTCCCGCAAACTCCCACATTAGCCACTTCAAGCAGAACTTCGTCATCACTAATGGCAGGCCTGGTTATTTCTCTGATTTCTACACTGCCCTTTTTAGGAGCAAAATTTACAACTGCAATAGAGTTCATATAATTACTATTTAATCTTCAATTCATGGTAGATTATTTAACATCTGTATAAGCATGTATTCTGTCACATATAAGTTTTAATGATGCTTCAAGATCGCCATCAGCCGTCCTAAACGAATCGGCGTCTATGGTTAAGGGAGCTCCCAGCACAACCAGTGGCGCGCCGTATTCCGGGCACCTAATTGCCTGTTCCAACGATAAGCCACCTACGGCTTGTACAGGAATATTTACAGCCGCTACTACCTCTCGCAACTGATCAAGCGGACTTGGCATGGGAAACCCCTGAGCAGCTATTCCTCGGCGCTCATCATAGCCGATGTGGTGTATAACATAATCACAACCAAGTTCTTCCAGCCTTTTGGCACCGGCAACCATATCCGGGCAGCCAAGATTATCGCCCATTACTTCAATTCCAAAATCTTTTCCTGCCTCAACGACCACCTTAATGGTTTCTTCATGTGCCCTGGCCATGACCACTACATGCGTAGCACCGGCCTTAGCCATCATTTCCGCCTCCAGGTAGCCCCCATCCATGGTTTTCAGGTCAGCAACAATAGGCACACCCGGAAAGTTTTCACGTAATTTTTTTACCCCGTGCAATCCTTCGGCCAAAAGTAGAGGAGTTCCTGCCTCCAGCCAATCGACACCTGCCCTCATGGCCAATGCTGCAGTTTCCAAAGCTTCATCAATATTTGTCAGGTCCAGGGATATTTGTACTATGGGTTTCATATCTGCTTAGAGTTCTTTTAATTTTATATTTCTGTATTCTACCTTCATGGGTGGACCCACATGCACCTGTAAACCAAGAAAGCCAGAATATTTCCGGTTAACTGAATCCAGATCCGTTATTTCACTCATTAAAATTTCATTGATATAATGCTGCATACGGTTTCCCCTAACTATTAAATGGCAGCTATTCCAGTCTTCGGTTTTTATCATTGTTTTTAAACTGTCTGAACTCCCCAGTGATGCGATTACCTCCCTGTTCTTCCAGGCATTATTTTGGACATTTGCCTGCAGGGAACCCGGTTCATGTGCACTTTCTTGCGATTTAATTATCACTTTTTCTCCCCTGTAAGCCAGGGTAGTGCGTTTTCGCTCTTCGTAATTCTGCCCGGTATATGTGTTTTTGCCGTCAATATCTGCCTGATATCCCCTTAAGGCAAAAGGAATAGTGTCTAAGCGTTCACTCCGGTAATTAATGCCACTGTTCCCGGACTCAGCGATACGAAAGTCCAATTTTAGCTCAAAGTCTGCCGGCCGGCCACCCTGCCAAATAATAAAAGTATTACTTTCCAAAAGCGTTTCGGGCGTGACTTCTCCAGTCAGAACCCCATTGGATGCGTGCCAGTACGCAGGGTCTCCTTCCCAGCCTTGCAAAGTTGCTCCATCAAAAATTTGAACAAAACCTTCTTCCTCTTGATGGATAATCCCCGATTCCACAACAGTAATCTGGTTTTTTTTATCCTTGCAGAAATGCAAGCCTAAAATCAAAAAAACAGACCAAATTATATACCATGAGATTCGTTTGAGTTTTTTTAGTCTTATTCTCATAGGGCTGATAACCTTAATCTAATTACTTATCTGATATAGAAAATCTATAACCTTATTGATTAATACTTGTATTTAAAAATAAGCATTTAGAAAACAATATTAGCATCCTCGTTCAAATAACAGATAGTTTAGGATTTATTGGCAAATTCTAACCGGAATTATCCCTAGAGGTTCTCAAAAATAGCTTTCCAGCCCTTTTAATTGTAAATTAAAATGCAAGGTGTTATCTTTGTAGAAGTTTAATGAGATGACTACCGACCTATAGTTACCATCGCTCTGGCTAATTTTTTGGAGTATTCACAGTTCCACACTTACTTTTCCAAGCGCTCATTTCTTAATCATGCTTCTTTTTAAACTAAACTATAATATCCAAATAAAATATTTTAATGGCAAGATCGCAACAAACCTATAGCAAAGGCGAAAAAGAAAAAAAACGTCTCAAAAAGCGAGAGGATAAACAAAAGAAAAAAGAAGCACGTAAAGCAGCGGCCAAAGAAAAAGGCGGCGGCATTGAATTTGCATATGTAGATCATAATGGAAATTTAACAGACACCCCCCCAGATCCTTCACTGAAAGTGGAAATTGAGGCTGAAGATATTATCCTTGGTATTCCAAAAAGGGAAGAAGGCGATATAGAAGAGGTAGATCCGGTAAGAAAGGGCAAAGTATCATTCTTCGACTCCTCTAAGGGGTTTGGCTTTATCATTGATGCTGAAAACAATGAAAAATATTTCTGCCATGTAAGTGGCTTGATCGATGAGATTGTAGAAAATGATAAGGTGTCATTTGAACTGGAAAAAGGGATGAAAGGGCTTAATGCCGTTCGGGTAAAGAAAGTTTAACTTCAAACTTTCTCCTCAAAACATCATTTACTCGGATTATTTTCAAATTGTCTTAATTTAATTGTGATTTTCTAATGTATTCCTATACTTATGGTTAAATAGTATATTCAAAACAAGATGAAATCAGACAATAAGTATTCAGAATTAATAGAATTTATCTGCAAGTTCTATCAATGTGAGGTTCGCATATTTAAAAGAATCTTAGGAATAAAATAGCCACTACAAATTTTTCCAAGTGTTTTTCGGGTAAATATTGGGGTTCTTCCCCTTGATATTTTTTGAAATATATCACTTAATTACCTCTGCCCTTTTTTGTAATAACTTAAATAAAGGCTTAATGTTATTACAAAACAATTGCTTCAATTTTTAGTGCGATTTGTAACAAAAATTAAAAGACGTCGTCTTTTAAGTATACATCAATCAAAAAACGATCATCATGAGAACACTTGACATGAACTACATTAAACGGACCTTAAATTATCAAATGGGTTATGGATGGGGAATGAGCAGAAGTCATTCCTTAAAAAGAACTTATAGAAATAACAAATCCTCTTAAATCAATTCAATACATCATGAGAAGGTTATTTTTAATAGCAATCACGGCAATAACATTAGCCTCCTGCTCCAAAGATGATTATACAGGATCAGGAAATACGGTTTCAGAATTCAGAGACGTAAATCTATTTACTAAAATTAGTAGTGAAGGAACCTTTGGTGTTAATATAACTCAGGGTCCGACACAATCTTTGGAAATTATCGCGGATGACAATATCATTGGCAGAGTTAAAACCACAGTTTCCGATGGACAATTAAAGATACATCTGGAAGATGGAAACTATAAAAACACCTATTTGGAAGCCAATATTACGGTGGCGGATTTAAATGGCATAAAAAACGAAGGCACAGGAGATATTACTGTAT
The DNA here is from genome assembly GCF_947490415.1 of uncultured Eudoraea sp. Lineage (GTDB taxonomy): Bacteria > Bacteroidota > Bacteroidia > Flavobacteriales > Flavobacteriaceae > Eudoraea. The sequence goes on from NZ_CANLGX010000003.1 coordinate 308,708, forward strand.
TCGAATTACAAAATACCGGGATTATGGAAATTGAAAATGTAGGGACTGGAAATATTGCAATTGCCGGTTACACAGATAACTTAACTATTATCAATGAAGGGTCCGGAACTATTAATTGTGCAGAGTTTATGGCGGCCAATGTAGATTTGCGCATTGAGGGCTCAGGAGATTGTGAAGTATATTGCACAGAAAATTTAAAAGTGACCATTGAAGGCAGTGGTAATGTTTATTACAAAGGTAGTCCCAGTATGATTATAGATATATCCGGCTCAGGACAGGTTATTCCTATGAATTGAATTGTTCGCCTTTACTAGTAAGATTTGTCAACGGTTGTACTTCTCCCGGCGACAAATTTTCTAAAGTTATATCTCCTATGCGGATCCTAATAAGTCGGAGAGTTGGGAAGCCAACAGCTGCCGTCATTTTACGAACCTGTCTGAACTTACCTTCTGTAAGTGTAATGCTAATCCAACTGGTAGGCCTGTGTCGTCCAATTCGAAGTTTTTTATCGGCCTCAGGAAGTATTAACAAGGAATTTAATTTGTCTATTTTGCAGGCTTTTGTAAGGTATCTTTTTCCTTCAAAACCAATTGCAACGCCCTTTTCTAAAAGTGCTACTGCCTCATTTGTTATTTCCCCATCCAGTTGAGCATAATACTCTTTTTCGACACCCGAGCGATTTATAGTATCGCTTAGCTTACCATCAGTTGTAAGCAGGAGCAATCCTTCTGATTTTTCATCCAACCGACCTATTGGCATCACACCTTTGGGAAAATCAAAAAGCTCATTTAAAAATTTCTTTTTTCGTAACTCCCTTGAGCAATTCGAATTGAGCTGACTTATTATTCCGAAGGGTTTATAAAGCTTGAAGTGACGTGGTTTTATATCCATTTGAGTTGGCAAGGTAACAAAGTCTTTTTGGACTTCTCGCTGCTCTTAGCTTATTATTGGTTAAAATAAGTGACTAGGTTATTATGATCTCTGTTGGTTTATTTCCGCCAATTTAATTTCTGTCACTTGGGTTTAGTTAGGTTGCTTGGCGGAAATAATTTGTTAAAATTTAATTATTTTTCTTAAATTGTATAAAAACAAAGCCGATGCCTTTATACATGGACCGACATGATATCCCTGAAGAAATTACTGCAGAACATGTGGCTTTAATGCACCAGGAAGACCTGAAAGTGGAGCATTTATATGGGTGTAAGGGAATGACTTATTGGTGTGACACTAAACGGCATACTGCATTCTGTTTGATAGAGGCACCTAACAGGGAGGCCATTCAAAATATGCACAACCATGCCCATGGAGATTTTCCACATGATATCATTGAAGTAGACCCACATTTGGTGGAATCCTTTCTAGGCCGCATTGAAGATCCTCAAAAGGGGGAAAACGAGGACTTAAATATTATTGATGATCCTGCCTTTAGGGTGATCATGGTCTTAGAAACCTCCGATTACCTTCACAGGTTAGATACGCATCAGCTAAGTATGTTCACTCAGAAATTTCATCGTAGTGTTGCGAAATCTGTTAATCACTTTGAAGGAAGTATCGTTCGGGAAAATGACAAATCATACTTAATTTCTTTTAAATCTGTCACCAATGCAGTATTATGTGCTTTGAAGATCCAGGAAAGTTTTAAGTACAGCTATCCCAAATTGGAAAGGGATAATCAGCGCCTCAAAATAGGTATATGCACAGGTGCTCCTGTAACAGCAAAGGATGGTTTCTTTTCAGAATCTATTTTTTTAGCAACGCAGATGTGCGAAATTATCCAGGGCCAAATCGTTATTTCTCCTTCTGTAAAGTCCTTGTATGAAAATGAAAATCGAAATGCTGTCATTGACGATCAATTAATCAGAACCTTGACTCCTAAAGAGGTACTATTTGTTACTCAATTGGTTGAATTTTGTGAACGTACCTGGAATAAATCAAATTTCAATATACTCAACCTTAGCAAAGAACTTGGGCATAGTAAATCTCAATTATACAGAAAAGTTAAGAAACTAACCGGTAAATCACCAATCACCTTTATTAGAGAATACCGGTTGCATAAGGCATTGGAGCTAATACATAACCAACAGGGAAATATTTCTGAAATTGCATTTGAAAGTGGATTTAATAGTCCCGCTTATTTTTCAAAATCTTTTTTAGAGAAGTTTGGGATCCTCCCCTCAAAATATGCACAAATGTATCAGAGTTAAAATTTTCTTCTTTTAAGACCACGATGCATTAAAAGTGTAATTTTTTGGATTAAAATTGGTAATCTGGGTGTTTTAGTCTCTTTAACTTTACGAGATAACCAAAACAATTAAGATGAAAACAACACTTTTTGAAAGATTAGGAGGAACAAAAGGCATTTCGATGATAGTGGATGATGCTGTTGATGCCCATATGAACAATCCGGCAGTGAATGCCCGGTTTTTGCCACTAAAAGAGCAACCCGAACGCCTTGCGGTGATAAAGCAGCATACTATTGAATTTTTTAGCGCTGGTAGTGGGGGGCCTTCGGTATATAACGGGCAAGATATGGTAACTGCACATAAAGGCATGAATATTAGTCTTGGCGAATATATGCATGTAATTGATGATATTTTTGTGGCCTTAGATAAAAATGGCATTAATGATGAAGCCAAAAAGGAGGTACTCTACATTCTATGGTCCTTAAAGGGAATGATACTTTCCAAATAAAATATAACAACCAATTAATAACTAAAACAATTTCAAATACAATGGAAAAAAAACAAACTATTAAAGATTTAGCAACTTCATTAATCGAAGAATTTAGCTCGCATCTTAGGGGAGAAATTATACAGGCCTCGGACCCCGAATACCAGGATGCCAGAAAAGTATATAATGCAATGATTGATAAGCATCCGGGAATGATCGTACGCTGTGTAGACGTTGCAGACGTGATGGCTTGCGTAAATTTTGGCAGGGAAAATAATCTATTGGTTGCCATCAGGGGAGGTGGTCATAATGGCGGAGGACTTGGGCTTTGCGAAGATGGACTAGTCATTGACTTATCTGGACTAAAGAGTGTACGGGTGAACCTGGCAGATCAGACAGTACGCGTTGGAGGTGGAAATCTTTGGGGCGAAGTAGACCATGCAACACACCCATTCGGTTTGGCAGTACCGGCTGGTATTATTTCAACAACTGGTGTAGGTGGATTAACTCTTGGGGGAGGAGTAGGCCATCTTTCCAGAAAATACGGTCTGACCATTGATAATCTTTTAGAGGCAGATATGGTTTTGGCAGACGGTTCCTTTGTTACGGTTAACAAGAATCAAAATGAAGATCTTTTCTGGGCTATTCGCGGTGGTGGTGGAAACTTTGGGGTGATAACATCCTTTAAATTCCAGGCACATCCTGTAAGTACTGTAATTGGTGGACCTACCTTATGGCCAATAGAAAAAACAGAAGAAATTATGTCTTGGTATCATGATTTTATTTTAAATGCACCCGATGACTTGAATGGTTTTATTGCTACCATGATTATCCCCGGACCACCTTTTCCTGAAGAATTGCACAATAAAATGTTTTGTGGCATCGTATGGTGTTATACAGGTGACCCCTCCAAGTTTGATAAACTATTTCAAGAGGTAAGGGACAAAAACCCCTTATTTGAACATGTAGGGGAGATGCCCTATCCTTCTATACAAACTCTTTTTGACGGATTAATGCCGTCTGGAATGCAATGGTATTGGAGGGCAGACTTTTTTAATGATATTAACAAAGAAGCAAGGGCTGTTCATTTAAAATACGGTTCCAGTATCCCTACACCCTTGTCGCAAATGCACCTGTATCCAATTAGTGGCGCAGCCAGCCGGGTTGGTAAAGAAGATACGCCATGGGCTTATAGAGATGCAAAATATACAGGCGTAATTGTCGGAGTTGATCCTGATCCCAATAATGCCGAAAAAATTACCCAGTGGTGCAAAGACTATTGGGAAGCCCTACATCCATATTCTTCCGGTGGTGCTTATTCTAATTTTATGATGGACGAGGGTCAGGAAAGGGTTCAGGCCAGTTATAAACACAATTATAATCGATTGTCCGAGATTAAAAAAAGGCATGATCCAAACAATTTCTTTAGGGTAAACCAGAATATAAAACCCAAAGCTTAAAACAGGTTTTCAAAAATAGTTATATCCAGATCTGTTGAATTGAATAATGGATGTAAGACAATTAGGGGAAGATGAAGTACATGTCATTTCACTTCCCCATTTTTGACTAATAAAATTTACTGCCACTCCTTAATTTATTGAAGCAACTACTTGTTATTGAAGCTGCTTTATCAAATATGTGCAAACCCCGGTTTGGCATAATTATACTTTAAGCATTTTATACTATATTTATTAGGATTTGAATATTCAACTCAAACAATATAGATGAATCAAACTGCGCTTGAAAAAATAATAAGTTCCCTATTTGAGAATTTAGAAGAAGAAATCCTTAGCTACCAAAACAGCCCTGAAGACTGGAATATATCAGATGGAAATGTAGCCATCTGTATAATAACAGAAGATGGCCGGGTTTACGGCAAACTATTTGGAGTCGATAAGATAAAAAGACGGCAATTTTTTAGCGTCGCCTATAAAAAGGCAAGTCAGGTTTGGATTACGGGGCAACGAACAGGCGACTATGAGAAAATAGTTTTTGGAGGAGAAATGGACCCTGAAGATTCACCCATAGAACTCCCGGACCTTATTGGATGGGTAGGAGGGCAACCCATCAAAATTGAGGACACACTATTATCTGTTGGATTTAGTGGTTTTAGGGGATTTAACGATCTCGATATTGTTCAAAAGGCGGTGGAAAAAGTTATGCTTACTCACTAACCCGCACATGACACAAAAAGCTGCTTCTCTGACTAATTTTTTTGCTTTAATTTTAATCCTTGGTTCTTCATGTAAAAATTTATCTAAGGAGGAATTAAATTCAGCCTACTCTGATGATAAATACAAGCAGGGTGTTCAAACCATCCCAGGCAAATTACACTGTGAATATTACGATCTGGGAGGCGAAGGAATAGCTTATCATGATACAGACTCTGTCAACAATGGGAGCGGAAACCTTAATAAAGGATATGATTATCTAAGCGCCTTCAGAAAAGGGGAAGCTGTAGATATTTCTTATACAAAATTTCACATTAGCAGTGATAATTCAAAATATAATCTTGTGCAGCCTGAGGAGGGGCAATTATATGTTGGCTGGACGGAACCAGGTGAATGGACAAGATATACTGTGGATGTGAAAGCCACAGGGATCTACCAAATTGGATTAATGTATACAGCAAATCAAGACGGAAAAATTAGCATCACAACAACTACCGGAGAAGAATCCGGTCCTCTGCAAATTAAATCTACTTATGATGCTAATGATACAATCGCCTGGCGGCAATGGCACCATTGGAACTATACCCAAGAGCTTGGCGAGATTGAGCTTAAAAGCGGCATACAATTACTCACTTTGCATACCCTTGAAAATGGACGGATGAATTATGATTATCTCTCCTTTGAACTTAAAAAAACAACTAGCAAGAATTCATAATTTTAAAATTCTGATTTATGGACATACAAACAATTAAAAGAAGGGATTTTGTCAAATCCCTGGGTCTTATCTCAGCTGGAACATATGCATCAGGTCTGGGAGCTTTTAGCCTGGGATCCTGCGAGTCTGCACCTGTATTCAATAAAAGGGAGGCTGTTTTAAATCTGTTGACTTCAACCGGAAAGCAGGACTATATCCCAAGCGGATTTTTCGTTCATTTTGGCGAAGGGTATCAATGGGGTGATGCTGCGGTAGCCAGGCATCTCGAATATTTTAAAGCTATTGATATGGATTTTATCAAAATCCAGTATGAAGCGCTGTTTCCGGCAATCGATACCATAAAAAAACCGCAAGACTGGGCTAATATGCCCTTTTACGGGAAAGACTATTACGAAAAGCAGCTTTATGTGGTTAAGGAACTTGTAAAACAAGGTAAAAAGTTAGCTCCTGTCATTGCCACTTTTTATTCCCCTTTTATGTGCGCCGGTCACAGTGTTACAAGCCAATTGGTTACCGAACATTTAAAACAAGATCCTGAGAGTGTTATAAAGGGTCTTGAAATTATCACAGATAGTGTAATGATCTTTTTGAAAGAATGTATAAAAATAGGTGTCGATGGTTTCTTAGCTCCAACACAGGGCAATGAAGCCTTTAGGTTTCAGGATCCGAACATATTTTTGGATTATATTAAGCCTACGGATATGGTGGTGCAGAATGAAATTAATGATAACTGTATCTGCAATGTTTTACATATTTGTGACTATGAAGGACCTTATGACGATTTAAGTCCATTTATTGATTATCCCGGTCATATCGTGAATTTGAGTGATATCGTTGCCGGCAAAAGGGTTCCGTTAAAAGAACTGTATTCCATGTTCGGTGAACGCCCTATAATGGGCGGCTTGGAGAAAAGGGGGCCTATCCTGACCGGTACTGATCAGGAGATACAACAACAGGTAGCCGCAGTTCTTAAAGAAGCTCCGGATCGTTTTATCTTAGGCGCTGAATGTGCTTTATTAGGGAAGGTAGATTGGAAAAAAGTGCGAACCGCTGTAGACGTGGGTCATGCTATTAACAACTAGTGATTATTCTAACAATTTTCAATTTACTTTAGAATTTAAGTCAAAAATTACGATAATAACAGCTTTTTATATATGAAGTATACAGCGAACAACGATCGGTATAAAAAAATGAAATATAACCGTTGTGGAAACAGTGGTTTGCTTCTGCCTGCTATATCCCTGGGGTTATGGCATAACTTTGGAGGTATAGATGTTTATGAAAACGGGAGGGAAATGGTTTGCAGGGCATTTGACCTTGGAATAACACATTTTGATCTTGCAAATAATTATGGCCCGCCCTATGGGTCTGCGGAAGAGACCTTTGGCAAAATTCTAAAGACCGATCTGCATTCTTATAGAGATGAAATGATCATCACCTCAAAAGCGGGTTATGATATGTGGCCCGGACCTTATGGCGAGTGGGGCTCCAGAAAATATTTAATCGCTAGTTGTGATCAAAGTCTTAAGCGCATGGGACTGGAGTATGTAGACATTTTTTATAGCCACAGACCAGATCCAAACACTCCATTAGTTGAAACTATGATGGCGCTTGATCAAATCGTTAGATCAGGAAAGGCTTTGTACGCAGGTATATCTTCCTATAATCCTGAGCAGTCTCAGCAGGCAATAGATATATTAAAAGACCTGGGTACGCCCTGCCTGGTGCATCAGCCGTCTTACAGCATGTTCAACAGATGGGTAGAAGATGGATTATTGGATGTGCTCGAAAAAAATGGTGTTGGTTCTGTAGTATTCAGTCCCTTATTCCAGGGGCTCTTGACAAATAAGTACCTTAAGGGGATTCCGGAAGGCTCCAGGGCATCAAAAGCGGATAGCTACCTGCAATCTGCAGATATCACACCAGAAAAGATAACCAAAGTTAAAAGACTAAATGAAATCGCAGAATCCAGAGGTCAAAAAATGGCTCAAATGGCGCTCGCCTGGGTTTTAAGAGACAAAAGAGTTACTTCGGTAATAATAGGTGCCAGCAAAGTATCGCAAATAGAAGATGCCGTTGGTATTCTTGATAAAATGGAATTTACAACGGAAGAATTACAATTGATTGAAGAAATATTAAGGGATTAGTGAGATTTGCCTCCTTTTAAAACTCGAATGTGTGCAAGAATCCGAGGGAGACTGTATTCCAGGTTCTGTTTTCTAATTGTATTCCGGTATAGGACAGGTTAATTTCAGTCAAAGGCCCAATTAAATAACCAATTATAGGTCTGTAATAAATACCTCCATCATTACCTTTATTTAATCCAAGGCCATATCCGCCTTCAATTCCAAAGGAGAATGAATTGGATGGCCAAATTCTTACCGAAGCGGCAAGCGGTACAAATTGAACATCAGTTAGTCCAGAAACAATTACATCCGATTGAAAAGATTCTTTAAATCCATAAATAAGTCCCGTACTTATTCCCAGGTCCACTGTTTCTCCCAAAGCCCACATATATCCAAGGTCCAAACCTGCCATAATGCTTATTTGATCATTAAAATCATCTATAGGCAAACCTGCGTGAATTCCTAACTTTAATCCTTCTTGCGCATACAATCCCATTATTGAAAATGTGAATGCAAACGCCAAAATTATATTTTTCATTTGTACTGACTTTTTATTGTACAACGCCAAATCTAGCAGCTTCTTCAAAGTAGTTGCTATTTTTGTTGCCAAACAGACCTATATGGTTGTGAAAATCGAATAATATTCCTTTTAGACCAACACAATTGCTGTAATTGTAATTAATACTCCTAACTCTTATGTTTTATATATGAAAATACTCGCTAGAGTTTTGATATGATATGTGCAGTATTAAAAAAAAAAAACATATTTTCATGATTTATTAAGAACCGAATTTTTTATATCCACCGTTTCGATAGCTTTAATTATGTCAAACTGTTTGTCGGAACACACAAATCGGGAAATAGATAGTTCAGTTTTTCAATAAACCCCTAAATTTACAGTCCAAGACTAAAAAAAACAATACGCGAATAAACCACCAAGGAATATGATAATAGGCATATTGAAGGAAACTCAAAAAGGCGAAAAGCGTGTTTCAATTTCTCCAAGAATTACAAAACAATTAATTGATAAGGGTTTCGAGTTAATTGTGGAAAAAGATGCAGGCACTTATTCATCTTATAAGAATTCAGACTACAGGGAAGCGGGAGCAAGGGTAGAAAAGAGGGGTGTTGTCTTTAAAGACTCGGAACTTCTTATAAAAATTAATCCGTTTGATGAAGAAGATTTAAAATTAGTAGACAAAGGACAGGTTTTAATAAGTCAGTTGTTTCATAAATCCAACCCACAATTGATAAATTCAATTGCAGAAAAAGGAGCATCCTGTTTCTCTATGGATGCTATACCACGAATTTCAAGGGCGCAGGATATGGATGTATTAAGTTCGCAAAGCAATTTGGCGGGTTATAAAGCGGTTATTCTGGGAGCCTATGAAATGACTAAAATATTACCGTTGATGATGACTGCGGCCGGGACAATAAAACCAGCCAGGGTTTTGATTTACGGGGTAGGGGTTGCAGGATTACAGGCAATAGCTACCGCCAGACGTTTAGGTGCCATGGTTAAGGCTACAGATATTAGAATAGAAACCAAGGAGCAGGTAGAGTCTTTAGGCGCAAAATTTATTATGGTAGAAGGAGCCGTAGGTGAATCTGAAAACGGCTATGCCAAGGAAGCTTCCGAGGATTATGTTCAAAGACAAAAAGAAGCAGTTAATAAGTCTCTTTTTAAAGCAGATTTAGTTATTACCACTGCAGGTATACCGGGAAGAAAATCTCCTATTTTAATTACTGAAGAACAGGTGTTACAAATGAAAAACGGTGCCGTAATCATAGATTTGGCAGCTGCTCAGGGAGGAAATTGTGAAATCAGTAAACTGAATAAAACGGTAATGAGAAATGGCGTAAAAGTTATTGGCACCACCATTGCACCGGAAAGTGTTTCTACTAACGCCAGTGAATTGTATGCGAAAAATATGTACAATTTTATTATGCATCTGACCGAAGACACCAAATTCAAATGGGATCTGGAAGAACAAATAACAAATGAAACTTTAATTGTACATAACGGAATTATTCGAAATTAGTAAAGCAAATAAGATGAATGAATTGATAGAATTTATAAGTAATAATCTCGAAATTACATATATCCTAATCCTTGCGATATTTGTGGGTATTGAAGTAATCAAGCACATCCCTTCAGTATTGCATACGCCATTGATGTCCGGTGCTAATGCACTAAGTGGTGTGGTGGTCGTAGGCGCCATATTAGTTATGCTGAATTCAGATCCGGAGGATTATCTGGCCTTGACCCTGGGATTTATAGCTGTAATTTTAGGAATCTTGAATGTTGTCGGTGGTTTTGCAGTTACAGGTAGAATGCTTCAAATGTTTAAAAAGAAAAATTAATGAGTATATCATTGAGTATTATCTATCTGATAGCCACTATAACCTTTGTTATTGGATTAAAAAAGCTGGGGCATCCGGCTACTGCAAAAAACGGTAATTTAATTGCTGCCATCGGTATGGGACTTGCTATTGCAGGGACTATTTTTATCCATGATTTACAGGTGCCAACAATTATTTATGTTCTAATTGGGTTGGCAATAGCAATAGGTTCTGCTATAGGAGCCTGGATGGCCATAAAAGTGAAAATGACAAAGATGCCGGAATTAGTCTCTTTGTTCAATGGCTTTGGTGGTGCAAGTGCGGCCCTAATTGGTTTGGTAGAATTCAGTAAAAATGTGGGAGATAAGATGCAAGCCACAACTATTGTCTCAGGTATAATTATCGGGGCAATTACTTTTTCAGGAAGTTTGATAGCCTGGGGAAAATTAAATGGGTCTCTTAAAAGCGTAGTAAAAATTCCTTTTCACAAAATAGTAAACAATCTTTTTTTAATAGGGATTATTGCTTTTGCTGTCTTTATGGTAACTACAGGTGTTAACGAACAGGTTTTTGTGGGGGTTTTATTGGCTACCGGTTTAATTTATGGAATTTTATTCGTGCTGCCCATAGGTGGTGCTGATATGCCCGTTGTAATTTCATTGCTTAATTCTTTAACCGGAATTGCTGCTGCCATCACAGGGATTTTATATTCTAATATGGTGATGTTGGTAGGAGGTATTCTTGTGGGTTCCGCCGGGATTATACTTACAATAGCTATGTGTAAGGGAATGAATAGAACTTTGGGAGCGGTAATTTTTGGCTCTTTTGGTTCAACAGATACAACAGCCGGTGAAAACAAAAGATTAGGGACGATTAAAAAAACAAATCCCAGCGATGCCGCAATTATGATGAATTATGCTACTAATGTAATCATAGTACCCGGTTATGGTTTAGCAGTTGCTCAGGCACAACATGTCATTCATGAATTAGAAGAATTGCTGACGAAGAAAGGAGTTAATGTTAAATATGCCATTCACCCGGTAGCAGGCCGTATGCCCGGCCATATGAACGTATTGCTTGCAGAAAGCAATGTGGATTATTCCCTGTTGTTAGAAATGGATGATATTAATCCTCAATTTAAGAATACTGATGTTGTTCTTGTAGTTGGAGCAAATGACGTGGTAAATCCTGCCGCACATAACGATCCTTCAAGCCCAATTTATGGAATGCCTATCCTGGATGTTGAAAATGCTAAAAATATCATAGTTAACAAACGTACCATGAATGCAGGTTATGCAGGTATTGAAAATGAATTATTCTACAACTCCAAAACGGTTATGCTTTTTGGGGATGCAAAAGACGCACTAACAAATCTGGTTAGTGAATTGAAGAATATGTAATAAGGATTGGGGTAATTCAGAAGTTAGAGAATACAGAAAACTTGTGGCTAATTGGTTTTTTTATAGCTCCAAACGCCTAATGCATTCATAATTAAAGCATAAATCGTAGTCTTTAAGAATTAATGTAATATATCTGTAAAAGACGATCCCTTTAGCATTACCATTCGCATTACTTCAACAAAATATTTTATCGGATTAAACTCGGTTATAAACTGGGCCCATTGTGGCATACTTTCTATGGGCGTGAATAAGCCGCTCATTAGTATAAAAATCACCATAAAAACCAGGCTATAAACATGGCTTGTTGGCGGAGAGACAAAATATTTCAGTGAGCCACCCCATCCTGGGAGACATACATTCGTATCAGGAAAATATAGGGCATAAATCGTGGGATGACATACGCCAATTTTTTAATTTTTATTGGCTAACTTAGTAATTCTACATTTGTTATCACTATGGCCTACGATGAATACTTAGCCGATAGAATAAAACAAATCCTGAATAGTCTTGGGGTGGTTTATACTACAAAAAAAATGATGGGAGGACTTTTATTCTCCGTAGATGACAAAATGCTTTGTGGCATCCATATCGATAAGAAATATGGGGATAGCCTGCTGATGGCCAGAATAGGCGAGGAGGCCTATTCCAAAGAAATTGAAAAAGCAGAATGCCTGCCTATGGACTTTACCGGGAGGCCTATGAAGGGGTATATTTATGTAAGCCCGGATGGCTGGGACCTGGATAAGGATTTGGAGTACTGGATAAAACTTACCCTGGCATTTAACCCCAATGCGAAAGCAAGCAGGAAAAAAGCCAGGAAGAAATAATCAATCATTTTAAACTTATTCTCCTAACCCTATGCAAGAGCACAAAGGCATTAGCCGCAGAAAATTTATTGTTCAATCCTGTTTACTAATTTCGGCATCAATGGTTACTCCTTCAGGATTTGCGTTATCTGGTTCAAGAAAGTATAAAATGGGCTTACAGCTCTTTACCATAAGAGATGCTATGGAAAAGGACTCGCTGGGTAGTCTAAAACAAGTACGCTCCCTGGGGTATGAAGACCTGGAGATCTTTGGTTATGATGGGGATACTGGTAAATACTATGGTTTTAAAGCTACCGAATTTAAAAAAGTACTGGATGATCATGACCTTACCACCTCCAGCGGGCATTACAACTTACCGGCTTATTTTGACAAGCCTGAGGCAGATCTTATGCGATATGTAGACCAATGTATTGAAGGAGCCCATATTTTAGATCAGGATTTTATAACCTGGCCCTGGCTCGATCCTAAGTTCAGGACAATGGAAAATTATAAAATATTAGCCGGGAAACTGAATTTGATTGGAGAACGAGTGAATAAATCCGGACTGGGCTTTGCGTATCACAACCACGACTTTGAATTTCTGGATCATCATGGAGAAAATGGATACGACCTGATTTTGAAAGAGACAGATCCTGCTCTTGTAAAGTTGCAGCTAGACCTGTATTGGGTGATGCATTCTTCTAAGCTGAGTCCGGCAGAATTAATTAATAAACAACCAGAACGATTTGTGATGTGGCACATAAAAGATATGGACAAAATTACAAGAGACTATACAGAATTAGGTAGCGGGTCTATAGATTATATAAGCATGTTACCGGGACTGCCGCTTTCGGGGCTTCAGTATTACTATATAGAACAGGGAAGTAATTTTGCGGTTAATTCTATGCAAAGTATTGAGGATAGTGCCGTGTATTTTAAAAAGCATCTTAAAAAATTCCTCTAGTTCGCTGGCGAAACTGTTTTTGCTAATAAACAGAACAGTTTGAAAGCTATAGTCTTTTTTAACGACGAAGAAGTCATCTATATAAATTAGAATCAAAAATCACCAAAAAAGATGAGAACAAAATTCATGAAGCAAACGGCTGCATTATTCGCATTGGCGCTGGCATTAGGATCCGGTAACCTCCTTTACGGGCAACAAGCCGATACTAAATCTAAAGAGCTGTTAAACGCTATGACAAATGTCAATGGAGGCTATCAAAAAATTGCCGCAAAAAAAGATGTGCAGTTTACTTATATCTATGACAATATGGATAAGGGGCGAGATGTTTCTACCGAACGGCATATTTTTAATGGAGAACAATCATGGGGATCTTATGAAGAACATAAACGGAACGTATTACCCAATCAAAAAGGTTTAGCAGTCCAATCATTAGTAGATGGTAAACCTGAACTAACATTGGACGGTAAGCCAATTACTGACCAAAAAGCACTGGATGGAACCGTTTTTTTACGAAAAGTGAACTTTTATTGGTTTACGATGATGTATAAATTAAAAGACCCTGGGACAAATTATAAGTATTTAGGTACTGAAAGTGTTGATGATATTACCTATGATAAAGTAAGCCTGACTTATGATGCTGATATAACAAAGAAAGAAAAGAACGATGAGTACATCTTGTATTTCAACCCTGACACCCATTTAATAGATCTTTTCTATTTTTCATTACCGGATTGGGGAATAAACGACCCTATATTAAAAATGACTTTAGCCTATGAAATCATTGATGGCATTTATCTGACAACGTTACGGGAGTCTTACGGCCCCAATGAACAGGGAGAGTATCTTTTAAATGGCAGGTATACCTTCAAGGATATAAAATTCAACAATGGGTTTAAAGGGAAAGATTTTAGACTGTAACAATTTGCAAATAGTTTTATCTATATTTTAAACGTGGGCCGTTTAAAGCATTATTTTTATGGAGAAGATCGTATTTGCCTTTATTCACCTTGGATTACCCTTATTACTGCTTACAGATTTTTTTTTGCGAAAGCCTAAAAGTACTATTGGTTTAATAACAAGGACCATATTATACACTGCTATTCTCTTTTTTCTTTACCTATGGGGGCAATGGTCTTTAGTAGGCAGCTATTATTTTAGATATCTACTACTGCTTCTCATACTCTGCATTGTTGGCAGCGCTTTTGTCCGGTTCAAGTCGGGCAACTTAGGTAAACCTAGAAGTATCTTTAAAAAGATTAGTATAGGGGTAACCGCTGCATTGGCAATCCTGCTTATAATGATGGTTTTTAATGCATTACAAGGCAGGTTTTATGCGGAGCAGGCTATTGAATTGACCTTCCCTTTAAAAGGAGGTACGTATTATGTTTCCTCAGCAGGGTCCCATAAATTAATCAACAATCACATCAGGGATTTTCCCACAGCACAGCACTACGCTATTGATATCAACAAGTTAGGCCCCTATGGGGGTGCCTCAAAAAAACTCATGTCCTCCAGGAATACAGATCACCATATTTTTGCGGACACCGTATATTGCCCGTGTGATGGGGTTATTTTAGATACAAAATCCACCGTTAAGGATAATGAAGGCAGTAGTATGAATGTTAGCGCTGAGGATGGCACCGGAAATTATGTGGAATTAAAATGTGATGGGGCTTATATTTTTATCCCTCATTTTAAGCAATACAGCATATTTGTTTCCAAAGATAGTTATGTAAAGCAGGGATCACCATTGGGTTTGGTAGGTATTTCCGGGTTTTCCCAGGAACCTCATCTTCATTTTCAGGCTGCAGTTTACGATAAAGATTCTGTGATGGTAGGAATTCCCATCAAATTTAAAGGCAAAACCTTATCCCGAAATGATTTGTACTGCAATTAGCCAATCCTAGTTACCAATACTTAAGATAAAAACCTATAACAAACTACATATGTGCATGTTGGGTTTGTTTTATTTAGGCCTATTAAACATTTTTAAAACCATCCGCGTATAGTTATGGGTAAAATACTTTAGGATGTACTCCCAAAAAGCTAATATTGCTTTCTATTGCAAAGCATATGGAGTCCAAAAGGAATGTACCCTTAATTATAAGTGCCTTTTTCGCCATTTATGTGATTTGGGGCTCTACCTATCTGCTTAACAAAATTGCAGTAGCAGAATTACCGCCCTTTATGCTGGCCGGAGTACGTTTTATCGCAGCCGGCCTCTTAATTTTTGGTATTGCGGCACTACTGGGTAAAAGCCTTCGCATTACCAAAAAACAGCTCGGCAATACCATCCTTGTGGGTTTCCTTTTTCTTAGTTTTGGCAATGGGGTAGTAGTATGGGCCCTGAAATATGTAGATAGTAATTTTGCGGCTTTGGAGATCTCTGCACAGCCCCTTATAGTTCTTCTGATGATGTGGCTCCTGCAGGGGAAGAAGATACAAGCCAGCTCCTTAATCGGCATTTTTCTGGGCATCATAGGAATGTATTTGCTTATTAACCAAAAAGCCGTCTTGGAGCAGGAAAACGCTTTATTGGGAATAGGTATGATCTTTTCTGCTATGCTGGCCTGGGCCTATGGCAGCCTTTTTGTGGCCGGTGCCGATTTTCCAAAAAACTTTTTTGTAAATACTGGCTACCAGATGTTTACCGGAGGACTAATGCTGGGCCTTATGAGCCTGGCTTTTGGCGAAACCTGGAGCCTGCCCACTACCTGGAGTGCAGAAACCAACTGGTCTATGCTTTTACTTATAATCTTTGGTAGTATAGTGGCCTTTACTTCCTTTAATTATCTCTTAAAAAATGTTTCCCCGGAAAAGGTGGCCACCAATACCTATGTAAACCCTATTGTTGCCATGTTTCTGGGAAGTTATTTTTTGAATGAACCTATTAGCATGCAATCCATTGCTGCCGCCGGTGTATTACTCACAGGGGTTTACTTTATAAATACAAAGAAAAAAATAATGCTTTTAGGAAGATTTAAAAAATAGCAAAGAAACTTTCAGAAAAATCTTCGGTAAAAAAATAGGGGGTTTCGGACAAAAAATGATGGGCTCCGGGTAATATTCCTTATCAAGTTAATATTTTTTTGTAAATTTCTTTTATACTATTTGGAAGATACATTATAAAATAATTCATTATGATTTTCTTCTAATAAATTGTAGAATATTAACTAAATAAAACTTAAATTATGCCATCAATTAGAATTACAGGTAGCGACACAACAACTGGAGATCTTACCTTATCGCCCAGTGGAGCAGTCGGTGCGAATAAAAGTCAGATCGTGACTTGGATTATCAATCCAAATTCAGGAGTTAGTTCCATTAAAGAAATTAAAAATAAAACTACTTCAGTAGATGTATTTAACCCCGATCCAGCACCAGTTGGGGGCGGTTCCACAAATTGGCAAGGAACGATCAATCCTAACCTTACCATTCCTGATCCTCCTCCACTTACAGAAGACTACAATATTGTTTGGTACGATGAAAAAAATCCACCAGAGGAACATACCTTTGACCCTAAAATTAGTGTTAATCGCTAATCAAAAAATATGTATTTAAAAGGAAAAGCCTATTATTTAATAATAGGCTTCTTTTGTTGTTTCCCATGTGATGTTTCCGGACAGGATCAGAAATTGTCTGATAGTCTAGCAAAGGTGTATCATGAAAATAGACTTGCAGGAACGGAAAAGCTACAATTACTAAGAGATTTATCCTTTAATGAGGTTAATGATGTGGAATTATCTCTAAAGTACGCAGAAGAATTAATTACCTTATCGAGCTTACAGGAAAATAATGAATTCCTGTCTTCCGGGTATCTTCGACAGGGAAATGCCCACAGGCTTCTTGGTAACTTGGAGCAGGCTTTAAGCTCATTTTATAAGGGTGCTGAGATAGCGCTAGAAGCTGAAAAGCCAGCAACCCAAGGTGCAATATTTATTGCTATTGCCGACGTATATTCCATAATGGGAAACCCCGTTAACTCAAAGAATTACTACGGTAAAAGCATAGAACTATTTCGACAGATTAAAGATTCCATTCCTTTGGCCTCAGCCTTAACAAATGCCGGAGATGAGTATTTTAATTCCTCAAACTATGATTCGGCCCTGATTTATTTTGATGAGGCTGGAATCATTTTTAAAAAGGTAAATTATTTAAATGGCACTGCCTATAATCTAGGAAATATCGGGATGGTCTATGCTGAGCAGGGGAAACATGCACTGGCAGAACAGCGGATTAATGAGGCGATAGTTATTCTAGAGGAGCTGGAAGATTATTATCCCATTTCGGTATATCTTACCTATATGGCCGATATTTATACCAAGCAACTCGATTTTAATACTGCATTTGGTTATTTGGAACGAAGCTTACACCTTGCACAAAAATATGGTCTAAAAGATCAGATCAGTGATACGAATCTAAAACTTTCAGAATTGTATGAAGTAAAGGGCGATCAGGTCTCCGCCTATAAACATTACAGGGCACATATTGCCTACAGGGATAGTGTAAAAAACATTGAAGCCGTGCAGCAAATGGCAGATCAGCGCACTAATTATGAGGTTTCACAAAAACAAATAGAGGTAGATTTACTTGATCAAAGACGTAAAAACCAACGCAATATAGCAATAGGGACCGCAATTGCCCTATTTTTAATTGGTCTCATGGCTATTGGCTTGTTGAGACGTAATAAATTTATCAGAAAAACAAAACAAATCATTGAGGAAGAAAGAGATCGTTCAGATCGTTTATTGCTAAATATACTCCCTGAGGAAACCGCAGAAGAACTAAAGAACAATGGCATGGTAAAAGCCAAAAAATACGATGCTGCAACGATATTATTTACAGATTTTAAGGGTTTTACCAATTATTCTGAAAAGCTGTCACCAGAGGCTTTGGTAGAAACCGTGGGCTTCTATTTTTCTAAGTTCGATGCGATTATGGAGAAGTATGGTTTGGAAAAAATAAAAACCATAGGAGATGCCTATATGTGTGCCGGCGGATTAAATGATAATGAGAAAGATCATGCCTACAGAATGGTTTTGGCTGCCCTGGAAATTGTTGCATTTGTAGAGGAAACAAAAAATGATGTAACCGCCAGTGAATTGACCTTTGATATTAGAATTGGCATCAATACCGGACCCGTGGTTGCCGGGGTAGTGGGAACCACAAAATTTGCCTACGATATCTGGGGTGATGCGGTAAATGTGGCGTCACGAATGGAATCTATGTCAGAACCCGGCCGCATTAATATATCTGAAAACACCTATGCCTTGATAAAAGAGGATGCAGATTGCGAATATCGCGGAGAAATAGAGGTTAAGAACAGGGGCAAACTAAAGATGTACTTTGTACAGGGACTAAAAAACAGTATTCCAATTTAGATCATGAGGCTCATTTACCACCTATTCTTACCGAGAGTAGTTACCCAATTAAATGCGCAGCAAACCTATGAACAGGGCAAGCTAACAGATTCCATTCCTATCGCCAAAACCACCAATGATACTTTTGCACTATACCTTTCCACATCTTTTGTGGCCTCCCAAGCGTCACCTATACTTTTTATTTTTGAACCAGGGGGCAGAGGAAGTAAAAGAAATTGAATCTGCTTTGTAATTACCTAATTAAGTATCTTAGTATTTAGTATGACGAGAGATTTCCTGAATATAAACGACTTCCTGGTTCTTTTGGAATATGCAGATTCCAACGAAGAAACCATTGATAAATGCGGTTTTGACGAAGAAGTTATTGCCTTTGCATTCTATGGGTCCGGCAACGTGGATTTAAATGTAAAATACGGCACACATCAAAAAAGCTATAACAATACCAAAGGGCTGGCCATGTCTTTTTTTGCCAATGAAAAAGTTGATTTTATACATACCGTTTCAGAATCCAGAAAATTACATTGTGTGGTTATCCTGTATAGCCTTAAGAATTTAAATAAATTACCGGATGGCGAACGCGAAATCTATGCAGAAACCTTAAATGAACTTATCAACCCCACCAGTGATTATGTAGAGGGTCCCACTTTTTTTATGGACCATAATATGCAAAATGCGGTCGATAAAATTTTCACCAATACCTACGAAGGGGCTGCGAGATCGCTTTTTCTCAAAAGTCAGGTTACAGAATTATTAGCTCATTTCTTTGCGAAAGTTTCCACCCTGGAAAAGGATAATAATACCTCTATAAAAGATACAGAGCGTGAAAAGTTATATCAGGCCCGGGAAATACTCTCCAAGAACATGGAGACCCCGCCATCTATATCAGAACTGTCAAGACTCATTGGGCTCAATGATTTTAAACTCAAAAAGAATTTTAAAGAACTGTTTGGTTTTCCTGTATACAAATACCTTCAGAATGAACGGTTGATTAAAGCCCATGATCTTTTGAGCTCTCAGGATGTCAGCATTCAGGAAGTGGCATGGTCTGTTGGTTATGAAAGTCTGAGTTCTTTTTCTAATGCGTTTATCAAAAAATATGGCTTTCGCCCCAGTGAGGTAAAATCATAATCCTTTTGGAACAAATTTCAATCCTTTTCAAACAAATAAGTCATAGCGTTTAGCCGCAAATTTGCATTGTAATCTTAAAACAATGTAATAATGACAACGCTAAATTTTGACACTCAAGCCATAGTAGTAGTACTGGCAACGCTTCTAACCGGACTTACAGCAGGGCTTTGTTTTACCTGGAACAATGCGGTAACGCCCGGTATTGGCCAATTAGCAGACATAGGTTATCTGCGCTCTTTTCAGGAGATGAACAGGAGCATTATTAATCCCGTGTTTATACTCGTATTCTTTGGTCCGGTTTTTTTACATATCGCAAATATCTTTTTATTCAGGACCTCATCCGGCACTATTCTATGGATGGTTGTTGCATCAGCCGCCCTGTATATTATTGGGGTTGGTTTGGTCACTATTTTTGGAAATGTACCGCTCAATGAGTTATTGGATAAAACAGATTTAATGCAGGCCAGTGCAGAAGAAATAAAGCTGCTTAGAGACAAGTTTGAAAGTAAATGGAACAGCTATCATCTAATAAGAACGCTTTGTGCAACACTTTCATTTTTATTATTGATTCTAGTCTGTCTTAGCAGAAACAACACTTTAAACACGTAATCTATAAATCTTAAAAATTAACATCATGACAAAAAAACAAAACATTTTAGTATTAGGCGGCAAAGGCAAAACAGGAAGTCGCGTAGCAGGCAGGTTAATTGAAAAAGGGCAAGCTGTCAGAATCGGATCCCGTAGTGAAGACCCCTCTTTTGATTGGGAGGAACCGGCTACCTGGGCAGGCGCCCTGGAAGGAATAGATAAGGTATATATAACTTTTCAGCCAGATTTGGCGGTCCCGGGAGCAAGCGAAGCTATTGAGGGGTTTACCGGGCAGGCTGTGAAATCCGGAGTTAAAAAAGTGGTGCTCTTATCAGGAAAAGGGGAGATAGAGGCAGAAAAATGTGAGAAAATAGTAATGAATTCCGGTCTGGACTGGACTATAGTGAGAGCTACCTGGTTTAATCAGAACTTTAGTGAGAGTTTCTTTCTGGATCCCATTCTTGCCGGCCATGTTGCCTTACCTAAAAATGATGCCCTGGTCCCCTATGTAGATGCCAATGACATAGCAGATGTGGTAGTTGCGTCCTTGTTGAATGATAAACATAATGGTGAGATATATGAATTAACTGGTCCGCGTACCCTGACATTTTCAGATGTGGTTAAAGAAATTTCCGCAGCAACGGGCAAGGAAATTCAATTCACGGCTATAAGCATGGAAGAATACAATGCAATGATGCAGGAATTTAATTTACCCGATGGCTACCTGTGGTTAATCAACTATTTGTTTGAAACAGTTTTGGTAGAAAGTAATTCTGTGATTACGAATGATATTGAAAAAGTATTGGGTAGAAAACCCACAGATTTTACGGAATACGTAAACGCTGCTGTAAAAAGGGGGGTATGGGACCCGGTAGGGGTAGGGCACAAATAGAAATAACCTGCCTATTTCATTTTAGTTATCTATAACAACCCTAATAACAAAGGAATCATGGAAATCAAAAGAGCAATACTAGCTACGTCAATAGTTTGGGTCTTAGGCGTTTCGGCCTACATTCTATCTCATTTTGTAAAAATTATGGATAATCCGGAACTCCAGGCAAATGTGGTCCTCACTTTAGCTTTAATACCGAGTGCAATTCTTGGAACTAAGTTTTATTATAAAAACGGAGCACATACAAATGGGTTTAAATTAGGGGTTTTTATGTTTTTGATTACCATTGGTTTAGATGCTTTAATAACAGTTCCTGTATTTATTATACCTGCCGGGGGAGATCATCTTTCTTTTTTTAGTGACCCCGGGTTTTGGATTATTGGACTGGTATATATCCTGGTAGTAATCCTTTACACAGGCATTAGGTCTAAAATGAGAACCAGTAAACTGTAAGTCGTTTTAGATCCCTATACAAGAAGAACTGTAACATTTAGTAAATAATGTTGTCCTATAAAGAGCATAATCTCTTTATGCCTAAACTTTTAACTCAACGACGATGAAAAAACTATACTTTTTAGCTGCTTTTTTACTTTTCTGGCAAGTACCCGCACAACAAAAAATCTCAAGTACACAATGGCAGGAGGATTTGCGTTTCCTACTGGAAACTGTTCATAAGGATTATTCGTTCCTTTTTAAAAAGGTCACCGCCGCTGCTTTTGATGAGGCTGTTGAAGAATTTTATAAGGAGATCCCTCAGATGCAGGATCACGAGGTACTCGTAGGTTTTGGCAGGATCATAGGGATGTTCAAATACGGGCATACCAGAGTTGGCTTCAGAGAAAGCCCGGTACCTTATCATAAATTACCCCTGAACCTATACCAATTCCCTGACGGGCTTTATATTATAGGAGCACATAAAGATTTTTCGTCTGTGGTTGGTGCCAAAATAACCGCCATTGAAGGCATGCCCACAAAGGAAGCATCAAAAGCTATTTACCCTGTGGTTCCTGTAGAAAACGAACAATTCTTTAAAGCTTATGCCGGCATCTATATGGTAATACCTGAGGTGCTGCATGCACAGGGAATCACCAAAACCTTAAAACAGAATATTAACCTAAGCCTTGAAAAAGACGGCAAGACATTTAATTCTGTAATCAATGCCACCAGCAATCTTGATACCCCATTACAATATGGAGAACCGAAACCAGACAGCGACTGGGTAGGGGTGAGGGATCAATCACAAAATCCACTCTATTTAAAAAACCTGGATAAGATCTATTATTTTGAATACCTGCCCAACGAAAAGGCCGTTTATGTGCGGCATAGCCAGATACAAGATGATCCAAGTGAGAATATCCCCGCATTTTACAAACGTCTGTTTGAATTTATAGACAACAATGAGGTAGAGAAATTAATTCTGGACGTACGTCTTAATGGCGGTGGCAACAACTATAAGAATAAGCCTATAGTTACAGGTATCATAGAGCACCAAAAGATCAATCAACCCGGGAAATTTTTCGTTATCATAGGACGGGATACTTTTTCAGCCTGCCAGAATTTGGTGAATGAACTGGATAATTATACCAATGCCATTTTTGTAGGAGAGCCCACCGGGGAAAACATCAATTTCTATGGCGACAACCGCCGTGTAGAATTACCTAATTCA
Organism: uncultured Eudoraea sp.; assembly: GCF_947490415.1. Taxonomy (GTDB): domain Bacteria; phylum Bacteroidota; class Bacteroidia; order Flavobacteriales; family Flavobacteriaceae; genus Eudoraea. The sequence goes on from NZ_CANLGX010000003.1 coordinate 331,558, forward strand.
AAGCTACCCGTTTATCTTTCTTTTGCCTGGTGGCAGGATAAGCCCCAATGGGAAAATGCAGATTATACGGTACCCCATTTGGCCGTAGAACCCACCTTTGCAGAATATAGTGCCAACGAAGATCCGGTTCTGGAGACCGCTTTGAGTTTTTCTGCAGATAATTTTATCATAGATCCCATGGGTTATCTCACGCAGCTCTTTATGGATGAAAAGTATGAGCTGTTGGCTACAGAAGCCCAACGCCTGGTACAGGATCCTGCTTATAAGTTTTTTGATTTTGAAGCTGAATTTAATAAGGCAGGTTACCAATTACTGGGCTCCGGCCAATTCGAAGGAGCTCTGTATGTATTTGAAATGAATACTAAACTTTTTCCGGAATCTGCTAATGCCTGGGACAGTTTGGCTGAGGGTTACTGGAAATCCGGCGACCTGGTGAAAGCAAAAGAATTTTATAATAAAGCCATACAACTAGATCCTGATGGAGCTACTGCAAAGAATTCAAAGGCCATGTTAAAGAAGATAGAAGCAGAAAACTAAGAGTTTATAATTTCTAAGCGGCTTGAACCTGAATCTATAGATTAATTCCATACTATCTCCAGAGGAGATGAGTTGCGAGAAATAATTGATGATAGGCATAATTGAAATTAAAAGATTTCTGAATAAGTAGTTAGCAATTACGTAATCAACTATTCCTAATTCTTTTATCTTTATGGATATCAAACCAATCAATAATGAAATTATCGATCTACCCTTTATTCCTTTTTGTTTTTACGTTTATTGGCTGCAATACGCCTAAACCGGCAGAGAAGATTAGTGATAAAAAAGAATCCGCAAAACCGCTCCCATATTTTACCTATCAAGAAGAAAATTTATTCCCAGGAGATGGCAGCTTGCTTCGTGCCGAAGATGGGGTTCAACTGGAAGATGGAAGAATTGTGGTTGTAGATCAGGCCAATGGCCTCAGACTAATTGAAAAAGATGGTTCTAATCGTCCGTTTGGTGATTTCGCCGCAGCCGGTTTTGTGCATCTTCCACCAGAGCAGACTGCATCACCTAATGGCATGGTTCTGGAACACGACGGTAAACATATTTTAATGTCGGACGTTGCAGACGGAAAGATATATAGAGTAAACATAGACTCTGAAAAAGCAGAAATGATCTATGACCATCCTTATGGGGTTAATACCATCTACAGGGATAAAACCGGAGCACTTTGGTTTTCCCAATCTACGGAGAGTACGAATTTGGAAGAAATGTTTCGTGATGTAAATTTACCAGTACCACATGGAGCAGTTTTCAGAATGGCCGATTTAAAAAGTCCTCCGGTTAGAATTATGGACAGTCTTCATTTTGCCAATGGCATTACCATGGATAAGGACGAAAAACACCTCTATATTTCAGAAACCATGATGGACAGAGTGCATAAATTTGAAGTAGATACGAATAGTGGTTCATACAAATATGCCGGAGTAGTTGCTAATGTGGGAACTCCGGATAATTTATTAGTAGATAGTGATGGTCGGCTAGTCGTAGCTTCACCTCTGTACAATCAGGTAATTGTTGTAGATTTTGAAAATCATTCGCAGCATGTGCTATTTGATGGTTCCACAACGGATAATTTAAAGATTACAAACGAATGGAATAGAAGAAGTCATTTGGGAATGGAGAGACTTGAATTACTTTCACCTGATCTTTTTGATCCCCTGCCAGGATTACTCACGGGCATGTTCTTTTCTGATGATGGCCACACGCTTTACATTACAAACCTGGGTAATGACCTTTTGAAATATGACTTTTAATTAAAAAGTGCCTGGCAACACCTAAAATGCATTCACCGTTGCCAAAAGGAAAGGGAAACACAATTCAGACAAACAGTTATAAAAACACCTTATTGAGGGCAGTAAGGCATGTATTATAGTGATAATAAATGATCAATGATTATAAATTAATTAGTTAATCTTTTGGATTTTAAATTATTGGCACCATCTTTGTCTAATAATAAGTATTATAAATACATTTAAATTAAATTACAATGAGTAAAGGAACAGTAAAATTCTTCAATGATGCCAAAGGTTTTGGATTTATCACAGAAGAAGGTTCAAACAAAGAACATTTTGTACATTTTTCTGGATTAATTGATGAAATTCGTGAAGGCGATGAAGTTGAATTTGATCTAACAGAAGGAAAAAAAGGATTAAATGCAGTAAACGTAAAAGTTATTTAACATATACGCTTAAACTTTGTCACAAAAGCCCATCACGAGTGATGGGTTTTTTTATTATCCTTAACCCCGGTACATCCCTTTTTAAATATTTCTTCTAAAATTAGATAAGAGGTTACAGCAAGACTCAACTTTCTGTAATTTCAGAATTCGCCTCGATCAGAGTTAAATCTAGTTCATTAAAATTATTAGCAGCTTTGACCAATAGGGTAGAACCTATGGTTTCAAACAATTGATTCGTTTTTATGACAAATTCGGCCTGTTTTTCAATTTTGTAATTGGGTATACCAACCAGTGTCAGATCAGTTGACGCAGATTGTTCTTCAATGATGTTATAAAATGGTTTTTGCTCCACTGCATTGTTAATAATTCTAATTTCAACATTAACTCTTAAATCTTCAACAAGTTTAGAAATTTTCGAATTTATGAGTGTACTATCAACATTGTTGTTATTAACGAACAATACCCGAATATTGGTATTGTTCCATTTAGGGGCGGCGATTATAAATCGTGCAATATTCAGCATCATTTCGGCATTCTTGCTGTCTGTTTCCCGCCACCAAAGATCTACGGTGCTATAATTGCCGAATTTGTTCTTCCTGTCAAAATCCAAATACAATAAGTTATAATCCAAATACAACAAGGTCTCGGTCATTTTGGCATATTCCTCTGAATTTTCCAAACCTTTGGGCCATCCCATCATTATGGTATTGGGTTCTACCCCGGAAAACCCAAAAACTGTGGCAATATTGGTAATACCACTATAGATGTTCTCCACTTTAACCTGCCTCCCAAAAATACCAAGTTCTTTAAAGGATTCATTCCGTACGACTTGCTCTGTTTTTTTTAAGGGTGTATCATCTTTGGCATTAACAATGAGTTTAAAGTTAGTTACGATGCCGGTGCGGCCCGAAACTGTTTTACATAGCTCCAACAAATAGGACTGATGGTCACTTTTACCACTGAAGAGAATAATATTTGGATTCCAATTGGAATTTTCGTCCACCTCGGCATCTATTTTTTTTAACCCTTTGTTCACCACGTTTTCCCAAACACTTCTCCATACGTCATTTGATTGTAGCTTTACTTCCTTTCGTTGCAGGCCAAAATACAGACCACCAATTACCGCCAATGCCGCAAACATGGCAATCATATCTAACTTGAACATGACCCCAAAACACGCAGCAAAACCAAGCAGACCGATCCAGCGTTTAATTTTGAAGCTTGGCTGAAAATCAGGATTCGCCCAACTTTCCAGGAAATAAGATATATTGATAAAACCGTAAGCAGTGAGATAAAACATGGAGACCACTCGCGCAATAACGTCCAATTCACCTATGAGAATGCCTGCTTCTGCGATAATAAACACCATCAATAATGCGTTCACCGGTTCATTGTTGGAGCCCTTTCCCTTCCCAAATATTTTAGGAGTTACTTTATCGATAGACATGGCCTGCAAAATCCTTGGACCTCCAAGAATGCCTCCTAAGGCCGAAGATAAGGTTGCGCCCCAAATACCGGCAACAACAGCAGGTGCAAAAATGGCAATCTTCATGAGGATGTTATAATCTGTTTTCAATACATCCGGATTAATAGTATAGGCCATAAAAACAGCAAGGGCAATATAAACCACAAGTCCTCCGCCAATAGCCGATAATGTACCTACAGGGATCGATCTGTTAGGTTCTTTTAAATCTCCACTCATAGCAATACCGGCGGTAAAACCGGTAACTGCCGGAAAAAATATGGCAAAGACTACCTCAAGGGGTACGGCGCCCTCGGTTGAAAATAAGGGTACAGATTCAGGTACAAACTCAGATGTTCCTGAAAAGATGGCAATCAATGAAACGGCAATCGCCGCCAGGATAAAATATTGTGCTTTTAGGGCCAGAGACGTACTTATTAATGCAAGCGCCGTTAGTATTATCAATGCAATGGTTCCCGTTAATCTGAAATCATTGACCGACGTTCCAAATCCAAAATACGCATTAAAGCTTTCTGAAAAACCTATTAAATAAAGGGCAATAGATAAAGCGGTTCCTACAGACAAGGCTATACCTATAGAGCCCCCTATAGGAATTCCCATGCTCCGGGATAATACATAATAAATGCCGCCGGCACCTATCTTCTTGTCGGTTGCTACTGAAGATACACTCAAACCCGTAGTCACAGCTATTACATGGGCTATTATGATTATAAGAATGGCACCTAACAGGCCGGCATTACCAACTACCCAACCCAGGCGCATGTACATGATAACCCCCAAAATAGTGAGTATGGAAGGGGTAAAGACTCCTGCAAAAGTTCCAAACTTCTTCTTTTTTGCCATGGGTTACGCTCGGTTGCTTGTGAAGGTTCACAAAATACCGGTAATATAGCCAATATTTTTGTATCCCGTCCAAAGTAAAACATTCAAGAATTCCATTAATAGCTATAGAAAATACGTGAATAACTAGAATATAAAGTACCCTTTTCACTATATTTAGTAGTATCATTATTTATATCTCAAAACATATGCGTTTAGTTTCATTTTTTATAGTATTTCTTGTGTTGTATAGCTGTAAGATGGATAAAAAGTCAACTAAGGTTATAGATAAAGCTATACCCCAACGCGCAGAATTGAGTAGAGACTCCCAAATTTTTCTTGGCAACAGGCTGTTTTCTGAAAAAACATGTATTACCTGTCATGAAGTAAACAAGGAAAAAACAGGACCTTCAGTCAAAGAAATCATGAAGATCTATAAAGAAAAAAATGGAGATATAGTGGCATTTTTAAAGGGTAATGCTAAACCCATTGTAGACACCACCTCCAGCCAGGTGGCTATTATGCAGGCTAATATTGACGGTTTTTTAAAAGGTATATCTGATGAAGAACTGAAAACCATAGCTACCTATATGCTGCATGTTGATGAATTAAACCCAGATTAGTATCTTTTGAAAAAGTGATTTTGACTTAGGAGTGAGGAGACGCTTGAGATCCATGAACGAACTACTTGAATTCCTGTTATATAGTAACCAGAGTTGAATCAATTCCTGCCAGTAGCTGTAATACATTACTTTTGCATAAAATTTAATAAAGATGCAATCGTTTGACGAATTTAATATCTCCAACCAACTGCGTTCGGCTATAACCGATTTAGGTTTCGCAAATCCAACACCAATTCAATCTCAAGCCTATCCGGTAATTTCATCAGGTAAGGACGTCGTAGGTATTGCACAAACTGGAACAGGTAAAACATTTGCCTATATGCTGCCTATTTTGCAATCGCTTACGTTTTCAACAGATAAGCATCCAAGAGTTTTAATTTTAGTGCCTACGCGAGAATTGGTAGTGCAGGTTGTTGAGGAGATTGAAAAATTTAGTAAATACTTAAATAATAGGGTATTAGGAGTTTATGGAGGCACCAATATAAACACTCAAAAAGCATTGTTAGTGGAAGGCCAGGACATTGTAGTAGGAACCCCTGGCCGTTTATACGACTTGATTTTAAGTCGCGCATTGCAATTAAAATCGATTAAAAAATTAGTAATCGATGAAGTGGACGTCATGTTGGATTTAGGGTTTAGGTTTCAGCTTACCAATATATTCGATTTATTACCAACAAAGCGTCAAAATATTATGTTTTCGGCTACTATGACAGAAGATATAGAAGATTTAATAGCTAAATTTTTTATTTTGTCTGAAAAGATTTCCGTTGCCTTAAGTGGTACGCCTTTAGAAAATATTACACAAAGTAGTTATGCAGTTCCTAACTTTTATACGAAAGTAAACTTGCTAATACACCTACTGAAAAATGCAACAACTTTTAAAAAAGTACTGGTTTTTGTATCCAACAAAAGAAGCGCTGATCGGTTGTTTGAAGAACTACAAGAATCATATAATGAGGAAATTTGTGTAATTCACTCTAATAAAACGCAAAACTACCGTATGCGGTCTATTAAACAGTTTGATGAAGGTAGAAACAGGATTTTGGTCACAACTGATGTTATGGCACGTGGTCTCGATTTAAACGAAATAAGTCATGTTATAAACTTTGACACCCCGCATTTTCCTGAAAATTACATGCATCGTATTGGTCGTACTGGTCGTGCCGAAAAGAAGGGAGAATCCCTCTTGTTCTATACAGAGAAAGAAATTGCCTATAAAAATGCTATTGAAGCACTTATGAATATGGAAATTAAACATATTCCTTTTCCAAGGGAGGTAGAAATCGCCACACGGCTAACCCCTGAAGAGCAACCTCAGGTTAGTGAACCAAATAATCCCCATAAACAAAGCAATGAGCATGAGCGTGGAGCAAGTTTTCACGAAAAGTCAGAAAAGAATAAGAAAACAAATGAAAGAGGGTCTTATAAACGCATAATTAAGGCTAAATACAAAAAACCCAAAACCAGAGGTGATAAGAATTATAATAAAAGTAAAAGAAGGAAATAACTATAACTTAGGATTAGGTTATAGCTGTAAATTGCTATGATTATAATTATATCGAAACCTATACTTTAATTCGAGTAATTTTGCCTTATGATCAGAAACATCCAGGTAAGGATACCATTAAAGGAAGAAGGCCAGGAAGGCATCCTTAGGCGCAAAGCTGCCAAAACCCTTGGGATTCCTGAAGTTGATTTTACATTAAAGGTACTCCGGAAGTCTATTGACGCCCGAAAACAAACTATTTATTTCAATTACAAACTTGCCGTTTACATCAAGGAAAAAGCTCCTAAGAATTCTTCCTATTCCTTTGATTATAAGGATGTTTCAAAAGCCAAACCCATTCATATCATCGGTTTTGGTCCGGCAGGTATGTGGGCAGCATTGCGTTGTTTGGAGCTTGGTTTCAAACCTATTGTACTGGAACGGGGCAAGAATGTTCAAAATCGTCGAAGAGATATAAAAGCCATCAACCAGGACCATATCGTTAACGAGGATAGCAATTACTGTTTTGGGGAAGGCGGTGCAGGCACCTATTCTGATGGAAAATTATATACACGGAGTCTTAAACGAGGTGATGTGAGGCGAATTTTTGAAAGTCTGGTGCACCATGGCGCAACGGAGCAAATACTTATTGATGCACACCCCCATATTGGCACGAATAAACTCCCGAAAATAGTGCAGATCATTCGGGAAACTATACTTAAATATGGCGGTGAGGTACATTTCAATACTAAAGTAATAGATTTTATAATAGAACGTAATCAATTAAAAACCATTATTTTACAAAATGGAGATGAAATGCAAGTGTCTCGGGTTATTCTGGCAACCGGCCATTCTGCACGCGATATTTTTTACCTGCTTCAAAAAAAGGACATTGCCCTAAAAGCAAAGTCTTTTGCAATGGGCGTTCGCGTAGAACACCCACAACAAATTATCGATTCTATTCAATACCATTGCAAAGGAGAGCGTAATGAATTGCTTCCGGCGGCCGCCTATAGTTTGGTGCACCAGGTGAAGAATCGCGGGGTGTATTCGTTCTGTATGTGCCCCGGTGGTTTTATAGTTCCTGCGGCAACATCCCCGGGAGAAGTGGTTGTCAATGGCATGTCGCCCTCGAAACGGAATAACCTTTTCGCGAATTCAGGAATCGTTGTTGAAATAAACGTGGAGGAAGATATTCCGAAATACGAAAAGTACGGTGTCTTAAAAGGATTGGAATATCAAAAAGATTTAGAACGTTTAGCCTTTACCGCCGGTGGAAGAACCCAAACAGCTCCTGCACAAAGGTTAACAGATTTTGTAGAGGGTATATTTTCTCCGGATTTAAACCCAACATCATACCAACCGGGACTTAAATCCGCACCTTTGCATTCACTCCTTCCCAGGTTGATAGGGAGTCGTTTAAGAACCGGGTTTACCGAGTTCGGTAAGAAAATGAAAGGCTATTACACTTCAGAAGCCAATGTCGTGGGAGTAGAATCGCGAACTTCGTCTCCGGTAAATATCCCCAGAAACAAGCAATTAGAGCATCCGGAAATCAAAGGGTTGTTCCCTTGCGGCGAAGGTGGTGGGTATGCAGGTGGCATTGTATCAGCGGCCATGGATGGGGAGCGCTGTGCAGAGGCTGCTGTTGCCGGGTTGTGAAGTATTTCTCGCTCAGACATCTTAATTCACCGTTCTCAGCCTAAATAAGCGTACCTTTGCGGCTTATTTAACAAAATGACATTTAAAGAACTCGGCTTGGCCGAACCAATACTTAAAGCACTTCAGGCAGAAGGCTACGAAAATCCCACCCCAATTCAAGAACAAGCGATTCCCATACTCCTCAAAGGAAAAGACCTTTTGGGTGTGGCACAAACGGGAACGGGAAAAACCGCAGCATTCGGAATTCCAATACTTCAGCATTTGTATAATTCGCAAAACGGACAAAAGGGTAAACGACGGATAAAAGCCCTGATTGTAACTCCAACACGCGAACTGGCCATACAAATAGGCGAGAGTTTAAGCGCTTATGGAAAATTTACAGGTTTGCGAAACACCGTTATTTTTGGTGGCGTCAAACAAGGGAAGCAGGTAAATACCTTAAGAAATGGCGTTGATATCCTGGTAGCCACACCAGGCCGCTTACTCGATTTGCTAAACCAGGGATATATTTCCTTTAGGGACTTAGAATTTGTGGTCCTGGATGAAGCCGACCATATGTTGGATATGGGCTTTATTCACGACATTAAGAAGATCATCTCCATACTACCTCCAAAACGACAATCACTTTTCTTTTCGGCAACCATGCCTAAAGATATTGTAGCGCTTTCCAGAAAAATGCTGGGCGATTTTGAGCGGGTAACCATCAAACCGGAACAAGCTACCGCTGAGAAAGTAGAACAAGGTGTCTATTTCGTAAGTAAGGTCAACAAACCCAAATTATTGGTACATCTATTACAGGGGAGACCTGAAGATTCCGTTTTAGTGTTTTCCAGAACAAAACACGGTGCCGATAAAATTGGTAAAAAATTAAGACAAGCCGATATAAAATCGGCCGCCATTCACGGCAATAAATCACAAAATGCCAGGCAAAAGGCTTTAGGGGACTTCAAAGATGGAAGACTAAAAGTATTGGTCGCTACAGATATTGCAGCAAGGGGCATTGATGTAGAGGAACTATCCTTAGTTATCAACTATGACCTGCCCAATGTTTCGGAAACCTATGTGCACCGGATTGGGCGAACAGGTCGGGCGAGTGCCAGTGGTATAGCATTGTCTTTTTGTGATAAGGAAGAACAACCTTACCTGCGCGATATTGAAAAACTCATCCAACAGGACGTTCCCCGTATGCCGGCACACCAATTTGTGGACAGTGAAGACGAGGTGGAAACCAAGAAGGAACAGAAACCACAGCGGTCGCACAATTCTAATCGCAACAGAAATCGGAACCAGCAACGAAATTCAAACAGTAACGGATCTCAAAACCGCAACAGGAGCAGAAACCCGAATAGATAGTAATAGAAGTTACTAAATTGTATCTATTAGGCTGCAGATTATTTTAGATAGGTGTCTTAAAAATAGATTAATCCTGTTAATAAAATCTTCCATAAGGGGCAAGGATAAAATATTGCTTCATATTTATTTATTTTATATATCTTTAAAGAGACTGAAACTATATCTATTACTAATTTTCTTTAAACTATTAGACATTATCCCCTCTAATCTTAATCAGAATAAGGCTTTCTTTTAAAGTAATACTATAATGAAACTTTTATCACAAAAAAAGTTCCTCCCTTTCTATTTTTTTAGAAAAAATCAAAAATTTTCCTCTTTTTTATCCCTGTTTTTAACGCTTTCTTTTTTGAACCTAATTATAAGCTGTTCTTATTATAAGGTTAGAGATTTAACAACATCTCCCGAAACAATGGCACGTCAAATCGATGAATTAAATGAATCTCAAAAATATGTAGTCATACACTCCGGAGGAACTATTTGGCATTTAGAAAATCTTGTTTTAAGTGAAGAAAACAAGACCATTTCAGGTATAGCTCAAGAAATAGATAAGTATCATATCCCATTTCAACCAAGAGAAAAAAAGAAAGTTCATAGATATAACAATAAACAAACACCTCTTAATGAAATTCATTTTTTTGTAAACAATAACAACATTCCAGATTTTGGTACAGAAGTAAGTATTCCATTTTCTGAAATTTATACCATATCCGTAAATGATAAAAATAATGGTCGTACTGCTGCTAATATTGCCGTAGGCACAATAGGAGTGATAGCTGTGATAGGCATTATTGCTGCTTTGACAAAGAGCTCTTGTCCTTTTATTTATATAAATAATGGAGAAGAATTTGTTTTTACAGGCGAGCTCTATCCAGGAATTTTAACTGCAAATCAACAACGAAATGATTATTTATTATTACCCAATTTAAATGAAGTGAATAATGAATATAGTATTAAGATTACTAATGAATTAAAAGAGATCCAGTACACCGATTATGTTCAATTATTAGAAGTTAATCATCCTGATAATGTTAAAGTGCTGTTAGATAAAAATGGCAAACTACATACATTTTCAAATATAATTTCTCCAAATAATGTGTTGGTTGATCATTTAAACACTAATAGCGATCCCGTATTAGTTAAAGACAACAACTCTTATTTGTTTAATTCAGAACTAATTAGCTCTAGTAGTTTAAGAAATATTGAATTAAAATTTAATAAACCTCAACAGACAAAAAACGCTAAATTAGTTTTAACTGTAAAAAATTCTATGTGGTTAGATTATGTTTTTGGGAAATTTAACGAACAATTTGGCTCCTATTATTCTCAATTTCAAAAAGACCAACAAGATTTTTCTAAAGAAAAAAGCACGAAATGGATGAACGAACAAAGCATACCTTTATCGGTTTATTTAAAAACTAATACTGGTTGGGAATTAGTTGATAGAATAAATACAGTTGGCCCCATGGCTTCAAGAGATATAGCTGTACCAATTGACATAAGTAACGCGCCTGGTGAGGAAGTATTTATAAAACTTGAAACTGGATTTATGTTTTGGGAGGTAGATTATGTTGGTATTGATTTCACAGAAAATTTAGCATTAGATATTAATTACATTAATCCTAATGCCGCTATTGATGGAAATAATAATAATGTAACTAAACTACTATTAGGAGAAGATCAAAATTACCTTGTTCAACCCAATATTGGTGACGAAGTCATAGTTACCTTTAAGACTAGTAAACCAACTCCAGATATAATTAGAACGGTTTTTTTAAAAAACAGAGGTTATTATAATTATATAAGAAACTATGAAGGTGAACCGGATTTTCAAAAACTAAGATTGTTTAAACAAGCTGGTGCATTTACAGATTTTTCAATGTATGAATATCAAGCCCTAATGGATTATGAAAATCAATTTGACTTAGCATCAAACACTAAATAAAAAGCTATGATAGTTGAACTTCAGGATAAAGAGGCAAAGGAAACCAGATTAATTTCCACAACAATTGACACCTCAAACAAACCGCAAATTATTACTGGATTGAGATTGAAATTCATTCGATTAAGAATAAAGTTTACGCTCTTAAAAGTTATAGTAAAATGTTATCATAATCCTTTAGACTGGATACAATCCCTTCGCTATTTAATTCGATTCAGAAGACGTTTTTTAGGCAATAATAAAGTGCATAAAATGGTGTGTATAAATGGCAAATACCATATAGGTTTATATACCCCAGGATGGAACAGTAAGGTTTATAAAAGGTTTATTGCTTCTCAAATTAATGATTTTAAGCCAGTAAATAAAGGGACCATTAATAGATTTAATAACGTCTTTTTTGCTATTACTAAAAAATGTGCTTTGCAGTGCGAACATTGTTTTGAATGGGATAATTTAAATAAGAAAGAGGTTTTATCAGATAGTGAATTACAGGGTATAGTGAAAAGAATTCAAGATAAAGGTGTGAGTCAAATTCACTTGTCTGGTGGCGAACCTTTGATTAAAATGGATGCACTGGTTAAACTTTTAAATGGTGCAGATAAATCAACAGAGTTTTGGGTGGTCACCTCCGGTTTTATGCTTAATAATACCAATGCTAAACGTTTAAAAGAAGCTGGTTTAACTGGTGCTGTTATTAGCTTAGATCACTTTAGTCCGAAATTACATAATAGGTTCAGAAATTTTAAGGATGCCTATTATTGGGTTGAGGAAGCTGTTAAAAACGCAAACAACAATAATCTTATCACTGCACTTTCTTTATGTGCCACCAAAGAGTTTATTTCTGAAGATAATTTAATGTCATATATGGAATTGGCCAAAAAACTAAAGGTTTCGTTTGTGCAATTCTTAGAACCCAAAGCAGTTGGCCATTATGCCAATAAAGACGTAATTCTAAATCAAGATCAAATAGACCTATTAGAAAAATTCTTTAAGAAAATGAACTTTACTTCGGAGTACAGCACATATCCTATAATTACGTACCATGGTTATTATCAGCGAAGACAAGGTTGCTTAAGTGCTGGAAAAAAAGGAATATACATAGACACAGATGGGGATATGAATGCTTGCCCATTTTGTCACAAAAAAACAGGCAATGTATTAGATAGTCGTTTTGATGAAAACCTGGAATTATTAAACTCTGAAGGATGTAAGAGTTATGGTATATAATTCAACAAATTTCTATTTTTTCGTGTTGTCATGAATCTTTTATTTAGAAAAGTCATGGCAAAGCGTTAATAGTGCAAAATGAAAAAGGCAATGATTTGCCTTTTGAATGAAGTGCCAGATGATGAAAATTCTATACAAGACCGTTAAAAAGCGTTAAAAACTTGACTTTTTCATTAAAAAGCCTATATTAAAGGTATGTTATTTGTAGGCGACACATACCACTTCATTATGTTCTAGGCTTTAATAAAGTCTATATATTCTACTTCCCGATTTTGTAAAAATCACAGACGTTATAAAGCATTTGATTAATTATAAAAATCTATCATTCAGATTTGTATAATTTAATCTATAAATTATTAATTAGAAAAACTTATATTAAATGAAATCAATAACAGAAAATAAAACAATAAATAGAAAACCTTTTAGAAAATTAGGATTTACTTATCTCGAAACCGCAGAAATTGTAGTTAGCTTAAATCAGTTAATGGCTAATTATTTTGTGCATTACAATAAATTGAGAAATTTTCATTGGAATGTTGACGGTCATGATTTTTTTGAATTACATGAAGAATTTGAGAAAGAATATAACACAGTTAAGCAAAACATTGACATAATAGCAGAAAGAATTCGCGTATTTGGATTAAAACCATCGATGAAAATAAAAGAAATTTTAGATTTGTCTGAAATTAAAGAGGTTAGTGCAGATAAAATGTCTCCTACAGCAATGGTCACAGAAGTATTAAAAGATTTTGATGTTTTACATGACAAGATGTTAGATGTTGTTAATGCTGCTTTAGAAACTGGTGATAATGTCACTGAACAAATAGTCACTGACTTCATGAGAAATCTAGAGAAAAGAAACTGGATGTTTACTTCATGGTGTAAATAATAATTAGTCAAACAATTATAATATAAAACTATGGATACAATAAAATTAAAACCTTATGATGAAACTGATTAGTGCTCTTTAAATTAGTTTTAGTAATTATTACACAAAAGCCTGGAGAAATCCAGGCTTTTATTATACAAATACACTCTTTTTTCAAAAGGACAGGGGAGTGGTGGTGAAATTTGTGTGGAACGCTTTATTATGTATATTTATAGAAGTTTTTGTGTATTAAAAATGAATCAAATAATTACTTAAATATTAAAATAAAATGAATGTAAAAAATATCAAAGCTTATGGCACAGAAGCCTCTGATGCTGCTATTGAACCCATGCAAATCAACCGAAGGGAAGTTACTCCTAAGGATGTCGAAATAGAAATTCTATATTGTGGCGTATGTCATTCCGATTTGCATTTTGCACGCAACGATTGGGGATTTAGTGTGTATCCTGTAGTTCCCGGTCATGAAATTGTGGGTAAGGTCATTAAAGTAGGGGAAGGGGTAAGCAATTTTAAAGCCGGCGATGTTGTTGCTGTGGGTTGTTTGGTAGATTCGTGCAGGACATGCGGGAATTGCAAAAAAGATCTGGAGCAATATTGTCCTGAATGGGTGGGCACCTATGGTGGCCATGATAAGCATTTAGATCTGCCAACATTTGGTGGCTATTCCGAGAGCATTGTGGTCGATGAACATTTTGTTTTAAATATTCCAGAAAACCTTGATCTTGCCGGTATTGCTCCAATACTTTGCGCAGGAATCACCACCTGGTCACCTTTGCGAAAATGGAATGTTGGGAAGGATAGTAAAGTAGCTGTGGTTGGTCTTGGAGGCCTGGGACATATGGCCATAAAACTGGCGGATGCATTAGGCGCACATGTAACCTTGTTTTCAAGATCCCCAAATAAAATACAGGATGCCTTGGATTTAGGAGCAGATCAGGTAGTTATATCAACGGATAAGGATCAAATGGCTGGCGTTCAGAACAATTTTGATGTTATTATTGATACAGTGCCCTATGCGCATGATATCAATCCGTATATCGGAACCTTGACTACAGACGGCACCTTGGTTCTGGTAGGTTATTTAGGGCCATTAGACCCCATGTTGAATTCAGTTCCTATGATTATGGGCCGTAAAACGGTTGCAGGTTCTTTGATTGGTGGAATAGCAGAAACACAGGAACTATTGGATTTCTGCGGTAAACACAATATTACCTCAGAGATCGAGATTATTAAAATACAGGATATTAATCAGGCCTATGAGCGTATGCTAAAAAGTGATGTACATTATCGGTTTGTTATTGATATGGCATCGCTTAAAAGTTAGCACAAAGATGATTTTTAGATAGGAAACCGGCATACATCTTTGTATACCGGTTTTTTATTAAAGCTTGGTTTTCATGTTAAAAAAAGGATTTGGATTAACAGTTGTTCAAGTAAAAATATACAAAAGTTCATTTAAAGCAACTACTATGCTCCATATAGCAGATAATATAAATTTTAAGGTAGCCAATTCATAATAAATTGAAAACAAGCTTATTAACGTATTGTATATCAGAAAAATAGTCCCACTTTTGCAAACTAATACATATTATAAATTTAATTACATTACAATGAGTAAAGGAACAGTAAAATTTTTCAATGATGCCAAAGGATTTGGATTTATCACTGAAGAAGGAGTAGAAAAAGATCACTTTGTACACATTTCTGGATTGGTAGACGAGGTTCGTGAAGGCGACACAGTTGAATTTGATTTGCAGGAAGGCAACAAAGGATTAAACGCAGTGAACGTAAAAGTTATCTAAAGTATATACTTTCAAGTTTAATAGAGAGCCCGTCAATATTGATGGGTTTTTTTATTTATGTCAAAAAAATAATAAGTCTAAATTATTGTTTAGTAATCATTTAAAAGGTATAAAGTAAATATTAAATTTAATCTTTTTAATAGCAAGCTTATCCAACACCATCACTAAATAACAAGCTCATAGATGCCTTCGAGTAAGAATTTGCGTAATAAATCAATTGGGGCGATTCCCTATTAACTTGTGGTTATCTTTGCTTAAAATTTTTTTATGTCCAAAACGTTTTCTGATTTAGGTATTAATAAGGCATTACAACAAAGTTTAGCCGATTTACAAATTTCTGTTCCTACAGATATTCAGGAAAAGATAATTCCTATTGTACTTAATCAAAAAGAAGACCTGGTTGCCCTGGCAAAAACAGGAACGGGTAAAACCGCTGCTTTTGGGTTGCCTTTGTTGCAGTTAATCGATATTGAAGACACTACTATACAGGTCGTCATATTAGCCCCTACAAGAGAATTAGGGCAACAAATTCATGCTAACTTAATTTCTTTTGCCTCGCATAGCCTTGCTATTTCTGTAGCGGCGGTATTCGGAGGCATTCCTATAAAACCTCAAATAGAACGTTTAAAGACCACGACTCATATTGTCGTGGCTACTCCGGGGCGTTTAGTAGATTTATTAAATCGCGGTGCCATCGTTATCAAAAACCTAAAGTATTTGGTATTGGATGAAGCCGATGAAATGGTGAGCGCTTTAAAAGAAGACTTGGATAGTATTGTCAAAGAAATTCCAAAATCAAGAAGAACGCTATTGTTTACCGCCACTATGCCGGGTGCCATAAAGCAATTGGTTCAAAATTACATGTCTAAACATGTCATACAGGTAGAAGCAGATATGTCTACCGTAGGCCATCAGGGGATCGATCATTACTATATGGTGGTTGAACCTATAGAAAAATTAGAGGTATTGCTTCATTTTTTAAATAGTAAAGAAGGCGAAAGAGGGATTATCTTTTGTAAAACCAAAGCGGCTGTTAATAAACTGGCTAAAAACTTAGCCATTAATAAATTCTCATCCGGAGCCATTCATGGTAGCCTATCTCAAGGCATTCGTGACCGTATTATGGGACAATTCAGAGCAGGTTCTATAGCTATTTTGGTTGCTACCGATTTAGCCGCCCGTGGCCTTGATGTTAAAGAAATATCGTATGTTGTTAATTATCATCTGCCGGATACTTATGATGCTTATGTCCACAGAAGCGGCCGTACAGCCAGGGCAGGAGCAAAGGGGCTTTCATTAACTATATTACAAAAAGAAGAAGTTAAAGATATTGCTGATTTTGAACAAGAATTGGGTATTGTTTTCGATGAACTTAAAAAAGCAGATGCCCAGAGCATAGAAGAAAACAATGGATTATTATGGGCGAAAAAAATATTTAAAACCAAACCAAATCGTGCTATTTCAGAAGAATTCAGAAATAAGGTGATGACGGTATTTCATCATTTAACTAAGGAAGAGTTGATAGATAAAGTACTGGCAAATTATTTGGCGCAAACAAACACGGGTAATCCAAAAACCGGGGATTCTAAAAAGAGTACTAAATAGCAATCATTATGGCAAATAGTATTAAAGAACAAGAGGATATTTTAACAAAATTAAATATCCATCAGTTGAATCCAATGCAGGAGGAGGCTATTTCTGTAATCGAAACAACGCCCAATACCATTCTTCTTTCTCCCACGGGTACAGGAAAAACACTGGCTTTTTTATTACCTCTTATTAAAGCCTTAGATCCCGATTGTAAAGATATACAAGCTCTTATTTTAGTGCCTTCACGGGAATTGGCCATACAAATTGAACAGGTGGTACGAACTATGGGATCTGGTTTTAAAGTAAATGCGGTCTATGGCGGTCGACCCATGTCTAAAGACAAAATAGAACTTAAACATCTGCCTGCCATTTTAATAGGAACCCCTGGTAGAATTGCAGACCATTTTAGCAACGATCGTTTTACTAAAGACAGCATTAAAACCTTAATTCTGGATGAATTTGATAAGTCATTAGAAGTTGGTTTTGAGTCTGAAATGAAACAGATTATCCATCAATTGCCCCATATAAATAAACGTGTATTAACTTCGGCCACTCAAAGTCTTAAGGTCCCTGGTTTTGTGCGTTTAGACCGGCCTACGACCATCAATTATTTAAAAGAAAAGGTAGTTTCAAAATTGGAGATTAAAACGGTGATCTCACCAACTAAAAATAAATTACAGACTCTCGTGGATTTAATAGGGCACCTTGGCAATCAACCAGGAATTGTATTCTGTAATCTAAGAGAGAGTATTGACGAGGTAAGCCATTTTTTAAATAAAAACGATATAAACCACAGCTGTTTTTCCGGCGGTATGGAGCAAAAAGACAGAGAACGTTCTTTAATAAAATTCAGGAACGGAACGAGCCAGATCCTAATTGCTACAGATTTAGCATCCAGAGGTCTTGATATTCCAGAATTAAAATTTATTATTCATTATGAGCTTCCTAGAACTGCAGAAGAGTTTACACATAGAAATGGCAGAACGGCCAGAGTAGCTTCTAAAGGAACAGCTTATGTATTGAAATGGGAAAAAGAATACTTGCCGGATTTTATTAAAAATTCTAAAGTGGCCAACATCTCCAAAAAGACAGTTCGTAAGCCACAATTCTGGGAAACTTTGTTTATTTCCGGGGGTAGAAAAGATAAAATTTCTAAGGGAGATATTGCAGGACTATTTTTTAAACAGGGGGAAATCACCAAAGACCAATTAGGAAACATAGAACTAAAACAAGATTGTGCGTTTGTTGCCGTTCCTGTAACTATTGCAGATGAATTGGTGGAAAAGTTAAACAATACACGCTTAAAAAAGAAAAAAGTCCGGGTTACAGTTTTATAAAGTTGATCTTTTTTTAAAGTAAGAACTGAACCAGGGGGGCGGCATCGATATAAAACGCTAATATGTTGTTATATCTGATACTATATCAAAATGCAAAGTTACCAATAATGCT
Organism: uncultured Eudoraea sp.; assembly: GCF_947490415.1. Lineage (GTDB taxonomy): Bacteria > Bacteroidota > Bacteroidia > Flavobacteriales > Flavobacteriaceae > Eudoraea. The sequence continues at coordinate 350,104 of NZ_CANLGX010000003.1, forward strand.
TAGTTCATTTTCCCTGCTGTTTTGGTTATTTTTAAATTTAGACAGTAGTAGATAGCGTAAGTTTATTTTACTTTTTGTATATTTTCTAAAAATTGAATAATGGAATATCTGTCTATTGCGTTTCAACTCATTGTAGGTGTTAGTATATTAAATGTCTGGCTTATTCAAGCCAATAAAGCCACACCATGGCGAGGAGGTAGCGCTACAACAATCAAAGAGGAATTTGCAGCGTACGGTTTACCGGAGTGGAGCCTTTATGTTATTGGATTTTTAAAAGTGGCTCTGGCTATTGCGCTTATTAGTGCTATTTGGTTTCCTGTTCTTTTAAAACCGGCAACTTTAGGCCTTGCTTTTCTATTAACAGGTTCTGTACTGATGCATTTTAAAATCAAAGATCCAATTAAAAAATCTTTTCCTGCATTTTTATTTTTAGTAATGTGTTTGTTTTTAGCTTTTGTGGTTTAAATTGACCACAGTTTATAGGCTTTTTAGTAGTGCTATCGCTATATATGCATTTATTATGGCGTAGATAATGGAAGGAGCAGATTGAACCACAGAATCTTTGATCTTCAGGCGAACACCAAATCCCAAAATCATTAATAAGGATAATCCTATTGCACTCACAATACCCAAAATAGGCAGGTATACGAAACCAAAGCTAAGTCCAAAAGCACCCAAAATCTGCAATGCACCAATCAGCCGTTGCTGTTTGCTAAGTCCGTAACGGACAAATTCTGTCCGCATATAATTTGTTAAAAAACAACTAATTCCAAAAAATAAAAATGATATAGTAGAAAAAAATACTAAGGAAGTTAATACGGTCATAGCAATGATAAAAGTAGGTGATTTTGGGTTACTGTTTAAGAATTACTACGAATCTATCTAAATAGCTAAGTGAAGAGCTGATATTATATCAAATATTTGGTATGCTCCTTTTTATACTATACACTTATTTGAACCATAATTCACCTTCATTACATTAGGGCGGACAAGTTGTACGCCGTTATGCAAGCCGCCGCAGTGGAAGGGAAGAGGGGTAACTTGAGCATTAGAATAAAAGCAGGGCAGAGCGTTAAGTAAAATTCTGACATACCTTTTTAGCGAATGAGTCAAAAGGCGCGAGGTAAGGCTACAGTTTCTTTAAAAAAATTTATCCACAAGTTTCGTCTTCATTGCTAATGGAAACGCTTGCGGTTCACGGGCACCTATTTATTAAAATTGAGTGTGCGAGTAAACACTATTTATCCGACTACGCATATGTCATCCGAAGCTCAAAGAGCGTAGGAGAGAGGAGGGAGGCATAATATTAATTGTTGTACCGTTAATTAATATTGCTTTTAATTAGTATTATTCTATCAATATAAGAAAAGTGTTATCTTTTGAATTTACAGAGCAAATTTATTGTATAATACAATCCAGCGTTTCAAAAATGCTAATTTTTAAAGACACAACCATTATAACTACAACTATGAGAATCTTCATTCTAACCCTTTCCCTTTTATTATCCATTCAGTCATTCTCACAAATCGACAAATCTTATTATCAGGATTTAGAATATAGAATGATTGGACCCTTTCGTGGTGGTCGAACAGTAGGTGCGGTTGGTATTCCTTCTCAACCAAATGTATTCTTTATAGGTGTGAATAATGGAGGTGTATGGAAAACAGATGATTATGGTCGTACATGGAATCCAATTTTTGATGACGTTCCAACTGGCTCCGTAGGAGATTTAGCGGTCTCTCCATCACATCCAAATGTTATTTATGTAGGAACCGGTGAAGGGCTTCATAGACCAGACCTTGCAGTAGGTGATGGTATGTTTAAATCAGTCGATGGTGGTAAGAATTGGCAGCATCTAGGTTTAAACGACATTCAGCAAATTAGCCGAGTGATCGTGCATCCAACTAATCCAGACATTGTTTATGTGGCTGGTTTAGGCCATCCTTATGGCGCAAATGAAATGCGTGGTATTTTTAGATCTAATGATGGTGGAAAAACATGGAAAAAAACCTTATACATAAACCATAATACCGGAGCTATTCAAGTTGAAATGGATCCGAATAATCCTGATATCTTATTTGCCGATATGTGGGAACACCAGGAAGGGCCCTGGGAAAATGCAAAATTTTCCGGACCAAATAGTGGCTTATACAAATCTACGGATGGTGGAGAAACATGGCGAAATATCGTAAAAGGACTACCTGGAGCTAATCAGGGGTTAGGAAGAATAGGAGTTGCCATAGCACTCAGCAATTCAAAACGCATGTATGCTACAGTTGATGCAAGAGAAAATGGTGGTGTTTATAAAAGTGATGATGCTGGTGAAAGCTGGAAATTGATTACAACTGAAAACCGTCTTTGGGGAAGAGGCAGTGATTTTGCAGAAATTAAAGTACATCCGAAAAATGAAAATATTGTTTTTGTAGGGAATATAGCGTCATACAAATCTGAAGATGGTGGAAAAACATGGACTTCTATAAAAGGAGCGCCTGGAGGAGACGATTATCATCGTATATGGATTAATCCAATGCATCCAGAAATCATGCTTTTCGCTGCAGATCAAGGAGGCGTTGTCACTGTAAATGGTGGAAAAACATGGAGTTCATGGTATAACCAACCAACAGCACAATTGTATCATGTATCAACTGACAATCAATTTCCTTATTGGGTGTATGGTGGTCAACAAGAAAGCGGAGCCATTGGTGTTTCAAGTAGGAGTAATGGCGGTCAAATCTCGTTTAGGGAATTCATGGGAGTAGGTGCAGACGAATATGCGTATGTAGCTCCGGATCCTTTAGATTCAAACATCATTTATGGTGGACGCGTTATTAGGTTCAATAAAAAAACTGGACAGTCACAATATGTTGGTCCTGAAGTTTTGCGCTCAGGAAAATTTAGATATATACGTACGATGCCATTGTTATTTCATCCCGCAGATAATAGTATGTTACTATTTGGAACCAATGTTGTTTGGAAAACTCATGATGGAGGACAAAGTTGGGAACAAATCAGTGAAGACCTAACAAGAAAACAACCAGAAGTGCCATCTAGTGTTGGTGATTACAAAACTGTTGCTATGAAAACTATGCCACAACGTGCTATAGTGTACGCAATAGGACCTTCGCCTCTTGATAAAAATATTATTTGGGCAGGAACAGACGATGGCCTAGTGCATGTTACGCTTGATGGTGGAAAAACATGGAAAGATGTAACACCTTCAACAATTACTTCATGGGACAAAATTTCACAAATTGATGCAAGTCATTTTAATAAAGGAACAGCTTATGTTGCCGTGAATGCCATTAGAAAAGATGACATGCAGCCACATATTTACAAAACACATGATTTCGGAAAAACATGGCAAGAAGTAGTTTCAGGAATGAACCCTTCTGGTCCTGTGAACACAGTGCGTGAAGACCCTCTGCAAATAGGATTGCTGTTTGCTGGAACTGAGCGTGAAGTTTATTTTTCATCAAATGATGGTGAATCTTGGCAATCCCTCAGAATGAATATGCCAGCATCATCTATTCGAGATTTGGTAATTCATGATAATGATTTAGTTATTGGTACACATGGCCGCTCTATTTGGATTTTAGATGATTTTAGTCCTTTGAGGGAGTTGGCAAGTTTGACTACGAAAAGCGCGCATTTATTTGAGCCCAGCGATGCTTATCGTGTTCGTTTTAATATGTTTAGCGACACACCGTTACCACCAGAGGAACCAACCGGACAAAATCCTCCAGATGGTGCCATAATCGATTATTATTTAGGCTCAAATATAAATAAAGTCGAACTCAAAATTTTTGATCAAAAAGGGATTGCGGTCAATAGCTTTTCAAGTGACGATCTTGAGGAAGTTTTAGATTCTACAAAAATGCAACATCCAACGTATTGGAAGCGACCATTTCAAGGGTTGTCTGGTGAAGGAGGTCATCAACGTTTTGTATGGAATTTACGTTACAAAGAACCAAGGGGCGCTAACAGAGGCTATGCCATTGCGGCGGTTCAATACAATACAGAAAGTGGTCCGGTAGGCCCTTTTGTAGCTCCTGGAGAATACAAGATTCAACTAAAAGTAAATGGTAATATCACAGAAAGAAGCTTGACGGTTAAATTAGATCCTCGTTCTGAGGTGAGTAATGAGGCTCTTACCTTACAAACTGACCTGTCTATGCAGTGCTATACTAATTATGAGACACTGCAACTAATCAGAGAATCTATTGACGACATGCTGACTGCAAAAAGTAGCGAACAAGAGGCGCTTTTAGAATTTAGAGGTAAAGGAGCTCCAAATAATGGCGATATTATTTACGGAAGTATTTATCAATCGGATCTGGAAAATGAAACGATTGTTGGCCTTCAATCTAAATTACTCTATCTGTTGAATGTATTGCAGAATACTGATGCAAAACCAACTAAAAAAACTCAAGAAGCATCGGACATATTAAATAAACGCGTTACTGAAATGGCGTCCGTTTGGAAATCTATCGACAATTAGTTAAAAATGTACCACGTCCTGTAACTTGAGCTTTGGATAAAAGCAGGGCAGAGCATATAGAAAAGTTCTGGCAGACCTTTATAGAGATGAGCCAGATGGTACGCAGTAAGAGTAAAATGTTGTCTTGGCTTTATGAAAATTTAAAAGAATCAGAATTTAATTCTATTCTAAAGTATATATTTATAAAATATTTGTAAGTGAAATGTACTATGATAGTCATATTTAGTGCTTGACAGGAGGAATACTAAGATACTAGTTATCAATAAGGTGTTTATTTTCTTATCGATTCTATTTCTGATAAAAATTGATTTATTAAAAATCTTAACAATCTATTGAATTTATGCATGCATACTTATTCCCCGGTCAAGGCACTCAATTTCCGGGTATGGGAAAAGAGTTATTTGAAAAATCCAAATTGGCTCAAGAATATTTTAAAAGAGCCAATGATATTTTAGGATTTTCAATTACTGATGTCATGTTTGAAGGATCTGCTAAAGATTTGAAACAAACAAAGTTTGCCCAACCGGCAATTTTTTTACATTCATATATTCTGACAAAAACGCTTGGAAATGAATTCAAACCCGATATGGTTGCCGGGCATTCTTTGGGTGAGATATCAGCTTTGGCTGCCATTGGATCTTTAGATTTTGAATCGGCCCTGAAACTTATATCCAAGCGTGCTTCTCTTATGCAAAAAGTTTGTGAACACGAAAATACAGGTATGGCAGTTGTGGTTGGATTATATGATGTTATCGTCAAGGATATCTGTAATCAGATAGACGGAGTAGTTGTTCCTGCTAATTACAACGCTCTAAATCAAGTTGTTATTTCAGGTGAAATGAAGGCTCTAAAAGAAGCTTGTGAAAAATTAAGACCAGCTGCTACTAGAGTGGTAAATTTACCTGTAAGCGGAGCATTTCATTCTCCCTTTATGGAGCCAATAATTGAAGAGTTTAGATTAGCTGTTGAGGAAACAGAATTCAAAAAGCCTATTTACCCAATTTATCAGAATGTCACAGCACGACCAAGTGGCGATATAGAATTAATTAAGGAAAATTTAATCAATCAATTGACGCATCCGGTAATGTGGAGGCATACAATTCTCCACATGATAGAGGATGGAGCAACTGAGTTTACAGAAATTGGCCCTGGACACTTTTTAAGAGGGCTTGTTAGGCAAATTAATAAAAATATGAAAACATACGGAATTTCGTAGTTTTCAGTAAAACGGCTTTGATATACGCGATAAGAAGTGATTACCGAGTAGGTGATTACTTTTTACGGTGAGCTGATGCGGTTGCGAAGATATAAAACTCTTACATGTTGTTATATCTACAATTATATCAAATACAGTAGTATATACGCCGTTTTACACTATAACCATGTTTGAACTATAATTTATATTATGTCAAATAGAGTTTTTACAACTCTCCTGTTCCAGACTTAAATTCCTTATAAATACTTACAGGTATAAATTTAGTATTTATGTTTTCCCTCAGAATCCTCTTACACACTGAATAAATCAACTTAAACGATTTATTTATACGTTACACCGAAAAAAACAGCAGTTTGGTCAAAGGTGCAAATTGCTTTATCTAGATTTGAGCTAAGAAAATAACCATCAAAATAAAGAAAATGAAAAAAGCCACTTATTTTTTGTTGTTCATTGCTCTGGCAATATTTTCAAGCTGTAGTAAAGACGATAACATAGAACCCACAGGAGTAAATGAAATAATTGTAGATGAACTTGCGTATAATTTGACTTCCGCGAATGGCTCAGGTATTACCGGGACAGCTACTCTTACCAGAGATAGCAATGACAATACGACGATACTTATTCAGCTTGACAATACCAATACAGAAGAACACCCATCCTACCTCCGCTTTAATAGTGCAGCTGAAGGTGGTCCTATAGCTATTACCTTAGAGCCCTGTACTTGTGCCGTGAGTACTACTGTGGTAACACAGCTAGATGATGGTACCCCAATTGATTTTGATAAGCTTTTAAATTTGGATGGACATGTAAGTATCCAGGATAGTCCTGCTAATCCAGATTTAGTTGTTGCAATTGCGGATATTGGTATTAACGCAAATTAAGTAAACCCCTACCCAAGAAAATATAAGCAAACCCTGACTTGTTAAAAGTCAGGGTTTGTTACTTTATGTATATTCCTTATATCAGCAAATCAGGGTTAAGCATCTAAGGTAAAGGAACTATTTCATTGGTTATAAAATACTTAGGTCATCTTAAGAAGACATTTATTTGGTTCTTATACATCTGAAACACCAGTTAGCGACGTATAGGCCTATCTCGACGAATAGTTTATCTTATTTTATTAAGTTTTAGCAATGTTTCTTAACTTTGTGTAAGAAAATAACCCTCAAAATTAATTCAAAATGAAAAATGCCCCTTTTCTATTGATATTATTTGTTATGGCCCTACTCTCTAGTTGCAGCGGTGACGATATTGAACCCACAGGCGTAAATGAAATAATCGTCGACCAAATCGACTATAATTTGATTGCCGTAAATAATTCAGGAATTACCGGTAAAGCAACCTTTACCAGAGATAGTAATGATAATACTACCATTTTAATTGAGCTGGTCAATACAAATACCGATGAGCATCCAGCATATGTAAACTTTAATAGTGCGGCTGAAGGTGGCCCTATTGCCATTACCTTAGAACCTTGCACCTGTGCCGTAAGTACTACTGTTGTAACACAGCTTGATGATGGCACCCCAATTGATTTTGATAAGTTATTAAATCTGGACGGCCATGTTAGCATCCAGAATAGTCCTTCAAACGACGAAATAATTGCTGTGGTAGATATTGGTATCAACGCAAATTAAATATTCCTATATAAAACATAAAATAAAACCCTGGCTGTATGTAAAGTCAGGGTTTTATTTTATGAGCAACTATCTTATTACTCAAAACTTTTTCCAGGCCAGGAAACACATGAGTTGCTATTAGAAGATGTTATATTACTACAAACCCTCCGGGCTAAAATCTTCTTTAGGAAGTTCCGAGACTTTTCCGACATATCGAATAAAATTGCGTTGTGAACTATTAATATGAATATGGCTGGTCAGGTTATTAAATAGCGTTATTGTCACCTGGTACACCTCTGTTCGCTCTTTAATACTGAAAAGCAACGTATAAGTGTTTTTCTTTGAATTCTTTGATATCTTGAGTTTATCAGGAATCCCTTTAAATTCAATGGCATTTCTATCGCTAAAACCTCCTGTAAGTTGCCGCTCCCCAAAAAATGGCAAATACGCCGAAATAGTATCTCCTTCTACTTTCAGATAATTTGGATTTCCAATTAAACTAATATTACTCCCTGAATTGCCCGGAAGCAACAGCCCACTACTTGCAACGCTGTTCATCGAATTCGTGTTCATTGGTTGGGCCCATTCAGATTCAATAAGAAACGATTTTTGCGCTACCAGATTATCAAGTACCTCGTTTTTTAAACCTGCATTTGCGGAGTCTTTCGTACTTCCACAGCTCCATAAAGTCCCTATTAAACATAACAGCACTATCCTTTTTTTCATATTTTTAAATTACAAACACCTAATAATCAGTAAGATAATTAAAATAATCATATGATATTATTAAATTTATGATAAACTTTTTTATCCTCCCTCCTATCAAAAATTTCATTTCTTCAGTAATCTCTGTTTATACCAAAGGTTAAGCAACAAACCTGCTATAATCATTCCCATACCAACAAAACTCCAGACAAAATATTCTTCACCCAAAAAAACCACCCCAACGATTACCGCAAAAAACACTTCCAAATATTTTAAAGGCGCAATTAAATTTGTTTCACCCATTTGAAATGCTTTGGTCATGAACAGCTGGCCAAAATACCCAAAAACACCAAGGCTCAGCAATAAAAGCCAATCGATTCCCACAGGAGTTTTCCAATCAAAAATGGCTCCTGTACCTCCTATGATTGCAGCGATACACATAAAATAGTTCACAATAACCACCGGATGCTCCCTGCTGCCAATCCGTCGAATAATGATATAGACCAAACCACTAAAAACTGAAGATACGAGTACCAAAACCATACCATTAAGTGGAATACTCCCGTCCATACCCTTTAAAACCAATACCCCTATAAAAGAGATCACAAAAAATAACCACTGTATGGGCTTCACAACTTCCCTGAGCAACAAAATAGCAAAAATCGCTGCAAAAATAGGCGCAATATAACGCAGCCCAACAGCAGAACCCAAAGGTATATAATGAAGTGCCATAAAAAATAAAACCATAGAAGTAGAACCAACTAAACCTCTTAATACCAATAATTTACGATGGGTCCCTAACACCGGGATACCCCTGCTTAGCAGGAATCCGAAAGTAAAGACAAGAGAACCGAGCGACCTAAAAAAAACCATCTGATAGGCACTGTAAGAAGTAAGGAATTTTAAAAGGCCATTCATGACCGTAAAGGCCAGGGTGCTCAACAGCATAAAATAAACAGCCTTTTTAAGATCCATTGATGGGTTTAAATTGGTCTCGTTAAAGATAAGATAAGTTGATATTCCGGCCTATATATTCAGTGCTGCCCAAGTAGTAAGTCTCTTTAGAATTGCACTACTGGAAGATAAGCGGTTTTTATAGTACTAGAACCTTTAGCAACATCGGTCCAGGCAAAATAAACCCTATCACCTACCAATTCCATTTGAGGAAATCCGGTTTTACGCGACCCATCCAATTCTGCAATTATTTTGTAGTCAGATTTTTTTCCGGACCTGGTAATTTTGATTGCCTTTAGTTGTGCTCTGCTATCTTTAGATTCCATCCAACTTACTATTGCTGTATCAGCATCCAGCAATAATACATCCACCCTCCCAAGAGCATCGGCCTCATCTACACGAATCGGGGGGTCAAAATGTTCGCCCCCATCATTCGAGAACACTAGATTTACTTTAGGCAGATCTCCTGCAGCTGTAAACCAGGCTACTGCCAGGCTATTTCCAATACTTGAGGCTTTAGGACCATTTACAGGACATCCTTTTATAAGCCAAATATCACTATAAATCGTCTTTGGCGCCGTCCATTCACCTGCGACCTGTCTTACAATACTCATATCTCTGATTTCTTCTTCAGAGCGGTCCCTATAAATCACTACGGGTCCGTTGGAAGTGATAGCAGCGGTGGTTTGACAGCAATCGCAGGTTCGTGCATCCAGCACCGTATCCCTGCTGACCTCCCCCTGTGCTGAAATTTCCGCAGCCCTTACCGTCATGGCGCCGCGGATCCCGTCCTGATTTTCTTCGGTATTACGGCCATCTAACCAGGTAACGAAAAAAGAACCGTCCTTATAAGGCACCGCCGACACAAATCCATGCTCGGTGGGAGTACCATCTGTATGCAAGGGCAAATCGGTCAACCAGTTTTCGGAACCTTTGGGAAGCACATTCAGTTTTACATCATAGGAATAAGTGCCCTCAGAGGACTTCTTGAGTACATGAGACAAAAGGTTACCCCCATTTTCGGTTATCATCGGAAAATCAGCCCAATTCACAAACCAATCAGCACCCTGCAGGATTTCGTGGGAAGCCTGCCACTCTCCATCTTTCAATTCTGCATAACGCAAACTAGCCAGCGTATCCCCTTGATGTTCTACCCAGGACATGAGTGTCTTCCCCTTATTGGAAAATAAATTAGGCAGTGAACTATTTTCCCCGGCTGGTGAAACTATATTATTCACTATGTTTATCTCCTTTTTCTGAGGTTCAGCACAGGATGTCAGGAATACTATTAAAACGGACAGCCCGCAAAAGGTGTAGCTTTTCATTTAATGAGTATCTTTTAATTTTTTAATCACTTCCGGGGAATCCCAGGTCACTCCCCCAACAATTTTTTCTACCTTCTCCCCTTCTTCGTTATAAATATAAGTAGTTGGGAGGCTGCTAATTTGTTGCTCGGCCCAGGAGCCGTTGTATTTTATATACTTAAAATCAAAACCCCGTTTCTCCTTAAAGGCTATAATGTCTTCTAAAGTCTGGTCTGAAGCCAATAAAAAGATATAATTTTCCTTTTCTAAAATAGCCTGGGACCGAAGCATGGACGGCATCTCCTCTATACAAGGCCTGCACCAGGTAGCCCAATAATTAAGGAGTACTCTTTTTCCTTTATAATCTGCAATTGCAATTGGATTTCCTTCCAGATCTTCAAATTGGCTTGCAGCTTCGGTAATTTTTTCAGTATTATCGACTTTTTTAGCACTGGTGACCTCTACCTTAACGCCATTTTTACAACTTATGAGAAGGCTTAATATTGCTGTAAATACGGATACTTTTAGCCCCATAAATTTCAATTATTTGATCCGAAATTAACTAAAATAATATACAATTGGAAAAGAATATATTTCAACAGGCAATCCAATGAAGTTACTCTTCAAACTTGTTGTTTGCCAACAAAATTTTATTGAGTTTTTTGGAACTATTATTCTTATAAAGATCACGAATTAATTTTTGGCGCTTACCTTCTGATATGTCCAGAGAATCAATCATCGCCCTCATCAAAAGTATTTCGCTCCGGCGAGTTTCCACAGCAGCCAGATAATCCGGTTCAAATTTAAACAGCATGGGGCCTTCTTCCGCTTCTACTTGTAATTTCGCCTCTTTTTGCGGTGTATATTGCGCATAGCTGGTCTTTGCCAACAACAGAATACCCATAAAAAAAGCCGTTCTAATTAATTTTTTCATGTTCCCATAATGTGTTCTAGCTCAAAGTACAAAAAACTCCTCTATAACATTCATTTGGCCAGACAAAAGGCTTCTTTTTAAGTTGTTCTCTTTGTTTAAGGTACCCTTGCCCAAGATATTACAAGATTTATAGGTATCTTGATGTTCAATAACCTTCACTTCTCAATCAAAAACCGGACTACCTTAATTATTATGGTCTGCTGTGCCTTTTCATATGCCCAGGATTATATAGATATTGGCAAGTTTTTTATTAGTACCACCCCTCAAAATGCTTTTAATCAGGAAAATACAGGGACAACCACTATTCAAGAGTTTGGTTTTCAAGTAGATGTCCCTATAGTACTTGACAGTACGAATGCTATTTTAGTTGGTGGTTTTGCAAACCGAACCGACCTATTCTTAGACCCTTCTCTTCCTGAAATATCCAGGCTTTACGCAGTGGGCGCCAAAATAGGATTAAATCAGACTTACAATAAAAAATGGAGCGCTACCTATCTGTTTTTTCCTAAAATGGCCACAGATTTCTCCAGTGGTTTTAGACGCGGCTTTCAATTGGGTATTCTGGCTCTGTTAAGTCAGAAGAAAACAAACAAGCTTAAATACTCCTACGGCCTCTTCTACAACAGCGAAGAATTTGGCCCCTTAATTGTTCCTATACTAGGGGTTTACTACAAAAGTCCTAATGATAGATTAGAAGCCAATATCCTTCTTCCACTCTTAGCCGATCTTAATTATACCCTGGGGAGAAGAACTAATGTAGGAGCTAATTTTGATGGCATTGGCACCTCCTATGCCATATCCAATCCTAGCTTCCCAAATACCTATGTGAATAAAAACACCAATGAACTTTATTTCTATTTTGAATACGAGTTAAGCCCTTCTCTAAATATACGTTTTAAAACAGGTTATACATTCTTTAGAAACTATAGAATCTACGAGGAAAGCGATAAGGTATACCTTTCTATATCGTCTATTTACTTCGGGGATAATAGAACCATACTCAATACCGATTTTGAGGATGGTTTTGTTTTTAAAGCTGTTCTTCGTTATCGTTTTAACCTGCCAAATTAGGTGTGTTTTTACTTTAGAATACGAACTCTAATCGACTTGCTAATTGGAGTTTGACTTCTATCCGCAAAGTGATTATAAGGCACCAGCACATTGGTCTCTGGAAAATAAGCCGCTAGATTACCTTTCGGGATTTTATAAGGCAAAACCTTAAAGTTATGGGCAGTCCTGGTAGTAGAATCATAAGTACTACTTAGATTTACAACATCTAATTTCTCCAAACTATTTTTCGCCATATCCCCAGGGTTCATAAAGACTATTCTTCTCTCATTATATACTCCCCGGTATCTGTCGTCCATACCATATATAGTAGTGTTAAACTGGTCGTGTGACCTTATAGTCATCAGCATATACTCATCAGCTTCCAGATTATGCTCCGGGAGCCTGTTAATAGTAATTTGTGCTTTTCCGCCAGGTAATTTGCTAAAATCGAGTTCCCTCACATTATTTGGCAAATAATAACCTACTCCTTTGGCTCTTAATTCTGTGTTTTTAAAACCCTTGGCCACTTTGTCTATCATTTCCCTGATTCTGCTGTAATCGCTTCCTAGGGCCTTCCAGTCTACTACATGTTTCCCTTTAAAGTATGTATCTGCCAAACTTGCAATTAGTTCCGGTTCGCTTTTTAAATGTTCCGAGGTCGGCTTCAGTACCCCCTTTGATCTTCTTACCCGTCCCATACTGTTTTCCACAGTTACAAAACGATCATCACTCATGTTTTCCTTTTCAGAACGGCCGTAAGTGGGTAAAATCAGGGCTGTTTTTCCGGTAACCAGGTGGCTACGGTTAAATTTTGTGCTAACCTGCACTGTAAGCCGGCATTTTTGAAGGGCTTCGGCAGTATAATCTGTATCTGAGGCAGCCATTAAAAAATTCCCTCCAAGAGCCATAAAAACCTTTGCATTTCCTTCATGCATAGCCTTCATTGCCCCTACCACATCTACACCCTCCATTTCAGGCGGTTTAAATCCCAAATGGGTTTCAATTCGCTCATTAAAGGCTTTATCAACATAGTGCATGATACCCACACTGCGATCGCCCTGAACATTTGAGTGCCCCCTTACAGGGCACGTGCCACTAAAGGGTTTACCGATGGCTCCTTTTAGCAATAAGAGGTTTACATATTCCCTTATAGTTTCCACTCCGTTCTTATGCTGTGTCAGCCCCATGGCCCAGCAAATAATAATTTTCTGTTTATTAGCGAGTAATTTTACTGCGGCATCGACGCTTTCCATAGTTACACCGCTTAACTCCAGAAGTTCTTCATCGGTATAATTATCCAGGTTTGTCAATAAGGCTTCCGCCCCGGCTGTGTACTTATTTATAAAGTCGTGGTCAAAGACATTGTCCCCTGTCTTGTCCAGTGCGGCCAGCTTTTTAAGAATCAATTTTAGTAAGGGAATGTCCTGATTGATATTAACTGCCAGGTGCAAATCCGCAATTTGTTCTCCTGAACCCAATAGACCCTTTAGGCTTTGCGGGTTTTTAAAATTCATAAGCCCGGCTTCTTCAAGGGGGTTTATGCAGATGATACTACCCCCATTTTCCTTGCATTTTTCAAGTGCGGAGAGCATTCTGGGATGATTGGTCCCAGGGTTTTGTCCGGCAACTATAATCACTTCCGCCCCGTACAGATCTTCGAGCTTTACAGACCCCTTACCTATTCCCAGGGTTTCAGAAAGGGCTACCCCGCTTGATTCGTGGCACATATTGGAACAGTCCGGCAAATTATTAGTCCCAAAGGCCCTTGCAAAAAGCCCGTATAAAAAGGCTGCCTCGTTACTGGAGCGTCCCGAGGTATAAAAAATAGCCTCGTCAGGGCTATTTAAATTATGGAGCTCATCGGCAATAAGAGTAAAGGCATCTTCCCATGTGATAGTCGTATAATGGATACTTCCTTCTTTTAAAACCAGGGGTTCCGTTAGTCTGCCTAAAGCGTTTAGTTCGTAATCGGATCGCAGCGACAATTCTTCAACGGAATGTTCCTCAAAGTATTTGGCACCAATATGTGACGTAGTAGCTTCATCTGCCAGGGCTTTTGCACCATTTTCGCAGTACTCCCATATTTTGGATGGTTTTTCAGGATCTGGCCAGGCACAACTGGGGCAATCAAATCCTTCTTTCTGATTCATATGCAATAAGGTTGTCATTGCACGCACAACCCCCATTTCTTTAAAGCTGTGTTTCATGGCAGCAGCAATTCCTTCCCTGCCGGCAGCATAAGACTTGGGATCGGTTACTTTGATCTCTGAAAATGCATCGGGTCCTCTGACGCAAACATTTCTTTTATAATTATTTTTAATCATCTATTTAAAGTAATACTTTAGGACTAGCATAGTTGTCCGTCTGCTCCTTCGGACACGCATCCAGACAGACAAATTCTTTCTCTAATAAGAGAAACAGGTTGTTATTGTTCTTAAATTGTGTTATAGGTGTTCCACATCCTTTACCAGTTTTACGCCGAAGGTATAAATTTCATTATCAAAAGTGGTCCGATTCCCTTTATACCCATTGGTACAAATTGCATCCATCTCTATGCGTGTCAAACTAAAATCCCGGGGAATACCTAAAACCCTAATCTTCATAGTGATACAGAATATCTCTTCTTAAATGTACAACATATTCAGATTTATACATCTTAGTGCTGCCAAGATATTAATTAGAGAGGAAGTTGACAAAAGTCATAGGCGATCTGCTTAGTAAAAGGGAATTTTGGACTCTAAACTAATATAATTATGACTACCAAAAACATTTCTCAAACCTCTCATGCCTCCAACGCGGTGTACGGATTGGGCCTTATAGGGGCAGCCGTTTACTATATTCAAATGGCAACAAGCTTCTGGGCCGGAGTAATTGGGTTTATTAAAGCCCTCTTATGGCCTGCATTTATTGTTTATGAGGTTTTGAGGTATCTTGAACTATAACGGACTATTTTCGTATCTTATATTTCTTAAACGTTGAACTATATGAAAAACCTGGTACGTGCCATTATTGCCGCCGTTGGCGCAAAAAAAATAGGAGGTGGACGATGTGGTTGTATTGGAACTGTGGTTGTATTTCTTATACTATATTGGCTGCTGGGCTATGTTTTTGAGGTGTTCTAGATTCCATTCTAAAATATAACTCCTTTAGTTCCTTTCTCCCTTATACAATTTTTTCTTGGGATTAATGTACTTTTGCCCGATGGTAAAAAAAGAGCAATCCCAACTAGAATTCGTGGCCCTTATGGCCGCCCTCATGTCTATTGCTGCCCTGGCTTTAGACGCCATCTTACCGGCCCTTGATATTATTGGAATTGCAGTGGGCGTTACAAATCCTTCTCAAAACCAGTTTCTAATTCTATTTTTCTTTTTAGGTCTGGGCGTAGGACCCTTGTTATTTGGACCTGTATCAGATAGTATTGGCCGTAAACCAGTTGTTTATATGGGGTTTGGACTTTTTATTTTTGCCAGCCTTCTTTGCGTTTTTGCGCCAAATTTCGAACTAATGATCATAGGGCGCATACTTCAGGGTATTTCATTGTCTGCACCACGCACCATTAGCATCGCTATGATACGCGACAAATATAGCGGGGATTATATGGCCAGGGTAATGTCTTTTGTTACCGTAGTATTTATCCTGGTCCCTATTATTGCACCGGCTATGGGGAAATGGATACTTGATTTCTATGGGTGGGAGGCCATTTTTCATGTACAGGTGTTATTTGGTATCCTGGTCTCTGTCTGGTTCTGGAAAAGACAGCCAGAAACACTTGTTCCGCACAAAAGGACTTCCTTCCGGGCCAACGTTTTTATTAATGGCTATAGAGAATTGCTCAATTACAGACAAACCATGTTATTTACAATTATCTGGGGATTTATTACAGGTTCTTTTTTGGTTTATTTAAGTACCTCTCAACAGATTTTCCAGGAACAATACGATCTGAAAGAAGCCTTCCCTTACATTTTTGCAGCCCTGGCCATTACTATTGGCACTGCCACACTGCTTAACGGTACCCTGGTATTGCGTTATGGGATGCTGAGACTGGTAACTGTTGCCATGGCAGCTTTTGTACTAATCTCTTTACTCTATATTGTTTTGTTTGCCAGTACAGGGAACCCCCCATTTGGGATCCTGCTCACCTTTTTTGCCTTACAGTTCTTCGCTATTGGCTTCCTTTTCGGCAACCTGCGTTCCCTTGCCATGGAACCAGTTGGACATATTGCAGGCATAGGAGCGGCCATTACAGGCTTTATAGCCACCATAATGGGCGTGGTCATTAGTGCTTATATTGGTCAATTTGTGATAGACAGTGTTCTTCCAATGTTTATTGGATTTTTGGTTTGTGGGCTGATCTCATTCGGAGTTTTAGCTTATTTTTTCCTCGCAAAAAGGGGCGTTCAAAGTCCTTTTTAACCATCCAATGTCCTGATCTCCAGCAATACCTCATTAAAAAATGAACAGTTTTGTAGTTTATAAATTAATCACAAAAAAACCCGCAGCATAAAATTATGTGCGGGCATATTTGGCATTATAGTTTATCTAATTCTCAATCAATCCTTGTCCTTCTATCCAGGGGGCTCCTGCTGCTTTTAATTCAGATTCAAGCGATGGAAATTGTGATTTTACAAATCCGTTTAGCTTTGTTTTAATCGCCTTTAATTCTGACTGAGCTACCCCAAATGCCGCTTTGTGGTTGGCAGTAGGTCCGTAAGTGCTTGTAGACAGAGCTCGCCTGCCAATAGAATTTCCTGAATTAGGGTTTGGTTCATTTCTTTCCCCAACTTCATTCTTAGCAGGATTTCCATTGACTTTTGAATCCATCTCCTGAAGCATCGTTCTTGCTGCATGCAATTTTTGAACCAGCTCAGATGAAGCAGATGTCGCTTTTTGTAAAGCACGCTGCATAGCGTCAATTTTTAATTCACTTTCTTTTAATACTGTCTTTGTTGCCTTCAGATCTTGTTGAAAAGCCTGATATGAAACCCGGAATGCGTCTATCTCTTCATACGAAGCCCCTTTTAGAGCCCCTTCTGTCAGCGGCACTACTTTAAAGTTTTTTGTGCTACCTAACTGAACCATTTGTCCATCAACCACTTTGGATAAACTAACTGAATAATCCCCTGGAGTAACCATAACACTTCGGTTATAATCATCCTCCATAGACTTTGGTGGCTTAAGGTCCTCCCCACTTCTATCTGCAATATCCAAAGCCCAATTCACGCGGTTGAATCCCTTTTTATTGGTCCCCTTTACCATTTTAACTACCTGCCCCTTACTATTTTTAACGGTTAGATAAAATGCAGGTTGCTCTTGTCGTTTTTCAGCTTCCAAAGCTTCCCAGCCAGGAAACGGGATAGAGGATTTACCCTTTTCTGCTAATTTTCGAGCAGATTCCAGGGAAGGAATTGAATCTTTTAAGTAATACGTAAAAATGGCTCCGAATTCAGGATTTTTCGCCGCATACTGATTACTGCCCTGTGCGTAACGCGCGGATTTGGGCACGTACCAATAGGCTGGTTTTACATCAAAAAGGGTTGCTTCTTCATTTTTTATAGCCGTGTTAAATTCCCGCAATGGAGAAATATCATCCAGTATATAAAAGCCTCGACCAAAAGACGCAGCAACCAAATCGTTTTCCCTTCTTTGGATAGTGATATCTCGCATAGCGATGGTAGGCAAACCTCCTTTTAACTGGCTCCAGTTTCCGCCCCCGTTAGCCGTGAAGTACACGCCATTTTCTGTAGCAGCAAAAAGTAGATCTTTCTTAATATGATCTTGTACCAAGCGCCAGGTAAGCAAGCGTTTCGGAAGATTTCCGTTCATTAAACTCCATGTGCGGCCCTTATCAGCACTTTTTAATAAGTAGGGCTTAAAATCTCCGTTTTTATGATTGTCTAAGGCTGCATAGACGATGTTTGCATCAAAAAGATCTGCTCTAACATCATTTACAAACGGAGTTGCAGGAATCCCTTTTATAACACTTAATTCCACTTTTCGCCAATTAGCACCTCCATCTTCAGAAACCTGTATGATACCATCATCAGTACCCGCGTAAAGCAGGCCCTCCTCTTTTGGAGATTCAGCCAATGAGGTAATTGTATTATAATTGGACATAGCATTTACATCCCAGGCGTTGTCCCAGCTTTGCTGTCCGCCCATGATTGGCAATGCCAACCGCTCCTGATTGCGCGTCAGATCTTTTGAAATAGCCTGCCATTCATCGCCCCGGTTTTCAGATTTCCAAACGCGTTGAGACGCAAAATAAATACGAGTTGGTTTGTGTGGACTTACCAAAATAGGCGCATCCCAGTTAAAACGTTCCGCAGGTTCTCCCAAAGCAGGTTGTGGCTGAATAAAAACCGTCTCACCAGTAGTTTGGTCTATACGCCATAGAACACCTTGTTGAAATTCCCCATAGGTGATTTTAGGATTCCCGGGTTCAGTGGCAGATTGGTGACCATCGGCCCCCAGGGTAATCCACCAATCGGAATTTAAGATCCCAGCCTCATTTCTGGTTCTGGAAGGGCCGCCGTGAGATCCATTGTCCTGTGTGCCCCCATAAATATTGTAAAATGGTTCGCTATCATCTACGGCAACTTTATAGTATTGGGTTACCGGAAGGTTTGAAATAAATTTCCATGTCTTTGTAAGGTCAAAACTCTCATATAAACCCCCATCTGTACCAAAAAGCACATAATTAGGATCAGAAGCTTTAAAAGCCATAGCGTGGCTATCCACGTGCTTCCCTTCTTCGTTCATATTTACGAACGTTTTGCCATGATCGTCGGATATTTTCACATAGTTGTTCATCAGGTATAATCTGCCTTCCTTATGCGGTGAAGCATATAATTCCTGATAATAATGTGGCCCGGTGCCTCCGGATACCGTATTGGATTTCTTGCTCCAGGATTTACCGCCGTTTGTGGAAACAAAAACACCCCCTGTAAGCCGTTCCAATTCAATGGCGGCATAAATCATGTTAGGGTCATAAGGGTTCATGGCCAGGCCAATCTTGCCCAATTTTACTTTTGGGATCCCTGTAGTTAATTTTTCCCAGGTCTCTCCCCCATCAGTACTTTTATGAATACCGGAACCAGGGCCACCACCCATATAAGCAGCTACTGTTCTGTGCCTGTCCCAGGTTGCGGCGTAGAGCACATTGGGGTTTGTTGGATCAATGAGCAGATCAGTGGCACCTGTCCACTCCTCATTTCCAAGGGTTTTATTCCATGTAGATCCGCCATCGGTGGATTTATAAACACCTCTTTCGCCACCTTTACTCCAAAGGGGTCCCTGTGCAGCCACCCATATAATATTTGAATCTTCCGGATGAATCAGGATTTTAGAAATATGTTCTGATTTCTGAAGACCCATATTTTTCCAGGTCTTGCCATCGTCATGGCTTACGTATATTCCATCACCAAAGCCTACATGACGGCCTCCTACATTTTCACCAGATCCTACCCAAATAGTACTGGGAGTAGATTGATCGATAGTAACGCAACCTATGGAATAGGTGGTTTCCTTATCAAAAATTGGTTTCCAGGTAGTCCCTGAATTGACCGTTTTCCAAACCCCGCCTGAACCAATGGCGACATACCAAACATTCTCGTTTTTAGGATGAATAGCTACATCCGCTATCCGCCCTGAGGTAAAAGCCGGGCCTATACTTCTAAAGTCTAACCCCTGATAGGGATCTACCTTTGCTTCCTGCGCCAGAGCATTAAATACAAGTCCGAGGCTTAAAATAAATGTAAGAGTAATCCTTTTGCTAATCATCATAAAAATATAATTTTGTAGCCCCGAAAGTAAATAAAAATCTGCAATATTAACGCCATCCAAAAGGAAATAATCATTGTACAATAAAAGATCTTTTGTAGTGTGTTTCCGACAGAAAAGAATTTTTTAAATCTGCTGTATTTGTATCAAAAAGATGGTTCATGTTGTTACCGGAAAGATCTTCTATTTTAGATTCAGATATAATGTCATATGTTCCTTTTTTCCAGGTATTTACAGGAGTAAATAATATGACTTCCTCTTGTTCATCTAATCTATAATTGCCTCCTACAGAAAATTCTCCCTGAAATAGAATTCGCAGGGACTCTCTGGCAAGAACGGCATCCATGCTTTCACCGAAATTTATACGCAGAGCATCCTTTGTATTTGCCCTTGGGCTTGATAGCTCCCAGGTAAGTATATTTGGCATATTGTCATCTCTTTTGCCTGCAACAATTCTCTTTGTATAATTTTTAGGTAATGCTATTCCTCTTGCAGATTTCCATTTGTCGGAAACAGTAAGGGTATAGCTATTTCCTTGCTTAAGAGGCAGGCCTTTTAATTTATTGGGTATCAGACCGGTTTTAATGCGTCCGGGATCTAACCATAGGGTAAGTCTTGTGTGATCGTTGTTCCACAAGTCCTTTTCTAGTTTCAGAAAAAGCTCATCTTCTCGCTGCTCCGTTTCGTTATAGACTCTTATAAAGTCTAAAGCATTTCCCACTTCCTGCATTGGTGATGAAAAAATGAGATACAATTTCAAAAGATTCTCCGGCACTGTATCCTTTGATGGAAAAATATTAATAAGTTGAGGAGGATCAAGTTTCGATTGATTTTTTACTTTAAATAAAGCCAAATTCTTCTCTCCTTTTCTTATCTCATAAGACTGGCCAGCACCAAATGGAACTATGGGGGTAAAACTATGTTTATGCCCCAAACTCTTTATTTCACCCAAAACCGACGTTTTGGCTTCCCCCCTGACAAAAATTTTTAAATCCTGTGTATTCCCCGTTTCAAAGGAAACCGAAATCGCTTTGTCACCGCTGTATTGGAGACTTACACTTTTGACTACATCTTGCTGAGTACAGGACAGAAACAGTAAAACATAAAAAAAGATCAAGAACAGCTTGATCTTTTTGTAATTATTTTGGCCGGCAGTTACATCCATTTAGTCGTTCTGCTTCTTAAAACCAAATCCCCGTCTGATGTCCTTTGCAAATAGATTACATTTTTGTCATCAAGATTATCCATCTGCAATACATATGGAAAAGGCAGATTATCATAAACGACACCTTCGGTCGCGGCAAATTCTTCCACCGGCTCTGTCAATGATTCTTTAAAACTTGCAATTTCATCATATTTAATGCGCATAACCGGTCTGTTACTATTAGACATAAGGAAATACTTCTTTCCTTCTTTCTCATAGGAAATCATATCCAGAGGAGAATTCCCGGCTCCAAGTTCTGCCACGGTTCTACCTTTAGCATGAACGCCTGCCTTAAGCTCATTTAATGGGAACAGTACCAGAGGCGTACACGTATAACTAGCCATCAAATAGTCTGTTTTGTCCAATTCTATAATATCAAAGGTTTTAATTGGTGCATGAGTTTCATACTGCCCGTGGGCTGCATGCCAGATTTCCAGAGATGCATAGTCCTGCTTATCATCAAACGGAAAAGTAATGCTACGGAAGGTTGAACCAAATTCCTTATTGCTCAATCCGGAAACCAGAACTTTACCATTGTGGTATTTAAGATCAGAGATAGCCCAAACGCGCAAAGGGCGGCCTCTTTTATCTTCTGCATTTACAGCTATTGCATCCTCAAGCGCAATTTTATCATAACTTACCTCTTGAAGGGAAATATGTTCCAATTCCTGGCCATTTAATTTAAGTAGGACGGGAGTCCCATCGGTAACATTCACCGAAAAATAGATACTTTTTGATATCGGATTTACGGCCATATCATTAATTTGAATTTGATCTGTCGTTGCACCTAAAGTTGATGCAATTTTTTGATCAAATGCCTTAATATTTACTTCTTCCGCTTCGGCCTTCTTTTGGAAATCCAAGGTGTTTATTGCATATATGGCTGCGTTTTTAGTATCACCAATAAAAAGTATACCTTCCGGTCCAAAAGTCAATTTATCCATAGAGGCTATTTCCGGATTGCCCATGGAGAAATTTGCAGTAAATTTTGAGGTGTTTTTTGTATTGGCTGCAATGAATATTAGAATAATTCCAGAAAGGGCAAGGCCCCATTTTATTGTTTTCATGTCTATACAGTTTACCTAAAAATATCGAATTTTTAAAAAGCATGAAGTCATGAAGCCGGAATTAACGAAAATTTAACGGCACTTTAAAATCAGATATGTCCATTAGAAAAACGAAGTGATAAGTAAATCAATATGCTTTAAAAAGCAGATTAAACATCTATGGGCTGTAATGTTTTCTTCATTTTCTTATATTCCTTGAACTGCTTCGAATCTAAAATAGTCCCTATGTGTTCTGTTTCCTCTTTGGACAATTCCATAAGACTCTTTTTCTTTTCTTCAGCACTCTCAGAACTATTTCTTACTGCATTTTCTTTTGCTAAAATCTCAGCAATTTTTTCATAAACTGCCGATGCCTGTTCCACAGTCATCCCCACGTCTGCCTGATAAGCTTGTACCAGTTTAGCAGCTTGTTTTTCCAAGTCATTTTTTGGTACAAATTGCGCATTGGTGGTATGAATAATCATCAGGGCAAGAATAATTGGCAAGCCTTTAATTAAGTTTCTAAATACGTCTTTCATGATAGTGATTTTGTTTCCCAAGTTAAGAATTATAATTCGCTGAATTATATGGGAAGTTAATATAATTTACATTATCCAAATACCATTCCAAAAATTATAAAAACGATTCTTATATTAGCGGCCTAATCGCTATATGCATGTTAATCTGGGGTGCCTTTATTTTTCTTGTTTGTATATTTCTCGCACTTGATCTGGGTATATTCAACAAGAAAGATCATATAATACGATCTAAAGAGGCTGCCATCTGGACAGCAATATGGTTTGCTGTAGCTATGAGTTTTAGTGCGGTTATCTACTGGCTTTTCTCAAAAGGCATTATTGATAATCCCACTGATTTAACCCCTGGAGATGCGGTTTTAAAGTATATCACAGGATATTTAATTGAACTCTCCTTAAGCATTGATAATGTATTTGTAATAGCTGTTATTTTTTCAGCTTTTGGCATTCCAACAATTTATCAGCACCGGGTATTGTTTTGGGGAATTTTAGGTGCCATTGTTTTTAGAGCCTTAATGATACTCTTTGGAGTTGTACTCATAAACGAGTTTGAATGGATAATTTATGTGTTTGGTGTTTTCCTTCTTTACACGGCTTATAAGATGTTACGCACCGGAAATTCCGATTTCAATCCTAAGGAATCTTTCGTTTTTAAACAGATTAAGAAAATTTATCCTATCACCACAGTTATTAGTGGTCACAATTTTTTTATAAAGAAGATGGGGTTAACGGTAGCTACTCCTTTGTTTGTGGCGCTCATTGTAATTGAATTGACGGATGTAATGTTTGCTTTAGACAGTATTCCCGCCATTCTTGCAATAACGGCTAATCCGTTTATTGTATTTAGTTCTAATATCCTTGCAATATTAGGTTTGCGATCTATGTATTTTCTAGTTTCCAGGATGTTGACTAATTTTCGATATATACATTATAGCCTTGTCGTAATATTAGCCTTTGTAGGGCTCAAAATGGTTTCTTCTCATTATGTTAGTGTCCGCGAATGGGTTTCCCTTACAGTAATTATATCCTCTCTTATAGGTGGTGTTGTAGCTTCTTTGTTAATTCCCAAAAAGGAAGAGGTTATTGAAGATAGCTAATGGTGGCCTTTAGCAGTGCAGTTTGGCCATGCCAATATATTCCAAAACTTTTAACTCCAGAGCTTGATAGGAATCGAATTGCTCCCTGATGCGATCTTTTGCATCATCAAAAAACAGCGTATGATTTTTCAACGCCTTGATAATTTCAAGGTTTGAATTTTTTAAGTTTGCAAGACTTTGTTTTATTGATTCCAATCGATCGTAAAGACTGCGGGTTTTAGGTTCACAGACATACGATCTTAATTTTTCCTCTAGCGATAGAAGTCTTTGGTTGTTGCGTTCCAGACGCAATAAGGCATTATTGCTGCTGGAATTAATGGGAACACTTGAAATGGATCCTGTTGCAGTCATAATAGTGTGATTTTGGGGGTATGCGTTTAATTAATTTGTGCAATTAAGGTACGAAAATTTTGACAAAAATGATCAACATAAAATCACAAAATGGAATTTTAACTATTATTTATAAGACTTAACTTTTTTAGCACCAAGGTCAGCTCTTGGTGGAGAAAAAAAATATTGAAGAATTTAAAAGGCAAATTTGGTTTAATTCTGGCTTAAACCTGCACTTCCGGTAAGGAATATTTTTCATTGGAATTCTTCATAACCATAGAAACTAATGCGTTTCTTCCTCAAACTCAAGGTCGGCTATAACCTTGTCCCATTGATCCGAAAAAGGCGAGCGATAAAGTTCTTTTAGCAACCTGCGTCGCTGTCTTTCAGAGATATTTAACGTGTCTATAATCTCCTGCCTTTTTTGAATTGTTGCAATCCGCTCCATTTTTAGTTTCATTCGTTGTTCAGGAGAAATCACAAGATCTGAATCAAACCGCTCCAGTACCGTTCTCTTTTCAACTGTAAGTTCGTTCTTATCACTGTTTTTATTTTCTACCTGACAGTACCCAAGAGTAGTCATAGTGAATAAAAAGACCACTAGCCCATATTTACTTAAATGCGATGTAGAAGTGAATTTCATTACAAATGTTCTCTCATACAAAGTACTGATTTTTAATGAAATGTAATAGAAAACACCCCTGTTTATAGTCCTAGAATCGATGTAATTAGGCAATTAATCGTTTTGAAGATTTATTTATCTTTGGTAAAAGACAAAATTTAAGTTATCCTATGAAATACTATTCAAAATTGCTGATCTTCTTGTTGTTGACGCTGCAGGTTTTGAATGCACAACAATCTGTTACCTCAGCACGAGTTGAATTTGTCTTTGTTTCCAAAGATGTTGATGGTACTATTGAAGGGTTTCAGTCTTCATCTAAAATTATTCCGGAGGAGCTCACGAGTTCAGTATTTGAGGGATCCGTTGCTATCAGCACTTTAAAAACAGGTAATTTTTTACGTGACTGGCATTTAAAAAGCAGTAAATATTTTGATGAAGAAACATATCCAACGATTACTTTTAAAAGTACGGAAGTTACGTCCAATGAAAATGGTCTGGAGGTTATTGGAACTATAACCATAAAAGGGATATCTAAATCAATAACCTGGTATTTTCAGAAAGAGGGCAAGACACTTAGAGGAACTTCTACCCTTTTTAGTTCTGATTTTAATATCAATATAAAAAAGGGGCGTCAAGAGAATAAGGTAGAAATTAACCTAATACTTGAACTTGGTTAATATTCCTCAGTTCAGAAGACATTAAATCACTAAAAAAGTCCTTAAATCTATTCTTTTGCCTTAAAAATCACTTCATATGTTTTACCTACGACCCAGTTTCCCAGAGGAAAATAAAATGCGAAGAAAAGCGCCATCCCCAGGGTAAAATTTCGAATCCCAACTATTTGATCCAGCATGTTATCAGGAAACGCATAAGAAGTTTTAAAGAAATAGCCACCAAATTCTAAAAGACCCATTGCAATTAGTCCGTATGCATATTGCATGTGAAAAGGGAGTTTTCGCAATAACAATGAGATTGGAACCATGTATAAAACATAGCAACTTATCACCTGCCACCAGTAAGTAAACCTTGCAATTTCCATCTCATTGCCAAACCAGTTCATCAACATTCCCCAAGCAAAATAAACGGTGCAATATGTAAGTATAAGCCTCCTGTCTACCTTTAAATTGTTAAGCGCCCAGGAATAAAAAGAACTCATAGTTATTTTGATCTTCGTTTTTTATCGATAATTGCCATGGCATCATTCACTGTCTGCATTTGATCCATATCATCATTTTCAAGAGTGATTTCAAAAGCATCTTCGACATCCAGAACAATATCTACCAGGTTGGCTGAATTTATATTGAGTTCATTTATAAAATGACTGTCAGGTGATATATCATCAACTGTCACATCCTCTGGCAAATAGGGTTTAACAATACCTTTCAATTGTTGATAATAATTTTCTTCTTTCATAGTGTTTTTTAATTCTTTAATGTCCTAAAAATAACACAAGCATTTACATCTCCAAAGCCAAAACTAGCTTTTGCGATTGTTTTTGACCTAAAACTTATGGTTTTTACTGGGATACGGGATTTATCAACTAGTTTTTCTATTTCGGGATGCAAGTCTTCGCTGTTTACATTTCCAAAAATTTGTCCTTCTTTAAATTGCAACACTGCTGCTACACATTCCATGCTTCCCGCCGCGGCAAGGCCATGACCCATAATTCCTTTAAAAGAATTAATATATGGGAAATCGAGTCCTGATCGTTCCAGAGCCAGGCTCCAGTTAAGTACTTCAACAGGGTCTTTCCCGGTAGCCGTTAAATGACCGTTTATGGCTTCAATATCTTTACTTTCTATTCCAGAATTCTTCAGGGCCATTTTTATACACCTCTGAACAGATGAGCTATTAGGAGCCGTCATACTACCCCCACCTCTTTGGCCTCCACTGTTGATAGCCCCACCCAAAACCTCTGCATATATTTTTGCGCCTCTTTCTTTGGCACTCTGTAATGATTCTAAAACCAATGCCCCTGCCCCACTCCCGGGAACAAAACCAGAGGCTGTAGCACTTAAAGGTCTGCTGGCGGTAGATGGCGTATTATTAAACTTTCGCGGGAGAATGCGCATAGCATCAAAACCTCCCCAGACATATGGACCGCTGTCGCTGCAACTTCCGGTTAATATTCGTTTTGCTTTTCCTGATCGTATCCGGTCATAAGCCATAATCACACCCTCTGTCCCTGTTGTGCACGCCGACGAATTTGTAGTTACCTGGTTGCCCGAGCCCAGTATACCCCCCAGATAGGCGCTTATGCCGCTTGCCATGGTTTGTATTACTGAAGTACTTCCCAACCTCCGTGTATCTCCTGCGTCTACCAGATGAATTGATTCTCTAAATTTATCCACCCCTAAAATACCAGTTCCAAAAATAACTCCACTGTCCCAATCAGGTTCATCTTCCTCAGCCTTACTTAAACCCGCATCAGTCCACGCATCTGTGCCTGCTATCACACCATAAACCAAACCACTTGCATTTAAACCCTTAAGTTGTAAAGGAGTGAAGTATTTATTTATATATTCTGATGTAAGTTCTGGTTTTCCAGCAACTTGACACCCAAAATTCAGGTCTTTTAATTCTTGTTGAAAACTTATTCCGCTACTGCCCTCCTGCAGGCTTTTGGTAAAGTCCTTAAGTCCAACTCCATTAGGGGCACAAATACCTAAACCCGTTACCACTACCCTATGCGCCATGAGTTGAATATTTAATCATTCCGGCCAATTCACCTTTGCACACCAACTCCCTGGCTGCATTATGCATCTTTACCTTACACTTCAATTTATTGAATCTGAAATAAAGCTTTTCCGAACTTACATATACCGTTTCTCCGGGATATACCGGGAGATAAAATTCCATTTGAGAACTGCTGAAGGCCACAGCCAGGTCATTTGTTTTAGTTTCCAGGGTTTCCGAAAGTAAAAAAATACCCAGACAAACCAATCCAATTTGGGCACAACATTCGGTAAGTATAACACCGGGGGTTACAGGAAGTTGTTTAAAATGACCTTCGTAAAAATCAAGATCCTTTTGAAAACAAAAACTACCTGCAGCGCCACTACTATCAATATGAGATAAGTTGTCCACAAATAGAAACGGTTTGGCATATGGCAGCTTTTCTATGATCTTAATAACATCCATAATTTATCTTAAACTTTCACCTCCATCTACTTTAATTACAGTTCCATTAATCCATTTGGCCTCTTCTGTACATAAAAGGTAGACCACATCAGCTACATCTTCTGGCGTGGTAAGACGCGCATTCGGATTCCGTGAAATAGCCTGCTCTATAAGGTTTCGACTCCCCGGAATCCGCCTCAGTGATTCGGTATCCGTTACCCCTGCCTGTATGCAATTGGTTTTTAATCCGAGAACAGCAAATTCCAGGGCCATATTTCTCGCAATAGCCTCCAGGGCAGCTTTTGCCGCTCCAACCGCTCCATAATTAGTCATGGCTTTTGTAGAGCCTTCACTTGTAAAAGCAATGATCCGTGAATCATCAGCAAAAAGACCTGCTCTTATAAGCCCCTGTGTCCAGTCATATAGACTAATTGCCATTGCATTTATGGTGATCTGAAAATCCTGGCTACTTAGTTCCTGTTCATTTAGAGCATACATTGGTTTTAAGTTGCCCTTTGCAATACTGTGAACCAATACTTTGATCTTGTGACCTTCAGGAATAAAGTCCTGAATTTCCTGTATTAATTCCTTTCTGCTTACCGGTTGAATAGCGTCTTTATTAAAATTTTTAAACAGTATCCCAGCTGAACTAATTTCTTTAAAAGTGCTTTCTATGCCCGGTATATCCAGATTTCGATCCCGGTGGACCACCAGGATATTATACCCACTCCTTGCAAGCTTTCTGGCTGTAGCAAGACCAAGACCTTTACTTCCTCCAAGGATTAACGCCCAATTATTTGTTTTTACTTCTTCCACTTTCATTGTTTTCTATATCTACCACTCCAGCAAAATACGCTGTGCGGAAAATCCGGGGCCAAAGCTTAAGATCAATCCCTGTTCACCTCTGCCTATTTCTTTTGACAGAAATCGTTCCAGAACATAAAGCACCGTAGCGCTGCTCATATTGCCATATAACCGCAAGGTTTCGCGTGTATCATCTATGTTTTTTCCTAATTTTCCAAACAAATCTTCAACGGTTTGGACAATCTTCTTTCCACCGGGATGAAAGATTAAATGATCTACATGCTCAATAGAAGTTCCGTTCTTTTCCAAAAACGGATGCACAATATCAGGAAAGTGCTCTGCAATGGTTTCGGGAACAGATGGATCCAGGATCATTTTAAGCCCGGTATTAGTGAGGTCAAACCCCATCAGATGTGTGGCATTTCTAAAATGATACATTTCTTCCGCAACGATCCGTGGTCCTGACGCCTCTTCTTCAGAAGTTAGTAAGACACAGGCTGCACCATCACCAAAGATAGCGGCACTAACCATATTTGCCATAGAGTAATCCGTTAGTTGGAATGTTGCGGTAGGGCTTTCTACAGCTATTACCGCAGCCCGCTTCCCAGGATTTGCCCTTAAAAAGTTAGCAGCATAAATAAGTCCTGAAACACCGGCTGCACAACCCATTTCAGTAACTGGTAACCTGATGATATCTTGTCTTAATTGAAGATCATTTACAATATATGCATCCAAAGAAGGAATCATTATGCCCGTACAGCTTACTGTTATTATATAATCCAGAGAATCCGGACTCCAGCTACTTTCAAAAAGAGCTTTTTTCAGCACAGCTGTTCCCAATTTTTTTACCTCTCTTACATAAATGTCGTTTTTGGCTTCCAGGCTGGTGGCTGTAAACACTTCTTCAATATTCATAATGCCATAGCGTCTATCTACTGCCGCGCCCTCAAATATCTTTATCACCTTTCTTCTAAACCTTTCTTCCTGTCCGCTGAGCCACAGCTCAACAAAAGGCAAGATATCTTTAGTTTCTCTGCAGTATGGCGGCAATTCTTTAGCCACGGTTGCTATTCGTACACTATTCATATGATTGGCTTAGTTGCGCGGTCTGCATCACCCATACATATCTAAAAGCCCATTTCCAATTAATAGTATGAGTTGCATGAGGTAAATCTTCTGAAAAAGATATTAAGTCTTGTTTCTTAAATCCACTTTTAATAGAGATGAGACCATCGTGTTTCGCAATTTTTGTTTTTATAAAAATAGCACTAAACCCTTTAAAAAGATAATATGCAAGAGCACTTCTTTGTAAGTCGTTAATAATTACGCCAATTTTTGCCAATTTTGTGAATTGGGATAGGAATAATGGAATTTGTTCATTGCTAAAATGATGCATTGTGAGTGTACACAGAAGGATGTCGCAATTTAGATCCATTGGCCTCAAGGTTAAAATGTCCTGTTTTAAGAATGTAATCTCAGGAAAATCAACTGATAATGTCCGTCCAATAGATAAGGCATTTTCGCTCAGATCCAAACCTATTAACACAACATCTACATTAGTTTTCCTAAAATAGATCGCCAGCTCTCTAAGCGTTTCCCCATCGCCGCAGCCCATATCTACTATGGTATATTGCTGCATGGGAAATTCTTTTATCAGCTTACATACTTTGCCAAGGGTTATTGCATTGCCTCCCAAAAAGCGATTACTTTTATTGATATCCTTAAATACCTGCCGCAGTGTATCAATAGCCACATTTGGGTCGTCCATTAATTCGGATTCCGTGTTTCTATATCGCATACCCATCATAGTGATATTGGTTTTCCATGAGTGCTTTTAATAAGTGATCTGATAAGTCGGGGTGATTTAGTTATAGTTCCCATAAGCAGGTTAGACGCCCGAGGACTCAATAAAACGGATTGTAAAATCCTTCCTGTTTGTAATCGCCGCTTAAAAGAATTCGTCCATTCTTTTTTGTAATCTGATTCCATCTCACTGCGTCCATATTCTGCATTCTTAAAATAATTATCAATCCTTTCTGATGCAATTTTGGCACTGTGAATTGCCATTGCCATTCCATTTCCACAGAGCGGATGAATTAAACCCGCAGTATCCCCACACATTAAAATATGTTGCTCAACAAGCTGTTTGCGGTCAAATGATACTTGTGCAATACTCATTGGCTCGTCAAAAAGAGGCTGTGCCTGCTCCAGGAACTGATTTAGGAATTTGTTCTTTGCTACCACCTTTGAATTAAAATTATCGATGTTTTTTTCGACCTGAAAGCTTTTGTATGAGGCCAGATAACAAAAATTCACTGCTCCGGATTCTGTTTTAGATAATCCTCCATATCCCCCCTCAAAATTATGCAAGGCTACCAGGTTATCCGGGAATTCAGGAAATGCATAATGTGCCTTTACCCCAATCCAGGGCGCTTTTTTACCTATAAATTTTCGATTCAATTGTTTATCCAATCCGGATCGTTTGCCATAAGCTCCTAAAGTTACTGAAGCTGAATAACTATTTCCCTTTTCTGTAAACACACTAAAGGTATCTTTTGAAAAAATGACATTTTTTACAGTTTCAAATTTAACAGAGACTCCTGAAGAAATTGCTTTTTTATAAAGGGTATGGTCAAAAGTATATCTGCTTATTCCAAAACCTCCCAGGGGTAATTTTGTTTCCAGCCTTTTGCCTGTTCGCGTTGACAATTGCAGTGTATCAATTGAAACTGTTTTGGGAAGTGCAACTCCCAAATTTGCCAAATAAGGTTTTATTTCATTAGATACATATTCGCCGCATACTTTGTGATGTGGATAAGGGTAACGTTCCAATAGTAGTACCTTATAGGACTCATTCCCTAAATGAATTGCAGCTGTCAGTCCTGCTAATCCACCACCTATTATAATAATATCATAGTGATCCACAATTGGAAGATAATGGTTTTTAAATGAAAAAACCCGACTTGCAAGTCGGGTTTAAACAATACTAATTCTTTTCCGCAGAATCAATTAATTAGCTTGAGCTTTAGCATCTTCTATCATTTGCTTATTGGCAGATACACCTATTTCCACTCTTCTGTTCCCGGCTTGTCCTTCTTTAGTGGCATTGTCAAACCTTGGTGCCGCTTCGCCAAAACCCTCAACAGTCATTCTGCTGGACGCCACACCTTCTGCTTTCAAATAATCTGCAACTGCGTTTGCTCGTCGTTTGGATAATTTCAGATTATAATCATCATTACCCACACTATCTGTATAGCCCTGTATCATCAGATTGGTATCCGGGAATTCCAAAAATATTTCAGCAACCTTATCCAGATTAGACTTGGCTTCCGCTGTTAAATCGGAACTGTCAAACGCAAAGTTCACGCCACTTTTATCGTCAAAAATTATGTGTATTCCTTCACCTACCCGTTTTACATCCGCACCGGGAATTTCAGTCTCAATTTTCTGAGCCTGTTTATCCATCTTATTACCGATAAGTCCACCGGCAACTCCGCCTATGGCAGCACCAATTAAAGCTCCTCCTATATTCCCTCCAATAAGACCACCAACCAGAGCGCCACCGGCACCTCCTATAGCAGCACCTCTTTGTGTTTTATTGGAATTTTTTATCGCATTACAACTGCTGTTCAAAGTTAAAAACATCATTGCAACCAATAGGTAACTCGTAAATTTTCTTGTCATCTGAATACTATTTGTTATTGTTAAATTTTAAAGCTTTACCTCGTTAGAAACTTTATCTAAAGTCAGGACAACATCAAAAGGTTTTCCTTCATAATCTACCTTAACCCTAAAAACAGCATTGGATTCACCTAAGCTCTCAACTGTCATACGATAGCCGCTTTTATCTCTGCTCAAAGGTTTGTTTTTGGCATCCACCAATTTAAACTGGAGTTCAGTACTTCCGTTACCCGACTCATAGAAAGACCAAAGTATGCGGTGGGTACCCTCCTGGCATCTTTCAGATCCGTTAATAGAGAATCTGCCAGTTCCATTATTAGGAATAAATAGCCATTCTCCTCCCTTATAGCAGGGGGAATCTGCAATTCCAAATAAATCTGCTTTATACAGCCCTTCTTCACCAACAAATCGAATATTTGTTAAGGACCAGGTGCCTTTCAATGTTTTTTTCTTCATTTGTGAAGACTGGGAACTGGCAGTAGTTGTTGCAGAGCATGAAACTATAAGCATGGCAATTGCCAAATAAAATATGTTTTTCATAAAATTAATTTTGTGAAGATTTTTGAAGTGTTAAAAGTATAAAATAAGATCATTTAACTAACTGAAAGGCCTATTATAATTTCAATATTTAATTAACTCCAGTAAGGAGTTAAGAAACCTTTCCTTAGGCAGATAATTGTTTTCTAAAGATTTTGCAAATGGCACAGGGGTTTCCAGGCTTCCAACCCGTTTAACAGGGGCATCCAAAAATTCAAAACACTCTTCCATAACCAGGGCAGATATATCACTTGCAATCCCTCCAAATAAACTATCCTCTTGTAGAATAATCAATTTACCTGTCTTTTTGACTGATTCAAAAATAGCAAG
Organism: uncultured Eudoraea sp.; assembly: GCF_947490415.1. Classification (GTDB taxonomy): domain Bacteria; phylum Bacteroidota; class Bacteroidia; order Flavobacteriales; family Flavobacteriaceae; genus Eudoraea. Next base: position 383,470 of record NZ_CANLGX010000003.1, read on the forward strand.
AGTATCCAAGGGTTGGAGAGTGCGCAAATCTAAAAGATCAGCCTGTATTTCCGGGTTTTGTTCCAAACATTCCAAAGCCCAGTGAACGCCGGCGCCGTAAGTTACTATTGAAACTTCTTCACCTTCTTTCAATAGGGCGGCTTCTCCAAAAGGCAAGGTATAATATGCTGATGGAACTTCCTGATATATACTGCGATAAAGTGCTTTGTGCTCAAAAAACAAAACAGGGTTTGGATCATTAATCGCTGTTGCCAAAAGACCTTTGGCATCATAAGGGAAAGCTGGATAAACTACTTTAAGCCCTGGCGTTTTTGTAAACCAGGCTTCATTGGTCTGGGAATGAAAAGGACCGGCTCCTACTCCTCCTCCACATGGCATTCTAACTACTACATCCGCATTTTCATTCCACCGGTAGTGGACCTTGGCCAGGTAATTAACTATGGGATTAAAACCCGAACTAACAAAATCGGCAAATTGCATTTCCATAACACACTTCATTCCGTTAATTGAAAGCCCCATAGCCGCGGATACAATTGCTGATTCGCAGATAGGCGTATTTCTCACCCGATCTGTTCCAAAAGCATCAACAAAACCCTCTGTTATTTTAAAAACACCTCCATAATCAGCGATGTCCTGCCCCAATATCACCAAATCCTCATGCTTTTCCATTGATTGCTTTAAACTTTCGGAAATTGCATCAACCAGGCGAATATTACGTGTTTCATTATTTGGTTTAATATCTTGATAATCAAACTCTTTATATACGTCATTTAATTCTTTACTTTCATTAAATTGAACTTGCCCTTCCGCAAAAGCGAGCTGTAGGTTTTCATCTATTTCGTGAATAATCTCCTTTTTAAATTCAACTTCCATCTCTTCAGAAAGTATTTCCTGGGCGTGCAGATATTCTACATAATTTTCTAAAGGATCCTTGGCTGCCCACTCCTCCAATAATTTTTTTGGAACATATTTAGTGCCGCTGGCCTCTTCATGTCCGCGCATTCTAAATGTTTTGAACTCCAATAAAACTGGTCTTGGCTTTTTCCGGATGCTTTCACAAAGCTCATTAACTTTACTGTAGACCTCAAGTATATTATTACCGTTTATAATATGAGCTTCCATTCCATAGCCCTTGCCCTTGTCAGCTATATGTTCACACTTAAACTGCTCTGAAATTGGCGTTGAAAGCCCATAACCATTGTTTTCAACACAAAATAATACCGGTAAACCCCAAACCGCGGCAACGTTTAGAGCCTCATGGAAGTCTCCTTCACTTGTAGCACCTTCACCGGTAAAAACAGCTGTTACTTTTTGTCTCTTTTTCAGAAGATCAGCCAAAGCAATTCCATCTGCCACCCCTAATTGAGGACCCAGATGAGAAATCATTCCCACAATTTTGTACTCCTGAGTTCCAAAGTGAAAACTGCGATCACGCCCGTTAGTAAATCCACTGGACTTACCTTGCCATTGCGCAAATAATCGAAATAAGGGTATCTCTCGCGTGGTAAATACACCTAAATTCCTATGCATTGGAAGAATATATTCATCTTTAGTTAAAGCACTGGCAACTCCTATCGAAATAGCTTCCTGACCTATACCGCTAAACCATTTTGATATCTTTCCCTGTCGCAGGAGAATTAGCATTTTCTCTTCGATCATCCTTGGCTTCAACATAGCACGGTAAAGCTCCAGCAATTTTTCTTTACTAATCCCCTTGCTTAAATATTCCATATTTCAACGAATAGATTGTAGGTGTATTTTGGGTATAAATGTAACAAAATTGACCTCAATAAAACAGTAGAAATGTCCTGCATATTTGCAGGTAATATTTATTAACTTTGAAACTACTAAAAACCATAGCAATGAGCAGTATACCCAGCGTAGACCTAAGAGATTATACAAGTGGTGATCCGCAGCGAAAAGAAAAATTCATAAAAGAAATAGGCAGCGCATTTGAAAACATTGGTTTTGTGGCGTTAAGCGGTCATTTTCTTTCTGATGACCTGGTTAAGGATTTATATGATGAAGTTAAAAAGTTCTTTAATTTGCCTCAGGAAATAAAAGATTCTTATGAAATTGAAGGCATTGGCGGACAAAGAGGCTATACCTCATTTGGAAAAGAGCATGCCAAAGGAAGAAAAGAAGGAGACTTAAAAGAGTTTTGGCATTTTGGGCAGTTCGTTGAAGACGACCCCACCTTGGAAGCGGAATATCCTGAAAATGTCACCGTAAAAGAGCTGCCAGAGTTTAATAAAGTTGGCAAAGAAACTTATAAGATGTTGGAAAAAACCGCGAAGTATGTCCTGAGAGCACTGGCAATTCATCTGGATCTTCCTGAAACTTACTTTGATGAGTATATTAAAAACGGGAACTCTATTTTAAGACCAATTCACTATCCGCCGATTACGAATGAACCCAAAAATGCTGTAAGAGCAGCAGCTCATGGAGATATCAACCTTATAACCTTACTAATGGGAGCACATGGCAGAGGTCTGCAGGTTCAAAACCATAAAGGAGAATGGGTTGATGCGATCGCCACCACAGATCAGTTAATGATCAATGTTGGGGATATGCTTTCACGCCTGTCAAACGAAAAACTAAAATCAACTGTCCACCGGGTAGTAAATCCCCCACGTGAATTATGGAGCACTTCAAGATATTCTATTCCTTTTTTTATGCATCCCATAAGTAATATGCCCCTCGATTGCCTTGAAAATTGTATTGATGAAGAGCACCCAAAGCATTTTGAGGATATTACAGCAGGAGAGTTTTTGAATGAACGTCTTATTGATCTTGGCTTAATTAAAAAATAATTTATTACTTTAAATAAAAGTATGTAACTAATTTTATTTCAAAAACATATCATATTTTTTATTTTCAAATATTGTATGTTTTACCAATAAATATAATTGTCTTGAAATGGATTTAAAAGATCAATTAAAGAACTTATTCCCTGAACACATCTCATCAGAAGAGGAAAAAATTACGGAGAAGAAGCGCGAAGTATGGCTTCAGGAAGAGCCCATAATTTGTAAATACGAAAAAAGAAAAGGTAAGCCGATCACTATTTTGGAAGGGTATAACGGAGCTGAGCAAGATTTTAAGAAATTAGCGCAGGATTTAAAGAAAAAATTAAGTGTTGGAGGGTCATTTAAAAACGGTTCTATCATAATTCAAGGGGACTACAGGGACAAAATTATGACCCTGCTTCAGGAAATGGGCTTTAAGACAAAACGAGTTGGGGGTTAACTTGGGGGTGCTTTTATCCTGCTGAACAAGTGAGATAATTTATTTTTATAAAATTACACAGGTTTTTCTGTTAATTTGTTTTTGTTTTTTTCGATTAAATGTTACTTTTAAACGTTATAAACTAAACAACCTATATAATGAGTTCCCAATTGCATATCACCAACGGGGATAGTTTCACCCAAAAGTTAAAGACACTAAAACTTAAGGGCGACATAATAACCTGGCGGGAAATGCTTTGTGAGGGTAAAACGGAAACCAATGTGGGCAGTGAATCCTTTTGGAAAACACGTTTTGATTTTCTTCATAAAAATTATAAGGTTAGTAAATCCTGGTTTGTTGAAAAAACACTAAAAGAATATCGTTCCCTTTGTAATCATAAACAGCAGGATCAGATTATACTTTGGTTTGAATACGACCTTTTTTGCCAGATAAATATGCTGGCTGTCCTAAGTTGGCTCAAAAAACATCGTCGATATGCCGAAATCTATTTGGTTTGCAGTGGTGATGAAGACGAAACAAATCGCTTATACAGACTTAATGACTTGAGTGATGAACAACTTTTGAATTCTTATGAAAATAAAGTAAAGCTTTCTCAGAACGATATTGAATATGCAGACTATGTCTGGCAATTGTATTGCAGTGATAATCCCATCCGATTAGAAAATCTAATAGGTTTTGATAATTATCAATTTGATTATCTCTCAGATGCCATTAAAGTTCACCTCAGAAGGTTTCCTACCATTAAAAATGGTCTAAACGAATTGGAAAATCGCGTCTTGGAATTTTCTCTTCATCAAAAACCTAAATCTAAAAAGGAGCTGTTAGGTAAACTAATTGAAAATCAAGGGTTTTATGGTTTTGGTGATACCCAGTACGAGCGGGTAATTTCTAGCTTACGACCTCTATTTTCATCCTTCAACCCGGTAAGACTTACCGCAAAAGGCAAGCAAATTCTCGATGGCCAAACCAATTATTATTCTAAAATAAGAGACAGTGAAGACTACCTGGGAGGGGCTTTAAAATATAATTTCTTATATAATACTGAGTCCGACAGAATTTTAAAACTGTAGTATGCAGCTGAGTGCATCCGAACTCATTCTTAATGCTGACAAAAGCATATACCACCTCAATTTACTTCCCGAAGACCTGGCAGAGACTGTTATCGTTGTTGGCGATCAAAACAGGGTTCCTTTAGTTTCCAAATATTTTGACACCCTTGAATTACAAAAGGGGAAAAGGGAATTTATCACACATACCGGTTTGCTTAACGGAACCAGAATCTCTGTTTTATCCACAGGCATAGGAACGGACAATATTGATATTGTGATGAATGAGCTTGATGCCTTGGTCAATATTGATTTCGGGACCAGAACTATAAAAGAAGACAAAACTAGTCTGGATATAGTCAGAATTGGCACTTCGGGCGGAATTCAACCAGATATAGAAACAGATTCTTTTTTATTAAGTGAATATGCCATGGGTTTTGACAATGTGCTTCATTTCTACGAAAGCGAACATATTCAGTATCCCGAAATGCAACTTGCTTTTATTGATCATACAGACTGGTCTGTGTACAAGTCTATACCCTATGTTGTTGAATCAGATCTGCAATTAACAGAGAAACTGCGTTCAGACAAGGTTATTTTAGGTATCACCGGCACCAACGTTGGTTTCTATGGACCGCAGGGGCGAAGGCTTCGCTTATTATTAGAGGATAATGACCTTAATTCTAAATTAAGTTCTTTTGAGTATAATGGAATGAGAATTACTAATCTGGAAATGGAAACATCTGCAATTTTTGGGCTTGCAAAATTAATGGGACACAGAGCTGCATCGATGAATTGCATATTAGCTAACAGAAGTACCGGAGAATTTTCCAAAGACCCGGTTAAAACCATTGATTCCCTTATTAAATATACGCTTGATAAACTTACGGCCTATTGAAAACTGTAAAAATCGTAGGCGTCCCGGAACATTTTAATTTTCCCTGGCTAATGGCCATAGAAGAAGGCGCGTTTAAAACAAGAGGAATAGATCTTGTATGGACAGATGTTCCTGAAGGTACAGGGAAGATGTGTACCATGTTGGAAGAAGGGCAGGCAGACCTGGCAATTATTCTCACTGAAGGTATTGTAAAAAGTATAACTGAAGGTAATCCTGTAAAAATAATCCAGGAGTATATAGCCACGCCCCTTCAATGGGGAATCCATGTAGCTGCGGATAGTGAATTCCAAAATATGGCAGATCTACAAAATGCAACTGTGGCAATTAGCAGGTTAGGCAGTGGCAGCCACCTAATGTCCTTTGTGAATGCCCAATCTAATGGATGGGATACCTCGTCACTTAATTTCCATGTTGTGAATACCCTGGATGGGGCTATAGAAGCCCTGAAATTGGGAACAGCAGATTATTTTATGTGGGAACACTTTACAACTAAACCTATTGTAGATTCCGGTATCTTCAGAAGAATTGCAGACTGCCCTACTCCATGGCCATGTTTTGTAATCGCTGCTACTGATTCTTTTCTTGATGATCATAAAGGAACGCTTCTTCATATTTTAGAAGTCATCAATCTTTACACTACGGAATTCAAACATATCCCCAGTATTGACAGGACAATTTCTAACAAATATGAACAACGAATTGAAGATGTTCGGGAATGGTTAAGCATGACCCAATGGAGCCAGTCACAAATAAGTATGGAAACAATTGATATCGTTCAGGAATATCTGTATAGACTAGACTTGATAAGTCACAAACTTGAAGTTGATAAATTGATTACCAATGTATAGGTACTTTGCCCATCTTCTTTAACAATTCATTCGTTTTACTGAAATGTTTGTTGCCGAACCACAGGCCCCTGTTGGCGCTTAAAGGAGACGGGTGACCGCTTGTAAGAATGTGATGTTTTGAAGTATCAATCAAAGTGATCTTCTTTTTGGCAAATCCGCCCCACAACAAAAATACGAGCCCTTCCTTTTCGTCCGAAAGTTTCCGGATAACGGCATCAGTAAAAACTTCCCATCCCTTATTTTGATGACTCCCGGCGCTATGCGCCCTAACAGTTAGCGTGGCATTCAACAACAAAACTCCCTGATCCGCCCAGTGTTCAAGGTCACCGCTTTTTGGGTATGGTTTCCCAATATCTGTCTCTATTTCTTTAAATATATTTATTAATGATGGTGGATGCCGGATTCCATCTTTTACTGAAAAACAAAGGCCATTGGCCTGGTTGGGCCCGTGGTAAGGATCCTGGCCAATGATTACTACTTTGGTCGCTTCAAAATTTGAATGGTCAAATGCAGCAAAAATTTTATTTCCCTGAGGAAAACATGTAGTTGAGGCGTATTCATCTCTAACAAATCGCACCAGTGAATCAAAATAAGGTTGTTGGAATTCAGAATGCAGCTGACTCTGCCAGCTTGGATGAATAGAAACGTTCATTTATTAAAGGACTTATTACCGGTTATAAAATTAAACCAATAATAACCACATTACCAAATCATAAATAATATTCCAATCGGTCTGGAAAACTATTTTGAAGTTAAAGGTTCTGATTGTTGAAGGAGAAGGAGCTCATGTTGCTGTTGCCGGTACTTTAATGATTCTATATACTCCGCTATTTTTTTTGCCTGGTGTTTAGAATAGGCTTTGTCTGCCCAGCCCATTGCCTCTGCTAAATTATTGTTGCGTTCATTTAAAATCGCCAGGTTATAGCAGGCTTTGCTGCTTATTTTTGGATCATTATTTTCCGTTTCCTTTTTCCAAAGGTCTGCTGCCGCCTCCCAATCACCCGTTAAAGTATAGATTTCTGCCTGTTCAAAATCTGGTGTTCCGCGTACAAAATAATCCCTGGTAATACTATGCTCATAGGGTTGTAATCTGGCACCATAAGAACTTCCTGTTTGCTTACCCTGTTCTACTATATCTTTTGCTCTGTCTTCTATTGCCTGCAGTGCTTCATATGGATCAAGTCCCTTAGCCGTTGAAATTATCTGATTGTTAAAAGTAAATTCATCAATAAGCAGCTTATTTGAGGGGTCATAAATCCGCCAGCCGTTTTCAATCAGGGTTTCAAGTGTAATCTGGTGTGCTGCAACTTTTTCTTTAACCCGTAATAAATTATGTTGATCCATCGTGGTTTTCTTTAAAGATACCCTGGTGTCTGAATCATAATAAGCCATTGAAAAAATAGCATCCACCTGATGTTTTTCACATAATGCTTCAACCATGTCCCAGCCTAAATAGGCTCCATTATTATCAGGATCTTTCTCATTTTCCACAATATCCTCCATCAATATGATAGTATCAAAACGACTGTCACCAGTAAGTTCATTATATAAACCATTAATTGCGGCATCCCTTGCTTTTTGGGCAAGTTCTTGATTTTCTCTTGAAATGAGCTGGTGTAGTCCGGTTTGTTCTTTCTCTTCCTTTAAATGTACTTTCCCTCCTATGATCCCTACTCTTTTAATCGTATTGGAAAGAGAAACCGGAGCAGGCTCTATGGTTAGAATATCAACATTCCTCGTTGTACTGCAACTAACAATAATTGTAAGTAGAAATAGCAGGACAGTACTATTGAAATATCTTCTCATCTAAAACAGCTTTTAGGCTCAGAACTAAATTTAAATCGTTGTTCTATAGTTACTAAACACCGTTTTATATAGGATTATTGCCCTAAATGATAAAATCAGCATGCCTTTTACCCAGTGTTATTTACATAGTTTTTTCATTCGCGTCATGTTATTTGTACTCATTGCCTAATAGAATTTTCAAAATCACCCCTATTCCATACCTTTGACATCTGCAATTCCTAAAAATGCAAACAATAGATAAAAAAACCTTACAAGATTTAGAGTTCCCTTTAGTATTGCAGCAACTGTCTGACCGCTGCAGTACTGAATTAGGAAAGATAGGGGCTGTAGCTATCCAGCCAATATCAGCAAAAGAAGACCTAATAGAAGTATTAGGGCAAACTTCTGAATATCTGTCTTCTTATAGCAATGATAATCGGATTCCCAATCACGGATTTGATTCCATAAACAAGGAATTGAAGCTACTTAAAATAGAAAATACAACCCTGGAAATTTCAGGTTTTCGACGAATTGGAATTATTTGCACTTCTGTGAATACCCATAAAAAATTCTTCAAAAAGTTTAAGGATTATTACCCATTGTTATTTGCCAGTACCGAAAAAATTGAATCCAATACCGAGATAATATCTAATATAGATTTAGTTATCGATCGTTTTGGTGAGGTGAAAGACAATGCTTCGGCTGAATTAAAAGTCATACGCAGTCAAATAAACCAGGTTAAAGGTAAAATCAATCAAAGTTTTATAACAGCCTTGAATTCCTGCCAGTCTGCAGACTTTTTGGACGAAATCAGGGAGTCTGTCGTAGAAAATAGGAGAGTACTGGCGGTTAAGGCAATGTACAGGCGAAAAGTTAAAGGCACCGTAATGGGAACCTCTAAAACCGGAAGTATTGTTTATATAGAACCGGAGGCTTCACTAAGATATAGCAGAGAACTTAATAACCTTGAATTTGATGAAAAAGAGGAGGTTCAAAGGATTCTGAATCAATTAACAAATCTGATAAGGCCTTACGAATATCTCCTGCGTGAATATCAAAGTTTTTTAACACAAGTCGATATTACAGCTGCCAAGGCTAAATACGCAAGTGAAATGAATGCGCTATTACCTGAAATAAACAGTAATGGCAGGCTTTATTTGCGAGATGCTTTCCATCCGTTACTTTTTTTAACTAACAAAAGAAGTGGACAAAAGACATGGCCTCAGACCATTGAGCTTCATCCGGAGAAAAGGATAATCGTAATTTCAGGCCCAAATGCCGGGGGGAAAAGTATTACTCTAAAAACAATAGGGTTACTTCAGGTTATGTTGCAAAGCGGGCTATTGATTCCTGTTCATGAACGCAGTTCTTTATGTCTGTTTAAAAATATTCTTACAGATATAGGTGATAATCAATCTATTGAGAATCATCTGAGCACATACAGTTACAGACTTAAGAATATGAATAAGTTTCTTAAGAAGTGTAATAAGGACACCTTATTCCTTATTGATGAATTTGGAACAGGAAGTGATCCCGAATTAGGTGGAGCACTTGCAGAGGCTTTTTTAGAAGTTTTCTATGAGCGTGGAGCGTTTGGGGTAATTACTACCCACTATGCCAATTTAAAGGCATTAGCAGATGAATTGCCTCATACTACAAATGCGAATATGCTATTCAATTCCAAGACTCTGGAGCCCACCTTTCAATTGGAGTTAGGACAGCCCGGAAGTTCTTTTACTTTTGAAGTAGCCCAGAAAAATGGGATTCCATATAATCTAATCAACAAAGCCAAAAAGAAGGTTGAGCGAGGTAAATTACGGTTTGATGCAACCATTGCCAAAATGCAGAAAGAACGGAATAAAATGGCTCAAACGGGTACTAGGTTACAGGAAGAAGAGTCTAAAGCCCGGGATGAAGCTATTAGGCTGGAAAAACTAAATGCCAAAGTAAAATCGAAGTTGGAAAATTATCAGGAATTGTATGACCATGACCAGAGAATGATCGTATTGGGTAATAAAGTAAATACTATAGCAGACAAATATTTTCAAGATAAAAAGAAACGCATCCTTGTTTCCGAACTTATAAGAATTGTGGAGACTGAAAATAGTAAACGCAAGAAAAAATCTGCTGTTCAAGCCAAGACTGAGCGACAAAAAAAAGTACAAACTGCTCAGGAAGTGCAGAAAGAGGTAAATATTATTCGTGAGAAAAAGAAGATAGAAAAGAAAAAAGCAGGTTTAAAAGAGAAAAATAAACCGAGACCAGTTTTTAAAATTGGAGATCGGGTTAGAATGTTTGATGGCAGAGCCGTTGGCAGCATTGACAAACTCGAAAAAAACAAAGCTGTAGTCAACTACGGTATGTTTACCACTAATGTAAGTGTGGATCAATTGGAATTGGTTGAAACCAAAAAATAGTTTTTGACTATCATTAGAAACCACAAGCTTACTCATAAATTAATGCCGAACTTTCTTAAATACATTATAAAACATATCGGAATCTTATTGTTAGGCTTTATTTTTGAATCGTGATAACGCAAGGAGATAAGAAAATCATATTGTTTGATGGCGTTTGCAACCTTTGCAATAGCGCTATTCAATTTGTCATTAAGCATGATAAAAAAAACGTCTACAAGTTTGCCGCTTTGCAAAGTGATGTAGCTGCATTTCTTCTTAATGAAAGGGGAATAGATTCCTCACAAATAGATTCCATCATTCTGATTGATCCTAATATTGCCTTTTATACAAAATCAACTGCGGCCCTGGAGATTGGTAAGTCTTTTGGGGGTGGATGGCGGCTATTAGGTATTTTTGAATGGGTGCCGAAACCTATAAGGGATTGGATCTATGATTTTGTAGCAAAAAACAGGTATGGCTGGTTTGGGAAACAAAATGAATGCATGATCCCTACCCCCGAACTAAAAGCAAAATTTCTTGATTAAACTATTTCAGATTATTTAAAATAAAATCCAGAGTAGCATTGTTGCTTCGATTCTCTGAAAAAGCTAGATTATTAAAGCTAATAAGCTGAGCCAGTCCTAAATTCTGCAAGTATTTAATCTGATCCATATTGTTTATTGCTACTTTTCCGGTAAGTAGAAGATCCATAGACTTATTACTTTTATAGCGTCTGTAGATTTTTTTTAACCCACTTAAGTATAACCTGTCTTTGGTAAATCCACCCCCTCTGTGGGCTCTTAATGTTATAGAAAAGGCATCATTTCTATTGAGTTTGTATTGATTATGTATCAAATCAAAAGTGTCGGCAAAAGAATATCCTTTAATTAAACTATCTGAAGCTAAAACTCTATACGCTAATTCTTTGAGCCTTTTAATTGTAAGCGCACCACTCATATATTCACTAAAAACAGCAAGCCCTTCCTGTGTTTCCACATTTTTGGGGAATCCGTTGGAAAATATTTTTAACGGTTGAAGTGAAGCATTAAACGTAGTGACCAGGTGTACTCCAATTTCATGATTGGCCAATGTTAGCAGTTGGTTTTGGCTAAATCTCGCATTGCGTTTTATAAGTAATGTTTTGGTAGCATTGCTTACCATCGCATCAGCTGCTATATGTGTTGCATATTTAATATTTACAGGAAATTCATAGGATGCAGCAAAATCCTCAAAATAGGCTTTGGCTTCTTCGGTAGAGAAGACTTTTTCCATATCTACACTTGCTGGTTCATCATTAAAATGTAATATGAATTTTGCATTTTGAACATCCTTCTCTGTAGGGGTTCCATAAATATTAAGCGAGTTGTAATAAAACTCTTTACCCTTGCCAATAGTTTTGATGCATTGCACCATATTGGCATAATAATAAATTATTTCGGTATATAAATTCTTTAATTCTGTATCCTGAATACGCTCCAATCTTTGCGAATAAAATAGACGATGAAGCTTATAAGGATCAAACTTTAATTTTGGATACTTAAATTCAGGATCTTCAGCATATTTCGAAGCAAAAAACTTATGTTTTTCCTTTTCGATATTTAATGGATTTACATAGCTGAGCAGCTCAATGCTCCTTATCAACCGATCCAGGTTGTCATCAACTTCCAACAAATTAGGATATTTGTACTGAATTGCCAGGCGATGGTCTTCTGTAATCATAAATCTTCTTCGTGAAATTCTTTAGCCTGCAAAGGTACTAATACTTTTAATTGCAATTCCACAGCTCGCACCACTTCAGGATAAATAATGGCTGAAAGCTCATCGCAATAGACCTTTGCAATTTCTGTCGCTAAAACGAGGGTATTACTAAAAGTAGTTGTTATATATTTCAGAAAAAACCCATTTCCCTGAAAGGTGTCGTTAATTTTGCAGTCCGATTTTATATTATTTGGTAATTTCATTTCTCCCAGCTTTTGTTGCCAATCTGTAACTATACTACCAAAGCGGGAGTTATCAATGTTACTGGTTCCAAGGTTCCAGGTAGGTACTTCCCTATCCCAGCGTTTCCAGTTATAACTATGCATATCAAAAACGATGGCCTTACCATATTTTTTTTCAATTTGATATACAAGGGCGTGAACAACACTATAGAAAGATGCATGTTTATGCATACTAAGCTCATATTCTTCTTCAGATAATGGTGTTTTCCATAACTGCTTTCCCCAGGCATCTGAATAAATAGCTCCATCAGGAGGTCGATTAAGATCATATTCAAATCTGCTATCACAAGCCGTTAGCACAATGGGATGTGAGGCTACCATTTGACTTGTACAGGGATCTTCTTCATACCATCGTTCATATTCTGTATGAATGCAATTATCCCAAAGTGATTTTCTGAACTGATGCCCATCGTGCACAGCAGCGCATATGTATGGGGCGTATTCACTAATCTTTAAAGTAAAGGAATAATCTTCTGAAACTGCCTCAAACGGTATTTCAGATTCAATATTTGAGATAATATCAGCAACTGAAAGTTTAAGCATTCTCAACCTCATTTCGCAATCTGGAACGCCTGTTGAACGCCTGTAATTTATCCACCACCTTGCTTTCTATAAAGTCTATTATCTTGGTCTGAATTTTTGTTTTATAGACCTTATTCATATAGGTTATCCCACCGGGGGACATTACATTCACCTCAACTAATTTACCTCCTATTACATCGATCCCCACAAAATATAACCCATCCTTTACAAGTTTGGGCCCTATTTGTTTACAAAGGGCTTTTTCTTGTTTTGTAAGTATGTGCTTGGCAACTGAACCCCCTGCTGAAACATTGGAGCGATGATCATCAGAACCCGGAATTCGCCTCATTGCGCCAATAGGCTCTCCATTTAAAATCAGAATTCTTACATCACCCTGATCAGCCCCTTCAATATATTCCTGAAGAATAACATAATTGGATGAACCATCAGAGCTGGTAACATAAAAATCCAAAAGGGACTTTATATTTGACATTGCTGATTTTTCAATCAAAATTACTCCCGATCCGCCAAAGCCGTTTAATGGTTTTAAGATCATTTTATCGGCTTTAGATTCTTTAATCTGTTTTACCAGATAATTCTTATTCTTGGAAACATGGGTAACGGGAATTATATTGCTATGGCTATCACCAAAAGCCGCTGTGTACAGTTTGTTATTCGCTTCTCTTAAACCCTGCAAGGAATTCATAATAAACACATCGTCCTTTACAGAATCTAAAAAATTCAACATAATAGGATCCAGTGGTGGATTGGCTCTCATGAATATTACATCAAAACCGGCAAGCGGAAGCATTTCTTCCCTAATTTCTGCCTGCTTATAAAAAGACCTAAGACTAGCGGGCACTTTATCCATTCTGCCTATAACAGTGCAAAAGGCATTTGTAACACTATTCCGAATAGTGAGATTAGCGGGTGTGCACAAGGCTACACCGTGGTTTCGTTTAACGCATTCGTGAATTAAAGCCAGGCTTGTATCATTCTCAGGATCAATCTCCTCCCAGGGATACATAAGAAAACAAATGTTCATTCGTAGTATATTAAATTTATTTTACCTCTTCATAAAATTCGTCCCAATCCTCTATATGGGGTTTACCTAATTTACCAACAGACTTTGCAACAACCATAGCAACGGTCGCATCTCCGGTAACATTTATAATAGTCCTGCACATATCCAAAGGCCGGTCTACTGCAAAAATAAGTGCCAGACCAATTGCCAGCTTATCTGATGGAAAACCAATAGATTCTAAAACAATTACCAGCATTACCATACCAGCTCCAGGTACAGCGGCAGAGCCAATTGACGCAAGTAATGCGGTAAGAACAATTGTCAATTGTCCTCCAAGCGTAAGATGAAAATCAAGAGCCTGAGCGATAAAAACAGCCGCAACACCCTGGTATAAACTTGTACCATCCATATTAATGGTAGCCCCTACAGGGAGTACAAAACTAGACACTTCTTTGTCTACGCCAATATGCTCTTCTACCCTTTCCATAGTCACAGGTAATGTAGCGGCACTAGAGCTTGTGGAAAAAGCCAATAGTTGGGCCGGACTAATCTCCTTTAAAAACCAAAAGGGATTCTTCTTCGTATACGTAGCCACAACTATGCTATAAAAAACAATCATTAAAAATAGTCCCAAAACTACTACTCCTGCATATTTTAATAATGCCAGTAATAGATCCGGGTCGCCGGAAGAAACAACAACATTAGCCAATAATGCAAAAACTGCCACAGGAGCCGTAAGCATTATTAAATCTACCATTTTCAGCACAACATCATTTAATGAATCAAAAAACTTCTTTAGTGGTTTAGACCTTTTTTCACCTATTAACAACATGGATATACCCAAGAAAATAGTAAAGAATATTACTTGAAGCATAAGACTGTTATCGCTTAATGCACCAAATGCATTATCGGGCACCATATCTTCCAAAAACTGTAATGGGCCAACTTGTTTTTGCCTGGAAGCAGCTTCCAGTTTGGAGGTTACACCACTATCTGAAGCATAGGTCTCTGTTAATTTAGTAATTGTTTCCTCTGAAATGCCTTCGCCTGGTTCTAAAATATTAACCAAAACCAGACCGATAGTAATGGCAATTATTGTAGTGCATATGTATATGGCTATTGTTCGAAGCCCAATATTTCTAAATTTTGAAATATCCTTTAAATCAGAAATTCCCTTGACCAAAGATGCCAGAATAAGAGGGATTGCAATTAGTTTAAGAAGTTTAACGAATATGGTTCCAAAAGGATTAATCCAATCCTGTACGAAACCACGACCCCATTCAATATAGGTCATTGCGAAGCCGAAAAGAAGGCCAAGAATCATCCCTATCAGGATTTGCCAATGCAATTCCAGTTTCTTCATATAAAAAGTTTAGTTTAGAAAGATAGTATTTTGATGGGAAAACCCCTAAAAAAGGAAGTTTATAATTTGATGGTCCTGTTTAGCAGAGTGAAATCTGCAAGTACTAATGCCGCCATTGCTTCTACGATTGGCACCGCTCTTGGTACTACGCATGGGTCATGCCTACCTTTACCCTGAGTTTTGACCATGTTCCCATCTTTATCAAGAGTTTCATAAGACTGAATGACAGTAGCAACCGGTTTAAAAGCCACGTTGAAATAAATATCCATACCGTTGCTTATCCCTCCCTGTATACCACCGCTGTTATTGGTAATTGTACTGCCGTCTGCTTTAAATTGATCATTATGAACACTTCCTTTCATTTTAACACCTTCAAAACCACTGCCATACTCAAACCCTTTAACTGCGTTAATAGATAACATAGCTTTTCCCAGGTCGGCATGTAGTTTATCAAAAACGGGCTCTCCAAGTCCAACTGGGACATTCTTTATTACGCAACTAATAATCCCACCAACTGTATCTCCTTCTTTTCGAATTTCTTTAATGTAGGATTCCATCCTGGCAGCCGTATCCGGATCCGGACAACGAACAACGTTACTTTCCGTTAAATTTAAATCCAGATCGGTATAGCCCTTTTCCAGGCGAATTGAACCTACCTGAGAAACAAAAGCATTTATGCGAATTCCATTTAAAAATTGTTTGGCTATTGCGCCGGCAACCACTCGGCTTGCTGTTTCACGGGCTGAACTTCTGCCCCCTCCCCTATAATCTCTAAAACCATATTTTTTATCATAGACGTAATCTGCATGAGAAGGGCGATAAGAGTCCTTTATATGTGAATAATCTTTTGATTTTTGATTGGTATTATAAATAGCAAACCCAATTGGTGTTCCCGTAGTCTTCCCTTCAAAAATACCGGAATAAAAAACGACTGTGTCCGGTTCTTTACGCTGGGTAACTATTGCCGACTGGCCTGGCTTTCTTCTATCCAGATCTTGCTGAATGGCATCCAGGTCCAAAGTTATTCCTGATGGGCAGCCATCCAAAACGCCCCCGATTGCTTTACCATGTGATTCACCAAAAGTAGTGAGTTTAAAAAGTGTCCCAAACGTATTTCCAGCCATAAATTAGCGTCTTTCTTATTTCCAATTAAGAGTTTAAACTCCTTTTTTACTAGCCAAAGATAGATGTTAAATGAACGGAAACCAAAACGCGCGTCCAGTTAATAATAAGGTAACAAATGGCCGTTTATCTATGTCAAACTTAACCTTAGCATTATAAAATAGTGACTTTAACTTAAAACAATATTATAATAATGGGTCTAATTTTACAATCAATTAATTCTTTATCCTTTGAAGAAGCGGAGTATAGACGTAGTGGTAATATCAGATGTGCATTTAGGGACCTATGGCTGCCATGCAGAAGAATTAATGGCCTATCTAAATAGCATAGAACCTAAAAAATTAATCTTAAACGGTGATATTATCGACATCTCGCAATTTAGCAAACACTACTTCCCTGTGTCGCATTTGAGGATTCTTAAAAAAATTATAAGTATGGCTTCAAATGGCACTGAAGTCATGTATATTACCGGTAATCATGACGATATGTTGCGTAAGTTTAGCAATACATTTATAGAAAACTTTACTATTAAGGACAAATTAATTTTAGAATTAGACGGCAAAAAAGCCTGGTTTTTTCATGGAGATGTTTTTGATATTTCTATTCTACACGCAAAGTGGCTCGCTAAACTGGGTGGATATGGTTACGGTCTCCTGCTCCGTTTAAATAGAATATTAAATTGGTTCTTTATCAAACTTGGGAAAGAAAGATATTCACTGGCAAAAAAAATAAAAAATAATGTAAAGAATGCTGTAAGATATATTGACAATTTTGAACGGACAGCAATAGAAACAGGTATCGCAAAGGGATATGACTATGTGATATGCGGACATATTCACCAGCCTAAAAAGGAAATTCTTGAGACAAAGAACGGCAATTGTACTTATCTTAATTCCGGTGATTGGGTAGAAAACCTTAGCGCTTTGGAGTATTCATTTAAGCGATGGAAAGTTTATAATTACAGCTATGACAAACTCTCTCCCTTTTTTGCAGATGAAGATTTAAAGTCAATGGATTTAACAGAAGTCATTAGCTCCCTTAAAATAAAACAGGTCTCAAAACAACAAACTGCCAAAAAAGAATACAAATCAATTGATGCATAATGCATTTTTTAAAATAGTTAAGGGGTGGAGCGCCTTCCGCTTTGTGCCATCTAAAATCTGATGCCTGCAACTCGTCCCGTTAGCCGCAATAATTACGCTCTCTTCAGATTTTCTTATGGATGGAAAGAGTTTTAACTCCCCAATTTGCATGCTTGTATTATAATGCTCCTTTTCATATCCAAAGGATCCGGCCATACCACAGCAGCCAGAGGAAATGATACTAACTTTATAGTTTTCCGGGAGATTTAATACATCAAAAGTTACTTTTTGGTCAGAGAGAGCCTTTTGATGGCAATGGACATGTATTTTTATTGTTGCAGCCGACTGTGTAAATTGTTCTTTTCTAATGTTTCCATTTTTAATTTCATTAGCCAGGAATTCCTCAATAAGATAAGATGCAGAGGCAATTGCTTCAACTTTTCCCGTTTCAAAATGAAATCTTTTATATTCATCTCTGAAGGTCAGTATTGCCGAAGGTTCTATTCCAAGAATTGGAGTTCCCTTTTGGGCATATTTGAGCAATGATACCATATTTTTATCTGCCAGCTTTTTAGCCTCATTTAAAAACCCTTTTGAAATATATGTTCGTCCACTTTCGCCAAAAAAAAGACGTACGCTATACCCCAATCCACATAATAGGTCTATGGCATCTTTACCAACATCAGTGTCCAGGTAACGTGTGAATTCATCAATATAGAGGATAACTTCTTTTTCTGTATTAACTTCTTGTTTATAAGTATTTTGAATGTATTTACTTAAATTTATTTTTGAAATATTTGGCAATGATCTTTCAGATGCAATTCCTGAAATTTTCTTGATCAAATAACCCAGTATTCGAGAATTGTAAATCGTATTCGTGATTTTGGGAGCCCTGCTACCCAGCGCATTTAATCTGGTATTAAATGCAAATAATTTATTTCTGAATTTATACCCGTTAGTTTCCTGATATTGATACAAAAATTCAGATTTTAAGGTAGCAACATCAACATTACTGGGACATTCACTGGCACAGGCTTTACAACTTAAACAGAGGTCGAATACTTCTTTTAAATCATTAGAATTAAATCGGTTTATCTCAGTGGAATTTGTGAGTACTTCCCGAAGCGCATTTGCACGTCCTCTGGTGGTATCCTTTTCATTCCTGGTTGCATGATAGCTGGGACACATTCCACCAGCAGCTAAATGGGTTTTTCTACAATCCCCGCTCCCATTGCATTTTTCAGCGGCTTTTAATATCCCTTCGCTGTCTGAGAAATCAAAAATTGTTTTAATTTCGGGTTCTTTGCGTTCAATTTCATAGCGCAATGATTCGTCCATTGGATAGGCGTCTACAATTTTTCCTGGATTAAAAATATGATCAGGATCAAAATAAGATTTAATCCGGGCAAGCAATTTATAATTATCCTCTCCAAGCATCATAGGAATAAATTCTGCTCTGACAATGCCATCACCGTGTTCCCCGCTAAAGGACCCTCCATATTTTTTAGTGAGTTTAGCCACATCTGTGGTGATTGCCCTGAAAAGCGCAACATCATCAGCCCGTTTTAAGTTCAGAATTGGTCTTAAATGAAGTTCGCCAGCACCTGCATGAGCGTAATAGACGGCGTCCTGGCCGTAACCCTTCATAATCTGTGTGAACTCTCCAATGAAATCATTCAGATCGTCTAAGGCAACCGCAGTGTCCTCTATGCACGCCACGGCCTTCCTGTCTCCCACCATATTCCCTAATAGGCCAAGACCTGCCTTTCTTAAAGCAATGGCTTTGTTAATATCGTTTCCCCTCAGAATAGGATTGGCATAGCTAAGTCCGGAAGCCTCTATCGTTTTTAGGAGTTTTTGCAAATTTCCTTCAAGACCATCTTCAGAATCATCTTTCAACTCCAGCATAAGTAAGGCTGCCGGATCACCTTGAACAAAAAATCGATTGGATAACTGTTCTCTGTTATTTTTGGTACAATCCAAAATCACTTTATCCATCATTTCGCACAGGTGTAAATTGTGTTTCATAACAGGCACGACGTCCTGGAGGCAATCTTCGAGGGTTTTATAGTGGGTAACAACCATGGCTGCAATTGGAGGTGGACTGTCGTCTAATTGCAACGTGATCTCAGTAGTAAAAGCCAGAGTTCCTTCACTCCCACTTAGTAGTTTACAAATATTAATTTCATCCTCAGGACCACCAAAAAGGCTGCTGTGCAATAATTCATCTACCGCGTAACCGGTATTTCTTCTGTGAATACTGCTTTTTGGAAATTCTTCTTTAATATTTTGCTGTACCTTTTTGTTTTGTAACTCGGTAAACAATTCCCTGTAAATAGATCCTTCCAGGGTATTTAAATTCATTTTTTTTCTGTACTCGGCAGGGGTGACAGATTTAAATAAAGCCTGGGAACCATCTGACAGAATTGTTTTTAAAGAAATGATTTTATCTCGCGTTACCCCATATTGAATAGATGTTGTCCCACTCGAATTATTTCCCACCATACCTCCAATCATACAGCGGTTAGAGGTTGATGTATTTGGTCCGAAAAACAAACCATGCTCTTTTAGATATTCATTGAGTTCATCCCTGATTACACCAGGCTGAACTGTGACGGTTTTTCCTTCGACATCTAGTTGTATAATTTTAGTCAGATGTTTGGATACGTCAACAACTATTCCATCACCTACGCATTGTCCGGCTAATGATGTGCCAGCAGTTCTGGGTATTAGCCCAATATGATGTTGTTTTGCAAAAAGAATTAGTTTTATAATGTCATTTTCACCTTTGGGAAAGGTTACAGCCATTGGTACTTTTCTGTATACAGAAGCATCAGTAGCATACAAGACTCTGGAAAGCTTATCAAAATGTAAAGTGCCTTCCAGGTTACTCCCCAGATCGATTAAAAGATTTTTATCCAATCTTGAACAATTTTAGGTGCAAAATTAAGTTTTTATTAGCTGAGAGCGATTTTAAACCTAAACTAAAATCAGAACATATGAAAATTTTAAATCCGTTTTTATTACTGGCGTGTCTTTTTACAATAACAATAGGCGCACAGGAAATTTCCGATAATGCACTTGGTCTACGCCTGGGCGACAGTGATGGTTTTGGCGCAGAAATTTCTTATCAAAGATTACTGAGCAGATATCACAGATTGGAATTAAATCTGGGTTGGAGAGACAGCAGGGAATATGATGCTTTTAAAGTAACTGGGCTTTACGAATGGGTACGCCATATAGATGGTAATTTTAACTGGTTTTATGGTGCGGGTGCGGGATTTGGAAGTGCAAGTTTTGAGCCGATTCCTGGTGATGTCACTCCCGATGGCGGTTTCTTTGTTTTAGTTGCGGGAAATGTAGGCGTAGAATATAATTTTGATATCCCCCTGTTATTATCATTTGATTTAAGACCTGAACTCGGAATTTTGGGATATAATGACTTTTCAGATAATTTTGACTTTGATATTGCATTGGGAATACGCTATCAGTTCTGAAACAATAATTTATTTGTATGGATGTCCTTAACATAACCTTATGTATAAGGACTTTTTTTATTCTGTCTTATATAATTACCTTTGCACCTCTTATTTGAAAAATGATGAAAAAATTCGTATTACCGTTATTGCTATCAGGCATCCTTATGGCATGTAACACATCTCCTGAAGGATTTAAACTGGAAGGTACTCTTAATGGTGAAATAGAGAACGGAACACAGGTCTTTCTTAAAAAGACCGATGAGGCTAATCAGTTAATTGAAATAGACACCGCAACAATAGAAAACGGAAAATTCACATTTACCGGTTCTTCTTCAATGCCAGAACTCCATTATTTATTAGTTAACAGTGTACGGGGAAATATTCCGGTAGTAATTGAAAATGGTAATATTGAGGTAAGTGCCCAAAAAGACAGCCTTGCCTTCGCCAAAATTGAAGGCACTTTACAGAACGATTTATTTGCTGATTTCCTTAAGGATTCAAGAAGTCTGGCACAAAGAGCAAAATCAATGTCTGACGAGATGAGAAATGCCTCTGGAATAAATGACACAGCTTCAATGGCATCTTTAAGAGATGAATATTTCGAATTACAGGAAGAGGCCAAAACTTTCGAATTAAAATTTGCCAAAGAAAACCCGGATGCTCTAATTTCTGCCTTAATAATTGAAAAA
Organism: uncultured Eudoraea sp.; assembly: GCF_947490415.1. Classification (GTDB taxonomy): domain Bacteria; phylum Bacteroidota; class Bacteroidia; order Flavobacteriales; family Flavobacteriaceae; genus Eudoraea. The sequence goes on from NZ_CANLGX010000003.1 coordinate 404,973, forward strand.
GTATTGACAACAAAGGCACTTCCCGAAAAAGAAATTCAAGAATTGTATGACGCACTCAGCCCTAAAATAAAGGAGACTGTTGTAGGTCAACGAATTAAAGGTAAACTTGATAAGCTTGTAAGTACCGCAATTGGGGCAAAGGCACCAAATTTTTCAGCTCCTACCCCTACCGGCGATGAATTGGCACTCAATGATGTGTTGGGAAAAGTTACAATTGTAGATTTTTGGGCGGCATGGTGTAAGCCTTGCAGAGCAGAGAACCCCAACGTAGTTCAGGTTTATAATAAATACCATGACAAGGGTCTTAATATTCTTGGAGTTTCTTTAGACAGACGGGCTGAAGACTGGACTAAGGCTATTGAAGAGGATGGTTTGGTTTGGAACCATGTTTCTAATATCCAATATTTTGATGAAATAGCCGAGCTCTATAATGTCAGAGCAATACCTGCTACATTCATCCTGGACGAGAATGGGGTAATAATTGCTAAAGATTTAAGAGGCCCAGCTCTCGAAAATAAAATATCAGAATTGTTGCAATAATAAAAACTTAATTCCTTAAAAAAAGCCCCTACAACTATGTTCGGGCTTTTTAATTATTACTTCGTGGCATTAAAATTTATCCCTTAGGTCTTCAAATTGACCAGTGATTGTTACATTGCCATTTTTTATAACATCCCCAAAAATATTAGCCTTAGAGTCATTACCTATAAATTCAAGACTTGCTCCGTCATTCAGGATTAAATCTCCGTAAATAGTCAGATCTCCTTCAATTTTCAGGGTAGCCCCCTCATCAACCGTCACATTTCTGCGCCTGTTATTTCGTGCTACCACAAAGGAACCAGACATGGCAAAAAGTCCATTGCTGTTAATATTGACCTCTTCTTTAACCGTCCATGAGCCACATAATAGTAAATTACCACTAACACTAAAGTTCCTGAATCTTTTAGATCCGCTATAGGCCAGATCCTCTCCCTGATTTACATTTAAATTGGCACTGCTTTCATATTCCGGAGTATTGGCGCATTCTGCCTCCAGACTTGCACTGGGTCTGTTTAGTTTTATAATCTGAAGTCCCTCTCTGCCCGAAGCAGCAAAAATATAATCCCCTTTTGAGGCCACATAGTTGATTGATCCTTCTAATTCAATTATTCCAACAAGATCTGCAGCATTCCCGTTTTCTTCAGATAAGCAAAGTCCCGCACCTCCGTTTGCCATTAATAATATGCCTTCATTGGAAGCCACCGCATTGGTTACTTTATCTTCCTGTTCCACTCCATCCGGATTTATCAAAATAGGTATATACTCTAAAAGACTACCCGTAGAATAACTATACACACCGGCGCCTTTATTTCCTTCGGAAACAATTATTTTGTCTCCCGTAAAATCTATTATTTTCTTAGTTGCCAATCCAAGGTCCGAAGAAATAGGTATTTCCTTTAGGGTTTGGAAATTTGAGTCAACAATTGTAATGCCCGTTCCTGCATTTAGAAGTGCAATAGAACCATTATTTATTGATAATGACCGCAGGTCGCCAAAAGGGACTTCATTCAACACAGATAAATCCGATTGATCATAAGCCGTCAAGGAACCATCTTTACCGCTGGTTACCAGAACCTTGCCATTGTCAATTGAAATATCATTAGCATTGAAACCTTGCTGAAAACCATAGACAATACCTGACCCAAGGTTAAACTTTCCGTTAGCTACCGACAGTTTGGCAACAAATGAATTGGAAGTAGCTGTAACTGAAGTTTCTGCATTAACACCACCTGCAGCATATAAATAACCATCCTTATATTGTAAAGAATTCATATCTGCATTTATATAAAACAACCTGGAGGTTATTCTTGGGCTATATGGGTTACTAACATCAATAATATCTAAAGCTCCAAAATATTCTTCGCCGGCGGTATTATAGGAGACATAGGCATATTTACCATCTACATGAACATGTGAAGCTGTAAGGTTATCTCTACCCTGATAGGTTGGTGATTTAACCTGGGCTACAAGGGTAAGGGGATAATCACCCGCCAGTTCGGCTTTGGAAGTACCTAAAGATTTGTTTGTTAATTGATCTTCCCCGAAGATATCCAATACACCGGATTTATCATAGGAGATACTGCTTTCAAGTTTTGCCTCGCTGTTTTCTAAAAAAACATCGTCTTGTAATTCGTCTTGAAAAATGGTGGTTTCATCGCTACAGGATACAAAAAAGGCCAAAAAAGCAATAACAAAATAGGGGATTCTTTTAAACATTAGTAGGTATTTTAGTTCAATTTGGGCATTTAACTAACGTTAAAAGAAGAAAATTGGTATAAAGTAACCTTCATTAATTCGTCAAATAGTAATATTTAGTTGACTGTAAATTAATATTTCTCTATTTTATATAAGTTTTTACTTACTGTTTTATGTAAGTGTTATTATATCTTACCCATTTTTTCAAGAACAAATAGAATTAGTATTGGGATAGCAAGAAGGATCACCATTAAAGTATCGGTAAGTATTAAATCTGGTTTAAAAAGTAAAGTTGTAGCATAACCTCCTATAGCGCCACCAAAGTGAGCAGTATGTCCAATATTACCCAAACGCTTTTTCATGCCATAGATAGAGTATAACATGTAGGCAAGACCCAGAATATATGCCGGGATAGGTATTGGTATAAACATGATTCCCAGTCGCATATCAGGTTGTAGTAATATCGCAGCATATAATATACCGGTTACAGCACCACTTGCCCCCACAGCGCTATAAAAGGGTTCATCTTTATGAAAAAACAAGGCTAGTATACTTCCTGCAACAAGGCTAAAAAAATAAATAATTATAAATTTTTCCCAGCCAAACCAGTTAATTACAACCGGGGCAAAGAAATAAAGTGTAAACATATTCATGAAGAGGTGGGAAATATCCACGTGCAGAAATCCTGAAGTCACCATTCTATCACGTTGACCTGCCTTTATTGCCCCAATGGCAAACTTATAGCGATCAAAGAAGGTGACATCATTAAACCCTTTTAAGGAAATCAAAACATTCACAGCCATAATGGCAATTGTTGCCAGATGCATATTCATAAATAGGATAATTAAATTAAGCGCTAAATATAGCTATATTTGCCCATATTAATTTTACGCATGCAACTTCTCGTATATATTCTTGCCTATCCTTTTTTATGGTTAATCTCTATACTTCCTTATAGGCTATTTTATCTTTTTTCCGACCTGGTTTATATTCTGGTATATCGCATTATTGGTTATAGAAAGAAAGTAGTTTATAACAATCTGACCCTTGTTTTTCCTCATAAAAGTGAAAAAGAGAAAAAAAGTATCCAAAGGGCATTTTATAAACATATGTGCGATATGTTTCTGGAAACTATTAAAACCTTAAATATCGGGGAAGAAGAGTTAAAAAAACGTTATGCCTTACCCAATATTGATTTACTTCTTGAAATAGAGAAAAAACGAAGCATTTTGGTGATGCTTCCTCATTATGCCAATTGGGAGTGGTGTATCATCGTAAATCGTTATGTAAAGTCAAAAGGATATGTGGTATATCAAAAAATTGGAAACGTTTATTTTGATCGATTGATAAAAAAAATCCGTGCGATATGGAACACAACGCCTATTTCTCAACAAGAGACAGTTATAACCATGGCACGAAATCATCAAAATGGCATAAAAGCAATATATGGTATTGTAAGTGATCAATCGCCACAAGCACACCTGGCACAATACTGGACAAAATTCATGAATATAAAAGTCCCTATTTTTAATGGTCCTGAATTACTCGCAAAAAAGTATGGCCACGCCGTTGTTTTTGCTAAAATCTCTAAGGTTAAACGAGGATACTATAAAACTGAATTTATACCAATTGCACTGGAAGGCAGTAAAACTGAAGAGAATGAAATTACCAATCAGTTCCTAAAACTAACCGAGGAAGAAATTATCCAGAATCCTGAGTATTATCTTTGGACACACAGACGATGGAAACACAGTGATAAAGTGCCTGAAAAATATCTCTAATCCTAACGCTGCCTTATAAATTAATTTGCTTTAAATATTAGATGCCTGCAATTTCTTTAATCTCATCTATTATTCTATCCGCTAAATTATCAGCTTCTGTTTGAGTTTTTGCCTCTGTATATATTCGTATAATTGGTTCCGTATTGGATTTCCTCAAATGCACCCAATTTTCAGGAAAATCTACTTTTACCCCATCAATAGTCGAGACTTCCTCATTGCTATATTTTTTTTCCATGGCCAATAAGATTTCATCAACATCAAGTTCCGGTGTTAGTTGAATTTTCTTTTTGCTCATATAATAACTTGGGTAACTGTCACGCAATTCCCTTACAGTGCCTCCTTTCTCTGCCATAAGCATTAAAAATAAGGCGGTGCCTACAAGAGAATCTCGTCCGTAATGACTTGCCGGATAGATAATTCCGCCATTGCCCTCACCCCCAATAATAGCATTGGTGGCTTTCATTTTATTTACAACATTCACCTCGCCCACGGCTGCAGCTTCATAAGTGCCATGATGCTTAATCGTAATATCCCTGAGCGCCCTTGAAGAAGATAAATTGGAAACAGTGTTTCCTTTTGTTTTCCCGAGAACATAATCTGCACAGGCCACTAAGGTATACTCTTCACCAAACATTTCGCCGTCGTTACTAATGAACGCCAAACGATCTACATCCGGATCTACTACTATACCAAAATCAGCTTTTTCCTTTACAACAAGTTTGCAGATATCCCCCAGATGTTCTTTCAGGGGTTCAGGGTTATGCGGAAAATTTCCAGTAGGGTCACAATATAACTTAATTACTTCCACCCCTAAGGATTCAAGTAATTTGGGAATAGCAATACCCCCTGTAGAATTGACGCCATCCACGACAACTTTAAATTTGGCCTTTTTAATAGTATCTGCATCGACCAATGGTAAATTAAGGACTTCATCTATATGTATATCAATGTAGGCGTCATTTTGGGTAATCTTTCCAAGTTCATCTACATCAGAAAAATTGAAATCTTCTTTTTCCGCTAATTCAAGAATAATTGCCCCTTCGGCTGCATCAAGAAACTCGCCTTTTTCATTTAATAGTTTTAATGCATTCCATTGTTTTGGATTATGACTTGCGGTAAGAATAATACCTCCATTGGCATTTTCCAGCGGAACGGCTATTTCTACCGTAGGTGTTGTGGACAATCCAAGGTCTATAATATCTATTCCGAGTCCGACCAAAGTAGATACCACCAAATTCTGAATCATTTCTCCCGAAAGACGGGCATCTCTTCCAACAACAACTTTTAAATTATCCGATTTAGAATAGTCTTTTAACCATGTACCATAAGCCGCTGCAAACTTAACAGCATCAATTGGTGTGAGATTGTCGTTAGGCCTCCCTCCTATGGTGCCTCTTATACCAGAAATAGATTTTATTAATGTCATATAGTTTAAATAGTTTTTGCAAATATACATGTCTTAACAATTATCCTGCGTTCCTAATTTGTAAATTCAGTTGTGAAGATTATATTCGTGTTAAATGAATTTTTTAGCACATATATATCTCTCCTTTGGAGATGACGAAATAACTATCGGAAATTTTATTGCGGACAGCATAAGAGCAAATAAATACAAACACCTGCCAGATAGAATACAAAAAGGAATCCTGTTACATCGTGAAATAGATACTTATACAGATTCGCACCCTATACCCAGGGTAAGTAGTAAAAGGTTACACCAGAATTACAGTCATTACAGCAGGGTAATCGTGGATATTTTTTACGATCACTTTTTAGCTAAAAACTGGAAGCAATATTCGGATACTCCTTTGGACATTTATGTTGATAAATTTTATGATTTACTGGAGGATAACTTTACTATTCTGCCCGATGGAACTAAACGTATGATCCCTTATATGATAAGTGATAATTGGCTCCTGAACTATGCCCAAATGGACGGGATAAGCAGGGTTTTAAATGGTATGAACAGAAGAACCAATAATAAGAGTAAAATGAATTTTGCCATTCTTGATCTTGAAAAAAACTACGAAGCGTTTGAAGTAGAATTTACTGCGTTTTTCAATGAACTTGTGGTTTTTTCTAAACAAAAATATACTTCAATATGCGAATACTAATTCTACTCTTTGCGTTTTTCTTATTCGCACAATGTACACCCCCGCCACCTATACCGACCGGTGTGGTAAGTAAAAATGCTATGGTAGTATCTGCACGTGAAGAGGCTTCAAAGGTCGGAACAGCCATACTTCAAAAAGGAGGAAATGCTTTTGATGCCATGGTTGGAACAGAACTTGCATTGGCGGTGGCTTATCCATTTGCCGGCAACCTTGGTGGTGGTGGATTTATGGTTTACCGCAAAAATGATGGCAATATAGGAGCCCTTGATTATCGTGAAAAGGCCCCATTAGCAGCCCATAAAGATATGTATCTGGATTCTTTAGGCAATGTTATTCCGGGAAAGAGTACCCTGGGAGCTAGTGCCGTTGGGGTGCCAGGAACTATAGCCGGAATATTTGAAGTTCATGATAAATTTGGTACGTTACCCATAAAAGAGATTATGGACCCGGTTATTAAACTGGTTGATCAAGGGGTTCAGGTAACTTCAAAGCAAGCCGACAGACTAGATAAATACTGGGATCAGATTAAAAGTGTAAATGGAGAAAGTACTTTGTTTTACAATAAGTGCGATGCCGGAGACACCCTAAGATATCCTGGCCTGGCAAGTACTTTAAGGAGAATAGCAATAAACGGAAGGGATGAATTCTACAAAGGCAAAACCGCCAAAATACTGGCAAAATTTATCCTGGAAAAAGGAGGTTATGTGACTGAAGAAGATCTGGCGAGGTACGAAGCCAAATGGCGACAACCCGTAGTATTCAACTACAAGGACTTAAGGATAATTTCAATGAGCCCCCCTAGCAGTGGTGGGGTAACTATAAATCAAATCTTTAAGATGATTGAATCTTATGACATTTCTGAATTTGGCCATAATTCTGCTAAATCTATTCAGTTGTTTACTGAGGCGGCAAGGCGGGCCTATGCCGACAGAAACTTCTTCCTTGGTGATCCGGATTTTGTAGTTATTCCGCTGGATGTTTTATTGAGCAAGAAGTATTTACAAGCCCGTATGGAGAACTTTTCATTTGATTCGGCAACTCTTTCTAGTGAGGTACAGCATGGTAGAATAGAAATTATGGAAAGTAATGAGACTACGCATTATTCCATTGTTGACCAGATGGGAAATGCTGTTTCAGTAACTACAACCTTAAACGGAGCGTATGGCTCCAAACTCTATAACGACGAATTAGGGTTCTTCCTGAATAATGAAATGGATGATTTTAGCGCTAAACCAGGCGAGCCTAATATGTTTGGTCTTATAGGTGCTGAAGCCAATAGTATAGCAGCCGAGAAACGAATGCTAAGCTCAATGACCCCAACTATTGTTGAAAAAGACGGTAAGCTTTGGATGGTTGTCGGTTCTCCCGGGGGATCTACAATAATTACAGCCGTTGCACAGACCATTCTAAATACTTATGAATTTAATTTGAGTATGCAGGAATCTGTAAACGCGCCTAGATTCCATCACCAGTGGCTACCGGATCATATCGTTTTTGAGACAGAAGGATTTTCAGATGCACTGAAAATTGAGTTAAAATCCAAAGGTTACCATATTAGTGAGAAACCTACACCTATCCTGGGTAAAGTGGATGCCATACTGGTTTTACCGGATGGCAGCCTTGAAGGAGGCGCAGATAAACGAGGAGATGATACCGCAGTAGGCTTTTAAATCACAGAAGGCTTGGATTAACGATTCTTTCTTTAACTTTAAATTCGCCTTTTGAATACCTATTGCTTCAGCTGATTTTTTAACTCTTCCATAGATTCCTGCAGCTGCCTTAACAAGCCTTTTTCTGTGGTAGCATCTACCCCAAAAGTTATTTTGCTGCTTACCTGCCAAAGTTCCTGTACTTGTTCCGATTCTATTTCATAAGGTGGATAGATTTCGTTAAGTGAAATCAAAAGCATTTTTGAATTCCCGGGTAATTTCTCAATCTTCTTAACGAGTAGTGCATCATGAAGCACCACTACATACATTTTATTACGATTTATATCATCCAGTCCCTCCACCGCCTTAGCCAATACCCATTCGCCGGGCTGCAGATTGGGCAACATACTATCACCCTCAACCTGGAAGCCCCTGTAGGTGGCATTTCTGAATTCGGGAAGTGGGAGATCAAAGGCAGGTAGTTGTTTATACCAACTTGTATCCTGAATGTTTTGAGGATAGCCCGCGGCTGCTTTGGCATTTACCAAAACCATATTATCATTATCAGAAGAATCCACCGTTACAACTTTTGGGATAACACTGGTCCCGGAATAATTTAAATATTGATTGTTACTATCACCAAATAACCATAGTGGGTTCACATTAAATTGTTTTAACAATTCAACGACCACCCTGCCAGAAAGTTTGGTGCGACCACGTTCTATATCGGCTGTAGTATTTGGAATTCCCAGCATCCCTGCAAATTCAGCCTGCGTATATCCCAAATCTCGTCTTATCTCAATAAATCTCTTTATGGTAAGTTCATTTTCCATAGTCATTTTTTTATTTTTTCTGTTCTACACCTATCCATAAGTTTAAAACTGTTCTTACATCTTTTGCACCAGTTAATGCGACTTAGCCTTGTTTCATTTTGGAAAGTTACCCATTCAGGAGTCTCAAAGATACAAAATTTGGAATATTTCCAAAATTATTTAGGAATATTTCCTAATTTAGGATATTTTCCATATTTTTGGAATATATACAAATGAGTTATAGTCATGTTAGATGAAATTATTACTGCAAAACTTAGCCTATGGGCTCAACGAGGATTAGATGACGACTTTTATTCAAGCAGCATTAGAGAACTTAAAAAAAAGAGGAGGCTGTCAAAGATAAAACAGAAAGTCTCTAAAAATATCTCACAGAAATCAATTAGCAAACAATTAAGCCTATTCTAAAAGTTATGGAAAAAGAAAAAATATTGTTGTATGATGGAAGTTTTAATGGGTTTTTAACTGCCATATTTACAGCATTTGAGCAAAAAATCAATGTTGTTGATATTAAAAGAAAAAATGACGTTCAAAAGGGCTTGTTTACTGAAACGCAAACTATTTTAACACAAGTGCATAAAGCTAAGCGGGTCTGGAATGGTATTAGCCAAAGAAGTAATAACGCCATGAAGAATATTTATTTTGCTTTTTTAAGTGAAACTCCTGGTATTGAACAATTACTTTATTTATATATTCAAAAAATAATTGCTAAAGGGTCACCCAATCACATAGATTTAGCGGATGATATGGTTTTTAGGATAAATCATTTAGCAAATATGGTAAGTAAGAAAAAAAACCATATGGAGACATATATGAAATTCAATGTCTCCATAGATGGCGCTCACTTTATTATTGTGGAACCCGAGTTTGACATATTACCTCTTGTATCAAAACACTTTAGGTCTAATTTCAGTGACCGGCAATGGATTATTTACGACATAAAGCGGAACTATGGCCTTTATTATAACTTTCATACAATTCAATTAATGACATTGGATTCAAAAGGCATAATATCGAATGTCAGACCTCTAAATAATCTTATTCAAACTAATGCAACAAGTGTTATTGAATCATGGAATACTTATTTTGCCAACAATTCTATTAAATCTTTAATCTCCAATAAATTACATACATATCAATTGCCTAAACGCCAGAAGAAATATCAGGAAGATAAGGAAGCAGTATAGTATCATAGTATTTGTTTTAACAGGAATTATGAAATAGGGACACATTGGAAAACTTTTAAGTTTTTACCAGATTATTACTGGCCTTTCAGCTCACTACACTCCGTTTATGTGATCTTTAAGGCTTGATAACACAAAATTATAGAAATACAAAATTTCAAATAAAAGTACTTATCTCATAACACATATGTCGGCTGATTTAACCCTTTTGCTTCTATCTGAAATTTATAGCAAATGTTATAGAAACTGTTATTTATGAAACAAGTTAGAGGGAAGGCAATTTGCCATAGCTTATTTACAGGCCTTTAACAAAATCAAAATAAACCACGCTTCCTTTTTAGTCGTCAAAAACGTACCTTTGCAACTTTGTCTAATTCAATGATAAATTACGAGGAGAATATTGAAGTTAAGGGAGCCCGCGTTCATAATTTAAAAAATATTGATGTAACCATCCCAAGAGAAAAACTGGTAGTAATTACCGGGCTTTCAGGTAGTGGTAAATCTTCATTGGCTTTCGATACTATATACGCTGAAGGGCAACGTCGGTATATTGAGACCTTTTCTTCTTATGCAAGACAGTTTTTGGGAGGTCTTGAACGTCCCGACGTAGATAAAATCGATGGTCTGTCACCAGTTATCGCGATAGAACAGAAGACCACCTCCAAATCTCCGCGTTCTACGGTAGGAACAATAACTGAAGTTTACGATTTCCTTAGGTTATTGTTTGCCAGAGCCTCTGATGCCTACAGCTATAATACAGGCGAAAAAATGGTAAGCTATAGTGATGAGAAAATTAAAGAGCTTATTAAAGAAAGTTATTTTGCAAAAAGGATAAACATCCTTGCCCCTGTAATTAAGTCCAGAAAAGGGCACTATCGCGAACTTTTTGAGCAAATTGGAAAGCAAGGCTTTGTAAAGGTAAGAGTAGATGGTGAAATTTTGGATATCACCAAAGGAATGAAGGTGGATAGATATAAAACCCATGATATTGAAATCGTCATAGACCGCCTAAAAATTGATGACAATGAAAATTTAAATAAAAGACTTTCCGAATCCATAAATACGGCCATGTATAGTGGTGATAATGTCTTAATGGTTCTTGAAGAAGGTGAAGCAGTCCCAAGATATTTCAGCAGGGACTTAATGTGTCCAAGTACCGGTATTTCATATCCAACACCTGAACCCAATACATTTTCCTTTAACTCTCCTAAGGGAATGTGCAAAGATTGTAATGGTCTGGGGCATGTCTTCGAGGTAAACGAAAATAAAATTTTTCCGAATAAAAAATTATCAATTCAATCTGGTGGTATTGCACCCCTTGGTGAGTATAAAAGCTCATGGGCATTTAAGCAATTAGAAACTATAGCCAAACGATATGAATTTGAACTTACGGATGCCATATCAATAATTCCGGATGAAGCACTTAAAACTATTCTCTATGGAGGCGCTGAACAGTTTGAAGTTGATTCTAAAACCCTTGGTGTAAAAAGACTCTACCACATAGACTATGAGGGTATTGCAAATTTTATAAAAAACCAGTACCATCAGGCAGATTCTACATCAATTAAACGCTGGGCCAGAGATTTTATGGATAAAAGAATGTGCCCCAGTTGCAATGGTGCAAGGTTAAAAATAGAATCACTTTATTATAAAATTGAAGATAGGAATATAGCAGAATTGTGTCAACTGGATATTTCTGATCTCGCCAGTTTTTTTGATCAACTTGATTCCAGACTAGAGGGAAATCAAAAAAAGATTGCTGAAGAGATCATCAAAGAGATTAAATCGAGAATTAAGTTTTTATTAGATGTAGGCCTTGACTATTTATCGCTGAACCGCAGCTCAAAGTCACTCTCGGGAGGTGAAGCACAGCGGATAAGACTCGCAACACAAATAGGATCTCAGTTGGTAGGGGTTCTATATATATTGGATGAACCCAGTATTGGATTGCATCAGCGAGACAACAATCGGCTTATCAAATCATTGGAATCGCTCAGGGATATTGGAAATTCTGTAATTGTAGTGGAACACGACCGTGATATGATTGAGAATGCAGATCATGTAATTGATATAGGGCCACTGGCAGGAAAACACGGAGGCGAGATAATCTCACAAGGAACACCTGCTGAACTCATTGAACAACATACATTAACCGCTCAATATATAACAGGAGAAATGGAGATTCCTATTCCTGATACAAGGAGAAAGGGGAATGGAAAAAGTTTAAGTTTGATGGGCTGCACAGGCAATAATTTAAAGAATGTATCGGTTAAGTTTCCTTTGGGTAAAATGATCGCCGTAACGGGTGTATCTGGCAGTGGTAAATCAACATTAATTAATGAAACCCTTTACCCCATAATGAATGCCCATTATTTTAATGGTGTTAAAAAGCCTATGCCCTACACTGATATTAAAGGTCTTGAAAACATCGATAAGGTAATAGATATCAACCAGTCTCCAATTGGAAGAACACCGAGATCCAATCCGGCTACTTACACCGGTGTTTTCGGAGAAATACGTTCCCTTTTTGCAAAAACACCTGAAGCGGCAATAAGGGGCTATAAACCGGGCCGATTTAGTTTTAATGTAAAAGGAGGCAGATGTGAAACTTGCCAGGGAGGTGGATTGAGGGTAATTGAAATGAACTTTCTTCCCGATGTATATGTTGAATGTGAAACCTGTAACGGCAAACGATTTAACAGGGAGACTCTGGAAATTAGATATAAAGGACAATCCATTGCGGATATTCTTGAGATGACCATTGACGAAGCAGTAGCCTTTTTCGACCAAATACCAAAGATTTATAGGAAGCTGAAGACCATTCAAGATGTCGGGCTAGGTTATATCTCATTAGGACAGCAATCAACTACTCTTTCAGGAGGAGAAGCGCAACGTGTAAAACTTGCCACCGAATTGTCTAAACGGGATACAGGAAACACTTTCTATATTTTGGATGAACCCACAACCGGACTGCATTTTGAGGATATCAGGGTACTCATGGAAGTTTTAAACAAACTGGTGAACAAAGGAAATACCATTGTGATAATTGAACATAACATGGATGTTATAAAAATGGCTGACCATATAATTGACATAGGTTATGAAGGAGGCCGGGGCGGCGGCATGATAGTTGCGGAAGGAACGCCGGAAGAAGTGGCTAAAGACGATAAAAGTTATACCGCATTTTACCTTAAAAAGGAATTTAGTCTAAAAAATTCGAAACTTGAAGTTCGCAGTTAAATCTATCGTTATATTAGATCTATCTGTAAGTGATAAAAAATAAATTTATGAGGAAAGAGAAGCATCATAAAGGATGGAATGAAATTAAAACCAATGATTCATGGGCCATTTTTAAAATAATGGGAGAATTTGTGAACGGTTTTGAAAAAATGAGTGCAATTGGCCCTTGTGTTACAATTTTTGGTTCTGCCAGAACCAAAGAGGATGCTAAATATTACCAACTTACCGTCAATGTTGCCAAAAAAGTATCCGAAGCTGGTTATGGTATTATTACAGGTGGAGGTCCCGGTATTATGGAAGCCGGTAATAGAGGAGCACATTTAGCTGGAGGAACTTCAGTTGGATTGAATATAGATCTTCCTTTCGAACAACATGACAACCCTTACATTGATGATGACAAGAGCTTGGATTTTGATTATTTCTTTGTGAGAAAGGTAATGTTTGTAAAATATTCCCAAGCATTTGTGGTTTTACCCGGAGGATTTGGTACGCTTGATGAGCTCTTCGAAGCCATTACCCTAATTCAAACAAATAAAATTGGTAAATTTCCCATTATTCTGGTCGGCAGGTCATTTTGGAAAGGTTTAATGGACTGGATTCAGGACACCATGCTGAATGCAGGAAATATTAGTAAGACAGATCTCGATTTAATACGTATAGTTGATACAGAGGAAGAGGTGGTAGAAATTATCGATGCTTTCTACAAAGGCCATACCTTGAGTCCAAATTTTTAAATCATATATGTTGCTACAGCGCATTCGAACTTTTCTGTTAATAACTTCTAACCTATATTTCATATTTGGGATTGGTGGTATTTATGCGCAACACAATAATAACCTAAAAGCCACCTTGGAGTCCGAAACCAGGGAAATTAATATCCAACAGGAATTTGAATATTTAAATGATTCACAGGATACCCTAAGCGTATTGTATTTTAATGATTGGGCAAATGCCTATTCCGATAAAAACACTGCTCTTGCAAAACGATTCGCGGAGGAATTTAAAAAGAGTCTTCATTTAGCCAAAGAAAAAGATCGGGGCAGGACAGAAATTTTTACCATTGTAGATGATGAATACCGAGCTATCTCCTGGGGTAGAACTTATGGTCTGGATATCATTAAAATTGAACTTAATAAGCCTTTGGCTCCGGGTAATTCTGCTAAATTATTTATTACATATACTGTTAAACTCCCACCAAATAAATATACTCCCTATGGATATAACAATGAAGGAGGTTATTATTTAAAAGATTGGTATCTCACCCCGGCGGTTTATGATGGTCAATGGCAATTGTATTCAAACAAAAATCTTGAAGACCTGCATACGGGTAATACAAATACCAATATTATTTTCAGCTATCCAGATTCGTTATTCTTTGGCACTAATTTCAAGGAAGTGAATATAACAGGCTTTGCAGGAAAAAAACAGGCTACCCTGGAAGGGGTAAACAGGAAGAGTTGTTACATTATTCTGAATTCACTAAAAAAGTTCACAAAACATGTCACTCCGGAACTTATAGTAGTCACAGATCTAAAGGCCACAAAATATGATGAAATTTCACAGGGGGTTTCAATTAACAGGATTTCGCGCTTTATTCATGATAACCTGGGAGACTTTCCTTATGAGCAGCTACTGGTGAGTGAAGTGGATTTTAATAAAAACCCAATTTATGGGTTAAATCAGCTACCTTCTTTTATACGACCTTATGAGAAGCAGTTCCAGTTTGAAATGACATTTATGAAAACTGCACTTAACAGTTATATGAGAGAATCCATATTCCTTAATCCAAGAAAGGAAAAATGGGTGGGAGATGCAGTGATCAATTACATGATGATAAAATTCGTGGAAGAGTTTTATCCCGATCAAAAAATGCTGGGAAAACTATCTAAGGGTTGGTTGATTAAAGGATTTCATTTGGCGCAAATGGATTTCAATGAACAATATTCCTTTTTATATATGTTTACAGCTAGAAAAAACCTTGATCAGGCGCTCAGCACACCTAATGACTCCCTTATAAAATTTAATCAGAAAATAGCCAATACTTATAAAGCAGGACTCGGCTTAGCCTATCTCGCCGATTACACTAGTGTTGATAAGATTGATTCAGCTATTAAAGAGTTTTATGAACAATATAAATTAAAATCTGTAAGACCATCTGATTTCGAGCGTATTTTAAAGGAGAATTCCGAAAAGGATATCGATTGGTTTTTTAAGAGCTATGTCTCAACCGACGAACGTATTGATTTTAAGATATCTAAAGTGATTAAAACACAGGATTCCCTCTATGTAACTCTTAAAAACAAAACGGGCACAGACGCTCCAATATCCTTATTCGGATTGAAAAAAAACAAGGTAATATCTGAATATTGGTTTGATGGAATCAAAACCGAACAAACTTTTAGTATACCGCGAAATTTGGAAGATAAGTTGGTCCTTAATTACGATCATACCATTCCGGAATTTAATCAGAGAGATAACTGGAAAGCGTTAAATGGTTTCTTTCTCAGTAATAAAAAGTTAAAACTTCAATTTTTTAAAGACGCAGAAGATCCCTATTACAACCAAATTTTTTACATGCCAACATTAGGTTTTAATATATATGATGGCCTAAGTCCGGGGATTAGATTTACTAATAAAACACTTCTTGAACGACCTTTTGTATTTGATTTTTCTCCAGAATATTCATTCAAGGAAAAAACATTAGTCGGAAATGGTAAACTTACCTACAGGCACTATCATGGAAAGAGTGGATTTTACGTTACTAATTATGCACTACGCGGATCTTCTTCTCATTTTCAGGTCAATTCGCGCTATAGTACGTTTACCCCCTCCGTTAGTTTTGGATGGCGCCCTGAAGACCTTATTTCCAATAAACGGCAGTTGCTTACCTTGAGATACGTTAATGTATTTAGAAATATTGATCCAAGCCTTGATATAGAAACCGATCCTGATTATAGCGTATTGAATGCAAGGTTTAGGAATACAAACAACGGAATTATCGACTATTTTTCATGGTTTGCAGACGCTCAACACTCTTCTGACTTTACCAAATTGTCTTTCAATCTCGAGTACCGGAAATTATTTATAAATAATACCCAATTTAACTTTCGCTTTTTCGCCGGAAAATTTTTAAGAAACAAGACAACCGGAGATTATTTTAGTTTCGCCCTGGACAGGCCCACCGATTATTTATTTGATTATAATTATCTGGGCAGATCTGAAGATTCGGGGATATGGAGTCAGCAACTGATTATTGCCGAAGGTGGGTTTAAATCTCAATTGGAGAACCCTTTTTCTAACGATTGGATCGCTACCACTAATTCCAGCGTTAATATTTGGAAATGGGTAGAGGTGTATGGCGATTTAGGGTTTATTAAAAACCAAAATCAGCCCACAAGATTCGTATATGACTCAGGGATACGTCTTAATTTACTTACAGATTATTTTGAATTATATTTACCCCTATATTCAAACAATGGTTGGGAAATTGCACAGCCGAACTATGCAGAAAGAATTCGCTTTATAGTCACCCTAAGTCCTAAAACTCTAATAGGTCTTTTCACCAGACAATGGTTTTAGAAATTATGCTATTCTTAGAAAATTTGTAATTTTTTAAATTATTTATAATCAACAGTTATTTTTTAGCTATTTTTTTGCTGATTCATTAATAAAAAACCACTTTTTTTGATTGTAAAAACCATCCCTTTTTTATATTTTTGCTGCAAATCTTTCCCTAATGAGTTTAAAACTACAAACCAGTGATGATATTTCCTTTGAGGATTTTAGGGAACAGATTTTAACAGATTATGAAATAGCAGTCACCAGCCGTGAGTGTAGTATTTTGGGGAGAAGAGAGGTTCTGACAGGTAAAGCCAAATTTGGAATTTTTGGAGATGGAAAGGAATTGCCTCAATTAGCAATGGCCAGATCTTTCAGAAACGGCGACTTTAGAAGCGGTTACTATAGAGATCAAACTTTTATGATGGCTCTCGGGCAACTAAGCCCAAAAGACCTTTTTCACGGCCTCTATGCAACTACAGATATAGAAAAAGAACCTATGAGTGCCGGGAGGCAAATGGGTGGTCATTTCGGATCTTACAGCCTTAATCCGGACGGTTCATGGAAGGACCTCACCGAACAAAAAAATAGTAGTCCAGATATATCTCCAACCGCAGGTCAGATGCCACGACTTCTTGGTCTGGCACAGGCTTCGAAAATCTACCGCAATGTCAAAGGGATTGATAGCACTAAGTTTTCTAATAATGGAAATGAAGTAGCCTGGGGTACAATAGGCAATGCCAGCACATCTGAAGGTCATTTTTTTGAAACATTCAATGCCGCTGGCGTTTTGCAAGTACCTATGATTATTAGTGTATGGGATGATCAGTATGGAATTTCAGTGCCTGCCAGATTCCAGACAACCAAAGAAGATATTTCAGAAGTTCTTAAAGGATTCCAAAGAGATGAAAATAATAAGGGTTATGAGATTCTAAAAGTAAAAGGCTACGATTATACTGCACTAATTCATGCCTATGAAAACGCTTCAGAACTCGCCAGGGAAGAGCATATCCCTGTATTAATTCATGTTACAGAACTCACTCAACCACAGGGGCATTCAACTTCAGGATCACAGGAGAGATATAAAAGTGAGGATAGATTGCTCTGGGAAAAAGAAAATGATTGTAACAAGCGATTCAGAGAATGGATACTTGAAAATAAAATTGCGGATAATGAATCATTGTCAGCTCTTGAATTAGCTATTAAAAAAGAAGTCAGAGCCGCAAAAAAGGAAGCTTGGCTAGAATTCTTAGCCCCCCATAGAGAGGCCAAAAAAGTCCTGATAGGACTGTTGGATAAACTGGCTATGAATAGCCCTAACAGGGCGTTTATAACTAAAATCAAGAACGATCTTATTGCTATAGAAGAGCCCTTAAAAAAAGATTTGGCTTCCAACTCTAGAAAGGCCCTTCGCCATGTAATAGGTGAAAATTCTAAGGAAAAAGATGCTTTGATAAAATGGGTTGAAAATTTCCTTGAGGACTCGCAAACAAAATTTAGCTCACACCTTTATAGTGAATTATCCAACAAGGCTACAAACATTGAAGAAATAAGACCTATATACAATGATAAACCTGAAAAAGTAGATGGAAGGATTATTTTAAGAGATAATTTTGATAAGCTTTTTGGCAAATATCCACAAGCGCTCATATTTGGAGAAGATAGTGGTGCTATTGGCGACGTAAACCAGGGACTAGAGGGGCTCCAGCAGAAATATGGTGAATTGCGAATTGCGGATACAGGTATACGTGAGACTACAATTATTGGACAAGGAATTGGGCTGGCACTAAGGGGTCTTAGACCTATAGCAGAAATACAATATCTGGATTATCTGCTATATGGCTTGCAGACTTTAAGTGATGATCTGGCAACTTTGCTTTACCGTACAGTTGGCAAACAAAAAGCTCCTTTAATTGTCCGTACCCGTGGACATCGCTTAGAGGGTATTTGGCATTCCGGTTCTCAAATGGGCGGCATTATACACTTTCTTAGAGGGATGTATTTGTTGGTGCCCAGGAATATGACTAAAGCAGCCGGCTTTTATAATACATTAATGAAAAGTGATGAACCGGCATTAATTATTGAAAGTTTAAACGGTTATAGGCTTAAAGAAGACAAACCAAGTAACCTGGGTGAAATTTGCACCCCTATCGGCGTAGTTGAAATTGTTAAAGAAGGTTCCGATATTACTCTTTTGTCTTACGGTTCTACCCTGCGTATAGTGCAACATACTGCCCAGGAATTAAAAGGAGTAGGAATTGATGCAGAGGTCATTGATGCGCAGTCTTTACTCCCTTTTGACCTTAGTAATACTGTCCTGAGCAGTATTAAAAAAACCAACAGACTGTTGATCATTGATGAAGATGTACCCGGTGGATGCGCGGCTTATCTCATGCAGGATATTATTGAACGTCAGGGAGCTTATAAATACCTGGACAGCGCACCCCAAACCCTTACGGCAAAAGCTCACAGGCCGGCATATGCTTCAGATGGGGACTATTTTTCTAAACCAAATGCGGAGGACATGTTTGAAAAAGTATATGAAATTATGCATGAGGCAAATCCGGCTGAATATCCAAAACTCCGCTAAGAGAAATACTCTGTAATCATCTTAGCTTATTTTCGATTCACTAACATATATTCCTGGATCATGGCTCTAAACTGTCATTTTGTATTTGGTGAATTCTAAACTAATTGACAAAAAGTTCTCAAAAAAAAGCTTACTTTAGATTCTCCAATCTTAAAATGAATGAATAAAAAACTTAAAAGTGATATTGGTCTGGCAGTTCTCCGTATTCTTCCTTCGGCCTTTTTATTGTCTCACGGTATTCCCAAATTGCAAAAACTTTTAAACGGAGATTTTCAATTTGCCGATCCTATTGGAATAGGCTCTACACCTTCTCTGTTTCTCGCGGTTATTGGGGAATTCATTTGCCCTATACTGGTAATAGTTGGTTATAAAACCCGTTGGGCCTCCTTACCAATTGTAATAACAATGGCTGTAGCTGCTTTTATTGTTCACGGTTCAGATCCTTTCGGAAAAAAAGAACTTGCTCTATTGTATTTAGTGAGTTTCCTGCTTATAATACTGCTTGGTCCGGGACGTTATAGTATCGACAAAAAATAGACGTTCTATATTATTTTGACCAGAAGTTCTTTTAGAAGATCAGCTTGTGAAATATTATAAGCCCCTACCCCTTTTCCTTTTAAGTCCATTTCACGTAAATAAGCAATAATACTGCTAACCCGTTTCATGGGATAATTTTTGGATGCTATCTGAAACTCTCCCACAAAATAAGGGTTGATCCGTAAAGCTGAAGCCACATTCTTGGGTGAATGGTCCGTTAGACCATGATATTGTAATAACTGTGTGAAAAAATTATGCAAAAGGCTAACGGTTACAACAAATGGATTATCTTTTGGATTCTGGGCAAAATAATTTATAATTCTGGTGGCTTTTACAATATTTTTTTCTCCTATTGCTTTTTTTAATTCAAAATTATTATAGTCTTTGCTTATTCCTATATGTTTTTCTATCAGATCGGGGTTTATTTCGGTGTTCTTTGGAAGTACTAATTGTAATTTTTCCAATTCATTGTTAATTCTGCTCAGGTCTGTTCCAAGATACTCTACTAATAAAACTGAAGCCTTATGTGAAATGGCATAACCCTTCTGTTTTAAAGTTAGTCTTATCCAATCTGATACCTGATTTTCATATAGTTTCTTGCTGTCAAAAATGACACTTCCATTTCCAAGAAGAGTTTTGTGCAATTTTTTGCGCTTATCCAGTTTTTTATATTTATAACAGAATACAAGTACGGTAGAAGTCTGTGGATTTTCAGCATAAGAAGATAATTCCTCTATATTTCTTGATAAATGCTGTGCTTCCTTAACAATAACTACCTGTCTTTCAGACATCATGGGATATCTCTTGGCATTAGCCAACACCTGCTCCAGTGATGTTTCCTTCCCGTATAGTACCATTTGATTAAAACCTTTCTCCTCCTCGGTAAGAATATTATCACTAATAAACTGAGCTATTTTATCAATATAATAAGGTTCATCGCCCATCAAAAAATATATAGGGCTAATGTTCCCGTTGCGGATGTCATTTACAATCTGCTTTACTTCTTCCATCCAAAAAAAATTACCAAATTTGCTTTATGCTATCTCTCAATTTTCCCAGCTACAATTTCCGATTCAAAAGTAGCGAAAATAAGCAGCAGATTTTTGATATAATACGCAAAAAATTTGTTAGCCTGCAGCCCGAGGAATGGGTGAGACAGCACGTAATTCATTATTTAAGCGTGGATAAGAAATACCCAACGTCTTTAATTAATGTTGAAAAAACCTTATCATTAAACGGTTTGAAAAAAAGATATGATGTGGTAGTCTTCAATAGCGATGGTAGCATCCATATTCTTGTTGAATGTAAATCGCCAAACGTCACAGTCTCGCAAGTTGTTTTCGATCAAATCGCACGATATAACATGAAAATGCAAGCAGAATACCTTATGGTAACTAATGGTTTAGATCATTTTTATTGTAATATGAATTATGAAGAAGAAAAATATTCATTTTTAAGGCAAATTCCTGATTTTAGCCGTTAATTTGCAACCGTTTTGAAATTTGCAATCGTCATACTTAATTGGAATGGAGAAGCCCTCCTGGAACGTTACTTGCCTCTGGTAGTACAATATTCCGGCAACGCTGATATCTATGTAGCAGATAATGCCTCTACTGATGGTTCTGTGGCTTTTGTTAAAAAAAACTATCCCAGTGTAAAGCTTATTCATAATAGTTCAAATTATGGCTTTGCTAAAGGGTACAACGACGCCTTAAAACAGGTTGATGCTGACATCTATTGTCTCTTAAATTCAGATGTTGAAGTTACCCCCGGTTGGCTTGAACCCATAAAAGAAGCGTTTCTTAAGATTCCAGATGCCTCTATAATACAACCCAAAATTCTAGACCTGTTGCGTCGGGATTATTTTGAATATGCGGGAGCGGCAGGTGGTTTTTTAGATCGGTTTGGATATCCGTTCTGCAGGGGACGTATTTTTCAAACCATCGAAAAGGATGAAGGCCAGTATGATGATACTACAGAAGTTTTCTGGGCAACCGGTGCCAGTATGTTTATAAAAAGTGATGTTTTCCATGATCTTGGTGGCTTTGATGAGGACTATTTTGCACACCAGGAAGAGGTTGATCTATGTTGGCGAGCGCAAAATAAGGGACTAAAGGTTTACTGCGTTGGAGGCTCATATGTTTATCATCTCGGAGGATCGACACTAAGTAATATGAATCCGAAAAAAACTTTTTTGAATTTTAGAAATTCACTTTATTCCATCACTAAAAACCTGCCCCGTAAGAAAGCTTTTCCCATTATTATTGTTCGCCTGTTCCTGGACGGCATAGCGGCCATTCGATTTATTTTACAACTTAAACCTGTTCATTGTTTAGCAATTATTAAAGCACATTTAAGCTATTACCGGCATTTTGGTAAAATGTATAAAAAAAGGGAAAAAGCCAATTTTATCACAATGTATCATATTACAAAATCCATAGTGTGGTCTTATTTCGTAGATCATGTAAAGAATTTTAACATTTTAGTAAAAGATTAACTAATTTTGACAAATCAAAGGAAATCAAATGTCATAATTTTACCTTTTATTAAGTACGGTTCATTTAAAAAACAAACAATTAATTTTATATAAACATTATTATGAAAAAATTTATTTTAGGCTTTTTGGGAATGGCAGTTCTTTTATCTTCTTGTGTATCGCAAAAGAAATATGCCGAATTAGAAACTAAACAAAAAGAAACGCAGGACCTTTTAAATTCCGCTACAGTTAAATTGAATTCCTGTCTTGAGGAAAAGGCAACAGCGGATGCAAGATTGCAAACTTTGGAAGATCAGAATGCATTCCTGAAATCAAATAATCAGGAATTAATAAATAATATGGGGAACTTAACCACCCTAACAACAAAAGGGGCAGAAAATCTTGAGAAGTCTTTAGAAAGTCTACAGGAAAAAGATCTTACCATTCGTAAATTACAAAATGCTATCACCAGACGAGATTCTGTGAACCTGGCTCTAGTACAAAGCCTCAAAGGCGTTCTCGGGAACTTAGATGATGAGGATATAGAAATTAGCGTTGAAAAGGGTGTGGTTTTTGTTTCAATTTCAGACAAACTTTTATTTAGTAGTGGTAGCTACAACATAACTGCAAGAGCTAAAGAAGTATTAGGAAAAGTAGCCCAAGTAGTTAATAACAAACCTGATTTTGAGTTTATGGTGGAAGGACACACAGATGATGTTCCTTATAGAAAAGGTGTATTACTAGACAACTGGGATTTAAGTGTAAAAAGATCTACTGCAGTAGTTCGTATTTTACAAAATGATTATGGAGTAGATCCAAAAAGAATGACTGCGGCTGGAAGAGCAGAGTATGTCCCTGTTTCTCCAACAGATAAAGCCAGAAACAGGAGAACGAGAATTGTTGTTCTTCCAAAAATTGATCAGTTCTATAGTATGATTGAAGAAGGAATGAAAGATCCTGCTATAAACGACTAAATATTGAATTATCTAATAATTAAACCGCGGTCTTTGATCGCGGTTTTTTTTATATAATATCCGGGTCTCCTTTCCCTACACGAATTACTTCTGGTTCATCTCCTGAAAGATCAATAACAGTGGACCCCAAATTACCTCCATATCCCCCATCAATAACTATGTCTACCAAATTATGCCACTTCTCAAAAATTAACTCAGGATCTGTAGTATATTCCAAAAGTTCATCTTCATCTCGTATGGAAGTAGAAACAATGGGGTTGCCTAAGCCTTCCACAAGAGCCCTTGCAATATTGTTATCCGGAACTCTTATACCCACAGTCTTTCTTTTCTTAAAATCCTTGGGCAATTTACTGCTGCCTGGCAATACAAAAGTATAAGGGCCGGGAAGTGCTCGCTTTAGAATCTTAAAAGTTGGTGTATCTAATTGCCTGACGTAATCTGAAAGATTACTGAGGTCTGCACAAACAAAGGACCAGTACGCTTTTTCTAATTTAATTCCCTTTATACGAGCAATTTTTTCCATGGCCTTGGTATTAGTAATATCACAGCCTAGTCCATAAACCGTATCTGTAGGATATATGATCAAACCTCCCTTTCGCAGGATGGATACCACCTTATCTATTTCCTTTGGATTAGGATTCTGCTCGTATATTTTAATGAATTCGGCCATTTTCTTACTAAATATTTGAAGTAAATATTATTGCGGGTAACCCCAAATTAAAAGAATAAGAGTTCTATTTCACCTGATAGACACGAACATAGTCGACCTCCATAACAGCAGGAAAAATGACGTCATTCACTCCTTCCAAACCTCCCCAATCTCCTCCAACAGCTATATTCATTAAAAAATAAAAAGGTCCAGAAAAAGGCCAATTTTCCACATTAGAAATAGCCGGACGAGGAAATCTAAGCTTTATATTCTCTATATCGTCTATGTAGAATTTTAGGTACTTGTCAGTCCACAGTATGCCATAATTGTGAAATTCTTCTTCTATGGTCTCCAGTATAACCGGACCGGAAGTTACTTGGGTCCCATCTTTATGATTATTGGCAATACTGTGAATGGAAAAATGAGCCTGATTAGGCTCAAAGCTTACGTACTCCATTATATCTATTTCACCGCAAGCAGGCCATCCTGCTGTATTAATATTACTTCCAAGCATCCACAAGGCCGGCCATAAACCGTTGCCCTTGTGATCGGGAATTTTTGCCCTGATCTCCATCCTCCCATAGGTAAAATGGGTTGTACTATTTAATCTTGCTGAAGTGTATTCAACTGTTCCCGGACCCAGTTCCATTTTTTTTGCAACTATTTTAAGTGTTCCGTTACTTACCGAAACATTATCCTCGGCTGTATAATTCTGTAGTTCATTATTGCCCCAGCCATGTGCGCCTGTCTCAGAAATCCAATTCTCTTTAGAAATCGTATCCCCATCAAATTCGTCCTGCCAAACCAAAACTGCCTTATCCCAATAGTCAGGGGCATTTACATCTGGTAAACCACTGGTATCTGTCGGACCCGGTAAAACGCCTTGCGGATCTTCCTGTGGACTGCTGGTACTGCATCCGATCAGGAAAACCATAAAAAGGAAAATTACATTCTTATACATTTTAACAAATTAGTTTGTTTTACCTTCCAAAGATAATATGAAATATTCATGCTATGGCAATTTAATGCCAATAGGACGATCCCTATATATTCAAATATTATGATCAAAAAATATGCTTTAGTTAAATTTCAATGATTTCAAGCTTAGCAAATCGTAATAGCAACTTTTTTATATCTCCTTTATCAAATTGTATTTCTGCCTTTTTATCATTGCCTGCTCCTTCAATACGCAATACCTTACCACGACCAAAACGTGTATGATTTACCAAAGTGCCTTCTGATAGATTTGGATCTATTGGATTTGTGTTTCCAATGGGTTTGGCTAATTCCGGTTTAAGTTTTCGAAGTTTTCTCAGTTGATTTTGATTGGGTTTTCCAATACCTGGTGGAACACCATTTTCAGGTTTTGACTGTCTAAGTTTTGACTTATCAACTTCACCAAAAATATCGGTATTAATTAAGGGTTTATATCTATATGTATCTACAGGGGTCAGGTTCTCTATATACCTATCCTCTATTTCTTCAATAAAACGACTGGGTTCGGCATCAATTAATTTACCCCAGCGATATCTGTTTTGCGTGTAAGTTAGATATGCCTGTTCCTCAGCACGCGTTAGCGCAACATAGAATAACCGGCGCTCCTCTTCCAGTTCACTTCGTGTATTCATGCTCATTGCAGAAGGGAAAAGATCCTCTTCCATCCCAACAATATAAACAAAAGGAAACTCCAATCCTTTGGCAAGGTGAATGGTCATTAAAGCCACCCGATCATCATCGCCGGTGTCCTTGTCTAAATCTGTAGCCAGCGCGACATCTTCCAAAAACTCGGTTATATCCCCTTTTGCATCTGCCAGTTCTTTTTGCCCTTCCACAAAGTCTTTGATACCATTTAATAATTCCTCTATATTCTCCATTCGGGCAATGCCCTCGGGAGTTCCGTCCTTCTTAAACTCCAGGAGAATCCCCGTTTTCTTAGCTACATGCTCGGCCAAAGAAAAAGCATCCGCACTCTCGTTCATGATCTGAAAACTCTTAATCATATTAGTAAAATCTTCGAGTTTCCTTTTTGTACCTGTATTTATTTTTAAATCTATTTTATCTAAATTCTCCATTACTTCAAATATAGATCTTGAGTAATGGTTTGCCGCCACGGTCAACCTATCTAAGGTGGTTTGGCCAATACCACGAGCGGGGAAATTTATAATTCTTTTTAAAGCCTCTTCATCCTTTGGGTTGATTACCAGCCTAAGATAGGATAACAAGTCCTTGATTTCCTTTCGTTGATAAAAAGAAAGGCCTCCATAAATCCTATAAGGTATATCTCGTTTACGCAAAGCATCCTCTATAGCACGTGATTGGGAATTTGTGCGGTAAAGAACAGCAAAATCGCCATTTGCACGCTGGTTTTGCATTTTCTGTTCAAAAATAGAACCCGCCACATATCTTCCTTCCTCAGCATCAGTGGTGCTTCTGTGAAGTTTTATCTTGGTACCCTCATCATTGGCTGTCCATACTACCTTTTCCAATTGGTTCTTGTTGTTGGCAATTATAGAATTTGCAGCATTGACAATATTTTTGGTAGATCGGTAATTTTGTTCTAACCTATATACAGCAACATCGTCATAGTCTCTTTGAAAGTTCAAGATATTTGTGATGTTTGCCCCTCTGAAAGAGTAAATACTCTGGGCGTCATCGCCTACAACGCAAATGTTTTGAAAACGGTCTGCAAGTGCTTTTACTATAAGATATTGAGAGTGATTGGTATCCTGATACTCATCAACCAGAATATATCTGAACCTTTCCTGATATTTCATTAAAACTTCCGGGAAACGGCTTAATAATTCATTGGTGCGTAAAAGTAAATCATCAAAATCCATTGCCCCGGCTTTAAAACAACGGTCTACATAGTTTTGGTAAATATCTCCTAACCTGGGCCTTTTTGCCATAGCATCTGCCTCCATTAGTTCGGGGTTTTGGAAATAGGCTTTAACCGTAATTAAACTGTTTTTGTAAGATGAAATACGATTTTGAATTTGCTTGTATTTATAAATGTCCTTGTCTAGTCCCATCTCCTTGATTATCGATGAAATTAAACGCTGTGAATCCTGGGTGTCATAAATTGTATAATTACTTGGATAACCCAATTTATCACCATCAAAACGAAGTAAACGGGCGAAAATGGAGTGAAATGTTCCCATCCATAAGTTCTTTGCTTCGGAACCTCCGACAATACCAGCAATTCTCTTTTTCATTTCTCTGGCAGCCTTGTTTGTAAAAGTTAGTGCCAGAATATTAAAGGGATCGACACCCTGCGCCATTAAGTGGGCAATTCTAAATGTAAGAACCCTGGTTTTACCTGAACCCGCCCCGGCAATAACCATTAAGGGTCCTTCCTTGTGTAAAACAGGGCCTTTTTGAGCTTCATTTAATTCATCCAGAAAGGTATTCAATTTAAAGGCATTTTATGAGGTGAATTTAGCCATAAATAACCTCATGAAAAAGTTACAAACCAATATTTATGACATTTGACTTCGTATTGTCTGCAATTTGAATATATTTAGAAAATCAATTGAACTACATGTCGAAACACTTATTTTTTAAGCTCTCATTATTCCTTCTGGTCGGATTTACTTCTATGCATTCACAAACAAAAGAATCGGGTCCGGTTATTACAGGGTATGGGGAAGTTTGGAACATTGAGAATCCCGACTTTATTACCGATATCGCAAAAGAATACAAAGTGGTTTTTGATATTATGAACACTTCCGAATCATCTGACCATCTGAATAAAAGTATTGAAACTGCAGCACGATTTTTAAATATGCACGCTCAGAGCGGTGTCCCAATTGCAAATCTCAAAGTTGCCCTTGTAGTTCACAATAATGCCTCTAAAGATCTTCTTAGAGGTTCTGAATATAAAAGTCGGTACGGTACAGATAATCCAAACGAAGAACTAATACAAAAACTCCTGGATGCCGGTGTTGAGATTGTCTTATGCGGTCAATCGTCAGTTGCCCGCAATGTTCCAGTTTCAGAAACCATTGATGGCGTTGAGTTGGCCTTATCTGCTATGACCGCATTAATTCAACTTCAGGACAATGGTTTTCAACTTATAAAATTTTAATACTTATGAAAAAATTAATACTTATAACAGTACTTCTTTTTGGTAGCATATCCATTGCCCAGGAGCGGAACTTAACCAATGATTATAATCTTGTTGAAAAAAAGGTTATTGAATGGAGAAGAGAAATACACCAAAATCCGGAATTGTCCAATCGTGAATTCAAGACTGCTGAAAAAATAGCTGCACATTTAAATTCATTGGGCATAGCTGTTCAAACCGGTGTTGCTCATACCGGAGTAGTTGGTATTTTGAAAGGCAACCAACCGGGAAAAGTTGTAGCATTAAGGGCAGATATTGATGCATTACCTGTTACTGAGCGCAACAATCTCGAATTTAAGTCTACCGTTAGTTCAGAATTTCTTGGGGAGCAGGTTGGAGTTATGCATGCATGTGGACATGACACCCATACCGCAATTTTAATGGGCGTAGCCGAGGTTCTTTCTAAAAATAAGGATAAAATAAAAGGTACTGTGAAGTTTATTTTTCAGCCTGCAGAAGAAGGAGCGCCTCCGGGAGAAGAAGGAGGAGCACTCCTGATGGTAAAAGAAGGTGTATTAAAAAACCCGGATGTGGATGCAATTTTTGGATTGCATATTAAATCTGAAATTCCTGTAGGAGTCATTCGTTATAAATCCGGAGGTACTATGGCAGCTGCCCAACGATTTGTTATCAATGTAAAAGGAAAACAAAGTCATGGTTCACAACCCTGGTTAGGTATAGATCCAATACTTATAAGCGCAAAAATTATAGATGGCCTGCAAACTATTATTAGTCGGGAAGCCGATCTAACCAATGAAGCGGCTGTTATCAGCGTTGGTAAAATTAAGAGCGGGGTTCGTTTTAACATTATTCCTGAAAGTGCTGAAATGATTGGCACCATCCGGACACTGGATTATGACATGCAAAAAATGATCAATCAAAGAATGGAGGAAATGGTACCTGCTATCGCTAAAGCCTATGGGGGTGATGCAACTATAGATATCCAATCAACCACGGCCATAACCTATAATAATCCCGAACTCGTTATTCAAATGTTACCTACAATGAAACGTGTAGCAGGCCAGGAAAATATTCAAACTCAAAAAGCCATTACCGGCGCCGAGGATTTTTCTTATTTTCAACAAAAAGTGCCCGGTTTTTTCTTTTTCTTAGGCGGCATGACACCCGGATCTAGCGAATCCTTCCCACACCATACCCCTGATTTTCTCATAGACGACAGTGGATTACTGCTAGGAGTAAAAACGCTGACTGAAATGAGTCTGGATTACTTAAATATGTAAGATTGAATGTTCCACCAGCACTTATACGGATCATTTATTGCAAACATTCTACTTTAGAATACAATTTTTTGACAAAGAAAGAATTGGAGAAACTTTAAATGAGTTATTTTTGTGTCGCATTTAACAAGCTGGGTTAAAAATCCTATTTTTTAATTAATCTAAATTCCCTATGAATAGAATTACTTTACTATTACTCCTTTTAGTTTTGACAGGAACTACTTTACAGGCACAAAATAAAAAAGAGCTTATAGCCCAGGTTAACAGTTTGAATGCCGAGTTGCAAAGCACTAAGGCTGAACTTACAGAATCGAAAAAAAATGAAAAAATAAGTGCCGCCAGGGCAGATTCTTTTGAAAGTCAGTTGAAAGGCTTGGAGGAAAACAATGCTACTTTATTACAAAACTTAAATAATTTCACAGCGCAATCCAATAACAAGCTAGACAACCTAAGCAGTGTAATGGAAAGTCTGAGAAAGAAAGAAGCGGAACTTAAATTTATTAACGACGCATTAACCAGTAATGACTCCATTTCACTGCTTGTGCTTACCAAATTGAAGCAAACTTTAGGGGAGAATGCAAATATCAAAGTTGAACGTGGATCAGTTGTTGTAATTATGGATCAAACCGCTTTATTTGGAGCCAATTCTAACAATACCGAATTACAAGCAGGAGCTACAGAATCTCTTAATAAAATAGCAGGAATAATTAAAGCAAATCCTGATATGGCGGTTACCCTTGAATTCCACACGGATGATGCCAGCAGCTGGGAAATTATCTATAAACAGGCCGCTTCCGTTACTCCAATTATTGGTAATACTCCCGATGTTAAAGCAGAACGAATTATGGTCTCCAGAAAAACAGACTTAGCCAATTCTTTATATATCATGCTGCACCCGGATTTCAATTCATTCTACCTTAATTTAAGACAAAACATGAAAAAATGAAAAAGGGAATCCTCGGATATTGTAATAATGCAACTTTCCTATTAAGATAAAATGAAGCTATAATTTTTTGAATAATCTAACGTTCTACATCCATAAACCAAACTAAAATACCAAAACATGACTGGGGACGGAATTTTTCAACTCTTCGCATATTTAATGCCTGCCGTGGTAACCGGAGCTGTGGCTTTTTATTTTTTTAGATTACACACCAGAAACGAGGAAGGTCGCAGAAGATTTTTACTTCACAAAGATTCGCAAAAAGATGCCATGCCTATTCGTTTACAGGCCTATGAACGGATGGCGCTGTTTTTGGAACGCATCTCAATACCCAGCTTAGTGGTGCGTGTAGCGCCCAAATCTGCCGATAAAAACGCATATGAGCAATTATTAATCCGAAGTATTGAAAACGAATTCGATCACAATTTATCACAACAGATTTATATGAGTGATGATTGCTGGAATATAATAAAGGCTGCCAAAAATGCTACGATTCAATCAATAAGAAAAGCAGGTATGAGCGAATCTGACTCGTCTGACAAGTTGCGTGAAGATATTCTGAATGAAACTATGGATAAACAATCTCCTTCGGCAACAGCTCTTGCTTTTGTGAAAAAGGAAATAGGAGAAATTTGGTAATTTTTTTAAGGTAATATAATTTACTGTTCCGGTTCCAAAGCACTTAATTCAACATTTTTAGTTTTTGCAAACTCATATCCATTTTCCCACCAGGATGTCATTTTCTCCTTGTCAAAGATTAGTGAATTTGTAGTCAATACGGTTGGAGTATAATAAAAATTGATTATTGCATTATTATTATTGGCAACGTATTTTCCAATTCTGATATTCTGACGCTCAATTCTATCTAACATAAACGCAAACATACTTGTTAGCAGGGAAAACGCATTCTTAGAAGGCATTCTGTTAAAATGAGTTATTTCAGTATGTAAAATAATTGCATCTACTTCTGTCGCCCCTCTCATAATGGCCTCTTCAATAGGGACCATACTTCCAAGTCCCCCATCGGCATACTCACAACCTTCTTTTCGTACCAAACTCATAAAAGGCGTATAATTACAAGAAATCCAAATCCATTCACAAAAATCCTCATAGCCAAAATCTTTAATGGACTTATATTCCACGGTATTTAAAGATAGATTGGAAACCGTTACAACAATATCCTTGGGCCCTGACTTAAGAATCTCAAATTCCTCGGGGGTTATAGTATTTTTTATAAGTTCCAAAAGATTATGGCTTTCCCCAAAAGTTCGGCTACCCTTGTAGAAATTCTTTAGTACATTCCAGTGGTTTATCCCAATATTGGCGACACCATATTTGTTTTGGATCACAAAAGGACAATTACTGAAGATACTATCCTGATTCACCGAAGTATAAACATCTTTAATTTTTTGAACCTTTTGAAGAGCCAAGTGCGAAATTAACAAGCTTCCTGTAGACGTGCCAATGAACAGGTCGTAATTGTGGTTTAATTCCTGCATTAAGTATTGAGCAACCCCTCCTGCAAAGGCCCCTTTACTTCCACCTCCGGATATAACTAAAGCTCTCATTCTACCTCCAGTTTACTTTGTATATAACGCAATTCTTTTCCTTTTAGTTCTTTAGACAATATAAGAAATCGCTCTTTTTGTTTGTCGTCTTTTAATAGCCTTTCTATCAAACTTCTGGCAAAATTTCTGAATTGCCAGGAATGATGAACCGAGGCATCAATTAAATCCAGTAAATTCTGATCTGCCAACGGAAAAACCTCAGCAAGAACAGAGAAGGCATTCTGCCGAACCTCAAAAGAATATTCAGCTGAAGTATACCCATATAATTCCTCGGCATAATCGGCTTTCTCCACATCATTTAAATAGTCTTTCGTTACTACTGCCAAAAACAACCAAAGCAAACGCACATTTTTATTAGGAAGTCCAATAACTCCTTTCGTTCTTTCTAAATATGCGATTCTATCATTTGGAAAAGATATCCACAAACGATAGAGTGCATTTTCAATTGTAATATAACTTTTATCTTCTAATAATGATTCAAATTGTTTTTTAAGTCCGGAAGGAATTCTATCGGTTGTAATACATAATGCCTGCCTTGTCTTCAAGTCTTCCGTGGTGAAAGCATTTTTTAAAAAACTTTCGGACAAAGATTTATGATAGTCCAAGATGATATTTTCTTTTATCCTGGGTGATGAATTATTATCCCATACCTTTTTAATTAGTTGTTCATTACTTGTATTACTGGATGTCAATTCCCATTGAAGGTCAAAAAAAGTTTGCAAATCATCCGATGATGACGCAAGTAATGTCTTTACCTCTTCAAAAGGAAATTGTGTGCTTTTCAACCAAGTTTGCCCAAATTGAAGTAAGTCCAATCCACTTGCTTTTTGCATCTCTGTGATAAAATCAGATATGGTCACATTAGAATACTGATATTTGTTCAAATACGACTGAATTCCTTCTTTAAATGCCGTATCACCCAGCATGGTTCTAAGTATATGAAGGGCCCAGGCTCCTTTTTCATAAAAGGTCAAACTGCTCGCTTTAGGATCCGTTAGCGCTTCTCCTTTTCCCTGGCTGGATAATTTTTGGAGTTGTATAGCAGAACCATAAAGTTTCCAATAAAAATAATCTTCACCGAACAGCTTTTTTTCTGCAAGCAAGGCATAGTATGTGGCAAATCCTTCATGAAGCCAGTGATGGTTCCCATCTTTTTCGGTTACGAGATTCCCAAACCACTGATGAGCCATCTCATGAGCATTCACATTTACATAATTCTTATCCACAAAAGTGATACTGTCTATTACAAACCCATCAGAAAAAATAGTAGTTCCGGTATTCTCCATCCCGGCATATAAAAAATCACGTACAGGTATCTGTTTGTAATTCTGCCACGGATAGGGTATCCCTATTTCATCTGAAAGAAAATCCAAAATTTCGCTGCTATACCTATAGGTTGGTTCTTCTTTTAAGCTGTCCCCGGGATAATAATAAAGCTCTAAAGGAATGCCGATCTTAGTTTTAAACTTCGTACTGTGATAATTCCCAATCGCAAAAGCTAGCAGATAACTACTCATTGGCTTGTTCATATCAAAGAACCAGGTTCTCAGTGAATCTTTTGTAAGCGTATCCTTTAATTTACCATTTGCAATAACTTCATACTCTTTATCAAAGGTGAGACTAAGGTCAAACTCCACTTTTTCATTCATATCATCAAAACTGGGAAGCCAGTGACTGGTATATTTTCCCTGGCCCTGAGTCCATATTTGATTATTATCAGGTATTGAGTCTTCCCATCCTAAAAAGTAAACCGTTTGCTCTGGAATTGTGGAATAAGTCAATGTTAACTTATACGTTTGGTCTGATTTAAGTTTTTTATAAAAAACTATTTTTTCTTTAGTATTTGCATGTCGTACTTTTTTGCCATTCAATAAAACAGATGAGAAGTCCATGTTTTTGGCATCCAAAAAAACAGAATCCGTCTTATGGAGTACTTTAAACAAATAAGTTACTTGACCATTTATTCTTTTATATTCTGGATCTGGCAATATATCTATATCCGCTTTAAAAAAATCTACTGAAGGTTGCGGCTGACTAAATACAAAACCCGTAAAAAGAACGAATAAAAGAACATTAATTAAATTCATATTTGTTATTATACAATTGTCAGACCAAAATTAGCATTTTGCGGTATTGCAGTTGTATGCTGTAACCATTATTTTCGCTCCATGAATACGAACTATCTTCAAACCCCTGTTACTTATTTGAAAGGTGTTGGTCCAAACAGGTCGGAAATACTGCACTCGGAGTTAGGGATAGTGACATACCAGGATTTAATTAATCTGTTTCCCAATAGGTATATTGATAAAACAAGGTATTATAAAATTAATGAGTTACAAAGAGGAAATGCAGATGTTCAACTTATTGGGAAAATTATCCATATTAAAACTGTTGAGCAAAAAAAGGGAAGTCGACTTGTCGCTACATTTAAAGATGCTACCGGCGAAATGGAGCTGGTTTGGTTCCGAGGGCAGAAATGGATTCGGGAAAACATTAAACTGAATACCCCTTATGTCATTTTTGGCAGAACTAATTGGTTTAGTGGCAAATTTTCAATGCCTCACCCGGAAATGGAATTACTTTCTGAGCATGAAAAAGGAATAAAGGTGTCTTTGCAGCCAATATATCCGTCCACAGAAAAATTAAGCAAAAGAGGGATTACGAATAGAGTAATCAGCAAATTAGTACAACAATTATTTATTGAAACAAAGGGAGAATTTAAAGAAACCCTCTCCCCCACCATACTTGAGGAACTCAGGCTTATATCCAAAACTGCGGCCATGTTCAATATCCACTTTCCCAAAGACCTTAAACTATTATCACGAGCACAATTCCGTCTTAAATTTGAAGAATTATTTTACATTCAATTACAGCTCATCTCGAAGAAATTAATTCGAAAACAAAAAATAAAAGGCTATCCCTTTGAAAATGTAGGCAAACTATTTAACAGGTTTTATAAAGACCATTTGCCTTTTGAACTTACCGCTGCTCAAAAGAAAGTCATAAAAGAAATAAGGGCAGATCTCGGCAGCAAAGCTCAAATGAATCGTCTTTTACAAGGGGATGTTGGATCTGGCAAAACAGTAGTAGCTTTAATGACTATTTTAATCGCACTGGACAATGGTTATCAGGCTTGTTTAATGGCTCCTACTGAAATATTAGCTAACCAGCATTTCAAAGGTATAAAAGAATTGCTGGGAGATATTGGCGTTAGTGTAGCCCTGCTTACCGGATCCGTAAAAAAAGCTGAGAGAAAACTTATTCATGAGCAACTCGAAGATGGCACTCTTCACCTCCTTATTGGCACACATGCCGTACTGGAAGATAAAGTGAAATTTAAAAATCTGGGGTTAGCTATAATTGATGAACAGCACAGGTTTGGTGTTGCTCAAAGATCAAAATTATGGCATAAGAATGAAGTGCCTCCGCACATTTTGGTAATGACAGCTACACCTATTCCAAGGACTTTGGCGATGAGCCTTTACGGCGATCTTGATATTTCAGTAATTGATGAGCTGCCCCCCGGTAGAAAAGCTGTGAAGACGGTGCACAGATATGACAAAAACCGACTTAAAGTGTTTCAATTTTTGCGAGATGAAATTAAGAAAGGTAGACAGATATATATTGTTTATCCGCTGATTCAAGAGTCAGAGGCATTGGATTATAAAGATTTGATGGATGGCTATGAGAGTATTGCCCGTGATTTCCCATTGCCGGATTATCAGATTTCAATTGTGCACGGTAAGATGAAGCCACAAGACAAAGAGTATGAAATGGAGCGCTTTGTTAAAGGAGAAACTCAAATAATGGTTGCTACGACCGTCATCGAAGTGGGTGTAAACATCCCAAATGCATCCGTGATGATTATAGAAAGTGCAGAACGCTTCGGACTATCGCAATTGCACCAATTAAGAGGTCGTGTTGGCCGCGGAGCCGAACAGAGCTATTGTATCCTTATGAGTAGTCACAAATTAACGGCTGAAGCGAAAACCAGACTCGAAACCATGACAAGCACTAATGATGGATTTGAAATTGCAGAAGTAGACCTGAAATTACGAGGGCCGGGTGATTTGATGGGAACTCAGCAAAGTGGTATCTTAAACCTGAAAATTGCTGATATTGTAAAGGACAATGATATCTTAAAAACCGCCAGATACTATGCAATAAAGGTTCTTAATGAAGATCCCGGATTGCAGAAAGAAGATAATAAACAAATCAGATATGCCTACGCCCAATTAATGAAGCACAAGAATATCTGGAATTATATAAGTTAAGAGCCGGAATTCATCCGGCTCTTAATATTACATTCTGGCAGAAAGAATTTTAATTAATTCCTTCACCGTTTTCAAGCTTAGTTATATTAGCAGCAATGGCATCCTTATTTTGCTGGTCAGGCGCTCTCTGCGCGGCAATTTTCAAATGCTTCAAAGCGGTCTTATTGTCGCCCATAGCTGAATAAGCTCTGGCTAATCCATAATCAACAGGCCATTGTCCTTTATTCTTTTTTGCATTCATTTTAAAAACTTCGAGTGCTTTTTCTTT
Source organism: uncultured Eudoraea sp. (assembly GCF_947490415.1). Taxonomy (GTDB): domain Bacteria; phylum Bacteroidota; class Bacteroidia; order Flavobacteriales; family Flavobacteriaceae; genus Eudoraea. Next base: position 441,204 of record NZ_CANLGX010000003.1, read on the forward strand.
CTCTCCCTGTGCAATTAATTGCCGGCCATATCCATGAACCTCAAATATTGTTGCAAGTCCTAGCGCTTCATCCATAACAGCATCTGCTTCCGCTTTTTTTCCCTGCTTGGCAAGGATTTTTGCTTTTGTGCTAAGATTATTGAAGGTTTTTTGACTAAAAAACATTCCTTCTATAGTGGCATCTATCCACCCAAGAGCCTCATCAAGGTCACCGCCATTATTCAGAGAAAAATTAGCCGCTTGTTCCCAGGTCTGACGATTAAAGCCGGGGGAATTCTGCAGTTTATGTCGAATGTCTGCGAGGACTGTATTAGTTACATCTACTTCAATTTTAAAAGGTATTTGCTTTTTTTCCCAGTTTAGGGAAGCCACCGCCGAATTGGCGTCAACCTGAGAAAAAAGGTAGGTCAATTCCTCCGTATGCGGAATTTCTTTGGTGGTAACTTCAACTCTTAGGGCATCTTCAGAAGGTTCATAAAAATAACTGCCCCAGGCCTCATAGTTTTTTGAAAATATAACTGTCGCTTTATCCCCTTCAGTAATTATCATATGAAGTCCATATTTTCCTGCGCTTATAGGTTGCCCTTCAATCTTAACGTCATTTGTGAATTTAATTACAGTATTTTCATTTGCGCCAGCTCGCCATGGCGATTCTTTTGCGGTACCAAAACCCAGATTGTTCATCCCATAAGGCACTAATTTACCCCATACTTCGCGATCTTTTACAGCTGGCCTTGAATAAGAAATTGAGATATCAGTTATACCTATTCGCTGTGATACTTTTGCCTTCTGACTTCCTCTGGGCAAATCTAATTGCGCATTACCCTTAATACATAAAAACATAAGGGCAATAAGAAAAAATATAGAACCATTCTTGTAACTTTTTTTCATTAGAGTGTTTTTTAATTGTTAATTAAGTTGTTAGATTTCACTAAAGATAGGTATAGTCATTTCTTGTAATCGTTACAGTAATGTTAAACCACAGTCAGGCCATGTTAAACCGTAATTACATTTAAATTCCATTCAATATTTCGAATACTGCTAAGAAGATAAAATAGTGCCTCATGTTAACATAAAACTGAAAAGTGGGTCTTTTCAAGTTAAATGATTGATTATCAATTGTTTATATTACTTAATAGTCAATTGAACATCGTAATTTAAAAGCACATTGTTTTACGCCCTTTTACTTGTATTTCATACATTTGTTAGCTGTGCTAAAAAACTATTTATTAGTTATTTTAATATTTTATGAAAAAAACACTATTTGATAAAGTTTGGGACTCACATGTAGTCAAAAAGGTGCTGAATGGACCGGACGTACTGTTTATTGACCGTCATCTTGTTCATGAAGTAACAAGTCCGGTTGCATTTTTGGGCTTAAAGAGTAGGAATATTAAGGTTTTATATCCGGAACGTACCTTTGCCACAGCAGACCATAATACCCCTACATTAAACCAACATCTGCCTGTTCAGGATCCTCTGTCTGCCAACCAGCTTCGGGCTTTGGAACAAAACGCACAAGAACATCAAATTCCCTATTGGGGGCTAGGTCACGAAAAAAACGGCATTGTCCATGTAATTGGTCCTGAGAATGGAATTACATTACCGGGATCGACAATTGTTTGCGGTGACTCTCATACTTCTACGCATGGCGCTTTTGGTGCCATAGCATTTGGAATTGGGACTTCGGAGGTAGAAATGGTTTTGGCAACCCAGTGCATTATGCAGCCTAAACCTAAAAGCATGCGTATTACCATAAATGGTAAATTAAACAATGCGGTTACCCCTAAAGATGTCGCTCTCTATATTATTTCAAAATTGAGTACGTCAGGCGCTACAGGATATTTTGTTGAATACGCAGGAGATGTCTTTAAACAGATGTCTATGGAAGGGCGTATGACTGTATGTAATTTAAGCATTGAAATGGGCGCGCGTGGAGGCATGATTGCCCCGGATGACAAAACATTTGAATATATTAAAAATAGGGAGTTTACACCAAAAGGTGAGGCATGGGATAAGGCAATGAGTTACTGGGAAACCTTATATACAGATGAGGATTCTGTTTTTGATAATGAAATCAAATTCAACGGGGAAGATATTGAACCAATGATTACTTATGGCACAAATCCGGGTATGGGTATTGGAATATCGGGAGGTATCCCTAATTCTGATGCTATTGAAGGTGGTGCTTCTACTTATAAAAAGTCGCTTCAGTACATGAATTTTGAAGAAGGGGACAATATGCTGGGTAAAGAAATAGATTTTGTTTTCCTTGGAAGTTGTACTAATGGCAGGATTGAGGATTTCAGGGCATTTACTAGTCTGGTCAAAGGAAGACAAAAGGCCGCTAACGTAACAGCATGGTTGGTTCCAGGCTCACATAAAGTGGAAGACGCTATTAAAAAAGAGGGCTTGCTGGATATCCTGAATAAAGCTGGATTTGAATTAAGAGAACCGGGATGCTCTGCCTGTCTGGCCATGAATGACGATAAAATTCCTGCCGGCAAATATGCTGTGAGTACGTCTAACAGGAATTTTGAGGGAAGACAAGGGCCTGGATCAAGAACCCTTCTTGCTAGTCCTTTGGTAGCCGCAGCAGCAGCTGTAACGGGAAAGGTAACAGACCCAAGGGAATTGATGGTTTTTGAAACAGCTTAGTTTTTTATTAATAAATAACGGATATAAATACTAATGGCATACGATAAATTTAAAGTTTTAAGCACTACAGCTGTTCCGCTGCCAATAGAAAATGTGGATACTGATCAGATTATCCCTGCAAGATTTCTAAAGGCAACAGAACGCAAGGGTTTTGGTGATAACCTTTTTCGCGATTGGAGATATCAATCTGATAATACTCCCAAAGAACATTTTGTGCTGAATAACCCTATTTATAGTGGTAAAATATTGGTTGGGGGGAAAAATTTTGGATCTGGATCTTCGAGAGAACACGCTGCATGGGCTATCTATGATTATGGTTTCCGGTGTGTTGTAAGTAGTTTTTTTGCCGATATATTTAGAGGTAATTGTATGAATATTGGCGTTTTACCTGTACAGGTAAGCCCTGACTTTCTTGCAAAGATCTTCGAAGCAATTGAAGCTGATCCAAATACTGAATTTGAAGTCAATCTTCCGGAACAAACTTTCACCATTAAGACAACGGGGGAAAAGGAAAGTTTCGAAATAAATGACTACAAAAAGGAAAACTTACTCAACGGGTTTGACGATATTGATTATTTACTAAATATTAAGAGTGAAATTGAATCTTTTGCAAAAGATACACCACTTTAACCTTTGGGTAAACTAATACTTCATAAGCCATTTTACGCGTAGCATGAATAAGAGGAAGATTGAAATAATGGATACAACACTGAGGGATGGAGAACAAACCTCAGGTGTATCCTTTACTGCAGCAGAAAAACTTACTCTGGCAAGACTTCTTTTAGATGAATTGAAAGTAGATCGTATAGAAATTGCTTCTGCCAGAGTTTCAGAAGGCGAATTTAAATCAGTTCAACAGATAACCGACTGGGCAAAAAGCGTAGGGTATTTGGATCGTATCGAAGTACTAACATTTGTTGATAATGGTCTTTCACTGCAATGGATGAAAAAGACAGGGGCCAAAGTACAAAACTTATTAACCAAGGGATCTTTGAATCACCTTAAGTATCAACTCAAAAAAACACCTGAGGAGCATTTTGCAGATATTGCCAATATACTAGCCCAAGCAGAGAAGCAGGGAATTATTACCAATGTTTACCTTGAAGACTGGAGTAATGGGATGCGGAATTCTCCTGAATATGTTTTTCAATATCTCGATTTTCTTTCTACACAACCTGTAAAAAGAATCCTATTGCCTGATACCTTAGGTATTTTAACGCATGGTGAAACATATGATTTTATCTCACAAATAGTTACTCGTTATCCGAATATACATTTCGATTTTCATGGACACAATGATTATGATCTAAGTGTTGCCAATGTTATGGAAGCTCTTAGGGCAGGTTGTCACGGGTTACATCTTACTATTAATGGTATGGGAGAGCGTGCTGGTAACGCTCCATTGGCAAGTGTTGTTGCCGTGATAAATGATTTTATGCCTGAAATTGACATTAATGTGGAAGAGTCTTCCCTTTTTAAGGTGAGTAAACTCGTATCAACATTTACAGGATTTGGTATTCCGGCAAACAAACCTATTGTTGGTGATAATGTATTTACGCAAACAGCTGGAATACATGCAGATGGAGATAATAAAAAGAATTTATACTTTAATGATTTATTGCCTGAACGTTTTGGCAGGAAACGCAAATATGCCCTGGGCAAGACCTCCGGAAAAGCCAATATTCAAAAAAATCTTCAGGAATTAGGGCTTACGCTAACTGAGGAAGAAATTAAAAAAGTTACCCAACGTATTATTGAATTGGGTGACAAAAAGGAGAAAGTTACTAAAGAAGACCTTCCATATATTATTTCAGATGTTTTGGATAGTGAGTCTTACCAGCAAAAAACATTTGTCAAATCCTATGTGCTTACACATTCTAAAGGACTTAAGCCTTCAACCACTGTAGCTGTTGAAATAGAAGGCCAGTCTTTCGAAGAAAACGCTCAGGGAGACGGCCAGTTTGACGCCTTCATGAACGCTTTAAGAAAAGTATATCAATCCAAAAAAATGGAACTGCCTGTTCTCATCGACTATGCAGTGCGTATACCTCCCGGAAGTAACTCTGATGCCTTATGTGAAACCATTATAACCTGGCGGAACAAGGAGAATGACTTTATTACACGCGGTCTTGATTCAGATCAAACGGTTTCTGCAATTAAGGCAACTGAAAAAATGCTGAATATCATTTAATGAGTCTTTAAATAGATAAATATTTTCTACTAATTAGATCCCAGAAATAAAATGAAATTAAATATAGCGCTCTTAGCCGGAGATGGAATTGGCCCGGAAGTTATAGATCAGGCAGTAAAAGTATGCAATGCAATTGCGACAAAGTTCAATCATGAAATAAACTGGAGACCTGCATTGACTGGCGCGGCTGCGATTGATGCTGTTGGAGACCCTTATCCTGATGAAACCCATGAAATATGTGCCACCTCAGATGCGGTTTTATTTGGCGCTATTGGCCATCCGAAATATGATAACGATCCTTCGGCAAAAGTGCGCCCGGAGCAAGGTTTATTGCGTATGAGACAAAAGCTGGGATTGTTTGCCAATGTCAGGCCTACTTTTACGTTTCCATCTCTAATTGATAAATCGCCCTTAAAAAGAGAACGGATTGAAGGAACAGATCTGGTATTTTTAAGAGAGCTTACCGGGGGTATCTATTTTGGAAAACGAGGAAGGGAAGATAACGGAGACACAGCTTTTGATACTTGTACTTATACCCGAAAAGAAGTACAGCGTTTGGCTAAAAAAGGCTTTGAAATGGCTCTAAAACGCTCTAAACGCCTTTGTTGTGTTGATAAGGCGAATGTCCTGGAAACGTCCCGTTTATGGCGCGAAACCGTACAAGCCATGGAAAAAGATTATCCAGATGTGGAGGTTTCCTATGAATTTGTGGATGCTGTGGCTATGCGGCTTGTGCAGTGGCCAAGTGAATATGATGTGCTAATTACTGAAAACCTGTTTGGTGATATTCTTACGGATGAGGCTTCTGTTATTTCAGGTTCTATGGGATTAATGCCTTCTGCTTCCATTGGGGAAAGCATCTCGTTATATGAACCTATTCACGGTTCCTATCCGCAAGCCGCCGGAAAAGATATTGCGAATCCTTTGGCAACAGTATTATCTGCAGCAATGTTATTTGATGGATTTGAATTGAATGATGAAGCTGAAGCAATTCGTGAAGTAGTAAATAAGTCGCTATCGGAAGGTATAGTTACTGAAGACCTAGCCGAAGGTGAAAAAGCTTATAAAACCAGTGAAGTTGGCGATTGGCTTGCCTCCCATATTTAGGAAAAACTACATCTGATTGTCCAGGACAACTTTTGAATTTCCACAATTATTTTTATAAATATCTTATTGATATCTATAATAGATAATCTGTGCTAATAAAGTTGGATAACTTGGTTTCCAATAACTTTTCGAGAATTTCATTATTTAACTCGGTGTCCTTAGAGGCTACAAATGTCCTTATAGAGAACGACCGTAGTGCATCATGAACACTCAATGTCGCAACCGCGGAATCCTTCCTACCCGTAAACGGATAAACATCGGGTCCTCGCTGACAGGAACTATTCAGATTTACGCGACATACAAGATTCGCCAGGTTATCAATTAAAGGGGCAAGGGTATACACATCACTACCAAATAAACTTACTTGCTGACCGTAGTTAGACTCCGCCATGTCATCTAATGGCTCTTGAATATCTTCAAACGAAAGGATGGGAATCACAGGTCCAAACTGTTCTTCTTCATACACCTTCATATCCTTGGTTACAGGATAAAGGACTGCAGGCCAGATATAATTATCAGAATGTTCTCCTCCTTTTGCGTTCAGAATTTTAGCTCCTTTATCCAAAGCGTCATCAATTAATTCTTGTATATATGCCGGTTTATCCGGTTCTGGCAAAGGTGTTAGTGTTACTCCCTTATCCCAGGGATTCCCGAATTTAAGTTCATCTACTTTATTTGAAAATTTTTCGGTAAACTCAGCAACTATATCCTTCTGCACATATATCACCTTAAGTGCCGTGCAACGCTGACCATTAAAAGACAAAGCACCCGCCAGACATTCATTTATAGCTAACTCCATATTTGCATCATGTAACACAATAGCAGGATTTTTTGCTTCCAGCCCCAGGACAAGTCTTAAACGGTTGCTCTTTGGGTGCTGGTTTTGCAATGCATTTGCCGATGAACTATGACCTATTAAAGCCAAGACATCTACTTTACCTGTCTTCATTATAGGACCTGCAATAGCCCGTCCACGACCGAATAAGACATTGACAACCCCTTTCGGAAAACTTTCTTTAAAAGCTTTTATTAATGGCGCAATTAAAAGCACTCCTTGCTTGGCAGGTTTAAAAACTGCAGTATTGCCCATGATAATTGCCGGGATAAGCAAACAGAAGGTCTCATTCAAAGGATAATTATAAGGCCCGAGACATAATACTACACCAAGGGGTCCGCGTCTTATATGAGCATAAACACCTCCATTCTTTTCAAATTTAGCTGAATCACGATCCAATTGTTTGTAATCTTCAATAGTATCGTAGATGTATTCTATGGTTCTGTCGAATTCTTTTTCAGAATCTGGTAAAGTTTTCCCTATTTCCCACATTAAATATTTGACCACTTCGTCCCTTTTTGTCTCCATAATACGGACAAACTTCTCCATACATTCTATCCGATCTCTAACTTTCATGGTTGGCCATGCGCCCTGCCCCTGGTCATAAGCTTTAACAGCAGCATTTAATGCCTCCAAAGCCTCCCTTTCACCCATGTCCGGAACTGTCCCAAGTAAAGTTGGCGCATAATCAGATGTACTTGAGATAGTCGAGTAAACCTGGGCCGTTGCACCATCCCACTCCTTTAATTCCCCATTTACCAAATAGATCTTTTGATTTATTGGCTTATTAATGCGAAATTCCTCAGGAATTAGCGATACGGTTGTTTCCATGGTGTTTTTAGTCTTAAAAGCTTAGAATGATTTTTAAATACGTCTGACTTGCGTTTATTTAAACAATTGGTTTCATCGCAGTCATGGACTCCCGCAACCTGGTTCCAATAATCTCAACGGGATGCTCACGCAGCGCTTTGTTTACTGCAATTAGCTTGGCATTGTCAACTCCATTGTCTTTTCCTTTACCATATGTGGTGCCTATGACATCAATATCCACTTTTTTCATAAAATCGCCTAATAATGGTTTACAGGCATGATCAAATAAATAACACCCATATTCTGCGGTATCAGAAATTACCCGATTCATTTCAAATAATTTCTTTCTGGCAATAGTATTAGCTATAAGCGGTGTTTCGTGTAAAGACTCATAATAAGCCGATTCACCTATTATTCCGGATTCAGTCATAGACTCATAAGCCAGCTCCACCCCTGCCCTAACCAGGGCAACCATAAGCACACCATTATCATAATATTCCTGCTCAGATATGGCATCATCACCAGCAGCTGTTTTTTCAAATGCAGTTTCTCCGGTTTCAGCACGCCAGCTCAACAGGTTTTTATCATCATTTGCCCAATCTTCCATCATTGTCGTTGAAAAGTGCCCGCTCATAATATCATCCATATGTTTATGAAATAATGGCCTCATTATATCTTTTAGCTCTTCTGATAACTCAAAGGCTTTTATCTTTGCAGGATTGGACAAGCGGTCCATCATATTGGTGATTCCTCCATATTTTAATCCCTCAGTTACTGTTTCCCAACCGTATTGTATAAGTTTGGAAGCATAGCCCGGGTTAACTCCCTTCTCAATCATTTTATTAAAACAAAGAATGGATCCTGTTTGTAATAAACCACAAAGAATGGTTTGTTCTCCCATTAAATCAGATTTTACTTCCGCAACAAAAGAAGACTCCAAAACACCAGCTCTGTTGCCTCCGGTAGCTACAGCATAGGCCTTAGCTTGTTCATATCCCTTGCCTTCCGGGTCATTATTCGGATGCACAGCAATCAAAGTTGGCACCCCAAAACCTCTTTTGTATTCTTCCCTAACCTCTGATCCGGGACATTTAGGGGCAACCATAATAACAGTTAAATCCTTCCGGATTTGCATCCCTTCCTCCACAATATTAAATCCGTGAGAATAAGACAAGGTGGCTCCTTTTTTCATCAACGGCATTACCGCGTTTATGACGGACGTATGTTGCTTGTCGGGAGTTAAATTAATGACAAGATCTGCATCCGGCACCATATTTTCATAGGTTCCTACATTAAACCCATTCTCAGTAGCGTTTATATAAGATTGTCGTTTTTCTTTAATTGCAGCTTCTCTCAATGTGTAAGAAATATCCAATCCTGAATCCCTCATATTTAATCCTTGGTTTAAGCCTTGTGCTCCACAACCCACAATCACTATCTTCTTTGACTTCAATGCCTTTACGCCATCTGTAAATTCGGCAGATTCCATAAACCTGCATTTTCCAAGTTGTAATAATTGATCTCTTAAGGAGAGGGTATTGAAATAATTTGTCATGTTTACTATTGGTTAGTTTCTAATTATCTAAAAAAATTATGATTGATAAAAGTCATTTATTAACGAAGTAATGGGCATTTCTGATTTTGAGACCGCAATTCTACCCGAACGCACAAACTGCATAATGCCAAAAGGTTCCAGATTATCATGCATTTCATCAATCTCATGCCGTCTGCCTGTTTTTGCCAACACAAAATAATCCCTGGATACTGTTACAATTTTGGATTTACTCTCCGAAATTATATTCTGTATCTGAGGTTCATCAAATAAAAGATGTGAGGCAATTTTGAATAGAGCAGATTCCTGATAAATGGTCTCCTCATCCGTATGATAAAATGCTTTAATAACTTCAATTTGTTTTTCAATCTGTGCTACTATTTTTTGTGTCCAATCTTCTGTAGTATTGATAACAATAGTAAACTTCGATACATGCTCAATTTCTGATTTTGAAACATTTAAACTTTCTATGTTTATATGTCTCTTTAAGAATATACCAGATATCCTATTGAGCAATCCAACATTATTTTCGGAATAGACCGATATGGTAAACCATTTTTTTTCCATGCTAGTTTATTTTAAACGAATATCTGAAACCGATGCCCCGGATGGGATCATTGGGAAAACATTATCTTCATTTTCAACGCTCACTTCCAGAAAGAATGGCTCTTTTGATGCCATCATAGATTGCACAGCCGACTTAAGCTCCTTGCGTTCTTCTACCTTCTTTGCTTCAATACGATATCCTTCGGCTATTTTTACAAAGTCTGGGTTAGTCATTACAGTTGAAGCATATCTGCTTTCAAAGAATAATTCCTGCCACTGCCTTACCATGCCTAAGTGACCATTGTTTAAGACAACAATTTTCACAGGGGTCTTATTCTGAAAAATGGTAGCTAATTCCTGAATTGTCATTTGGAAACCACCATCTCCAATGATAGCAACCACTTCCCTATCCATTGCTCCCATTTTGGCGCCTATAGCCGCCGGGAGTGCAAATCCCATGGTTCCCAAACCTCCTGAAGTAATATTACTTTTAGTTTGTTTGAACTTGGCATACCTACATGCTATCATTTGATGCTGACCTACATCGGTCACTATAACCGCTTTATTTTCTGAAGCCAGATTTATTTCCTTAATTACCTCCCCCATAGTAAGCCCGGGTTTGGTTGGGTAAAGATCATTTTTAATCACAGCTTCATATTCCTCTTCATAGCACTTTTTGAACTTATTATGCCACGCATCATGATTATTTTCTTTTATTAATGGCAGCAATAAATCAAGTGATTCTCTTGCATTACCTAAAATAGCCACATCTGCTTTCACGTTTTTATCGATCTCGGCAGGGTCTATTTCAAAGTGAATGACTTTAGCTTGTTTTGCATAGGTCTCAAGACTTCCTGTAACCCTGTCATCAAAGCGCATTCCTATTGCTATAAGAACATCGCATTCATTGGTAAGAACATTTGGGCCGTAGTTTCCATGCATTCCAACCATTCCTACATTTAAAGGGTGATCTGTGTCCATGGCAGATAAACCCAAAATGGTCCATGCAGCCGGGATACCGGCTTTTTCAACCAATGTGCGAAGCTGCTCCTCTGCTTTTCCAAGAATTACACCATGACCGAAAACTATATAAGGTTTTTTAGCATTATTAATTAGTTCCGCAGCAGATTCAATTTTTGCAATCTCAGGCTTTGGGCTGGGCTTGTAACTTCTCACTCCAATACAGCGACTGTAACTAAAATCAAACTCTTCAAATTGCGCGTTCTTTGTAATATCAATTAATACAGGACCTGGTCGACCCGATTTTGCTATAAAGAAGGCCTTTGCCATAATTTCAGGAATCTCAGAAGCTTTTGTAATCTGATAATTCCATTTGGTAACCGGGGTAGATATTCCAATTATATCTGTTTCCTGAAATGCATCGGACCCAAGCAGATGCCTAGGCACTTGGCCTGTAATGCAAATCATTGGAGTAGAATCTATCTGCGCATCTGCAAGACCCGTAACTAAATTTGTTGCTCCGGGGCCAGAAGTTGCTATTGCAACACCCACTTTTCCTGTAACACGGGCAAAACCCTGTGCTGCATGCGTAGCCCCTTGTTCGTGCCGGGTAAGCACATGGTGAAGTCTATCCTGAAACTTATATAACTCATCATATACAGGCATAATAGCACCACCCGGATAACCATATATCAAATTCACATCTTCTGCGAGAAGACAATGGATAATTGCTTCAGCACCGCTAATTCTAATCGAAGCCTCATTGTGCGTCTTCGGTTTTTTTTCCTTTAATGTTTGCATACGCATTATCTTTTATTAAATGCTATAATTTTATTAGCCTTCTCTTTATAAAAATTGGTTTGACAACTTAAAACTCATCAGTTACACAACCCAGGGAGGCCGATGAAACTGTTTTCGCATATTTATATAAGCTCCCCTTATTAACTTTAAGTGCCGGTTGTACCCATTTTGACTTTCTTTCACTAATTTCTTTATCTGTTAAATTTACTGAAATACTATTTTTTTCCGCATCAATGGTAATAATATCACCATCTTCCAACAAAGCAATGGTACCACCATCCTGAGCCTCAGGTGAAATATGGCCCACTACAAAACCATGGGTTCCACCTGAAAAACGGCCGTCGGTTATCAATGCAACTTCTTTTCCAAGTCCAGCTCCCATAATTGCGGCAGTTGGCTTCAACATTTCCGGCATGCCTGGGCCCCCTTTAGGTCCTTCATACCTTATAACCACCACGTCTCCTTTTTTCACCAATCCTTTTCCTATTCCATCATTTGCCTTAAACTCATCATCAAAAACTTTTGCCGGACCTGTAAAATAAAGTCCTTCTTTACCTGTAATTTTGGCTACGGCTCCATCTTTTGCCAAATTCCCATAAAGAATACGTAAGTGCCCCGTTTCCTTGATTGGATCTTGTAGCGATTTAACTACCTTCTGACCCGGTTTCAAACCTGGTAAATCTGCTAAATTCTCAGCAATTGTTTTACCTGTAACCGTTAAGCAGTCGCCATGCAGCATTCCATTTTCAAGCATAAATTTCATTACGGCAGGAGTACCTCCCACACGATGAATATCTTCCATCAAATATTTTCCACTAGGCTTTAAGTCGGCCAGAAAAGGAGTGGTATCACTTATTTTTTGAAAATCATCCAATGTAAAATCAATTTCCGCAGCTTTCGCAATTGCCAGAAAATGCAATACCGCATTTGTGGAACCTCCCATAACTGTTATTAACCGAATTGCATTTTCAAATGACTTTCGTGTAATTATATCACTCGGTTTAATATCGTGCTCTATTAAATGCCACAATGCCTTGCCTGAATTAATACAATCCTGATGTTTTTCCTTGCCAATGGCAGGATTCGAAGAGTTATAGGGTAATGCCATACCTAAAGCTTCTATTGCCGAGGCCATAGTATTAGCAGTGTACATACCACCACAGGCACCTGCCCCGGGACAGGCATTTTGAATGACACTTTTAAAATCCTTATCATTCATAGTCCCGGCAACTTTCTCTCCCCAGGCTTCAAATGCAGAAACAATATCGAGTTTTTTATCCTTAAAACAACCTGAAGCGATGGTACCTCCATAAACCAAAATAGAAGGTCTGTCTAAGCGGATCATGGCCATCAAGGCCCCCGGCATATTTTTATCACAACCGACAACAGTTGCCAGGCCATCATAATTCATTGCCTGAACTACTGTTTCCATTGAATCGGCTATAATATCTCTTGAGGGTAATGAATATCGCATTCCGTATGTTCCCATAGAAATTCCATCACTAACTCCAATAGTATTAAATACAAGTCCTACTAAATTGTTTTGTTGAACTCCTTGCTTTACTTCCTGTGCAAGATCATTCAAATGCATATTACATGGATTTCCCTCATAGCCGGTACTCCCAATTCCAATAAAAGGTTTTTTTAAATCCTCCTCATTTAATCCAAGCGCATATAACATAGCCTGGGCAGCAGGTTGAGTTGGATCTTGTGTTACATTTTTACTGTATTTGTTCAATTCCATTAAAAAGGTTCTCGTTAATTAGATATAGCTCTTAATTGCTATAGCATTCAAAGATAATTGTTTAAAAAAGTTGATGATTTTAACAATTAATACTGGTTCAAATTCAATAAAACATTTATTTGATTAGTTCATTGATTTTCAAATATATAAGGACCCTACATATCCCATATTCAATAAATGATGAAGTATGCCAAATACGTTATTTTTAGATTAGATTTTATGTCCGTACAAATATTTGTTTGTAAAAATGTATAATCCTTTCTTTGCGGTATGAGATATAATACATACTTATGGTAGTAGAAAAAACAGTCACTGAAGCTATAACCTACAGAAGGTCAGTACGAATTTATAAACAAGAAGAAGAAATTGATACCAAGGTCGTAAGGAAATGCCTTGAAAATGCAGTTTTGGCGCCTACAAGTAGTAATTTACAATTATGGGAATTTTATCATATTACTAGTAAAGCTGTCCAAAAGAAGATAAGTGCTGCATGTTTTGACCAACCTGCTGCCAAAACAGCCAATCAATTGGTCGTAATTGTCGCAAGAAAGAATCTTTGGAATAAAAGAGCAAAAGCGAATCTTAATTTTTTAAAGAAAAGTTTTGGCGATAAACCGGTAGAAGCATACGACAGCAGGGAAAAATTTGCCATATCTTATTACAAAAAGATTATACCTTCTTTATATATTGACTTTTTAGGTATTTTAGGATGGATACGCTTTTTAGCTTTCAACCTTTTAGGATTCTTCAAACCTGTTTACAGACAGCTTCGAAACTCTGATATGCGAATTGTTGCCCATAAAAGTGCCGCATTGGCCGCACAGAACTTTATGATCTCTATGGCCGCTGTTGGTTATGACACTTGTCCTATGGAAGGATCAGATACCTTGCGCATAAAAAGAATTTTAGATTTACCAAGAGGTAGTGAAATCAATATGGTGGTTGCATGTGGCCTACGAGATTCGAAAGGTATATATGGTTCACGCTTCCGGATTCCTTTTCAAGAAGTGTATAAAGAAATTTAGTGTCTTAAAGGGTGAAGAGAAATTTTATCGCCAAATTTCTTTTGCGATAAAAGCGCTATTGATTTAGTATCCAATTGAAGAACCCGGGGATATCCGCCGGTTGTTTGCCCATCACGCATCAGTATGATTAATTTTCCGGCAGGAGTCAATTGAACAGTTCCAGGCAGGGTTGCAGAAGTTAGCATCCTGTGAGAATTTGCGCCTATCAATTCTTCAAGCTGATATGCCATCCGATTATTTTCCTTGGCAATGGTAAACTTATTAGTAAATAATAACTTTAATTGATCTTCATTTAATATACTATATTCAGGACCTTTAAAAACAATCAATTCATGTTCCTTATGCCAGGCTTCCGGTTTTATATGACTTATTTTTGGAGAATATTTTGTATACTCTTCGATGGGTATTTCCATTCGTTCTTTAATACAATTCCGATCAGTTATTGGTTTGTAAAATGACCTGCTCGTTAATTTAACTTCGGTGAGGAATCCTCCTTTAACAGCCAGATAACTTCTGAAACCATTAATTAGTTTTCCAAAAGATAATACATCACCTTCATTCGCTTTGTGTACTTCATAGGAATTAACTGGAATTCCATTTAAATTCGGGGACATTTCAGCTCCGGTAATAGCGAAAAAACTCGAAGTATGAAATTCTAGCTTAGGACCTGTCATCGTTATTTCCATTACAGCATCCGTTTCCTCATTCTCCAATAAAGAATTGGCTATAGAGGCGGAATAATTATCCATACATCCAGATACTGGTACTCCTTTTTCACGGTATCCATATCTCCCTGTATCCTGAATTGTGGTAAAAAACCCCGGATGAATTACTTTAAGCATCTATCTTGATTTTATCGAGGTTATATATTCCAACCTCTGTCTCTATTT
Source organism: uncultured Eudoraea sp. (assembly GCF_947490415.1). Taxonomy (GTDB): domain Bacteria; phylum Bacteroidota; class Bacteroidia; order Flavobacteriales; family Flavobacteriaceae; genus Eudoraea. The sequence goes on from NZ_CANLGX010000003.1 coordinate 456,323, forward strand.
TATGTAAATCATATTCTGCACGGCTAATAGCATAGAATTGAATCTGATCTCCAACACTTACAAAGCAGGGGTTTTCAAGATTCACATTAAAAAGAGATATCGGACAGTTTCCAATAATATTCCATCCACCTGGAGAATCTTGCGGATATATACCGGTTTGTTTGCCTGCAAGACCAACAGAACCTTTAAATACCTGTAGCCTGGGCATAGATTTTCTGGGGGTTTCCAATTCTTTAGGCAATCCTCCTAAATACATAAATCCAGGTAAAAATCCAATGCCGTAAACAGTGTAAATGTGATGCGTATGTGCCTTAATAATATCCTTGACACTAATACCTAAAATTTTGGAAACTTCTTCCAGATCAATACCAAATTCAAGATCGTAACAAACGGGTAGTTTCCATAAATAACGTTGAGGATGACCGCTGGCCTTCCTGTTCTTATAGCATTCCAGCAGCTGAAATTTAATTTTAGAAAATTCTATTCTATTTTCCCGGTTAATCAGGGTAAGAGAATTGTAGGCCGGGACTAGTTCCCAATTAATAGCGTCTTTAAAAACCAATTTGAAACTTTCAGCAAAATCTAGGATATCATAAAGGATAGCTTCTGAAACCTCATTTGGCCATTCTATTAAAATTGCATGTTCTCCAAAAGGTCTAATTGATATGGGATAGGAACTCACTTTTTTAGAAAAATATGCTGTTTAGGCAATTCGTCCGAAAGATACATTAATATTTGTAAAGCTGTAGCTGTATCACCATGAATACAATAAGTGTCTGCCCAAATTGGTATTTGAACTCCATTCAAGGTATATACCTTGTTATTTATAACCATTGATACAATGTGATCCAGTACCTTTTTTGGCTCTTCTATCATGGCCAGTGATGAGTGCCGAGAAACAAGGCTTAAGTCCTCATTATAATTTCGATCACCAAAAGCTTCAAGTGATATTTTATATCCTTGTTTGCGAGCTTCTTCTTCTATAACTGAACCATAAGGCAGGTACAATAAAACATGGTCCTTATACGCGCGAATGCTTTCCAAATACATAATAGATAAATCCAAATCACGCGCAATATCATTATATAGAGCTCCGTGTGCTTTAATATGATGTAGTTGTATTTCGGCCTTGCTTAAAATGGCTTCTAATCCTTTAATTTGTTTCTGAATACTTTCTTTGAGACGCCCCTTTTCTATTTTCATTGATTTGCGACCAAAGTTATCTCTATCCGGATATGAAGGGTGTGCACCCACTTTAATTCCAAACTTTTGTGCCAACTGAACTATTTCAGACATAGTATTGATATCTCCTGCATGACCGCCACAAGCTATATTACATGAACTAATATGCGGAAAAAGGGCACTTTCATTACCTACACCTTCTCCTACATCACAGTTAATATCTATAAACACTTTGTTGATCATATTATTCCAAAAACACTGAAAATACTTTTAGCCCCAAGAACTATTACTAAAATAATGATAATAATTGCAGGTACATTCTGCCAAATGGAATTCTTGAAGTCTCCCAGAACTGACGATTTATTTACTATCCAAATTAAAATTATTGCAATAATGGGTAACAACAGCCCATTGGCAACCTGTGCAAATTGTATGATTACTATTGGCCTGATTCCAAAAGAGAGTGAGATCACTCCAATAAAAAGTACAACCATCCAAACAATTCTGAACCGGACATCCGTTACTTTAGTATTCCATCCAAAACAGCTATTAGCTACATAGGCAGCTGCTAAAGGGGCCGTAATAGCTGAGGTAATCCCCGCTGCAAAAAGACCAATTCCCATTAAATATTTGGCGCTTTTACCATACAATGGTTCTAGTCCTTTGGCCAGATCCAATGCATCCTTAACTTCTGTTGAATTAATTGCTGCCGCGGAAATAATAATAGCTATTGAAACAAGTCCTCCTACTCCAATGGATAATAAGGTATCTCTTCGGACGCTTTTAAGATCGTCTGACGAATTCCATTTTTCCTTTATTAATGATGCATGTAGAAATAAATTATAAGGAACTACTGTAGTGCCTACCAAAGCAATTATATTAAAGATGCTTTTGTCGGGAATAGAAGGAATAAATAAGCCCTTTAAAATTTCCATTAGATCTGGTTTGGTAAAAAGGGCGGTTAATACAAACGAAACACTCATAATCAACACGAGTGAAATAAATACCTTTTCCAGGGTTTTATAGGACCCTAAATACAATAACAAAAAGGCAATAAAACCAATAATCCATGGATATAGTGCGGCATAGTTAGAGCCGAATAAGACTTGCAAACCCAAGGTTGCCCCGCTTATATTCCCTGCCTCGTACGCCGTATTACCAATTACTATTGCGCTTAGTATAATACCCATAACAAGGTAATGCAGCCACGGAATGGCTAACTGTTCCCCTATGACCTCTGCAAGTCCTTTCTGTGTAATAACCCCGACTCTGGCAGACATTTCCTGCAGGATAATCGTGGCAATAATGGAAAGTAACATAGCCCAAAGCAATGCATATCCAAATCCAACACCTGCAATTGTACAAGCGGTTATTGTACCCGGACCTATAAATGCAGCAGCAACTAATACCCCTGGGCCTAATTTCTTGAACATTTAATTGTAATAAGTTAAAGATGGAGGAGTAAATATAGACTCTTTAAAGAATAATAGAGCTCCGGAATCTAATATTAGTTCAAAAAAAATTAACATAATAAGTGCAGTTCATCTAAAATATTGCAGTTCGTCTAAAAGTGAGTTGCCATACATCGATAAAATATAATATTCCAAAAAACTCTGGGTTATAACTATCCCAAATTAAAATATTACCTACTTAAGAATGACATGTTTAGATTGTAAAAAAGAGCTTAGTTATTTGGATCATAAAACGTCTATGGAATTTTATGATGTAGAATTGTGTTCCAAACATAAAAAGCGTATAGACAGACTCATCAGTCAAAATAACACCCCAATTGAGGCTATAAAGCTTTACTATGGGCTTAAGAAAGCCGGAGTTCATCCAATGTTAGAATGGTGGGACGGTAAAAAATCAGTAGACATTGCTTTTTCAAGGGTAAAATTAAATATAGAAATCGATTCTGAATATCAAATGCTTACCCATGAACAGGCAATGAACGATCTGGAAGAATCCATGCACTCATTTCAAGATGGATTCACAACCTTAAGAATTCCTAGTACACTTATTAAGTATTATTTAAATGAAACAGTAAATAATATTTTGGGGATAAAGGAAGGTTTAAGGGCCAATATAAAAGTAATCTAATTGCGTTTTAACAAAACCCCGGAAATTATGGAAGCTAATAATTCATATACAGAAAGATCCTATAAGTTGAGTAAACTTATCCTTTTTCTACTCACTTTTGCGGCATTTGCAATTGTGGTTAACATTAATCCAGTTTTTTCACGTTACCTCTTTGGTTTACCAATAATCCTCTCAGGTATTTTAGGTGTAGTTGGCACAATCATCCTTTATAAGGGTCGTAATGAACCTATTAATGAAAAGAAGATTATTGCTATTACAGTTAATGCGGCAATGGTAATTCTCATTGTAACTATTTTTATTTCCAATACCCTTTATTAAAATTCGGTGCGGTTTATTCTAAAGTCAGAAATTAGTAGTTTGCTGTTAAGACGCCTGTTTACAATAATTTAGTCTGCTAAAGTTTGAATGATTTCTCTCTTTTGTTTGAGATTTAATCAGTTTAAATTATTTATTCCCTAAAGGCTAATTAAATAACTAAACTTATTCTTCAATTATTCTTTGTAACTTATTTTTCATAATTTCAGAACATGAAAAATATAGATAGAAGGCATTGGTTAAAAACAGTAGGTTTAACCGGCAGTTTCGCTTTATTAGGCGGATTAGAAAGTATGGCACTGGATTTCCCCCTGCGAACTAATTCAGCGGATTCTATGGTATTACTTAATGCCAATGAGAATCCTTATGGCCCTTCAGAAAGGGTTAGAAAAATACTTACAAATTCGTTTGATGAAGCTTGTAGATACCCGTTCAGAAGTTTATCCGGTTTAGTTGAAATGATTGCCTTAAAAGAAGGTATTACCAAGGATCATGTAGTTGTGACCGGAGGCTCTACAGAAGGCTTAAAGGCGGCCGGCCTTGTCTACGGACTGGGTGGTGGCGAGATTATTTCTGCAGACCCTACTTTTCAAGCCATGTTGCGGTATGCGGAAACATTTAAGGCAAAAGTACATCGAGTTCCTATAAATGAAGCCATGGGGCATGACTTGCCTGCAATGGCAGAAAAAATAAACAAGAATACCAGGCTTATTTTTATTTGCAATCCAAATAATCCAACCGGTACTCTATTGAATAAATCAAGTTTACTGGATTTCTGTAAATCCCATGAAAAAGATGCCGTAATATTTAGTGATGAAGCCTACTACGATTTTATTACAGAACCCGAATATCCTTCAATGGTAGAGTTGGTTAAAGAAGGTAGAAATATTATTGTCTCTAAAACATTTTCAAAAGTTTATGGTCTAGCCGGATTAAGAGTTGGTTATTTAATTGCAAAGCCAGAGATTGCCCGTAATTTGAAATCAGCTGTAATGGCAAATACCAATATTCTCGCTATTGAAGCAGCAAAGGAAGCCTTGAGAGATGATGAATTCTACAAATTTAGTATTATGCAAAATTTTAAGGCAAAATCACTGATCTACCAGAACCTGGATGATTTAGGTTTGGATTATGTAAAGTCGCACACCAATTTTGTCTTTTTCAAAACCGGTAGGCCAATTCAAACTGTGATCAATGAGATGAAGAAGCATAATGTTCTGATTGGGCGCCCTTTTCCACCTTTAAACAATTGGGCACGTATTAGTACCGGAAGATTAGAGGATATGGAAACATTTGGCCAAGCTTTAAAAAAAGTAATGAGTTAAAACTGTTGGTGATACTCTTCATTCTGGGCATGAAAATTCATATAAACACATTTTGACAGAAGATTCCAGAGCACATAATGAAAAACCTTGCATAAAAGCTCAGGTTTCCTGAAGAAATACGAAGAGTATTTAGGTGAATTCTTTTATGGTGGGATCGATGGTTGTGCAACTACTTTTGCCGTTGTAGCCGGCTCTGTAGGTGCGGGCCTTGATAGTGTCATAATAATTATTCTTGGATTTGCAAATTTGCTGGCAGATGGGTGCGCTATGTCTTTTGGAAGGGAATACTGGAAACATTATTATTAGGAAGTATTGCTGCGATGGTTGCCTATTTTATTGGAGATTTCCTCGAGAGCATAATTGTCATTTGAAAATATTTAAGTTTATTCATAATCGTAAAATAGCTGTTTTCAACGAATATTTGTGTCTAAAATCGGATTTCCTGCGCTAAAAAGGAGGAAAAGTATTACTATAGATCTCTTAATATTTATTAATATAACCCCTATCTGATGAAAAAAAGAGCTACACTTTCCTTTATTCTTTATAGCTTTTTTATTTTTTGTTTTCTTTGGTCGGTTTATATTTTTCTTTTTAAGTTTTCCTAAAAAGAGATTTGAATCTTTATTAATTCTAAATTGATCCTGTGAATCTAAACTAATTTTTCCTGGTTAGATTATTCATAATCCGATGTAAAACAAGTGACTAGGTAGCGTAACATCTACTCTTTCGAACCAGATAACTAGTAATTATTAGTTTAAGGAATCCAATCTCTGTTTTTAATTATATTAGCTTGAGGAAGACATTATAATGTTAAAAAGAAACATATTAAGGTCGTACTTTTTGTTATAGAATGCATTCCTTTTATAAAGCTAACCTAAGCCTATACTTTTTTGCTATGTCAGATAAATTGATAGTCAACTTCACTCCTACGGGGATGATCCCTACAAAAAAAATGACTCCCCACGTCCCTATCAGTGTATCAGAAATAATAGACGATGTACATCGGGCAACCGAAGCAGGAATTACAATGGTTCATCTGCACGCACGGGATGAAATCACTGAAGAACCCAGTTATAAAAAAGAAATATATAGCGAAATAATTAGTGGTATCAGAAAATTTGATCCTTTTCTTGTGATTTGCGTTTCATTAAGTGGTAGAAATTTTAAAGAACTGGAACAACGGGCAGATGCCCTGCACCTGGAGGGTGATCTGAAACCAGATATGGGTAGTTTAACCTTGAGCTCCCTGAATTTTAATAAAGTCGCCAGCATGAATTCCCCTGATATGATACAAAGTTTAGCGGCTATAATGAAGGAAAAGGGAATTGTTCCCGAATTGGAAGCATTTGATATCGGGATGGTGAATTTTTCGAAGTATCTTATAAAAAAAGGCCTGCTTGAACCGCCGTATTACTTTAATCTTCTTCTTGGTAACATTGCGTGTTCACAAGCAAATTTATTACATACGGGGATTATGATTCAGGATCTTCCGGAAAACTCACTTTGGAGTTTGGCAGGAATTGGGAATGCACAACTTAAAATGAATTCATTATCAATTGCTGTTGGTGGAGGAGTTAGAGTGGGTATTGAGGATAATATCTGGTATGATGCATATAGAACAAAGTTGGCAAATAATCTTGAATTAATTGAAAGAATACATACCATTGCTAAAGTGAATGGAAGGGAGCTTATGTCCTCCAAGGAGTTCAGAAGGCTTATGAATATGGAGCCTGGAAATGGAAGATATGGACGTAAATAGAAATATAATCCAATGCACTAATGGAAGTAAACAAGGACAAATTTTATAGGATAAAATGGTTTTGGAATATTCTTAAGAACGGCCTTTTTTTATTTGGGGTAAGGAATCAACTTGCAAGGTTCGGATTTGATATAAATCCTTTTTACTGGGTACAGGAAGGCGCATCAGATTGTGAACCACCTCAAATAAAGGGCGATTCTTTGGATTATGAATTAGTCCATCTTGATATAGAAGCAATTAAGGCTTTAAGAAAAAAAATAATTGGTAATGATCAGATAGCGGGAATACTTTATTTTCATGATCAGCTCAAATGTATTGGTTTAAAATACAAGGGAGAAATTGCTGCATTTATGCTAATCGAATTAAAAGATACTAATTTTTACCAAAAAACTTTTCAAATTGGTGAAAACGAGGGCTATCTCTTTCATATGTACACTTTTGAATCACACCGGGGAAAAAATCTTGCTCCTTATTTAAGATATCAGAGTTATCTCATTCTCAAAGATATGGGAAGGGATAAAATATACAGTATAACCCAATACTTCAATAAATCTTCCAAAAAATTTAAAAATAAACTGAAGGCTAGGAATCTGCGGCTTTATTTGTATGTCATTTTGTTTAAAAAATATCATTATTATTTTCTTCTAAAAACATTTGATTCCTAGAATACCTCTAAAATAAAAGCCAGCTATTGGAAGCTGGCCTTTAAAGAGAGATCAAACGAAAAACTAATTAACAATTCTTTTTAATCCTATAGGTCTCTTTTATTATTCTTAATTTAATACTTAATTTAAATAACTACCTTTAAATAATTCAGTCACTTCATTGTTATTTGTAACCGACAGTGAAATTCGAAAATCAAGTTTAAAATGGTTACTGTAATAATACGTTTTCCTCCTTCTGCTGTACGCTACAGGAGCATTAAAATCCTTTAATACTTCCAGTAGGTTATATACAGAACGTTCGCTCAATTCCATTCTACGTGAAAGTGACCGAGGTGGACCTGTACATTCTGCCTCTATAAGTAAATGAAGTTTTTGCAGGTTTTCTAAGGTTTTAATTTTATTCATCTTCTACCCTTTTTTTCAATAACAATATTTTCGGGGATATTTAAAGTGTTTTTTAAAAATATGGTTTAATAAACCAGGTACATTAATTCTTTTATAATATTATAGATTATTTTCTATATATGCAAATAAAATATAGATATTTTTCTATTTTCTTACAAATTAGACTACCTTTCACATATATTCAGTTCTTTTTTATCTCTTTTTAAATCCTTACCTTTGATAAAATGAAGTTTTATATCGATTATTTTCTAGGAAATGTTTAAAACGATAGATCGTTTAATGCAGTTTATTAAATTTGCCGGACTCAGTGCAAGACAGTTCGATTTATCAATAGGTGCCAGTAATGGCTATACCTTAAGAATGAAAAAGAACAATGCATCTATTGGTAGCGACGTCATTGAAAACATTCTTAAAGTTTATCCCCAACTTAATGTAGTATGGCTTATTACCGGAGAAGGAGATATGTTGAACAAGGGAGAAGAGGATGAAATTCTTGATTTTGATCATCTGCCCAAATCCAGGCAACAAGAGATTGAAGACCTTATTGAACAAAAAATCAAAGAACACCAGGAAGAGGAATTGAAACGATTACTAAAAGAAGTAACCGAAGAGATTGAAAAAACACAGAAGCGTTTAAAAGAATAGCTTTAATAGTTGATATTTAACTGTTTTACTAATTCTTCTCTTAAAGTTATAAGCTTCATTAATTGCTTCCGGGCATTGGTTTCTTTCGCTATTTCTGCTTTTAGCAATTTAAACCGTTTTACGTTTTTATAAAGTACGCTGTTTGCATTAAAATCAGCATTTTTTAGAAGATCCTCTATCTCCTCCGTCAGATGTTCGTACATCATTAATATTTCCACCCTGTATTTGATGGCTTTAGATATCATTAAAAGAAGAAGTACAACACAAAAAATGGCGGGGAAAGCTTTTATATTACCCGCAGCATCCAATGAACTTACATCCTGTGTGGCTTCCCAAAACTGAAAGGAGTACAAAATTATTGGCGAAAGAATAGCGTATTTCCACCAATGCTGACAAGTAATAAACCACAGCACCAGAGGAATAAGGATAATCAATTTTTGCAGCAAAAACCAAACAAAAATTCTCACATTAAGGAATCCATTATTATGAACCTGAATTATGCCTAAATCCAATACTTGTTTATTATCAGGAATCAGAAAATGTATAAACCAGAGAAGTGTTGTAAAAATCAATAAACCAACTACTATAAAATTTAGGCAATCTCGATGGACCTTAACTAATTGATTTATTGAGCTTGTCTGCCTATTAAGGCGATTTTCTAATATTAGTTTCGCATTATAGATTTTTTGAAGGTAGCTAGACCAGCTTATTTTATCTCTTTTCTCATTCAAAGAATTTAAATTTTCTCGGTAAAAGTTGTGGGATTTTCGAATGTTCCTTCTCATTAAAGATTTAATAGAAATCTCTAACATTCTTTTGCGGTAAGATTTAAAATAATAAAAATCCCAAAAAATGATTATTCCAATTATAGAGGTTATTATAAAAATATTAAATGTTAAAGGATAATTCTCATAATAAAATGGGTAAAAGGTGTACTTTCCATACGGCAGAAATAAATTTTCCAATATGTCATTAAAGTATAATATTAATAAGGGAACGATCAGGTATCTCCACTTTGTCGAAATTGAGGTAAACCATATCAAAAGTAGAGTAAATGGAATGATATCCTTAAAAAGATACCAAACAAAAAGTTTATTACTAGGGAAGACATGCGAATATTCAAGTCCAAAAAATGAAAATGCCCTTGAATCATAGCTAAAAAGTAAATGAATATAACCTAAAAATGGCAAAGCAGCTATCAAAAATGCTACTAGTACATCCAACTTGTATTTACTTTGCCAATTAGATTTCAATCTTATGGTATATTAATTATTTGACATACAAATTCTATTTTTACCTTTAGAAAAGTAAAAAAGGCATAACATAGTTATGTTTAAACTAAAAAATTGATTCTTAAATATACTGATTTTATCCTATATATGCAGAAAATAATCTACACAATTCAGGAATTAGACCAGGTTTCGGTTAAAATACTGGATCAGGCCTGCTCTAAAATCCTTTGTTTTTACGGTGAGATGGGTGCCGGGAAAACCACACTAATCAAAGCGCTGGTCCGAAATTTAGATGGGGGAGATCAGGCCAATAGCCCGACATTTGGAATAGTTAATGAATATCAAAACAGCAACGGAGATTTGTTAGGATATCATTTCGATTTTTACCGACTGGATAGTGAAGAAGAAGCACTGGACTTAGGTCTGGAAGATTATTTTAGTCAGGATACCTGGATTTTTATTGAATGGCCCGAAAAGATTGGAGCGCAACTCCCCGAAAATTGCACAAGAATTTCTCTGGAAATACTTGATCCTGTTACTCGCCAAATTCAAATAAACCAGCCTGAATAATGAGATCGCAGACTTAAGTAAATTGAGGATATGTGCCTTTAAATACTAATTTTCCAAAATTTCCCATTAGGTCATCATCGATAAAGTGTTTTAAAACACCGACCATTGATCAATGGAATAAAAAAATATATATTTTTCTTTCCTTCATTTTTTAAAATTTTAGACAAGAAAATAAGAACTTTTATGAATACACCCTTTTCTGTTTTAGATTTTAAATCATGAATTATTATAATCAATTGCAAAGTCAAAAATAAAAACTAATTACTCTGTAACAAGCTAGTTGATGTGATTTCGTTCAAGAAGAGATGAATTAGCTATCGTAAAAGGACCTTTTTTATTGCCTTGAACTCGACGAACGGTAAAAAAATCGGTAAAATGAACGCTTTTTACGATAAAAGGTTGTATTTTTCGGATAAATAACAATTTGTTAGTGCTTTTTTTCCTACATTTGTTATTGAGAACAGATCAAATCTTTAACGAAAAACGTATTACGATGAACACTAAGAGACTTTTTTTTGGAATTTGTACCTGCCTTATTCTGATGGCAGCAGCTTGCACCCCGAACAGTACTGCAGATGATCAATTGTATGAAGATGCAGTGGATAAAAAAGATATTATTATTAAATAATAAATATTATTGAATATAAAATTACTTTTTAAAGAAAAGGGCAATCATAAATTGCCCTTTTTTACGTTAGAGCAATATATACCCTCGAAATATTGTTTTAATGAGTCAAATTCCAGACAAGAGTAAAAAAGCCAAAACTAGATTGTATATAGAATCTATAGCTATTTTTTTAATTATTGCAGCCCCTTTTATTTTTAAATTTCATGATTATTTGCCCAAAGACCCTGAGGCTACTTTCAATTTCCTAGGGATAACTATTGATAGTAACGGATTTGCCAATGTGCGTACTTATGCGTGGTTCTTATTAGGTAAAATAGTTCCTTTTTATTTGTTATTAATCTGGTTCTTTACCAACAAGCACTGGTGGTATCATATACTTTTGGTACCTATTTGCATGTATGCCTTCCAAATTTTGGAAGTCTTTTACTACTATGATGATCAAACCGTAGATATAGAAAACATTTTTTGGATATTACCTGTTTGTATGGTCGTTATTCCCTTCGTTTACTTTATTAGAGTAAAACTTTACGATAAATATGTGCACGGTATTGACCTGGACGCAATGGATGTAGAGCTGCAATACTATAAAGACAAAGAACGACGGGAAAATGAAAGAATAAATGTTAAGACAAAAATAGAAGATGAATTGGAAGAAGACTTATCACAAAAAACACCAAATAAGTCGCTTCAGCAATTATATAATCGGTTTCAACACTCTTTAAAGACTCTGTTTAATATGTTTTTATAAAAGAGAAAAATAATTAGCGTAAATCCTGCCTTTTGAGCAGGATTTTTTTACCCTCCGTTTTACTAACCTACTTGATCAAAAAAAAATTGTAATTTTGAGATTGACCTAAATTATTGGTTAGAAATTACTTTTTATGAATCAACCTTCCTCACCATTTAGTAAACAACAGCTACTTCCTCAGGAAGAAACACTGGAAGTTTTAAAGCAAAAAGGAGAACTCTTCATTGGGATCCCAAATGAAAACCAATATCAGGAAAAACGTATTTGCCTCACTCCGGATGCCGTAAATGCCCTAACCTCAAATGGTCACCGGGTATTAATGGAGGCAGGAGCAGGTGAAAGTGCAAGCTACACGGATAAGGAATATACTGAAGCAGGTGCCAAAATAACACGAGACACAAAAAAGGTTTTTTCCTGTCCGCTTTTATTAAAAGTAGAGCCCCCTACCCTGTCGGAAATTCAATTAATGAATCCACAGGCGACTATTATTTCGGCTTTGCAAATAAAAACAAGATCTAAGGAATATTTTGAGGAACTGGCAAAAAAAAGGATTACAGCAATAGCCTTTGAATATATTCGGGATGAGGATGGTAAGTATCCCGCTGTACGTTCCTTAAGTGAAATTGCAGGTATTGCTTCGGTACTTATTGCTTCGGAAATCATGGCCGCTACCAACCAGGGTAACGGGCTTATGTTTGGTAATATTAGTGGGGTACCCCCTATAGAAGTGGTAATTGTAGGAGCAGGAACCGTTGGGGAGTTTGCAGCCAGGTCTGCTTTAGGGCTTGGAGCCAATGTAAAAGTCTTTGATAATTCCCTTACTAAATTACGGAACATTCAAACCAATCTTAAACAGACTATATATACCTCTACTCTGCAACCAAAGAACCTTTTGAAGAGTTTAAAGCGCTGCGATGTTGCAATAGGGGCCGTACGTGGCAGTGACAGATCGCCAATTGTAGTTTCTAGTACGATGGTAGAACATATGAAAAAAGGATCCGTGATCATTGACGTAAGCATAGATATGGGGGGGTGTTTCGAAACCAGTGAACTTACTACCCACGATAAACCCACTCGAGAAAAATTTGGTGTCATTCATTACGGTGTACCAAATATTCCTGCCAGATATCCCAGGACGTCATCAGTATCAATCAGTAATATTTTTACCCCTTATCTCTTAAAGATTGGAGAAGATGGAGGCCTGGAAAATTCACTGCGATTTGACAGAGGCCTGCGAAATGGTTTATATATGTATCACGGCATACTTACTAATAAATCCGTTGGTGAATGGTTCGATCTAAAATACAGTGATATCAACTTCCTTATTTTTTAGTTCATGGCATTTCTGAAACGATTGGGATTTTATCTTATAGGATTATCCATCGGACTTGTTTTCCTTTTCTTTTTTCTGAAAAAAAAATCCGATGAAACCGGTGTCAGTTTTTGTTATCTGCCTAATTGCAGGGTGTTAAAAGAATTGAGGTCCAAACCCCTTATTTATTCCAAGCAGGTAGATCAGATGGTTGCTGAACGTGTCCTGGACTCTCTAACTATTGCCTACTTTCTGAATGAAGGTGATGTTAATTTTAAAAAGAGTATCACTAAAAATACAACTTGTAAGACCTATTTAATTGAAGGAATGGTAAAGGAAAAATTTATGGCCTTGACTGTAAAGAATTGCGACAGTACAATTTTGATAGATGATTTACAAACAATGGACTAATAATTATATATATTATTTTTATTAAAGTTATAATTGATCATATTTCGAATGATTTAACATTTGAAAAAAGGTAATTTTTTGAGCAAATAACCATTAATCATCTATGTTCTTACTAACTTAAACCATAACCGACTCAATTCTAAAAAATGAAATCATTCAAATACGCTATAATAGTTTGTTTACTAATTTTAGGTGGTTGCGAAACAAAGAAAGAAACAACTAATGAACAAATTGAGGTAAAACAGAGCAGAGAATTCTATCAACTTAAAACCTATTATTTTGATTCTAAGGAACAAGAATCTAAAACTGATGACTATTTCAGGAATTCTTTGATACCTGCACTTCACAGACAGAATATAAAAAATATTGGTGTTTTTAAGCCCATACCAAACAAGATTGATACAACTAAACGTATTATGCTATTAATTCCATTTGAATCTATGGAACAATTTCTTGGTCTGGACAAGACGCTGGGAAAAGACAGTATGTATTTGGTTACCGGAAGTAAATTTATCAACGCTTCACATGAAAATCCTCCATATAACCGCATACAATCCATAATTATGCAAGCATTCGAAAATATGCCTAAGATGTTTGCCCCGCAATTTGAAGTTCCAAAGGCCAATCGTATATATGAATTACGTAGTTATGAATCTCCTACGGAAGCATATTACAAAAGAAAAGTAGCTATGTTTAACGAGGGTGGTGAAATTAAGCTATTTGATCGGTTAGGTTTTAATGCCGTTTTTTACGCAGAAGTAATATCGGGATCCCAAATGCCTAATCTTATGTATATGACCACTTTTAAAGATCAAGAAACAAGGGATAAACTTTGGGAAGCTTTTTTTGATTCCCCTGAATGGAAAGAATTGCTTACTTATCCAAAATATGAGAATACTGTTTCTCATGCAGATATTCACTTTCTGTACCCGACGGATTACTCCGACTATTAAACTTGAACCCTCTTATTTAAACAAATTTCAATTTGTATACAGGGGTTTAGCATATGAGTTAATCTGATTGTCTTCTCAACTAATGAAGTATGACCAAATTTTAATAGATATCATACTTTGTAGTCTTATTCTTATGTATAATACATTTAGACCTATAAAGGACAGTAATCACTTAAAACTAAATAGGAGTTAATCTCGTATATAAGGTCAGAAGTATAATAAATTAGGGTGTTTTGGAGTTATTATGTAAGATAAGTCGCAATTAATTGGTCGTTTCTTGCCCGAACACCGGATAGTGCGTTTTTTATAGTATTCTAAAATTGAAAATTCGATATTGTTAATGGGGCTTAAGGTGAGTGAAATATCACTGTGACAACATATTTTGATGAAAAATATATTGATTCTTTTTTTATGGTTTTTCTTTAGTCAGCCAAACCATGCGCATGATCGGGCTCCCTTAATAGTGTCCCGGATTGATGACCCAATTGAATTGAGTAAGAAAATTATAAGTGAGAACACCGACTCCTGGAGCGAAGATGCAAAACGGCGAATACTTGAAACTTATGGATCCGGGAACTTGTCCAATGCAGCAAACAAGAATTATATTTTGCTGGAATCGCCTACCCTGGTATTTGATTATTTCCAAGGTGGATTTTCCAATTCACAAGAACTGTTAAGTAAAGATCTTTTTCTTAAAATTTTGAATCAGGCTGTCGATTCACCCGAGGTACTAAGTACAGAAGTAGCCAAAGCAAGTCTGGATCAAAGCCTGAAAGAATACCTTTTAGCCTATAACATAGTAAAGAAATTTAAAGAATCTAATTCTCTTAGCAACGAAGATGCTATTAAGTTTTTAGAAAATAGATTTGGATATGAGAAGCTTAGTTTCGCTAAAAATTTAAATAATGCCAGTTCAGAGAATTATAATCAGGTATCAAATAAAAAAAACGCTAAAAAAGTAATTTCAAAAATAAATTTTATAAAAAAGACATATCCAAGTCAAATCCCTTTAATAAATGTTCTTGCAGAACTGGAAGAATTTTACCAGTTATTACAAGAGGCAAATATTGGATTAACTGCATATGTACCATATAATAATTTCAAAAATTCCGTTTATAAGTTAAATAAACAAAGAATAAACGAAAGAATACAATGGCGTTCATCCATAGAAATTACCTATCCTACAACTGGAACTGTTTGGATTGCCCCTAGCCCTGTAGAAATAAAATGGTCTACATCTAATATGGATGAAAGCAAAACTATTAAGTTCTTTTTAACCAGAGACGATGTGGTAGTGCAAGAACTAGGAGTTTTTAAAAACAATCACTTTGTAAAAGATGTAAAGCTTAGAAAAGGACTTCCCTCCGGAAATAAGTATAAAATTATGGGTATTGAACTCTTCCCTGTTAATAAATACCATATAGCGAAGTATGCCACTCCCTATTTTACGATAAAAAAAGAAGATAAAATACCTGAAGAAATAATAGTTGATGCCCCTGCCGAAATAGTAGAAGCCCCCGCTGAAGTTATAGAGGCTCCTGTTGAAGTTCAAGAAGTTTCTGTAGAGCCAGTTCCGGAGCCCGCGAAAATAGTTGAGAAACTCGAAGCCCCGGCGCAAAAACCTATAGAGACAATTGCTATAGTAGAGGAAGAAACGAAAGAAATAGCAGTTAAGGAGGTAGTTAAGACTCCAAACCGAACTGTTTTTGAAGGAAGAAAAATTTCATATCAAAAAGAAATGATCGTAGAGAACGAAATAATAACTATAAGTCTTTATGACCATGGCAGAGCAGATGGTGACATTGTATCTATCTATCTAAATGGTGAGCAAATTGTAGCTAGTCATATTTTAACATATAAGAAAAAGAGTTTTGAGGTAAAATTGAATTTAAACAAATCCAATGATCTATTTCTCTATGCCCATAATCTGGGTAATTTTCCTCCAAATACAGTCTCCTTAGAAATAAAAGATGGTTCAAATTCAGAAAATATTGTACTAAATTCTGACTTATCCAGTTGCGAGGCAGTATTAATAAGTGTAAAACAATAACTCTTTAAGGTAATACCCCTAGCTATACACGGGTGCTCGGCAAAAGCATCTTAATTTAGCAGCTCCAAAAATCAATAAACTACATAGAATAAAATAGTCCTCTAAATTTTTCTTCGAAGACGTTCTTTTTTTATCAGCTCCAATTCCCTATTTGTTTGTCCTGCTACTGAAGTATTTTCTTCGGCACGTCTTATTAAATAAGGCATTACATCACGTACAGGTCCAAAAGGCAAATACTTTGCCACATTAAAACCCTTCTCAGCCAGATTAAAAGAAATATGGTCACTCATTCCGTAAAGTTGGCCAAACCAGATTCGGGTATCATTGTGTGAAATACCTTTTTGATCCATCAATTCAATTAATTTGTAAGAACTCAATTCATTATGGGTGCCCGAAAAAAGTGAGATCCTGTCCAGATGTTCAACTATATAGGCTACTGTTGCATCATAATTAGAATCACTTTCGGATTTAGTAGCACATATAGGGGAGGTATAATTATATTCCAAAGCTCTTTCATTTTCCTTTTCCATATAGGCCCCGCGAACAGTCTTGATTCCTATTTTAAAATCTTCCTTCAGGGCTTTTGCATGAAGCTCTTTAAGGTAATCCATACGATCCCATCGGTAAAGTTGTAGTGTATTAAAAACAATAGCTTTTTCCTTATTGTATTTACGCATCATTTCCTCCACCAATTCATCTGCCGCATCTTGCATCCAGCTTTCTTCGGCATCTATTAAAAGTGGAACATCAAGGTCATATGCTTTTTTACATGTGGTCTCAAAACGGCCCACTACCCTATCCCATTCTTCTTGTTCTTTTTTTGACAAAGATTTACCCTCTCCAATTTTATGAAAAAGTGACACTCTGCCATAACCACTAGGCTTAAAAACTGCAAAAGGAATAGCATCCAGTTCCTTTACAAAATCTAGTATCATTAAGGTTTTCTCAAGAGCGGCATCAAGAGGATCTTCTGTATCTTTACCTTCAACAGAATAATCAAGAACAGAACAAACACCTTTGCTCCACATTTTATCCACTACGGTCATACAATCGGCCTCACTTACACCTCCGCAAAAATGATCGAATACAGTTGCCCGAATAAGGCCGTCAACTGGTAATCTTGCTTTTAGAGCAAAATTGGTCATTGCTGTACCAATTTTAACAAGTGGTTCATTAGCTATCATCTTAAAAAGAAAATAGGCTCGCTCCAATTCAGAATCGGATTTAAGAGAAAATGCGGTTGAGGTATCTTCAAAAATTCTGTTCATTATTACGAATTAGTTATCATTTCAAAGATAATAACAGAATTTGTATCCATTTACTAAAAAATTGCCTTTATTTTGTGCTTTGCTTTTAAAAAGGCATTTCTTTAGGATTATCAAGAAAGGTACTATAAACTATAACCCATGGAATCAATTACTTCTTTTTCTGCCCAAATCCATTTTAACTATTTGGGATATGAGGCTTTCGAATATCATTTAAAAAAATCAAACTATTCCAGTCTTTTTATACTTGTTGATGAAAATACCCGGGAGCATTGTCTGCCTAAATTTTTAGCAAGTGTTGGAGGGAGTTATGACTTCGAGATTATAGAGATAGAATCTGGTGAAATTAACAAAAGTATTACTAGTTGTATAAAAGTTTGGGAAGCGCTTTCACAAAAAGGCGCAGATAGACAGAGTTTGTTAATAAATCTCGGAGGGGGTGTTATTACAGATTTGGGTGGTTTTGTGGCTTCAACATTTAGAAGAGGTATAGATTTTATCAATATTCCCACAAGCCTCCTAGCTATGGTAGATGCGTCAGTTGGAGGTAAGACCGGAGTTGATATGGGAATGTTAAAAAATCAGATAGGCGTAATAAACCAGCCTAAAATGGTGCTTATTATCCCTAAATTCCTAAACACATTAGATAAGAGGCAATTGAATAGCGGCTTTGCGGAAATGCTAAAACATGGCCTGATTGTTAGTGAACCCTTTTGGAGAGTTCTTAAACAAGTCAATTCTGTTGACCAATTGGAAGATCATATTTACGAATCTATAGTCATAAAAAATGAAATAGTTCGCCAGGATCCGAGGGAGAAAAGTCTTAGAAAAATATTAAATTTTGGTCATACCCTGGGTCACGCTATAGAATCCTATTTTTTAGAGAATGTGGAACGTGAGTCCCTGCTTCACGGTGAGGCAATTGCCATTGGTATGATATTGGAAGCATTCCTATCACATCAACAAACCGGCCTAGGTATAAATCAATTGGAAGATATTAAGATGACAATACTCAGACATTTTAAAAAAGTTGAATTTAACGATGACGACATTCGTTCTATAATAGATCTACTGAAATACGATAAGAAGAATTCCCATGGAAGTGTTTTCTTCGTACTTCTAAAAAGGATTGGTGATGCCCAGATTGACAATAGAGTTCCTGATGATATTTTAAGCCAGGCATTTGCATACTACAAAGAATAGCAGCTACATATACTAAAATTGCTGTTTTACAACTCTTTGAATTCCCAAAGGAAAAAAAAGTATAGTTTAGGTACAGGATTAAGACAACTGCTATAGTTGTATTCAAATACCTGCTTATGAAACGTATACTCATTGATTACAAAAAATTAAACCCCCAAGTGACCGCTCTTCTGATTGAAACCTATCCCGACGGATATGGAGATGAAGATATAATTTCTTTTAGAAATGTTAACGGTGAATTCATTGAAGCCGTAGAACTACAAACTGCGGATACCCTATACCTTATTAAAATAAGTAAAAGTCTTTCTCATTTCATTGCTAATTTCGATGAAAACATAGACGAAGGGCTTGAAGCAATAAAAGATGAATCTATTGAAGGGCCTTCTTTAGAACTTAATATTGAAGAGGAAAATGAGGATGAAAAAGATTTTGATTAGTCTTTAAGGTAGCGCTCACGTAATACATTTCTATGGTGTTTCTGGTGGCCGCAACAAATGAAACCCAAAGCCGCAACACTCATAGGTGAATCACTGGCAATTCCAGCTCTTTTTAATGTCTTCTCAGAAAATTTTTCAAAAAGAGCAATTGTAGACTTTCGTATGGTTCTATAATTTTCTATCACTTCTTGCTGATTCCAATTTTCTGCATCAGATTCCATAACAAACTTATCCTGATCGAATCCCGGTAAAGGTGTTTTGTCGTTTCTGGCAAATCGAAGCGCCCTATATTGAAATACGCGTTCCGTATCCAAGACATGGACCAAAACCTGGGCCACTGTCCATTTTCCCTCACTATAGGTATAATGAAATTTATCTTTCGGAATACTCGAAATAAATAATGGAAAATTCTCCAATTGCCTTCTTAACATCTCCACTAATTCCACGTCACCCAAAGTAGCAATATACGGTTGGTAAAAGGGGTGATAATCTTCTTTTTTGAGTTCAGAACTCTTCATTTAAGGAAAATAACAATGTTAGTAGTATTTCTAAAAGTATTTTGTTTAAGGATAATGATTAATCTGAAGTTAACTAATGCCCATTGAAATTGCGGATATTCTGACAGATCAGCAATCTTAATTTATAAAATGTCCCATTTTATAATTCATTAAAAATGGTGTGCATCAAACGTTTTTTGTCATTAATACTCTCTTCCAGGGAAATCATAGTCTCCGTCCTGCTAATACCATCAATATCATCTATCTTAAATATGATATTTTTAGCATGGTTAGTATCCTTTGCCCTTATTTTACAAAAGATGTTGAATTTACCAGTAGTAATATGTGCAACGGTAACATTGGGTATTTGATTCAAACGTTCTAAAACAAATTTGGTTTGATGTGTTTTTTCCAGAAAAATGCCCACATAAGCTATGAATGCATAACCCAGTTTTACATAATCCAGTGTAAGTGAAGATCCGCGTATAATTCCGGATTCCTCCATCTTTTTAACCCTAACATGAACAGTTCCCGCAGATATTAGTAATTTTTTAGCTATATCAGTAAATGGTGTTCTGGTGTTGTCAATTAACATGTCCAGAATTTGATGATCTATTTCGTCTAGTTTTATTTTCCCCATTTTAAGAATAATTTTTACTTGGGGGTAAATTTAAGAATTTAAATGTAATAAATACTAGGTTTTTTTGAATTATGTGCAAAATATTATAGCTTTTTCACATGATAATTTAAAAAAGGAGTTTACGCAATTTACTATCAGATTTTAAGAAATTGAGATCATTTTGATCTTTACAATCAAGATATTTATGGCCAAAGCTATCCTTTAATTCACCAATAGCTTCTATAAAAGGGTTAAAAATTATAATTTCTTCATTCAATATCTCTTTATAAAGAATGCCAATATTGTGGTCATATTTCTTATTAATAAGATTTGCATTTAATATTAAGACATCAAAATAACGTTTATTATTTTCAGGAATGTCAAAATAAGTATCCAAACTGTATCCTTCAATTTTACGTTGAGCTATTACCGATATTGCAGTGAGTAAGGAGTAAAATACGAACTCCCTTGTTTGTTCTCTTTGGTAATCATCTGGAAAATGACCTGCTTCAAATAATATAGTGGGTGTTCCCAGTAGTTGAAATGTATCTCCAACACAATTGGGATTAAAGGCATCGTCATATCTTCCAATCTGATCCGGTATAACGGAAGACAAAGCTTTGTGTATGGCCGCAATAATTTTCATGCTTTGACCCCGGCTGGCTGAGACGTTACGTTGAATATCATGCGCAGGGGCCAAAAACGACAAAGTAGCTGGTTTCTCAAGACTACCCACATTAAAAATCGTTCGCTGATCATGGAGATTAAAACAATAATCAGGCTTTATTTCATTATAAAGAACTCGCAGAATTCTGCTTTCTGGTTGACTTAATTCCATTGCGTCTCGGTTTAAATCTACTTTATTTGCATTTTCCCTGGTATAGTCCACAGCACCATCAGGATTTAAGACAGGAACAATTGTTAATGTGACTGATGATAAAATTTGAGTAACGAGTTCATTGGTCTTATTTAAATAATTAATCAAATCCAGTACAGCTTTTGTGGTGGTGGTCTCATTACCATGCATCTGGGACCACATTAAAATTTTAATTTTACCGCTACCTAATGTTACTTTATGAATGGGACTGTTTCTTACAGAAATCCCTAACTGAGAAACTTTACTCTGAATTGAATTTCTATTTATTACAGATTGCAGTTGTGAACGTCTGATATATCTTCCATGCACGGAAAGCTCTTTTATATCCTGATAATTTAAAGAAGAAAAATTCACAATAGAGTTAATTAATATTACAAATGTAAAGGACAAATCAATTACAAATGTGATTAAATTAGTTACATTTGTAAACAGAATAGGTGATTTTTCGCAGCGTTTTGAGTACCGTTGTAAACAAATAAAGGTTAGTTTATTAAAATAAACTTAATAAATTGTATTTCAGCTATTTAAATACCTTTAATTCTATTATTTATATAATATTTATTGATTCAAATTAAATACTTATATCCAAAGAAAAAAAATATTTAATTAGATTATTGTACAATGGTAAACACAGAAGAATTTGTACGGCGTTTAGAAAAAATATTAAATTATTATGGGCTTTCAGCATCTGCTTTTGCAGATAAGATAGCAGTCCAAAGATCTACCATTTCCCATTTGCTTACAGGCAGAAATAAACCCAGCCTTGAATTCGTACTAAAAGTTGTAAAGTCATTTCCAGAAGTTAACCTTTATTGGCTGCTCAACGGAAAAGGTGCCTTTCCTGCAGTTCAAAAAGAAACAACGCTACCCTACTCTCCCGAAACAGTATCCTCCACGGAAAACCCGTCCAATTCGAAATCAATTAAAAAAATAATCATTTTTTATGAAGATGGTAGTTTTGAGGCATTTAATAAAAATAAGGGGCAATAGCAGCATCACTTCATAAATTCGTATAATACTCCGCCTAGATATCCGTACTATTTTGTTATTTTGCAACTATGAAATGGTCCTTCCTCATAGTTTGTGTTTTTCTTATAGCAAACTCGTGTTACCAACCTGAAAGAGACTGCAAAGCTTTTAAATATGGAACTTTTACATTTTCTTCAACCATAAATAATGAAGAAAAGACTACCACATTTGTTCGATATGAAAATATTGAGATCGATTTTTATGAAGGAAAAAGTGACACGTCATCCTTAAGGTGGATAAATGATTGCGAGTATATAGTGAAGAAAATAAAACCCAGGAATAGGGCTGAAGAGAAATCAATTCATATAAAAATAAGAACCACAACAGATAGCTCTTATACTTTTGAGTACGGTATTGTAGGGGAAACAAATAAATCTGTGGGAACTGCTATAAAAATTAAGTAATAATGTTTGAAATTTTAACTAGCCCGGATGCCTGGGTAGCTCTGTTAACCTTAACCTTCTTAGAGATAGTATTAGGTATAGATAATATTGTATTTATATCGATTGCCGCAAACAAGTTGCCTGCAAAGGATCAGCGCAAAGCTACAAATCTGGGATTAATTTTGGCTATGCTACAGCGCATCATATTGTTGTTTGCAGTTTCTTTTCTTATTGGTTTAAAGATTCCCTTTTATTATATAGATGCCTCCTGGATCTCTATAGGAATTAGTGGCCAGGCCCTGATCCTTTTTTTTGGAGGTCTTTTCCTATTATATAAAAGCACTTCAGAAATTCATGAAAAGGTGGAGATGCCAGAACATGACGAAGACGCACTAAAATCCAGGAATATTACCACGCTCTCTAAAGCAATTGTGCAAATTGTTATAATTGATTTTATATTTTCCATAGATTCAATATTAACAGCTGTAGGCATGACTAATGGCATTGGTGATAAGCCTATGGATGCTTTGGTCCTAATGGTTATTGCTGTAGTTATTTCTATCATAATCATGATGGTTTTTGCTAATCCTATCCGGGTTTTTATTAATAATCACCCATCCATGCAGATACTCGCTCTTTCCTTTTTAATTCTAATAGGATTTATGCTAATTGCTGAAGCTGCACATTTGAGCCATGCAAGAATATTTAATCAGGAGATTGGAGCTATTCCGAAAGGATATTTATATTTTGCCATTGCCTTCTCTTTATTGGTAGAGTTTTTGAATATGAAGATTCGCAAAAAAAATAATTTAAAAAAGGTTCCGGAAAAGCAAAAATAAAATCCAGGCAGGATTAACCTGTCGCGCTATAGCTTTAAGGTCATTGCTCGACTATTAGCTACGCCAATTGTGATTCCCTAAGTTTTTGTTGCTGTTGTTTCACAGTCAATGTACTGCCGTCATGGCTCCATCCTGGTGGTCCAAATATATACATCAAGGCATGGGAAAGTTTTTTCGACTTTTTCACATCCTTCCAGATATCCTTATATTCATGAGTAAGGATCACCAGAGGGTTGTAAGAGTTTGGGGAATGAATAACGCCGTATTTGATCTTTGTATCATTATCCAGTTCTTTCCAGGTACCGAAGACTTTGTCAAAAATATTAAGGATCCCTCCATGATTTTTATCCAGATATTCTACATTTTGAGAATGATGAACCTGATGCATCGTGTGTGTATTAAATATCTTTTCGAGAAATCCCATTTTTGGAATATAGACGGAATGCAACTGAAATTGCCACATAATCTCTATTCCTATACATACGATAACCATTTCCGGGGGAAAACCAATTGCAGGCATCCACATATAGAAAAAGGGTTTGTGAAAAATTGTGAACCATCCATTACGAACCGCAGTACCTAAGTTAAAATTATCAGAAGAATGATGGACGATATGACCTGCCCAAAATAATCTTATTTCATGGTTTGCTCTATGAAAACAATAGTAAGTAAAATCATCAGCCAACATACAAAGTAACCATACATACCATGCGTAACCAAAGGATTCGTACCCCAATAGGTTTGTACGCACTCCATTAGTAACAGGGTTAAAAAATTCATAGGATACCTCAAAAAGCGCTATGGCAAAGATGATTTTAAACAACGGTCCTATAATTGCAGCTCCAACACCCATGGCGCCGCTAGCGAACAAATCTTTCCAATTATATAATTGTTCGTTTCCATGTGTTTTGCTGTAAATAAGTTCAAAAATAATTAGGGCGATAAAACAGGGGACGCCATAAATCAGGGGGTTTGTAAAATCCATAAATTTGTTGCAGTTTTCTCTTTGTTGTTGCAGGAATTGGCAATTATAGCCAAAACAAATACAATTAGCAAGTTAAAATTAGTGTCATTCTCATTATTGCGTATGAATATTCTATAATTTGCTAAAAAAGCTTTGTTTGCCCATCATCATCTTTTTTACCAGGATTATCTTTGCTATTGGCCTGATTATTTTCTTTCTTAGATTTTGAAGGTGAATCTTTCTTCTCCGGAATTATATTTTCTTCATCCACCACCTCAATATCCAAGGTGTCATGAACCTCCGGCACTTCATACGGCAAGGGATCCAATGCGTTAATCTCAAGGACTTTATCTTTGGTTAATTGATTTCCCATTGCAGAACTGCCTTTTACGCTAATAAACTCCTCTATATTGATTGTAAGGTTGTCTTTGCGTTCCATCCCTCTTTTTTTAGAATACACTAATTCCGCCATGGGCCGATAATCTGTAAATACTTTTTCGAGGTAGGATTTTGGATGGTCCGTAATTATCTTTTCCTCTTTATCGCAGTTTTCCACCAAAAATCGTTTTATGTAAAACAGTTCTTTTTCTCCCTCCCAGTATATTACAGATATAGGTTTATTAGGCACCCATTTTTCCAAGACAATAATATCATCATCAAAACGCATTGTCAGTTCCGGAATAACTGTTTTCAATAATCCTTTTTGGTTAACAATAAGAAGTCTGTCTTCATTGGTAAAATCTCCCAGAAGTTCACCCCTGTTATCAACATTCAGCCGCTGAACTGTATCGTCAAACCAAAGTTTGCGAGGTTTAAGTGTGGAAAGTCCTTTTTCCTTTAGTTCTACTTTTTTTACAGAATATTTAGTTACGATGTTCCCTTTTGAAGCACGACCCTTTATCATAACATCTGCAAAATCCAAATCCCACTTTAATTTCTTTATATTGCCTGCCTGCCTAAGAAAAATCGTAACTACTTCTGCTTCCCCATTTGGATTCGCCGAAAAATAAATAATCTCTGAATTGCTTTTACCTGCTGTAAGATCATAATGTTTATCTCGCGTAACTCCAGTAACAAAAAAGCGCTTTACATAGCTCGATCCTCCTCTGCCATCCTTATAAATCATATTGTAGGTTGTCCGCTTGTCTTTCTTCTTAAATACGGCTACGTGAATTATGTTTTTGCCTATAAATGTTTTTGAATCTACCTTGGTTATCATCATATGACCATTTTTGGTGAATACGATGATATCATCTATATCACTGCAGTCTGTAACATACTCGTCGCGTTTTAAAGAAGTTCCAATAAAACCCTCCTCCCTGTTTACATATAGTTTGGTGTTTCTAATGACTACTTTGGTTGCCTCAATATCATCAAAAATTCTAATTTCAGATTTACGCTCCCTGCCTTTACCATATTTACTTTTTAATTCCTTAAAATATGCTATTGCAAAATCTACCAAATTAGCAAGGTGGTCTTTAGTTTGGGCAATTTTATCTTCCAGACTATCAATGTATTGTTGTGCTTTATCCAAATCAAATTTGGATATTCTTTTTATCCTAATCTCCGTAAGCCGCACAATATCTTCTTCCGTCACCTCCCTTTTGAGGTGTTTAATATGTGGCTTTAGTCCTTTATCTATAGCACTTATGACTCCTTCCCATGTTTCTTCTTCTTCTATATCCCTATAGATTCGGTTTTCTATAAATATCCGCTCTAGAGATGCAAAATGCCACTGTTCCTGGAGTTCTGATAACTGTATCTCCAATTCTGCTTTAAGCATAGCTACAGTATTGTCTGTAGAACGTTCAAGCATTTCTGTAACGCCTATAAATAAAGGTTTGTTATCTTCAATAATACAGCCCAAAGGAGAAATTGAAGATTCGCAGGAAGTAAACGCGTATAGGGCATCAATGGTCTTATCAGGCGAAATACCCCCCGGCAGATGTATAAGTATCTCAACCTGGGCTGCTGTATTATCTTCAATCTTCTTTATTTTAATCTTCCCTTTATCATTTGCTTTCAGGATTGAATCTATTAATGAAGAAGTATTTGTGCCATAGGGTATTTCATTAATAACCAGTGTATTTTTATCAAGTTGTGAAATTTTAGCCCTTACCCTTACTTTGCCGCCCCTTAATCCATCATTGTAGTTGGTAACATCAATAATACCTGCGGTAGGGAAATCTGGAAACAATTTAAAACGCTGCCCTTTCAAATGTTTAATAGATCCATCAATAATCTCATTAAAATTATGAGGGAGAATCTTAGTAGACAAACCAACTGCAATGCCTTCTGCTCCTTGAGCCAGTAATAAGGGAAATTTAACCGGAAGATTTACAGGTTCTTTCTTTCTTCCATCATAAGATGACTGCCACTCGGTGATTTTTGGACTAAATACTACCTCTAATGCAAATTTGGAAAGTCTGGCTTCAATATATCGGGATGCCGCAGCTCCATCGCCCGTTAAAATATTACCCCAATTCCCTTGAGTATCAATAAGTAGTTCTTTCTGGCCAATCTGAACCATGGCATCAGCTATACTTGCATCGCCATGAGGGTGATACTGCATTGTATGTCCAACTACATTGGCAACCTTATTATACCTACCATCATCCAACTCCTTAAGCGCATGCATAATTCTGCGTTGCACGGGCTTAAAACCATCTTCAATAGCTGGCACCGCCCTTTCTAAAATTACATAAGAAGCATAATCTAAAAACCAATCCTTGTACATGCCTGTAACCCGGGTAAGTGCCTCCTGGCCATTACCCTGGTCTTCTTCATGTACCTCATTTACTTCTTCATTCTCCTCCATAAAGAAAGATTCGTATTATTCTATTTTATAATTAATTATCTTCTATTAGGTCAACTTCAACTTTAAGGTTCTCAATTATAAATTCCTGACGGTCCGGAGTATTTTTTCCCATATAAAACTTTAAAAGTTCTTCAATAGACAATGCTTTATCGAGCATAACCGGCTCTAACCGTATGTCATCTCCAATAAAGTGTTTAAACTCATCCGGCGAAATTTCACCCAGTCCTTTAAAACGAGTTATTTCCGGTTTACCTGATAATTTGGTAATCGCCTCCCTCTTTTCGTCCTGACTGTAGCAATAATAGGTTTCTTTTTTATTTCTTACCCTAAATAACGGTGTCTGTAAAATATATAAATGATTCTCTTTTATTAATTCAGGAAAAAATTGAAGAAAAAATGTAATCAGTAATAATCGAATATGCATTCCGTCAACATCGGCATCAGTAGCAATTACAATATTATTATAACGTAAATCCTCCATGGATTCTTCTATATTCAGAGCAGCCTGAAGCAGATTGAATTCTTCATTTTCATACACTATTTTTTTTGACATCCCATAGGAGTTCAATGGCTTACCCCGAAGACTAAAAACTGCCTGCGTATTTACATCTCTCGATTTAGTTATGGAACCGGAAGCTGAATCACCCTCAGTAATAAACAAGGTCGATTCCAGTCGTCTTTCGCTTTTCATATCTCCCAGATGCAACCTGCAATCTCGTAATTTCTTGTTATGCAAACTTGCTTTTTTCGCTCTTTCCCGTGCCAGTTTTCGTATTCCCGAAAGTTCCTTTCGTTCGTTCTCAGCCTGAACAATTTTACGTTGAATTTTCTCAGCGGTTTCCGGGTTTTTATGCAAGTAATTATCAAGCTGCTTCCCTATAAAATCGTTGATGTATGTTCTTACCGTTGGGAATTCTCCTCCCATATCTGTTGAGCCAAGTTTGGTTTTCGTCTGACTTTCAAAAACAGGCTCCATCACTTTGATAGAAATCGCCGAAATTATTGATTTTCGGATATCGGAAGCATCATAATTCTTACCGTAGTAGTCTCTTATTGTTTTCACAATAGCCTCTCTGAAAGCAGATTGATGGGTACCCCCCTGAGTGGTATGCTGTCCGTTAACAAAAGAGTGGTATTCCTCGCTATACTGTGTTTTACTATGCGTAATAGCTACTTCAATGTCTTGTCCTTTGAGGTGAATTATCGGGTACAATAAATCTTCTTTAGTATTGTTATCTTCCAGTAAATCCTTAAGTCCATTTTCGGAAAAGAATTTTTCTCCATTAAAAACAATAGTAAGGCCAGGGTTAAGATATACGTAATTTCTGAGCATGCGTTCTACATACTCATTTCTATATTTATATTTTTTAAATATAACCTCATCAGGAATAAATGTAATCTTGGTTCCTCTTCTCCTGGAAGTTTCCTCCAAAAGTTCTTCGTTCACCAATTCTCCTGTTTCAAATTCAGCCGATTTGGATTTACCATCCCTATTCGACTCTACTTTAAAATATGCAGATAGTGCATTAACAGCCTTTGTTCCGACCCCGTTGAGTCCAACCGATTTTTTAAATGCACGGGTATCATACTTTCCTCCTGTATTCATTTTGGAGACCACATCAACCACCTTACCCAGTGGAATACCCCGGCCATAGTCCCTTACGGTTACTTTTTCACCCTGAATAGAAATATCAATGGATTTTCCGGCACCCATGACAAATTCATCAATACAATTGTCTATTGTTTCTTTTAGTAGGATATAAATGCCGTCATCAGCAGAAGATCCGTCGCCAAGTTTTCCAATATACATTCCAGGTCGCAGACGAATATGCTCCTTCCAGTCAAGTGATCTTATGTTATCTTCGGTATATTGTGATTCTGCCATGATATTTGGGGATTACCCTGCTAATATAAAATTTCGGGGCAGAAATCAAAATGTGCAGTATAGAAAGTAATTAACAATAAAACGCCATGTATTGTTGATAGCGGGATTATATCACTATTAAAAACAACAATTCCAGCGATATCGCTGCTTAAACATTAAACCTAAAATGCATAATATCACCATCCTTTACTACATAATCTTTTCCTTCCACACGCATTTTCCCGGCTTCCTTGACTTTTGTTTCGCTTCCATAGCTAATGTAGTCGCTATATGAAATAACCTCAGCCCGGATAAATCCTTTTTCAAAATCTGTATGGATAACCCCTGCTGCCTGAGGCGCCGTGGAGCCTACTTTTATGGTCCAGGCCCTGACTTCTTTAACTCCTGCTGTAAAATAGGTTTGAAGGTGTAAAAGAGAATAAGCTGCTCTGATCATTTTAGCCGAGCCTGCCTCTGTCAACCCTAAATCTTCTAAAAACATTTGTCGTTCTTCGTAAGTATCTAATTCGGTAATGTCCGCTTCTGTCCCTACAGCCAAAACAATTACCTCTGCCTGCTCATCTGCTACGGCAGCTTTCACCTTTTCTACATAAGCATTTCCAGATACTGCTGATGCTTCATCTACATTGCAGATATAGAGAACCGGTTTGTCTGTAATAAACTGCAGAGGTTTAATAAAATCATTTCGGTCATCATCTTCAAAAGCTAAAGCACGCACAGATTTACCTGTTTCTAATCCTTCTTTTACGGCTTGAAGGACCGCAGCTTCTTTTTGAGCCTCTTTATTACCTGTTCTGGCAGCTCTATTTACCTTGTCTAACTTCTTTTCAACCGTTTCCAGGTCTTTTAGCTGCAATTCCATATCTATGGTCTCTTTATCCCTAATAGGATCGATAGACCCATCCACATGAACTACATTGTCATTATCAAAACAACGTAAAACATGTAAAATAGCATCGGTTTCCCGTATGTTACCTAAAAATTGATTCCCTAAACCTTCTCCTTTGCTTGCTCCTTTAACCAGTCCGGCAATATCTACTATTTCTACCGTTGCAGGAATAACCCTCTCAGGGTTAACCAATTCTGCCAATTTTTCCAGCCTTGGATCCGGCACATTCACAACCCCAATATTTGGCTCAATCGTGCAAAAGGGAAAATTGGCGCTTTGCGCCTTTGCATTGGACAAACAATTAAAAAGAGTTGATTTACCAACATTAGGTAATCCTACAATACCTGCTTTCATCTATTCTATCTTAGAAATATCCTGACAATCTACTATCTGCTTGCCATAATTTGGGTGCAAATATAGTTTTTACCAGTATATTTAGAGTTATTTAAATAGCCATAATGAAGAAAATTACCCTTCAGGGAATTCAATATGACGAGAAGTCATCCTTTTTAAAAGGTCCTGCACTGGCACCACCTAAAATTAGAAGTTTTTATAAGAGTCCATCTGTGAATTACTTTGCAGAAAACGGTCTGGAAATACTCCCTGAAATTTTCGATGATAAAGGAGACTTTGAAATAAGCACTTATTTCGACATTGAAAAATTCACCTTTGAAAACATAAAAGACAAAAAGTATTTGCTGACTTTGGGGGGCGATCATTCAATAACTTATCCCGTTATAAAAGCTTTCAGCAAGGTACATGGGGCAATAGATCTGATTCATATAGATGCTCATGCCGACCTATATGACACATTTGAGGGAGACAAATACTCCCACGCTTGCCCATTTGCAAGAATCATGGAGGAAAAATTGGTCAACAGATTGATGCAAATTGGCATAAGGACACTTTCAAAGCATCAGCGTGAACAGGGAGAAAAATATGGAGTTGAAACCATTGAAATGGCGCAAATACATAAATCAACGTCTTTAGAACTTAGAAATCCGGTTTATATCTCATTGGATATGGATGCTCTGGACCCTGCTTATGCCCCCGGTGTTTCGCATCACGAACCAGGTGGCTTGAGTACCCGGGAGGTATTAACTATTATTCAGGCAATAGATGTTCCTATACTGGGAGCCGATATTGTGGAATACAATCCAACCCGCGACATAAACAATATGACAGGTATGGTCTGCGCAAAATTATTTAAAGAAATAGCTTCGAAAATGATCGAAAACAACCCGTAGAATATTAATCTATTCCGGGTGCATAAATCGTTGCTTGGCTAGTAATTCCTCCTCCGTCTCTACTCTATCTTCATCCGGAACACAACAATCTACCGGGCAAACTGCCGCGCATTGAGGTTCTTCATGGAATCCCATGCACTCCGTACATTTATCTGGTGCTATATAGTAGATCTCATCACTAATTGGTTCCTGTACTTCATCAGCGTTGACGGTCTTCCCATCTGGTAATACCACCTCGCCTTTAAGAGAGGTTCCATCGTTATATCGCCATTCATCTGCACCTTCATATATAGCGGTATTTGGGCATTCGGGTTCGCAGGCCCCACAGTTAATACATTCGTCTGTTATAATAATAGCCATAATTTTCTTTTTCTTTTAATAAGCAATATACTTGCCCTGATTGTTGCTACAATGTCCCAGCATGCATATTTTTGCGCAAAGGTAAATCCTTAAACACTATTGCACAAATATAATGGCCACACTGGAGCAACGATTTAACGCTTTTATAAAACTTGGAGAGTTTTTTGGGAATTTCACCAAAACTTTATCAGATAATTTAAGTTTAGCAGATGACAATAATGAATGGCATCAAAAATTTGAGAGTGCTATTACTTTAGCCGGCCATAAAAATGGTTGGTTCACAAAACAACAGGTGATGTTCGCAATAAATGCCTGGGCGGAACAGCTTAACGAAAAAAACCTGAATAAATGGTTATCGCCTTATCCTCTCGAGAATAATACTCACAAAATTGTTGCTATAATAATGGCAGGGAATATTCCACTGGTAGGATTTCATGATTTCGTTGCTACCCTTATAAGTGGGAACCAGGTTTTAGCAAAATGCTCCTCTAATGATAATATACTCTTACCCTTTATTGCCAAGTATTTAATACATATTGAGCCGGAGCTGGCCTCTGAAATAGAGTTTAGCGAGGGAAGATTAACCAAATTTGATGTTGTTATAGCAACCGGAA
This sequence comes from uncultured Eudoraea sp., assembly GCF_947490415.1. Classification (GTDB taxonomy): domain Bacteria; phylum Bacteroidota; class Bacteroidia; order Flavobacteriales; family Flavobacteriaceae; genus Eudoraea. The sequence goes on from NZ_CANLGX010000003.1 coordinate 488,549, forward strand.
GTAATAATACAGCCCGTTATTTTGCACATTACTTTGGAAATAAACCCAATATCATACGAAAAAACAGAAACTCCATTGCCATACTTACAGGAAAGGAAACTAAAGAACAACTTAGTGAGCTAGGCGAAGACATATTTCGATATTACGGATTAGGGTGCCGAAATGTTTCTAAATTATTTGTTCCGAAGGAGTATAGTTTCGATGATTTTTTTAAGAGCATCAATATTTATCAAAGTTTAATTGACCAGAATAAGTACGCGAATAATTATGATTATAATAAGGCCGTTTATTTGATGAGTGAATTCCAATTTCTGGATAATGGTTTTTTCTTATTAAAAGAAGATGTGGGATATGCCTCGCCTATAGGTACGGCATTTTACGAGAGATATACCACTACTGAAGAATTGAGAAAAAGACTTCTCAGGGATTCTGATCAGATCCAATGTATTGTTGGAGTTGATATAATTGAAAATTCACTGCCGTTTGGTAAAACCCAAAAACCAGACTTATGGGATTATGCTGATGGAATAGACACTGTTGAATTCCTGTTAAAAACATAATGGAAATAATCCATATTACTGATTAGTTTTTCGGTATTATTTATGACCTTTAGATCCTCAAAAAATAAGTTAATGATGAAAAAACATAATTTTAGTGCAGGACCATGCATATTGCCAAAAGAAGTGATGCAAAAGGCATCAGAAGCAGTAGTTGAATTAGATGGCATTGGTCTTTCTCTTATTGAAATTTCACATCGCAGTAAAGAATTCGTTGCTGTAATGGAAAAAGCAAGGTCTTTAGCTCTTGAACTTTTGGGGCTTGAAGGAAAAGGATATAAGGCTTTATATCTCCAGGGAGGTGCAAGTCTGGAATTTCTTATGGTCGCTTATAACTTTTTAGAAAACAAAGCTGGTTATATCAATACCGGCACCTGGAGTACTAAAGCAATCAAAGAGGCAAAGCTATTTGGTGATGTTATTGAAGTTGCTTCTTCCAAAGACAAGAATTTCAACTATATCCCCAGAGGTTATGTGGTTCCTAATGACCTGGATTACCTTCACCTAACTTCTAATAATACCATTTTCGGGACTCAGATAAAGGAATTTCCTAACACTAAAGTTCCATTAATTTGCGACATGAGTTCCGATATTTTCTCAAGACAAATGGATTTTTCCAAATTTGATCTTATCTATGCCGGAGCGCAAAAAAATATGGGGCCGGCAGGTACAACTCTGGTCATTATTAAGGATGATATACTGGGACAAGTATCCAGGCAAATTCCTTCCATGCTGGATTATCAGGTTCATTTAAGTAAGGATAGTATGTATAATACTCCGTCAGTTTTTGCAGTATATGTATCGATGCTTACTCTTCAATGGTTGAAAGATTTGGGCGGAATAGCCGCAATTGAAGAAATCAATGATAAAAAGGCCAGCCTCATTTACTCTGAGATTGACCTTAATCCTCTTTTTAATGGATTTGCAAAAAAAGAAGATCGCTCAAATATGAATGCCACATTTACATTAACTGATGAATTACTTAAAGATACCTTTGACGAAATGTGGAAAGAAGCAGGAATAAATGGATTGAACGGTCATAGATCCGTAGGAGGCTATCGTGCGTCCATGTACAATGCACTTCCATTGGAAAGTGTAGGTGTTTTAGTTGATATAATGAGTGATCTGGAAAGAAGAGGTTAATTACTTGATCAAAGAAGCAAATAAATTTAAAGTTAAACTTAGAACATCAAAGGATGAAAATACTCGCTAACGACGGTATATCAGAAAATGGAATTTCAGCATTGGAAAAAGCCGGATTCGAAGTAATTACAACCACAGTTGCCCAGGAACAGCTAGTAGACTATATCAATGAAAATGAGATTATAGGCATTCTGGTTAGAAGTGCTACCCAAGTTCGTAAGGATATTATTGATAATTGTCCTTCTTTGAAGCTTATTGGCAGAGGTGGTGTTGGTATGGATAATATTGACGTAGCTTATGCCAAGGAAAAAGGCCTACATGTTATTAATACACCGGCCGCTTCATCTGAATCTGTAGCTGAATTAGTTTTTGCTCATTTGTTTGGTGGGGTTCGGTTTCTATATGATGCCAATAGAAATATGCCTCTTGAAGGAGACAGCAATTTTAAAAAATTAAAAAAATCCTATGCCAAAGGCGTTGAGTTACGCGGTAAAACGCTTGGGGTAATTGGATTTGGAAGAATAGGACAGGCAACTGCCAAAATTGCAATTGGGATAGGCATGAATGTTATCTTTCACGACCCGTTTTTAGATTCGGCAACGATTAAAGTACCCTTCTTTGATGGGCAGTCGGTCAGTTTTACCTTTGAAAGCAGATCCAAGGCAGAAGTGTTGAGGGATTCCGATTTTATTACTGTTCATGTGCCGGCTCAAAAGGAATATGTAATAGGTAAAAAAGAATTTGACATTATGAAAAACGGGGTTGGTATCGTGAATGCCGCGAGAGGTGGTGTAATTGATGAGGTTGCTCTTATTGAAGCTTTGGAGAGTGGAAAAATTGCTTTTGCCGGCCTCGACACCTTTGAATCTGAACCCACTCCGGAAATAAAGATTCTAATGCATTCCAAAATATCACTAACTCCGCATATTGGGGCGGCTACTGCAGAAGCTCAAGACCGTATTGGCCTGGAATTGGCTAATCAAATTATTGCGCTTTTAAAATAAGCCGAAGCAATTGTTAAAAATCTTAGCTTTAGGTAGTAAAAATATTTTAATCCTTTAAGAACATAGGCTTTTCAGTCATGTTCTTTAAACTGATTATTGGTTTTTTCAAAAGCCTATTTCACAATTTTAATCTCTGATAGTGTTAAAAAGATCTTACCGGTTTTGGATCCTTCCTGCTTAAGGGCTTTACGATCAACTTCAGTTTCTTTCCCCAGAAAACGCAAAGGTATTTTTACACTATTGACAGCAAATTCAACCTCAATTTTCATCGGAAGAATATCCGCATAATTTTTATAGTCTAAATAGGTAGTAAAAACGCCTTCCATTTTAGTACTTATTTCTGATTTCACTATTCTTTTTGCCTTAGTATCCATAAAAATAGTCGCTATAGAGAAGTCAGATTTTGAAGAGGTGGGAATTAGATTAATAACCTTGCATAAAATCCCTTTGTGGTTGGCTTCGCCCCTATTTACAGTTATAAATGGATACTTAAAGATTTCATTTAAGGTAAGATCCAAGCCTCGTTTAGGAAGCATAATAAAATCCTCAGAGGTAACCTTAGTAGTTTCTCCTTGTTTATATAACACTTTCCCATATTTGGATGGCATATTAATAAAACTGATGTCTACATCCAGTTTTATTTGTGCATCGTAAGACTTAATTGAATCCATACGCTTTTTTATCTGAAGGAGATCATTATCAATCTCCTGTGCGCAAACTTGATTCAGGCCTATTAAAAATATCGATAAAAAAAATAATCCTTTCATCCCTGAATGTCCCTTCGTTTAAAAATTAGTACGCCAATTACCATGACAAGTATGGAATATCCCAACAACATAAAATTTTTGAAGTAAATAGTAGAATACGGTATTTCATAATAGAAAAAATACTGCCAGCTATCTGTTAACTTAGAAAAAAATAACTCATTGATGACTTCATTTCTAAAGTCGATTTTTAACAACAGATTGCTGCATATCAAAAAAATAGCCGATACAATCCAGGTTTTTGTAGCATCTTTTAAAATAACAGCCAGCGTTAAACTAACCACCGAAAAGAATACCATGGTTATTGAGCCCGACAAAAATGCATATATCAGTCTGTAAAAAGCATCGTCTGATTTAAAAAAATTCAATCCGTCTAAATACACCACCAAATCCCCGTACCCAAAAATCCAATAGGAAATAAAAAAGGTGGTAACAGCCAAAATAAGGACAATAAAAAGCGTAAAAACTATGGAAACGATATATTTACTCAATATAAAATATAACTTACTTACGGGTTGAAGCATAACCGTCTCCAAGGTCTTGTCTTTATATTCGGAAGTTAAAAATCCCGAAATAATAATCATTAGAATTAAGGGGATATGAAACCACAACGAATTCAGGATCAAGTAAATAATTAAGTTCCCATTTAAAAGATTACCTCTGAATTCAAAAGAATCTTTCAGGTTGTCTAACAAAAGGTCTATTATTCCCGCGCCCTGATAATAGGCACTCATAATTACAAATCCTTCAATAATAAGTATGGCAGCCAGGGCATAAAGTGTTTTGCTCTGTTTGCTGATTTTATAAATTTCTGAACGAATCAATGATATCATACTGGTTCCCTTCCAAATAGGGCTTTTAAATCTGTTTGTGGAATACAGGCGGTGATTTCTATCCCCTCTTTCATTAATTTATGCAGAACCTCAGAAATGCTCATACTTTTGGGTGAAACAAGAGCAGATTTATTTAAAAAAACAGCACTGACATCTTTTAACACTTCCGACATTTCCAGATTCTTTCCAGAAATTTTAAAGGTGGTAACATTTTCCTTAATCAGCTGGGCAGTTGATCCTGATTTAATTATTTCTCCCTCATTGAGAACATAAAGTGTATCGCACAGGTCTGTTAATTCACTGACAATGTGAGATGAGATTATAACCGTTATGTGATTCTCGCTGCTTAGTTTTTTGATCAATTCATGTAGTGCAAATATTCCCATAGGATCCAAACCGGAAAAAGGTTCATCTAATACAATGCATTCGGGATTATTCAATAAAGCTATGGCCAGACCAAGGCGCTGCTTCATCCCCAGGGAATAATTTCTTATTACGTCTTTCCGCGTTGGTGAAAGACCCACCTGTTCCATGGATTGGCAAAATAAATCTTTGGTAAGTTTCAAACCCTGAATTTGGGCGAAAACTTTTAAATTTCCGAAAGCAGATAGATATCCGTACAAGGCAGGCTTTTCTACAATACCACCAATAGGCTTAATTCCTTGTGAATTTATTTCTATACTACCGCTGTCTTGTTTAATGAGACCTAACAGTATCCTAAATAAGGTAGTCTTCCCTGCGCCATTTGCCCCGATAAGCCCGTAGATTTTGCCCCTGTGACATTCTATAGTCACATTTTTCAGAACTTTAATCGAACCATAGGACTTGAAAATATTCCTGGCTTCAAGTATCATATTGCTCTTTCCAGATGTAGGCTCCTGTAGTCAAATTTAGGCTCATAAACCTTTTCAAGAAATGTTCTTTCCCAAAAGTAATTTCGAAACAAAAATAAAGGGTCATGAATCATAAAATAAGGTAAATAATGAAACCATTTTATTCCCCTGGATTGATAATAGTTCAATATTTCATCTTTATAACCTAATTCTTCCGCAGCAACTATTGCCGCATTGCGCTGACATTTTGACCCAACGTACATGTCGGCAATCCTGGAATTAAATCCATGAACAAAAAAAAGATCTTTAGCCCTTTTATAATTCTGAAATCTCGACCATCCGTCCATAATCACAAGGAAGATATGAACAAAAGAAAAGAGAAAACAACTAAACCAAAGAGCTACCCAAAAGAGGGAGAATTGTTGCAATGAAGCCTGAAATTGCCCCCAGTAGAACCACGATTCCAATAAAAAAAGTATTAAAGACCAATACAACAGTCTTCCTACCCGTAAATAAGAAACTGCAGGATGAGGCTGGGAAGGAAGTTCTAAAAAATTCATGCTTTAAAGATAAAAAGATAATTAAAAAAGGAGCAATTTAATTTAATTATGAAGTTAACCAAAGTAATTTTTGCTTTTTTAGGGCACTGTTCTTATGCATTAATTACTTTTCGTACATTTCCATGATATAAAACTAAACAGTAAGTTAATGGGAGGATTATTAGATTTATTAAACAGTCCCATTGGGAAACAGGTAATAAGCGGAGTTGCAGGCCAAACAGGGCAAGCTGAAAACAAAACAGCTGATGTACTGAGTATGGCTATGCCTTTGCTATTAGGGGCAATGAAAAAAAATGTAGCCACGCCGGAAGGTGCACAAGGATTGATGAACGCTTTATCATCTAAACATAATGGAAGTATTCTTGATGATCTCGGAGGCCTTTTTAGTGGAGGTGTAGATCAATCAGTTATGGACGATGGGGCTGGTATATTAGGTCATGTCTTTGGTGGTAAACAGGCAAATGTTGAGAATGCTTTGAGCCAGCGATCCGGAATGGATGCAGGATCTATTGCTAATATTCTAAAAATTACGGCTCCTCTGGTTATGGGTATTTTAGCAAAACAAACTGCTGAAAATAAAGTCAGTGATGCGAGTGGAATGAATACGCTGCTAAGTAGTATGTTGGGTGGACAACCAGAACAAAACCAAAGTCTTCTTACTACCCTTCTGGATGCAGATGGAGATGGTAGTATTCTTGATGACGTAGCAGGAATGGTTATGGGTGATTCTAAACAGAAAGGTGGTATCGGAGGTTTATTGGGTGGCCTCTTCGGTAAATAAATTCAAAGTTTTTCCAAATAAATTAACAAAACCATTTGATAAAACAAATGGTTTTTTTGTACTTTATTATTTCAATTATAATGCTATGATGCCTAAAGTTTTAATACGAATTTTTTTCTGTTCAATTTTGGTTTTATTTATTATTCAATGTTCCGGATCTAAGAAAGTTCTTGATATTTCAAAAGAAGAGAAGGAAGTATTTAATCAAAATACGAGAGACACCGTTATCATTGAGAACGATAGCTTAGAATATGAAATAATAATTATGGAGATAGGTTTCAATACCTGGCTCCAAAGTATAGCAAAGCCAAGGGGATATTATACCCAAAATTATATGGAAAACAGAAATCGTATTTATGTTATGAACTGGAATCAACGCGTTCTGGAACCTTCAAGATTTGATCCTAATTTATATGAGCTGCAGATCAACTATGACTCCAATATTGATTATGGGTATGAAGTGAACTATAAACTTTATAATTATTTTATTTATTTTCAACGCAAATACAATCAACGCCTTGGACCCTTTGCACCACGAATTAATTGAATATATTTGCCCCGATCTTATTTAAAATGAATAAACTTAAAAAACGCTGGGGTATAGAATCCAGTTTTCAACTTATCATAATTTTAATTGTATTTTCTATCACAGGTTCTGCTGCGGTATTTATTGCAAAACCATTTCTTGAGTGGGTTGGTCTGGAAAGAAGCAACTTACCTGACACATGGTGGAGTGGCTGGGTATACTGGACTTTAAGAATAATGGTGATCTTTCCAATTTACCAGATTCTTCTAGTGGTTTTTGGAGGGCTTTTTGGACAATTTAAATTTTTCTGGAACTTTGAAAAAAAAATGTTAAGCAGAATCGGACTAGGTTTTCTTTTTAAGTAAATTAATCTTTTCTTAACTTATCCTGATTGCTTTATTTGATTACTTTGTATCGTGATGGACAAAAACAAATCACTTTCCATAATTTCATTGGTGCTAATCATTTTTTTGGCGCTTCCTTCGGTTATTCAATTATCACACGTTTCCAATCATTTAGAAATTAGCTGCGACAACACTTTTGAGTCGCATATTCATGCCAAAGAATTGGATTGTGATTTTAGTAAATTTAATTTTTCTCATCACTTTTATATTCGACTTTTTAAAACACAATTAGTAGCCGCTGTTTTTATAAGAAATGAATTCTCACACTCTTATATATATAATCCGGTATCAGACACTCCACTATTTTCTCTTAGAGCCCCACCCTCATTTTCGTAACTCCATTTGTTAGATTTTTTTTAATTTAAAAACAGGTTATGAAATATTTATTTTTAACACTTTTTGTATTATTTTATTTTAATAGTAAAGCACAGTGCACACTTAGGGGCACTATTTCAGCAGAAGATTCAAATACCCCATTAGAACAGGTTTCCGTATACATGCCACAATTGGAAAAAGGCACGGTAACCGGAAGCAATGGAGAATTTGTCATGAATAATCTTCCCGTGGGGACTTACAAAATTGTTGCTTCCTATATGGGCTACCAAACATATTCTTCAACCATAACGCTTACTCAGGGCACAATTACCTTGGATATTGTCCTTTCGCCCAGTGCCATAGAAATGGAAGAGGTAATTGTATCTACACCATTCCACAAATTACAACGTGAAAACGTAATGAAGGTAGAACAGGCTGCCGTTGAATCATTGAGAAAAATGGGGGCTATAACGCTTTCTGATGGAATCACAAACATCCCGGGTGTGGAAAGTGTTTCCACAGGGATAGGGATTGGAAAACCTGTGATAAGAGGTTTAAGCTCCAACAGGGTTTTGGTTTATTCTCAAAGCATACGACTGGAGAACCAACAATTTGGGGATGAACACGGCCTTGGTATCAGTGCAGCAGGTGTGGAAAGTGTAGAGGTCATTAAGGGTCCAGCATCTCTTCTTTATGGCTCGGATGCCTTAGGTGGGGTACTTTATTTAAATCCGGAACAATTTGCCAATGTTAATTCAAGCAAGGGTGATATAAATTTAAACTATTTTACGAATACGCAGGGTGTCAATGCCAATGCAGGCTTCAAAACTTCTGGAGAAAAATTCAAATTCCTGGTACGTGGTGCATATACATCTCATGCTGATTATAAAGGCGGAAACAGTTTAAGAGTAACTAACTCCCGTTTTAATGAATTTGATCTTAAAACAGCGCTTGGATACCAATTAGGAAAATTTAAAACAGAGTTGCGCTATAATTTAAATAGCTCCGATTTAGGCATTCCGGAAGAAATTGGAATACAGGATTTAGGACGAACTCCAATTTCGCCATATCAGGAAATAAACAGCCATATATTGAGTTCAAAAAGCGATTTGTTTTTTAACAATTCAAGCCTGAGAATTACACTAGGCTATATCTTAAATAACCGAAAAGAGTTTGAGGAGGAGGAAGATGAAGAAATACCACCGGTTAACGCGGTTGATTTAAAACCAGCTCTGGACATGAAACTTTCTACATTTAGCTATAATGTCCAATATAATTTGCCAACCCTTGGCCGCTTGGAGACCATAGCAGGGCTCCAGGGAATGAGCCAGGATAATAAAAACTTTGGAGAGGAGGTGTTAATACCCAATGCAATTACCAATGATATTGGCCTTTTGGCAACCTCACATATACACTTCGAAAAAAGCGATGTTCAGCTAGGTATCCGATTTGACAATCGGACTATTAAAGGAGAGGAAACGGGCATCGTGGGTGAAGAAGGATACATAGCACAATTGGATAGAAATTTCAATAGCTTTAATGCAGCACTGGGATATCGAATTGATTTTTTAAAGAATTTTATAGGTCGAATTAATCTTGCAAGTGGATTTAGAGCTCCTAATTTGGCTGAATTAACTTCAAATGGTATTCATGAAGGTACTAACCGATTTGAAATAGGCAATCCCAACCTGAAGAATGAAAATAATCTGCAAATAGATATTGCACTGGAATATGGTAGTCAACATTTTGAATTTTTTGCAAATGGTTTTTATAATATTATCAGCGATTATATTTTTATTGAACCCAATGGCGAATTTGTAGATAATAATCCGGTGTACAATTACATACAGCAGGATGCCAATTTATATGGTGGAGAAATTGGATTTCATTTTCACCCTCACCCTTTAGACTGGTTGCATGTGCAGAGCAGCTTCGAATCTGTGATAGGACAGTTGGACAATGACGACTACCTTCCATTGATACCTGCAAATAAGCTAAGCAATACCTTAAGGTTAGAATTTAATAATTCCCAAAAATGGATAACAGATGGTTATACCTTTATCACCTTAAACACCATATTTGATCAAAATAGAGTGGCAACCTTTGAGACGTCCACTAAGGGTTATAATCTTTTAAACGCTGGTTTTGGAGCAAGTCTGAAACTCTTTAAACAAGATGTTGAATTGGTGGTAACTGCCCTAAATATTCTGAATAAGGATTATATTTCCCATTTATCCAGGCTAAAGGTAGATGATATTTCAAATATTGGAAGGAATATTAATATAGGATTAAGTATTCCTCTGTAAGAAATATTGGTTTAGTTTATAATATAAATTAAAACAGGTGGTTTAAGGAATTTGAAATATAAACGGTTTAGTCTTCTTCAATAGTTATGTACTTGTTAGTCGCAAAAACATAGGTATAGAGCCACATTAAGGTGAAAGAAGGAATCACGTCTAATCCGGGAACAATTTCTTCGATAAAAGCTATCAGTCCGGCTATTTTTCCGGGATTCCCCTTGTACATTCTTGTCATTAACCAACCTGCTATGGGCGCCCATATCAAATCTGTGAATTCCCCAATACCCGGCATCATAAAAGAAAGCATGCCAATTCCATCAAAAAGGAGCCCCAATGCAAGGAGTTTGTATTTTTTCTTCTTAATCATTTAGAAATTATAAAAACGAATCCTATTCTATAAATTTAATTCTCTATATGACAAAATTAAGACAGGTTTGAACTGATTAATTTTAAAAATTCATTACGAGTTTCTTCTTTTTGGAAAGAGCCTCTAAATCCGGATGTTGTAGTCACGGAATTCTGTTTCTGAACCCCCCGCATCATCATACACATGTGTGCGGCCTCTATAACAACGGCAACTCCCTGAGGCTTTAGAGTGTCATTTATACAATCTAATATTTGCTCGGTTAAGCGTTCCTGAACCTGCAACCTTCTTGCAAAAACATCTACGATTCTTGGCAATTTGCTCAACCCTACGATTTGTCCATTGGGGATATAAGCAATATGAGCTTTCCCAAAAAAAGGTAACATATGATGTTCACATAGAGAATACAATTCAATATCCTTAACAATTACCATTTCGTTATAAGATTCATTAAACATTGCACTCTTAAGGATTGCCGCGGCATCTTGTTTATATCCCTGTGTTAAAAACAACATTGCTTTGGCCGCTCGTTCAGGGGTTTTAATTAATCCTTCACGACCAACTTCCTCCCCTATTTCGTTAATTATTCCAGAAAAACGCTCAGTTATTTCATTGGTAATTTCTATGTTATATTCTTCCAGGTTGTGGTATGATGTCATAATAAAAAGGTATAAATGGCTTGATTTAAAAGTACTTCGAAATTAAAGGTTTCTACTTTAAAAATCATAAATAAATGTATTATTAGTAAAATGAAGGCATCAATAGAATTATACCAGGCTGCTGCCAACATATTCCCCATTCATAACATTTTGAAGTGTTAAGGGTATTGTTTACTTTCATGCCCTAATTATTAATTGATGATTAAGGCCACTAATATCCAAAAATATTTCGGAAAACTTCAGGTTTTGAAGGGGGTAGATTTGCGTATAAAAGCTGGAGAAGTGGTATCTATTGTAGGGCCCTCAGGTGCCGGTAAAACAACATTATTGCAAATTTTGGGCACACTGGATACCCAATCAAACAAAAAGGAAAGTGAGCTAAAAATCAATGGTATTGATATTACTTCATTAAAAGATAAAGCACTGGCTGCATTTAGAAATAATCATATTGGATTTATTTTTCAATTCCACCAATTATTACCGGAATTTACAGCCATTGAAAACGTCTGCATTCCGGCATTTATTAAAAGGACCGGGAAGGCAGAGGCGGAGTCCAGAGCAACTGAATTGCTAAATTTCCTTGGGCTTTCCAGTCGCATGCACCACCGACCTAATGAGCTATCTGGTGGTGAACAACAACGTGTGGCAGTCGCAAGGGCATTGATAAACAATCCAAGCATAATACTTGCCGATGAACCAAGTGGCAATCTGGATTCGGAAAGTGCAGATAAACTGCATCAGCTTTTTTTTCAGTTACGCGATGAATTTGGGCAAACCTTTGTTATTGTTACTCATAATGAAGAATTAGCTGATATGGCAGACAGAAAGTTAACCATGATAGACGGACAAATCATAGACTAATATGTTGAGAGAAGTATGGGAATCTATAAAAAAACCCATTTATCACATTAGCCCCACCAAAATAAAAAATCAGTGACTATATATGAGTTAAGAGATTTTTTGGATGCAAAAGTCATCCAATACAATAATCCTCAATTTCTTGATTCAGATCCAATTCAGGTTCCCCATTTGTTTACTAAAAAAGAAGATATTGAGATTAGTGCATTTCTCACATCAACAATTGCCTGGGGTAATCGAAAAAGCATTATAAACAATGCCCGATATTTAATGGATTTATTAGATAATGACCCTCTTAACTTTGTTTTATTCCATAAAGAATCAGAATTGATGAAGCTTGAGCCATTTGTCCATCGCACTTTTAATCATATTGACCTGGTATATTTTATTAAAGCATTGAGATATATATATAAACAACAGGGAGGTTTAGAAGCAATTTTTAGTCAACATACTACGAATAAATCAACACAGCCTGCAATTTCTAAATTCAAGCTAACCTTTTTTGAGTTAACACATCCAAAAAGAACAACAAAGCATATTTCCGATCCAGCCAAAGGTTCCGCCGCCAAACGCCTGAATATGTTTCTGAGATGGATGGTTCGCGATAATTCAACCAAGGTAGATTTCGGGATCTGGAAATCCATCTCCCCTGCCCTTTTATCCTGCCCCCTGGATGTTCATTCAGGCAATGTGGCCAGAAAGCTAGGGATATTACATCGGAAACAAAACGATTCCAAAGCGGTGTATGAACTGGATTCCTTTCTTCGAAAAATGGACCCACTAGATCCCGTAAAATACGATTTTGCACTATTTGGACTGGGCGTATTTGAAAAGTTCTAGGAAATATTAATGTAATTTGCTACAGACCCATAGAACCCAATTTCAATTCAATTTTTGAATTCCCTTTCGCAATCGACTCATAAATAGCTTTTACAATTATCATATCCCGTTTGCCCATTTCGCCAGGTGCAACGTTTGGAGCATCATTTAAAATATGTCTTGCAAAATCATCCATCTGTAATTTTTGCTGACGTTCATGTGGGAAACTCAAGTCTCCGCTGGAGGTTTTACCTGCCAATGGCCCATATGAACTGGCAGGATTTAATTCAAACCACCCCTTATCACATGAGCCATACATTCTGTTTACATTCGTATTATGTGACGTCATGATATTACCAAAAGCTCCGCTTGAAAATTCGAATTGAGCGGTGATGGTCTCATCGGTATCCTTAAAATAATCCGGTCTTGAGCTAAACTCCTGTGCAGTTACAGATATTGGGTTCTCTCCGGTTCCATAAATTGCACTTTGGATCGCATAAACCCCCATATTCATTAAGGCTCCTCCACCAGAAAGCGCTTTGTTTAATCGCCATTGATCTGGATTGCCGCCAGATCTGTAGGCAGCTTCCGCGGATATATACTGTACATTTCCAAAAACCTTTTCATCAACCAATCGCTTTATTTCCTGAGTATAGGGCTCTGAGTGAAGACGGTAACCTACACTTAATTTAACATTTGCTTTTTTACATGCTTCAATTATTGCATCGCATTCCTCAACAGTAACGGCCATAGGTTTTTCGCATATAACATGTTTACCTGCTTTGGCAGCTCTTATGGAGAAATCTGCATGCATAGAATTAGGTAGTACAACGTAGACTATATCTATGGAATCATTAGATGCGATAGTATCAAAATTCTCATAACTATAAACATTTGTGCGGGGAATATTATATTTATCCTGCCATATCTTTTCTTTTTCAGGAGTTCCGGTAACTATCCCTGCCAAATAGCAATATTCGCAGTCCATTAAAGAAGGTGCCAGTTGATACGTGCTGTAGCTTCCTAAACCTACCAATGCCACGCCTAATTTCTTCTTGTCCTGTTTTTGTTCACCCATTGCACAAGCCCATGGCATCGCGCTAAGCAAGGTAGCTCCGCCAATTCCTTTAGACATTGTTTTATTAAAAGTTCTTCTGGTAATATTATTCATGTTCACCTAATTAGTTGTTGGAAATCCTTTTTTTTATATAAGCTAAATTTAAAGATAGCAAACAAATTTCTATTTTTTTTTAATCTTAATATTTAGGATAATCAGATTTATCAGTCAAATTCCATATTTTAGGGCTTTCTAAAACTACCCAAAAATGAAAAGATCGTTCCTGTTCTCCCTTTTGATACTAGGCCTCAATATCACATTATCTCAAAATCGCAAATTACCCATAGATACTGTTATTACTACACAACATAGTGTCACTGTTAACGGTACTGCATTTACATATACCGCAAAAACGGGGACTCAACCGGTCTGGGATGAATTAGGAGAGCCTATTGCGTCTTTGCATTACACTTATTATACTCGCAACAATATCAAAGACAGGGCAAGTCGCCCATTACTAATATCATTTAACGGAGGGCCAGGATCTGGTTCAGTTTGGATGCATTTGGCATATACAGGACCCAGGATTTTAAAGATTGACGACGAAGGCTATCCTGTTCAACCCTACGGTGTAAAGCAAAACCCTTATTCTATATTGGATGTAACAGATATAGTCTATGTAAACCCCGCTAATACAGGATATTCCAGAACCATTCCCGAAAGTGGAAAAGAAGTGGACCGCAGTAAATTTTTTGGTATTAATGCAGATATAAAATATTTGGCAGAATGGCTGAATACTTTTGTCACCCGCAATAACAGATGGAGTTCTCCTAAATATATAATTGGTGAAAGTTATGGCGGTACCAGAGTAATGGGCTTGGCGCTTGCCCTTCAAAACCAGCAGTGGATGTATTTAAACGGTGTTATTATGGTTTCTCCTGCAGATTATAAAGTAATTCGTGTTGGCGGCCCCGTAAGCAGTGCTTTAAATTTACCTTATTATACAGCAGCAGCCTGGTATCAAAAAGCTTTAGACAGCGACCTTCAACAAAAAGATTTATTGGATATTTTACCCGAATCAGAGGCTTTTACAATTAATACTGTACTCCCGGCAATCGCAAAAGGAGGGTTTATTAGTGAAACGGAGAAAAATACGGTTGCAGAAAAAATGGCATACTATTCAGGGCTTTCTAAAAAGGAAATATTAGATCATAATCTTGTAGTTCCTACTTCGTATTTCTGGAAAGGGTTATTAAGAGACCGCAGCGGTAATACTATTGGTAGACTAGATAGCCGATATTTGGGAATAGATAAGCAAATTTCGGGAACTGCGCCAGATTATAACCCCGAACTAACTTCCTGGCTGCATAGCTTCACACCAGCTATAAATTATTACCTGCAAGAAGAACTTCAATTTAAAACAGATATCAAATATAATATGTTTGGCCCCGTACGTCCGTGGGATAATAAAGATGATGATACAAGAGATAATCTGAGACAGGCCATGGCACAGAATCCATATCTGCATGTATTGGTTCAGTCCGGATATTATGACGGTGCCACCACTTATTTCAATGCCAAATACACCATGTGGCAGGTAGACCCGAGTGGTCGCATGAGAGATCGGTTTGAATTTAAAGGTTATCGAAGTGGACATATGATGTACTTGCGCAAAGAAGATTTGCAAAAAGCCAACTCCGACATTAGGCTATTTATTGAAAAAACAATGGCAAAAGGAAAATCTGCCAAGTATTAAAGATCTTAACAAATATTAATTAATTTCCGCACTACCCTGCAAACTGACTTTTATTTCTTTTAGCCGAAATAAATTGCAGATTCCTTGTTAGTTAATCTTTGTTTGGCGGTAAATTTTATCGCTAAGTTTTCGATATATGACTCCTTACCCTACACTTTTATGACTACTTAAGCGTTAATATTAGATATAAAAGTGATTAATAAACAAATAATTACGTTATGAAAAATTGGAGAGTATATGGCATATTAATGGCCTTTGCCTTTATTTTTACAACTTCCTGTGATAACTCTGATGAAGCCACAGATGAAGCCAATAACCTGGCGTTACCGTTATATGAATCAATGGTTATAGATTTTAGCAATTTTACCG
This sequence comes from uncultured Eudoraea sp., assembly GCF_947490415.1. GTDB lineage: Bacteria > Bacteroidota > Bacteroidia > Flavobacteriales > Flavobacteriaceae > Eudoraea. The sequence continues at coordinate 504,451 of NZ_CANLGX010000003.1, forward strand.
ATGATTCAAATACAGGGAAAAGTACAGCCCAGGTTTATGATAATAAAGCACCTAATGGCAATTGGTTTTTTTCACGAATTGTTGTGGGAGTATGGAATTCAACCCTTTTTACCAACCTGGCCGTGCCTGTAGCCTCTTTCAAATCTGCTTTTGCAAATACCCCTGAAAATTTAGGTGATAATATCTGGCAATGGACCTATAGTGTAGATGGCTTTACAAGCGAATATTCTGCACGTCTTACAGGAGAGGTAACCGGAGAAGAAGTTCTTTGGGAAATGTACATAACCAAGATAGGAATTGGAGCTTTTGAAGAATTCTTGTGGTTTTCAGGGAGTTCTGCGATGGATGGTAACAGTGGTTTTTGGTTATTAAATGAAAGTGCGGAGAGACCAGAAGCAATGTTAAGAATAGACTGGGAACGTTCAAATGATGAAATTGGCAGTATTCGATATACCTGGGTCAGAGAACTGGATGAACAAGAGAATGACGACATGTTTAAAGACAGTTATCTTGAATATGGACTTCAGGACGGTGATTTAGATGCTTATTTTAAAGCATACGCTTATGACAGCAATAAGCAGGATTTTAGTGATGTTAGAATTGAATGGAGTAGAACAACATTTGTGGGAAGAGTAATGGCATTTGATTATTTCGAAGATGAAGAATGGCATTGTTGGGATAGTAATGGCGATGACGTACAATGTGAATAATTAAGAATTTTATTGATATATAGCCCTGCATTTGTTTAAATGCAGGGCTTTTTAATATTTAGTATCTCTAGAATTACAATTTCCAATTGATATATTAAATTTAGTTATTTATGTTTTCTACATTTTGTATCTTTTGAAACATTAAAATATAACTTTCCATTATGATTTTAACAAAGCCAAAAAGCCTTTTAGTTATCTGTCTTTTTTTTATGTATTCTATTTTGAGCGCCCAGGATTGGGCACAGCTTGGACACTTTGACGCTGCTAACAAAGAATTACCCGATGCCAAAACCAATGAAAACCGTGTGGTATTTATGGGGAACTCTATTACCATCGGATGGTCTCATCATCAACCCGAATTCTTTGAGGGTAAACCCTATGTAAATAGAGGAATAAGTGGCCAGACAACCCCCCAAATGCTGGTACGGTTCAGACAAGATGTAATTGATCTAAAACCTAAAGTAGTGGTCATTCTTGCCGGAACTAATGACATAGCTGGTAACACAGGACCATCAACCCTGCAAATGATTGCAGACAATATATTGTCTATGGCAGAATTGGCAGAAGCTAATGGTATAAAAGTAGTTTTATGCTCTGTATTACCGGCTTATGATTATCCCTGGCGAAAAGGGCTTATGCCAAACGAAAAAATACCCGCGCTGAATACTATGATAAAGAGCTACGCCAATAGTAAAGGCTTTGTCTACCTGGATTATTTTTCGGCAATGACCGATGGTAATAACGGTCTAAGGGAAGATCTTGGCAGTGACGGGGTTCACCCTAATAAAAAAGGGTATGAGCTAATGGCTCCATTGGCCGAAAAAGCAATCGCCAAGGCATTAAGTAAGCATTAGTTCTGTACTAGTGCGATGGGATCGTTTACTCTTTCCGCTATTGCTAAAAATAGTACAGTAAGGTTTTACTTTACCACCTTTTTCACCTTACGGTATTGAAAACAATACCATGGCGATTCGGATCCTAAAGGTTGCCGAAATTTCCGCAAAAAATGAATTCATTATGCTTTGAAATTTTTTTTTGGAAACAATAAAATAAATTCGACAATTGCTCTTTTAATGAAAAATCATCTGATTAGTGTATTAATTCCATTTAAAAATACTTCGGTTTACCTTCCGGAGTGCATTGATTCGATTTTATCTCAAAGTTACCAAAACTGGGAAGTCATTGCTATAGACGATCATTCGGAGGACAATAGTCTTAGTATAGTTGAATATTATTCATCAAGAGATACCAGAATAAAAGTACATCCAAATAAAGGAAATGGTATAATTTCTGCACTTAGGAAGGCGTATAATTTAAGCAAAGGTGAATTGTTGACAAGAATGGATTCTGATGATATAATGAACTCCAATAAGCTGGAAATCATGGCTTCCTCATTGGAAAAACATGGAAAAGGACATATTGCAGTAGGAGGTGTTCGTTATTTTTCTGATCGTGGAATAAGCAATGGATATGAGCGATATGAAAAATGGTTGAACAAACTCACTGCCACAGGAGCAAACTACTCTGAAATCTATAAGGAATGTGTTATCCCCTCCCCTTGCTGGATGGTCTACAAAAAAGATTTAGAAGAATGTGGTGCCTTTGAGCCCAATAGATACCCGGAAGACTATGATCTTACGTTTCGATTTTATGAGCGGGGTTTGCAATGTATTCCGTGTAACGAGATATTACACAGATGGCGTGACTATGACAGTAGAACCTCAAGAACCAGTGAGCACTATGCTCAGAATTATTTTTTACATATAAAACTACATTACTTTCTAAAGCTTCACCATGATCACAGGCGACCTTTAACCGTCTGGGGTGCGGGGAACAAAGGAAAAAGTATTGCCAGAGATTTGTTACAGCAGAATATTCCGTTTCATTGGTTATGCGACAACCCAAATAAAATCGGCAAAACTATATATGGTAAGGAAATGAAGCATTTTAATTATTTGCTTAATCTGGAAAAGCCAATAAGTATAGTTACCGTTGCAAATGAAGAGGCCCAGGAAATGATCACGAATTTCTTCTCAAATTTGGGACAAACTCCAATGGTCGATTATTTTTTCTTTTGTTAAAAATTTTTTCTTTCAATCAACCTTAAATAGTCCATTTCTAGCGCACTTAGCTTAAATATTAATTCCATTTGTTCATTCAACGCATTTCATTACCAATTTTGTCATAATTACTAGGCAATATCTTCTCAATACTTTATATATTTGTCAAATCAAAATTGGGAATGCTGTTTAAATATCCGGAACTCCTTTGGGCCTTTTTTCTGCTACTAATTCCCATATTAATTCACCTCTTTCAACTTCGGAGATTTAAAAAAACACCATTTACTAACGTAAAGCTTTTACAAAAAGTAGTTGCGCAATCTCGCAAAAGCAGTACGATAAAAAAATGGCTTTTACTTTTCTCCCGGGTATTATTGCTTTCAGGCCTTATCCTTGCTTTTTCACAGCCCTATTTCGCCAAGGAGTCGGCTTCATACGCCAAAGAAACCGTAATATATCTGGACAACTCATTTAGCATGCAGGCCAAGACAGAGAATGGAACCCTGCTCCAGGATGCAGTTCAGAATTTATTACAAGGTCTTCCTAAGGATAATACTTTTAGTCTTTTTACTAATGATAAAGTCTTTACTAATATTACCTTAATGGATATTCGCAATGAGCTTTTATCCCTGCCATATACTTATAGTCAGTTGGGTTTTAAGGATATCCTTCTCAAAGGGAAAAATTTCTTTAGCGAAGATGAAAAATCTGTTAAATATTTGGTTCTGATCTCAGATTTTCAAAACAGAACCGCTATCCAGGAATCCGATACTCTAGGAAATATCCAAACTTTTATGGTTCGGCTTAAGGCAGAAAATCTTGATAATACTGTTTTGGATTCGGTATATATAGCTGAGGTAAATGCAGCTACAATAGACCTCTCGGTGAATTTAACTACAACTGCAGCTCTAGAAACGATCCCAGTTTCTTTATATAATGACGATAAGTTAATTGCTAAAACAGCTGCAACTTTTGATAAGAACAGAAAATCTAATGTAGTATTTACATTACCTTCTAATGAAGTTATTCGAGGTAAAATTGAAATATCAGATATTGGATTACCTTATGATAATCAGTTGTTTTTTAATATTAATCAGAAGGACAAAATCAAAGTATTGTCTGTTAGTGAGTCAGATAGTGAGTTTTTAAAAAGAATATTTACCGAAGATGAATTCATATATGCGGATGTACAAATGAATAATCTTAATTACAGCATACTGGAGTCGCAAAACTTAATAATATTAAATGAATTAAAAACTATTCCCGTCTCTCTAAAAAATACCTTAAGCAATTATACTCAAAAAGGTGGTCATTTAATGATTATCCCTTCTTTTGATGCCAATATAGAGAGCTATAATAGTTTCCTCGGAAATTATTATTCTACTTCATTTGTAAACAGACTTGATGAAGAGCGCAATGTAACGGAAATTAACTTTGATCATCCTCTTTATAAAAATGTATTTGCCCAAAGAGTAAGCAATTTTCAATATCCAAGGGTGAAAAGCTATTTCATTACCAGAACAACGGCCCCAAAAATACTTTCATTACAGGATCAATCAGCTTTTCTTGTAGGACTGGATGGGCTATACTTGTTCACAGCTCCAATCGTTAATACAAATTCTAATTTTAAGAATTCGCCTCTTATCGTGCCTACAATCTATAGTATTGGGGCAAATAGTCTTAAATCGCCTGAATTATACAATACCCTGGGTCAAAAAACCACAATAGATGTTAAGACAGTAATGGCAAGCGATAATATTTTAAAGGTTTCCCAGAAAGAATATGAATTTATCCCTGAACAGCAGTCTTTTTCTAATAGAACTACCTTAACCTTTGATTACAATCCTAATAAAGATGGTATTTATGTGATAAGTGAAGAATCCAGACCCATTCAAAATATAAGTTTTAATTACCCCAGAACGGAAAGCGAATCTATATATGCCGATTTAGACATATTAAATAGTAATGCCACCTTAAATAATTTATCGGAAGTCTTTGAAACCATGGAAAAAGACAACAGAGTAACTGAGCTATGGAAATGGTTTACTATTTTTGCTTTGCTTTTTATGCTGGCCGAAGTTCTTATTCAAAAAATATTTAAATGAACATACTTCTAAAATCTGCCACAATTGTTGATAAAACCAACGATAAACTTCATTTAAAAAAACGTGATATCCTTATTCTTAATGGGGTTATTGAAGAAATATCTACCTCGATTAAACCTGCCGGGAATATAAAAACACTAAACTTCAAAAATTTGCATGTCTCTGCTGGTTGGTTCGATAGCAGTGTAAGTTTTGGTGAACCAGGGTATGAAGAACGTGAAACCATTAATAACGGCCTCATGGTGGCTGCAAAAAGTGGTTATACAGATATTGTTCTCAACACTAATACCAATCCACTACCGGACAGCAGTGGCGCAATTGTTTTTTTGAAAAATGCTGCCAAAGAACAACCGACAAAATTACACCCTTTGGGTACACTTACGGTTCTTAGTGAAGGTATTGATCTTGCTGAGCTCTATGACATGCAGAATTCAGGAGCTGTTGGATTCTATGATTTTAAGAGATCTATTTCAAATTCCAATTTATTAAAGATAGCCTTGCAATACTCCCAGGATTTTAATGGATTAGTTTACTCTTTTCCAATGGATAAACAAATCATGAGCAAGGGTATTGTTAATGAAGGTATTTCATCTACAAGGGTTGGTTTAAAGGGAATTCCGGCCTTGGCGGAAGAACTTCAAATTGCTAGAGACCTTTTTATTCTGGAATATACGGGTGGGTATCTCCATATCCCAACCATATCTACAGCCAGGTCCGTGAAGCTTATTGGCGAAGCTAAACGAAAGGGGCTTAATGTAAGTTGTAGTGTCGCTGTGCATAATTTGTTATTTTCTGACGAGGTTTTGGACAGCTTTGATAGTAATTACAAAGTTTTACCCCCACTTCGCACCAGTAAAGATATCAATGCTTTGATAAAAGGTCTTAAAGAAGGTATTATTGATTTTGTGACTTCAGATCACACACCCATTGATATTGAAGAAAAACGAATAGAATTTGATAATGCTGCTTATGGCACAATAGGACTTGAAAATGCGTTTGGTGTCTTAAATAAGCTATTCGGCACCGAAACGGCCGTCACCCTTTTATCTAAAGGAAGAGAACGCTATGGATTAAGTCCGGTGGCCATAAAAAAAGGTTCTTTGGCTAATCTTACTCTTTTTGATCCTGAATCCGAATATATTTTTACAAAAGAAAGTTGTAATTCTACTTCAAAAAACAGTATGTTTTTTGGTGAAAAAATGAGAGGCAAGGTTTACGGAATAATAGCAAACAATCAAATAATCGTCTGAACCAATTATAGTTTATATAGCAATAAAAAAATAAAGTTTTGGGACAAGATTCGGTAGCAAAAGGAAAAACAACGGCGATAATAGCCTATTTCACCATTATTGGATCTTTAATAGCAATAACTATGAATATGGAACCAAAAAATGAATTTGCGAGATTCCATACAAGGCAAGCATTTGGTTTGCATCTGGTTTTTATGGGATGTGCGCTTTTCTTAAGTCAATGGTTCAATTTTTTTGTTTGGGTAGGTTTGTATGTATTTTACTTTGCTCTCTGGATATATGGTCTTGTAGGAGCTTTGAACAATAAAAAACAACCGGTTCCAATCTTGGGAACTTCATTTCAGCAATGGTTTAGCTTTATTCAGTAATATGAAAACAGTTCCCTTATCCTTATATCATATAATTCGCCCTTCATCAACAGAACATGGCCGTCCACCTGTTATATTTCTCTTTCACGGCTATGGCAGCAATGAAGAAGATTTATTTTCATTCGCCTCAGAATTACCTTCGGAATGTTTTATTATTTCTGCAAGAGGCCCACACCCTTTACCCCCCTTTGGTAATGCCTGGTATGCTATTAACTTTGATGCATCCTATGGAAAATGGAGTGATGAGAAACAGGCTATCTCATCCAGAAACAAAATTGTAGATTTTATTGAGGAAGCCTGTGAAGCCTATTTACTGGATAAAGACAATGTAACCTTGTTGGGGTTTAGCCAGGGTACGGTATTGAGTTATGCGGTTGCGCTTTCATATCCGGATAAGGTTAAAAATGTGGTGGCCCTAAGCGGCTATATAGATGAGAATATTCTCGAGAAGAATTATACCCAAAAAGACCATAAAAACCTGAACATTTATATATCCCACGGTCAGGTAGACCAGGTAATCCCACCTGAATGGGCTCAAAAAGCACCTGTTCTCTTAAAAAAGCTTGGCATTAACTTTAAATATGAGGAATTTCCAGTAGGCCATGGGGTATCCGCCGAAAATTTTTATTCCTTTAGAAAATGGCTTGAAGAAAATATTTAATTGCTCCTGGTATATAAAAGATGATCCATCATTGTAAAATCAACACTCATATTATCTTTTAACTCGTATTTCAAAAGAAGTTCTCCCCAAAATTTACCATCGGAAAAATCGGCTATTATCCATTGATGATTCAGTATTTTAATCTTATTGATCTTAAAATCACTTTCCATACCCTCATACGGTACCAATGGATTATCTCCTTTCTGTTCATTGGTTTCCAATAACTTATCTGAAATATAGCCCGAAGGGTTGTCCAGGCCAAGATGATCATAATATGACAAGGCGTCGTCATTATTTTGCAATGAAAAATATTGCATATCAAAAACCTGAAGTTGTAATTTTTGAACAGAATCCTGAAGTACACTAACTTCAGACTCCAGATTTTGAATTTTTAAATCCTTACTCTCTAGCATGGTATTGCTGCTTACAAACAAGTAAAGTGATAACAAAGAAGCAAAAATGAACAGGTAAATAAATATTCTACTTTTCATAAATTTAAAGAATCAAGTATCAAACTAACTAAAATTATTGTTTTGTAGCTCAAACAGAGACAACAAGATTATCATAGGCCAGGTGCACATTATCAGGTAATTTTTCTTCCACTTCATCATGAAAACCCAAATAATGGCTAATATGAGAAAGATATGCTATCTCAGGTTTAATTATATCAACTAATTTAAGTGCTTCTTCAAGGTTTAAGTGAGAGTGATGTGGTTCTATACGTAATGCATTTACCGATAGCAACTTAACTCCCTTTATCTTATTTATTTCTTCACTAGATATGGTCTTAACATCGGTAAGGTAGGCAAAGTCACCTATTCTAAATCCATATACTCTTAACCGGTTATGAAAAGCCTCAATTGGAATTGCTTCTTGGTCCCCTATTATGAAAGGTTCATTATTCCGTATCAGGTTAACCTTTACCGCCGGAGCCCCGGGATACCTGTTCTCGTCGGCAAAAATATAGTCAAATCTCCTTTTTAAAGAGAAGATTACATCTGCATGAGCATAAACAGGAATGTCACCCTGTCTAAAGAAAAAAGGGCGGATATCATCTATCCCTGCTGTATGATCTGAATGTTCATGAGTAAAAAGAATACCATCTAATTTGGAAACTTTATGAGTTAACATCTGTTGCCTGAAATCAGGACCACAATCAATTACATAATTATAGTCTTTCCATGAAATAAGCACAGAAACTCGAAGTCTTTTATCTTTGGGGTTTTTACTTAAACAGACCGGATGATTGCTTCCAATAACCGGGATTCCTTGCGATGTGCCAGTGCCTAAAAAAGTTATTTTCAACCTGTCATCTATTTATTTCAAATTTATAACATATTTATTTAATAGATACCCCAATCTTGTTAACTTTGCCGTAAGCAAACTATACATATGGCTTCAGTCTTCAAAAAGGATCCTGCTTTTGAAAATATTCCCTCAATAAAAGCTAAGACTCTTAGAATAAATCTAAATCCCGATATCTATGGGACTTTTGCGGAAATAGGGGCCGGACAAGAGACTGCCAGGTGGTTTTTTAGATCAGGTGGTGCCTCAGGGACCATAGCAAAAGCTATGAGTGCCTATGACAAGTCTTTCAGCGATGCCGTTTATGGTGTGGAAACTGAAGGCAGGTATGTTACCCAAAGTAGACTAAAAAAGATGCTTTCTCATGAAATGCATCTTATGGAAGAGCGTATTAGCAGGGATAAAAATCCGGATAAACTGTTTTTTACTTACGCAAATACGGTTGCAACTATAGACTTTTCAAAGCGATATAAAGGCCATGGCTGGGTAGGAATCCGTTTTCAATTAGATCCAACCCAAAAGGAATTTGACGAGATCATATTACATGTCAGGTTTAAACAAAATGAAGCCCGTTTGCAGCAGGAGACCCTGGGAATAGTTGGAGTGAACCTTATCTATGGTGCTTTTTATAAGTATAATAAACCCAGAAAGCTATTAAAATACCTATATGATCATATAGACCGTGATACCCTGGAGATTGATATGGTAAATTTCTCAGGCCCAAACTTTAAAAACGTTGACAATAGACTTATGAGTCTTCAGCTTATCAGATATGATATGACTGATGCTGTCATGTTTGGCCCAGACGGAAACAATCTTCTTCCGGCTGCCATTCTCTATAAAAAGAATATTCTTGCGCTTAGAGGGAGTTTTAGGCCTGTAACTAAGGTGAACATGGATATGTTTGAAAAGTCTTATGAAATTTTTATTCGTGATCCGGCAGTTGATGAAGACAATTCTATTGTAATATTTGAAATCACATTGTCTAATCTAAAAGCTTCCGGGGAAATAGATGAAAGTGACTTTATGGACCGGGCCAAATTATTGTGTTCATTAGGACATTCCGTGATGATTTCGAAATTTCAGGAATATTTTAAATTGGTGGAATACTTCAACAATTATACGAAAGCAAAAATTGGTCTTACTATGGGTGTTAATAACCTGGTGGACATATTTGATGAAAAATATTACAGGCATCTGAGCGGAGGTATTTTGGAAGCATTTGGCAAGTTATTCTTTAAAGAACTCATCGTATATCTTTATCCGATGAAGAATCCCGAGACCGGTCAGATCATGACTAGTAATAATGTTAAGGTTCATCCGAGAATGAAGGAGTTGTACAAATTTTTTAAGTACAATGGGAAAGTTATGGATATTATAGACTACGATCCTGAAATTATGGACATATTTTCCAGGGATGTCTTGAAAAAAATTCAAAGCGGAGAAGGTGGTTGGGAGGAAATGCTACCAGAAGGTATTGCGGAAACAATAAAGAAAGAACACCTTTTTATGCGAACTTCCGATAAACTAGAGGAAAAAGCTTAACGCTTAACTCCATAAAAAAGGCCCTAATCTTTAGGGCCTTTTTTCATACTGATAATTTCAGATTAAAGAATCTGGGCAGCGTGATCTTTGGTTTTAACTTTGTCAATAACCTTTATAACGAATCCGTTTCCGTCAATAATAAAAGTCATTCTGTGAATACCATCGTATTCCCTACCCATAAATTTTTTAGGCCCCCAAACTCCAAATGTCTTAATTACGGTATGGTCCTCATCCGCCAAAAGCGGAAATGGAAATTCATATTTATTTCTAAAACCCGCTTGCTTTTTTTGAGAATCTTCACTTACCCCTAGAAGTTCATAACCTTTTGATTGCAGTTCTGCATAATTATCCCGTAGATTACAAGCCTCTGCAGTACATCCGGGGGTATTAGCCCTTGGATAAAAAAATACCACTAACTTCTTACCGGAATAATCGCTTAATTTTACCAAATTGCCATCCTGATCAACAGAAGTAAAATCAGGCACTCTATCACCTTCTTTAAGTGTGTTCATAGTCTATTTTGAATTAAATTTGTGTTTATTTTTTTCATTGTAAAATTAAACAAAAATGACGAAATCGGAAAAAGTATCCTTTACTATAAAAAAATTGCAGGAATTATATCCCGTGATACCTGTTCCTCTTCAGCATAAAGATCCATATACATTGTTAATCGCTGTATTATTATCGGCCCAAAGTACAGATGTACGCGTAAACCAGATAACCCCTATATTATTTGCAAGAGCAGATAATCCCTTCGACATGATTAAAATGTCTGTTGAGGAAATAAAAGAAATTATTAGGCCCGTAGGACTTTCACCGATGAAATCGAAAGGAATACATGGTCTATCCAAAATATTGATCGAAAAATATGAGGGTAATGTCCCTTCAGAAATTAGCTTGTTGGAAGAATTACCGGCTGTGGGTCATAAAACCGCAAGTGTAGTAGTCTCTCAGGCCTTTGGTATACCGGCTTTTCCGGTTGATACGCATATTCATCGTCTAATGTATCGTTGGGGTTTTTCCAATGGTAAAAATGTGGTTCAAACCGAGAAAGATGCAAAAAGGTTGTTTCCTAAAGAATTATGGAACGATTTGCATCTTCAGATTATTTGGTATGGCCGTGAATATTCTCCGGCAAGAGGCTGGGATATAGACAAAGATTTAATAACCAAAACGATAGGGAGAAAAAAAGTATTAGAAGATTATTATAAAATTAAAAAGGCCCGCTAATTGCGGGCCATCTTGTCTTAATTCAAAATTGTTTCAAATTTGAATGTCTTGTACTTCGTGATTCTGAAGGACCTGGAATAATTCAGTAAGAACTGAATCGTCTCAGGACTGGTTTTTGCCAGTTTACAAGCGTTTTGCTCTTCAGAGTAAATTTTTTCCATATTATTATAGTATAGTTATGTTCTAATAACGCAACTAAAATGGAAATATTGCTCGGATGTTATTCCTTGCTCTTAATTTGTTAAAACTATATTGTGTCTTTCAATTATCTTTCTGAGATTTATAAGTGCATATCGCATTCTTCCAAGGGCAGTATTTATGCTTACTCCGGTATTTTCAGAAATCTCCTTAAAGCTCATGTCCTTGTATATTCTCATAAGCAGAACTTCTTTTTGATCATCGGGTAATTCTTCAATCAAAGAACCAAGATCACTATCTATCTGATCTTTAATAATCTGCTTTTCTGCATTAAGTTTGTCGTCACCTATAACGGAGAAAATATTAAAATCATCACTTCCTTCAAACTTAGGCATACGCTTGTTCTTCCTAAAGTGATCAATAATTAAGTTATGTGCAATTCTCATGACCCATGGCAAAAATTTTCCCTCTTCACTATAAGATCCTTTTTTTAGAGTTTTAATTACTTTTATAAAGGTGTCCTGAAAAATATCCTCAGTTATATCCCTATCCATTACCTTGGAATAAATAAAACTACTTATACGTTGATTGTGTCTGTTTATAAGAACTTCAAGTGCTTTTTCGTCACCGCTGATATAGTCTCTTACTAATTCTGAGTCGTTAATTTCAAATTCCATAATTGGTAGTATTTTTTGGTTAATATAAAGGGGCTTCTTTTTGACGGACCTTTGGTTACTAGTTTAAATATTTAGTAGCTATGATTTCATAATTACAATTTAAAAGTATCGAAATAGCCATGTCTGAGAAAAACTATGTTGTCAAACCCGTGATTTTTGATGTCAAAGAGCGATTTGGCAAGTAAAGACACAATAAATCCATAATAAATTAGTTACCAATTGATTTTCAGGAAGCCTGGAAATATTCCCGGATTAATTCCAATTAATTATATAAGCGGCTTCAATAACAACCAGAAACTAAAAATCCCCTTGATGTATTATCAAAGGGATTAATGAATATCCTAATAAAATGGTTATATGGTTAATTCAAGTTACTCTCAAATGTAAGTTCTTTATGTTTTACAATATTTAATGCCTTAGAATACTGAAGCAATAACTGTACACTCTCTGGCTTAACTTTTACAAGCTTGCATTTGTTTTGATGTCTAGGGTAAATCTGTTCCATAAATAATATTGTTATGACTAAATAACGCAACTATTATGAAACCATTTGTATTAGTCGTTATAGAACCTATTAATTCGTTAAAACAATATTGTTCTTTTCTATGATTTTTCTTAAGTTAATTAACGCATATCGCATTCGTCCTAAAGCAGTATTAATACTTACTCCTGTATTTTCAGATATTTCTTTAAAACTCATATCCTTATATATACGCATTACCAGGACTTCTTTTTGATCATCGGGAAGTTCTTCTATCAATAATCCAAGATCATTGTCTATCTGGTCTTTGATTATCTGTCTCTCAGCATCTAGTTTATCATCCCCCAAAACGGAAAAAATGTTAAAATCATCACTACCTTGAAATTTAGGCATTCGTTTATTTCTTCTAAAATGGTCAATGATCAGATTATGAGCTATTCGCATAACCCAAGGTAAGAACTTACCCTCTTCATTATAGGCCCCTCTTTTTAAGGTCTTTATTACCTTTATAAAGGTATCCTGAAAGATATCTTCAGTAATAGCCCTGTCCTGGACCTTGGAATAAATAAAACTCGTTAGACGTTGATTGTGCTTGTTTATTAGAATTTCCAGGGATTTTTCATCCCCGCTAATGTAATTCTGAACTAAAATTGAATCCGCGACTTGTAGTTGCATACTAATTACTTTTTTGGTTAAACTTAGGGGCCTTTCTTTTGGGAAAGGACTTTAGTTATTCAGATTAATGCTCAAAAAAGTAATTTTCGCGTATAGGCGGTTTTTTTTAGTTATTAAGATTCAAATATAGAGAAAAAATATTTTTTCAAGTAAACAATGTTGTGATATTGCAGAATTTAGATGTAAAAGACTACCTATTGGTGTTTGAATTCAACATATCGTATCTTTGCGAACCTAACGGAAGAAATGTCTGCAATAACCGAAGTAAATCCAAAGGAAAACATCATAATCAAAGGGGCTAAACTGCATAATCTTAAAAATATCGATGTAGTTATACCCCGAAATAAATTAGTTGTAATTACCGGGCTTTCGGGTTCAGGTAAATCCAGTCTGGCTTTTGATACCCTCTACGCTGAGGGACAGCGTCGTTATGTAGAAAGCCTTTCCTCATATGCCAGGCAATTCCTTGGCAAATTAGATAAGCCTAAAGTGGATTACATTAGAGGTATTGCTCCGGCAATAGCCATTGAACAAAAGGTAAATTCCACTAATCCACGATCAACAGTGGGTACAACGACGGAAATCTATGACTATTTGAAACTTCTCTATGCCAGAATTGGTAAGACCTATTCGCCAATTTCCGGTAATGAAGTTAAAAAGCATAACGTATCAGATGTAATTAATCATGTAAAATCTTTTGAAGAAGGCACCAAGCTTTTATTGTTGGCTCCCATTGTTATTTCGAAGGACAGAGATCCGGTAAAATCTTTACAATTGCTTTCCAAACAAGGTTATGCAAGGATAAAACATAAGGGTAAAGTCATCAGGATTGATGAATCGTTACAGGATATTGGTTATAATTTTGAGTTGGTTGTAGATCGAATTATTAAGAAGGATGATGAGGATTTTCTTAATCGATTGGCCAATGCAGTGGATACTGCTTTTTTTGAAGGTAAAGGATACTGTTTTATAGAAGAAATCGCTAATGGCACGGTGACTCAGTTTAGCAATAAGTTTGAACTGGACGGAATGGTTTTTATGGAACCTAACGCACATCTCTTCAGTTTCAATAATCCTTACGGGGCTTGTCCGCAGTGTGAAGGTTATGGTGATGTTATTGGCATAGATGAAGATCTTGTAATACCTAATTCCGGGTTGTCTGTATTTGAAAATGCGATATTTCCGTGGCGAGGCGAGAGCATGAGTTGGTATAAGGATCAATTAGTAAATTCTGCTTATAAGTTTGATTTTCCCATCCATAAGCCATGGTATCAACTTAATGAGGAGCAAAAACTATTGGTCTGGCAAGGCAATGAGCATTTTATAGGAATAGATAAATTTTTCCGGCAATTAGAAGAAAAGAGTTATAAGATCCAAAATAGGGTAATGCTCTCCAGATATAGAGGTAAAACTAGATGCAACTCCTGCAAAGGGAAGCGCCTTAGAATGGAAACCAATTATATTAAGATTGATAAAAAATCTATTTCAGATCTTGTGGAATTATCAATTGAAAACTTAATCATATTTTTTGATACACTTTCATTAAGCGAACACGACCTTCAAATCGCAAAAAGATTATTAGTAGAAATCAAAACCAGGCTAAGTTATTTGGATAAGGTCGGATTGAGCTATTTAACAATCAACAGAAAATCAAATACTCTTTCAGGTGGGGAAAGTCAGCGAATAAACCTGGCAACATCTCTTGGCAGTAGTTTGGTTGGATCCATGTATATCCTGGATGAACCTAGTATTGGCCTGCATCCGAAAGATACAGAAAATCTTATAATGGTTTTAAAATCTCTGAGAGATTTAGGTAATACTGTCATTGTTGTTGAGCATGATGAAGATATAATGCTTGCGGCAGATGAAGTTATTGACATTGGTCCGGAAGCAGGCACCCATGGAGGCGAAGTAGTTGCGCACGGGCCAATGGAGGCAATCCTGAAATCGTCCTCACTTACGGCAGCATACCTGAATGGAACCATGGAAATTGAAATTCCCAAAAAACGCCGAACCTCTAATTACTTTATTGAAATTAAAGGAGCCAGGGAAAACAATTTAAAGAATATTGATGTTACTTTCCCCCTTAATATGCTCACAGTAATAACTGGTGTTTCAGGAAGTGGGAAAAGCACATTGGTAAAAAAATTACTTTACCCAATTTTGCTTAAAGAAGTAGGTGGATATGGAGAAAAAGCAGGCCAATATACTGAAATGTCAGGTAAGTTTCAGTCTGTAAAAAACGTGGAATTTGTAGATCAAAACCCAATTGGAAGATCCTCTCGCTCTAATCCGGTCACTTATATTAAAGCTTATGATGATATCAGGGCCTTGTTTGCCTCACAAAAATTGAGTAAACTCAGAGGTTATCAAGCCAAACACTTCTCCTTTAATGTAGATGGTGGCAGGTGTGATAAGTGCAAAGGAGAAGGTGAGATTACTGTAGAAATGCAGTTTATGGCTGATGTTCATTTAGAATGCGATACTTGTGGCGGAAAGCGTTTTAAGAAAGAAGTGCTAGAGGTTAAATTCGAAAATGCGAATATTGATGATATATTGAATATGACCATAGATGATGCCATTGTATTCTTTGAAACTCATGCACAAACTAAAATAGTTGGTAAATTACGACCATTGCAAGAGGTAGGTCTAGGATATGTTACCTTAGGCCAGTCTTCTTCTACTCTCTCGGGTGGAGAAGCGCAAAGGATTAAGCTGGCATCATTTCTTGTAAAAGGGACAACAAAAGAAAAGGCTTTGTTTATTTTTGACGAACCTACCACCGGGCTTCACTTTCATGATATTAAAAAGCTTTTAAAATCTTTTGACGCTTTAATCGCCAGGGGCCATTCTATTATTGTGATAGAGCATAATATTGAATTTATCAAATGTGCAGATCACGTTATAGATCTTGGACCCGAAGGAGGGGCTAAAGGCGGTGAACTTATTGCTTCAGGTACCCCTGAAGAAATTGTATTGAAAACCAAATCTCATACAGGGCGGTACCTCCGTAAAAAATTACAATAGTACCAATTAGAAATAGCTTCACTCCCTCTCAAACAAATAAGGTATAGTTGAATTCTTTAGCTATAATAATTTTTAATTAACTGATTTACAGTATTATATATCGATATTAATATTTCTGGCACGTTGTTTGGTACTAGTTGTGTGAATGTAAATAGTTGCATTCGGAAATTTAAAACCTTATATCATGAGAAATTTAATATTCATTTTTACGGCTCTTCTTTTAGGTACTGCGGGTACCATGGCAGCCACAGTGGAAGATAAGGTTGCAATACGCAATGCTTATAAATACAACAATTCTTTCATCTTTGTTGAAAATGGCATTACGTTTTCCGTTTATCCTGATGGAGAATTCGATTTCTATATAGACAACCGTGTTAATGTAGGAGCAAATGTGAATTTCGGAAGTACCAACATTACATTCAATTCGGGTTATGATTATAATCCATATGTTCAATATGATGATTATGGTGCAGTTATTCAAGTTCAAAATGTACCCGTCTTTTACGACTACTATGGTCGTGTTAACCAAATTGGTGGTGTTGATGTATGGTACCGTAATGGACGAGTGAGGAGAGTTGGTGGAATGTATGTGTATTATAATAACAGAGGGTATTATAGTCATTACACAGGATATGTTAACGTATATAACCAATATTATACATACAGGCCCTATTATAATTATTTTGTAAGACCTGCAGCTGGTTACTGCCTGGTATACAATAGCCCATACAGAAGATATTACAACCCTGTGCGCTATACTTATTACAGACCCTATCAATATAATCATAGGAGAGCCTATGCCAATGTGGGCCATCATTATGATCATGGTAAAAATTACAATAGGCGCAGCAAGGTATACAGGAATGATAATCGTGTAGTTGCTAGAGATAATAGTTCGCGAAGAGGCAGATACGGGACTAGCAGTTCAGTAAGAAATACGACAGCAGTAGCGCAAAGAGGAAATAATACCAGTACCAAAAGGTCAATAAACAGTACGACTGTAAACAGATCTAATAGAACAGCTGCTAATAGTACAAAGAGGACTATTGCCAATACTGGTAGAAATACTGAAAGTAATGCTGTTAGAAATGGAACTAAAGGATCTATGCAGTATACATCAGGTAGAACTGTAACAAAAAAGGAGGTTGGGGTAACTCCAAGAAGTAAAACAGTTCAGCGCAGCAGCAGTAGTAATTATAAAAGACCGGAAAGAGCTGCATCAAAAAGCCAGACTTTTAGTACTAGGAATTCAACAAAACGCACAGTTGCTTCTAATCCTTCGGGCAGAAGTTCTGGAAGTAAAACAATTAAGAAGACAAGCACTGCTCATAAAACAGTAAGCAGAAGTCCTTCCAGGAGTTCCGGAAAAAGTAATAGTGCACGAAGCAGAAGTACAAAAATATAGTAAATATAGTTTTAGGTTGGTTAGTTGTTTAACCCCGCAGTGGATAAGTCCCTGCGGGGTTTTTTGTTGGAAACACATCCGGATCTGTTTAAATACTTAAAATGTAAACTTCCTTTAATAAATAAAAGCTTATTTTCTGTTCCTGCTTAAAAATCTTGAAAAAACCCCGAAAACATCTTCTGATATTTTAAAGCGGTACAAAAGACCAACATATACAGCTATAATTAGTATACTTTTCACAACAATGTTGACTAAAGGATGGAAAGGAAGTTCCACGAAAAAGAAAATAGATACCATCAAAACCAAAAGGCCCGCAATTTTAGCTGTTTCATTGGTAAAGGGCATTATATTAAATTTTCGTTTAACATATATCAGTTTAATTATATTGTACAAACAGATGGCTATGAATGTTGCAAAAGCCGCCCCGTTCAATCCGTATACGGGAATAAGGAGCCAATTGAAAAGTATGGTAAAGACTGCCAGAAGAACACCCATAAACAACAAAGCCCTGTAATAATCTGAATTAAAGAGTATAGCATTATTGTTACCAATCAAAGCGTCAAAAAGTTTGGTGAATCCAATTAATAAAACAATAATATATCCTCCGCGATATGCCATTGGCAGCATAGAATAAAGATCATTAAGATTGAGCAGGATCAGAATAAAAATAAGGCCGGATACAATGAACAGGGTTAAAGAACTTTTTTGATACAGTCTTTTCAGCTCAACTATATCTTTCCTGTTCAGTATTTCAGCGGTCATTGGGTAGGTAATCTGGTGCATGGCTCTTGCCGGTACAGCAATCACAGTGGCAATAAAAATAGCTACGGTATAATATGCGACATTTTGAATAGCAATAAACTGATTTATCATAAAACGATCTATCTCCAAAAGGATTACTGCGGTAGATCCGCCCAGAATGATCAGAATACTGTAATTTATGATAGAATTAGTGTTCTTTGGCCAATTAAACTGCAGTTTTGGTCTTCTTAGACTATAAGCATATAGTTTCATTAACAGAGTTCTTAAAAGGTAAAGACCCACTAATGCTTTTAAAAAAAAAGCTACACTTATAAACTCCATATATAAAAGGATTAGGAGTAAGCTGACCCCTACTCTAACGAACACCTCTTTCATGAAATTCCCAAAAACCGATTTCATTTGGACTTTGGACCAGGCATAAAATATTTCAAAATATGCCATAGCAATTCCTATTAAGAAAATGTACCAGACATAATCTTTTACAATAACATTCTTCCTAGCCAGGAAATCACCTATTACTTCATTTGCAAAGTAACTTACCCCTAAAAGGGGAATGATAATAAGCAACGGAAGGAACACCATTAGGGTGAGAAAACCATCAACCGATTTTGAATCACTAAAATTACTGTAATATTTTACGAGAGTATTGGGCACACCAAACGCCATAAATGGCATTAGAATAGCCGATGAGGAAAGAATTACTCCTACCAGGCCATAATACTCATCTGTGAGAAAACGGGTGTAAAGGAAAAGTGTATTGATGGCTCCTATCGCAAATCCAAGATAAGTGATAGTAGTATTCTTTAATGATTGTTTAAAAATTATTCCCATTACAACAGTTCAGCCAGCTTTGCGGTAAGCGTTCTTCTGTTATATTCTTTAATATTTACTGAAGATACCATTAAATTGCCTTGCTGATAAAGATGAAACCATTTTAAAATTACAGCTTTAAGGTCTGATAAAGAATTGTAATTACAAACAAAACCCGAATTTGTGCTTTTTACAATTTCTCCGCCTTCCCAATCTTCAGGCCCTATGGCCAGGATTGGCCTTTTTGCTGCAAGGTATTCAAAAAGTTTTCCCGGAATAATACCTCGTGTATGTGGTGAATCAATCTCGGCTAAAAGTAATAACTGAGATCTCCTCTGATAATTCACTGCTTCCTCATGGGTGACATAGTCTTTAAGCATTGTATAAAACTTTAGCCCATTATCATTTATGCAATTTAAAACATCCTGGCCTACCACCCCAATTAGATTTAATTGAAAGGCATTCTTAAAAGCCTCATTTTCACTAATGATCTCGGACAGTACTTTCCAAAGGTTTTCAGGATTTCTTCCAGTAAGCAGTGAACCAATGTGCGAAAGTGTAAACTTTTTATCCAAGGCACTTAAGGGCAGGTCACTTTCTGGAATATCATAACCATTGGTAATTACATAGACTGGCTTCGTAGTAATTGATTCAAATTCAACTTTAGTGGTATTACTGGTAACCAAAAGTTTATCGCAACCATTTGCAACTTTCTTTTCCAATTCACGATGTTTCCTTTCTGAAGCTTTTGTAAGCCTTAGTTTACTGTGGTAGCCTATAGAGGTCCATGGATCCCTAAAGTCCGCGAGCCATTTAACATCCAGATTTTTTTTTAATTCCAAACCAATTAAATGAAGACTATGAGGGGGACCGGTTGTAATTATAGTATCTATTTGTTCTTTTTTAATTATATCCGTTAAAAACCGCACTGAAGGCCTAACCCAGTACTTTCGAGCATCCGGAATGAACATATTGCCCCTTATCCACAGTAAAATGTTTTCTAAAAATGAAGGATTATCATCACTTATAACCCCGGAACTTATTTGCTTGGTTTTGGTTTTACTTAAAAATCCGGCATATGAATAAGGTTCGAAGATTTCATTTTTATAAACAGTAACATTTTTAGGAATTTCCTTAATAAGACTGCTATCGGTAATAGGATAATTCGGATTTTTAGGAATATAAATGACAGGATGTATGTCAAATTCAGGTAAATACTTTACAAATTTTAACCATCGCTGAACCCCGGGACCCCCGGCAGGAGGCCAATAATAGCTAATGATAAGGACCTTATGCATTATCCCTCCTTCTTTTTTCGCAAACGAAATATTGAAAATAGGCCTCCCCCTAAAAACATCAGAATCATTAAAATGGAACTTGCTAAGGTGATTTTTCCACCAGTTTCAATCACTTTAGGTTCAAACTTGAACTCCACTGTATGATTACCTTTTGGAATATTTAATGCTCTTAAAACGTAATTGACCTTAAAATGATCTACCAATTTACCATCAATATAAGCCTTCCAATCCCCGGGATAGTACATTTCTGAAAATACCGCAAGTCCGTTATTTGAATTGTTAGTGATATAAGTTAAATGATTAGGCTTATATTCCTTTAAGTTAATGTACGCCAAAGAGTCTTTTGGAAAATTAAATTGGTCTATTTGAGCAAAATCAGAGGCGTTTACAACAGCTTCATTAAGAACATCCAAACTATCCAGTGCCTTAATTTCTTCATCGGCACTTTGTACCTCAATAAGTCTGCTAATAAACCAGGCATTACCATTGACTTCAGAATTTGTAATTGCATAACTCCTACCTTCGTCATCTTGCTGAACAATATACTTTACGTTAAGCATATTTAGGACTCGCAAATTATTTCTATAAATATGGAAATCAAATAAATCCTGCATCCCTGCGGGTTTTGCAGCATGATAGCCTCCAATGGACTGATGAAAATAGGACGTCCTGGCGCCGTTAAGTCCTTCTGAAGGGTCATAAACCCTGAATACTCCGGTGTCTTCGGCAATTTGCTTGTCCATAGGCAATTGCTGAAATGGTTGATTCATTCTTTTTTGCCTGTCAAAATCCTTCTTATTCACATATCTAAGATCAACACCTACGAGGTCAAAAACCACTAACACGGAAAGCGTCAAAATCACCACATTTTTCTTAAGTCGCTCTTTAAGGTAAAGCCATATCGCGAGACCGGCTAACAGCACATATATTAAAGATCGTATGGTGTCATTAACATAGACAGCCTCCCTGTCCCGTTTTATCATTGTCATAACCTCATTACCAAAATATTTCTGATAGGTGTTATCATTTAGACCTGTAAAATCAAAAACACTTTTAATTAAAAATAAGGTGATACCGAGTCCAATAACAATAAAGAAACTGGTTTTTAAAGCCGTAAGTTTTTTACTCTTTGCTATCGAGGGCTTAAATACTTGAACTAATACCATAACCGCCAGAATAGGCACACAGAGTTCTAATAGTACCTGAATGGAAGAAACCGCCCTGAATTTGTTATAAAGTGGAAAATAGTCAATCATAAAATCCGTAAGCAGACCAAAGTTCTTTCCCCAGGATAAAAAGAGTGAAAGTAACGTTCCCCCTAATAACCACCATTTTAAACGTCCTTTTACCAAAAACAGCCCCAGGACAAAAAGAAAAATCATAATTGCCCCTATATATGCTGGAGCTGCCACCCCCGGTTGATTTCCCCAATACAATGGAAGAGCACTACTGAATTCCAGGGCCTTTGTTCTGGGCAATCCTTGTTCTGTAAGATATTCATAAGCCTTTGAATTGGCGCCGAGGTCTTCATTATTGCTGCCTCCAAAAAGTCTCGGGACAAATAAGTTTAAGGATTCAACTATTCCATAGCTGTATTGGGTTATGTATTCCTTATCCAGCCCCTCTAAAGTTTCTCTGGAGGTCCCGTCGGGATTTATCGTAAGTGCTGACTTCCCACGTGTACTCCAATCCGCGTATTCCTTTGTAGCCATAATAGAAGTAGCATTAGCGGCAACGCCCAAAACTACAGCTCCAATAAGCAGTCCAACAGAAATAAAAAAGTGTTTTAGTTTCTTTTTTTTAACCGTATCAACCAAATATGCAATTCCGAGTACAAGTACAAGCAACATAAAATAATAGGTCATCTGGAAATGATTTGCCCCTATTTCCAATGCCATAGCGATTGAGGTAAGAATAAAACCCCAGAGGTACTTTTTTCTAAAAGTAAGGACAATACCACCTAATAGCATTGGCAAATACCCTATAGCATGGGCCTTCGCGTTGTGCCCAACCCCCAGAATAATAATAAGGTAGGTAGAAAAACCAAAAGCCAGCGCACCAAAGATTGCTAATCGATAATCCACTTTTAAGCAGCATAGTAAAATATAAAATCCGACAAAATACAGGAATAAATAATCTGCAGGGCGAGGTAGAAATCGAATAGTCCTATCAAGTTTTCTAACATAATCATGAGGATAATAAGCTCCTAACTGATATGTTGGCATACCCCCAAAAGCACTATTGGTCCAATAGGGTTCCTCCTGAGTGTTTTTTCTGAAATCATTTTGCTCCTTAGCCATTCCGGTATATTGGATAATATCGGATTGGATGATAGTTTTGCCCTGAAGTACGGGATAGAAGTATGCCAATGAGGCAACAATAAAAAAAACAAGCGCAAAAAAATGTATAAATAAAGCCTTCGTACCTCTATTCATTGGTTGCTTTAGTGGTAATGGTTATTCAATTTCTTCAAAATCTATAAACTCGCCTAATTGTTCGGAATTCTTATTCTTTTGAACTGTTTTTTTCTCGATACTAATCTCGCCTTCATTAGTCTTATCCTCTTGATTTTGATATCCTTGAAATTGATCAAATTTATCTTTAAAGTGCTTCTCTGTCCTTCGTGCAGCATAGCCAACTATTCTCGGCCCAAACCATTTAGCAAATAATTTGAGCATATAGTATACCAGAAGAATTATTAAAATCGTTCTTAAAAAACCCATAATGTCTGTATTCTATATATCAAAAATACAATTCCAACGTTGTATTAACATTACAAAATTCATAAAATAATAATAAAATATACCTGATGTTTCGAGATATTGAACTTAAAAATCATAAAAATGTCCTTTTTTTATTAGCATTATTAATCCCTTTATTAGGTGTCTGCCAATATACAGATGTAATTAATTCTAACCGACCGGGTTTATCTGTAAGCGCCTATGCAGTGGGCAAAGGAGTCCCTCAAATAGAAATAGGATTTTCTTATGAAAAGCGGGATCACGCAGATCTGAATTATGATTCTAATATTTACGGCATGGATTTTTCTGTTCGCTATGGCCTATTATTGGAGAAACTCGAGCTAAATTGGGAAGGCACCTATATAAATCAGAATATTACATACATTTCTCTTGATTTTAATGAATCAAGAACCAATTTTTCACGAAACCGACTTGGCGTAAAGTATTTGGTTTTTGATCCATTTAAAAATCCGGAAAGCAACA
Source organism: uncultured Eudoraea sp. (assembly GCF_947490415.1). Classification (GTDB taxonomy): domain Bacteria; phylum Bacteroidota; class Bacteroidia; order Flavobacteriales; family Flavobacteriaceae; genus Eudoraea. The sequence continues at coordinate 528,182 of NZ_CANLGX010000003.1, forward strand.
AACCAAACTTGTATAGTTGGAAGGCCAATAATAAATTTCAATTTAAAAATTTAATTCCGGCAATCTCGGTATATGCAGGGGCCAATTTTGTTATTGGCGACAATCCATTTTATCCTACAGATCCCACAGTTTCTCCCAGAGTGATGCTGGCAACACAGAGCAGGCTTACGCCCAGATTTGTTTTGATCTCCAATATTTCCTATGATAGAATTGCCACAGATGATCCGGAATTGGGCTATACACTTTCTCTTTCTCACGCACTTAGGAATCCCAAATGGAGTGTGTTTTTGGAAAACCAGGGCGTTAGCAGTGATCGTTATGCGGACGTATTGTTGAGAGGTGGTGGAGCGTATTTGGTCAATGAAAATTTTCAGGTTGATGCCAATTTAGGAGGCAGTTTCAAGAATTCTCCAAGCCGCCTTTTTGTTTCAGTTGGAGCATCATACAGACTGGACCTTCATAAGGATGTACTCATTCCTATTGAAGATCAGAAGGCTGGTCAAAATGGTGGGCCCATTAAAAAGAACTCTATGCAGAAAAACAAAAAGACAAAAACAACTAAAGGCCGAAATAAAGTAAAAGGCGCTGAGGATATTGATCTGGGACCATCCAAAAAGGATATAAAAAAACAGAAGAAAAAAGACAAAAAAAAGAATACTTCTGACAATGGAGTAATTGATTTCTAATATATGTTCTTTGCTAGGCTTTTTGTGTTGTGAATTAGTGAAAATTGTCTTAAAATTTGATTCCTTCACCAAATATCTCTTATCTTGACCTTACAAATAAATGGTATGGTAAGGCTCGAAGAAGCTACTACAAAATCGGATTTAAAAAAATTTATAAAATTCCCTTTCACCCTTTATAAAAAATCTCCTTATTGGGTTCCTCCACTTATTTCAGATGAACTTGAAACATTTGACCAAGAAAAAAATCCCAACTTTATTAATGCAGAAGCCCGGTTTTTCCTTGCCTATAAAGAAAATAAATTAGTAGGTAGAATAGCGACTATTATTAATTGGATAGAGGTAAATGAACAACAAAACTCCAAAATGCGCTTCGGCTGGTTTGATTTTATTGATGACCTGGAGGTTTCAAAAGCATTGCTCGACAAGGTTGCGGAAATTGGAAAAAATAACAAGCTCGATTACATGGAAGGTCCTGTAGGGTTTTCTAATCTCGATAAAGTAGGGGTATTAGTTGAGGGTTTTAACGATGTGGGAACAATGATTACCTGGTATAATCATCCTTATTATAAAGATCATTATGAACACCACGGCTTTATAAAGGAAAAGGAATATATGGAAAACAGATTTCCCGCCAGTAATACCAAACCAGAACACTTTATTAAAATACAGGCCCTGATAAAAAAGAGGTATGGTTTGAAAGAAATGAATTTTACAAAATCTGCTGATATCATGCCCTGGGCAGACCAGATGTTTGATCTGTTTAATGAGACTTATTCAAAGTTATCTTCATTTGTTCCTTTAACCGACGAGCAAAAAACTTATTTTAAGAATAAACATATTGGTTTAGTCAATCCTGAATATATAAAGTTTGTAATTGATAGTAATAACAGACTGGTAGCATTTGCTATAGTAATGCCATCATATGGATCTGCCTTGCAAAAAGCTAACGGCAGGATTTTTCCATTTGGTTTTCTGTATCTTTTGAATGCAAAAAGAAACAGCAAAGATGTGATTTTTTACCTTATTGGAGTTCATCCGGAATATCAGAATAAGGGAGTTACCGCAATAATTATGAATGAATATCACAAAGTTTTTCAGGCGAAAAAAATAAGGAATTGTTACAGAACTCCCGAATTGGAGGAAAATGTTGCCATTCGTCAAATGTGGAAACACTTTGACCCCGAAATCTATAAGCGCAGGCGAACCTACAGAAAACAGCTATAGAGACTTTCCGTTTTAATAACTAAAATATCTTTAAATTGAAATCGCGCCTTAACTTATTCACCCATAGCCGCAGCCACCGCAGCAGATAATCTCTTATAGGTACCGTTCTCCAATCGATCTCTTATAGCCGAAAATGCATCCAATGTTACAGCAACATCTTCCAAAGTATGAGTAGATGTTGGTATCATTCTCAATAAGATCATTCCTTTTGGAATTACCGGATACACTACTATTGAACAGAATATGCCATAATTCTCTCTTAAATCCCTAACCAAAGCCATAGCTTCAGGGATACTTCCATTAAGATAAACAGGTGTAACACAGCTCGTGGTTGTCCCTATATCAAAGCCCCTTTCTTTGAGTCCATTTTGCAGGGCATTTACATTTTCCCACAATTTCTCTCTTAACTCAGGCTTTGTGCGCAGCATATCAAGCCGTTTCAAAGCACCTTTAACATAGATCATTGGAAGTGATTTTGCAAACATCTGAGACCGCAGGTTATACTTCAAATAATCAATAATTTCCTTGTCAGCAGCCAAAAAAGCTCCAATTCCTGCCATAGATTTTGCAAATGTTGCAAAATATACATCTATATCGTCCTGAACACCTTGCTCCTCACCTGCTCCAGCTCCGGTCTTACCCAGCGTTCCAAAACCGTGGGCATCATCTACTAATAACCTGAAATTAAATTCCTTTTTTAGTTCAACGATTTCTTTAAGTTTACCTTGTTCCCCACGCATTCCAAAAACACCTTCTGAAATAACCAGGATTCCACCACCGGTTTGTTCTGCCATTTTGGTAGCACGTTCCAGGTTCTTTTTTAAGCTTTCTATATCGTTATGTACAAAAGTAAATCGTTTGCCCATATGCAAACGAACCCCATCTATTATGCATGCGTGGGAATCCACGTCGTAAACAATAATATCATCTTTAGAAACCAGTGCATCAATTGCAGATAAAATTCCCTGATAACCGAAATTAAGCAGATAAGAAGATTCTTTATGGACAAAATCAGCCAACTCCTCCTCTAATTGCTCATGAAAATCTGTATGTCCACTCATCATGCGAGCCCCCATAGGATATGCTGCTCCATATTCAGCTGCAGTTTCCCCGTCTACCTTCTTAATTTCAGGTAAATTAGCCATGCCCAGGTAATCATTGATACTCCAGGTAATCACTTCTTTTCCCTGAAATTTCATTCGGTTTGAAATAGGGCCTTCCAACTTTGGAAAAACAAAATATCCTTCTGCCTGGGATGCCCATTTACCCAAAGGTCCTTTATTCTCAATGATTCTAGCAAATAAATCTTTCATCTGGCCTCGTTTGGTTAGTCCACAAAATTATGGAATTTTGATCACGATTCATAAATTATTTTATTTGGTAACAAAAAAGGCAACAGTAGGTTACTGTTGCCTTCAAAATCTGAATCTATATTGTTTATTTCACATATTGAATCTGCTGCTCTTCTTCAACATTTTTACTGTCAAAAAAGCCCTGGTCACTCATCCACTGATCATTATAAATCTTACTCATATACCTGGAGCCATGATCGGGAAATATGACAACCACATTACTGTTTTTAGTAAATTCTCCCTGGGCATTTAGTTGTTTAACCGCTTGCATAACGGCTCCACTGGTATATCCTACAAAAATACCCTCTGTACAGGAAATTTCCCTTGCGGTATGCGCACTTTCCTCATCTGTAACTTTAATAAATTCGTCAATAACCTTAAAATCAGTCGCATCGGGAATTAAGTTCTTACCAAGACCTTCTATTCGATAGGGATATATTTCATCATTATCGAATTCTCCGGTTTCGTGAAACTTTTTCAAAACAGATCCATAGGCGTCAACTCCTATGATCCTAATATTCGGGTTTTGCTCTTTTAAGAATCGGGCAGTACCCGAAATTGTGCCCCCTGTACCACTACAGGCTATCAAATGAGTTATATTACCATTTGTTTGTTCCCATATTTCAGGACCGGTAGATTTATAATGCGCTAATATATTCAGTGCATTGAAATATTGATTGATGTAGACTGATCCCTTAATTTCTTCATGCAAACGTTTTGCAACCTGATAATAGGATCTGGGATCATCCGCACTTACGTGCGCAGGACACACATATACTTTTGCGCCCATAGAACGCAGCATATCAATTTTATCCTTCGAAGACTTTGAGCTTACAGCCAATACACATTCGTAGCCCTTTATAATACTTACCATGGCAATACTAAAGCCCGTATTCCCGGATGTAGTCTCTATTATTGTATTGCCCGGCTCAAGAACGCCACTCTTTTCAGCTTGATCAATAATATATGTAGCTATTCTATCTTTAGAGGAATGGCCCGGATTGAAGGCCTCAATTTTTGCATAAAAACTCCCCTTAAGAGGTGCAGAAATCTTATTAAGCCTAACAAGCGGGGTGTTTCCAATTAAATCAAGGATCGAGTTATGAGCATTTATCTTATTTTTCATAAAGAAAGGTTAGGTCGATAAATCTTTTTTAATAGATTATAATCTGGCGACAAAATTACTATTTTTTTTTTATTTACCCGTTTTGCCTTCTAAATCAATTAGAAAACTATATTCTTTAGCCGTTTCTTTCAATGCCTCAAATCTTCCCGAGGCACCACCATGCCCGGCATCCATGTTGGTATAAAGAAAGAGTTTATTCGTATCTGTTTTATTAGCTCTAAGTTTTGCGACCCACTTCGCTGGTTCCCAATATTGCACCTGAGAATCATGTAAACCGGTGGTCACAAGCATGTTAGGGTACTCTTGTGCGACAACATTATCATATGGGGAGTAAGATTTCATATAATCATAGTACTCTTTCTTATTTGGATCACCCCATTCATCAAATTCTCCGGTAGTTAGTGGTATAGAACCATCCAGCATCGTTGTAATAACATCTACAAAGGGAACTGCTGCTATAACCCCGTTATATAGATCAGGGGCCATATTAACTATTACACCCATAAGTAAGCCACCGGCAGAACCACCATAAGCATATAGATGCTCTTTACTCGTGTAATTACTTTCAATTAAAAACTTAGAGCAATCGATAAAATCTGTGAAGGTATTTTTCTTGTTTAGGAGTTTTCCATCTTCATACCAGGGTCTGCCAAGATATTCTCCACCCCGCACATGCGCAATAGCAAAAATAAAACCCCTATCTAAAAGGCTTAGCCTAACAGTAGAAAAATAAGGATCCGAAGTACTGCCGTATGATCCATATCCATATAGTAAAAGTGGACTATTACCGTCTAATTTAGTGTCTTTGTGATAAATCAAAGAGATAGGTACTTTTGCGCCATCGCGTGCTTTTGCCCATATTCGTTCGGAACGGTAATTTTCTTTATTAAACTTACCCCCTAAAACTTCCTGTTCTTTTTTTATTTCCTTCACCTTAGTACTCATATTGAAATCAATAATGGCATATGGTGAAGTCATTGAATTGAATACGTAACGAAAATTATCCGTGTCAAAATCAGGGTTTGCATAAGGGTATGCTACATAGGTTTCACTATCAAACGGGATGTAATAACTGTCAGATTCATCCCATTTTGTAATCTTTAATTTATTAAGGCCATTATCGCGTTCTGTGAGAACATAGTAGTTCTTGAATATTTCAATATCCTCAAGCAGAATATTGGGCCTGTGTGTAATAAATTCTACCCAGTTTTCAGAGGATGTATTATTCTCATCAACCTTCATTAATTTAAAATTGGTAGCTTTATCTTTATTTGTGAGTATATAAAAATTGTTTTCAAAATGATAAATAGAATACTCCAAGCCCCTTTCTCTTTCTGAGAATAACTTAAAATCTCCATTGGGATTATCAGCGTTAAGTATTTGAAATTCAGTTGTTAACGTGCTATATGAACCAATAATTATATATTTTTTGGATTTTGATTTGTAAACAAATGTATTGAAGGTATCATCCTGCTCATGAAATATTAATTCATCTTCCTCACTTGGATGGCCCAGAATATGTTTGTATATCTTATCAGATCTCAAAGTAACCGGATCTTTCTTTGTATAAAATAAAGTTTTATTGTCATTCGCCCAGACTGCACTGCCTGTAGTATTATCTATCTTATCGGGATAAATTTCACCCGTTTCAAGGTTTTTTATCTGAATGTGGTATTGTCTTCTGCTTATTGTGTCGGTACCAAACGCCGCGAGTTTGTTATCCGGACTTACAGTAACACCTCTGATATCAAAATATTCATGCCCTTGTGCAAGTTCATTACAATTGAAAATTATTTCTTCGGCCGATTCAAGGTTGCCCTTTTTTCTGGAATAAATAGGGTATTCCTTCCCAATCTCATACCGTGTTATGTACCAATATCCATTTAATTTGTACGGCAAGGAAGAATCATCTTCCTTAATACGGCCTTTCATTTCCTCAAACAATTCCTGCTGGAAAGATTTGGTATGTTCAGTAAGGGCGCTGTAATAATTATTTTCTTCTTCCAAATAAGCCAGTACCTCTTTATTATCCCGCTCGTTTAGCCATAAATAGTCATCCACGCGTATATCGTCATGCTTTACTAATTTAACAGGTATTCTTTTAGCCGTGGGGGCATTTATAACTTCCATATTTTGATTTTCATTCTGGCATGAAGCAGCCATGATAAGAATAATAAATAAAATGATTGTTCTTTTAAGAAAGTGTATCAGTATAACTTATTTTTAAGGGCGCAATTTAGTAATTTTGACCTTAGTAACGCTAAATAGAAAGATATGTTTGGAGACTTAATGGGAATGATGGGGAAACTAAAAGAAACCCAGGAAAAGGTAAAAGCCACAAAAGAACGATTAAATTCGGTTCTACTTGAAGAAAAATCTTCTGATGACCTTCTTTCCGTAACCATCACGGCTAATAGAACTTTAAGGGCTATTAATATAGATGATCAATTGCTGCAAGACAAGGAGCAATTAGAGGATTATCTGGTCCTTACCCTGAATAAGGCCATAGAAAAAGCCACTGAAATAAATGAAGCAGAATTAGCCGCAGTAGCTAAAGAAGGAATGCCTGATATTCCCGGAATGGATTCTTTTTTAAGTAATAAATAGTGGAATTAAGCTTATCCTGGTAAGTTAATCAAGTATGAAAGTTGGTCCATTTTTAATACTTTTAAAAAAAAACTCACTTCATGATAAAGATAAATAAGGATGATAACAACACGTATAATTTCTCTTTAAACACCACTAGTGGTAATGCCTTGTTTTATAGTGTAGGGTTTTCAAGTGAAGAAGAGATCAAGAATGTTGTTAGTGGTTTGAACATGACAGATAAACAACAATATATCTTTGAGCGTAAGACTGATCATGATGGAAACTTTCTTTTTAACCTCAAGGATAAAAAGGGACAGCTCATTGGAAATAGTCAACTTTATGGTTCTGAGGCAGGAATGGAGAATGGCATAAAAAATCTAAAAAAAAGTATCGCTACCCTAAACAAGTTTGAAGAATTATAGATTTTTTAAGGTTTTTAGTAAAGTTTCGTGCATTTCATCAGTGTAGTCCATATGTGTTACCACGCGTAATTTGTTATTTCCCATACCAATTATATGAATGTCCTTTTTGTGAAGTTTTTGAATAAAATCCTCTGCACTAAAATAGTCGTCATTAATTTCAAAGATTATAATATTGGTCTCCAAAGGTTCCACTTTCTTTATAAAGGGCAAACTTTGTAGCAATGTACCAATTTCTCTTGCTTTTTTATGATCATCTGCAAGACGGTCAATATGGTTATCCAGCGCATAAATGCCGGCTGCAGCCATAAAACCAGCCTGGCGCATACCACCACCCAGTATTTTTCTAATGCGCAATGCCTTGTCGATCATTTCTTTATCCCCAACCAAAACTGAACCCACGGGGCATCCTAATCCCTTACTAAGGCAAACGCTAATGGTATCAAACAATTCCCCATATTGCTTCGCAGTTTCCCCTTTTTCAACTAAGGCATTCCATATCCTGGCGCCATCCAAATGATATGCCAGACCGTGTTTTTGACAAACTTCTTTAATTCGAACCAGTTCAGAAAAATCCCAGCAGGCTCCTCCTCCTTTATTGGTGGTGTTTTCTATACAAACCAGGGAAGTCAGCGGGCTATGATAAAAATCTGGTGGGTTTATGGCCTCCACAACCTGATCTGAGGTCATCATCCCTCGGTGACCATCTACTAATTTACAGGAAACTCCACTATTAAAACTTACTCCCCCACCCTCATAATTATAGACATGGGCATATTTATCACAAATCAATTGATCCCCGGGGTTTGTGTGAAGTTTAATTGCAGTTTGATTTGTCATTGTACCACTGGGAAAATACAATGCGGCTTCCCTGCTAAACAAATTGGCTACCTTTTCTTCCAGCCTGTTAACTGTAGGGTCGGCCTTAAAAACATCATCACCCACATCTGCCGACATCATTGCATCTAACATACCGGGTGATGGTTTGGTAACCGTATCACTAATTAAATTTATTTCCATAGCCCTTTTAGTGTATCAATCTAATTCATACAATCCATACCAATTGGAGATCCGTCTGGTATTTTAGAAACTTCTATAACCTTGAATTTATCTGGTTCGCTGTAAAAGTAATCAACCCTCCTTATCATTTCTATGGCATCGACATTATTCTTGCTAGATTGTAAGGCTGTTTTAATTGATTTAAGTTTATGATTTGCAATGGCGTTTACCTGGGGGTGCACACCTTTATGGGCTGCCAGGTTCATAATATGAAAAAGTACCCGGTAATTAATTGATTTCTGGACCTCGTTGAAATAAGGATCTTTCAGGGTTTTTTCAATCGTATTTTGAACCAGCTGACTAAGAACATATTCCAGCCCAATTTGCTGGGTATCTAAACTTTTTTGCTGTATTAATCTCGACGCTCTTTCAGGATGCAACAATAAACCAAGGGTCATATCCGAAGCCGTTTCAGGGGCGGAGAGAGCATCAAAAGAAACTCCAGTCCTGCCTTTAAAAGATTCCCTGCTCCTTGGATATCCGATGGCTCTTGGTGGAAATAATGGCAATTTTTCCTTCGGAATGGCTATCACATTTGCATTTAGTGTTTCCAACAGCGCCTTAAGTGCCTGAATCTGGGAGCTTTTATCAAGAGTTTCAACAGTTTTCTGACCATCGCCTTTAACAGCATAGTTATAATCGAGCCCCCCAATCAATTTAGCCACAGCTTCTGTCTGATATCTATGAAAAAAATAAAGTGGTGCAAAAACATCTTCCAAAACAGAATTTGGTTCATTTTCGCGAATGTTGTCTATAGAAAAATTTTCAATGGCAATTTCCCTGATCTTTAAAACGTTTTGTAATTCGGCACTGGCGCTCGTTCCATTATCCCACAAATGCCCTAGAGCATGTGCCCCGCCAAAAGGCCGGGCATCCTGATCGGATATAAAGCGAAGTCCTTTATTGGAGGCCTCAGACAGTATCTTATTCAGGGCTTGCTTTTCGTTGATTCCCTTTGCAAATTCTGAATAGGAGTAGGCAACAGTTGTTTTGTCCCATTCCCCAATTCCGGTGTCATAAGCCTGTGAAAAATCTATTTTCCCGTTTACAATTTTAAACTGAGGATGGGGATAATCCATTACCGATGCTCGTTGATTGGTACTTGCTGCAAAATTATGTGTAAACCCAAGTGTATGGCCTATTTCGTGAGCAGACAATTGCCTTATTCGCGCCAAAGCCAGTTCCAGCATCTGATTATAATTATCATTCCTTTCTTCAAAAGGTTTATTTGTTAAGGCCTGTGCTATTAAAAAATCCTGCCTGATCCTTAAACTACCCAAACTTACATGCCCCTTAATTATCTCACCTGTTCTGGGGTCTGTAATACTACTACCGTAACTCCAACCTCTTGTAGAACGGTGTACCCATTGAATAACATTATATCTTACATCCAAAGGATCAGCATCATCCGGCAATATTTTTAACTGAAACGCATCTTTATAACCTATTGCATTAAATGCCTCATTCCACCACCTGCCCCCCTCTAACAAGGCTGTTCTTACGGGTTCGGGGGTGCCGTTGTCCAGGTAATAAATAATAGGCTCTAAGGCCTCACTCAATTCGGCCTCCGGATTCTTTTTAGATAAACGGTGTCTGGTAATAAATTGCTTGAGAATAGGTTCCTGCACAGGTGTGGCATAATCATAATATGAAAACGGGTATGAACCACTTCTGGGATCAAAAACCCGTTCTTTATAGTTCGCATCAGGGAGCTCAATAAATGAATGGTGTTGTGCTACTGTTACCAAATCTGGGTTGGGGGAAACTGATCTGATAAAATTACCCTTGGAATCTCCCTTAAAGGTAAGTGTGACATCAAACTCAACATTTTTTGGAAATGCCTTTGTTCTTTCAAGTGCCATGGCGCTTTTACCCTTATCAAGAGTGTAAGATCCCTGCTCTTTTTGCTTAAGGCGTTTCGCCACCCCATGAGCATCCTGAATTAAAAAATCGCTGATATCAATAATATATTTACCTGTAGACTCTTCTACTATTTTAAAACCAAAAAGCACCGATTTGGCGAAGGCCTGATCCACAGATTTTTTTTCCAGTTCATTGTCGGTAATTGCCCGGTATTTTAAGTTAGGCTGAATAAGAAGTAATTTATTCCCCGCTTTTTTAAAATATACAACTTGCTCATTTCCAAGTTGTCCCCTATCTAAACCTATATCGTTACTTCCAATTCCGCTGCTTAAGGAATAAACATAAAGAAAAGGCTTTTCAAGTGCATCAATTTCCAGGTAAATCTTATCACTGGCAGCGTCATAATAGAAATCATAAAACCCTTCATGCTTTTGAAAGGCTTTACTCTTTTCGGTAAATTGTGCATTTATTAAAGAACAATAAAAAAGAGATAGAAAAAAAGTATAAAAATAGTTTTTCATTATGTTGCTGGTTGAATTTTTAAATTTATACAAAATTGATTGCACAACCATACTTTAGCTTTATTTTTGATGAAAATTCAATTTAATGACAACATCAGATCAGCAGAAAGATCTTATAGAACGCCTTGGCGCGTTGAGGAGGTATCTTTGACATTGATGCCAAACTTATAGAAATAGAAAACGAAGAGGAAAAAACTCTGGCTCCCGACTTTTGGGATGACCCCCAAAATGCGCAGCTTCAAATGAAACTGGTACAATCCAAAAAAAAATGGGTTAACGATTTCAATGCCGCAGGAGATCTGATAAATGACCTCGAAGTCTTAATGGAATTTGCTAAGGAAGGTGAAATCTCTGAAGAGGAGGTAACTCATCAATACAATGCTGCACTTGAGGCCATAGAAAATCTTGAATTCAGAAACATGCTCTCTGAAGAGGGAGATAATATGACTGCAGTTTTACAAATCACCGCAGGTGCAGGGGGAACTGAAAGTTGCGATTGGGCTGCCATGCTTATGAGAATGTACATGATGTGGAGTGAAAAAAATGGCTACAAGATTAAGGAACTCAATTACCAGGAAGGCGACGTGGCAGGTATTAAAACTGTGACTTTAGAAATTGATGGCGAATATGCATTTGGTTGGTTGAAAGGAGAAAATGGTGTTCACCGTCTGGTACGCATCTCTCCATTTGATAGTAATGCCAAACGACATACTTCTTTTGCATCTGTATATGTCTACCCCTTGGTTGATGATACTATTGAAATAGAAATAAATCCATCGGATATTGAAATTACCACTTCAAGATCGAGCGGAGCGGGCGGACAAAACGTGAACAAAGTAGAAACAAAAGTACAGTTGGTGCATAAACCTACTGGGATTCAAATTTCATGTTCTGATTCCAGGTCACAACACGATAATAGAGCTACAGCACTTAAGATGTTAAAATCTCAGCTTTATGAGATTGAATTGCGCAAGAAACAGGAAGCCCGAAGCGAAATAGAATCTTCAAAAATGAAGATAGAATGGGGTTCGCAGATCAGGAATTATGTTATGCACCCGTACAAACTGGTCAAGGACGTTAGAACAGGAAGAGAAACAGCTAATGTGGATGCTGTTATGGATGGGCAAATTGATGAATTTTTAAAAGCCTACCTAATGGCGATGGGGCAAAGCGAAGTTTAGTATATCCCATATAAATTTAGAACATAAGAAAGCAATAATTAGTCTGCAATGATAAAAATCTATCATAATCCAAGATGCCGTAAATCCCGGGAGGGTCTTGCAATAGTTGAATCTTCCGGAAAAGATTTTAAAATTATTAACTATCTCGAGGAAGTTCCTACAAAGGAGGAGTTGCGTAAGGTCTTATCCTATTTGTCTTTAAGTCCTGATCAATTGGTGCGTAAAAATGAGGCAATCTGGAAAGAAAAGTTTAAAGGAAGTATTCTGTCCGATGAACAGATTATTGATGCCATGATAAAATATCCCAAATTAATTGAACGTCCAATAGTAATAAAAGGAGATAAAGCTGTTATTGGCAGACCCTCCGAAACTATAATAGAATTGTTAGGTCAATAGGGGAAATTCTCAGGACCCATTTCGACATTATGGTAAGTTTTGATTTATATTGTAATTTTGTTTATGTCCATTGGAGTTTTAACTATCATTTAACCGCTTAAGAATAATCCTTGGTTTAATTTTACTGAAAATTGAAAAAGAATGACTATCAACATTAAATATATCGGCTTTATATTTTTATTGGCACTATTTGTAATCCCAGAAGCGAATGCTCAATATGGTTATAATAATGGTTATAATAATGGTTATAATAGGAATTCCAGGCGAAATAGTCCAATCCCGCGCATGGAGGAGCCTCAAAGTAAACCTGAAAATCTTACTGCCGAAGAAATAGTGGAAAGAGAAATGCCAAAAATCATAGAGGCCTTAGAACTAAATGACTTTGAGCAGGCTGTAGTTTCCTCTATCCTTACCAAGTATGTGCAGCAGAGCATTGAACTGCAACTTTTAAAGTTACCAGCTGATAAAACCAGAGAAGCTGCTGAAAAAATTCGTGAAAATCAAAAAGAGGAATTAAAAGCAGGGCTTCCCGAAGATAAATTCAACCAACTGGTCGAACTACAAAAGCAGGGGTATAAGAAAATCAAAAAGAAAAAGAAAAAGAAAGATAAATCTGAGGGTTAAAGTCTTTAGACATCAGGAAGTAGGATATAAGTACCTTGCGATTCCTACTAAAACCAAAACCAATATAGTTTTGGTAATTACAGGATAGCCCTTGTCAGATGAATTAAAAAACAGCACCTATTCAGACATTATAATTTGAAAGAAAAACTCTTGCCAGCCATCTTTTTCAAGCATCTTCTACCCCATGATGCTAATTCTATAAGCCTTCACTATTAGGCCCATTCTCCAAATGTCATACGCCAACTACTAAATCATTCCTGTGAACGACATTTGCGCTGATAAAAAACCTAAGCTTGCCGTTCACTGCAATCCTTATGTCGTTCAAAGAAGATTGTTTCGTGTTTTGTCTTATTAATCACAACTTTGACACAGGAAAATTAAATTCTATTCGGATAATTTATTAATATAAATTTTTGAGAATAATAAAAATTATGGGAAGAATAATCAAACAAAACATATTTACCTGCCGAATAGGAATACCTATGGCCTTAATATGTTTATTTATGCACTTATCATTACATTCCCAAACACCGGATCCAATTCAAATAACCGGAAAAGTTATTGATTCAGAAACCGGTGAATCTCTTGAATATGCTACCCTAGTTCTTCAGTCAATAAGAAATCCGGAGCGCGTTACCGGTGGATTAACTGATGCTAACGGCCAGTTTAATGTGGAAACTTTTCCAGGACAGTACAATGTGCGAATAGAATATATTTCCTATAAGACCTATGAGCTGAAAACACAAGACTTTAGGGCATCAACCAATCTGGGAACCATTGAATTGCAAATAGATGCCCAGCAATTGGAAGAAGTGGAACTAATAGGAGAAAGGACTACAATAGAACTTCGCCTTGATAAGAAAATTTACAATGTTGGCCAGGATCTTACGGTAAGAGGAGGATCTGTAACAGATGTTTTAGACAATATACCGTCAGTTACTGTAGATGTAGAGGGAAATATTAGTTTAAGAGGCAATGAAAGTGTGCGGATTCTGATTAATGGTAAGCCTTCTGCCTTATCAGGCATTAATCCTGAAACCTTACAACAATTACCGGCAGAAACCATTGAAAAAGTAGAGGTTATAACAAACCCATCAGCACGCTATGACGCTGAGGGTACCGGTGGGATCATCAATATAATACTAAAACAGGGAAAAAATTCTGGCTTAAACGGATCTGTCAATCTATTTGCAGGTTACCCTGATAATTATGGAGGTGCCCTTAGTTTAAATCTAAGGCGGGAGAAATTCAACTTTTTTATCAACACCACTTATAGATACAGAAACGCTCCTGGTAATGCTCTGTTTGAGCAGGAAAATTTTAATCCCGATGGGACTACCGCAAGTTTTCAAAACGAAATACGGGCTTATCAAAGAGAGCGGAACGGATTCAATAATAATTTTGGTTTTGAATTATTTATTAACCCAACAACGAGCATCACGAATTCCTTTGTTTACAGGACCTCAAACGGCGACAACATAGTAGATGTTGATTTCTTTAATTTTGATGCCAACGGGGATCCAACTGTACAAAGAAATAGGTTTACTACGGAAAGAGAAGATGAAAACGATATACAGTATTCATTCAATTTTGCTAAGAAATTCAATGACAAAGGCCATGAAATTGCAATTGATTATCAATATTCAACAGGCTCAGAAGTAGAAAATGCAATTATCAATGAAATTGTACTTGGTGAGAATGAGAAAATTCCAACAGAGCAGACTATCAACGATGAAACTCAAATAAACCAATTACTGCAAATGGAATATGTACTTCCATTTAGCGAGGACAAGCAGTCACAATTTGAATTAGGTTACAGAGGGACTTTTAATACGTTTGATACAGATTTTCAATTCGGATTAGTGGAAGAGGGTAGTTTAATTAGTGATCCCAATTTTAGCAACCGACTTATTTATACAGAAAATGTAAACGCCGCATACGTTCAATTAGGAAGAAAATTTAAACATTTCAATATTCTTGGTGGCCTGCGAATGGAGGCTTCTGATATCGGAATTGAATTAGTTACTACAAAGGAAATAAATAACAAAACATACGTAGATTGGTTTCCGTCTATATTTATAGGCTATGATTTTTCAGAATTAGATAAGATTAATATTAGTTATAGCAGGAGATTGAGAAGGCCCCGCTCGCGATTTATTAATCCTTTTCCCTCCAGATCCAGTAATACAAATCTGTTTTTGGGAAATCCGGATCTCAACCCTACTTATACCAATGCCTTTGATTTAGAGTACCTGAAACGATGGGAAAAGGTTACCTTAACTACTTCAGCATATTACAACTATTCAACAGGGGTTTTTCAATTTATTACACTGGAAACAGGAGATTTTGTTGAAATTGAAAACCCTGATGATCCTGACAACCCTGTCTTTGTTCCTATACAGGTTAGAACTCCCATAAATCTTGCAACAGACACACGTTATGGAATGGAATTTACCGCTATCTACGTACCGATAAGAAATTGGCGTTTTACTGTAAATTTTAATGTGTTTAATCAACAATTGCGGGGAGACTATACTTATACGAATTCTCAGGAAGAGGAAATAACTCAAGTTTTTGATGCGGACAACCTTGCATGGTTTACCAGGTTTAGTGCCAAAATCCCCCTTCCTGGAAAAGTTGATTTTCAGGCTAATCTATTTTACAGAGGTCCAACGGAAAATGCACAAAGCCTGAGTAAGGGTATTTTAAGCACAAATTTAGCTTTTAGCAAGGACGTAATTAAAGACAAGGCTACACTTTCCCTCAACGTAAGTGACCTATTTAACAGTAGAAAAAGAAGAAGTGAAACCCGCACAGATAATGTATTTACCTACAGTGAATTCCAATGGCGTGAAAGACAAATTACATTGTCCTTTTTATATCGATTCAATCAAAACAAGAACCAAAGAAATGGAAACAGAAGAGGAAATGGTAATGGAGAGGATTTTGAATTTGAAGGATCTTAAAATCAAATATCTCTAAAATATAAAGAAGCCAGGCGGCTTCTTTTTTTTATTCGTTACGCTGGGCTCTTTTGGCTTCCCGCTTTTCTTTCCATAATTCCATAAGATTACCTCCCAGCCAATAGGGAACTACAAATAATAATAAAAACATCATTAACCAAAATCCTATGGTAATAACGGTTAAAAAGGCTAAAAATCCCAAATATTGATCAAATTCGAACATACTCTTATTCTTTGGAACACAAAGATAGTTTGAAAATAGTAATTTCAACAAATCAAAGGCAAAAAAAAAATTGGATCACATGAAATTTCAATTTACAACCATCAAAATAAGCCTTCGTATCTTATCTTTGTAGACATTAAAACTACACTATTATGAGCTTCCGAATTGAAAAAGACACCATGGGTGAGGTAAAAGTCCCATCAGATAAATACTGGGGTGCACAAACTGAAAGATCACGAAATAATTTTAAAATTGGTTCTCCGGCTTCCATGCCACTAGATGTGATTATGGGATTTGCCTATTTGAAAAAGGCCGCAGCATACACCAACTGTGAATTAGGGGTATTGGCCGTTGAAAAAAGAGATCTAATTGCCCAGGTTTGTGATGAAATACTCGCCGGAGATCACAATAGCCAATTTCCTCTTGTTATATGGCAAACCGGTTCCGGCACGCAAAGCAATATGAATGTAAATGAAGTTATTGCTAATAGAGCACATGAATTGGCTGGTAAAGTCATTGGCGAAGGAGAGAAGACAATTCAACCAAATGATGATGTTAACAAATCTCAGTCGTCAAATGATACTTTTCCGACAGGAATGCATATTGCAATTTATAAAAAGATTGTTGAGGTTACTATTCCCGGACTAAGACAATTGCGCAATACCCTCAATGAAAAAGCAACACGATTTAATACTGTGGTTAAAATTGGCCGGACGCACTTAATGGATGCAACCCCTTTAACGCTTGGACAGGAATTTTCTGGTTATGTTTCTCAAATAGATCATGGGATAAAGGCACTTGAGAACACTTTAGATCATTTAAGTGAATTAGCATTAGGTGGCACTGCAGTAGGTACAGGATTAAATACGCCAAAAGGCTACGACGTTTTAGTAGCTAAATATATTTCTGAATTTACCGGACTTAAGTTTAAAACGGCTCCAAATAAGTTTGAAGCCCTTGCAGCACATGATGCGTTGGTTGAGAGCCATGGTGCATTAAAACAACTAGCTGTTTCCCTGAATAAAATTGCTAATGATATTCGAATGATGGCTTCAGGGCCAAGATCCGGAATTGGTGAGATCATAATTCCTGCCAATGAACCCGGAAGTTCAATAATGCCTGGCAAGGTCAACCCAACCCAATGCGAAGCACTTACCATGGTTTGCGCACAAGTTATGGGTAATGATGTTGCAGTCACCATAGGAGGTACACAGGGGCATTATGAGTTAAATGTTTTTAAACCCTTAATGGCCGCCAATGTTTTGCAATCTGCCCAGCTTTTGGGAGATGCTGCCATTAGTTTTGATATAAATTGTGCGGTAGGCATTGAACCTAATCGCGACGTCATAAAAGAATTATTGAACAATTCATTAATGCTTGTAACGGCTTTGAATACAAAAATTGGATATTATAAAGCTGCAGAAATAGCCAATACGGCACATAAAAACGGGACAACCCTAAAGGAAGAAGCTGTTAATCTGGGATATGTTACTGAAGAAGAATACGATGAATGGGTTAAACCGGAGGAGATGGTTGGTGGTCTGAAATAGAATTCCCCTCCTTTACAGAACATGTATAATATTATCATTCGAAGACCTGGGGGTAACTCGTTAGGATTTGCCTTCAACACCAGATAAGTGTATTGAATTCAGAAATATTATAATAAAAAAGGGCCAATCTAACGATTGACCCTTTTTTTATAAATGGATAGTGTTTATTACTTCAATGCGAACTTAGATGTTCCTAGTAATTTAAGTTTGTCATCATATACATTTACCATATAATTTCCTTTTTGGAAATCACCAGATGGTTTGTTTATAAAATCACACACATCCAAATCATTGTTTTCGTAGTAGAAATCGGTTTCTTTGCTATAAGATACTGAGGCACCGTCTTCACTAGACTTAGTCATTCCTCCGCCTAAAACATTACCTTGAGGATCTAAAACCTCAACAAGGAATTGTCTGTCTCCTGCTTCTGCAATTACGTTATCAGCAACAGTAAAACAAATTTTAAATTTGTCGGTGCTTTTTGCTCTGGAAGTGGATACTAATTTACCATTGCTACGTTCTCTAACAGCATCAACTGTAAAAGAAGATAAATTTAAAGCAGAACCTCTTTCAACTGCATCTGCCAACTGAGTATTCTGTACTACCAATGAATCGTTGAATACTGTTTGTTTTTCCAATTCAACAAAAGTACTGTCTCTTTGCATTGCAATTAACGTATTGGACTTAGTCAAAGAATCTACCTGGCGTAGTAATTGTTCTCTTTCTTCTTTAAGAACACCAACCTGTCTTCTGTATCTTGAAAGGGAAGCAATATCAGACTTCATTGTTTTAACAGAGTCAATATACTTTGCAATTCTATCCCTGGCGCTAACCAATTCTTCATTTGTCGCATTACTTTCCAATATTGCTTTATCGTATTCAGATTTTAAGCTATTCAAATCCTCTACAACAAGATCTTTTTCCTGAGTAAGAGCCATAGTGGTCTTTTTCTTATCCTGATAGAGACTAACAGTATAAATAATAGTAGCTAATAGAACAACGCCCAATAAGCCAGCTATTACTTTTAATCCATTGTTGTTTTTTGTTTCAGTCATAATGTAAATATTAGTTAACCTTTTTGTTACTTTTTAAAAGTGTTTGTTTGTATAAGTCTATATACGGTTTAGATTTACTTTTAGATTTTTTTTACTAAAAAAATAATTAAATACTTTTAACAAGAATCCCCCTAATATTAACTTTAGTAATCGCAAAATTAGAATCCCAATAATGTCTTTGAAAATTATCCCTTACAGACCGGGCCTTGCCAAATACTTCAGGGATCTGAATTTATCCTGGTTGGAGAATTACTTCTATATAGAGCCTAAAGATGCTGAGTTACTGGAAAACTGTGAAAGCAGTATCATTGATAAGGGTGGCTATATTTTTTTTGCCGAAATGAAGTCTGAAATAGTAGGATGTTTTTCTTTGATAAAATTAAATGAACAAACTTTTGAATTGGGAAAAATGGCTGTTGACCCGGGTTATCAGGGTCTGAAAATAGGTCAGGAATTGATGGAATATGCCATTTACTTTGCCAAAAGAAACAAATGGAGAACATTACTTTTATACTCGAATACAAAGCTGGAAGCCGCCATTTATATTTATCGGAAATATGGGTTCCAAGTAATAGATTTAGAAAAAAACACTCCATATAAACGAAGTAATATTAAAATGCAGCTCATTTTATAATTGTCTTTTATTATTTATCTTTAGCTCCTTCTTTTATTACAATAAAAAATACTATGAAAAATTTAATTATTGCTTTACTTGCTTGTTTTATGGTTTTAATGGGCTGTAAGCAAAAAAACAACCGCGAAACGGGGGTAGATTCACAACCTGAGTATAGTGAACAATTACCGCCACCGTCTGCTAACTCTCAATCAGAAATTAAAATAATTCCAATTGAACATGCAACCACAGTACTCGAGTGGGAAGATGTTACTATTTACATAGATCCGGTTGGTGGTCTAAAATCATTTGAAGGTCAAAAGCTGCCTGATTTGATTTTAATCACAGATATACATGGAGACCATTTTAGTCTTGAAACACTTGAAGAACTAAATACTGAAAAGGCCAAGATCATCGTCCCTCAGGCAGTTGCAGATAAAATCCCTTCTAAATTTACACCACAAATAGATATATTGAATAATGGGGATTCTAAAGAGCGATTTGGTATTACCGTTGAAGCCATCCCAATGTATAATTTGAGGGAAGAAGCTAAAGCATTTCACGAAAATGGGCGTGGGAATGGCTATGTTCTAAATATGGGTAATGAACGTTTTTATTTTTCCGGTGATACCGAAGATATCCCTGAAATGCGCGCATTAAAAAATATTGACAAGGCATTTATTTGTATGAATCAGCCCTATACAATGACCGAAGAAAGCGCTGCAGATGCCGTACTTAAATTTCAACCCAAGGAAGTTTATCCTTATCATTACCGCGGCAGGCCAAATGTTAGTGACGTTGGCAGATTTAAAGAATTGGTGAATCAGGAAAATCCTGACATTATGGTGATACAACTGGACTGGTATCCCAATGATGACTTTTAAGAAAGGGCAAAAAAAAGTAAGGTTTTACCGGATTAACTTCTTGTACTTTATTCTTTTAGGCATAATATCCCCACCTAAACGTTTCTTTTTGTTCTCTTCGTACTCTGTGAAAGAACCTTCAAAGAAATATACCTGTGAATCTCCTTCAAAGGCTAATATATGAGTACAAACTCGATCCAGAAACCAGCGATCGTGAGAAATTACAACGGCGCAACCGGCGAAATTTTCCAAACCTTCCTCTAACGCCCGTAATGTGTTTACATCCAGATCATTTGTAGGTTCATCCAATAACAAAACATTGCCTTCATCCTTTAAAGTCATTGCGAGATGTAATCTGTTGCGTTCTCCTCCGGAGAGCATGTTCACCTTCTTGTTCTGCTCACTTCCGGAAAAATTAAATCGGCTTAAATATGCTCTGGAATTAACCTGCCTGCCTCCCATCATTATCAATTCCTGACTGTCGCTAAAGTTTTCCCATATAGACTTATCTTTCTGAATATTAGAATGACTTTGATCTACGTAGGCTATTTTAGCCGTCTCACCCACAATAAATTCGCCCTTGTCCGGAGCTATCTCGCCCATGATCATTTTAAAAATAGTTGTTTTACCAGCCCCATTAGGTCCTATTACTCCGACTATTCCGGCCTGTGGCAATTTAAAATTTAACTCTTCGTAAAGTAATTTATCGCCAAAAGCTTTACTTACATTTTTAGCTTCAATAACATTGGTTCCCAACCGAGGGCCATTTGGAATATAGATCTCTAACTTTTCATCAAGTTGTTTTTGATCCTGACTTAATAATTTGTCATAATTATTGAGACGGGCTTTCTGTTTAGCCTGCCTGCCCTTAGCACCCTGACGTACCCAATCTAATTCCCGTTCCAGTGTTTTCTGTCTTTTAGAGGCCTGTTTACTTTCTTGTGCAAGACGTTTGGATTTTTGATCAAGCCAGCTACTGTAATTTCCTTTCCATGGAATACCTTCTCCCCTATCTAACTCCAGTATCCAACCGGCGACATTATCCAGGAAATAACGGTCATGTGTTACCGCAATAACAGTTCCTTTGTATTGTGCCAGATGGTGTTCTAACCAATGTACAGATTCAGCATCCAAATGGTTGGTTGGCTCATCAAGCAATAATATTTCCGGTTCCTGAAGAAGCAACCTGCACAATGCCACCCGTCTTCTCTCACCGCCCGAGAGTACAGAAATTTTCTTATCTGCTTCAGGAGTCCTCAGCGCATCCATAGCAATCTCCAGTTTGGTGTCGAGTTCCCAGGCATTGGAAGCATCTATTTTATCCTGCAGAGTTGCCTGTTTGTCCATCAGCTTTTGCATTTTATCTGCATCTTCATATACTTCAGGCAATCCAAACATATCATTTATCTTGTTGTACTCATCGAGAATAGCAACGGTCTCAGATACTCCTTCTTTGACAATCTCCAAAACTGTCTTATCTTCATCCAGTAAAGGTTCCTGTTCCAGATACCCCACTTTATAACCCGGCGAAAAAACTACATCTCCCTGATAGTTCTTATCTACACCAGCTATAATCCTCAATAGCGTAGACTTACCCGAACCATTAAGTCCGAGTATTCCTATTTTGGCCCCGTAAAAGAAGCTTAAATAAATATTTTTAAGAACGGGAGTATTGGCATTTTTGTAGGTTTTGGTAACCCCGGACATTGAGAAAATTACCTTCTTATCGTCAGACATAAACTTAATATGTTTTTTGAAAAATAAATCAAGAAGTCATAAAACCAGTTGATATTTAAAGAAATATTATGGGATAGAGAAGGGCTCAAACTCTCCCTTTTAATGCATTAAATACCCAGGCTATGGCAAAAAAACCAATACCAACGGAGGCAAACCCCCATCCGGCTACATCGTCGTAACGAAATGCCCCAAGGGCAATAAGACCTAAGCCCACAAAAATCATAATAAAGGTAGCCCAGGCAAGGACCGTATTCTTGTTCATTCCCATGTTAGTTAGTTTAGTTGGACCTCAAATATCGGAAATTTTATAAGAATTTTTCAAAGTAAATGCTTAAACTTTTATTGTTCAAAGGGAAAGACTACCCCCGTTTGTTTCCTAATATTGTCCATAATTCTAATTAAATCATAGGTATTTTTCAAGGACCATAAGTCACTTTCTAACTTACCGTTCCTTAAACATTGATGAACTTCTACAATTTCATACTCATAACCTTTTCCTCTGGTAGGTAATTGAACTTTTTCTAACTTATCGTTTTTTTCAACAGAATATTCCTGTGCTTCGTGCCATCGGGGGGTTAAAAAGACAGTTCCCTCAGAACCGGAAATCTCTGCCTTCATTTCGGAATTAGAGGTAAGTCCGCTATACAATATGGCCTGTGCATTTGAATATTCAAAAATCATGGAGGTTTGGATATCTACCCCTGTTTTATATATTTTAGAAGAAGCCATAATTTTTTCAGGAAATCCTAAAATAAGATATGCTAAAAAAATAGGATAAATACCTATATCCAAAAGGGATCCCCCTGCCAATGCAGGATTTAGAAGCCTACCGTTTATATCCTTGTCGAGCGCATAAAAAGCAAAATCTGCATGTAAGTATCCTACTTCACCAATAATTCCCTCGTCTATCAAATTTTTTACTTTTCTAATTGAAGGGTTAAACCTGCTCCATAAAGCTTCCATCAAAAAAACGTTATTTTTTCTGGCGGAGGCAATCATTCTTTCCACTTCACCTCTATTTATTCCCATAGGTTTTTCGCAAAGTACATTTCGTCCTTCATTCATGGCCATGATACTCAAATCGGCATGAGAAGTATGTGGTGTGGCAATGTATACCACATCTACGTCGGTACACGCAAATAATTCCTGATAGCTACCAAATGCATGTTTGGCATTATTTAATTCACCAAATCGTTTGGCCTTTTGAATATCTCTCGAGGCAACCGCAGTGAGTTCCCCATCAGCGATCAATTTTAAATCATCTGCAAATTTTTGAGCTATATTTCCCAATCCCACTATTCCCCAACGAATTTTTTCTTTCATATCTTACTGTTGTATTTTGCTAAAGTTAATCAATATTACTCCTTATCTTTAACCCTATTAAAGAAATTGACTATAGAGAATGGATATCAACTTCAATAAGAACGAAGATCAAAATAAATTACTGGTTTCAGAGCTAAAGAAGAGACTTGTAAATGTAAAATTAGGCGGCGGTAAAATCCGTATCGAAAAGCAGCATGAATTAGGTAAAATGACTGCAAGAGAACGTATAGACTACTTATTGGATGACAAAAGTAATTCTATAGAAATCGGTGCATTTGCGGGAGATAATATGTATAAGGAACATGGTGGGTGCCCATCTGGAGGAGTTGTGGTAAAAATAGGCTATGTTAAAAGTAAACAATGTATTGTTGTTGCAAATGATGCTACAGTAAAAGCGGGTGCCTGGTTCCCGATTACGGCCAAAAAGAACCTTAGAGCTCAGGAAATTGCTATAGAAAACCGACTTCCAATTATTTATTTGGTAGACAGCGCAGGGGTTTATCTCCCCATGCAGGATGAAATTTTTCCCGACAAAGAGCATTTTGGCCGCATTTTTAGAAACAATGCGATAATGAGCAGTATGGGTATCGTACAGATAGCCGCTATTATGGGGAGTTGTGTAGCAGGGGGTGCTTATTTACCTATTATGAGTGATGAAGCCCTGATTGTTGATAAAACCGGGAGTATATTTTTAGCTGGCAGCTATTTGGTTAAAGCCGCTATAGGGGAGAATATTGATAATGAAACCCTGGGTGGAGCCACGACACATTGTGAAATTAGTGGGGTAACCGATTATAAGGCAAAAGATGATAAAGATGCCCTTGATACGATCAAAAACCTGATTGATAAGATAGGGGTTCCCAATACCGCAGGATTCAATAGAATTAAGACTATAAAACCTGCAGAAAATCCGGAGGACATTTATGGTATTTTACCCGGATCAAGGACAGAGCAATACGATATGCTCGAAATAATTAAGCGACTTGTAGACCACTCAGAATTTCAGCAATATAAGGAGGGGTTTGGGAAAACAATCCTGACAGGATATGCACGCATTGATGGCTGGGCCGTAGGCATTGTCGCTAATCAACGAAAGGTAGTGAAGACCAATAAAGGCGAAATGCGATTTGGAGGTGTTATTTATTCAGATTCTGCAGATAAGGCCACAAGATTTATTGCAAATTGCAATCAGAAAAAAATACCTCTCGTTTTCCTTCAGGATGTCACAGGGTTTATGGTGGGTAGCAAAAGTGAACACGGCGGAATAATAAAGGATGGCGCCAAAATGGTGAATGCAGTAAGCAATTCTGTTGTACCTAAATTTACCGTGATTATTGGCAATAGTTATGGAGCCGGAAATTATGCTATGTGCGGTAAAGCCTATGACCCAAGACTAATCTTCGCCTGGCCAAGTGCCGAACTTGCTGTAATGAGCGGGAATTCGGCGGCAAAAGTATTACTCCAGATAGAAAAGGCCTCTTTAAAAAAGAAGGGAGAAAAAATAACTCCTGAAAAAGAAGCCGAACTCTTTGATGAAATTAAGAAAAGATATGATAGACAAATATCCCCATATTACGCGGCAGCACATTTATGGACAGACGCTATTATAGATCCGTTAGAAACACGCAAATGGATTTCCATGGGTATAGAGGCAGCAAACCATGCCCCTATTGAAAAAGCATTTAATATGGGTGTCTTACAGGTTTAATTACCTAAATGTTTGATTTCCCTGGGTATCAGCATTAACTCTGTTTGTCGTCCATTTACATACCTAAAACCCTCTTCCCCATAGAAGCCTGCTTCTTCCAACATGATTCTAATATCTCTATTCCATTCCGGAATAGTAATTGTTGTATTCAATTCAATAGCATAAACTGTGTTCGCATTTAGTGGGTAATTCTCGCCGTCGTCTTTCATAACCCCCCCCTGGGAATCCCACATACCAATAGTTGTTCCTGCAGAATGACCATAAGACCCTAATGGATGAGAATAAATGGCAGGTTTAAATCCGGCCTCTTTGGCTTGATCCAAGGCGATCCTTAATATTTCATTCCCTGTTCGTCCTTTTATCATATTCTTTGTGAGATAGTCCTGCACACTGTTCCCAGCTTTCAAACCTTCCCTTAAAAAATCAGGTGCTTCCTTTTCTCCGGGTTTTAAAACATAGGCCAATTCCTGACAATCTGTATTTAATCTTAAATAAGTAATCCCAAAATCACAGTGTAACAGATCTCCAGGTAAAATCACCATTTGGTCTGGTCTTCCCGAAAAAGAGTATAGATGCCCCACCAGTTCCTCATTTGTTCGTTGTACATCTACTGTTGGATGGAACCAGGTCTCCAGACCCAAGTCTGTAACTTTTTGCCTCATCCACCACTCCACTTCAGTTGTTGTTGTTATTCCGGGGGTTATCACTTTTTCGGAAAATGCTTCTTCAATAATATCGTGCGTGATGGAGACCAACTGATTGTAAATTACCATTTCCCGTTCAGTTCTTGTCTCAATCCATCTAACACCAAGTTGTTCAGCAGAAACTACTCTTGAAGCGTATTTCTTTGGTAAGTACTGCAAGAATTCCTCATAATCTGTCTTATCCAGACCATCCGCTATATTATGATCTTTTGAAAAATTCAGGCCTATTTTTTTTGGATTACGTTCTTCTATCAATTGAATTAATCTTTGCCATTGATCAGGTTCTTTTTCTTTGTCCCATGCCGAAGAGATGTTTTTTCCGACATTATATCTGGCTACGGCCAGCTTTTCGATTGTGTTGTTGGCTTTATCTCTATAAAACAATAGAATGGTTCTCCTTCTGGCATTTAGCCATGTAGCCGGCAGCATGGTCCTCAATATAGGGTCTTCATTGTATTCCCGGGAAATAAGAATCCACATATCCACATCTGACTGGTCCATAAGTTCAGGCAACAGTACATCAAACCGTTCGTTTAAAATTTCATCAATAACCTGAGCACGTTCTTCTTCAGATAAAATTTGCTGGCAGAATAACTGATAACTAAGTGAAAATAAAAGGAGCGTCAGGAAAGTTTTCATAAAATGCGTAGACTTCATTAATTTATAATTTGTTTTATTTTTTAAAATAAGCCATGAATATACTAATCATTTATATTCTATAGTAATACATTCTTACCCTTAGTATTACTAAAATTTGGGTTCTCAAAATTTTGAATGATATCAGCTTTTTATCAAAGACAAGCTTTTTTCCCTTACAATCTTACCATTTGTTGTGTTTATAAAAGCCGGGACGTAAAATATTTCTTTTGGCAACTCAAATTTCTCCAAATCGGCTTTGGAAATTATTTCCTGAAGCCCCTCTATTTTTTCACCTTCAACAACTAAAACTAATTTCTGACCCAACTTCAAATCGGGCAAAGCACTAACAAAAAATCTTGACGGTATAAGGGACGACAGTTTTTGTTCAATTTGCTCAGGAATTAATTTGATACCCCCCGAATTAATAACGTTATCAAATCGTCCCTGCCAAAGAAATTCTTTTTCCGAGATCAATTCTACAATATCATTGGTGATTACAGGGTCATCGGTAATATTTGGAGCATTTATTACCAGACATTTCCTGTCATCCTGAGAAATAGTTATATCCGGTAATATTTTGAAGGCGCCAAACTTTGACTTGGTATCGTATTGATTCAATGGTCTGACCGCAACATGAGTAATGGTCTCGGTCATGCCATAAGTCTCAAAAATCTTTGTATTGCTATTAGCAATCAATTTAATTAATTGAGAAGAAACTGAAGCTCCCCCGACTATGACCGTCTGAATCTGATTTAATTTATTAATAGATGATTCTAATTGAAGAGGTACCATGGCGCAAAATTTATAGGACTTATTTACTCCATCCAAAGGTCTTGAAGTAGGAGCAACAAAATCGAGCTCTAAACCAAGAACCATTGCTCTAACGAGCATCATCTTTCCCGCAATATATTGGGGAGATAGGCATAGTAAAACCCTGTCACCGGCCTCTAACTGGAAATATTCGCCGGTAACCTTGGCAGAGTTTACCATATGCTGTTTTTTTAATGCAATCCCCAGAGGAATACCTGTAGAGCCGGATGTTCGAACTGTTAACTGTAGGTCTGGAGACAACCAATCTAACAGAAAGTCTCCTATATCCTTTTCATAATCTTCTCCTTCCTTAATTAAACTATAAGCTACCTCTTTTAACTCTTCATTGGAGTAGCCATGACCATTAAGTTTAAATTGTTCGTGTATTTTAACCGCCATCTAATTAAATTTTAAGTGTATCATCTATATCTCCGGGGGGTAAAACTTTTCCGGTTAAGCGTTCCTTCCAATTGGACCACCCGTACTTTTTGGATAAAATAAGAAGCATAACAGGATATATAATAAAAACTGGTGCAAAAACTTCCCAACCAATTTCAGGTTCAGAAATATCCTTATATATAGAATTCGTCTGGAAAGCCGTCCATTCTGCAGTAACCAAAAGTGCAGCCGTTAAATTATTTGCTGCATGAAAACCAAGGGCCAATTCCAAACCTTCATCCATTAGGGTAAGAATACCTAAAAACAGGCCGGTTCCAATATAAAAAATCATTACACCGTATCCGATTTTGGCTACTTCCGGATTAAAGATATGCAGCAGCCCAAAAAATGCAGATGTACCTATAAGCGGAACCCATCTGTTCTTTGCGGCAATGCCCAATCCCTGCATTAAATAACCACGCAAAAAATACTCTTCAAAGCTAGTTTGAATAGGAATCAGAATAAGAGCGATAAGCAGCAATACTAAAAATGGACCTGGCTGAAAGTTATATACGTAGTCTTCAGGTGATAAAAAGATATCCAACCCTATAAATATGCCAGAAATTGCGGCCCACAGGAAAAATGTGAAAATCACGCGTTTCCAATCAATACTTTTCCTGGAAGTGCTTAATGATATAAAGCTTTGTCCATGAACATATTTTAAAGTAAGATATAGTGCCAAAAACCCTATGACAAATGTCAGCAGCGCAAGAAAGAAAAATAAATTAGATCCCAGTAAATTGGAAATTTCGGCTATGTCTGACGGGTATTCTCCTGACTCAATTGCTTTTGCAATAAGAACTAAAACCAGGGGACCTGCCCCAATAACTTGCCAGCCAAAGAAAATTATTATTACTCCAACCGCATATCGCCATAGTTCATGCAATCCTTTAAAACCTTGTTCTATATACATAATTTATTTATTAAGCTTTGTTCCCAGTTTGAATTTTTATCGTAATGTAATTTCCCATTTTGTATTTTAAGTGGACTGGTAAAATTATTAGTAAATAAAGTCCCGGTACCTAAACCCTGAGCCATTTTGCTGTTAAGCGTATATGTCCACTGAGCGATGGCGTTAAGACCAATATTACTTTCCAATGCACTGGTAATCCACCAGCCGATATTTAATTTCGAAGCTATCTCAATCCATTCCTTGCAAGCCATGAATCCCCCCAAAAGGCTTGGCTTTAAAATAATATAGTGTGGCATAATGGTTTGTAGCAAAGTTTCCTTTTCCGTTACGGTATGATGGCCAATTAGTTCTTCATCAAGACCTATTGGCAGTGGTGAGTTTTCACATAGATATTTCATTTCAACAGGAAATCCTTGTTTAATAGGCTGTTCAATAGAATGTATATCGCAGGCTGCTAATTTAGTGAGTTTATTTAAGGCTTCATCTGCTCTAAATGCCCCATTGGCATCAACCCGAAGTTCAATTTCTTCTTTTTTATACTTCTTTCTCAGGGAAGTCAATAACGACAATTCCGTATTAAAATCAATTGCCCCTATTTTAATTTTAATACAACTGAATCCCGACGCTATCTTTTGAGCTATTTGTTCCTGCATATATTCTATATCGCCCATCCAAATTAGGCCATTAATATCAATGGCTGCTTGAGATTTGGTAAAGGCCGAAGGGAAAAGCACGAAGGGGTTTTCAGAAGCCAGGGAAGTGAAAGCCTGTTCCACTCCAAATCTAATGCTTGGATATTCCTTTAAATCTTCTAAAAGTCTTTCTTTACCTAAATGAATATGTGAACAGGTCCAGGAAAGTTTGGCCTCATATTCTGGTACATCATCAATACTCAGGCCTCTGAACAATCCGCATTCCCCTATTCCAAATTTTCCATTACTGTTCAGGACTAAAAACCAGGTTTCTTTTTTCCTAAGAATGCCTCGCGACGTGCCACCAGGTCTTTTGAAGTTCAGATCGTATTTCTTGTAAAGGGCGTCCATATGAATTGGTGCTAAATTTAACTATATTTTCAATCTAAAAATTAGAGAATGGAGGGAAATAATAAAAAAGTAATATGGTTAACCGGTGCTTCTTCCGGTATAGGTGAAGCGCTGGCCTATGAATTAAGCCTGAAAGGCCATAAACTTATCCTGTCCGCCCGAAATAAAAAACAACTTCAATTGGTTAAAGAGAACTGTAAATTTCCGGATAGCGTGACAATTTTACCTCTTGACCTTTCAAAATTCAGAGCTATGGATCAAAGTGTTAACACTGCGATTTCTTTTTATGGGAAGATTGACATGCTAATTAATAATGCAGGAATAAGTCAGCGTTCTTTAATAATGGATACAGATTTAGAAGTCTATGAAAAATTGATAAATATAAATTATATGGGAACTGTTGCCCTAAGCAAAGAAGTCTTGCCCCATTTTATCTCAAAAGGGAGCGGGCATTTTGTAACCGTAACCAGTTTAATGGGCAAATTTGGGTCTCCTTATAGGTCCGGTTATTGCGCAGCTAAACACGCCCTGCACGGTTTCTTTGATGTGCTTAGGATGGAACACGATAAGGACGGTATAGATGTAACCATGGTATGTCCGGGTTTTGTTCAGACTAAGTTGGCGATAAATGCTTTAATCGGCGATGGTTCTTCTCAAAATAGAAATGATACGGCAACGGAGCAAGGCATGCCCCCTGAGATATTTGCAAGAAAAATGATCCGGGCAATAGAGCAAAAGAAATATGAAGTATATATTGGTGGTAAAGAAATTAAAGGTATTTACCTGAAACGATTCTTCCCAAAGCTATTACACAAAATAGTTCTGAGAAGTAAGTTTAGATAATTAAATGGTAATTGCCTCCCCTATTGGCAACAAGTGCAATTTTTTACCAGCTTTCGTAAATTCTTCCTGAGCCTTCTTGTGATCTATTTCTATATAACCAAAAGTATCATAATGATAACCCAGCACCGTATCACAAGAAACAAAATCTGCCGCCAGAACAGCATCTTCTATTCCCATGGTAAAATTGTCCCCAATGGGTAAAATGGCCAGGTCCAATTTATGGGTCAAAGGAATTAATTTCATGTCTGTAGTCAAGGCTGTATCTCCGGCAATATAGAGTTGTCTGCCTTCAGAAGAGATAATAAATCCACCTGGCTGTCCGCCATATGAACCATCGGGAAAGGAAGAAGTATGTATGGCATTCGTATATTTTACTTTTCCAAAGTCAAAATTCCAGTTGCCGCCGTGATTCATTGGATGTACTTTGAAGCCCTTAGCCTGATAATGCATTGCAATCTCATAATTACTGACAATTACTGAATCAGATCTTTTAGCAATGGCTTCTACATCCAAGATATGGTCCTGATGAGCATGTGTAACCAGGATATAATCTGGATTCAAATCTTTTATATCAACCTTTCCGGTTGCTTTCTCGTTTGCTGTAATGAACGGGTCAACTAAAACCTTGTATTGACCGACCTCAACCAATAAGGATGCGTGCCCTAAAAAAGTAATTTTCATGAGATAACATTTAGAAGTTCAAATTTATTTAAAATTGAACCAAAAACGTACACCATCCGTAGTTTTATCAATATTTAATGTAGATTGTAATTGATTTACCAGACGCTTCATTAACCGAATCCCCATTGATGAATTGGCCCTTTCTTCAGATTCTTCGTCAAGTCCTATACCATTATCGGTATACTCAAAGAATCCCTGGTCGCCGTTTTTTCTAAGGTGGATATATATTTTACCATCGGCGTCATCATCGGGAAATGCATATTTAAAAGAATTTGACACCAACTCATTTAATATTAATCCAAAAGGGATGGCCCTGTCAATATCCAATTCAACCCCTTCAGCGTCAATTGTTATATTAATACTATGTCCTCCTTTTTTGAATACTGATTGTACACTATTGACCAAACTTTCTATATAACCCTGCATTTCAATAACAGATAAATCATCATTTTGATATAACTTCTGATGTATTAGAGCCATAGCTTTTACCCTGCTCTTTCCTTCTTCAAGAGCTTCAATAGCCGCTTTACTTCGCGTATTTTTGGTTTGAAGACTCAAAAGGCTCGATACCATTTGCAGGTTGTTTTTTACACGATGATGAATTTCTTTAAGTAAAGAATCTTTTTCTACCAGAGAATTTTCAATTATATGCTTCTGCTCGGCAATCAGACGTTGATTCTTTATACTTTTTAAATAGGCATAAACTAATCCCGCAAAACCCAATAGAGTAAAAACCAAAGAAATAAAAACCAGGTTTATCTGCTCATCCTTAGCCTGCATTTCATTTCTGGCGCGTTCCATTTCCAGCTTTTGCGCATCTATCATTCTTTTGGAATTCTCAATTTCATATTTTGCAACTGTGGAAAGTTGTTGTTTTTTAAGTGAGGAGTCATTGATATTAATAGAATCGGCAATCCTTACATTTTTCTTTAAGTAAAAACTTGAATTTTTATAGTCCTCAATCTTGTCGTAATATGCAGCCAGCAGTCTGTTTTTCTTAATAATATGCTCTATTTTAATGGGATTGAGAGCTTCATTTAATATATCCTTTGCTTTTTGAAAATTTTCCAGCTGAAGGTGACAATCTGCAAGTGCCAGACTATTTTCAATCACATCCTCAGAATACTGCCCAATATTATTTTCCTTTATTAAACCAATACTATTTTCCAAATAAGGTAAGGCCTCCTCAAATTGTTTTAGCTGCAAATAGGATTTACCAATATTCCCTTCAATAATTCCCTTTAATAATTTGGCATCCTGTAATTCTTTCTCCGTCTTAACCTGGGTCACATCATTTAAAAATACATCCACATAACCTTTGGCTTTTTTAAAATTACTTAACGCCACCGAGGAAGACTTGTCCAGAAGTAAATACCGGCCTACATTATTATTGTATTCTGCAAGACCGTAGAGATCACTATTATCAATGGTCTTTTTCATATCCATGATATAATCTTCCATGGCTTTTCTATGCAAACCCAGATTAGAATAAATATCATAAAAGGTAATATTCTCGGAGAAACCTAAATCTCTTTTCTCCTGTCTTATCTCAACTTGCTTTCCATATAGTTGTAACTGTGAATAGTTACTATCTATCAGATCTAACATAAACCTCTTGGTCTGCAAATCGAGCCCATCTTTCACAGAATACAGGTCATTGGCTATAGCCACACTTTTGTCGTAGTCACCCAAATCATAATAAATTTGAGATTGCATGAGCTTATAATTATTTATAGCTGTTGAATCTCCTGACTTCTCTGCAGAATTTAGATAAACATTAACCTCGTCTAACCAATCATAGGCGGAGTTTTCATTGTACCTGTGTAGTGTATTAAAGAAATAATCAAACCTATCGGCAACACTTTGCTTTTCCTTAAATACATCCAATACATTTTCATCCAAGGTGTCTAAAACCTGGGCTCCGACACTTTGAACTAAAGAAAGAAAAAATATTACTAAAATTTTACCCAGCGATTTTGCCATAACAAGCTAAGGGATATTTGCCTAATTCTATTTTGATCTGATTAAAATTATTAAGTTAAAAACCTTAACAACAATTTAAACTTACTATTAATTCGTCTAGCGTTTAAATTTTTGTTGTAAAGTAGAATGAAACTGTTGTCTACCATAGCTCTTAGTAAATATTAAGGCTCATAACAAAATATTTTCATCCATACTTTTAATACCAAAACACCTTCAATTTTCCGCTTTTATTTCTTGTAATCATCCCTATAAAATACGTGGGGCAACTAAAAAAAGACTATACACAAAGCATAGCCTTTTAAACGGTGATATATTAATGATAAGATTTGGGGTGCTGTATCAGCGCTTCAAATTTATTACCTAGAAATTTAGCATTCGGGTTTTTGTTGTGTAAGTGCATAATTATGTTGTGAAACAGCATTTTATAGTCATTATATGCATTTTACCCGATTTTTTTAGCCTTTCATGGAGTATTAATTCAAGTGAGAATAGAAATCCGGTTCAATTCAAAATGGTATTAATCAAAAAGAGTCCTGCCAACTAAGACAAGACTCTTTTACGAGAACACTATATGAAAATGAAAAAAATTTATCTAATTAATTACATAGCCAAAGTATTCCTATTCTTCCTCAGGGAAAAATAATTGTTGTGAAGTAGTTCAAATGTGTTGTGATTAGCCTTTTGAAGGCCATTAATAATAAATACCAGGTTTTATTCTGATAAAATAAAACTACTGAAAAAACTCAGCCCTATGAGTTCATGGCAGAAATAATGAACTCTTTGAAATCTTTCGAAATCGGGATAAGGGTATTATTGATCATAATATCCTTAGAGTTAATAGCGTCTATATGATCTACGTTTACGATATAAGATTTATGTGCCCTGTAGAATTTATTTTTGGGTAATTTCTCCAAATAATCTTTTAAGGGAGATCTTACCAAAAATTTCTTGTCTATTGTATTCACCTCCAGATAAACATTATCTGCCTTAATAAACTGAATATCTCCAAACTGAATGCGATAATAAAGGTGTTGCTTTTTAACAAAAATCGAGTCTTTGAGAACAGAATTAGATACTACCCTTTCCTCATCTTCCGGGTGTTCCTGCCCTCCCTCTTTGGTTGAGTAATCAAAATTTGAAAGCGCAATTTCGATAGAAGTGTATAAATCCTGCTGTTCAAATGGCTTTACAAGGTAGCCATTAGGTTTTACTGTCTTAGCGTTCTCCACAGTAGCCCTATCTGAATTGGAAGTGACAAAAATGAAGGGAATATTGTAGTTCTCTCTAATATGTTTCCCTAAATCTATTCCAGTTTTGTCGGATGCTAAAATGATATCAATAAGCACCAGGTCTACATGATTGTTTTTTAAAACCTCTTCAGCCTGTTCGTAAACAATTACATTATCTACAATTTCATATCCTATTTCCTCCAACATGGATTGCATGTCGTCTGCAATAATCACATTATCTTCTACAATAAGAATCTTAATAGCTTGTTCCAAAGTAAGTATGGTATTAGTGGGTTATGTCTTCTCAAATTTACAAAAAATAATTATACCCTATATAAAACAAGAATCCCAGCAGAAAAGTGCTAAGGGCCACTTTTTTTAATTCAGGATCAAAATTCCTGGGGTTTTCTATTTTGCTTACCAATCTTAAATGAATAAAAAGAGGTACAAATGCGATCAGACATATTGCACTTTTCCATGAATAGTAATGATACCCCACAAAAGTTAGCATGCTAATGAATGCCAAAATAATTAAGGTGTAATGGTAAACTTTCCCTTTAGAAAGCCCTATTTTGACAATTACCGTATTCTTATTTGCTTTTTTATCCGATCCTATATCTCTTAAGTTGTTTAAATTAAGTACCGCTGTACTAAGGAATCCAATAGAAACAGCAGGCAGTACCGCCATAGATGTTAAAAACTTTGTATACAAAAACATAGAACCAAGAACGCTCAGCAGTCCAAAAAATGAGAAAACAAAAAGGTCACCAAATCCTTTATATCCATATGCATTGTTGCCGACTGTATACTTAATTGCCGCCCAAATACTAGCCATTCCAAGCATTACAAATAAAACCACATACAAGAAGTGTTCCTCTTGAAAAGCAAAGTACAATAACAGGAAGACTAGGAATAAATCAATTACAACAGATATGCGAATACCCGATTTTAACTCATTTTTAGACAGTTGGCCACTTTGATAAGCTCGTTTGGGTCCAATTCTATCTTGATTGTCTGTGCCTTTTACTCCATCACCATAATCATTTGCAAAATTCGATGTAATTTGAAAAGCAACTGTTGTTAACAAAGCAAGAATGAAAACATGCAAATCCCAATAACCGTAAATATTAGCCACAGCAGTACCTACCAATATGCCTGACAATGATAAAGGAAGGGTTCTTAAGCGGGCTGCACTTAGCCAGGCTCTAAATTTGGTCACTAATAAGGATCTTCAATTTTTATTCGCTTTCCATCCTGATAAGAAGCCACGAATGCATCTTCGAAGCCCATTTTAACCAATTGATATCTGAAGGATCTGGCTTCTTCCAATGTTTCGAAATTACCCAGTGAGTAAGAATAAAAAGGGTTGGTTTTGACGAACATGGTATTTGTCAAAGATTCTGAGGCCAGGGTAAGATTATTATCAACAAAGGATTTTACCTGTACTGAATATATTTTTTCTTTTTCTAAAAACATCTTAGCCAGATAGAATTCTTTTACTAAACTCAACTCTTCATTCTTTTGTTGAAGATTATCTATTCTGGTTTTTACAGCATCCAAGCTATCAATAGAAACTAATAAATTTTGATTGTCATAGGTATTAGACCTACTAAGTCCGGCAGTAAATGAAGTAATCGCAAGTGTTCCGATTAAAAAAAGTGTAGTTACACCAGCAAGAACATTTCTTTGGATCTTACTACTTTTTAATTCTTTATTCTTAAATTTTATTTGATCTAACAAGCGCTCATTTATAATCTGTGCCTTGTCAATATCTTTATGTAATTCTAATAAATCGCTTTCTTCAATAAATGGCATGAGGTAATTAATTTAGGGATCCACGGTTAAAATTAAGTAAAAACCTTATTATCAACAAAATAAATAGGTTTAATCGGACAAAAATAGCAGAATTATGGGAAGAATAATATACGGAATTGGTAATTGTTTAAAACTATTGAAAATTAATTCTGACTATACGGAATAAATCCCGTCGTTTTTAATTTCAATTTTTCTATTCCTGTAAAGGGTTCCTATGGCTTTTTTGAAGGTTTTTTTGCTCATCTGAAACATCTCTTGTATTTCCTCCGGAGCTGATTTATCATGAAGTGAAATATATCCTCCTGCTAATTCTAGCTGCTCAAAAATCTTCTTTGCCGCAGGTTCTAGTCCCAAATAACCAATGGGCTTTAAAACAACATCAACTTTATTATCCTCACGAATTTTCTTTACATACCCTTTCAAGGTAGCTCCAACTTGCATGGGTTGAAATACTTCACTCTTAAAGACCAGTCCCTGGTATTTATTATTTATTATGACGTCCCAACCTAATTCAGATTGCCTGCTTACCAATAGATCTACCTCATCGTTGGGGTTAAGTGATATTTCTTCATTCTTCGCGAATTTATTCAATCTGGATGAAGCCACTAATCTGAAGCTCTTTTCATCGAGATAACAAAAAACCACGTACGATTCTCCTTCAATCATTTTTGTCTGCTGTTCCCTGAAGGGTACCAGCAAATGTTTTTCCAAGCCCCAATCCATAAAAGCCCCAAATTCGTTTACCTCAGCTACCTTAAGCCAACCAAAAGTATTCCTTTTAATGAGTGGTTTAAGTGTTGTCGCAATAGGCCGTTCTTCATGATCCAGGTAACAAAATACACTTATATCATCCCCTATATTGAATTCGTCCGGAACATATTTTGATGGAAGTAATAAATCATCCACATCATCGTCACCTAGAAATAATCCTACATCTGTTTCTCTTAAAATTTTTAAAGTGTTATAATTTCCTAATTCTATCATGAAATTGTTCTAAGCAAAAAGGTATAAAAAAAGCCGATCAAAAGAACGGCTAATTTGATGTTCTAGTTATAGACAGATTCTTTTTTAAAATGCTTTGCCAATATATAATATACCACCGCACGATATTTGTTTCTCTCAGAAACACCGTATGTGTCAATTACACTTTTGATACCTTCCATTAGCAGAGGGCCATCTGTTAGCCCTAATTTTTTTTGTAAAAAGTTTTTCTTTACAGTTTCAAGTTCAGCACCGTCTGTTCCAGACACTTTGGAAGAATCCATATTATAGATTGCTGGCCCCAGACCAATAGTTACTTTTGTCAGTAGATCCATATCGGGGGTTTGACCAAATTTACCCTTGATATCCGCTGCGTACTGCTCAATAAGGTGGTCTCGTCTACTGCTCATATTGTTAGATTCTTTATAAGAATTAATAAGATCCTAAGATATGAAATCAAAATAAGTAAGCAAAATTTTATCATTCAATAATCGGGGTGTTTTTACCTCTAAAAGCACCGGCGAATTGGAAGGTAAATAAAAAGTAGATAAAGCAGTATTTAAGGTTTTCTTATCTACTGCTTCCAGATGATTTATATTAAAAAGCGAGCAAAGTTTTTGCAACTCTAAATCTTGTACGGTCTCAAAGTAGGTCTCAAAATTCTGAGAATTTTCCATACCTGGTAAGATCCTGAAAATTCCGCCACCACCATTATTGATTACTACTATTCTTAAATCATTGCGCTTATATGAATTCCATAGGCCATTGCTGTCATAGAAGAAACTCAGGTCTCCTGTTATTAGTAAGGTAGGATTTACTGAATGAATTGACGAACCAATTGCGGTAGAAGTACTACCGTCTATGCCACTTGTTCCTCTATTACAATATACCTTAAGTGAAGGATCTAAATCAAATAACTGGGCGTATCGCACGGTTGAGCTATTTGCAAGATGTAACTGATAGTTTTTTGGAATGCCGGAACAAATAGTTTGAAAAGCCAAAAAATCTGTAAATGGAATTTCACTTATATAAGCTTTCCTTCTACTTTCATATTTTTGTTTTACTTCATTCCATTTGCCAAAATAATTACTTTGCACTTCAGACCTCTGCTTAAACAAGTTTTCAAAAAACCAATTTTCATCTGTTTTTATGTGTTTTGAAAGACTAAAAAAAGTATTATAGGCTTTTTTATTATTTATATGCCAATGATGTTTTGGTTTATATTTTCTTAGAAATGCTTTTATCTTTTTTGAAACTATCATACCTCCCATAGTAATCAATAGTTCAGGCTGTAATTCTTTAAAAAGTAATTCTTTATTCTTAGATTTTTCAATGGGCGCAATTATACTATCTATACTTGGAAGAAAATTTTTATGATGCACATTTGAAGTAACTTCTGTAAAAACAATTACTGAATCATCATTCGCAAGGACATTTAAATAATCAACATTAATGCTATCTGGATTATTTACACCAATAATAAGCATTTTCTTTTCACACGAATTCCATATTTGGGCAAGATAATCCCAATCGATCTCCTCACTGCTATTCTCCAAAATTTCAGGGACACAAAATGGTGCTATCTCTAAATTTTCCAAAGCGTCATATAGAGGCTCCTCAAAAGGTATATTTATGTGTACGGGGCTGTTTTGATTAATTGCCTCCTTTAAGGCATTATTTAACTCTGCATCATTATAGTTTTGTATTTGAGACTGTAAATTTTCTAAGCTATAATCTTTTGGAAATAAGGAGGGATCATACTTTTTTACTATATCAGTAGCATGGGAAATATCTTGTTTTAAATTGGCTGAATAACCAATATGTTTTTCAAATACTGATTCTTGTCTTATGGTCTGACCATCACCAATATCGACTTTATAACCGGGTCTATCTGCAGAGATAACAATAAGCGGTATATCGCTGTAAAAAGCTTCTGCTACGGCAGGATAATAATTTAAAAGAGCACTTCCCGAAGTACAAACCGCTATAACAGGCTTTTGTAAGTGTTGTGCCATGCCTAAGGCAAAGAAAGCTGCACTGCGCTCATCTACAATGCTATAACACGAAAAATACGGATCATTAGAAAAACCAATGGTCAATGGGGCATTCCTTGAACCCGGGGAGATTACAACGTTCTTAATACCCCTTGATTTACAATGGAAAACAACCGATTGAGCCGAAGGAATACTAGAATATTTCATAGGCAACGCAAAAATACGACGGAACGCGGTCTAAATCCAATCAATTGACTTAATTAAATATCATATTTAGCATGGTTTCGCTTTTATGAACTGTTTCTATCCACTCTTGTTCAGCATTGGAACTGCCCGTTATTCCGCCACCAATATAAAGGAAAACCGAATCATCTTTTATTTGCATGCAACGAAGGTTGACAAAGAGATGTGAAGTTTTGTCATTATCAATATTTAGTTCTCCTAAAAATCCGGTGTAATATTCCCGATCATAATTCTCGTTCCTTTCAATAAATGCTTCTGCTTCACTTACAGGTAAGCCGCAAATAGCCGGCGTGGGATGTAATGCTTGAATTATACTTTTTAATTTCAAATCCCCAACTGTCCCCCAAATTTTAGTCTTAAGGTGCCATAAATTACCTGCCCTAACAGAATTTACCTTTCCAATTGACAAATCCGGGACGTAACCACTGAGTTGTTGAACGATGTGTTGGGTAACCAAATCCTGCTCCTCTTTTTCTTTTTTACCCCATGAAGGTTTATCAGTGGTTGTACTCTTTTTGGTGCCTGCAAGAGACACAGTAACCAAAGTGGAATTTTGTTTAAGAAAAAGTAATTCGGGAGTAGCTCCTATCCAAATACCTATTTTTGGATGGTACCAGAAATAACAAAAAGCATTAGGATAACTATCAAGGACCTTTCTAAATATTTCAATAGGTGAGGAATTATTGGGGACCACTATCTTTCTTGATAGCACTACTTTCTTGAATTTATTATTTACAATTTCTTTAATCCCTTTATTTACAATTTCGATATGGTATTTCCTCCCCTCTCCCGGGATTGCTCCAAAGTTGGGAGTATCAAATTTTAAATGCCTGATTTGATATTCATGCGAATAGATTTTATCCGCTCGGGTTAGAATTCCAGGAGCCCTCCTATCATAGGGAGCGAAAACAAATCCTTTCTCGCTAAAATCATGGACATGGTACAGGTTCGAATCTTGCTGAAAAATTGAGATTACTTCGTTGGTATTAGGTTTTCTGTAAACAACAAGGGGTAATTCACTTTTCCAGTGATTTTCAATTATGCTAATGTGTTCTAAAAACATACTAGGCTCTTGGTAGGGCAATAGTGGTTAATTTACATATTGAAATGAGGTTGCCTTTTATGTCTGTTATTCTAATATCCCACAATTGTGTAGTTCTTCCTTTATGAATAATTGTAGCTCTGGCATATACCTCTCCTTCACTTATACTCTTTACATGATTAGCCGATGTTTCAATACCACGCACAAAATATTTTTGGGCGTCAAGAAATACATACGAAGCGGCGCTGC
This sequence comes from uncultured Eudoraea sp., assembly GCF_947490415.1. Lineage (GTDB taxonomy): Bacteria > Bacteroidota > Bacteroidia > Flavobacteriales > Flavobacteriaceae > Eudoraea. Next base: position 568,864 of record NZ_CANLGX010000003.1, read on the forward strand.
CAACACTTTCGGCCAGAGCAACAGTTGCGCCACCATGCAAGACACCATCAGGTTGGTGAACCTTTGAGGTTACAGGCATTTTAGCCACAAGGTAATTTTCACCTACATCAACAAATTCAATTTCCAAGGTTTCCATTAGGGTATTTTTACAAATATCATTGCAAACCTTCAGTATTTTGTCTTTGTATTCGTCCATAGAAATAATTTTGCGTAAAATTAAGCATTCAAATGCACAAATAACAATTGAAATAATATGAGTAATAAACCATTGGAAAAATCTGTTAGGTATAACAGCACAAACACCTATGAAACATTAAATGGCTTTACTGATAAAACCAAAAATGTATGGATTGTATTTCATGGAATAGGGTATTTGAGCAAGTATTTTCTAAAATATTTTGATGAACTAAATCCTGTAGATAATTACATTATTGCCCCGCAGGCACCTTCCAAATATTATCTGAATAACTCATATAAACACGTTGGCGCCAGTTGGCTGACAAAAGAAAATACTCAGAGAGAAATAAAGAATAATCTCAACTATCTCGATGCCATTTTAGAAGCGGAAACAATGCTCTCCACGCATAACCTTATAATATTTGGATTCTCTCAAGGAGTTTCGATGGCTGCCAGATGGGTGGCTCAACGTAAAATTATATGTAATCAATTAGTGCTTTATGCGGGTGGTATTCCAAACGAACTAAATGAAAATGATTTTGCACATTTAGATGCTAATACTCAGATAAGTATAATTATCGGTAATCAAGATGAATATCTTACAAAAGATCGCTTGACTATTGAGAGAGAAAAAAGCCGGACCATATTTAATGGCAGGGCAAAAGAACATATTTTTGATGGAGGTCATATCGTAAAAAAAGAACTTATTAATAGTTTAATTATATGATAAAATCTATAATTCTGGAAAATGATAGGGTAAGACTCTCGCCTCTCACTCTTGATAACTACACAAACTTACATTCAGTAGCTGCAGAGCATAAACTTATTCAGTATTCCCCTTCTGATATCGAAACTCCTGCGGCTCTAAGGAGATATGTTGAAATAGCCCTGGAACAGCAGAAGCAAAGATCCTCGCTGCCCTTTATTATCTATGATAAAAAATCCATGGCATTTGCCGGAAGTACCAGATATATGAATATAGATTATAAAAACAAGGTGTTGGAAATTGGCTCTACATGGATAGGTGAAAAGTTTCAGGGCACCGGTCTTAACTCACAAATGAAAAATTTGCTGCTTAACCATGCTTTTGACATGCTGGGATTTGAAAAAGTTTCCTTCAGGATAGATGAACGAAACTTGCAATCAAGAAAAGCAGTGGAAAAGCTGGGAGCTGTTCTGGAAGGAATTCTCAGGGAAAATGTCTATTTATTAGATGGCTATAAAAGAAACACCTGCTGTTATGGTATTCTGAAAAATGAATGGGGAAAATTTCTTCGCCAGGATAAATGAGCCAACAAGGGGTTACTTTTGTTCGTCCTCCCGATAAGGATGTCTATGGAAACTTATGGGATTTAATTGAACCGTTTAAAGAGTAATGTTATTGTTCTTTAGTTTTAGTTAATTCATCCTGATAATAAGTTATACTTCGAGTAGTAAAAAGGTTTTTTGGTGTAATGATTTTTTTAACCCAATTCCCCTCTTCTTCTCCATCAAATTGGTATATATAACCTTTTGTATTGACAGATTTTTCAATTTTTTCAACCTCTTTTATAAGCAAGCCCTCTGCATCATAGCTATAGTTAATATCCTTTATGGTTACAAATGACTTCTTAGCTTCATCATAATCAAATTCCTTTAATGAGGTCAATTTGTCTTCCGAATCATATATCCGCTCTTCCGCTTTGTTGGGAATTCCATTAAGAAATTCTTTGCTTAAAACTATCTTGTTCTTTATGCCTTTTTTATTCTTCTTAAAAGATGTTCTTACAGATTTGAGAATTTCACCATTTAACAAATAGGTTATTGTTGTTTCGCCCTTATAACTGCTATATTCAATATTTGTGTTGTCCAAACCTTGATTATTAGATCTGATAATTTCTATGAGATTACCATCCTTATCATAAGAATACTCATAGATATCCAGAACATCACCGGCATAAGAAATAATTTTTTCAGAAACTTTTTTATTATCCGTGGTATCAACTTCAAAAAAATGCGCAAGTGAAGTCTGTTTGTCAAATTGGCCTTCGCGATAAATTTCATCGCGCTTTTCCATCAACTGTCCGTTCAAATATTTGTAATAAGTAATATCGTAATCGGTTTCATTATAACGGGTTAAATTTTTGGTAAGTAAGCCTTCCTTATCAAATTCAAACTCTTCTTTGCCATAATCAGTAATGACCAGGCAGGACTTAACCTTTCCCCTAAGGTCAAAATCCTTTATTGTAAAGATTTGTGGTTCCTGGGTATATGTCTTAAAGGGCAATAAGAAAAGACCTATAACCGATATCAGCTTAAAAAGGTAAGTAATGTAGTTTTTTTGCATTGACACAAAATTACTTCTTTATACCTCAAAATGAAAACAAATAACATACCGAAAATAAAAAAGGGCGGAATAACCGCCCTTTAATCCCAACATATTTTTTGTTTTACTTTACTTCTTCAAAATCCACATCTTCCACATTATCCCCTTCTTTTGTATCTTCTGCAGAAGCAGTCTCTTCGCCATTAGTTGATGCTCCGGCTTGTTGAGCTTCAGCCTGGGCCTTGTACATCTCTTCAGATGCAACCTTCCAAGCCTCATTTATTTTATCCAGTGCAGATGTTATTATTTCAACATCTTTACCTTCATAAGCTGTTTTAAGCTCTGTTAAAGCATCTTCAATTGGCTTTTTCTTGTCTTCAGATAATTTATCTCCAAACTCAGTTAATTGTTTCTCAGTCTGGAATATCATGCTATCTGCCTCATTCATTTTATCTGCAGTCTCTTTAGCTTTTTTATCAGATTCTGCGTTAGCTTCTGCCTCTGCCTTCATTTTCTTAATTTCCTCCTCGGTAAGTCCGGAAGAAGCTTCAATTCTGATATCCTGAGTTTTGTTAGTAGCCTTATCTGTTGCCGATACCTTTATAATACCATTAGCATCTATATCAAAAGTAACTTCAATCTGAGGTATCCCTCTTTGTGCAGGTGGAATTCCATCCAAGTGGAATCTTCCAATGGTTTTATTATCTGTCGCCATTGGTCTTTCTCCCTGCAAAACATGAATCTCAACAGATGGCTGGTTATCCGCAGCAGTAGAAAATACTTGTGATTTTTTCGTTGGAATAGTGGTGTTTGACTCAATTAATTTGGTCATTACGCCTCCCATGGTCTCAATTCCAAGAGATAACGGGGTAACATCCAATAGCAAGACATCTTTCACGTCTCCTGTAAGAACACCTCCCTGGATAGCAGCTCCAACAGCAACAACTTCATCAGGGTTCACGCCTTTAGATGGTTTTTTACCAAAGAATTTCTCAACAGCTTCCTGAACCGCAGGAATCCTGGTAGATCCTCCAACCAAAATAATTTCATCAATATCACTTTTTGAAAGTCCGGCAGCTTTTAAAGCTGTTTCGCAAGGTTTAATGGTTCTCTTCACCAAATCAGCGATTAATTGCTCAAATTTTGAACGAGTCAAGGTAACCACGAGGTGCTTAGGTCCGGAAGCTGTTGCAGTCACATACGGAAGATTGATTTCAGTTTGTGCAGAAGTAGACAATTCAATTTTGGCTTTTTCTGCTGCCTCACGTAATCTTTGTAACGCCATTGGGTCTTTTCGCAGATCTATGCTCTCTTGCTTGTTAAATTCATCTGCTAACCAGTCAATAACTTTTTGATCAACATCATCGCCTCCTAAGTGAGTATCACCATCTGTAGACAATACTTCAAAAACTCCATCTCCCAATTCCAAAATGGAAACGTCATGCGTACCTCCACCGAAATCAAATACTACAATTTTCTGATCCTTGTGCTTCTTGTCAAGTCCGTAGGCCAAAGAAGCTGCTGTAGGTTCATTGATGATTCTTTCTACCTTAAGACCAGCAATTTCTCCTGCTTCTTTAGTTGCCTGTCTCTGTGCATCATTAAAATAAGCAGGCACTGTAATAACGGCTGAGGTAACGGCCTGGCCTAAATAATCTTCAGCAGTTTTTTTCATTTTTTGTAACACCATTGCTGAAATCTCCTGAGGCGTGTATAAACGTCCATCAATATCTACTCTTGGTGTATTATTGTCTCCTTTTACGACTTTATAAGGTACTCTGTCAACTTCTTTTTGACACTCTGAGAATTTATTCCCCATAAAACGTTTAATGGAATATATCGTGTTATGCGGATTAGTAACTGCCTGTCTTTTAGCAGGATCACCAACCTTTATTTCGCCACCTTCTACAAACGCAACAACAGACGGTGTGGTTCGCTTACCTTCCGCATTGGGTATCACAACCGGCTCATTGCCCTCCATTACAGAAACACATGAGTTTGTTGTTCCTAAATCTATTCCTATAATCTTGCTCATCAATATTTATTTTATAAGTTAATATTTATCTATATTTCAGTGATTTATTAAATGACAAACAGCATGCCAACCGGAAAAAACTGACAGGATGTCATTAGTTCCGTTAACTAAATAAGGAGTATTCTAAAAGAAATTGTATTTAGAGAGGCTTGAAACCGGAAGAATTAGGGTGTTTTTTGGCCTAATCGCAGTCTTCACGCCGCCGTGTATCTATAATATAAATGATCTTCCAGGCTCCGTCTTTCTTATGCAATTGAAATGAATTAACCCCACAATGACTCAGTTTATCATTGATATAGAATTCATAAGGGGTCCAGGCATTTGCCATACTTCCATCGACCTGAATTTGATAGGATAGTAATTTTTCCCGAAATTTTGTAGTGTCAGGAATACTAACTATAGATTTTAGGAAAGTATTGAAATCTGAGGTCTTGACTACACTTGCACCTTCTTTATCACGACCAATAGTTTGCATAATTATACCAGGACTGGTAGTGCTTTTTATTAGCACAGAATCCTGATTGTGAAATCCATTAAAAAACATTTCAACGGCCTTCTTTACTTCTTCTTTTTCATTATTCTGGGCATTTAATAAACCAGAACTAAAAATCAACAGCAAACAAATAAATACTCTCATTGTTTAATCGTTTAAACTTCGGTGCCTAAAATAAGGAATAATTTAAACACTTTATCTTGCTCTTAACAATTGAACAAAACTCCTTACATTTAACTCGCCAAAAAGAAAGCAATGTCTATTTCCAAAAAAGAATACAAGAGGGTTACTGTTAAGTCCTTAATAGAAATGAAGAAGCAGGGAGAAAAAATTTCTATGTTAACAGCATATGATTATTCCATGGCAAAGATTGTTGATGATGCCAAAGTTGATGTCATATTGGTAGGTGACTCTGCCAGCAATGTCATGGCAGGACATGAGACTACTTTACCTATAACACTCGATCAGATGATTTACCATGCCTCTTCCGTTATCCGAGCAGTAAACAGGGCTCTGGTAGTAGTTGATCTTCCTTTTGGAAGTTACCAGAGTGATCCCAAAGAAGCACTTCGTTCAGCTATCAGAATAATGAAAGAAAGTGGTGCTCATGCAGTAAAGGTCGAAGGTGGTATTGAGATAAAAGAATCAGTAAAACGAATCCTAAATGCAGGTATTCCGGTTATGGGACATCTGGGATTAACACCACAGGCCATCTATAAATTTGGCACATATACCGTCAGGGCCAAAGAAAAGGATGAGGCTCAGAAACTAATGGAAGACGCTGAATTACTTGAGAAGCTAGGCTGTTTTGCAATTGTCCTCGAAAAAATACCGGCTTTGTTAACAAAGAAAGTGTCCGAAAATATTACTATCCCAACAATTGGTATAGGCGGTGGTAAATATGCCGATGGTCAGGTATTGGTAATCCATGATCTTCTTGGAATGACTCATGAGTTCAATCCACGGTTTTTACGGAGGTATATGAATCTTTATGAGGATATGGGAAATGCCATTTCGCGCTATGTAAGTGATGTGAAAAGCCAGGACTTCCCCAGTGATGATGAGCAATATTAAAGCTAGTGGACAATAGAACTAAGACCAATTCCCAAAATCTTCAGGTATTATATGAGGATAACCATATTATTGCCGTAAACAAGAGACCAGGCGATATTGTTCAAGGAGACAAAACAGGAGATGAACCATTAAGTGAAATAGTAAAGCAATACATTAAAAAAAAATATAACAAGCCGGGGAAAGTTTTTTTGGGCGTAGTTCACCGGATAGACAGACCCACCTCTGGAATAGTCATATTTGCACGAACCTCAAAAGCACTTTCCAGATTAAACGAATTATTTTCAAAAAAATTAGCAAAAAAAACATATTGGGCAATTATAAAAAATCATCCTGATAAAGAGCAGGGCACTTTGGAACACTGGTTGGTGAGAAACACGAAACAGAATAAGTCCTATGCCCATATTAAAGAAGTTCCCAATAGTAAAAAGGCCGTTTTAGATTACCAAATTTTAAAAAAGCTCAACAATTATTATTTATTGGAAATCGATTTGAAAACGGGGAGGCATCATCAGATTCGGGCGCAACTGGCAGCAATAAAATGCCCAATTAAAGGAGATTTAAAATATGGTTTTGACCGTAGCAATAAAAACGGAAGTATCCATTTGCATGCCCGAAGCATAGAATTTTTTCATCCTGTTGGAAAGAAACCTATATCTATAACGGCACCGACCGGAGAAGATCCAATTTGGGATGCTTGTTTTTGAATTTTCGATACATTTAAAAAAAGCCCCATACCATAATGTGGTCATCTGAGGAAATCAACGAATATTTTTCAAAGCCTTATCTCGGATAATTTGCCCTACAGGTTTGTTTTGCAAATGACTTTCAAGCCAGGAGAGTATATCTAAATAAAGAAATGCGCGCTTTTCATAGGGATGATCTTCATATTTTTTTAGTTCATCATATAAACTTTGAAATTCCGCTTTTAATTCATGAGGATAAATATCCCCTAACTTCCTTAAGAATTTGATCATTTCCTTTTGAACTGCCTGAAGATCATTCATCTTGAGTAAAAACTTATAAGTACTCTTTAACTGAATTTCAAGGTGGTAATCCATGCCTGCTTCATAATGCGCCACTAAACTTAAAACCCGGGCAAAGCACATTAGATCTTCCCTCATCTTAAGGTTTTTATTATCTATAATCTTCTTTAAATATTTTATGCAGGTTTTATTGTCTCCAACTCCAAAATACAGACAGGCAATTTTATAATAAAAGATCATTATATGGTGCTGGTCTATGCGATCACGGTGTTTGGTTATGCCGTATTCAATTATTTTAACCAGGTACAATCCTTTATCAAATGTGCCCTCCAGAAAATGAAGGTTTAACTTATTTGAATAAATATATAAAAATGCTAAGGATGATATGTTGTCATTTTTAGCAAATTCCTTTTCGCCAACAATAGCCTCCATTTTTTCAAGTGTCTCTCTAAATTGAGAACTGTACTTTACAAAGAATAAAGACTCCAATAAATAGTGATTCCCTTTCAAAAAGAAAACAGGATTTAAATAAATCATTTTTTCATTCTCATAGAACAGATCTACCCATTTACTTGAATATTTATAACATGATAAAAAGTCCTGTATCAAAAAACTATACCATAAATGTGCCTTATACAGCCATAACCTTTCCCTAAAACCAAGATCTTCAATTTTGTATTCAGGTAAATGCTCTGCAAAATAAAGCCTTACTCGGCCAAGGTCTTCATCATTTCTCACATAGCCTACTTTTAACATCATACCATATAATTGGAGCGATAGATTGGAAAGTTTGCTGGTCAAAACGTTTTGCTCTGACAATTTCTTGGCTTGCCTAACCAGTTCATCAGCTCTATCCGGAATACTCCTTGTAATATATTGTGTTTCAATAATTTTTTCTAATTCCACAATTTCATAGGCAATGTTTTTCTCTTCATTATCTATTGCTATACTTTTTACTTTATCTAATATTTTTAGACTTTGCTTATACAGCCCCTTTTGATAAAGTATAGTGGCAAAGTCCAATTGTTCCCTTATCTGAACTCTAATATTCTGATTTACTGGATTTAATCTTAAACTAACCAAAATCTGTTTGTACAAATGCGCTTTTAGGTTAGATAGCTGTGTTTTTTTAACGATCCCGCTCTCTAAAATTACCCTTTCATCATAAGTCTTAAGTTTATCAAGTAAATTAAAAAGCGCAAGAAATTTGGCATCTGTATTTACTCCAAGACGACCCACATAAAGCTTAAATTGTCGCTTTTCAGATTTAGAAAGAGATTTAACTAAAACAAACAATGCATCTTTATGGGCATTTGTCATCGTAAAAAATATAATTTATATAGTTGTTTTACAGCACTTTACGAATACTAAAAAGTAAATTAACGTTGTAAATGAATCATAGGCAATTAAGCTATTCACTTTCCTAACTATATATTCGTATAGTGACTAAAATTATGCAAAAATAATGAGTAAAGATAAGGTAGACATTTTTGATACGACACTCAGGGATGGTGAACAAGTTCCGGGTTGTAAACTGGATTCCAAACAGAAGCTTGTAATTGCAGAGCGCCTCGACCTATTGGGGGTTGATGTTATTGAAGCAGGATTTCCGATTTCGAGCCCGGGTGATTTCAAATCTGTCAATGAAATTGCAAAAATTGTAAAGGAAGCAACGGTTTGTGGATTGACGAGATCTGTTAAAAAAGATATCGAAGTAGCTGCAGAGGCTCTGAAGTATGCAAGAAAACCTCGAATTCACACTGGAATTGGCACTTCTGATTCACATATAAAATACAAATTTAATTCTACAAGGGATAAAATACTGGAGAGAGCAGTTGATGCAGTTAAATATGCAAAAACTTTTGTAGAAGATATTGAATTTTACGCAGAGGATGCAGGCAGAACAGATAATGAATACCTGGCACGTGTATGTGAAGCCGTTATTAAGGCTGGGGCTACCGTACTAAATATTCCGGATACGACAGGATATTGTCTTCCCGAGGAATATGGCGCAAAAATGAAATATTTGAAAGAAAATGTAAAAGGAATTGAAAAAGCCAAACTTTCTTGTCACTGTCATAATGATTTGGGACTGGCTACGGCAAATTCAATAGCAGGGGTAATCAATGGAGCAAGACAGATAGAATGTACAATTAATGGTATTGGCGAGAGGGCGGGAAATACTTCACTTGAGGAAGTTGTGATGATATTAAGACAACACCCGGATCTCAATTTGGATACGAATATTAACAGTAAATTATTATACAGTACCAGCCAAATGGTTTCAGATAAAATGGGGATGGTGGTGCAGCCAAATAAGGCTATTGTTGGATCAAATGCATTTGCGCATAGTTCAGGTATTCATCAGGATGGAGTGATTAAAAAACGAGAAACATACGAAATTATGGACCCCGAGGATGTTGGTGTTAACGAATCCTCCATTGTGCTTACCGCAAGAAGTGGTAGAGCGGCATTGGCCTATCGGGCTAAAAAAGTAGGTTATGAACTCACAAAAGTACAATTGGATAGTGTTTATACTGAATTTTTGAAATTTGCTGACCAGAAAAAAGAAATCCTTGATGATGATATCCACCAAATAATTGAATCAAGCCCAATTAATATTGAAAGTGTCGCTTAAATGAATCTTACAATTGCTCTTTTACCTGGTGACGGAATTGGACCCGAGGTTACTGCTCAAGCTGTTAAGTGCCTTCAGGCTGTTGGGGAGACTTTTGGTCACCAATTTGAGTTTACTGAAGCAATAGTTGGTGCAAAAGCAATAGATAAAACCGGAAACCCGCTTCCTGATTCCACTCTTGAATTATGTAAAAATTCAGATGCCGTATTGTTTGGGGCAATAGGTGACCCTAAGTATGACAATGACCCAGATGCTAAAATCAGACCTGAACAAGGGCTATTAAAGCTTAGGAAAGAACTGGGACTATTTAGCAATATTCGACCGGTCAAAGTTTTTCCTACGCTTATTGATAAATCTCCATTAAAGAAAAGAATTATTCGGGGTACTGATTTCGTAATCTACCGAGAACTAATTGGAGGGATTTATTTTGGTGAGAAGAACTTGAACGAAGATGGCACTGTGGCTTCAGATTTATGCACCTATTCTGAGGCAGAAATTAGCCGTATTGCGCACATGGCATTCAAAGCAGCTAAAACGAGACGAAAGAAATTAACCCTGGTAGACAAGGCAAATGTCCTTGAATCATCAAGGCTGTGGCGAAAAGTGGTCACAAAAATTGCAGAAAGTTATCCTGAGATTACTTTGGAATTTTTGTTTATTGATAATGCCGCAATGCAACTAATACTTAATCCCAGCCAGTTTGACGTGATTCTTACCGAAAATATGTTTGGTGATATATTATCCGATGAGGGAAGTGTAATTGGTGGCTCTATAGGCCTGCTACCTTCTGCTTCTGTGGGAGAGCACAATGCACTATTTGAACCAATACATGGATCTTACCCTCAGGCAAAAGATAAAGATATTGCCAACCCTATTGCATCCATATTATCTGCGGCAATGCTATTAGACCATTTTGGCCTGGATGAAGAGTCCAGAGCTCTTGTAATAGCAGTCCTGAAATCAATGAAAAATGAAATTGTCACTCCGGATTTGGATAAAAACAGCAAGTACGGTACAAATTCTGTGGGCGATTTTATTTCGAGTAATATCCGGGAATCAGATGATCATCTTACTATCAACCGGGAAAATATTTGGTTAGGTAAATCTACCATAATTTGAAGGAGCTTTTACTTTGTCTCAGACTTTCAAATTTGAAGTTTGCATTATTCGCTTAGCAACAATTCAATATATTGATCAAAATCTTCTTTAAAATCAATATACTTTTGGCCTGTGGCCGGCCCGTTGAATCCGGTATGAATCTTCCTTACCTTTCCCTTCTTGTCAATAAAGATAGTTGTAGGGTATGAAATAATATGATTTAACATGGGTAGTTTTTCATTCGCTTTGGTTTTGCTGGAACTGGCATATTGAGCCAGAAGAATTGGATAAGTTACCCCTACCCTATTTTTTAGCCTTTCAATTCCCTTAAAAGCCAGTTCTTTGGTCTTGGCATACTCGAAAGCCAGGGCAACCACTTCAAAATTGTCCGGTTTTTTGGTTTTTACGTAATCTGATAAAAATCTGGTTTCATCAAGGCAATTCGGGCACCAGGTACCCATAATTTGTACCACTACAACTTTTTCCTTAAATCTGGAGTCTTCTAGTGAAATTAAGATGTCTTCAGTATTTGGAAACGAAAACTGTAATTTATCATAGCCCTCCTTCATAAAGGTTAGCGATTCTTCATCAGCTAATTGAAATCCTTCATTCCTGCGGCCAATAAAAGGCTCTTTAAAATGATTTCCTGAATAAAAAGTGCCGTTTAAAGTACTGTCTGTCACCTTTGCAGTAAACAAAAAAGCGTGAGCCCCGTCAAAAGTGGAGAGTCTCAAACTATCGCCATCTACTATCCCTTCTAAATACCTATAATCACCCGTGTTTGTTCTGAAAGTACCACTAACCTTGTTGATTTGTTGTGTAAAAATACCCTTGGCCAAATACTCATCTTCAGAATCCGGACTAAATTTGGTTTCCCATATCCCGGAAACATCTACCCTTGCATTTGCTGAACTATGAAATCTAATGCTATCTCCATATACTGCGTAAAATGGCACAATTCTATCCAGGCTTTCTTTTATAAATCTGCCCTTAATAACCGAATCATTAAAAGTTCCTGAGATATAGCCCTCAAATGCAGGCATTTTAATTTTTATGCTGTCATTACGGATTTCAATCTCATCAACCCGAACAGTTTCCCCAGCATTATAAACGTCCATTATATATCCTGATTCAGATTTTTTTAAATTAAAATTAAAGGGAAGAAGCTCATTATTCATGGCTTCCAATTGAGCTAACCACATCCCTTCCCTAAGGGACTCACTTTCCTGCTTCTTGCAAGACAATAAAGTTAAAAACAGCAAGAAAAAACAATAAAATCTTTGCATCTTAAAAGTTATTTAATAAGGTGCGAAATAACGATTAAAATCCTTTAATAAAAAATAAAGCTATTCAGCCTCTACTATATTGAATGTATAAGACCTTTGTTTTATCTTTGAAGGCTAAAACTAGCCAATGAAAATTTCCTATAACTGGTTAAAACAGTTTCTTAAGCTCGATTGGGAAGCAGAAAAAACAGGGGAACTTCTAACCAATTTAGGGCTTGAAGTAGAAGGCATCTCCCAATTCGAGTCTATTCCCGGTTCTTTAGAGGGTGTAGTAGTAGGCCATGTCCTAAGTTGTGAAAAGCATCCGAATGCCGATAGGTTAAAGCTGACTACGGTTGATATTGGTTTAGAAAACCCTGTTCAGATAGTTTGTGGTGCGCCAAATGTCGCCGAGGGACAAATGGTACCTGTGGCCACGATAGGTTCTACGTTATACGCCAATGATGGAAAGACCCTGCTAATTAAGAAAGGAAAGATAAGAGGCGTTGAGAGTCATGGAATGATTTGCGCAGAAGATGAGTTAGGTTTAGGTGAAAGCCATGAGGGTATAATGGTTTTAAGCGAGACACTCATACCGGGAACGGCTTGTTCCGAAATCTTTAAAATAGAAAAAGATGAAATCTTTGAAATCGGCTTAACACCAAACAGAGCGGACGCTATGAGCCATCATGGAGTAGCCAGAGATCTAAAAGCAGGGCTTAAGCAGAGAGATATTCATACAGAACTTATTACTCCCTCCGTAAGTAATTTCAATATTGAAAACAGATCGTTAAAAATAGATGTTGCGGTTGAAAATAACAACCTCGCACCGAGGTATTGCGGAGTAACACTTAGTAATCTTATTGTGCAGCCTTCTCCGGATTGGTTAAAAAACAGATTGCGCGCCATCGGCCTGAGCCCTATTAATAATGTGGTAGACGCTACTAATTACGTCCTGCATGAATTGGGGCAGCCCTTGCACGCATTTGATGCCGATAGAATTAGCGGCAAAAAGATAGTTGTAAAGACTTTACCATCCGGCACTAAATTTATGACCCTGGACGGTGAGGAACGCATTTTGAATGAAGAAGATTTAATGATATGTGATGATGAGAAGCCCATGTGTATTGCCGGAGTTTTTGGGGGAATTAATACAGGTGTGACGGAAAATACCAGATCAATATTTCTTGAAAGCGCCTATTTTGACCCCGTTTCAATTAGGAAAACCGCCAAACGCCACGGGTTAAATACTGATGCATCTTTTCGTTTTGAAAGAGGTGTAGATATAAATAACACCGAATATTGCCTGCGCAGGGCAGCTTTATTGATAAAGGAGATCACAGGGGGAGATGTTACTTCGGACGTTGTAGATCTTTATCCCCGGAAGAAAGATGATTATCAGGTATTTCTTTCTTTCGAAAGAATCAATACCTTAATAGGGCAAAAAATACCCGCAGATACGATTAAGTCTATATTGGCATCCTTAGATATCCAGGTTAAAAATTCTACCGAATCGGGCTTAGGGCTTCTTATTCCATTTTACAGAGTAGATGTACAAAGAGAAGTGGATGTAATTGAAGAAATTTTGAGAATTTACGGATATAACAATATTGATTTTAAAGAAAAGCTGAATGCTTCCATTGCTACCAGTACAAGATTTGAAGATCATAAACTTGAAAAACTAATTGGCGAGATGCTGGCTTCGAGAGGTTTTTATGAAATTATGACCAATAGTCTTACCAGTCCCAATTATGATAAATTTCTAGCTACTAATTCTGAAGAAACGAGAGTTGCCATATTAAATCCGTTAAGTGCAGATTTATCAGTTTTAAGACAAACCATGCTATTTTCGGCATTAGAAACAGTGGCTTATAATATTAACAGAAAAAAACAGAACCTAAATTTTTTCGAATTTGGAAAAACATACCAGAACACCAAATCAGATTATTTAGAATCTAAGCACTTAACCTTAATTATTACGGGAACCCGAAATGAAAACAGCTGGATCTTTCCTTCCAGGCCTACAGATTTTTATTTCCTAAAAGCAGCAGTTGAACTGGTTTTAGAGCGACTTGGTATTGCTGATTATAACTCATTTTCCGAGCAGAATGACATTTTCCATGAAGGCCTATGCCTGAAAAAGAATAATACTGAATTGGTAACCTTTGGAATTGTTCAAAAGGCTATTTTGAAAGAATTTGATATTAAACAAGATGTTTTTTATGCCGATTTTAAGTGGGACGCATTATCAAAGAACATCCCCAAGAATAAAATAATTTTTGAGAAAATTCCAAGATTTCCTGAGGTAAAAAGAGATCTGGCTTTATTGTTGGACATGGATATCTCATTTGATGAAATCAAAACCATTGCATTCGATACAGAAAGAAATCTACTGAAAAATATTACTCTTTTTGACGTCTATACCGGAAAGAATCTCCCACCGGAAAAAAAATCATATGCTGTAGGATTTACCATAGGGGATGCCCGGAAAACATTAACGGATAAGCAGATCGATAAGATTATGAAAAAACTGCAGCAACGCTTTGAAAAAGAGTTGGGTGCAGAGTTACGATAGGTTACAATTGATTTGGCAAAATTACACTGTCAATTACGTGGATAACACCATTACTCTGATTGGCATCTGCAGAAGTTATCCTTGCTATATTTCCAAAACAATCAGTTAGAACAATATCCAGGCCATCCATAGTGGCTAATAACTCATTACCCTGAACAGTAGTTAAACTCGCAATACCTTTACCCCTGCACATTGCCTTTAATATTTTTGAAGCCGTAAGATTACCAGCAACGATGTGATAGGTAACAAAAGATTGTAAGGCCCTTTTATTTTCAGGTCTTAACAATGCAGCTATCTTATCCTCAGACATCTTCTTAAAGGCTCCGTCTGATGGAGCAAAAATTGTGAATGGACCATCACCAGCGAGAGTTTCTTCAAGATCTGCAGCTTTTACAGCAGCAAGAAGCGTTTTGTGAATTTGAGATTCCTCCGTGCTCCGAATAATTGTTTTTTTTAATAGATCATTATTTACGGAAGCCAGGGAAGTTTGAGAAAAAGTTGTTAAAGAGGTCAATAAGGCAAGTAGGCTTAGGGGGGTTGCCAAATATTTCATGGTATCTAATTTAAATTATTCGAAATTATCGATGAACGGTATAGCTAAGCCGACAAGATACAATTATGGTGGACACAGTCATATAAGTGAAAATGCATTTGAAAGAATTTAACAAAATATTAACGTTGCTGAAATCTTAAACAGAATTTGTTTCATAAAGTCAATTCATTATTTTTGACTCAATTGCTAGAAAAAGAAACCCATGTTATTAAAAAACACAAATATCCAGGAGCAACTCAATAAAGCAAAACGTCAGTTCTCCGAAGAACAGCTTATTAATGAGGTATATTTACTCTTACAGAAATCTTCCGAAAAAGAAGAAAAAATTCTGAAAAAAATATCCGGCAGTACTAATCGTTCACAAAATAATTTCAAATTTGATCTTTTAGAAACAGATAGAATTTTTCACATTGATCAAATAAAGGAAATCTGCATTAACTACAGACTTCGTTTTCTGGACTCCAAATATTTTAAAGGTCAGATTCCGGATAAAACAATTGATAAGATAAAACTGCTGGAGAAAAAGCATAATATTGAAATTGAAGGTTTTAAAATAGTTGCCCCTTCAAAACTGTTCAAATTAGCAGATAAAGATGATCCCCTATTGTTTGCCCCTATTGGTAATGGATATTTTTATTTAATTGATAAATGGGGTAATGATCTGCATCCTTTACGCAGGATTCTGGTTTGGCCATTTAAGAATATTATCAACCTTACATTACTTGTAGTTTTAATCAGTTATCTAACTACACTTTTTATTCCAAACGGACTTTTTTCAAAATCAAATTCGCAAATGGAATTTATGATAATATTCTTTTTTATGTTCAAATCTATAGCCGCGGTAGTTATTTTCTACGGGTTCGCTTTGGGTAAGAATTTTAATCCTGCTATCTGGAATAGTAAATATTTTAATGCCTGAGCATATAGACTAGCGAATTTCATATTGTACTTCGCTTTTTTCATGCGGTGTTAAATTAGTTGGTATACATCTGAAAAGGCACGCCATTCAGATCTATATTATCGATAAATGCAGGGTTGGGAATAGGTCTGACACGCAATAGGCCACCTTTACCAGGATCTCCTGATTTCTGATATCCAATTAAAATAAGGTTGTTTTTGGCATCGTATGAAACCATGCTGGTATCGCCAATTTCGAATTCAACTAATTGTTCCTGTTCCGATAAAAAATTCTCGTAGTAATAAAGAAATGCAGTATTAGTTTCAAAATCATAAACAGCCGGAATATTTGGATATGAAGTCCCGGAAAAATTCGTGGGCATTGAATAATACAAATTCCCTACATCATCATAAAAGGAGGATTCAGAATCTCCGAATCCAGGTTCCTTACCATCGCCATAACGAATCGTTGCGCTTATTGCCATTGTAGTACTGCTAATAATATGATGTAACTCAGGATAACTGACTATGATATTCTCATCATCGGATTTAAAAAGTCTTTGTACGTCAAATCCGAGATTTATATCGGCTACTAACTCTCCCATCCCGGTATCAAAGACTATCAAGGCATTTTTATTTTCATCTTCTATATCCTCTGATAAAATATATACGTGATTATTTGAAAAAACTGCCTGTAAGGGTCTTTTAGCCAACTCAATATCAACAAATTCAGCTACTGATGTTGAGGTGTCAATTATTCGAATATAATAAAGTGTCTCTTTGGCTCCTCCTCCGGGTACCTCATAACCAACGTAGAAGGTATTTTCGGAATGAGCAAGTGCCCGAACAATAAGATCACAATTTCCCAAATCATCAAAGACAATTGTTTTTTGTAAGGCGTCATTTTTAAAATCATATAAAGAAATTCTCCCTGAACAATCCGTTTGAGCATTAAAAATACTTATTTCGTTTCCGTCTCTGTAAGTAACCGAAGGAAAAGAAATACCTTCAAATTCACTTATCCCCGGATCTAAAAAAATAGTTTCAGCATCAGCATCTAAATTAATAAGTGATAGGACTTCATTAGATTGCACCAACAATGAATAATTAGCATCAACATTGGGAAAGTCTTCTTTTGTATTCTGAAGGTCTCCGGTATCATCGCTGCACCCCAGCATAAAAAGGGCCAGCAAAAGAAAGTAAATTCTGTAGGTTTGCATAGCATTAGGATTTGGGAGGTCCTATTCAGCTATACGGGTATTGCATACATTTTATCTCGTTGTTCCCTTATAGCCTTGTCAGACATATATTCATCAAACGTTAAATATCTGTCTATAGTATCTTTTGGAGTCAATTCTACGATCCTATTTGCCACGGTTTGAGCAAATTGATGATCATGAGTAGTAAATATAACTGTGCCCTTAAAATTGTTCAGCGAATTGTTAAAGGCTGTTATACTTTCAAGATCAAGATGGTTAGTAGGTTCGTCTAACATTAGTACATTAGCCCTGATCATCATCATTCTGCTAAGCATACATCGCACCTTTTCACCACCAGAGAGAACCGTACACTTTTTTAATGCCTCCTCCCCACTAAACAACATTTTACCTAAAAAACCACGAATATATACTTCCTCTCTTTCCTCTTCGGTTTTGGCCCACTGTCGTAACCAATCCACTAAATTCAAATTTTCGTTGAAATAGTCAGAATTATCAGCTGGCAAATAGGATTGCACAGTTGTAATTCCCCAGTGATATGTGCCACTATCAGCTTTTCTTTTGCCATTGATAATTTCATAAAAAGCAGTTGTCGCCCTTGAATCTCTGGATAAAATTGTCACTTTATCTCCTTTAGCTAGATTCAGATTTAAGTTTTGGAACAATAATTCCCCATCCTCAGATCTCGCAGCCAAATTTTCAATATTTAAAATTTGGTCACCGGCTTCCCTTTCCTGTTCAAAAATTATTGCAGGGTATCTCCTACTCGACGGCTTAATGTCCTCAATCTTAAGTTTTTCCAACATCTTCTTTCTTGATGTTGCCTGCTTGCTTTTAGCGACATTAGCACTAAAGCGCAGGATAAATTCTTGTAATTCTTTGGCCTTATCTTCTGCTTTTTTGTTTTGTTGTGCCCTTTGCCTGGCTGCTAATTGACTGCTCTCATACCAAAAGGTGTAATTACCGGAAAAGGAATTGATTTTACCAAAATCTATATCGGCAATATTGGTACAAACCGCATCCAGAAAATGACGGTCATGAGACACTACAATTACCGTATTATCGTAAGAAGCCAGGAAATTTTCTAACCACGTAATGGTTTCATAATCCAAATCATTCGTGGGCTCATCCATAATTAAAACATCCGGATTACCAAATAACGCCTGAGCCAAGAGAACACGAACTTTTAATTTTGAATCCAGTTCAGACATTAAGGTAAAATGAAATACTTCCGGAATTCCCAAATTTGATAATAAGGTAGCCGCATCACTATCCGCGTTCCAGCCATTCATTTCTTCAAAGGTTACCTGCAGTTCTCCAATTCTATCTGCATTTTCATCACTATAGTCTGCATAAAGAGCATCTATCTCTTTTTTGATTTTATATAAGGGTTTGTTACCCATAACCACAGTCTCAAGAACTGTTATTTCGTCATAGGCATTGTGATTTTGTTCTAAAACAGACATACGCCGGCCCGGTTCAAGGTGTACCTTACCTGAGGTTGGGTCAATTTCACCTGAGAGTATTTTCAAAAAAGTAGATTTCCCTGCTCCATTGGCACCAATGATCCCATAACAGTTGCCTTGTGTGAAACTAACATTTACTTCATCAAAAAGTATTCTTTTACCAAATTGAACTGATAAATTGGAAACAGATAACATACTTGTCTTTTTAAAATTTTTGCAAAAATACGGAAAAATAATCCTAAGTGGCAATAATCCTCGACGCGAATAGCCGGCTTTCCCAATTAACAATGATTGTGAACTTTTAACTGAGCCTTAACAGCTTCAGGCTATTGGTTTAACTAGTTTTGTATCCTATAGGCAGCGAAAATTATATGAATAAAACTTTACTATATTTTATTATAATCTTACTGGCAGCTTGTAATACCGCAGAAAAAAAATCTACAGCGGTTTATTTTGGCGGGGAAATTGTAAACCCTTCAAGCGAGTATGTTGTCCTGTTTAAAGGAGACGTGGTTTTAGATACAGCACGTCTTGATGAGAATAATAGATTTTCCTTTCAGTTGGATTCAGTAGACGAGGGTCTTCATCATTTTTACCACTTTCCGGAAGAGCAGTACGTGTTTTTAGAGCGAGGTGATAGTTTACAATTAAGGCTAAATACAGTTGATTTTGATGAATCACTGGTTTTTTCTGGTACCAATGAACAGGTAAATAACTTTCTATTGGAGATGTTTCTGGCCAATGAACAGGAGGAAGAGTTGATTTATCAATACTATAGCCTGGAACCTGAAGCATTTATATCAAAAATAGACTCCTTAAAAAATGTAAAACTTGAATCGTTAAACAACCTTTCAATGGAGGCTGAACTTTCAGATGGTGCTAAGGAAATAGCCCAGGCGGGTATTATGTATACTTCCTATATCTTCAAAGAGGCCTATCCGTTTTATCATAAAAGGAAAAAAGGTGAGAAATCTATTCATGATCTTCCCCCTGACTTTTATGACTATCGCGCCGATATCAATTATGATAACAAAGGTCTAGGTTATTACCGGCCGTATTATAATTTCATGAAATATCATTTAGGGAACCTTTCATACATGGACTGTAAAAATGGCTGTGGAAGTCAGATTAAATTGGCAAAAAACAAACTCCATTTTAATCAACACAAATTAAAGTTAATAGATAGTCTAATAATGCAAAAGGAACTTAGAGATAATCTATTCAGGAATGTTGCAATGGATTATTTGCTTAAATATGACAAAGAGGAAAATATTGAAATTTTCATTAAGGAATTTCATCAAATGTCAGGGAACAATAGGCACATACATGAAATTAACGGACTATATGACGGGATAAAAAATTTACAACCGCAGAAAGAACTGCCTGAACTCATGGTATTTGATTCTGAAGGCAACAAGGTTTCCATAAAGGACTTAGGAAAAGACAGAAAGGTTGTATTTTACTTTTGGTCAGCGCCCGAAAAAAGGCATTTTACCAATATGATTACACGTATTAATCTATTAAAAGAAAAATATCCGGAGTATACTTTTATTGGTCTAAATGTAAGAACTGAACATTCCCGATGGAATAATATGCTCGAAGTTTCACAACTGGATAAAAACGAACAATTTTGGACAGATAATTTTGAAGATGTTGCGCATACCTTAATCGTCTATGACCCAAATAGAGGGATTATTACAAATGACGGCATAATTGTAGATGCTTTTGCTAACGTTTATACCTCTTTCTAGGATACCAGGTTTGATTGACAGAACAAACGATTATGGATAATCCTAACCGCTTGGCCCAAAATAAGTTACTGAGTTAATTTCCCTTATTATAATCCGCTAAAAACTTTTCTAACCCTATATCTGTTAAGGGATGTTTTAACAGTCCTTCAATAGCAGATAAAGGCCCGGTCATAACATCAGCCCCCACTTTAGCACAGTCGATAATATGCATCGTATGTCTTATTGAAGCAGCCAGAATTTCCGTTTCATATCCATAATTGTCATAAATGTGCCTTATTTCAGAAATAAGATTTAATCCATCTGTAGATATATCGTCTAATCTTCCTATAAACGGTGAAACATAAGTTGCTCCTGCCTTAGCCGCTAAAAGGGCCTGTCCCGGTGAAAAAACCAACGTACAATTTGTTCTAATGCCTTTGTCTGCAAAGTATTTAAGTGCTTTTACTCCATCCCGGATCATAGGAACCTTGACAACAATTTGTTCATGTAAATCTGCCAGCACCTCCCCTTCTCTGATCATTCCCTGCAAATCTGTCGCAATTACCTCAGCAGATACATCACCATCAACAATGTTACATATATCCACATAGTGTTTTAAGATATTATTTCTTCCTGTGATCCCCTCCTTTGCCATTAATGAAGGGTTTGTAGTAACCCCATCCAAAACGCCAAGCTCCTGAGCATCTTTAATTTGATCTAAATTAGCAGTATCAATAAAAAATTTCATGTGTTTTCTTTTGTTTTAATAACCTTTGAAAGCTGCGTATCTACTTTAAAAACGCGCCTACAAAACTACAATTTATAATGATTCAATAACAAGCGTTCATAAAGTTTATCAGGCAAAATTTTCTTTAAAACCAATGAAAATTTCTGCATTGTACTTCCAACTTTATAATGAACTTTTGGATTTTTAGTATTAATGATTCTAAATACCATTTCTGCAACCTTTATAGGATCCTGACCTTCCTGTACATGATCATCGATTATGGCTAATGATTTGCTGTAGGATTGGTAATATGGCGAATCACTATTTGCGGGTGCGTGGTAACGGCCGGCTGCTATATTCGTTGCAAAATCACCAGGTGCCAGGTTAGTTATCTTAATACCAAAGTCTTTGGTCTCCATTCTCAGGGCTTCTGTAAGTAATTCCAAAGCACCTTTACTGGCTGAATAAATCCCCCTATAAGGCAATCCCATATATCCGGCTATTGAGGTGATATTTATGATTAGTCCTGAATTTTGCTTTCTCATCTGCGGTAATACGGCTTTGGCCGTATTAATTGGTCCGTGGAAATTAGTGGTAAATACTTTTTTTATTTCAGCTTCCGGTGTTTCCTCAATTGGCCCCGTTATTCCAATTCCCGCATTATTTATAAGTACGTCTAAATACCCCTCAGCGGCAATTAAATTATCTATAGCCCGTGCAATACTGTCATCATCCCTGACATCTAATTCTATGAGTTGAAAATCTGAGAATTCAGGATAGTTCTCCAAGTTACGAGTAGTACCATAAACCTTATATCCTTTGGATTGAAGATGCAAACCAATAGATCTGCCAATACCTGAGGAACCGCCAGTAATTAAAACAATTTTTTGTCTCATATACCTTGCAAATAAACAAATAAAAAGAAGAGAAAGAAAATACTGAAATCTTAATTCAGAACGGAAGTGAAGAATTATATTAATCCCTGGCAGGTGTCAAAAACACAAAATTAACTGCATAAAAAAAAGGCAAGCTACCTACATCGCACCGCTACAACCTCGTACCCTTGCTGCGTTCCCACCCTGGGGGATTCAGAGGGAGCTGGTCGTGTAGGACTTGCCTCATGCAAATATACGACCAATTTAAATTTGGGACAATCGTTTTACATTCTTATTTTAGCCCCAAAGCATTTAATAAATAATACTTTTGCTAAGAGTAACTTCCAATATTAGGCTATCTAATCTTAAACTATAGAAGTAAAATCGTATATGAATTTCATTAAGTTTTTCGTCCCTGTAATAATAACCATGCTGTTCTTAGCCTGCGAAGGGGATCCAAAACCCAAACAGTTATTTGAAATTGAGTTAGCCGGCAATACCAATGAGCTTAGCAATCAGGAGTCCGTAGCTGTATCCATAAACAACAAAAAAGGAAAAACAATAGATAAAATAAGCTATTCCATCGACGGGAAAGTATTGGAGCTAAAAGGAGACAAACTAAGTCTGGATATAACACGTTTGGGGCAAAAAGAACTCAAAGCTGTTATTGAATATGAAGGGAATACAGCGGAAATAACTAAAAAAATAAAGGTTTTGTCGGGCACAGCGCCTGAAATTTACACTTATGAAATTGTCAATGAATACCCACACGATTTAAACGCATTCACTCAGGGATTAGAATTTTACAATGATACCTTATATGAGAGTACCGGTAGTGGAGGAAATGCTAAATCGTTCATCAGGAAAATAGATTATAAAACCGGTAAAGTATTGCAACAAAAGGACCTTGCCAAAAATTATTTTGGAGAAGGTATTACCATTTTAAATGACAAACTTTATCAACTTACATGGCGAAGCAGCATCGGATTTGTTTACCAACTTTCTGATTTTAAAGAACTTAATAGTTTTCAATATGGGGAGAGCAAAGAAGGTTGGGGACTCTGTAATGACGGAAAAATGATTTACAAAAGCGACGGTACTGAAAAAATTTGGTTATTAGATCCGGAGACACTAACGGAAGTAAGTTATATTGAAACAGTAACCAATAAATCCATTTTCAACAAAGCCAATGAATTGGAATATGTGGATGGAAAAATATACGCCAATGTATGGCAAAAGGAAAGTATGATGATTATTGATGCGGAAAGTGGAGCCATCGTTGGGGTGATTAATATGGCCGGATTGAAGAATAAAGTTAAAAAACATGAAAATCTTGATGTTTTAAACGGCGTGGCCTACAACCCAACAACTGACACATTCTTTGTCACAGGAAAAAACTGGGATAAACTCTTTGAAATTAGGATCAAGAAAAAATAAGATGGAGGCTTTTGAAAAAACGTTAGTTGTACAACCTGATGATCTTGATGACCTAAATCATGTAAACAATGTCCGCTATGTACAATGGATTCAGGACATTTCCAAAGAACATTGGCAGCACCTGACTTCAAAAGAGCTTCAGGAGCGTTTTATTTGGGTAGTTCTTAATCATAACATAACCTATAAAAGCGCCGCCGGTTTGGGTGATGTTATTCTATTGAAAACATATATTGAAAATTCCAAAGGAGCAATTTCTACAAGGGTTGTTGAGATGTATAACGCGGCAACGAATACTCTTTTGCTACATTCAAAAACAACATGGTGCCTTCTTAATCCCGAAACACTCAAACCAATACGAATTTCAGAAGAAATTCGTTCTATTTTTGCAGATGTGACAAAGAATCATAGCTGATATGATATGCGCCAAAGTCTTTTTATTATACCAATTCTATTGATAACACTTCTCTGGTGTTCTTGCAGGAAGGATTTTCAGTACGATACGAGCAGTGGCAATTTGGAGTTTTCAAAGGATACAGTCTATTTAGATACGGTCTTTACCAATATTGGCAGTAGTACTTATTCTCTAAAGGTCTATAACCGATCAAATAACGATATACAAATCCCTAGTGTTCGTCTGGCACAAGGAAATAATAGCAGCTACAGATTAAATGTAGATGGTGTGGCCGGGAAAGAATTTGAAAATGTCCCATTAATGGCCAAAGACAGCTTATTTATTTTTATCGAAACAACTTTTGATATTTCGACAATAAGCGGGAATGAATTTTTGTATACGGATGCCATCCTTTTTGATGCAGGCCCCAAACAGCGGGAAGTTCAATTAGTGACTTTAATAAAAGATGCTATATTCCTTTATCCTGCAGAAAATGCTGATGGAACTAAGGAAACTTTACTTTTGGGACTGGACAAAGATGGAAATGAAATTAGAATAGAAGGATTTCTTCTTACCGATGAGCAACTGAGCTTTAGCAATGAAAAACCTTATGTTATCTATGGTTATGCCGGAGTAGCATCCGATAAAATCCTTAATATTGCTGCAGGCAGCAGAGTACACTTTCACAAAGATTCGGGAATATTGGTAGGAGAAGGGGCTTCCCTTAAGGTTAATGGGACTTTAAGCATGGATACGCTTCTTTTGGAAAATGAAGTAATTTTTGAGGGTGACCGCCTGGAAACTGAGTTCTCCGAGGTGCCCGGGCAGTGGGGAACCATTTGGCTGGCTCCCGGCAGTAGTAACAATATCATAAACCATCTTACCATCAGGAATGCTTCTGTGGGACTATTGGTTGAAGGTAATTCGGACTTAAATCCGCCAAAACTTTCGGTCAGTAATTCTCAGATTTATAACAGCCTGGCGATAAATATTTGGGCAAAATCTTCCTCAATTAATGGAGAAAATTTGGTGCTGGGTAATGCGGGAAATGGCTCATTAATCCTTTCCAATGGGGGTAGTTATTCTTTTGTGCACTGTTCAATAGCCAATTATTGGAGTAATGGTTTCAGATCAGGTGCTGCATTGCAAATCAGTAATTATGATCTCGTGGAGGATACAAGTGCAAGCGGACAGGACCTTGCAGCTAGTTTTATAAACTGTATTGCAGATGGCAATATGTCTCTTGAACTCTCCTTAAATTCTGATGAGACAAATGCATTTGACTTTTCTTTCAAGAATTGCCTGATTAAATTTAAGGATACAAATAATCAGTTTGATTCAGATCCTTTGTATGATTTTGATAATGATACCTACTACAACAATGTTTTTCTGAATGAGAATGCTGATTTTTGGAATACTGCAAAAAACGATTTCAGGCTTGGCATTTCTTCTTCGGCAATTGGCAAAGCAGATCCTGACACAGCATTGCTGGTACCCTCAGATCTTCTGGGAACAGATCGCAGTTCTGAACCCGATATTGGGGCCTATGAATTTGTAGCTTTCGATCAGAATTAAGCTTTAGCAATATTATTTGAAGGAATTTTCTTTCAATATTTTTGATTTCCAACACTTTATGTAGAAAAACCTTAATTATTCTATGGTAAAAGTAGGGTGTCTTTTCGAATAGGTTTACTACTTTGTACCCAAATAGCTTGGCATGGAGTATTCTTATACTATAATTGATTCCGACGCCACCTCAAATTTGCAGTTGCAGCACTATTTGGAGGACTATGGGGATTTTGTATGCACCAGTCAGGCCAGAAACTGTGAAGATGGCTTAAATGCTATTCTTAAATACACTCCGGATGTTGTTTTTATTAACCTAAACGACAAGGCTTTTGAATATTTTCACATGGTCACTGAATTGTATCAGTATGTTAAAAATATTCCCATTCTTATTGGAATCTCAAAAAGCAAGGAGTACGCCTATAATGCTATTAAAAATAATTTCTTTGACTACTGGCTGATGCCTTATAATGAATTTGATATTCGTAAGACGTTATTACGGCTTAAAAAACAATTGCCAAAAGAAGATGTTTCTCATACGCTTTGTCTTAAATCTTACAATGATTACCAATATCTGGATACCAATGAAATACTTTATTTAAGAGCAGACAATAATGCTACAGATTTTATCATGAAAGACGGCAGCAAAATAAGCGCTTATAAAACCCTTAAGACTTTTGAAAATCAGTTACCCTCCAATTTTATACGTGTTCACCAAAGTTATATCCTGAACACGCATTATGTCTCGGGAATTAATTATGGAAAATCTACATGCTTCTTAAAGATTAGGAAAACACAACTGCCTTTCTCCAAATCTTATAAAGAAAATATAGATGGTTTAAAAAAGATTTTATCAAAAAACACCATATCACCCTCCAATTAAAGGAATACTCTCAAAAACCTTTCAAATACTCATAGAATAGGTACATCTGCTAATACTTTTATTTTAAAACAATAAACTTTTGGTTATCCTTTTAGATTAGTCCCATGCTAGTCAATAATAAATAACCCCTTAAAAAAAACGATAAAGATGAAAAAAGTTTTAAGCATTGTCGCAATAGTAGTATTTAGTATGGGATTATATTCCTGTGACGCAGATAACAGCGCCGAAGATCAAACCTTATATGAGCAGGGAACTGATGGAGATGATACACCGATTGGAGGAGGTAGAAGCTAAATTAAATTTTAAGAATATATTCAACCCTCACAATTTTTATAAATAATTAAAAAGCCTTAAATAGTGTATTTAGGGCTTTTTAATTATCTTGTATTGGAAGCAATTAGTTTCTAAGTGTTATGGTAACTAAAAAACATATAGTTCTAATATCGCTCTTACTTCTTTTTTTTTCCTGCAAAAAAGAAAATCAATCTACCCATTTAAATAGTGAACTTCTCAGTCTAGATAGCACCCAAGTGTGGATCAAAAATGGAACAGACGCAAATCTACCTTTAAAGGCCCAAAAGGATTTTTTACAAAAGGCCTATGAGAGTGCTACCAGTGAACCAAATGATTCCATAAGGCTGAAGTATTATTCCGAACTTTCGCTGGCGTATCTACTAACAGATTCTATTAATTTCAGGAAGATTAACAAAAGTGGGCAGCTTATCTCACAAGAAACTAAAGATTCTTTAATCTTAGCGGCCTTACATTGGGATCTGGGCTATTTTTATCAGTATAATTTTATTAAAGACAGCGCCTATTACGAATACGCCCAGGCAGAAAAAATTTATACCGCCTTAAATGATAAGTCCAGAAGAGGCCGAGTACTTTATAGAATGTCTTTAATACAAAAAGATATAAAGGACTTTACCGGGGCAGAAATTAACCTCATAAAAGCCATTGAACTGCTTCAAACTGTGGAAAATAATGAACAATTGTTCCTCTGTTATAATTTATGGGGAACTCTTGCCAAAAGCTTGAATGAATTTGAGCTATCACGAAACTATTTTTCTAAAGCAGCGGAATACCTCAACAAACTACCAAAAGAATCAATTAATGAAAAACAAAACATACTGAACAATAATATTGGGAATTCTTATAAGGAACAAGGAGATTATTTAAAAGCTATTCCATATTTCGAAAAGGTAGTAAGCACAGATAGTTTGCTGATTAAGAATTCAAAAAGCTACGCTCTTGCCCTTGATAATTTGGCTTATAGTCAGTTCAAAACGGGCCAAATGAAAATTTCCGAAGCCAATTTAAAAGAGGCTTTGCAAATTAATATCCAGGAGAACTACCTTGATCAAATTGCCATGAGTCGCTACCATCTGGCGGAGTATTTTTTGGCTGAAAGAGATACTACAATGGCAATGGCCAATGCTCAGGTGGCTCTTGAAATTGCAAAAGAAGGTAGTGATAACCAGCTTGTTCTTGAAACATTAAAGCTATACCCTTTATTAGACCCAGAAAATGCACCGTCCTATCTGAAGGAATACCTGGTTTTAAATGACAGTCTCCAGGAAGAAGATCGCAAGATCAGAAACAAATTTGCCCGTATCCGTTTTGAAACCGATGAGTTTATAGCGGAAAACCAACTTTTGGCAAGACAAAGGCAGCTATGGATAGGTATTGCTATAGGCCTTTTTTTATTGGCTATTTCCGTTCTTATTATTATTACTCAGCGCGCTAAAAATCGAAATCTGCGGTTCCAACAACAACAACAGCAGGCCAACCAGGAAATATTTGAACTGATGCTCGCCCAGAACCAAAAACTGGAGGAAGGAAAACAATCTGAACAGAAACGAATTTCAGAGGAACTTCACGATGGCATACTGGGTGAAATGAATGGTATTCGGATGATGTTGTTGGGATTGAACAAAAAAATAGATGATAATGCCATTAGCATGCGCGGTGCGGCTATTGAAAAGTTACAAGGTGTGCAGGAAGAGATACGAACAATTTCTCACCAATTAAACGATGCTTCTTATCAGAAATTCCATAACTTTATAATATCCATTGAAGATTTATTAAGAAATATATGTAACGCAGCTAATCTGGAGTACCATTTTAAATATGATGAAGGTCTTGATTGGGATGCCTTAAGTGGCGATATTAAAATTAATCTTTACAGAGTTATCCAGGAAAGTCTTCAAAATAGCATTAAACACTCCGCTGCTACAAGGATTAATCTTGAAATGGACTCAACAGATAGTGAATTAAAAGTAACACTAAAAGATAACGGCCGGGGCTTTGATACCAAAAAAGGTAAGAAAGGGATTGGTCATAAAAATATTACTTCCAGGGTAAATAAATTAAACGGGGACTGGAGTTTAGAGAGCAAACCAGGAAAAGGCACCCTGGTAACCGTACAAGTGCCATACCAATTAAAGGAATCTGAAAGTGTAAGTCAGATTAATGGAAAAGAAAAATTTAAGACAGTAGAAAAAACTTCATCATGAAAACGATTCGGATTTTAGCGGTAGATGATCATGAAATGACCACAATGGGATATAAATTTATCCTGGAGGACACAGAATTTAAAGAATTTAGAGTACATGTAGATACTGCCAAAACCTATGAAGGGGCGATACAAAAAATAGAAAATTCTGTCACTTCATTTAATTATGACATTCTTTTATTAGACATACAATTATCACAAGCTGTTGAAGGACCTGCGAAAACCGGCGAAGATATAGGGGTTTTTGCACGAAAGGTGATTCCCAGGACAAAAATTGTTTTTATGTCTTCATTTAGTGATAATTACAGAATAAACAGTATTCTTAAGACTGTTGATCCCGAAGGTTATATGGTAAAAACAGAAATAGATCAAAAATCATTACAGGCTATGGTCCTAACTGTAATATCCAATCCCCCCTATTATACACAGAAGGCCCTTGCAGCTATTCGGAAAAAGATGGCTAATGATGATATTGTCCTGGATGAGAAAGATAAAAAGATACTTCATTATCTCTCTATAGGTACTAAAACTAAAGATATGGTTAATTATGTATCCTTATCACTTCCCAGTATTGAAAATAGAAAACGGAATCTGAAAGCAGTTTTTGGGGTTGAAAAACAGAATGATCAGGCCTTGATTACCGAATCCAGAAACAGAGGATTCATCTGAATATACTCCCTCCTTCTAAGCAAAACTAGTCCCGTTTCTTTCTTCAAACTTGTCAGTTAAATACAAAATGCATGTAAAACCTTATTTATTCTATGGTTTTTATATAGCCTACTATTATTTTTTAAAATTAATTTTGATATATACCAATAAGTTTTTTTGTTATAATGTCAAACAAACAGGATAATTTTAGAGATAATCTTAAGCTTAAGCTGGATGACAACCCTCAAATAAAGGGATTGACTGCTTTTAGAAAGAGTTTGGAAAAAGATTATTTTTCTAATGTAGCCATACGAAACTGTTCCACGGATAATACCCGGGAAAATTTAGTAATTGAAATGGATTGCAATTTTAAACTGGTTGAAGTTCTGTCACATTTACAAAAAGGTACCTGGGGCAGAATATACTCTACACAGAATAGCTGGTCTAAAAGTTCCCCATTTTCTAAGGCATTGAGAAGCTTAAATGAATTGAATCGCAGGAGAATAGATATTGAAGAACTTTCTATTTTTTTAAAAGATTCCTCTATTATCATTAAGAATATATTTGAAAATAGTATTGAAGAACAACTTCGGCAAATTCTTCAAACTATTGCAGAACACTATGTGTATTTTACCAAAAAACTTACTGAAACTCCCTATGAAATATATATTCCAGTCTTTGAGGAAGACCTCTTTGAAAATGATACCAAACTAAAGAATATTAGGGCTGGAAATAATGATAAGAAAGATTATTTTGAATATTGGGGTCTTTATTTCGATTCTGAAAAAGATGCCGTAATCTATGACTTGAAGAATAAATCAATCATTTTTGGCGACTTATTTATGTTAAATCATTGATTAAAATGGAAAACCAATAAATAGGGCTATTGGTTTTCCATAAAACGGCGTTTGCTATCCATTGTTAAATAACGGAAGGTTTTTCATCAACTTATTAACCTTTTCTTTTACCTTCAAAACGACATCCTCCTCTTCCGGATGAGTAATAACTTCATCTATTAAGTCTACAATTTTGACCATATCCTGCTCTTTAAGACCTCTGGTAGTTATCGCAGCAGTACCAAATCTAATTCCTGAAGTTATAAAGGGTGATTTATCATCAAATGGAACCATATTTTTATTTGCGGTAATATCAGCTTTGACCAGAATGTTTTCAGCATCCTTTCCGGTAATATTTTTATTTCGCAGATCTATGAGCATCATATGATTATCGGTACCGCCGGAAATTATGTTATAATCTTTGGCAACAAAAGCTGCAGCCATAGCTGCGGCATTTTTCTTTACCTGCAACATATAATGCAAAAATTCATCTGAAAGGGCTTCACCAAAAGCTATTGCCTTGGCTGCTATAATATGCTCTAAAGGCCCTCCCTGGTTACCAGGAAAAACGGCTAGATTAATCAAGGCAGACATTTTTCTTAAATTTCCGTTTTTCAGCTTAATCCCAAAAGGATTATCAAAATCCTGCCCCATTAAAATTAACCCACCTCTGGGGCCTCTAAGGGTTTTATGTGTTGTTGTGGTAACAAAATGACAGTGTGGTATGGGATCATTTAATATCCCTTTTGCAATTAGTCCTGCAGGATGTGCAATATCTGCCAGTAAAAGTGCATCTACACTATCTGCAATTTCCCTAAATCTTTTAAAATCCATATCCCGGGAATACGCAGAAGCTCCCGCGATAATTAACTTCGGACGCTCCTTTTTAGCTATTTCCTCTATTTTATCGTAGTTTATCACACCGGTTTCTTCATCTACACCGTAAAACACCGGTCGGTAAAGCTTTCCGGAAAAATTAACCGGTGAACCGTGAGTAAGATGACCTCCATGTGAAAGATCAAAACCTAAAATTGTATCCCCGGGATTTAAACATGCCTGGTATACCGCTGCATTTGCCTGAGAACCCGAATGCGGTTGAACATTTGCGTATTCCGCGCCAAATAATTCTTTAGCCCTGTCTATTGCCAGTTGTTCAATCTTATCAACTACTTCACACCCCCCGTAATAGCGCTTTCCGGGATAACCCTCTGCGTATTTGTTGGTTAGAACAGATCCGGCAGCTTCCATAACTTGTGGACTTGTAAAATTTTCAGAAGCAATAAGCTCTATCCCATTTAATTGCCGTTCTTTTTCCTCGGCAATTAAGTCAAATATTTGATGGTCGCGTTGCATAACAATAATCTTGTGTTAAATGAGGCGTAAAAGTACAAATTGCCAGACTTTAATAAGAAGAAAATAATATATTTGATCAGGAATTTATCAAACATAAATCAACAATTATATCATGTCATTAAAAACAAATGATCCATCCAAGCAAACCTGGCTACAAGTAGCCCCTAATTCTGATTTTCCAATTCAGAATATTCCTTTTGGTGTTTTCCTGACAAGGGATGATGTCATAACAATTGGTACTAGAATCGGGGATCATGCAATTGATCTTGGAGCACTCCATCAACTGGGTTATTTCAATGGAATTCCGCTTACGGATGATATATTCCTTCAGGATACCTTGAACGATTTTATTTCTGATGGTCATAAAACCTGGCGTTTAGTCCGAAATAGGATTAGCGAAATTTTTGACATTAACAACCCTATTCTAAAAGAAAACCAGGAACACTGCAAAATTGTTTTATTCACAATGGACGAGATAGAAATGCAGCTTCCTGTCCAGATTGGAGATTATACGGATTTTTATTCAAGTAAAGAGCATGCCACTAATATTGGTAGTATGTTCCGCGACCCTGAAAATGCATTGTTACCAAATTGGTTGCATATTCCAATTGGGTATCATGGCAGAAGCTCCACAATAATTCCCAGTGGGAATAATATTCGAAGACCAAAGGGACAGACGTTACCTAAAGGGGCTAACAAACCAGAGTTTGGACCTTCTAAAATGGTTGACTTTGAATTGGAAATGGCCTTTATAACAACAGATGCTAATAAATTAGGAGAATCTATCCCAATTGACGAGGCTGAAAAGTATATTTTTGGACTGGTTTTACTAAATGACTGGAGTGCCAGGGACATCCAAAAATGGGAATATGTGCCCCTTGGGCCATTTATGGCAAAGAACTTTGCCTCTTCTATTTCTCCCTGGATTGTTACACTGGAAGCTCTTGAACCCTTTAGGGTTGAAAGCCCGAAACAAGACCCTAAACCACTACCCTATTTGCAACAAGAGGGAAAAAATAGCTTTGATATTCATTTAGAAGTTTCAATAACCCCAGAGGAAGGGGTCCCTACAACGATTACCAGATCAAACTTTAAGTATATGTACTGGACTATGGCGCAACAGCTGGCACATCATACTTCCAATGGTTGTAAGATACTTAGTGGTGATCTTATGGGCAGTGGTACAATTTCAGGTGCAACCCCTGATTCTTATGGCTCAATGCTGGAATTGGCGTGGCAGGGAACAAAGCCTGTTAGCCTGCAGAATGGGGAAAAAAGGACATCAATTCAAGATTTCGACACCGTAACTTTAAAAGGATTTTGTGAAAAAGATGGTGTGCGCATTGGGTTTGGTACGGTAGAGACAAAATTGCTTCCTGCACTAAAAGATAATCTCTAAATTCAGAATATTAAAAGATCATTTTACCGAATATATACGATATAATATCGTTTTTCGTTATGAGTTATATGTGTTTTGGCACAGCTATTGAAAACTGCTGTTAAAACCCTTAAATATAATATCATGAAAAAAACGATACTCTTTACAACAATTTTGGTTCTTTTAATAGCATGCGGAGGTGTTAAAAAAACCCAGGAGGCCATAAATACTGGTAATTATTCCGCTGCCATAAATAAGTCTATTAGAAATCTGGCCGATAATAAAACTAAAAAAGGCAACCAACCCTATGTGTTGCTTCTGGAAGAAGCCTTCAAAAAATATACGCAAAGGGAATTAGAAAATATTGCATACTTAAAAAAAGAAGGTAACCCTGCCAATTACAACGCGATATTTAATGGCTATAGCCGCTTGAAAAATGTTCAGCAGCAAATAAAACCACTTCTACCCCTGCAGGTATATGAGGAAGACCGGAATGCCAGATTTTCTTTTACCAATTACGATAATGAGATCCTTGTAGCAAAAGACAATTTATCTGATTATTTATATGATAACGCTTCAGAGTTGTTACAGAATGCAAAATACAAGGAGGACTATAGAAATGCTTATAGGGATTTTGAATATCTGAATGAATTAAGTCCTGGATTTGCTGATAGCAGAGAAAAAATGGACGAGGCCTATATGAAAGGGTTGGACTATGTTAAAGTAAACATGGTTAATGATACAGAGCAAATAGTGCCTGAGCGTTTAGAAGAAGAGCTTTTGAACTTCAACACTTACGGATTAAACGACCAATGGACACAGTATCATACCAATCCGCTGGCTGAAGTAGACTATGACTATGAAATGGAAGTCGCCTTCAGAGCCATTAACATATCTCCTGAACAAATCCAGGAAAAACAAATTATTAAGGAAAGACAGATTAAAGACGGAGTTGAAGTACTTGTTGATGCAGATGGCAGAGTAGTAAAAGACAGTCTGGGTAATGAAATAAAGGTGGATAGATTCAGGACGGTAAGTTGCAATTTCTATCAGTTTACCCAGCATAAATCGGCGCAAGTTACCGGTAATGTAAGTTATATAGATTTGCAAAGAAAACAACAACTCAATTCATACCCTATTAGCAGTGAATTTGTATTTGAGCATGTTTATGCAAATTATAACGGTGATAAAAGAGCGCTTGATAACGATCTTGTCCCGCTATTAGAAAGAGTTGCGGTACCATTTCCTTCCAATGAGCAAATGGTTTACGATGCCGGGGAGGATTTAAAATCAAGATTGAAGGACATCGTGGTAAGACACAAGTTTAATTAAAATCAGAACCCCGAAATTTCGGGGTTTTTTTATATATAGCTTGATAAATTCAGTGATGTAATTCCCCCATGAGATTCATGAGCTACAGCAAAACCGTTTTTTATTATTAAAACCTGAGGTGATTGGTGGTATACCTGAAATTTTTTTGCAACTTCATTAGAAACTTCCCTGTATCTGTGCAAATCCAAAAAATACAAATCAGCCTGATTTCCCTCTAGGGAATATGAATTCCTGAAAGATCTGAGAACCATACTGCTGATACCACAGGAAGTGGAGTGTTTAAAAATAATCTGAGGCCTTTTAGAAGAGTTTTGTTTAATCTCAATAAGCTGATCCACAGATGTTAAAGGTATCCATGCTATTTTATCCTTTTGTTCCTCAGGGTTTACATTTTTACTACTGAACAAGTTATTAAATACTCCCATTTTTCTTTTAAAGCTAATTAGTCGATTTTTTTATTTCCATACAATCTGTCGAAATGTCCTGCGAAAAGATGATTTTTCCGACATTTTGTCTGTTTATTCTTCGTGGTAAGATTGTTGTCCTTTATAATTCAAAATTAAACATTAACGGCAAAAAACATATATAATGAACATTAATAATTTTACCATAAAATCTCAGGAAGTCATACAGCATGCGCAAATACTTGCACAGAGTATGGAAAATCCGCAAATTGAAAATGAACATATTTATAAAGCAATCGTGGAGATTGATGAGAATGTACTCCCGTTTGTCTTAAAAAAATTAAATATTAATATCTCTCTGGTAAACCAAATACTTGAAAAAGATCTGGAAAGTTTACCAAAGGTCTCTGGAGGAGAAATACTCTTTTCTAAAGAAGCGGGTAAAACATTGAATGAAGCTAACGTTATTGCAAGAAAGATGGAGGATGAATATGTTTCCATCGAACATCTAATAGTTGCTCTTTTTAAATCTAATAGTAAAATTTCAAAAATATTAAAGGATCAGGGTATTCAGGAAAAAGATCTTTTGGCCGCGATTGAAGAATTGCGAAAAGGAGGTAAAGTTACTTCGCAAAGCGCCGAAGAAACTTATAATTCATTGAATAAATATGCGAGAAACCTGAATGACCTCGCAGATAAAGGTAAACTGGATCCTGTTATTGGACGTGATGAGGAAATAAGAAGAATACTTCAAATTCTTTCCAGGCGAACCAAGAATAACCCTATGTTGGTTGGGGAACCAGGAACTGGTAAAACTGCAATAGCAGAAGGACTTGCCCATAGAATTGTCCAAGGGGATATCCCGGAAAACTTAAAAGATAAAGTTATTTATTCCCTGGATATGGGGGCGCTTATAGCAGGTGCAAAATATAAAGGAGAATTTGAGGAACGGCTAAAATCAGTTATTAAAGAGGTGACCAGTTCAGATGGCAATATTGTACTCTTTATCGACGAAATACACACCCTTGTTGGTGCCGGTGGTGGTCAGGGAGCAATGGATGCGGCAAATATTCTAAAACCCGCTTTGGCAAGAGGAGATTTACGCGCTATTGGTGCCACAACATTGGATGAATATCAAAAATACTTCGAAAAAGATAAAGCACTCGAGCGAAGGTTTCAAAAAGTTACGGTAAACGAACCTGATACGGAAAGTGCAATTTCAATATTACGTGGTATTAAGGAAAAATATGAGGCACACCATAAAGTAAGAATTATGGACGAAGCTGTTATTTCTGCAGTCGAATTATCACAGCGATATATTACCAATAGATTTTTGCCGGATAAAGCTATTGACTTAATGGATGAAGCCGCGGCTAAACTTCGAATGGAGATAAATTCCAAACCAGAAGAATTGGATGTACTGGACAGAAAGATCATGCAATTGGAGATTGAAATTGAAGCAATCAAAAGAGAAGATGATCAGGCTAAACTTAAAGTACTTAATGTAGATCTGGCCAATATCAAAGAAGATAGAAATGAAATTTTTGCTAAGTGGGAAAGCGAAAAAACGGTAATTGATAATATCCAAAAAACAAAACTGGATATTGAAAATTTCAAACAAGAGGCTGAAAGGGCAGAGCGAAATGGGGACTACGGTAAAGTAGCGGAATTGCGATATGGAAAAATAAAAGAAGCTCATGCGCGCTTAGAATCACTTCAAAAGGATCTTAGCAATGAACAGAAAAAAGGAACCCTTATCAAAGAAGAAGTAACTACCGAAGATATTGCAGAGGTGGTCGCTAAATGGACGGGTATTCCAGTTAAAAAGATGTTACAAAGTGAACGCGAAAAACTATTAAAGCTGGAAGATGTGTTACACAAGCGTGTTGTTGGGCAGGAAGAGGCCATTCAGGCCGTATCTGATGCTATCAGAAGAAGCAGAGCAGGTTTGCAGGACACCAAACGCCCTATCGGCTCATTCTTATTCCTCGGCACCACCGGGGTTGGAAAAACCGAATTGGCAAAAACTTTAGCAGCTTATCTGTTTGATGATGAAAATGCACTTACCAGAATTGATATGAGCGAATATCAGGAGCGTCACTCAGTAAGTAGATTGATAGGGGCTCCTCCGGGGTATATCGGTTACGATGAAGGTGGTCAACTTACCGAAGCCGTGCGCCGTAAACCCTATTCTGTGATACTTTTAGATGAGATAGAAAAAGCACATCCGGATACATTTAATATCCTATTGCAAGTACTGGATGAAGGAAGGCTTACAGACAACAAGGGAAGAGTTGCTGATTTCAAAAATACTATAATCATAATGACCAGTAATATGGGCAGCCATATTATTCAGGAGAAATTTGAGGTCTTGGACGACATATATTCGGCAATGGAGTCTGCCCGAATTGAGGTTATGGGACTTCTTAGAAAAACTATTCGACCTGAATTCCTTAACAGAATAGATGATATTATTATGTTTACTCCCCTTAACAAAGAGGATATTACACAGATTGTTAAACTGCAACTGGATCAGCTTAAAAAAATGCTCTCTAAGCAACATATCACAATTGATGCAACAGATGAAGCCATTGCTTACCTTGCACAACGTGGTTATGACCCACAATACGGGGCCAGGCCAATAAAAAGAGTGATTCAGAAAGAGGTGTTAAACAGCCTCTCAAAAGAATTACTCAGCGGTAAAGTTAAGGCAGATAGTGTTGTGCTAATAGATTCTTTTAATGATGGTCTGGTTTTTAGAAATCAAAGTGAATTAGTTAATTAATCCTGTTAATAATTGAAAAGTGTACCCTTCCGATTTACATCGGCATAGGGTACATTTTTTTTATGCATTAAAATACCATACAGTATATAGATTTTTTATCTTCGTACAAAATAGAAGACCCATGCCAACTAAAGCTGAAAGAACTACTGCATATATTATTGAAACTGTAGCCCCTATCTTCAATAAGCATGGCTATGTGGGAACCAGCATGAATGACCTTACTGAAGCAACCGGTCTTACAAAGGGAGCGTTATATGGTAATTTTGAAAATAAAGAGGCCCTTGCCATTGCCGCTTTTGAATATAACAGCAAACAACTTCTGAAGGCCATTGATGATAAG
This sequence comes from uncultured Eudoraea sp., assembly GCF_947490415.1. Lineage (GTDB taxonomy): Bacteria > Bacteroidota > Bacteroidia > Flavobacteriales > Flavobacteriaceae > Eudoraea. The sequence goes on from NZ_CANLGX010000003.1 coordinate 606,840, forward strand.
TTGAATGTCGAAGGTACAGCCCTGGAAAAACTATTTTCCCTTACTGATTTTTATCGCCATTATGACTCTTTCACAGCAAGCATGGGAGGTTGTCCCGTTTTAAATGTGGGTGTAGATGCCAAATATAACAATGCTATTTTAAAGGCAGCAGCGAATGAAACAATACGAACAATTGAAGGGAAAATTGCTTTGGTTCTGGAAAATGGGGTAAAGAACAATGAGTTGAAACTTCCTGTTACCCCTTTGCAATTTGCAAAACAATTATACACAATGATTCAAGGAGCTACAGCCATGGCAACAATTACAGGTGACAGGAAATATCTTATTAATACCATCGCGTACCTTGATGTTCTGGTTAAAAAAGAAATCAAAAAATAGCTATTTACTTACCTATAACTCTATAAATCCAGGTTTTACCGTCGTAACGCCCTCCATATTTAGAATCCCTTGCATTTCTTGCTTCCTGCATAGAATCATACCTTTTTAAATATACATAGTTATATTTATTCTTCGCACGATAGAATGATTTAGGCTGTAACCCTTCAGCCGACAACTTCTTGACAAAAGCTTCGAAGTATTTTTTGGTGCCAAAGACGTTAGCTATTAAATAATAACCGGGTTCTAAGCCCTCCTCAGAAGCCACTTCCTCGTATACTTCACCTTTTTTCAATACTACTACTTCTTCTATAGCTTTTTCTTCTTCAAGCGCATTAATAGAATCCTGCATATTCTTTTCCCTAAGTTTTCTGGCCTCTGCCAATGCTTCTGCTTGTTTAACAGCATTTAGGGAGTCTATCCTGCTTTTCTCCTGACCCGCTTTTATGGCAGCAATCGCGATTGCCTCTTTAGCCATCCTGATGGAGTCTTTTCTTTTGGTTTCTGCCAGTTCTTGGGCTTTTGCCAATTCAATTTGTTGGTTTACGAGTGCAATTGAGTCTTTTCTTTTTGTTTCTGCCAGTTCTTGGGCTTTTGCCAATTCAATTTGCTGGCGTACAATGGCAATTGAATCTTTACTTTTCTGATTCTGAAGTTGTTCCAGCGCTAATATTTCTGCTGCCTTAACAGCCGCCAGAGAATCTTGTTTTCTTTGGGCTTCCAACACTGCTAATTCTTCGTTTATCTGTTGCTGTTCTGTCTCCAAATCTTCTAACTCCTCAACTTCAAAGACTTGTTGCCCAAAACTAAAGGCGGTCACAATTTCAAAACTCGGGTCCTCACCTTTAATATCAGCACTGGTTCCAAATTCAACCAAAGCCCCAAGGGAAAGTTTTTTAAAGAAGTGTCCCCCTATTCCGGTTGAGATGCCGTAAAAATTATTATATCCCACTTGAGCCCAGAATTTTGGTGTAGAAAAAAAGGTGTTCAATCCTATTTGATTATCAAAATCAGGCAAACGCTTATAGTAAAGAGTTGGTCTTATATAAGATGTGGAGGAATCACCAAAAATAGTTACAGGGAAATCATAACTGGCCAGACCCATATAAATTAAACCCGTAGCACTGGCATTACCTTCATTGGTTGTAAGGTTTCGATCCAACAAATTTTCCATAGCGATACCAAAACTAAAAGCGTTCAACTGAAGTTTAACAGCAGGTGCTATTTGAAGAATAAAGTTGCTTTTTTCTTCAAATATTGGCAAACCCGGATCCATAATAAACTCCTCGGCCAGTTTTCGCTGGTAACCAATGGCATTTATCCCCAGGGTTATTTGGGCTTTGGAATTCAATACAAAATTATATGCATAATTCAATACTCCTCCTGTATTGACAAAAACACCTGTATTATGTTGAAGAAACCCTCCTCCAATGGCAGATTCTTCGTTAAGTTTTCTGGAATAATTTAAAAATAAGGTTGTGGGGCTACTATCCATAGTTTGCCATTGCCATCTGGTCCACAATGCTACTGATTGCGGATTATTCCTGTCCAATGAAAATACCGGACTTAACAGACTACTGTTAAATTCTGTAAGGTTATGCTGTCGGAAATCATATGGTAATTCCGGCTCCTGAGATTTTACAGATAGCACGGTCAAAACCATAAAAAAGAACAGTGCTTTTTTCAACATAACTAAAGAAAAAACAAAGGGTTAAACATACTAATTTTAACGAAATTCAGTTACATTTAAGCATACCATTAAAGTTAAATAAACTAATCCAGTATGAAAGCAATTAAACTTCTAATCTTTGCCTTTTTATTTACAGGCATAATCTCATGCAAAGATGACCAAAAATTATCAGATGCCTATGTTGAGCCTGCGGTTTCTACTTATTATTTCATACGACATGCAGAAAAGATAAGAAGTAATTCAGAAGACATTGATCCTGAACTAAGCCAAAAAGGACTTGGAAGAGCTATGCACTGGGCAGAAATATTGAATGATGTTGAACTAGATGCCATTTATTCTACAGATTTCGAGAGAACTACTATGACCGCTGCCCCAACTTCTGTTAAGCAGGAAATAACTGTTCAATATTATGACCCTTCTAATATCGATATTAAGCAATTTAAAATGGATAATTTAGGAAAAAATGTTCTTATAGTTGGGCACAGTAATTCAACACCAGATTTAGTAAATAAGATGCTAGGAGAAGATAAATATGACGCCATGGATGACTATGACAACGGGAGTCTTTTTATAGTCCAGGTAACTGGTAAAAATGTATCAGCGAATCGTTTGAATTTCAATTGCAATTGTCCGGATTAACTTCTATATCTTCCAGGCGAATGGTTGATAGAAGTTCTAATTCTTTGGTTTTAAAAAGTGCTTCCAGCTCATATACTGAAATATTCTTTGAGGCTTTATAATTATTGTAATCAACAAACCGAATTCCATTAATTATCCTTTCATTAAACGCTTCACGAAATCTTGTTCCTCCTCCATCGACATTAAATTCATATGCTAAGTAATCTGGCTTAAAAGTCTCTTTATTAAACCAATAGATATAAATGTCATCAAAATCTTCGCCTCCACCTTCTTCATCAAAAGTAACTTCCACTTTATAGTATTGCTTATCCCCTAATTGAGTTTCACCAAGAAGCTTTTTATTCACCGCAGGGTCATTTAAGCCATATGGAAGATACGCGAAATAATGAACAGAATTTATTGAATTTGAATATTTGGCGGCCATGGAGTCGGCTACAATTACAGGGTTCCCATTTATGGTTCTTTCAAAACCATTATGCTTCAGAATATCCAAAATGGTGGTAGAATCATTATTTATAATTCGCTTTAAGATTTTTCTTCCTGTATTGTTTTCTAATTCATACCTAATATCACGCAAGGTGAAAGATATATTACAAGATGAGTACAGATTACCCCCTGAGACTTCTATGGATTTGTCTATAATATCCTGAACATCAATTGTACCTGAGTTCTTGTTCCTGCAACCTATTGCTATAAAGATGAAAATGATAACGGTAAATCTCAACATGGGTAAGTTTTTATAGTAATCGTAAAAGTCTTGCTTTCTTTACACTTTTCACAAAAATAAATTCGTTTTCCAATATATCGTACTCTGGTATTTGTTCTTACTTTTGTCACTTATGCAGAAAACCATAAATATAAAAAACAAAAAAGCCCGTTTTGAATTTGAATTCCTGGATACCTATATAGCCGGAATTGTACTTTCAGGATCCGAAATAAAATCTATTCGACTGGGTAAAGCTTCTATCACAGAAAGTTTTTGTGAGTTCAATGAACAGGGAGAACTTTTTGTTATAAATATGCAAGTTGATGAATATTCACATGCCACGCATTTTAATCACAAACCTAAAGCTGCCCGCAAACTTCTGCTAAAAAAACAAGAATTAAAAAAACTGGAAAAAGAAGTAAAAAATACAGGGCTTACTATTATTCCCCTGAATCTTTTTGTAAACGATAAGGGATTGGCTAAACTTAAAATTGTTCTGGCAAAGGGTAAGAAATTATATGACAAAAGGGAAAGCATTAAGGATAGAGACAACAAAAGAAATCTGGATCGTCTTAAAAAGAATTTTAATGCCTAAGCGCTGAATAATTCAGTAAGCTCCTCGTGTTTTAATCAATTTTTATCTTCCAAAAGCGGAACGAATCGAAAAGAGCCAAATTCCTGCCGTTCAAATTCCTTCTCTGATTTTCTAATTATACGTGTCATAATCTGATCATCCAGACCAACCGGGATTACCAATTTACCTCCAATTTTTAATTGAGATAACAGCGCCTTAGGAATTTCCGGAGCCCCGGCAGTTACTATAATTCCTTCAAAAGGAGCTTCCTCAGGAAGACCTTTATATCCATCTCCAAAAATAAATTTTTTGGGTCTGTAGCCCATTTTCTTAAAAAATATAGAGGTTTTTTTGAATAATTCCAGTTGTCGTTCAATAGTGAATACCTTGGCCTTCAATCGCAGAAGCACGGCGGTCTGATAACCACTTCCTGTTCCAATTTCTAATATTTTATCCCCAGGGTTTATTTCTAACAATTCCGTTTGGAAGGCTACAGTGTATGGTTGTGATATGGTTTGCTCTGCAGCAATGGGAAAGGCTTTATCCTGGTAGGCGTGATCTTCAAAACTACTATCCATAAATAAATGTCTTGGAACCCCTCTGATAGCGTCTAAAACACTTTTATTTTTTATATTCTTGGCGGCAATAATGTCTACAAGTTTATTGCGCATTCCCTTATGTTTGAAAGTATCTTTCAATAGTTTGGTTTTGTGCTGCTAAAATTAGAAAATCAAATTGGAAATAGGTGTGTTTTACAAGTGATACATTGACATATTTTAGAATTAATCTCCTTATTTTTGAAAAAACATAAACTTATGCTCAAAGTTGGCGTATTAGGCGCAGGACATTTAGGTAAAATTCATTTGCGCCTTCTTAATGAATCAACTGAATATGATTTAATTGGATTTTTCGACCCGGATGCTGAGAACGGTGAAAAGGTTGCTGCAGAATTTGGATATACCTATTTTGAAAATATAGATTCCCTTATGGACGAGGTAGACGTTGTAGATATTGTCACACCTACCTTATCGCATTACGAGTGTGCGAAGAAAGCGATGGAAAAAGGAAAACACGTTTTTATCGAAAAACCCATTACCAACACTTTGAAGGAAGCAGAGGAACTTCTGATAATTGAGGATGCGAATAAGGTGAAAGGACAGGTGGGGCATGTAGAACGTTTTAACCCGGCTTTTATAGCGGTTAAAAATAATATTAAGGATCCTATGTTTATTGAAACTCACCGGCTGGCAGAGTTCAATCCCAGAGGAACTGATGTACCCGTGGTATTAGATTTAATGATTCATGATATCGATGTAATTCTTAGTGTTGTAAATTCCGAAGTGAAAAGAATTAATGCAAGTGGTGTATCCGTAATTAGTAAATCCCCGGATATTGCCAATGCCAGAATTGAATTTGAAAATGGATGCGTTGCTAATCTTACTGCAAGTAGAATCTCATTAAAAAACATGAGGAAATCAAGGTTTTTTCAGCGAGACGCCTATATATCTGTTGATTTCCTTGAAAAACAAGTGGAAGTTGTTAGAATGAAAGACGCACCTGAAAAACCCGGTGAATTTGATATGGTACTTCAGAACGCAGAAGGAGATAAAAAACAGATATATTTTGAAAACCCTGAAATTCTGAACACCAATGCAATCCAGGATGAACTGGAAACCTTTGCAGAGGCTATAAATAATAATAGCACCCCTGTAGTAACCTTAAAACAGGGAACTCAGGCTTTGAATGTAGCTTTACAGGTAATCTCGTCTTTCAAAAACTAATGGGTTTAGAGTAAAAAAGACATTAAGTAATTTTCACTGATTAATCAGCATATAATGATAACAACAATTGCAGTAATAGGAGCAGGTACAATGGGTAACGGAATTGCGCATGTATTTGCGCAAAATGGTTATAAAGTTCACTTGGTTGACATCTCTCAGGAATCCCTCGACAAAGGGACTTTAACAATTTCCAAAAATCTGGATAGGATGCTGTTAAAGAATGTTATTACTGAAAATGAAAAGACAAATACATTAAAGAATATTGCTACATATACCTCACTGAAGGAAGGGGTAAATGAAGTAGGCCTGGTAATTGAAGCTGCAACCGAAAATGTGGAGTTAAAATTGGCCATCTTCAAAGAATTGGATATCCATTGCCCCGAAAACACTATTCTGGCGACTAATACATCTTCCATTTCCATAACGCAAATTGCCGCAGCTACCAAAAGACCAGACAAAGTAATTGGAATGCATTTTATGAATCCTGTACCTATAATGAAATTGGTAGAGATCATCAGAGGTTATAATACGAGCGATCAGGTTACTCTAACCGTGATGGAAATTTCTGAAAAATTGGGTAAAATAGCCACGGAAGTAAATGATTATCCCGGTTTTGTATCAAATAGAATCCTAATGCCCATGATAAATGAAGCAATAGAAACCCTTTACAATAATGTAGCGGGTGTATCTGAAATAGATACGGTAATGAAATTAGGTATGGCACATCCCATGGGACCTTTGCAGTTAGCGGACTTTATTGGACTTGACGTATGCCTTTCAATTCTAAATGTTATGCATGACGGGTTTAAAAACCCTAAATACGCTCCATGTCCACTTCTCGTGAATATGGTAATGGCGGGTAAAACAGGAGTTAAGTCTGGAGAAGGATTTTACGACTATTCTGAATCGCGTAAGGCTGAAAAAGTAGCCAATCAATTTGCCCAATAATTCTATGGCAGTTATAAAACCATTTAAAGCAATACGACCAGCAGAGGATAAAGTGTCATTCGTAGCTTCACGTTCTTACGAAGAATATTCAAAAAAAGAATTAGACTGTGTCTTAAACTACAACCCATTTTCTTTTTTACATATAATTAATCCCGGTAACAGGCTTAATAAAAAGGTCTCCGGCAAGGAACGTTTTAAACTAATTCATAACCGTTATTTGGAGTTTTTAGAAGACGAAATCCTTTTAAAGGACAATGAAGTAAGCTTTTATATTTATAAAATAGAAAAAGACAATCTTAATTGCTGCGGAATTATATGTGCAACCAGTACCGAAGATTACAGGAATTCTGTAATTAAAAAACACGAAAACACACTTGAACACCGGGAAAAATTATTTGCGAATTATCTCCAATTAGTTCAGTTTAAGGCAGAGCCGGTTTTGATGATTTATCCGGATATCGATGAAATATCTATGATAATAAATTCAGAGATCAAAAACAATCCGCAATGTCATTTTACAACACCTGATAAGACGACTCATACCCTATGGAAAATTTCAGAAAAAAGTACTTTAACACAACTGCAGAATGAATTTGGTAAGGTAAATTCCTTATATATAGCTGATGGGCATCATAGAAGTGCATCTTCGAATCTATTATCTCTTATGTCGCAAAAGAAAAACCCAGGTCATACTGGTAAAGAACCTTATAATTTCATCATGAGTTACTTAATCCCCGAATCGGAGATTAGAATATTTGAGTTTAACAGAATGGTACGTGATTTGAACGGACTTACGCCAAAAGAATTTCTTGTAAAACTGGATAAATTTTTTAGAATCACGAATCATGGTGATCAATTGTACAGACCAAGCAAAAAGCATCATTTTAGCATGTACCTTAACGGTTTATTTTATTCCTTATACCTACGGAAAAACAGATATGAATTTACGGATGCCCTTAGTAAGCTCGATACTCAGATTTTATACAAGACTATCCTTGAACCCATCCTTCAAATAAACGATTTAAGAAATGATAAACGAATTCAATATGGCTATGGCAAACGCAATGTCCTTAAAATGAAAGATGAAATTGACCGTGGGAATTTTGCAGTAGGTTTTGGTTTAGTCCCTTTGGACGTTGAAGAGATAAAGGCAATAGCTGATGCAGGATTGGTTATGCCTCCAAAAAGTACGTACATAGAACCAAAGCTCAGAAGCGCACTCGCTATCTACGATTTAGGTTCATCAGTAGGTTAAAGATGCAGCTTAACACCATCTCATATTGCCAGGAAAGGAAAAAGCACAGAACAATTATTTAAAATATATAATTGACTAATTTCAAATAAAAAATAAGTGTCCATAAAAAAAAATCTACTTAAAATCCTTGATGATCTTCCCAAAGAGATAAGCCTTGTTGCCGTATCCAAAACAAAAAGCAATGAAGAAATAATGGAAGCTTATGAAGCTGGTCAACGTATTTTTGGGGAAAACAAAATTCAGGAAATGGCTCTTAAATGGAGTGAATTACCTAAAGATATAGAATGGCATATGATAGGCCATGTACAAACCAATAAGGTAAAATACATGGGTGAGTTTGTCTCATTAATTCATGGCGTGGATAGCCTGAAACTGCTAAAGGAGATTAACAAACAAGCCATAAAACATAATCGTAAGATTAATTGCTTACTTCAGGTGCATATCGCTCAGGAACAGACAAAATTTGGGCTTAATGAAACAGAGTTATTTGAATTAATTGGTTCAGAGGAGTTTGGAAATCTCAAAAATGTGAAAATAAAGGGCTTGATGGGTATGGCTACTTTTACCGATAACGAAGAACAAATAGCTAAGGAATTTTCATACTTATATTCAATCTACTCAAAATTAAAAAATAGAATACCCGATGTAAATGTTCTGTCCATGGGTATGAGTGGAGATTATAAAATTGCAATTCGACAGGGCAGCACAATGGTACGCATAGGAAGTAGTATCTTTGGTATTAGAAATTAATAATGTAAATAGGAATACCACAATTTGGTTCTAAAACAGTGTATGTACGCTATACTTGACATAGAAACTACGGGAGGAAAATATAATGAAGAAGGGATAACCGAAATTGCCATTCATAAATTTGACGGGCATAAGGTTGTAGATAAATTCATTAGCCTTGTAAATCCAGAAAAAGAAATTCAACCCTTTGTAGTTAATCTCACGGGCATTAATAACAAAATGTTGCGTACTGCTCCTAAATTTTATGAAGTGGCAAAGCGCATTGTTGAAATAACCAAAGATACCGTCATTGTCGCTCACAATGCTCAATTTGATTATAGAATCTTGCGTACAGAATTTCGAAGATTAGGTTTTGATTTCGAGAGGAAGACCCTGTGCACTGTGGATTTGTCAAAAAGATTGATCCCGGATGCGGAATCGCATAGCCTGGGTAAATTGGTACGCTCATTAGGCATTCCGGTTAGTGACCGCCATAGGGCTAACGGCGATGCACTCGCTACATTAAAATTATTCAAACTTTTACTTACTAAAGACAGTGATAAGTCCATAATCAAAGAAATTGTGCGTGAAGAGTCATTGGGTGAACTCTCACAAAGGCAGTTGGATATTGTGGAAAGTATGCCAACAGAGGTCGGTGTCTATTACATGCACAATAAAGATGGTGATATAATTTTCCTGGGAAAAAGTAACAATATTAAAAAACGGGTGAACCGTCACTTTTTAAAAAGTGGAGACCTGGCCAGACAAATTCAAAAAGAGACCAAAAAGGTTACCTATGAAAAAACTGGCAATGAATTAGTGGCATTGCTAAAAGAAAATGAAGAACTCCTTAAGAATAAACCCAAATATAATATTCATGGGAAACAAATTGCATCCTCAAATAAAAAACATCTTGTACAAATAAATGGCTATAATGTTTTATCAGATAATATAATCATTATTGACAAGGGCAGGGAAATTGGTGAACGCAGTGCTATACTAATCAAGAATGGTGAATTTTGTGGTTTGGGTTTCTATAACCTTAATTATCAAATTAATAATATTCATATCTTAGAATCTATTATTACACCTATGAATAACTCCCGGTATGCCAGAAAAATCATTGAATCATACCTGGGAGAAAAAAAAGTACTTGAGATAATTGAATTGAAAAATAACCCGTGACAGAATTCAAACCAAAAAAAGGCTGGAAATATAAGCTTCACGAAATAATTTATGGCACTCATACGCCGGCAGGTAAGCTATTTGATATAGTTCTACTAATCGTCATTGTATATAGCGTAATTATTGTTATGCTGGAGAGTATCCCCAGAATAGATACGAAATACCATTCATTTCTTAATATTTCGGAATGGACAGTTACCATTTTATTTACTTTAGAGTACATCCTTCGCCTTATCTGTATAAAAAAGCCAACAAAATATGTTTTTAGTTTTTTTGGTATAATTGACCTTCTTTCTACAATTCCAAAATACTTGTCCTATTTCATAGGCGGTTCCCAGTATATTACAGCATTTAGGGCTTTACGATTATTGCGTGTCTTCAGAATTCTTAAACTGGTTAGATTTGTCGGGGAGTCTAATAATTTAATGCGGGCTTTGCGGGCCAGCAGGACCAAGATCTTTGTTTTTGTATTTTTTGTTTTGGTAATTTCCATATTGCTGGGTACTATTATGTATCTGGTAGAAGGACCACAACATGGGTTCAACAGTATCCCACATAGCGTATATTGGACCATCGTTACCTTAACTACGGTTGGCTACGGTGATATTTCTCCGGAAACCGGACTGGGACAGATAATAGCCACCTTTATTATGATTATAGGTTATGGTATTATCGCTGTTCCAACAGGTATTGTATCAGCCGAATATACTACAATGCACAAGGATGCTAAGGAGGCCGATATGGGAAGGAGTTGTGTTTCCTGTGGCACTGAAATTCTACGAAAAGATGCTGAATATTGCAGAAGCTGTGGTCATAAATTAGGTGATGAATAATGTCGGGTAAATACCTTCTTACAGTTGTAGGACCTACTGCAATAGGGAAAACAAAATTAGCTATAGACCTGGCAACATATTTCAAAACTGAGATCATCTCCGCGGACTCCAGACAATTTTACCAGGAAATGTCCATTGGCACTGCGGTTCCTTCCAGACATGAATTAGAATCCGTACCTCATCATTTTATTCAACATAAAAGTATTCAGGAAATATACAATGTAAGGGATTTTGAAAAGGATGCCTTAAATGTGCTCGATATCCTTTTTAAGAAATACAATATTGCCATAATGGTGGGTGGCAGCGGCTTATATGTTGATGCGGTTATTTATGGTTTGGATGCTTTCCCCAAGGTTGATAAGGAAATCAGAAGCAAATTAAATTCAATTCTTAAACAGGAAGGAATCGAAGTTTTACAAAATCAACTTAAAGAACTGGACGCAGAATATTATGCTAAAGTAGATATTCAAAACCCCCATAGAGTCATTCGCGCTCTGGAAATATGCCTTGGTACCGGTGAAACCTATTCTTCTTTTATTAATAAAGAAAAGCCTCCTCGACCATTCAAATCCATTGTAGTAGGCCTTTCGACAGAAAGAAGCATACTTTATGATAGAATAAACAGGCGTGTGGATACCATGATAGAAAACGGACTTATTGAGGAAGCCAGATCATTATATAAACATAAACATTTAAATGCCTTACAGACTGTAGGTTACAAGGAACTATTTAACTTTTTTGATGGAAAATGGGACCTTGATTTTGCTATTTCAGAAATAAAGAAAAATACACGTCGGTTTGCAAAAAGGCAATTGACATGGTATGGAAAAAATAAGGATATTATTTGGGTAGACCTCACTACTCCATTTGATGAGATACTGGATAAAATTATGCATTTAAAAAACACCATCTAGAATGATAAAGGCCGATCCAAAAGTTTATTTTATTATGGGGGTTTCAGGCTGTGGCAAATCCACTATTGGGAGTCTACTGGCAAATGAACTCAAAATACCTTTTTATGATGGGGATGATTTTCATTCCAAAACCAATGTAAAAAAAATGGCCTCAGGACAACCGTTAACTGATAATGATCGAATGGGCTGGTTATTAAGATTAAATGAAATAGCCCTTACTAAGCGTGAAGAAGGTGCAATTATAGGTTGTTCTGCATTGAAAGAATCCTACAGGCGTATATTAGACGCAAATCTTCAGGAAAATGCAAAGTGGATTTATCTAAGTGGTTCTTTTGAAGATGTAATGAATCGCTTGCGCCAAAGAAAAGGTCATTTTATGCCTGCAGAACTTCTTAAGTCTCAGTTTGAAACTCTGGAGGTTCCCCAAAAAGCCATAAATGTTTCAATAAATATGCCTCCTGAGAAAATAGTTAACCGAATCTTAGAGTTAATAAAGTACTAATAAAAAAGGCATCCATTATCGGATGCCTAATTCACTTTATCTATTTTATATTACTGCGTTTTTACTACCAGCCTGAATCCTTCACCATGAATATTAAGGATCTCCACCACATCATCTCTTTTAAGATACTTTCGCAATTTGGCGATATAAACATCCATACTTCTGGATGTAAAATAATTGTCATCACGCCATATCTTGGTCAAGGCCAACTCCCTGGGCATAAGATCATTCTCATGCAAAGCCAGTAATCTTAATAATTCATTTTCCTTTGGCGAGAGTTTTATTGGCTCTTCGTCCTTATATTTTAGAAACCTTAACTTAGAATTTAAGTGAAAATTTCCAATATTAAATTCAAATTGTTTACTGTCAGCCAAGGTATTAGAAGCCTTTCTCTGAAGAATAGCCCTTAATTTCATAAGCAAAACTTCTGAATCAAATGGTTTGTTCAAATAATCGTCAGCACCTGCTTTATAACCTTTAAGCACGTCTTCTTTCATAGTTTTGGCTGTGAGAAATACAATTGGAACGTTCTCATTCTTCTCCCGAATTTCCCTTGCCAGGGTAAACCCATCCTTATAAGGCATCATCACATCCAATATACAGACGTCATAATTGTCTTTTTTAAACTTTTCAAAACCTTCCATGCCGTTTTTTGCCAAAGTAACATCAAAATCGTTCATGGATAGGTAATCCTTTAACACGATTCCAAAGTTAGGATCGTCTTCGACTAAAAGTATTTTTTTGTTTGCTGTTTCCATAAATTATTAAATTAATGGTAGTTTAATATAGAAGCTACTTCCTTTATCTTTTTCACTTTCAGCATAAACTTCCCCTTGGTGATCCTCTACTATTTTTTTTACATAAGCCAACCCTAGCCCATGTCCTTTAACGTTATGTATATCTCCGGTGTGTTCTCTATAAAATTTTTCAAATACTTTTTTCAACACCGCTTTACTCATTCCCGCACCCTGATCTTGTATTTTAATGACAATATAATTATTGGCAATCTCGGTGAAAATATCAATTTTAGGTGCCTCCGGTGAATATTTCACAGCATTATCCAGGATGTTTACTATCACATTTCCAAAATGCATTTCATTTGCCAACACTTCAGATCTTATAGCATCTAAATGGGTGTGAATATATCCTCCCCTATCCGTTACAAGAAGTTGAACATGAGTAATTGATTTATTAATAATGTCGTGAATATCTACCCTGTCCTTACTTATATCTAATTGATTTTTTTCCAGTTTCGAGATCCTAAGTACATTTTCAACCTGAGCATGCATTCTTTTGTTTTCTTCCTTTATCATTTGCAGGTACCGTTGTACCTTTTCCTGATCTCCAATAATTTTAGGATTCTTGATAGCTTCAATTGCCAAGTTTATTGTAGCAATGGGTGTTTTAAACTCATGTGTCATATTATTAATGAAATCTGACTTTATTTCTGAGATTTGTTTTTGTTTAATTAACTGATAAATTGCCCCCGAATATGCCACAACTATTATAAGAGTGAAAACCAAAGATAAAATCGCCATTCCCATAATATTTTGAAGTAAAAACTTCTTCTTTTTGGGAAAAGACAACAAGAGTGTAAAATTACTCATCCCCTCACTGTTCTTAAAGAATGGAGCTTTATAAACTGTTGTGCCTCCAAATTTGAATCTTTTAGACTTTACTTTAGTAGGCAGACCCTTGCTATAGACTCCATACTCATATTCAATATCCATATTCCGGTTTTCCAACTCACGATCCAGTAATAATTCTATCTCCTGTTTTGAAACCCGTTTATGAATTGGAACTTTTTCTGCATATTCCCTATAGACATCGTCAAAAATTGCCTTGTCTATGGATGATAAACCACCTACTTTCTCCAATTTTTGGATCGGATTTAGTTTATAGCTTTTACCATCCAATCCAAAATCCTCCTTATAAACTGTTTTCGTGCGTTTACTGGTGTAATTTTTTATTGTTGTGGTATCATTACCATTGCTATTGTCAAAGAACGTAGATCCGATATTATAATCTTCTTCCAAAATTCCATGCGAGTAAAATAGAATCTCGTTAGAATTTAAATCACGATCAATAAAAAATATGTTACTCAAATGGGAACTTTTAAACTCCCCTACGCTATCCTTAAGATTTAAAAATCTCTCAGAATAGTCGTCCATTTCACGGTCTTCAATTTTGTCCGTTACTTTATTAAGAACTTCTGAAACTGCATTTGAAAATTGTTCTTCTTTATCTTCAACAGAACTTTTTATCCAATACAGTTGTACAGAGATAATCCCAATAAGAGAGAGGCTCATTAATATGACCAGACTAACAAATAATCTCTTATTCATCTATTTAGTAAATTTAAAAATTTAACATTTAGCGAATCGCCTGTTTAACCTAACCTTAACAAAAATGTTAAAAAACCGTTAGACTACTATTTTAGTAAGTTTGAGATGAATCTGCTCAACTTGTAATTTAGTCTGATCTAAGTCTATATTTTCGATAACGTAATCAGATAAAGGAATTTTTTTAGAATCGTCCCATTGATTCTCCATGCGTGCCAAGATCTCTTCCTTTGAACCATTATCTCTTGCCATTATTCTTTCTAAACGGACCTCCTTTGGGGCCTTTACAAGTATTATCTTATCAAAATTAGTATAGGAATTATTTTCAAAAAGTATTGCTGCCTCCTGGATTACATATGGAGTTTTTTTTCTTTTTACCCACGCCATAAAGTCATTTTTAACAGCCGGATGCACTATTGCGTTCAGCTTTTGAAGTAATTCCTTATTGTTAAAAACCTTATCAGCTATATACTTTTTGTTTAAGCTATCCAGTTCATATGAATCCTTTCCCAACAGATTAATAACAGCAGTTTTAATCTCTTTAGAATTATTCATTAACTTTTTAGCTCTCAAATCTGAATTATAAACAGGAACACCCAATTCTTTAAACATTTTGGCCACTGTTGTTTTTCCACTGCCAATCCCACCTGTTAATCCTATAATCTTCATTGACGTTTCAGAATAAATTCTACTTCATTCATCATTAGTTGAACACTATACACATCCTTGGGTTGTTCAATTAGGCTTACCTGAAGATCTTGATTATCACCTCTATGTTCCTGAAAATCAGCAACAACTTTAAAGTCTAAAGGGTTAATATCCTTTAATCGATCTATTCTGGCCTTACAAAGTACTGCAATTGTGCTGGGAAAAGTTTTTATCTGAGTTCCTTCCGGGAGATTAATAACCTCAACTGGAATTTCTAGTAACTTTTCAGAGAATCGAAAAACATTCCCGGAGATTCTTACCTTTTTTATGGTAAGTTCAGAATTCTTTAGTTCTTCGGGCAAAACCAAATCAACTACTATGGAAAAATCCTCACTAATTTCATTGAGTTCAACTTCCGTCGTTGAGATTGAATTTATAATATCCAACTCCTTTTTTGGTCCTGTTATTGAGATTAGTGAAGGCTCTATCTTTAATTTCCCGTCTACAAGATAATTCTGGGCCGGGTTTAAGCTAATAT
Source organism: uncultured Eudoraea sp. (assembly GCF_947490415.1). GTDB lineage: Bacteria > Bacteroidota > Bacteroidia > Flavobacteriales > Flavobacteriaceae > Eudoraea. The sequence goes on from NZ_CANLGX010000003.1 coordinate 622,499, forward strand.
TTGGAGTGATGGGAACCTCTTTTGATTCAACCTTGTAAAAATCTATAAACAGTGTATCCCTATCTAATTCTAAAAGGGTCATAGAAGCAGATAATTGGCTCTCTATCTGTTTCCTGAAATCAAGTTGGGTGACGTAAAAACCTGATTGATTATTAGCCATAGTAGATAGATCAATCTTAATTTTTTTTCTATTGTAATACAACCCTAAGAACTGAAACCCACTGGCTCTAAGTCTTACATCAACATTTTTAAAAGAATTGTCCGCTAAAAGGAGACTGTCCGGCACATTGATATACTCCAGGTCAAAAGTAGTCCGGTCAACATAGGTCTCAGATAATCTGCTTACAAGCCAGGCCAGGAAAGAGCACAGAAGGAAGATTAAAAAGATATTTATCTTTCTTTTGTCATTACTTCTTTTGATATCTTTCTGCTCCATTAAATTTGCTTAAAAAACAATTCAGGAAAAAGTTCCTGTGGTTTACTTTTGGTAAAATTAACTAAGATTACTGATTTTAGAAAACCATAACCATAGCCGAGAAATTGAATCATAACGGCAATAATAGCCAAAAGGCCAACTACAAGGCTTTTATTCTTTATGAAGGCATCTAAAAAAATAAACGAAAAATATGCGGCATAAAGTATAATGGGCCATAGATATCTTCCCGACCCAATGAACAACCCTGCTATAGATATTATAAACCCAATACAGAAAAGGGAAGGGAACCAGTAGAATATTCTGGAAGAACCTGGATGCCAGCTATTAAGAATTGGACGTACCATACCAAACTTTTTAACCTGCAATAAGAATTTATTGAAACTTATTCTTCGCTTATGGTAAACAAAAGCCTCTCTAATTAATTTGGTTTCATACCCTTTTTCCCATAACCGCATACTTAAGTCCGGGTCCTCTCCAGGATGTATATTTCCAAAGCCTCCCGAATCTTCAAAAGCCTTTTTAGAAATCCCCATATTAAAACTTCTGGGCTGAAATTTATCGACAGTTTTCTTATTCCCCCTGATACCTCCAGTAGTGAAAATAGAAGTCATGGCATAATTTATGGCCTTCTGGATGTTTGAGAATGACTCATGTGCAGCATCAGGGCCACCAAAACAATCAACGTATTTGCTGTTTAAGGAAACTGCTACCTTTTCCAGATAATTGACAGGAATTACGCAATCAGAATCCAATATTATAAAATAATTCCCTTTAGCTCGCTGCATACCGTAATTTCTGGAATCTCCGGGCCCTGTATTATCTTTGAAAAGATAAGTGATATTTAATGATCCATTATAATCTTCAATAACAGATTTGGCCGTTGTAACAGAGCCATCTTCAATAATGACTATTTCATATGATTTATCATAAGACTGATACAACAAACTCTCCAGCAGTTCGCGAATTTCATCAGGTCTGTTAAATACAGGAATGATTAAAGAAAAAGAAAGTTCCATATCTAAATAAGGATATACACATAAAAGCCATCCTGCACTGGGATGGCTTTCTAATATTTTAGATGCTGCTATTTAGTAAAATGATCAATTACCTCCTGGCTTACACCTGTATTTGAAAAACCACCATCATGAAACAAATTCTGCATCGTCACTTTTCTTGTAAGATCTGAGAAGAGAGATACGGTATAATCTGCACAATCCTGAGCGGTTGCATTACCTAAGGGAGACATCTTTTCCGCATAATTAATAAAGCCATCAAAACCTTTTACACCCTGGCCAGCAGTAGTCGGTGTTGGAGATTGAGAAATTGTATTTACTCTTACCTTTTTCTCTTTGCCAAAAAAGTAGCCAAAACTTCTGGCCACAGATTCAAGATAAGCTTTATTGTCTGCCATATCATTATAATCCGGAAAAGTACGTTGCGCAGCCATATAGGTCAATGCCACTATACTTCCCCATGAATTCATTGCATCTGCTTTGTATAAACTTTGCATTACCTTATGGAATGAAAGTGCAGAAACATCCCACCCTTTGGTTGTAAAATCATATTTTTCATCGGTATATAAACGACCTTTACGAACATTAACCGACATACCAATTGAATGTAAAACGAAATCCAGTTTTCCCCCCAGAATTTCCATTGACTTAGCAACCAAATTATTCAAGTCATCTTCACTGGTGGCATCTGCAGGAATTATTTGTGAACCCGTTTTCTCTGCCAGAGCATTAATCTGACCCATACGCATGGCAATTGGAGCATTTGTGAGAACAAATATACCTCCTTCTTCATGCACACGTTCGGCCGTTTTCCATGCAATTGAATTTTCATCAAGTGCTCCAAAAATAATTCCCTTCTTCCCTTTCAATAAGTTATATGCCATGTTAAAGTGCTTTGTATTTATTTGAAGTCAAAGATATCTAAAAAAGTAGAAACTAAACCGCTCCTTTAGGATATTTGAAACACACTAAGAAAGGGGAAAATAAAACTAAAGGCTTGTTTTACCTTTTTAATTCAAAAGCTCCCGGGCATGTGCAAGAGCTGATTCTGACAGGCTCTTTCCTCCAAGCATTTCCGCCAATTCAAATACTCTTTCATCCTCCAGCAATTCTTTCATTTGCGTTTGAGTACTATCGCCCTTATCAGTTTTAAATACTTTAAAATGATGATCCCCTTTGGAAGCAATTTGAGGAAGATGCGTTATAGAAAAAACCTGCATGTTCCGGCTCATTTCTTGCATAATATCGCCCATTCGGTTTGATATTTCACCGGAAACACCACTGTCTATCTCATCAAACATTAGAGTCGGTAATTGCTCGTAGCGGGCAAGTATCGATTTAATTACAAGCATAATACGAGATAGTTCTCCTCCGGAAGCAACCTTTTTTAAAGTATTATAATCCGACCCTTTATTCGCGGAAAATAAAAAGACTAGCGTATCAATGCCATTAATTTTATAATCTTCAGTTGGAATAACCTCAATATTGAAAGTAGCATTGGGTAAACCCAGGGAGTGCAAAGAATGTTCAAGTTTTTCCTTTATTTCCGGAATTACTGTTTTTCGTCGAACAGATAACAAATTGGCGTCTTTATCCAACGCATTCTTTTGTGCCTCAAGTAAATTTCTTTTATTTTGAATTTCGTCTTCAAGATTTTGTGTGGCACTAACCTTGTTTGTAAGTGATTCTCTTATAACAATTAATTCAGAGACATTGGATACGTCATGTTTTCTTTGCAGGTCATATATAACCTGTAATTTAGTATTGATTTCCTCAAGTTTCCCCGGATCAGGTTCAATAGATTCCTGCAGAATTTGTATTTCTTCGGCGATGTCTTTTAATTCAATAAAAACTGAATCAATTCGTTCCTTAAGATTTGCAAACTTGCTTCCAATTACCGATAGCTTTCCTGATATAAGTTTAAGTTCCTGAAGCAAACTTACAATCCCTATTTGTTCATCCCTCAACAGGTGATTTCCTTTGGATAGGTTTTCTAGAACAGCTTCAACATTATTTAATTGTTGGTATTGATCCTCCAATTTTTCCTGAAGCCCATCTTCAAGATACACAGCATCCAATTCATTTAATAAGAAAGTGTTGTAATCATGTTCTTTGTTAGCATTTTTTTGAAACTCAATGAGCTCATCAAATTCTTGTAAAGTAGCTTTGTATTTTACCAGTTTGGTATTGTATGAATTCAGGATCTTTGTATTGTCTGCAAAAGCATCAATCAATTTTAACTGAAAATCGTGCTCAGTTAACTGCAATGTCTGGTGCTGTGAATGAATATCAACAAGTCGTTTACCCAGTTGTGTTAATATATCCAGTGTAAGGGGAGAATCATTTACAAATGCTCTCGATTTACCACCAGGATGAATTTCCCTGCGCACAATAGTATTGGAATCATACTCCAAATCATGCTCACTAAAAAATGATTCTAAATTATAATTTTTGATATCAAAAACAGCTTCAATAACACATCTACTTCCTTTATCTTTTAGAGAAGTCATATCTGCCCGTTTCCCTAAAACCAGGGAAAGGCCACCTAAAAGAATTGACTTTCCAGCTCCCGTTTCACCCGTAATAGTAGTAAACCCCCCAGTGAAGTTTACATTGAGATTATCTATTAATGCATAATTTTTTATAGACAGATTTATCAGCACAGCTATATTATATAATATGGTCTGTAAAGATAAATTATTATTGGAATGAAATTGAAGTGGTTAATATGTTATTTCATCCCAGGTGGTGGAATAAAATGGAGCTACTTTATTTAAGGTCTCTTTTAGGGCAACAATATCTACTTTAGGCCCATCGGAAAATATGTCTTGTATTTCCTCAGATTTGGCATCAAAGAAAGTTTGTATTAAAAATGCGTTAGGTCTTCTTTGAGTTAAAGTCTCAAACAACCTCATAGAGCCTGCTATCACTTGCTTGCCAGTGCTATTATTGTCCCCTAAAATATCTAGCCCCTTTCGGTGATAATTGTACATGGCAATTCTATATTCTCTAAAAGTATTTGATAAGAGGTTATCTACCAACACAAATCGTGTCCTGTTATCCGAAGCTGTTTGGCTCCAGCCCGAAAAACTACTGCCTTGGGCCTGGGTCACAATTTGCTGTGCTTCTTTGTAAAATTCGGTGCCACCCTCCAGTGCAAAAGTATCTGCGTCCAGACCGAGTATTATGTATACATAATAGGAGATAACGCCAACCAAATTAGAATCAAAAACATTCGGGTTATAAACCAAAGGTTCAAACTCTATATATCTAAAATTGAACTGGTTGTCCTTATAATTAAAAATAGGGCTTTCATAAGAGGTGTTAAATACGGGACGAGAAGACTGAATCTGAATATTTGCACTAAATCTGTCAGATGCGTAGTCCGTTACTGTAATAAACATCCTGGCATTAACCTTCTCATTTTCATTGTATACCCTATTCGTCCATTGGCTTTTATTGACAAAATCATTCAATGCACGTTCCAAAGTTCCAAATATTTGTCTATTTGTCTGGTTTACCTGATCTGCATTAACTGTAATTGTACAATTAAGTTCCTGGGCACTGATATAATTAGCACAAAGAAGGCTAAATAGGAGAATTAAAAAATTACGCATGACCCTTGCTGATGATTTCGTTCAATATGTCTAAGGCTACTTCAGCCTTATTCTTAACTTCAAACGTTTTTATCTCTAAATTCTTATCTATAAATGTTATTTTGTTTGTTGTTTTCCCGAACCCGGCATCTTCGTCATTAAGTGAATTCAGAACAATGGCATCTAAGTTCTTTTTTATTAATTTCTTTTTGGCATTCTCAAGCTCGTTTTCAGTCTCCAATGCAAAGCCCACTAAATATTGATCCTTCTTCTGATCTCCCATTGATAATAGAATATCTTTATTTTTAACAAAATCAATTTGAAGGGTTTCAGATTCTTTTTTTATTTTTTGTTCGGATACCTTACTTGGCCTGTAATCAGATACTGCAGCAGCACATATAGCAATATCGCATTCTTTATAATACTTATGAACGGCATTAAACATTTCCTGAGCAGATACCACCCGAATTATTTCTATGGCCGGGTTATCCAGTATTAAATGGGAAGGACCTGATACCAACACAATTTCTCCCCCAAGTCTGGCAGCTGCTTTCGCTAATTCAAACCCCATAAGACCCGAGGAATAATTGCCTACGAACCGCACAGGGTCTATGGCTTCGTATGTGGGTCCGGCTGTAATCAACAGCTTTTTCCCTTTTAGTGGCAAGTTACTGGAAAGATATTCCTGCATAAACTGCACAATATCTTCTGGTTCTGCCATACGTCCTTCCCCAAATAATCCGCTTGCCAATTCACCTTTACCTGCTGGAATCATGATATTACCAAAAGTCTGTAATTTTTTCAGACTCGCTATTGTTGTTGGATGTTTATACATATCAAGATCCATTGCCGGAGCAAAGAATACCGGGCATTTAGCGGAGAGGTAGGTTGCCAGCAATAAATTATCGCAGGTACCACTTGCCATTTTGCTCAGGGTATTGGCTGTAGCCGGAGCAATAAGCATTATATCAGCCCACAAGCCAAGATCAACATGGTTGTTCCAATCCATGCTCGCTTCCTCTTCTTTGATAAAACTGGTAAGTACAGGATTCTTTGATAAGGTAGCTAAGGTAAGAGGGGTAACAAATGAAAGAGCGCTTTCAGTTAAGATAACCTTAACTTCAGCGCCTGCTTTTATAAACAATCTAACCAGAAAAGTGGTTTTGTAAGCAGCGATACCCCCGGTAATACCTAAAAGGATTTTTTTGCCGCCTAACATATTACTGCTGGTCTTTCTCTGTATTCCTATAGTAAATTTTATCTTCCAGCCATTCCAATACCGCTAAAGCATGTGGTTTGGGAAGTTTTTCATAAAATTTTGAAACTTCAATTTGCTCCTTATTTTCAAATACCTCCTCAAGGCTATCGCTATAAGTTGCAAATTCTTCAAGCTTTTCCAGAAGTTCCTTTTTAATTTCAGAATTAATCTGGATTGCCCTTTTAGCAGTTATGGATATAGCCTCATAAATGTTATCCGTCTTTTCATCAAACTCATTTCTGTTGATGGTAACGGTAGATACCGGGGCTTTGGAATTCTTCAAATCGTTCATGTTCATTTTGAAAGGTTTTCTTGTTCGGAATAATTGTTTAATTGTTCATCTACTTCTTCAATCAAATCATTCGCATCTTCTGCATATTTGGTTTCCGGAAAGTATTTGAACAAATTGTTATATGCCATTTTTGCAGCCTCCAGACGCTCTTTTTTGCGATTCTCTGTACTGTTTAAAGCTATATTCGTTGTTGCCTCGATTTTAAGATAAAGCGCCTCCTCGTGATAAATTGATCCGGGGTTATCTGAAATAAAATTATCTAAGGCCGCTATTGCGGAAACACTATAATCTAAAATATATGACTTTCCAAGTTTTGTAAATTGTTTGGCAACTTCAAAAGTTTTCTTTTCTTTCTTAGTTGTTAATTCCTTTGCCATAATATTTGCCTCAGCAAAGTACTCAGATTCAGGGTAAAGATTAATAAACAACTGCAATTTGGTTAAGGCCTTGTCTGTATCAGTCTGGTCTACAGAATACCTGGGTGAAAGCATATAATAACTTTTAGCTCCAAGGAATGCAGCTTCAGAGGCCTTATCACTTTTTGGATAGGACTTTAAAAAACGTTCAAACTGATAACCTGCAAAGTTGTAATCCTCAATTTCATAGTAACTCTTAGCAAAAAAGAACATTACCCGCTCTCCCTGTGGTTTACCCACATATCCCGGAGCTATTTGTTCTAATAAGCGATTGGCCTTTTTAAAATCCCCTTCATTATATAGCTTTTCTGCAAGTTCATACTTTGCCTTAGTATCAGGCTTTTTTAATACCTTCTGGTATTCACCACATGCATTTAAGCTAATACTGATTATGAGTATGTAGAAAAGATTCTTGGTTCTAAAAAACATTTTGCAAAATTAGTAATAATTGGCGGAATAAAAAACATTAATTAAGCACTAAGATACTACCTGAAAGGCCATTAAAAAGGAATTTTAATGAAGTTTTAACCCAATTTTGGCTTTTTCATTTCTGCAGTACTACGACAAATTGCGGTTTCGAGATAAAATTCGACCATTAACTTAAGCTCTGATTTTAGCAAAAGTCCTCATAAACTCATTTATATGCCCTTTTAGTTTTGATGATGCTTCTACCAATGGCAAACGCACTGTTGGTCCACAAATACCATGAGTTTCCAAAACCGATTTAATCCCTGCGGGATTTCCTTCCTGGAAAATTAATTTCATTCCCTCTATCATGGCATTGTGCAAAGCATAGGCTTCTTTTTCCTTACCCTGTAATCCCAGCCTTATCATTCTGGAAAATTCATTTGGAAGACCTTGTCCCAAAACGGAAATAACCCCTACTCCACCTTCTCTAACGGTTGGTAATGCTGTAAAATCATCACCTGAAATCACCAAAAAATCTGAGGGTAATATATTTATCAATCTTTTCAACTGAGACATATCCCCTGATGCTTCTTTTATTCCAACAATATTGGAACAATCATTCGCCAGTCTGAGAACCGTATCCGGTTCAATATTACTTCCAGTTCTGCCAGGCACATTGTATAAAATGAGGGGCTTTTCAGAGGCTTGTGCCAAAGTTTTATAATGGCGGTAAATTCCCTCCTGAGTAGGCTTATTGTAGTAAGGTGATACGGATAAAACCGCCGCAAAATCCTTAAGATTGGTTTGAAGTAATTCCTCAGTTAAAAGATGTGTATTATTGCCTCCTATACCAACAACAAGCGGAAGTCTTCCGGCGTTTTCTTCAACTACCACATCAATTACCAATTGTTTTTCAGCACTGGTAAGTGTTACAGATTCGCCCGTGGTACCTAATACGACGAGGTAATCAATATTTCCTTCAATGCAAAAATTTACGACGCGTTTTAAGGCGTCAATGTCAATAGATAAATCAAGATTAAAGGGAGTAATTAATGCAACCCCGGTTCCTAATAAATTTTTCATAGTTAAATCAAGCATCAATTTCGCCCAATACTTTAAGATATTTTTTAAGCTCTTTCTTAAAAGTATTAAAGTCTGTGAGCGATGTCTCTAATATTAGATCATTATATCTTTCGTCTATCTCCGCAAAACCAACATTAATTCTTGCTCTGGTCTTTATAGACATTAACTGGAGCATTAAATTCTCCTGATTATAATAATTTACCAACATGTCATATTCCCTGCTCAAAAACTCCAGGGCATAACTGTTCTCTATGGCTCCATGCCAGCCAAGGTCCTTATCTGAAAAAACAGGAGTTGCATAAGGTGAATTCTTATCATAATAGCTTTTATAACCAATAATTTTAACCGCATTGGGCCTGAGTTTAAAGTCTTCTACAAATTCATAAAACAATTCCGCATTATCAAATTTATCCAGATCTACAATAATGGCAATTGACGTAATACCATTTTTGCGCACAACCGCTTCTGGCGGATTTACAAATTGTTCCTTTAAATATTTTAACCCGGATTTGTATTTAAATTTATCTTTGAGTGCCTTTAAAAACATGTACCTTTACCTTTAGACAAATGTAATTAATATCCAAGCAACTATGATGCTAAGATAAGAAGGATAATGATTTTAAAAATACAACATTTTGTTATTTTTGTAACAATTGCTTGTCTCTACGCTTGCAATGACGCACCGAAAAAGCTTAGTAAAATATCTGGTAAGCAGCTGCCAATAACAGATTCTATAAATGTTACAGATTCAATAGATATTTTTGTAGCTCCCTATCGAAAGCGTGTGAATGAGGTTTTGGATAGTACATTGGCCTTTGCTCCTTCTCAAATCACAAAGAAAGATGGTAAATACAATACCTCAGCAGGGAACTTAATGGCTGATATTATGCTTAGCGAAGCTAATCCTGTTTTCAAATCGAGAACCGGACATGAAATAGATTTTGTAATATCAAATTACGGCGGTATTCGAAGTATAATTTCTGAAGGCAAGGTAAGTGCGAGAACGGCTTATGAAGTAATGCCATTTGATAATTCAATAGTGGTTGTTGCAATTAAAGGGAAGTCTGTCAGGGATTTGATTTCCTTTTTAATTAACGCAAAAAATCCACATCCAATAGCAGGTATACAAATTATTTTGAATAATAACGAAACCCTTAAGGATGTAAATATTCAGGGGTTACCTTTTGATGAAAATAGAACTTATTACGTGGCTACTTCAAATTATCTGGCAGACGGAGGTGACGAGATGGGATTTTTCAGGGATGGTCTCAACACGGTTGATTTAAATTATTTGATTAGGAATGCAATGATTGATTATTTTAAAAAAGTAGATACCCTTACTGCCAAAGTGGACGACCGATTTATAAAAATTGAATAAAATGAAGAGACGGGAATTTGTAACAAATTCATTTGCCAGCAGCGCATACATAGGCATGGGTGGACTTAGCTTGAATAGTTGTGATTTTCTGAGTTCAAAACGCATTACGATACTGCATACCAATGACGTGCATAGTCATATAGATCCTTTTCCCAAAGAGCATAATTCGTTTCCGAATATGGGTGGTATTGCCAGAAGAGCCACATTGATTCAAAAAATCCGAGAGGAAAATCCATATACCCTTTTATTAGATGCCGGAGATATTTTCCAGGGCACCCCTTATTTTAATTTTTATGGTGGAGAATTGGAATTTAAATTGATGAGCATGCTTAAATATGACGCGGCCACAATTGGCAATCATGACTTTGATAATGGTATTGAAGGCCTTTTAGCCCAGCTGCCATTTGCCAGGTTTAAATTACTCTCGGCCAATTATGACTTTACTAATACCGTGATGAATGGCTTCGTAGAAGCCTACAATACATTTATGGTCAATGGCATTAAAATTGGTGTATTTGGATTGGGAATAAAACTTGCAGGCCTTGTGGGTAAAGAACTTTTTAAAGAGACCGTATATCTTAATCCTATTGAAATTGCACAGGATATGAGTGCTTTATTAAAAAAAGAAGAACAATGTGATTTGGTTATTTGTTTATCACATTTAGGTTACTCATACGAAGATGATCAAAGGCCAAGTGACTTAAAGCTAGCTGCAAAAACAGATAATATTGATCTTATTATAGGCGGACATACGCATACATTTTTAGACAAACCCGTAATTAGACAAAATCGTTTAGATAAGTCGGTTTTGGTGAATCAGGTTGGCTGCTATGGAATAAATCTTGGTAGAATCGATTTTTATTTTGATTCTGAAAGGAATATTCATTCAGAGGGGATTTCTATTACGGTCTAATCCTTACTAAATCGTTATTTTTCTGAATGTCATGAAAGTAAATGGCCTGATATGTGAAGGACATGGGGTAGCTTCGGGTAGATCTGATAATCAAAGATACCCGAGGGGAACATTGCGTAAACAACTTCCTTATTTTAAAGAAAAAGGATTAGATCTGTCTGTCTATTTTTTAGGGACCCTAAATCTGGATATTTCACCTTATCATCATAAAATAGGAAAGCCAAAATATTATTTTGAAAGGGTTCAATGGTCTGATTATATCCCACCAGAAAATTTTTACTTTTTTGATGTTATTCTTTTTTTCCGAGATACGGAGTACAAAGGATTAATTTATATGCCTGATCCTCTTACCAAGGTTGATCATATTCAGGAACTGACAATCCTGGAGTTAATTCTGCCAAGAATTTCCGGGCTTTCGTATGGTATGAAGGTTTCTATTGAAATTGTAGATGAACAACTGCAGTTGTTTAAGTTATAGAAATCCATTCCCATCGGGCTTATGGCTTATCCTGACCCATTCGGTACCTGGCTGTTTAGGACATATTCTACCAAAACTCTGAATTCTTCCAGTAATGTCGAGTTTGGATAGTGCTTTTTTGCTCTTCTGTACCAATAATCGGCGTTGAAGCGATCCCCTTCCTTGCGATGCAGATAGGCATGTATCCAAGAACCTAAATCAGAAGGGATATCCTGAGCAATATTATGAGATGCAATCCAATCCCCTTTTGCATCATGCCAAAGTGCTTGTAATGGTAAAGGCCATAACTCAGATGGATGTTCATTTTGTTGGGTTTTTAAAAATTCCTGGAAACTTCCCGGGGTATTCATATTGAGCCTTGATAAATTATATAGTTAATTCGGACATTTTTACCCTTGTTTGGTCCTTTTTGATTTGAATTAAAAAGAGAATAAACCGTTCTTGACAATTACTATAAAAATAATCTAAAATTTAACACAAGTATTATGAAAAAAACATCAATTTCTTATTTATTAATAGCTGCGTTCCTACTGGGTACAGTAGTAATAACAACGGCACAGGAGGCAGACGCCCCGATGTGGGAAACTATTGTATTAACTCCAGATAACACCAAGTTAAAAGTTCTTAGTGCAAACATGAAGGCTCACAATCAAAAATACCATAAAGAAGGTCCTTACAAGGCTACCGTTTACCACATATCCAGTGGCCCGGATATTGGTAAAATTGTATGGATGATGGGACCACTAAAATATGCACACCTTGATTCCAGACCAGCTGCAGGAGGCCATGATGAAGACTGGCGAGATAACGTAATGGCTTATGTAAAGAAAATGGAACACGGAGAATATTGGAAAGGCGATGTTAAACTATCCAATACAGATATGTTAACTGATGATCCTTCACTCTACCCTATTCAATTTATCAGATATTGGGAAGTTAATCTTGAGCACTCTCATAACGCAGAGAGTATGTTAACAATTATTAGCAAAACTGTTAAAGCTATGGAAGGTAACAATGCATGGGGTGTTTATTATAACGAATTTAGACAAGGGTCAAAAATTGGCCGACACATTGCTACTGTAGGCTTTTATAAAAATTGGGCAGAGTTCGATGAAGCGCCTACCTTTAAGAAAACTTTTTCTAAAGTTCATGGAGAGGATTCATGGGACGCCTTTGTCCGAAACATGGATCAGGTAATGGATAATAGTTGGGATGAAATATGGGTATACGATAAAGAGCTTAGTGGAGACTAATTTTCTGTAAAACACACTTTTTAAACCCTCTTTTTCCTCTAAAAAGAGGGTTTTTATTTGATCATTGCTAAAAAATCGTCTTCTGAAATAATTGGAATCGCCAATTTATCTGCTTTCTCTTTTTTACTGGGACCCATATTCGCGCCTGCCACTATGTAAGAAGTCTTTGAAGAAATGGAAGAACTTACTTTACCCCCATTATCTTCAATATTCTTTTTCAATTCCGTTCGACTTATTTTTTCAAATACCCCGGAAACCACAAAAATCTGACCCTTAAGTTTTTCAGTTTGACCTTCTAGCTGTTCATCCGTAAGGGAAAACTGTAAACCATACTCCTTAAGTCGGTTTATGATATCTCTGTTCTTTTCCTCACTAAAGAAATTCACAGTACTTTCTGCAATTCTCTCCCCTATTTCATCCACCATTTCCAGCTCACTAGCGGTGGCAGCCATTAATGCATCTATATTCTTATAAGCCTTGGCCAGTTTCTTAGCCACAGTTTCCCCTACATATCGAATACCAAGTCCAAATAACACGCGTTCAAAAGGAATATTAACAGATGCGGCTACACCTTTAATCAAATTTTCGGCAGACTTTTCTGCCATACGCTCCAAAGGCATTAGCTGCTCTTTTGTTAGTGTATACAGATCGGCATAATTTTTAATTAGGCCCTCATTATATAACAATTCTACTGTTTCACTTCCCAGACCTTCAATATCCAGTGCTTTTCTGGAAATGAAATGTTGAATTCTCCCGGTAATCTGGGGCGGACAACTGCTCTCATTAGGACAAAAATGCTGGGCCTCCCCTGCTTTTCTAATTAACTCTGTACCGCATTCAGGGCAGTTTGTAATATATCTGGTGGGTATGGAGTGTAAAGGCCGTTTTGACAAATCAACACCGACAATTTTAGGGATAATTTCACCCCCTTTTTCTACATAAACGGTATCCCCTTCTCGTATATCAAGCTTGGCTATTTGATCAGCATTATGCAATGAAGCTCTTTTAACCGTTGTTCCTGCCAAGAGAACTGGTTCTAAATTTGCTACAGGTGTAATAGCCCCGGTTCTGCCTACCTGATAGCTAATTTTATTAAGAATTGTTACTGCTTGTTCTGTCTTAAATTTATAGGCCAGAGCCCACCGGGGCGACTTTGCGGTATAACCCAATTCTTCCTGTTGCTGGAGGTTGTTAACCTTTACGACGACACCATCGGTTTCATAAGGAAGGTTATGGCGCTCAGTGTCCCAATACTCCAAAAACTCCATCACTTCTTCAGTAGTTTTACAAAGCTTAGCTGCAGAAGGTACTTTAAATCCCCATTCACGCGCTTTTAGAAGCATTTCAAATTGGGATAAAAAATTTAGATTACTTCCGGTAATTCCGTAAAGAAGGCATTCCAAAGGTCTTTCGGCAACCAGTGAACTGTCCTGTAATTTGAGGCTTCCGGCGGCAGTGTTCCGGGGATTCATATAAGGATCCTCCCCATTATTTATGCGTTCTTCATTCATTTTAGCGAAACCATCTATAGGTAGTACAATTTCACCACGAACATCAAATTTAGACGGAAAATCTCCCCGTAATTTTAGGGGCACAGACTTTATGGTTCTTATGTTTGCAGTTACGTCATCGCCCTGAAACCCATCACCTCTTGTAACCCCTCTGACAAGTTCTCCATTTTCATAAGTCAGGCTAATGGAAGCACCATCATACTTTAATTCACAAGTAAAACTTACTGCGGAATCTCCCAAAATACGCAATACTCGCTTTTCCCAATCCAATAACTCTTCTTTGGAATAAGAGTTATCCAATGAATACATCCTATGCTCATGAACTACCGTCTCAAAATTCTTTGTCACTGCACCTCCCACTCGCATAGTCGGGGAAGTTGCATCCATAAATTCAGGGTGCTGCTCCTCTAATGCCTGTAACTCCTTTAATTTCATATCAAACTCATAATCCGATATTGTTGGACTGGCGAGTACATAATATTTATGGTTGTGTTCCCTTAGTTCCCGGCGTAAGGCTTCTATTTTTTCCTTGATAGTCATTAAAGTTGATCTTTATTTATCCATTTGGGTACATACTGAGGACGATAATGCATCATCTTATCCAATAAACCATTAATTGAATGGTCTATAAGTATCATATCATAGTTTTCCTGTTTGACAAATCCTTGATCAACCATTGTTTTTAGCATCCCCATTAAACTATTGTAAAATCCGTTAATATTCAGAATACCAATAGGTTTGTGATGTAATCCCAATTGAGCCCAGGTTATCATTTCAAAAAATTCCTCCAAAGTACCATAGCCTCCAGGCAGCATGATTACGCCTTCGGACATTTCATGCATTTTCAATTTACGCTCATGCATATTATCTGTTATGATCAATTTTGTTAGACCAGTATGAAATACTTCTTTGAGTTTAAGGAAATCTGGGATAATTCCAATCACGTTTCCTGAATGATCCAATGCACCCTGCGCCAACTTACCCATTACACCAATCCTCGCTGCTCCATAAACGAGTTTAATAGATCGTTCTGCCATTTCCTTTCCCAAAGAATACGCCCTATCCAATATTAGGGGGTCATTTCCTTCACTACTACCACAAAAGACTACAATACTATTCATTTCCTAAATGTTCTCCGGACTTTAAAAATATTAAAAAGACAATTAAAATGCATTTTGAATTTATCCTGCTTTCTTAGCTTTAATCATTCTGTCGTTTCCAAAGATATCTTTTCTAAGTTCAATTTCAGAAAAATTGAATTCTTCCAAAAGCAATTTTACCGCTTCACCTAAATATTGATTTATTTCCATATAAAGAACACCATTTGGAGTTAAGCTATTTTTTGCCAGTTTGGCGATTGGTCTATAAAAAAGTAAGGGATCCTCATCAGGAACAAACAATGCCAAATAAGGTTCATTTTTGAGGACATTGGTATGCATTTTGTCTTTCTCCATTTCTCTGACATAAGGCGGATTAGAAATTATAATGTCGTAGTTTTCCTTTAAGGAGGTAATCTTTAAAATATCGCCTTGCATAAATTCAATATCCACATCATTCTTTAGCGCATTTTTTTCGGCTACTTCCAGTGCGGATTTGGAAATATCCATTGCCGTAGCCTCTATATTTGGTTTTAGTTTGGAAAGAGAAATTGCAATGCAACCGCTTCCTGTGCCAATATCAATGACTTTAAGTTTATTATCTATATTTTGAAAATCTTCAAGCACCCAGTTTATCAATTCTTCTGTTTCCGGTCTTGGAATCAGAACAGACTCATTTACCATAATTTTCAAATCCATAAAAGTAGTCTCTCCCAAAACATACTGAATTGGTTGTTCATTCTTTAGTTTTGACAAACCCTCAAACATAATTTGTTCTTCCTCCTTAGTAATAACAATTCCGGGATCTATCGCCAGAATAAATCGCTCTAACCCAAAATAGTGTTCTATCATTAAATAAAACATGCTGTCTACTTCCTCTTTGGGATAGTTATCATCCAATTCCTTATGAAATATTTCCTTTATTTCCTTTAACAGCATTTTTTTTAGGCTATATTCTTTCAAAATTAAAACTACAAAAATCAGGTATTCCATGAATGTCTATAGTATCCGTATTCTTCTGGAATATCCTACTTTTGCCAAGTGAAGATACACGAAAAATATATGCGTCGATGCATTGAATTGGGCAAAAAAGCCTTGGGCTCTTCCCCTCCAAATCCAATGGTTGGAAGCCTTATAACCCATCAGGATAGAATAATCGGGGAAGGCTTCACCAGTCAATATGGGGGGCCACATGCAGAAGTAAATGCAATAAATTCCGTTGCTGACAAATCACTTTTAAAAGAAGCTACTCTTTATGTTACCCTGGAGCCCTGCTCCCATTATGGGAAAACTCCACCATGTGCCGATCTTATAATCAAAAACAACTTACAGAAAGTGATTATAGGCATTCAGGATCCTAATATCAAAGTATCAGGGCGTGGCATAAAAAAGCTTAAGGAAGCCGGATGTGAAGTATTACAGGGAGTATTAGAAGATGAGTGCAGGAAGCACCACAAGCGTTTTTTAACCTTTCAGGAAAAACAGAGGCCCTATATTATTTTGAAATGGGCAGAGTCTAAAGATGGATTTATTGCCCCACATGCAGACAAACGTAAAGCAAAGCCAGAACCGTATTGGATTAGTAATTCCTATGCAAGGCAACGTGTACATCAATGGCGCAGTGAACAACAGGCGATATTAGTGGGGACAAACACCGCTTTGTTAGATAATCCCAGATTAGATGTTCGTTCATGGAAAGGGACCTCGCCCATTCGAATAATTATTGACAAAGCATTAAAACTGCCAATGGATCTTAATATCTATGACCATTCTAACCGAACTATAATTCTAACTGAGCTGGAAGATAAAACAAAGATTAAGGAAGGGGTTGAATACGAGATCATTGATTTTAAGAAGAATATAGCCAAAGAAACCTGCAGGGTACTGTTTAAAAAAAATATATCCAGTGTGCTGATTGAAGGGGGGGCTCTTACCTTAGCTACTTTTATCAATGCCGGCCTATGGGATGAAGCGAGAATAATTACCGGGGATATTGCCTTTGGTACCGGCACAAAAGCGCCACATATTGAGGGCAAACAAGTTAATACAGAAATCATGGGTACTAATACCATAAAGACACTTTTACATGATTGAGAATATCATCTTTGATTTTGGAGATGTCTTCATAAACCTGGACAAACTGGCAACTGCCAGGGAAATGCAGCTATATGGTTTTAAAAACCTTACCCCTGAACTGGAAGAATTATTTACAGCTTATGAAAAAGGATTAATAACAACTGAGCATTTTCTCAATCAAACCAATCATTTGTTTCCCAAAGCAAGCAGGTTGGATTTAATTCACGCCTGGAATTCCATAATTCTTGATTTCCCAGAACAACGATTAAAATTTATAGAAAAATTGGCCAAAGAGGAAGATTACCGTCTTTTTCTTTTAAGTAATACGAATGAATTGCACATAGAATTTGTAAAGCAGAGAATGGGTAAAGAAAGGTATGCACGTTTTAAAAACTGTTTTGAAAAATTCTATTTATCTCATGAGATTAATTTGAGAAAACCCGAACCAGCTATCTTCGAATATGTACTAAACTCAAATAATCTCAAGGCGGATAAAACGTTTTTTGTAGATGACAGTAAGGAACATACTTCTGCAGCCGCAAAATTAGGTATTAGGTGTTGGCATCTTAAGGTTGGTAAAGAGGATATTTTAGACCTAAATACTCAAATATTAAAATGTTAGACCTTTCTTTAAGCATCCTTTTTTCAAGTCTGATATTTGTAATTTTTAAATTATTTGATACACACAAGATCCAGACTATTTATGCCATAATCATAAATTATATTACCGCGTGTCTTGTAGGAGTTCTATTTTATAGCAAGCCCATTCAGCTTTATGAAATTCCAAAAAATGACTGGTTTTATGGTACGCTGTTATTAGGTGTTCTGTTTATCGTGGTCTTTAATCTTATGGCAAAGACTTCACAGCGCCTTGGAGTATCGGTAGCGTCTGTTGCCACCAAAATGTCTTTCGTGATACCTGTGATATTAGGACTGTTATTATATAACGAAAAACTGGGCTTTTTTAAAACATCCGGTATTGCACTGGCACTGGCTGCAGTATATTTTGCATCTGTGAAAGATACTCCCCGAGCAGTTCAAAAAAGATCTCTTTTGTTGCCTGTGATGGTGTTTTTAGGTTCCGGCATAATTGACGCCAGTATAAAATACATGGAAGAAAATCATGTTTCAACCAATGAATTTCCAATATTTTCTGCGACTGTATTTGGTGCTGCAGCTTGTACCGGAGTGTTGTTTATTCTTTTAAGATCATTTAAAGTACCCATAAAACTCAATTTCAAAAATATTTTAGGGGGTATTGCACTAGGAATTCCTAACTTCTTCTCTATTTTCTTTTTATTAAGAGCACTTCAAAATGAAACGCTGAACAGCGCCTCCATTTTTACACTGAATAATGTTGCCATTGTAATGTTTTCTACCTTGCTCGGTATTGTATTATTCAAAGAAAAGATCAGCCCTAAAAACTGGGGAGGTATTGTGTTGGCAGTTATAAGTATCATTCTAGTAGCATTTTTTTGATGGAAAATAAAATTGGTCTATATAAAACAGTATCCAAAGCATCAGAAGGTATCCTTTATAAAGACCGTAAGAGTAAATTTTATGCGTATACTTTTCCAGTAACAAATGAGAAGAATATAAAACCAATTATAGAAAACATTCGCAAAAAGCATCCAACGGCGAATCATGTTTGCTATGCATGGAGAATAGGTGTAGAAAAACAAAGGCATAGAGCAAATGACGATGGGGAACCAACTAATTCAGCAGGGGCTCCAATATACGGTCAAATAAAATCTTTTGGGTTAACCAATGTTGTGATAGCCGTGGCACGTATTTTTGGAGGCACTAAATTGGGGGTTGGTGGCCTGATATCAGCCTATCGGACAGCAGCACAATTAGCTTTAGAATCTTCTTCAATTATAGAAAAGTCGGTTAAAGTTGACTATAAACTATGTTTCAGTTATCCGCTCCTGAGCAAAGTAATGCGGGTAATTAAACAAAACCCAATAGAGATCATTAAGCAGGACATGTCACTGGACTGTACTATTGAAATATCAGTAAAACTTAAGGATGCGGCTCAGACTGAAAACATATTTAAGGGTATCCACGGAGTCTCCATATCGAAATTAGATGACTAGTATTTTAACAGATATTTTCATCCAGACTAAGTTAGTTCATCTATTGAATCATTATCATGATTTAGCAGTTTATCCATCAGGTAATCAGGGCATTTAACCGGTTTTTTGGTCTTAGCATTTATAAATGCCAAAACGGTGTTTGCCTCCACTAAAAGTTCTTCCGCTTCATTGTAAATTTCATAGTCAAATTCTATTCTAACTGAGGGTGTTTTTTTTAGTCTTGTAACC
The DNA here is from genome assembly GCF_947490415.1 of uncultured Eudoraea sp. Lineage (GTDB taxonomy): Bacteria > Bacteroidota > Bacteroidia > Flavobacteriales > Flavobacteriaceae > Eudoraea. The sequence goes on from NZ_CANLGX010000003.1 coordinate 642,031, forward strand.
ACGGTTAAAAGATCATCATAAACCGCAGATTTATTAAATTTTAGTTGTAAGGAAATTACTGGTAACATAATTCCGTTTTCTTCCATGCTTTTGTAAGAAATACCCAAAGACCTTAACCATTCGACTCTTCCCATCTCCAGGTATTGCGGATAATTCCCATGATACACCACACCCATTTGATCAGTTTCTCCGTAACGAACCCTAAAAGAAAATCGATAAAAAAGCATAATTTATCAGCTAAAAACTATATATTTATTATGAGGCCTAAAACGGGTGGCGAACATGCAAAAAAAAAAGATAAAATTCAACCCAAAATGATTTTTTTTTTAGAATATTTGTTCACATATTTGTCTCGCTCTAAAGAATGCCAAAATAGGCATTTTCTTTGACCAACTTAGATAAATCTCTAACCAACAATATAAGATAATCTTTAATATGAGTGTTACTGCTAATTCCGTTTGGAAAAATTGCTTGGCTTTTATCCAAGATAATATCCAACCGCAGGCATTCAAAACATGGTTTGAGCCTATCAAACCAGTGAAATTATCTGATAATGCATTAAGTATTCAGGTTCCCAGTAAGTTCTTCTACGAATGGCTGGAAGAACACTATGTAAAGTTACTTAAGGTTGCACTCACCAAAGAACTTGGAGAAAATGCAAAGCTGGTGTATATCATTAAGATGGAGAATACCTATGGCAACAGAGAACCTTTTACTGAACAAATTCCAAGTTCTAACAGGGGTAGTGTTAATCCTCAGGAAATGGATGTTCCTATAAAATCTAAAAATCCGGAATTAAAAAATCCTTTTGTAATCCCGGGTATACGAAATATAAAGATAGAATCTCAGCTTAACCCTAATTACAATTTTGATAATTTCCTGGAAGGTGATTCCAACAGGCTGGCAAGATCTGCCGGTATGGCTGTCGCCAACAAACCTGGTGGAACTTCTTTTAATCCTCTTTTAATATTTGGAGGTGTAGGGCTGGGCAAGACACATCTGGCACATGCAATAGGTGTTGAAATTAAAGATAAATATCCGGAACGCACTGTGCTCTATATATCTGCTGAAAAATTCACACAACAGTATATTGAATCTGTAAAGAAAAACACTAGAAATGATTTCATTCATTTTTATCAGTTAATCGACGTACTCATAATTGATGATGTGCAATTCTTATCAGGGAAATCGGGAACACAAGATGTTTTCTTTCATATTTTCAATCATTTACACCAAAATGGAAAACAAGTTATTCTAACTTCAGATAAGGCACCTGTAGACATGCAGGATATTGAACAGCGTTTACTTTCCCGATTTAAATGGGGATTATCCGCGGAGCTTCAAAACCCTGATTATGAAACCCGCATATCCATTTTAAGAAACAAACTATACAGAGATGGTGTTGAAATGCCCGATGACATAGTTGAATATGTTGCCAAACATATAAAGACAAATATTAGAGAATTAGAAGGTGCTATAATTTCCCTTATTGCCCAATCTTCCTTCAATAAGAAAGAAGTTACTCTTGAATTGGCACAACAGGTAGTTGAAAAATTTGTAAAAAACACAAAAAGGGAAGTTTCCATAGACTATATACAAAAAGTTGTTTCTGATTACTTTGAAATGGATGTAGCCACATTGCAATCCAAAACAAGGAAACGACATATCGTTCAAGCGCGACAGTTGGCTATGTTTTTTGCCAAAAAATTCACCAAAGCTTCGTTGGCAAGTATCGGTTCACAGATTGGTAAAAGGGATCATGCAACCGTACTTCACGCATGCAAAACGGTGGATAATCTGGCCGAAACGGATAAGCAGTTTAGAAAATACATCGAAGATCTAACAAAGAAATTTTCCTGATCAAGTTATGCAAACAAAGGTTCTTATGGTATGCCTGGGTAATATCTGCAGGTCCCCATTAGCCGAAGGCATATTAAAATCAAAAACCGATTCGCAGTTTGTGCTGGTTGATTCTGCCGGTACCGCGGGATATCATATTGGAAATAATCCTGATCAAAGGTCTATTGCCGTTGCAAAAAAATATGGAATAGATATATCCGGACAAAGATGCCGAAAATTCAGTTATATCGATTTTGCTCAATTTGACATTATTTATGCTATGGACTTAAATAATTACAATGACATCATGGCTTTGACTAATGATGAAAATGAAATTGAAAAGGTAAAACTTTTATTGGAAGAGGGAGGTTCATCTGTAAAAGAAGTCCCCGATCCATATTATGGCGGAGCAGATGGTTTTGAAGAGGTTTATAATCTTATAAATGAAGCCTGTAGTGTGATTGCTGAAAAATTAAATTCAAAACGGAGTTCACAAAATGCAAATTAATACTTCACAAGGCAAGTTATATATGATCCCAACTACTCTGGGTGAAAATGAACCTCTGGAAGTGTTGCCGATTTCTATTAAGAGAATAATAGAAGAGATTGATTATTATATCGTAGAGAATGAAAAAACTGCAAGACGATTTATTAAAAAAATTAGTCCCAGAAAATCACAACCCAATTTAAACATCGCTCTTCTTAATAAATTTACAGATGCAGCAACCATTCCCTCTTTCCTTGATCCCTGTTTAGAAGGTAATAATGTGGGGGTTTTGTCTGAAGCCGGCTGCCCGGGAATTGCTGATCCAGGGTCTGAAGTAGTCCGAATTGCTCACCAGAAAGGAATAGCAGTAGTGCCCCTCGTTGGACCCTCTTCTATAATCTTAGCTCTTATGGCAAGCGGTCTAAATGGTCAAAATTTTGCATTCAACGGTTATCTGCCTATTGAAACCGCAGAACGTAAAAAAGCTATTAAGAGATTTGAAAAAATTTCCAGGGAAAATAATCAAAGTCAGCTATTTATAGAAACTCCATATAGAAATAATAATCTGCTGGAGGAGTTTGTTAAAACACTTTCAAAAAATACCCGGCTTTGTGTAGCAACTGATATTACATTACCCACAGAGTTTATTGTAACAAAATTAGCTGGTAATTGGATACCGGAATCCGTTGAACTTCATAAAAGGCCCACAATTTTTATTATTCAGGCCTAAAAACCCTCACCTTAACACCAGGGATTTTGTATATCTCGGTTTTATAACTCAATTATACTCTAGGGTTCCGAATTGCTGATATCTCAGAAATATCATATCCCGAAAACTTCTGTAGGTAATCCGCAAGACTCGTCCCATAGGCATCCTTGACATCCTCCCTGCCATTGGAGTATAAATACTTTATTACGTTACCCGGACCTGCTAAATGCGCAGCTGCTAATATTCCGGATTCTGTTATTTCAACGCCCTTGACTTTTTTACCCACAAAATATTTGATGTATTTACGTAATATCCATTTGTTCCGAGAAATATTGGTGTAAAATACTTTCTCCTGCAAACTTGGGTCGTTAATAAATTTGGTAGCACTATAAACACCCATTAATTGCAGGGTTCCTATACCAAATTGATACTTACCCAGATAGCCCAGGGTATTTATTATAAAGTAATTTCCTCGAGACTCTCTGAACGCGAGTGCCTCTTTGAATCCTATATAACAACTTCCTAAAAAGGGAGGTGTTACAAAGGATGATTTGAAAGTTGTTCTGTTTTTGGGGAACAGAACTAGCGTAGGTTCCTTTACTTTTAGGGTTTCGGGGACATTAACTTCAGACTTCGTTGTAAACCCAAAACTAACTAAAACTAAAATCATGATAAGTGGACAAGTTATAAATGGCCACTTCTTCATATTTGTGTTTTCTTAAGACTAACTACCAAAAAAAGGATGATATGCTTAAATTACTAATACAAAGATATAGCAGATTTGTACGAATATTCCTTAGAATAGCTTAAAAGACCTCTTTATTTGATGAGTTGCTCAAAATTTTGGGTGAATTGCCTACCGGTTAATATTTTGTTCGTTTATCCATCGGATGTATTGCGTTTTATTCCGGTTATGCTGCGCGAGGTTTTTGGCAAACTTATGGTATCCAAAGTCTTCAACGTTCGCAACCATATAATAATAATCATGTTTTTCCGGGTTTAGAACGGCATCTATAGAAGAGATATCGGGCATTGTTATTGGGCCGGGAGGAATGCCCGCATATTTATAGGTATTATAGGGTGAATTAAGCTCTAAATCCTTGTATAATACTCGTTTGATTACCGTATCAAAGTTACCAAGTTCACGCTTTAATGCGTAGATTACAGTGGGGTCTGCCTGCAGTAACATATTCTTTTTCAGCCTATTAAGATATAATCCCGCAACCCTTGGTCTCTCATTAACCTTGGCTGTTTCCTTTTGAACAATTGAAGCCAGGGCAATTACTTGTTCTTGCGTCAAATTCAATACTCCTGCTTTCTTTAGTCTGTCGTCATTCCAAAAACGAAGATATTCCTTCCGCATTCTAACACGAAAATCCGTCGCGGACGTATTCCAAAAAAATTCATAGCTGTTGGGAATATAAAGTGATAGCCCTGCATCTGCTGTTAATCCATTCTCTTGCAGAAATCCAGTGTCGGTGAAAGCTTTTAATAAAGAAAGACTATCTGCCTCAATTTGGGTAGAAATTCTTCCCGCCAATTTTTCCAAAGTTTCTTGATTATTGAAAGAGACATTGACAGGAATATTATTACTTCTTAAAGAATTAACAATCTCATTGTTGTTCATTCCTTTCTTTAAAATATATTTTCCTGGTTTTATATGGTCAATATAATTTTTCCGTTTTGCCACCGCTTCGAAAGTCTCTATATTAGATAAAAGCGGTGCAACCAGACTCTTTAACTCATCATATGAGCTGCCCGTTGGAACATAAATATAAGCTTCCTTATTATTAAAGGCTGTATTAGGCGAAAAAAGAGCATTATATATTAAATAGGCAAAGGCTCCTCCGGCAATCAGGCCAAGAAGCACAATGATCAATAAAATTTTTTTGATATACATTATTGGCCAAACTTTTGAAAAAGTAATTCATTTTTAAATTTTCCTCCCACAAGGACCCAGTCCTTTTTAACTCCTGCGAGCTCAAACCCCATCTTTTTGAATAGTTGTATACTCGCCTCATTCTCTTCACCTACATTTGCATATAGCTGGTTTAAATTCAGCACAGTAAAAGCATAATCACATAGTAAAGAGACAGCTTCGGAACCGTAACCATTGTTGCGATCCGACTCATCCAGAATTACAATCCCAATTCCCGCTCTTCTGTGTTTGGGATCAAAATCAAATAGATCGATTAACCCGATTACTTTGTTCAGTTCGTTGCAGATAGCAAGACGTAACTGTTTTACTTCATAAATATCTCTGTGTGCATTATCCAGATATAATTTGAGTACATGTCTGGAATATGGTGTTATAGTGCCACTAATTTCCCAGATCTCGGAATTATTTTCCAGTTCGTATAAAAATTCCAAATCTCCAGGTTCCAATGCCCGTAATTTGGTTTGTTTGCCCTTTAAAATCAAATCTCTATTGTTCCTTTAAATACCTGTTTAGCCGGACCATCCAGCCGTATATTTTCATATCCCTCCGAGCCTTTGTTAAATCTAATTGATAAATCTCCACCCTTAGTAAAAATATTTAACTTCTCACTATTTGTCTTTCCCCAATAATGCATCCCCAAAGCTACTGCAGTGACCCCTGTTCCGCAGGACAATGTTTCATTTTCCACTCCCCTTTCATAAGTTCGTACCGAAAAATCGTTGTCTGAAGTTTGTTCAACGAAATTTATATTGCTCCCGCCTTCTCCATAAATTCCATATCGTAGCTTTGCTCCTTCTTCCACTACGTTATAAGAATCTAAATTAGAAACCATCTGAACATGATGGGGAGAACCGGTATTTAAAAAAAGACAATTAGGTTTTGCCATAATTTCGGTCACATTTTGCATCTGTAAGCTAATAATACCATCATCAATGGTGGCATGGTGCAAACCATCTGCTGCATTAAATTCTGCATTTTTAGCAACAATGCCAAGGAATTGGGCAAATGCCACAATACATCTTCCCCCATTGCCGCACATGCTCCCGGGATTTCCATCAGAATTATAATATACCATCTTAAAATCCAATGAATTATCTTCTTCCAACAAGATTAATCCATCTGCTCCGATACCGAAACGTCTGTCACATAGAAATGAAATTAATTTGTTGTCAGCTTTGGGAAATTCTCCAATCCGATTATCAATCATGATAAAATCATTACCCGTTCCCTGATATTTATAAAATGTAACTGTCATAGCGAATGCAAGTAACAAAGATATGACTTTATTTGAGCAATTTTAATGAGTTAAAAAGTCGTTAAATGGAAATATTTAGATTTAAAAATCAAGTACTTTTACTTTATAAATTTAAAAATCATTTATTTATGAAAAGATTTGGAAGTTTATTAGTAGTGGCCATTTTTGCTGGGGTGATCACCCTTACTTCTTATAAGATGTTTTTTGAAAAAACAAATTACACGGTTGTTACGGATAGTTCAGAGATGCCAGTAATAACTACTAGCAACAAGCCTACATCTTTTAAAGGAAATGGTATTAATGAAGTTGATTTCACTATTGCCGCGGAAAATACCGTTAACGCAGTTGTGCATGTTAAAAACCTTACTTTAAACAGCAGCCCGGGAAGCTTATTGGATTTTTTCTATGGTTCTGAAAGTCGTCAAATTCCTCAGGTCGGCACTGGTTCCGGGGTTATTATTTCCCCAGATGGATATATAGTAACCAATAATCATGTGATTGCCAAGGCTAATGAGATTAGAATTACATTGAACAATAATAAGACCTATGAGGCGGAAATTATCGGCTCTGATCCTAATACCGATATTGCATTACTAAAAATTGATGTGAATGAGAACCTCCCTTATCTTGCTTTTGGTGATTCGGATGAAGCCAAAATTGGGCAATGGGTTTTAGCGGTTGGTAATCCTTTTAATCTAACATCAACAGTAACAGCAGGAATAGTAAGCGCCAAAGCCAGAGATTTGGGCAGAGATCAATCTTTTATACAAACAGACGCCGCGGTTAATCCAGGTAATAGCGGGGGCGCATTAGTTAATACCAATGGTGATCTAATTGGCATAAACACTGCGATTACTTCACAAACCGGCTCCTATGTTGGCTACTCTTTTGCAGTTCCTAGTAATATTGCCAAAAAGGTAGTTGAGGATATTATGGAATACGGAAACGTTCAGAAAGGAATACTCGGTATAACTACTCCACGTCTTAGCACTCCCTATGCGGTAAATAATGGCATAAATGAAATTGATGGTGTATATATTAATGGTGTGGAAGAGGATTCCGGGGCAGATGACGCTAATTTAAGGTCAGGAGATATTATAAAGATGGTAGATAATATTAAAGTACGGAAATTTGCCGATTTAACCGGTTATGTATCCACCAAAAGACCGGGAGATAGAATTCAAGTTACAATTGATCGAAATGGAGAAGATATTGTAATACCGGTTGAACTAAAGGAAAGGCAATCTATTATTGTTCCGGTTATGGGTCTCCGGGTTAAAAACTTATCAGAGAAAGACAAAGAAATATTTAATACCAAAGTCGGTGTAAAGATTACCGGGGTACCGGAGACCTACAGGGGATACGGGCTAAATGGAAAAGTTATTTTAGAAATTGATGATGAAAAAGTAAATGATATTTATGAAGCGAAAAACATCTTTGGCGCTATCTCCAGATATGACAAAACAGTAATAACCCTTATCGATAAAAATGGGGAGAAAGAACGAATAGTTTTTCAATAAAGAAGTTACTTTTAGTACCATAAAAAGCACTCCAAACTGAGTGCTTTTTTATTTGTATTTTCCTTATGTGATGCCATCAGAATTCAATAATTTTGCCCTTAAATAAAAAAACATAGATGAGCCCAATCAAATCTTATGAAAAAGAGCTTGCTTTTCAGGCTGATAGAAGAAAAGCCACAACGGAATTCATCAAAATTATAAGTGATCTATGGTATGACAAAGCGATTGAAATAGTGCTTTTTAAGAACCAGGTAATTGATAAAAATGTAAGTGATATAATAAACCTTCACGAATACGCTGGTGAATTTGTACAAAAACCGATTTCTATCTTTGATTCAGTAGAATTATTACGTGCTATTAATGATATTAATTTGCCCCCATCCAAGATAGATATAGGAAAACTTACCTACGAGTACCATTCAGATAATAATAATTTTCACGACGTTAAGACATTTATTCTTTATAAATTAAAAGATGCCAATAATTCCAAAGAAATTAAACCAAAGGATGTAGTACTCTACGGTTTTGGCAGAATAGGAAGGCTAATAGCAAGAGAGCTCATGGCTAAAACAGGTAAAGGCAATCAGCTAAGACTTAGGGCCATAGTTACCCGGGGAGAGCTAACTGAGGAAATTCTGGAGAAAAGGGCCACATTATTAAAAACGGATTCTGTTCATGGTCAATTCACGGGAACCGTAGATTATGATATAGCTAAAAAGGCATTAGTTATAAATGGTACTACGGTGCATATTATTACTTCTGATAATCCTGAAAAAATAGACTATACAAAATATGGAATTAACGATGCTCTGATTATTGATAATTCAGGGGCCTTCAGGGATAAAAAATCATTGGAACGGCATTTGAAAGCATCAGGGGTCAGTAAAGTTCTGCTAACCGCACCAGGAAAAGAAATACCAAATATTGTACATGGTGTTAATCAATATGATTATGATCCGGATACTATTGATATCTATTCCGCTGCCTCATGCACAACTAATGCCATTACACCTATATTGAAGGTTATTGATGATTCACTAGGGATAAAAAAAGGACATTTAGAAACCATCCATGCATATACAAATGACCAAAACCTGGTTGATAATTTGCACGGTAAATACAGAAGGGGAAGAGCGGCTGCACTAAACATGGTAATAACGGAAACAGGGGCAGGAAGTGCAGTGGAAAAAGCTCTGCCAGCGCTGGAAGGTAAACTAACATCAAATGCAATAAGAGTGCCGGTTCCGAATGGTTCACTGGCTATACTGAACCTGGAGATCAAAAATAGAACATCGAAAGAAGCCCTAAATACCATAATAAAAAAGTATGCCTTGGAAGGTGATTTGGTAGAGCAAATCAAATATTCACTAAGCAATGAACTGGTTTCGACGGATATTGTTGGTACAGCCGCACCTTCTATTTACGACAGTAATGCAACTATAGTATCCGCTGATGGTAAAAATATTGTGCTATATGTCTGGTATGATAATGAGTTTGGGTATTCTCATCAAGTAATCAGATTAGCAAAATATATAGCAAAAGTGAGACGATACACGTACTATTAATAAGGTTTCTAAACAGTTAATACAGCTATTAGAATTTTGAATAATTATTTATGATAGTCGAATTTTTTTTATTAATTAATATTATTAGATTACTTTAGTTCTCTCTCTGAATCATATATTAATACTTAGAATTATTTTAATGAAAGGTTTTAGCAAAATTTATATTGTAATCGCTTTCCTGACATGTAACCTACATTATGCACAACAGAGTGCCCAGCAGGAAGAACTGTCTTTAGATAGTGGTTCTATAGAAAGTCAGTTTGAATATTTATACAAAAAATCTGGTAACTATAATGCCGAAGGAAAAAGATATGAGGTTGTTCGTATTATCAACCTCGATAAACTCAAGAAAAATGTTCTTGATTCCTTAAATGCCTTAAATAAAAAGGAAATTGAGCTAAAAAATACTATAAGTAACCACGAAGCCACTATTAGTTCCCTAAATAGTAAATTAAAAGAAACCACTGATAACCTTTCAGCGGTAACCAATGAAAAAGACAGTATGTCCTTATTAGGGGCACAGGTTTCCAAGGGTACTTATAATGTTATTCTGTGGACCTTAATTATTGGCTTACTTCTGTTATTCTTTTTGTTTGTTTATAAGTTTCGAAGAAGCAATATCCTGACTCAGGAGGCGAAGGGCAATTTAAGAGAACTGGAAACTGAATATGAGGATCACAGGCGCAGGGCCCTGGAAAGAGAACAAAGGATAAGCAGGCAACTCCAGGACGAAATTAATAAATACAAAAAATCAAAATAAAAAAAAGCTCCTTTAGGGAGCTTTTTTTAGCATAATACATCATGATCAATATTATTCAGGCTAAAGAAGAGCATATTCCAATATTGATTCCACTTTTGGATAAATACAGAATATTCTACGGCCAGAATTCAGACGAGCAGGGTGCCCAAAAATTTTTGGAAGCAAGAATAAAGAATAAGGATTCTATCATTTTTATAGCATTTTACGACGGCTCTCCAGCTGGTTTTACCCAATTGTATTCTTCTTTTTCCACCGTAAGCCTTAGACCCATATTTATTTTAAATGATTTATATGTATATAATGAATTTAGAAAAAAAGGTGTTGGGGCAGAATTATTGATCAGCGCCAAAGATTATTGCATGTTGTTTGATTATAAAGGATTGGCCCTGGAAACTGCAATAAACAATCCTGCACAAAATTTATATGAGCGTCTGGGTTGGAAAAAAAACACCTCCTCTCTCCATTATTTTTGGGAGGCGAAATAGGTAGATTAAACTAGAACAAGAATAACTCTTATGAGAATAGATATTATTACTGTCTTACCGGAATTATTAAAAAGCCCTTTTGAGGCGTCTATATTGAAGCGTGCAATAGATAAGAAACTGGTAGAAATACACCTGCATAACTTAAGGGATTATACAGATAAAAGCTATAACCAAGTTGATGATTACCAATTCGGGGGTGGAGCAGGTATGGTTTTAATGATTGAACCTATTGATAAATGTATCAGTGCCCTTAAAAAAGAGCGACAGTACGATGAGATTATTTATATGACCCCTGATGGTGAGACCTTAAATCAAAAGATTTCAAATAGTCTGTCCTTATTAAAAAACATTATCATCCTATGTGGCCATTATAAAGGAGTTGATCAAAGAGTTAGAAATACTTTAATCACCAGGGAAATATCTATTGGAGATTATGTATTATCAGGAGGTGAATTGGGGGCAGCTGTGCTGTGCGACTCCATTATTCGTTTGCTTCCCGGCGTACTTAATGATGAAACCTCTGCCCTAACAGATACTTTTCAGGACAATTTATTGGCCCCGCCAGTATACACCCGACCCAGGGAATATAAAGGCCTGAAAGTTCCTGATATTCTATTAAGCGGCAACTTTCCTGAAATTGAAAAATGGCGGGAAGACCAGGCAATGGAAAGAACTTTAAAGCTCAGACCTGATTTACTACAGGAGTAAAAAATAGTATTTCCGTATAAATATTGCGTAAAATATATTGTAAGTAATAATTTAAAGACTATTTTTGCAATCGATTTGAAATCAACCTCTGACGAAGTCCGTGAATGTTGTTTTTGACTTAATTAAAATAAAAAGCAATGGAATCCTTAATAACATTTGTTGAAAACGAATTCGTTCCAAAAAAAGAATTTCCAAAATTTACTCCCGGTGATACAATTACCGTTTATTACGAAATAAAGGAAGGTGAAAAAACGCGAACCCAGTTTTTTAAGGGAGTAGTAATCCAAAGAAGAGGGACTGGTGCTACAGAAACATTTACTATTCGTAAAATGTCCGGCACTATTGGTGTTGAAAGAATATTTCCTGTAAACATGCCAGCTTTACAAAAAGTTGAAATTAACAAAAAAGGTAAAGTACGAAGAGCTCGTATATTTTACTTTAGAGGTCTTACAGGTAAAAAAGCCAGGATCAAAGAAATTCGTTCATAAGAAGTTCACAAAAGAAAAAGAAACCCTGATAAATATATCAGGGTTTTTTTATTGTTCAAACAATGCTTAATCTATTTCTTAGTGCTTTTTTTCTGGAAAGCCAAAATCGTTTTATTAATTATAGAAACGCAGTCTAAGAGTTGATCTTCTGTAATGACCAGGGGTGGTGCAAAACGAATGATATTTCCGTGAGTAGGTTTTGCAAGTAACCCATTTTCTTTCAATGCTAAACATATTTCCCAGGCAGTAGAGCTGTCTTCATTGTCATTAATGACAATCGCATTTAAAAGTCCTTTGCCACGTACCAGTTTCACAAGTGCGCTTTTTTCTATTAATTTTCTCATTTCGGAACGGAATATTTTTCCTAGGTAATACGCATTTTCAGCCAGATTTTCGTTTTTGACCACTTCTAAGGCTGCAATAGCAACTGCACAGGCCAAAGGGTTTCCTCCAAATGTAGAACCGTGATTACCGGGTCTAATGACATCCATTATATCATTATCAGCCAGAACAGCGGATACAGGGAAAACACCTCCGGACAAAGCTTTTCCTAAAATCAATATATCAGGTTTCACTTCCGGGGTACCGTTACATAGCTTATCAGTACAGGAACAATTACCACAAGTAGCCAGTAAACGGCCCGTTCTTGCAACACCTGTCTGCACTTCATCCGCAACAAACAAAACATTCTTTTGCTTGCATAGATTATACGCTTCCTTTAGGTAATCGTCATCCGGAACATAAACACCGGCCTCTCCCTGTATTGGTTCAACCATAAAAGCGGCAACATTTTCATCCTCCAATGCCTCCCCTAGTGCATTTATATCATTATATCGGATTGAGAAAATCCCAGGAGTAAACGGACCAAAATTCTCTGTAGCTATTGGATCATTGGAGGCAGAAATAATGGAAATTGTACGACCATGAAAATTATTTTGGCATACAATTATTTTAGCCTGATTCGCATGAATCCCTTTTTTTTCATACCCCCATTTTCTGGCTAGTTTCATCGCAGTTTCCACCGCTTCCGCTCCTGTATTCATAGGTAATACCCTATCAAAACCAAAGTATTCGGTTACGTATTTCTCGTATTTACCGAGCATATCATTATAAAATGCTCTGGAAGTAAGAGTTAATTTTTCAGCCTGTTCTTTTAAGGCAGAAATAATGTGTGGGTGGCAGTGCCCTTGATTAACAGCTGAGTATGCGGATAAAAAATCATAATACTTCTTTCCTTCTACATCCCATACATATACTCCCTCACCCCTGTTTAAAACCACTGGTAATGGATGATAATTTTGTGCTCCGTATTTAGCTTCCAATGCTATGGCATTTTGGGAAGATATTTTTTCTAATACTGACATTTTTCGGACAATTTAGATAAAACTTTAGCTATTCCTTCTTTGGGAGAGAAATCATCCAATGCAGAAGCGCTAAATTACAAATTATGACGCTATTTATGAAATAAGCTATCCCTTCTTGTATTCCTTATTTTTCTATCCTTGCAAGAGTTGCAATTTGCAATTCCAATCGCTTGAGTTCACGAAGAATATCGTTCTTATCCATTTGCATCCAAACAAACAGCTTAAGCATTCCCATAGCTATCATACTCAAAAAACCAGCAGATGCCCATTTTATGAGTTCGTTAGTGTTCTCTGTACTAAAAAACCGGACAATACAATAAACGAATGCCATAAACATTAGTAAGTGTACCACATTCATAATAGCTGCCAACCATCCCAGTTTTCCCTTATAAACTTCTCCTATTTTACCCATAAGATTTTGTTCTTCCAGCTCATCGTAAAAAGCAGCCTCTTCTTTAGATAAAGTTTCTTTGATTAATTCGTCAATTTTTTCTGTCTTCTTATTCATGATTTCTGTTTTTTAAAATTGTTTTTAATTTTTCACGGGCATGGTATAGTCTTGATTTTACTGTCCCTGCTGATTTGTTCAAAATCTCACTGATTTCCTTGAGGGAATACTCCTCCAAATAAAACAACCGAAGAACAACTTGTTGATCTTGAGGCAAACCTTTAATAGCCGTATAAACTTTTGCAAGATCAGATTCTTTGTGGTCCAAATCATTATCCGTTTTCGGCTCTTTATAGTACTCCTTTAATTTTTCTCTATCTCTTTGATTTTTGTTTAAATAATCAATGGATTTTCTGGTGACAATCTGCATCGCCCAACTACCAAAACTGTCAGGTTTTTTTAAATTGGGTAGTTTTTTTATAATTAATCCCCAGCTGTCCTGAACAATATCTTTAGCTATATCTATATCATAAGTGAACCAATAAGCGTGGTTACACATTTTTGAATTATATCGCTTCACTAATAAGGAAAATGCCTTCTTATTCCCTGATCGATATTGCAAAACCAATAATCCTTCGAATATTTTTTTAGCGTTTCCCATTTCTTATTCTACACTAGAGACCGATTAATTCTAAAAAGGTTCAATTTTTTTGCCTTTTTTTCTTTAATTCCTCTTAAAGATAAGATTAAAGATTCGCCGTAAATAGTATTTTTGCGGCATGAGAAAAAGCAGGACCCGTCAGATTTTTGAGAATGTAGCCGTCATAGATGCAGGTGCCAAGGGAAAAGCCATTGGTAAAGCACCAGATGGCAGAGTTATTTTCATCTCCAACGCTGTACCAGGGGATGTTGTGGATGTTTGTACCACAAAAAAAAGAAAGGCTTATTTTGAGGGCGTAGCTACAACTTTTCACACCTTGTCTGATAAGCGTACGAAACCTGAATGTGAGCATTTTGGAACTTGTGGAGGATGCAAATGGCAACATATGGGTTACGAGCACCAATTATTCTACAAACAAAAAGAAGTTGAAAACAATTTAAGACGAATAGGTCATTTGGAAATTCCAGATATTACTCCAATAATTGGGTCTGATCAAAAATATTTTTACCGTAATAAAATGGAATTCTCATTTTCTGACAGCAGGTGGCTAACCCAGGAAGAGATCAATTCAAAAAATGAAATAACAGATAAAAATGCAATTGGTTTTCATATTCCGGGAATGTGGGATAAGATACTGGATATTAAAAAATGTCATTTACAATCAGATCCTTCCAATGACATACGCCTGGAAATAAAAAAATATGCTCTGTCAAATGAACTTAGCTTTTTTAATCCGAGAAATCAAAAGGGGCTTTTGCGAACACTGATGATAAGAACGTCATCTACTAAAGAAGTCATGGTCCTCATCCAATTCTATGATGATGATGAGAACAAACGAAATGGATTGTTAAATCACCTGAAGACTAAATTCCCACAAATTAACTCATTATTATATGTTATTAACCGCAAGGGTAATGACACAATTTATGATCAGGAAATTAACTGCCATTACGGTAAAGAATATATCTACGAACAAATGGAGGGTCTTAAATTTAAGATCACTGCAAAGTCGTTTTATCAGACCAATTCTCTTCAGGCCTATGAGCTTTACAAAGTAGTTAGAAAATTTGCAGGTTTAAATAAAACGGAGCTGGTTTATGACCTTTATACTGGAATAGGTACTATTGCACAATTTATTGCTGCTGAAGCTTATAAAGTTATAGGAATTGAGGCAATACCGGAAGCCATTTTAGCGGCCGAAACAAATGCTCAGGAGAATAACATTAACAATGTAACTTTTTTCTCAGGAGATATGAAAAACATACTTAGTGATGAGTTTGTGGTCGTTAACGGAAGACCAGACATAATAATAACTGATCCGCCGCGAGATGGGATGCATAAAGATGTGGTCAGTCAAATACTTGAAATTGCACCGGAAAAAATTGTTTATGTTAGCTGTAATAGTGCCACCCAGGCACGTGATCTGGAACTTATGAACGAGGCATATCAAATAAAAAAAATACAGCCGGTAGACATGTTTCCACAAACACATCACGTAGAAAATGTTGTACTTTTGGAAAAACGGATCCATTGATAAAGAAAGTCTGATATGCTTAATAAATTTACCAACTAGGTATGGAAAAAATAAGGATTCTCCTACTTGTTCTAATAGTGATTATTTCCTTTACTGCCTGTGAAAAAGACGATATCTGCGTGGATGGCAATACACCTCTACTGATCATTCGATTTTATGATAGTGAAAACCCGGGTGAATTGAAAGCCGTACCCAGTTTAAGAGTTGTTGGTTTAGGTCAATCTTCCACGGTTAACACATTTGCTGATAGAACTTCTTTAGATTCAATTGCGCTGCCTTTAAGAATAAATGAAGCCAACACCGGGTTTATATTGATTTCTGATTCAGCTGATGAAGACGACCTGGAAACAGGCAACAATGATACACTCACTTTTGACTATAGTACGCTGGAAGTTTTTATTTCGAGGGCCTGTGGTTATATTGCAAATTATGATGACTTAGGTGAATTACTTACTTCAGACAGTGAAAACTGGATCCAAAACATCGAAATAGTTTCGCCTTTAATACAACAGCAAGACAGCGCCCATGTTAAGATATTTCATTAGTTGTTTTTTTCTTTTCAGCTTCTGTTTAAGTGAAGCACAGTCGGATTCTTTGCAATTAGGTTCCAGAGATTCAACAAGTTTTGGCCAACGTTATGGACTGCGCATTGGTGTTGATTTAAGCAAACCGATTAGAGCACTTTTAGATAGTGATTATTCTGGCCTGGAATTCGTAGCGGACTATCGAATTACTAAAAAACTTTACATTGCAGCTGAGTTTGGTAACGAAGAAAAAACGAGTTTTGAAGCTCTTGAAAATATAGATGACATTAATAGAGTTGAGTTATATAACTATACTACCTCTGGAAGTTATGTTAAGCTTGGAGTTGATTTTAACACCTACGAGAATTGGTTCGGCATGACTAATGCTATAGTTTTTGGCGCCAGATATGCGGGAAGCTCTTTTAGCCAGACTTTAAATAATTATACAATTTATGACAGCAACAGGTATTGGAATCCAACTAATTTTGCTCCGGGATCTGGTTCGTCAGAAGAATTCAGCGGTTTAACTGCTACTTGGTTAGAGTTTCTTTTAGGAATTAAAGTTGAACTATTTGCAAATATATATCTTGGCGCCAGTGTTAGGCTCGCATATCTATTCACGAATAAAGAAGCTGATTTCTTACCAAACTTATGGATACCCGGTTTCAATAAGGTAAATGATAATAGTAAATTTGGAGCAGGATATAACTATTCCATTTCTTACTTCATCCCTTTATACAGGAAAAAGGCCAATAAAAAGAAGAATGAAAACCCTCCGGAAGAATAATTCAAATTTTCCTGATTTCTTTTGAATCAAAATACTTAAGTACAAAAGCTTTAATCTTAGGATTTATTTACTCGACCTGATTGTTGTATTTAGCTTTTTTACTACCCTTGTACATAACATACTTTACCAGGCGAGATTCCAAATGACTGTTAAATACTTTTATTTTCCGTGAAGGACGAAGCCCGACAAATTTTAAAGCTTCAAGGTTAGATGTAATGAACCATGCATCTGTTCCGGGATAATTTTTCTTTAAAGTATCCCCTATGTTCCCATAAAATTCTTCCATTTCAATATTTAACCGCTCTCCATAAGGAGGATTAAACACCATATGTAAATGGTTTTCTGTGAATTTTTCTGATTCAAAGAAATTTTTACGTTCAATAGAAATGTATTCTGAGAGATTGGCATTTTCTACATTATCAATTGCCTTTTGTACTGCCGAAGGTGCTTTATCATAACCAGTGATCTTATAATGAAACTCCCTTGTTTTATTTAGGCTACTTTCAACTATTTTCTCATAAAGTTCACTGTCAAAATCCTGCCATTTTTCAAATGCAAATTCCTTGCGATTTATATTTGCCGGTATATTGCATGCGATCATCGCCGCTTCTGTTAAGAATGTCCCACTGCCGCACATCGGATCTAAAAAATGAGACTGCCCATCCCATCCGCTTAAGAGAAGAAGCCCCGCTGCCAAAACTTCATTGATTGGAGCAATGTTGGTTGCTGTTCTGTAACCTCTTTGATGCAATGAGCGACCGGAAGTATCAAGGGATACATTACACTGGTTCATTTGGATGTGGATATTTAAACGTAATTCCGGAAACTTAATATCCACATCAGGTCGCTTACCAACAGTATCACGAAATTTATCTACTATGGCATCCTTTGTTTTTTGAGACACATAAAGTGAATGTGTAAAGTTTTCTGAATTAACCGTCGCATCAATGGCAAAAGTTATTTCCGGATTTAGGTATTTGGACCATTCCATCTCATATATCTTCTTATAAAGATCTGTTTCATCTTTTACATAGAATGAGTGAATAGGCTTTAATATCTTTATTGCGGTACGAAGACATAAATTGGCTTTATACATAAAACCGGTATCGCCTTCAAAAGAAACCATCCTTATGCCTTCAACAACATTTACCGCTCCCAGGTTTCGCAATTCCTTTGCTAATATTTCCTCAAAACCAAACATGGTCTTGGCAACCATTTTAAAATTATTACCCATAGTACATTTAAAGAATGCCACAAAAATACATTAATTTTATCCACATTGTTTTTCAGTAAACCTAATACCACTTAAATTAAACATGACTTATATTTTACTGATCATTGCTGTTCTATTAAGTTTTGGGTTTGTGGTCCTTACAAGACCTAAAAAGAAAGAAGGCCTTCGCTTGTTACTGGCATTCAGTGGTTCATTTTTATTAGCGCTTACACTTTTTGAACTTCTGCCGGAAGTCTACAAACAAGCTGATCCTAAGATAATTGGGATATTTATTATGCTTGGGATTCTCCTTCAGATTTTTTTAGAGTTCTTTTCAAAAGGTGCGGAACATGGTCATGTACATCTAAATAGCCAAGAAAGTAATTTTCCTTGGTTACTTTTTATAAGTCTTTGCCTTCATGCATTCTTAGAAGGTATTCCTATAAACGAGAACAATGATATAATATATGGCATTTTGGTTCATAAAGTACCAATAGCCATTATTCTAAGTATCTTCCTCGTAGGTTCCAAAATTAATATTTTCTATGGGTCATTGTTTATGGTATTCTTTTCTATAATGACACCTCTGGGAAGTTATGCAGCCTCAAAGTTCGATTTTATCTCAGATTATAGCGCTCCAATTACAGCATTAGTTATAGGTGTATTTCTCCATATTTCTACTGTTATCCTTTTTGAGAGCTCTGAAGGTCACACCTTCAATATTAGAAAGTTAACGGCCATTGTACTTGGAACAGCGATAGCATATTTTATCTAGATTACTGCAAAGGCAATATACAGCCAATGACTTATGGCACCGCCCAATACCATGAAATGCCATATGAGATGGTTATACGGTATACGTTTAAAAGCATAGAAAAAAATACCTGTTGTATAAAAAAAACCTCCCAGCATCAGTAAATAAAGGCCAGCTTTGGAGGTATTTGAAAGCAGATTTTGAAGGTCAAAAACTACCAACCAACCCATAAAAAGATATAGTATAAGAGACAACACCTCAAATTTTCCTGTAAAAAATAGCTTGAGCATCGTGCCTGCTATAGCAATTCCCCAAATAGTATAAAAAATTAACCATCCATTCCCATCCTCTAAAGTGATTAGGGCCACGGGTGTATAAGTCCCTGCTATTAAGTAGTAGATACATATATGATCCAAAACCCTGAGTTTCATCTTTACTGATTGGGTAGAAACATAATGATAAAGTGTCGATGCAAGGAACAGGAGGATTATTGAGATGCTATAAACAACTAGGGAGATAGTTGAATACTCAGTTTTTTGAGTATCAAACTTTAAAAGCAAATAGAATCCAATTATACCCAGTAAAATCCCAATTCCGTGGGATATGGCATTTAGCTTTTCTTCTTTGTGATAATCTATCTTCACTATTTATAGCGCTTTCCACGCTTTATAACCATATCCACGTCTTGCAATAAACTAATATATCTCAAAACGTCTCCATTTACAGCAATAATATCTGCGTATTTACCTGGGGTTATGGTCCCCACTTCATCCGCCACTCCCATCCATAAGGCCGGCCAGTAAGTTGCAGATCTAATAGCATACATGGGGTCTATTCCAAATTCATTAACCCAAACATCTAATTCATTCCAGGTAGATTGACTATGAAATTTTGTTGGTATTCCACTATCAGTACCGACGAGAAGAACAACACCTGCATCAAGTAATTGGTTAATTTTAGTTTTTAATGTAGGTTTTCTAGAAGGTGTCAATTGATAATAAGGTAGTCTATCCGGGTGAGCCAGACTTCTCTTAATATCGGTTACAATACTATCTGGTAGCCCAAGATGCCAGGAATCATTATCCAGTTTTTCTGGGTTATCACGGACATATTCATAATTATATAGACCTTCAACTGTTGGACACCAGAAAAGGGGTCCCATATTCATTTGAGCGGTTCTCTCTTTAATCATTTCCATGATATCATCCGGGTATTTGGGTGCGGAAGACAATCCGGTATGTTCAAAACAATCCACATTTACCTCCAATCCTCTTCTAATTTCTTCCGGCCTATGCCCATGTGCCACAACTTTTAAATTATTTTTATGGGCTTCATCCACAACAGCCCTTAGCTCTTCCATAGTCATTTGGTCCTGATCAATAAGTTTGATGACATCTACCCCTGCATCGGCTAACTTTCGAATTTTTTTTCTTCCATCCTCAGGGCTGTCCACCCCCCATCTAAAATCTTCTGTCCCTGGATAGGGTTTATGCTGAATAAAAGGTCCCGAAACATAAAGAGTGGCACCGGGGATTTCTCCGTTATTAATCGCGTCTCTTACCGCTATACTCTCTTTAAGAGGGGCTCCTAAATCCCTGGCACTGGTAACTCCGGCCATGAGTAATTGATGGGCAGAAGATGGCATAATAACATCTCCAAATAGTGGAGGATAGGTTTTATCCCAATAGGCATAGTCGGCGTGGCCATTGATCATGGTATGGACATGCATATCCCATAGGCCAGGAAGTACTGTCATTCCTTCTGTAGAAATAATTTCTGCATTGGCCGGTATGGTGATGTTACCTTTTGTTCCTACGTTCTTTATTTTTTGGCCTTCAATGATGATAACACTATTTTTAATTGGATCAGAACCGAACCCATCAATAAGAGTTCCACCAACTAAGGCTTTAATTTTATTTTCTTGAGAAGAAATTATTAATGTAAATAGGCAGATTATTATTGTCAGTGCTTGTTTGTGCATCGTTTTGTTTCTTTTTATAAAGATAGGAAAAACATATAGTGTGTTTTTACTTTTTTGGTGAGCCAGAAGAGAAATTATTGATCAAAAAAAAGGATCCCGACCAAATGAATGATCGGGATCCTCGAAGAAGGCGGCGGCCTACTCTCCCACCAGTT
>NZ_CANLGX010000004.1 GCF_947490415.1 uncultured Eudoraea sp.
AAAGCAACAGAACGCGGGAGCGTTCTGGCTTTTAGTTGAGCAACAACCCCCTTAAGGATCACCGCAGGTAATCCTGCCACCCCGACCAACAAAAGCCAGACATTCTTGTCTGGCTTTTTTGTTTGAATGAGCTCAAGGCGAAGCTTTGAAAGTGAAATGAAAACAAAAAAGCAACAGAACGCGGGAGCGTTCTGGCTTTTAGTTGAGCAACAACCCCCTTAAGGATCACCGCAGGTAATCCTGCAACATCAACTACGTTTATCAAAGATGAACTTGGTTGGCGAAGCCCAACCAGGAGAATCCAATCACGAAAGTGGTTGGATTTTTTGTTTTTAGAGCGAAGTGCTGCCAGGCACTAAAGCAGTGGAAACATAAAAGACACACAGGCGACAACCTCTGCCGGGTTTAATTCATCCTCCTATATTCATTAGGCGTATACCCCACTTTATTTTTGAAGAGACGGGTAAAGTGCTGTGGATATCTGAATCCAAGCTCGTAGGCAATCTGACTTAAAGATTTATCGGGGTCAAAGATTTTTTCCTTGGCCACTTCGATGATTTTAGCCTGAATATGATCATGGGCACTTTTTCCGGTTTCCTTTTTGACAAGGTCACCGAAATAATTGGAGGACAGGTTTTGTTCCTCCGCAAAATAACTTACCGAAGGTATTCCCAACTCCCTGGCTTTTCCTGTTTGTATATAGGAATTCAAGGAATTTTCAAACCGTTGGATAACGCCTAGGTTTTCCTTTTCCCTTGTAATGAACTGCCGATCATAGAATCGCATACAGTATTTCAAAAAGAGCTCAATATTCACAATGACGAGCTCTTTACTGTGCTTGTCTATTCCCTGGGATAGTTCTGCACGTATTTTATCAAATAAGTCTAACACCAATTGTCTCTCCTTTTCGGAAACATGAAGTGCTTCATGAAATTGATAGGAAAAAAAAGTGTAATCGGTCATTGTTTTAGCCAAGTGGGTACCCCAAAGCAAATCAGGATGAAATAAAAGCGCATGACCGGAAGGTTTAAAATTCTTGTCGATGTGCCCTACATGAACCAATTGTCCGGGTGCTAGAAATACCAATGTACCATCCTGGTAATCATAGTTCTGACGACCATATTTCAAAATACAGCCCTCCCCCTGTTTAAGAAAAATACCGTAAAAATGATACCGTACGGCATCAGCATGTTCCTGCCCCTCCCAGGTTCCTTCCGATAAATCATGCACACTGACCAATGGGTGCAAGGTTGACAGATTGAATTTGGAGCAGTAATCATCGACCTTTACCAAATCTTTAGTGGAGGACATAGACGTTTTCATTTTTCCGAATTTAATTAATGTTTTGTAAATAAACCATATAGCGCATCAAAATCATTAAAAATGGTAGCTAATTCAGTAAATAGGGTAACTGATCTGTCCTAAATATTCCATAAGTTTGAGAAGTAAATATTTATAGACTACATAAAGAACTTTAACTATAAGGTCTAAAAATAAAAATATCCATTAGTAACTATTAAACACTTAAAAATGAAAAAACTATTATTCGGAATACTTTTAGTAGCAATTGGCCTTCCATCTTTCGCACAAAGTGCCAATATTGAAGAAGAAATTAAAGAACTCTCAAAACAAAAATGGCAATGGATGGCAGACAAGGATGTGGACAAACTGGCATCCCTTTTCCATGACAAATCAAAATTTGTACACATGAGCGGTTCCTGGAAAAAGGACAGGGAGCTGGAAATCATAAAAACTGGAAGTATATGGTACAAAAATGCGGATGTCCACGATGTTGCCGTTGAAGTTTTTGGAGACGACACCGCGGTGCTTTGGAACCGCATTACGCTTACCGCCCATGTAAGGGGAAATGACGTTAAAAATGAATTTACCGTAACGGAATTTTATCAAAAGGAAGGGGACGGTTGGAAGTTGCTGGACCTGACCTTTAGCAGTGTTAGGGACACCCATGAAATTGAACATTAACAAAATGTGAAAACCTCAGAAAACATGAATATTAAGGCTACAGTATTTGGAATCCTATTCGTCTTAATAGGTGGACAAGTAACCTTGGCACAACCCTCGGGCATCGAAAAGGAAATTACCGAACTATCCAAACAAAAATGGCAGTGGATGGCCGATAAAAATGCAGATAGCCTTGCCGTACTTTTCCATGACAAGGCCAAATTCGTCCATATGGGCGGTACCTGGGGAAAAGACCGGGAGGTGGACATCATTAGAAACGGATTCATCCATTACAAAAATGCCGATGTACACGAAGTCATGGTAGAAGTTTTGAACGAAAACACGGTTATTGTTTGGAATCGAATTACGCTCTTGGCCGTGGTTGGCAGTAATGAGGTCACCAACCCTTTTATGGTGACAGAAGTCTATGTAAAAGAGAATAGCCATTGGAAATTGGCCGACTTGACCTTTAGTAAACTCCTCACCAGAGATTAGAATAATTCGAAATCATGAAATTTGCGGTCTACACATTGTGTCTATTTATTTGCCTTGGCTTAGCCGATTTGGAGGAGGAAAGGTTCAGTCAGATAGGAAATTGCCAAAGTTCCGAAAGGACGCTAATCATCTACCTATCCCGCACAAACAACACCAAAGTCCTTGCGGAAATCATACATCAAAAAGTTGGTGGTGATTTGGTGGCCTTGGAATTGGAAAATCCCTACCCCGATAATTATGATGCCATTGTAAAACAGGTGGCACATGAAAATGAAACTGGATTTTTGCCTCCTTTAAAAACAAAAGTTGATATGACCAGATACAATACCATTTTCGTGGGATTCCCAACATGGGGTATGCAACTGCCCCCGCCCATGAAAAGTTTTTTGTATAATAATAACCTGTCGGGAAAGAGCGTGATCCCCTTTAACACTCACGGTGGTTATGGTTTGGGCAACAGCTTTGAAAAGGTCAAGGAACTTTGTCCCGACAGTAATGTCCTCAAAGGATTTTCCATAACAGGTGGCAGTGAGAGAGATGGAATTTATCTTGCGATTAAGGGGGCTAACAAAAATGAAGCGGAAAAGCAGGTTGAAAAATGGTTGGGTGAAATCAAACTGTTGAAAAACAAGCCATAAGGCAATAAGAATTAACATTTTTTTTAATAAATCCATTACCTCATAAGCGATAGGATTCCAACAAAATCAATAACTTTAAACAAATCATTAGAAATCATGGCAGTATTCAACTTAAACATCAACGGAAAAAAACAAACGGTGGACGTTGATCCCAACACACCTATGCTTTGGGTACTACGGGATCATCTTAAACTGGTCGGAACAAAGTATGGTTGCGGGATTGCACAATGTGGTTCTTGCACTATTCATTTAAGTGGTATAGCGGTTAGGGCTTGTGTGCTTACCGTATCTGCTGTGGGCAATCAAGAGGTCACTACGATTGAGGGACTTTCTGAAAATGCGGATCATCCGGTTCAAAAAGCATGGTTGGAGGTAGACGTTCCGCAATGTGGATACTGCCAGACGGGACAAATCATGACCGCAGCTGCATTGTTGGAACAGAATCCTAATCCGTCCGATTCAGAAATCGAGATGGCCATGAATGGTAACATCTGCCGATGCGGAACGTATACCCGAATAAAAAAAGCCGTTCAACTAGCTGCTGAAAGTAATAACTCCTAAAGCCATAACTATGACATTCATAAAAACAAAAATCGGAAGACGTGCCTTCATCAAGAACACCAGTCTCGCCAGTGGGGGCCTTGTATTGGGCTTTAGTATCTTAAATGCTTGTAAGCCTGAACAAGCCAAAGAAATGGCGTCTATAGAAATGCCTAATGAATGGTTCGAGATAAACTCCTACCTGAAAATTGGTGACAATGGTCTGGTCACCATTTATACGCCCAATCCCGAATTCGGGCAAAATATCAGAACCTCCATGCCCATGTTGATTGCAGAGGAATTGGACTTGGATTGGAAAAACGTTCTCGTTGAACAAGCTCCCTATCACCCCGAAAAATATGGTTTTCAATTCACCGGTGGCAGCCAAGGAATTAGAAGAAGATGGGAACCCCTTCGAATGGCAGGAGCAACGGCCAGGCATATGTTGAAAGAAGCCGCTGCCATGGCTTGGCAGGTTCCAGCTTCTGAAATCAAGACCCTCGAAGGTATTTTGAGCCATGAAACCTCAGGAAATTCAGCTGGCTACGGGGAAATGGCTTCGGCTGCTGCTCAGTTGCCCGTGCCCGAAGAGGTGAAATTGAAAGAAATCAAGGACTTTACACTTATTGGTAAGTCTATAAAAAATGTAGATGCCAAAGCTATTGCTACAGGCCAAGCCATGTTCGGATCCGATTATCAAAAAGAGGGTATGCTTATCGCTATGATCGAACATCCTCCCGCTTTCGGTATGACCTTGGAATCGGTAGATGGCACAGCCGTAAAAGCCATGCCCGGCATCAAGGATGTAGTGACTATTAAAAGTTTTAAGGATGGATTTGAAAAAGGCGGTTTCGATACCAATGCCTTTCCTGAACTTGTGGCAATAGTAGGCAACTCCACATGGGAAGTGATGCAGGCCAAGAAACAATTAAAAGTGAATTGGAAGCCTATTGCCGCCCAAACCGAAACTATTAGTGGATTTAGGGGAAAAGAAACAAGAAATATTCCTGCTGGCCTTGAATCTACAGAATCCCATATGGCCAAAATTGAAGAATTGGCATCCAAAAAAGGAAAACTGGTTCGTAAAGACGGTAATCCTGAGGCAGCTTTCAATAATGCTCCCAAAATTATAGAAAGAAGTTATTCCGCACCTTACCTTGCACATAATTCCATGGAGCCGTTGAACGCTTTTGCACATGTAATCGGGGATAAAGTGAAGATTGCGGCACCAATTCAGATTCCTTCATTGATTGTTCCCACGATTGCCAGCAGCCTGGGTATTCCAGCAGAAAATATTGAAATGGAAATGCCCCGTATGGGTGGTGGTTTTGGTCGCAAAGCTTATGCCCACTATGTAGTCGAAGCAGCTTTGATTTCCCAAAAAGTAAATGCCCCAATAAAGTTGATATATACTCGGGAGGACGATATGACAAATGGAATATATCGCCCTACTTATCATGCGACCTACCGTGCGGCTTTGGATGAAAACAACAATTTGACTGCCTTACATGTGAAAGCAGGCGGTATTCCTGAAAGCCCTTTGTTCGCCAATCGATTTCCGGCCGGAGCGATTGAAAATTATATGGCTGAGGAATGGTCCATTGATAGCAATATAACCATTGGTGCGTTTCGTGCACCACGTTCCAATTTCATGGCCGGTGCCGAACAAGCCTTTTTGGATGAAGTGGCAGAAGCCGCTGGCAAAGACCCCATCGAATTTCGATTGGAACTTCTTAAACGAGCTAAGGAAAACCCCGTAGGCGAAGAAAATGATTATGATGCGGAGCGGTATGCGGGAGTTTTGGAATTGCTTCGCGAAAAAGCAGCGTGGGGAGAGAACAAAGCCAACGTTCATAGGGGCGTATCGGCCTATTTCTGTCATAATTCCTATGCAGCACATGTCTTGGATTTAACCAATGAGAATGGCAAACCCGTAGTACAGAACGTCTGTTGTGCCATTGATTGTGGAATCGTGGTGAATCCCGATGCAGCTAAAAACATGGCTGAAGGAGCCATAATTGATGGCATTGGAAATGCCTTTTATGGGGAATTGACCTTTCGGGATGGTGTGCCCCAAAAGAAGAATTTTGACCAATATCAAATGATCCGAATGGCAGATGCTCCCAAAAGGATAGACGTTCATTTTGTACAAAACGAAATAGCACCGACCGGAATGGGAGAACCACCATTTCCACCTATTTTCGGAGCGTTGGCCAATGCCTTATACAAGGCTACAGGTCAACGGCATTATCATCAGCCGTTTATTACAAAAAAACAAGTCTTAGGTTAATCTTATAAAAAAACTGGGTATTCTATGTCATTAGCAAAAACAAAAATCGGAAGACGTTCCTTTATAAAAACTACTTCACTAGCAGGTGGCGGAATGCTGTTGAGCTTCAATTGGCTGATTTCCTGTAAATTGACCCCTGAGGAAATCTCAACTTTACCCAAAGAATGGTTCAAACTAAACGGTTTTTTGAAGATCGGGGACAACGGACTGGTAACGATTATGTCACCCAATCCTGAAGGCGGTCAGAACGTAAAGACCTCAATGCCCATGATCGTTGCCGACGAACTTGATATTGATTGGAACGATGTTATTGTGGAACAAGCACCCTTGAATACTGATCTGTACAGTTTCCAATTTATAGGTGGCAGCCAGGCCATTCGACGAGGCTGGCCAGGTCTAAGAATGGCAGGAGCAACAGCACGGCAAATGCTTCGAAAGGCAGCTGCCCAAGCTTGGCAAGTACCCGTAGAAGAAATTACCACCAATGCAGGCAAGCTTCTCCACGAATCAAGTGGTAAATCTGTAGGATACGGAGAAATGGCTTCGGCCGCAGCACAAATTGAAGTCCCCGAGGAAGTTGAACTAAAGGATGTAAACAACTTTAAGATTATTGGTACTTCACGCAAGAATGTAGATGGGCCAAAAATTGTAACCGGACAGCCATTATTTGGAATGGACACGCATCGGGAGGGCATGCTTATTGCCATGATAGTTCACCCTCCTGCGTTTGGGTTGAAACTGAAATCGGTAGACGACTCAGTTGCCAGGAACATGCCCGGGATAAAGGATGTATTTACGGTCAAAGTATTTAATGATGGCTACGAAAAGACGTTCTTCGATACACGTACCTTCAACGAGGTGGCCGTGATAGTAGGGAACTCTACCTGGGAGGTGATGAATGCCAAAAAAGCCCTGAAAATAGAATGTGAACCTATAGAGAGTTCAACCGAGTCGCGGGACAGGTTTGGTAGAAAATACAAGGAAACTACCCCTGCAGGACTTGAAAGCACGAATGATCATTACGCCCAAATGGAAGCAATGGCGGCCAAACCAGGGGAATTGCGCCGTAAGGATGGAGACCCCGATGCGGCATTCAAACGTGCGGCAAAGATTGTGGAAAGTACCTTTACAGCCCCATTCCTTGCCCACAATTGTATGGAGCCTATGAACTTTTTTGCCGATGTGAACGATACTAAGGCTGAACTTATAGGACCTCTGCAAAAACCCGAATTAACGGAACAGGCATTATCTTCAAGACTGGGTATGCCCGTGGAGAATATCGATATAAAAATGACACGATTAGGGGGTGGCTACGGCCGAAGATCCTACGCCCACTGGTTGATAGAAGCTGCACTCATCTCCAAAAAGATGAACGCCCCTGTCAAATTAATCTATACCCGGGAAGATGATATGACCGATGGCATCTATCGCCCTGCTTATCATGCCAAATTCCGGGCGGGTCTTGATTCCGAAAATAACCTCATCGCTTTCCATGTGAAGGCCGGTGGAATACCTGAAAGCCCTTTGGCAGCAAACCGCTTCCCGGCCGGTGCGGTTGAAAATTACCTGGCCGAGGATTGGACCATTGATTCTAATCTAACAGTAGGGTCCTTCAGAGCACCGCGATCCAATTTTATGGCAAGTGCGGAACAATCATTCTTGGATGAAGTAGCAGAGGCTGCCGGAAAAGATCCCATCGATTTCAGATTGGAATTACTTGATCGCGCCAATAAAAATCCAGTAGGTGAAAATAACGATTATGAGGCAGAACGCTATGCCGAGGTAATAAAACTGGTGAAGGAGAAATCCAATTGGGGCAAATCAGACCCTGGTATCCATCGTGGTGTATCAGCTTACTTTTGTCATAATTCCTATGCAGCACAGGTACTGGATATAGTCATTGAAAATGGTATGCCTTTGGTACAAAAAGTCACTTGTGCCATCGACTGTGGAATCGTTGTCAATCCGGATTCAGCGGTCAATATGGTCGAAGGTGGTATTGTTGATGGTATAGGGAATGCACTCTACGGAGAACTGACCTTTAATGAAGGTATACCACAAAAGAACAACTTTGACAGGTACCGAATGATCAGAATGAGTGAATCACCCAAAGAAATAGACGTTCATTTCATTAAAAACGAAATTGACCCTACTGGCCTGGGTGAACCGATGTTCCCTCCTATCTTCGCAGCCGTGGCCAATGCCTTGTTCAAGGCAACCGGTAAGCGACATTACAATCAGCCTTTTATTACAGAAAAAGCTTTAGTGGGATAGACGAATTGTGCGAAAACTATAAAATTATCCATCTTAAAAATCGAATATAAAATGACAAATCCAATGTCTATATTCGAAAGGGTACTTTAAACGAACGTTTTACGGGACTAATCAAGTTCAGATGTAACTGAACATAAATACCTTTCCTGATTTTTTTGCCTCTTTAGTCGTAAAATCCTGTACCTCCTTTAAGTCAGATGAATCGGCGACCCTGTGGCAAACTCGATTCAGGTGGACCGTGACAAAGCCCTTACAGGGCTTAAATACTTCGACACTCATGGTAAAGGAATCGCGTGGTATCCATTGTTCTAGGTTTTCACTATATTTCTGCAGAATTTAGCCCTGAGGCACAACTCGCAGACTGCTATCGCAGATGTGGTACATAGGGCAGTCTATTACAAAACAGTTTAATCTATAATTTCGTAAATGATAACATTAATAGATCGCGCTTCTGCATTTAAAGAAAGAATAGCCATAAAAAGTAACGGACAAAGTTATACCTACAGCCAGCTTTTAAGTGAATCTAAAAGTGTGGGCATCAAATTATTAAACGGCAATAAAGATTTAAACGGGGCTAGAATAGCATTTTTGGTTCCTGCGGGTTTCCAGTACGCGTGTATTCAGTGGGGGATCTGGAGGTCCGGTGGTATAGCTGTCCCACTTTGCGAAAAACATCCATTACCTTCCATCACCTATATTCTTGAAGACACCAAAGCTTCTGCCGTAGTTTTTTCAAAAGAATTTGAAAACCTGCTTAAGCCGCTTTTTAATACAACCGACATCCGTTTTATCTCATCAGAAACATTTGAAGAGCAAGAAGGCAGTTTACCCAACGTTCAAATGGAGCGTAGTGCGCTTATTCTATACACCAGTGGCACAACCGGGTCACCTAAAGGTGTAGTCACCACACACAACAATATTGAAACGCAAATAACGGCATTAACAACTTCGTGGGAGTGGGATAAAGACGACCATGTCTTAAACGTACTTCCGCTACATCACGTTCATGGTATCATTAATATGTTAAGTTGTGCTTTATGGAGCGGGGCTTGTTGCGAGTTTCTTTCTAAATTTAGTGCTAAGGCGGTTTTTGATACTTTTTGTAAAAATGAGGTCAATGTCTTTATGGCCGTGCCCACTATTTATTTTAAATTGATAACGTATTACAATGAACTCCCGGAATCAGACCAACAAAAAATTTCGGAACAGCTAAAATCATTCAGATTAATGGTTTCTGGATCTGCCGCATTACCTGTAAGCGTCTTAGAACAATGGAAAGAAATAAGCGGGCATACCTTATTGGAGCGTTATGGAATGACAGAAATGGGAATGGCCATAAGCAACCCGTACCATGGTGAACGAAAACCTGGTCATATTGGACAAGCATTGCACGGAGTAAGCATACGATTGGCAGATGAAAACGATATGGAAGTAGCTGAAGGAATGCAAGGGGAAATTCAAATTAAGGGAGCCAATGTATTTAAAGAATACTGGAACAAACCAAAAGAAACAGCCAATACCTTTACTGCTGATGGATGGTTCAAATCAGGTGATATTGCCGTTTTAGATGATGGTAGTTATAAAATTTTGGGAAGGAACTCCATTGACATCATAAAATCTGGAGGGTATAAAATTTCGGCATTGGAAATCGAAGAGGTTTTACGAACGCATCCAAAAATAAAGGATTGTGGTGTGGTAGGAATTCCGGATGACGAATGGGGAGAACTCATTGGTGCCAGCCTTATTTTAGCGTCAAAAGATTTAGATATTGAACAATTGAAAACATGGCTTAGCGATAAATTACCCGGCTATAAAACCCCGAGAAAATATATCATTCAAGATGATCTACCCAGAAATGTTATGGGTAAGGTTACTAAAAACGATATTAAGCAGCTATTCATTACTACTAAATAACGAAACATGAAAATATATGGAGTCGCCCTTTTGGCCGGATGCTTTTTATTGGGGAAAATACTGGGCAATATGCTAGGTGCACTTATCAATATCAATAGTGATATAGGTGGTGTAGGTTTTGCCATGTTCCTGTTGATGTTATCAAGTATCTATTTGAGAAAAAAAGGATGGTTGGTTCAGGAATCGGAAAGAGGGATTTGGTTCTGGAGTTCGATATACATACCTATTGTAGTAGCAATGGCGGCTACACTTAATGTAAAGGCTGCGGTGTCCGGGGGGTTCATAGCCATTCTTGCCGGTATAGGCGTTACGGTAGTCTGTCTGTTTTTAGTGCCGGTTATCGCTAAGATTGGCAGAAAAAACGAATCAGAATCTTAAAAGGGGAAAATGGAAATCATTAACGATGTCATTGGCAAAAACGGACTCATATTTGCCTTTCTTCTTGTTGGAGTTATCATGTTGCTTTCTGCCTGGATATCTAAAACCTTTACCCAAAAGAGAATTCCGGCTGTTGCCATTGCCGTTATCATTGGGTTAGCACTGGCCTTTTTTGGTGATAAAAAAGGGATATCTGACGTCTCTATTTTTGCAGGTATGGCTTTACTAGGGGGATCCATGCTACGGGATTTTGCAGTAGTTGCAACCGCAATGGGTGCTGACATCAGCAAAATAAAACAAGCCGGTCTTGCCGGTACTATATCTTTATTCGTAGGTGTATTTGTTTCATTTTTTGTGGGTGTAGTAATTGCAATCAGCTTAGGTTATTCAGATGCCGAAAGCATTGCAACCATAGGAGCAGGAGCTTGCACTTATATTGTGGGTCCGGTAACCGGTTCAGCTTTAGGAGCCAGTTCGGAAGTAATAGCTATTAGCGTTGCCACAGGGATTGTAAAAACCATTTTCCTTACAATTGCCACACCAATGATTGCCAAAAGGATAAAATTGGACAACCCACATTCGGCAATGGTCTTTGGAGGATTATTGGGAACTACCAGTGGTGTAGTAGCTGGTCTTGCCGCAACTGACGAAAAGTTGGTGCCCTATGGTGCACTAACGGCAACATTTTTCACAGGATTAGGATGCCTGTTGTGTCCGTCAATATTTTACTTATCCCTTAAGTTGTTTGGTTTTTAACCAAAAAAACTATGTGCATCTCCATTTAAGCAGTGTAAACAAAAAAGACAAGTGGGCTATAGCGCTCAGGTAATATCCGTAAAATGCCCCGCAAGTTGGTTTTGTGTGCACCCTGATTTGTATAAGCTCTTTATAATAAGGTGAATTCTATACAGGCAAGTCCATTTTTTTCAGGAGGTCCTGAAATCGAGGTTCATCACGTATAAAGTCAAAAATAGGATCTACACTAATGTAAGGCATATTGCTGTCATGTTCTTCATACGCTTTTTCGAGCCATTCCAAGGCCTCTTCTTTCATATCTGCACGGCAATAAAGTGTAGCTATTTGCCATGAAGGAAAATAAATAGAATCGCGTCGTGAGATCATCATTTCGGCAGTACGCCGCATGGCCAAATTATACCCGCCTTCTTCAAAGCCTTGATCAATAGCTTTCAAAGCTAACTCATTTTCCCGCAATTTGTATATTCTTTTTGCAATATCGAGCGCCTTTTCCTCATCGCCCAATTCATGATAAACCGCCCACAATGCCGGGAGTGCAATGCCCTGATCCGGTTCTATTTCATATAGTTTTTGTAACAATTCAAGAGCTTCATCAAACTTTCCGGCATTTTTGAGGGCCTGTCCATGAATAGACATATACAATGTATTAAATGGATCTAACTGCATAGCCAGTTCACTATGTGGGAGGCCCATTTCGGGATTACCCGTTATTGCTAAAAAATGTGAGTAATATGCCTGTGAAAAGGCGTAGTTTGGATTTAATTCAATGGCTTTCAAAAACTCTTGTTCCGCTTTTTTCCAATTCCACTCTCCCCAGGTATATCTGGTGGCCATTCTGGCATGAATTTCTACTAGCGAACTGTCTAGCATCAGGGCCCTATTCCATGCAACTTCTGCTTTCTCGGAGACTTCATAATTGGGTAAAAACCCATGCATCACATAAGCCCAATAAGTTCTAGAAATACCCAAATAAGCCAGGGCATAATTCGGATCAATTTTACTGGACAATTGAAAATAATCCATGGCACGGTCAAGGTCTGGTTTAGTACCTAACTCCCAATGGCCCATACCCCTGAGGTAAGCTTCATAAGCATCCGGATCTATCGGTTTGGATTCAGATAACAATTTTTCTTCCTGAGGCGTCAGATTTAAATGAATTTGCTGGGAAATCTCGTTCGCAATTTTTTTGGTAAGATTAGAAAGCTCTCCTTTCTCAATGTTGAAATCGTGTACCCACAACTGCTTCTCCTCAGGAAAGGCACTTACCAATTTTACCTGAATACAAATATTTTCACCATAACAGGTCACTGAAGTTTCTACAGCAGCATCAACACTGAGCTCAGTGGCTATTTGAGGAATTGATTTTTCCACGTTGCGATAGGCATTGGCTGTTCGTTTAGAAGGTACTCTTAATGCACTTATTTTTCCCACATCCCCAATTAAAGCATCATGTATGCCTGCCACAATATATTCCAGTGATTCATCGCCGGTAAAATTGTCAAATGGTAAAATTAGTAATGATGATATAGGAGCAGCCTCAGTTTTGAAGGCATTTCGTATCCAGGGTCCATTTGCAATTATCAATAGCAACAGAATGATATAGGTATAAATTGACCTTGTAAGTTTATAAAACAGACTTTTTCCCTTAAGTTGCTCTATTTTAGAAGCAGAAGGGATTGGTAGTCCATCTTCAACGATGGAATAGGTGTTTACCGGATAATCAACATTTTTTAATTTGACCTGACCCAGGTATTTCGTTTTAACAGCGCTTTTGGCCCGAATGGATTTCTGGATAGATTCAGATATATAAATACCTCCGGGTTCTGCGGCCGATTGTAATCGAGATGCAATATTTACGCCATCTCCAAAAATATCCTCGTGATCAAAAGTGATATCACCCAAATGTAATCCGATCCGAATTTTCTCATTGATTTGCTGCCTGGCCTGTTTTTGTATTTCGATAGCGCACAACACCGAATCAATTGCACTATCAAATTGAGCCAGCATACCATCGCCCATTTCTTTGATAAGCTTGCCATTGAACTGATTGATGCTTTTGATATGAATATCCCGACTTTTTTCCAAAACTTCAAAAGCCTTATCCTCATCTGATCCCATCAAGGCGGTATAGCCGACAATGTCGGTAAACATAATTGCAGCTAGTTTTCTTTTGGTACGCATTTAATCAATATAAAAAAAAGACAGTTAGGCGATAGCCTGCATTGGGTTATTTTGAGCAACAACCCATTAAAGTTCAACCCGGTTAAACCAGCTACTCCAACTTGAATTGTTCCAAAAGAGAATACTTTCAATTACTGCTGGCAGCCTGCCCAAAGGTTACAAAACCTTTTTCAGCCCTGTTTATATTCTCAATCCCCTGTAATAGCGCATCCGGATTAAAGGATATACTATTAATGCCTTCCTTTACCAAGAAACTGGCAAATTCCGGGAAGTCGCTGGGTGCTTGTCCGCACAGTCCAATTTTTGTATTGGTCTTTCGTGCAGAAGCTATAGCCATGGCGATCATCTTTTTGGCAGCGGGGTCATTTTCATCGAACAATTGGCCCATCAATTCGGAATCGCGATCGATTCCTAAAGTCAGCTGGGTCAAATCATTGGAACCGATGGAAAAGCCATCAAATATTTCAGCAAATTCCTCTGCCAAAATTACGTTGCTTGGAATTTCTACCATCGTGTAAATTTCAAGGCCATTCTCGCCTCTTTTCAATCCGTTTTCTTCCATGATGGCCACCACTTTTTTACCTTCCTCCAACGTTCTGCAAAAAGGAACCATTACTTTAAGGTTATCAAGGCCCATGGTATCTCGAACTTTTTTAAGGGCAGCACATTCCAGGGCAAACCCTTCTTTATAGAGTTCGTTGTAATATCTGGATGCCCCACGGAAACCCAACATAGGGTTTTCCTCTTTCGGTTCAAAATCCTTGCCTCCAATCAGGTTGGCATATTCATTGGTTTTAAAATCACTCAACCTAACTATGACCTCTTTAGGATAAAATGCCGCTGCAATTGTGGCAATACCCTGTGAGAGTTGATCTATAAAATAATCCTGCTTGTTGGTATAACCCTGCGTAAGTTTGTTTATTTGCTGTATTACGGTGGCATTTTTTAGCTTATTAAATTTGACCAAGGCCATCGGATGCACTTTTACAGAGTGGGTTATGATAAACTCCATTCGTAATAAACCTACCCCATCATTAGGGTAAAGCGATAATTGAAAAGCATTTTCCGGATCGGCCAATATCATTTTTACCTCGGTATGCGGCATTCGTATGTTTGAAAAGTCGATTTCCTCCTCTTTATAAAGAAGTTTACCTTCATAGACATACCCCGTTTTACCTTGGGAACAGCATAAAGTTATCCTTTCCCCATCCTCAATAGTAGCCGTGGCATTATGGCAACCCACAATTGCGGGAACGCCCAGCTCCCGTGCCACTATTGCAGCATGGCTGGTCCTTCCGCCTTTATTGGTTATAATACCACCCACTTGTTTCAATAAGGGATCCCAGTCCGGAGTAATGGTATCCGTAACGATTATATGTTCCGATGTCAGATTTTTTCCCTCTTTGGGCGATTGCAAAAGACGGGGTATCCCAACTTTTATTTTGGAGCCAACTGCATTTCCACTAGCCAGCACCTTTCCTTTTTCCTGTAGTTTATATTGTATGAACAGTTTTTTGTTCTTACTCTGGTGTACCGTTTCAGGACGGGCCTGAATGATATAGAGTTCATTGGTAAGTCCATCCTTTGCCCATTCGATGTCCATAGGTTTTTGGTAGTGCTTTTCAATTACCAAAGCCCATTGTGCCAAAGTAATTATTTCTTCATCAGATAATACAAATTGTTGCTGTCTGGGAAGCGGTGTATGTATATTGACTGTTGGAATCCCTTTTTTGGACTTCTCATAGATCATAGTTAATTTTTTATCCCCCATTTTTTTCTGGATGATAGGATATTTTCCCAATTCCAGTCCCGGTTTGAATATGTAGTACTCATCGGGGTTAACGGTACCCTGAACAATATTCTCCCCTAATCCCCATACCCCGGATAACAAGATGACATTCTCAAAGCCTGATTCAGGTTCAATAGTAAAACCAACACCGGAACAGCCCATATCTGCCCGTACCATATTTTGTACTCCTACAGAGAGGGCTATCTCATCATGTTTAAAACCCTTTTCTTCGCGATACTTAATTGCACGATTTGTATATAAAGAAGCAAAACACTTTTTGACTGCTTCAAGCAATGCGACTGTGCCCTTTATATTCAAAAATGTATCGTGCTGGCCCGCAAAACTTGCATCAGGCAGGTCTTCGGCTGTGGCACTGCTACGTACGGCGACAGCACACGGTTCCTTTTCATATAAATTTTGATAGGCTTCAATAATTTTTTGGGCAAGATCTGACGACATTTTTCCACCCAAAATAAGCTTACGGGCCTTTGTCCCAATTTCGTCCAGATTATAATAATTTTCAGTATCTAATTGCGCTAAAGTAATTTGCAAAGGTTTTCGAAGGGAATTTTCATCCAGAAAATTCCAGAAAGCATTAGAAGTAGTCGCAAAACCATTGGGTACTTTTAGTCCCTTGGAGGTAAGTTTGTTATACATTTCACCTAAAGAAGCATTTTTGCCACCTACCTGCGGAATATCTTGTATCCCTATTTCATCAAAGTATTTGATATATTTTTTCATTGCTTTTTTATTTACAAACCAGTAATTGCTAAAACCTGAAATCATTTCTCCTACAACAAATTTCCCTTAGTTTCCCAAGCCCTACTATGATTTAGATCAGTGAGTTATAAGCCGTTTAGGAGAATTAAAACAGACAGGACCTTTCTCCTGGAATAAAACCTCTCCCCTATTACGAGGCCTCCCTGAATTTACCGGTAATCTCATTTATATTGATCCGATATACTATTGGGATACCTTGTTCAGATAATTTACTGGAAAATTCACTGATAAATTCGGGATGTGAACCCTCCTTTCTGGAAATGATCTTTTTTACATTTTGGGCAAACTCATGAAGCAGGTACTTGGCATCAATTCCTTCCAATTCTTCAAACATGCCATGTACTTGTACAGATCGCCAGTTGTTTACAGACTTTATTTCTTCGACCTCTAGTGAAACAATATCATTTTTCCGCATAGCCTCTATCTTATGGCCTTCAGCAGAATATCCAATAATTGTATTATTTGACTGATCATAATAATAAGTAATCGGTATTACATAAGGTTCTTTATGTGCTATGAATGCCAAATGCCCAATATAATTATTGCTCAACAGCTCTGTGCATTCCCTGGTTTCTAATTTTTTTATCATGACAACATAATTTCTAATTCTTCTTAAGAATAATTCCCCCTTTTAGGTATAAACTTAGTCTTAAGAATACACTTTTGGAATGATGTGAATCAGTTGGATGTAAAAATTATTCTCAAAACAACCAAAAGGGCATCCTAAGGTTATAGTGAGCTAATCTATATTGAAATAAGCCTCAGAATGATTCTAATATCTATCTAATACCAAAGCTAATTTTGGTGATGTTTTATTTAAATTAAGCCACATTACATTCTTCCAATAACTGTATGGCTTCTTCATCGGATACCTGGTTAAAAAATTCATAGAACTGCCCTACGGCCATAAAATCAGACGGAGTCTGCAAACAGATTACCTGGTCGATATACGATGAGTCTTCGAGGCTTTTAACAGCCGAAGGAGGTGCCACTGGAATGGCCACAATTACTTTTTTTGGTTTTTGGGCACGAACCATTTCTGCAGTAACCCGAATGGTGTTTCCTGTGGCGATGCCATCATCTATAATAATAACAATCTTATCCTTTAAATCTTCCGGCTGTCTGTTTTTATAGTATTGCTGGTGTCGTTTTTTTAATTTTTCCCTAATTCGCTCTGTTTCTTCGGCAATATAGTTTTTATGGATCCCTGAGACATCTTTGAGTATTATATTTTCCAGGCTTACTGCACCTATTGCATATTCTCTGTTATATGGATGTCCAATTTTTTTGGAAAGAGCAACGTCCAAAGGGGCTTGAAGGGCCTTTGCGACAATGGCCCCTATGGGTAATCCACCTCTGGGTATGGCCAGGACTACTACTTCTTTATCTTTAAACGGCAGTAATTTGTTTGCCAACTGAATTCCCGCATCAATTCTATCCTTAAACATTCCTAGCTTTTTTTTGGTTGTAGATGTTTTGTAAACCATTTTGCCGATACTGCCGCCACAGCCTCTAATTTGCCGCTTTCTTCAAAAAGATGTGTGGCTCCGGGAATAATTTCCAGTTTCTTTTCACATCTCAAATTGCCATAGGCTTTTTGATTCAGTACTATGACCACTTTGTCCCAGCCACCAACGATGAGGAGTGTGGGTGCGGTTACCTTATACAACTCGGACATGGCAAGATCGGGCCTTCCTCCCCTGGAGACCACAGCGGCAATTTCATCACCAAAGTATGCAGCAGCACTTAATGCAGAGGCTGCGCCTGTGCTGGCTCCAAAATAAGCCAATTGTAATCCTTTGGTTTCCTTTTGCGTTTTTATCCATTCCGTTACTTCGATCAATCTTTGAGTCAACAGATCAATATTGAAGCGGGTTTTGTAGAGCCGATCTTCTTCTTCAGTTAGAAGATCAAACAATAAGGTGGCCAGACCCTCATGCTGCAATACACCTGCCACATAGTTATTTCTGGGACTCAACCTGCTACTACCGCTTCCGTGCGAGAAAAGTACCAAAGCCCTCGCATTTTCAGGTATAAAGAGGTTTCCTTTTAAAACCACCTGGTTTAAAGGGATCTCAATCGTCTTATGCTTCTCCTCTAACAACATACTTCAGCTATTTTTAATAGGTTCTTGCTTATTATGTAGATTATTCTATTTTTCAAAGTAATTGATAACAAACAAGTCAGACAATGATTACGGTCATTCCCATATGCAATTATTAAACTGATTTAAATCATTCCCTTTATTTTAGGAACTGGCTAGATTTATTGAAGAAAAAGAAAATTACCTAAACTCCGGGCCATGAATTCATTACAAATTATGATGAAGGAAATTACCGAGCTTACCACAATGATGGAGACCGAATACCCGGAACTTTATCAGTTTTTAGATGAAAACCCAATGACCATTCCCGCTACCAATCATCCTCATATTGACATTGTAGTATTAAGGGAATATTTAGAGAGTTTGAAAGGATTACTGCGGCATCACCTGGAAACACATAAGAAAAACTAATAGAGCTGTTAATTGAATACACCTTGACAATAATATCTTATAAATGAAGTTATTCTCCAGAGATGTTTTTATATAGCGATAGACAAATTTGTTTATGTACTGTCTTTTTTGTTAGCAGCAATAGTAAAAAACAAGCTGACCTTTATCAAGCCGTAAAATAGCCTGCTCCAATTTAAATATCTCTTATAGGTTACCACTAAAAAAGAGCTGCACTTTATGTTAAAAAAAATGATTTTTCTCTCAATTCTTCAAAAAATTACAGATTTCAGGAAGTTTCTTTCCAAAAAATGAACAATAACTTTTTTTCAAACCAAAATAGCCCTTAAACCCAATCCCAGAAGCGCTTAAGAAACTTTTTAAAGTAGAAAAACAACCCCTGTTATTCTTCCATTCATCCGATAAATGACTCTATTTATCGAAAAACTATGAATTTTTGCTAGGTCATAGCTCCAAACATTTTGTGATCTTTGGAATGTTATTAACCCAATATCTTGACCTATGAAGAATGCTTTAACCTACAAAGTAGCTTTAGGATGTATCATAACGTTTTTTTGCTATTCATCGTATTCGCAGAATCCTAAGTTTACTAAATCTGCTAATCCGGAAATTTATGAAGCCAATAAACGAGCGAGTAATTATCAGGAGTTATTAAACTTAGGATATGCCGAAAAAGAAATTTATGAAGATTTAGGCAATGCCAATTTTTTAAGTCAAAATTACGAGACAGCCGTATTTTGGTATAAAAAACTGATAGCGATCAGTGAAGATGGCATCCTAAGTTCCGGTTATTCTGAGCGTTATCACTATGCACTGCAAAAGACGTCTGACTCAGAGATAGCCGGTACTAATGATAACAAAGATTGGTTGGCACAAATCAGGGCCGAATACCACGTTAATACCCCATTAGCCGATCAAGGCAATTCAGCAAAGGATTTATCAAACAATATCAATGAATCACTAGCCGACCTGGCACAACAGGTATTGGAAGGTGAAAATGATTTAGTGGTTTTAAACGATAAAACATTTAACTACAAAAACGCCTATAAAACTCCAATTACAGTTACGGCAGATGGGAAAACCGCTTATTTTAGTAAAGCCAGTTACATACAACCCAAGTATGGTGTTTTTTCTAAAAAACAATTAGTTCATAAAATCTATAGGGCGGAAAAGATAAATGGACAATGGAAAAATATTAAAGAAGTAGCATTATCTCCCAAATATTACTCCAGCATGCACCCTACAGTTACTCAAGACGGGAAGCGATTATTTTTCACCTCAGACATGCCAGGTACTTTTGGAAAATACGATATCTATGTGTCTGAAATAAATAAGGATGGAAGCATGGGTGTTGCAAAGAATTTAGGTGAAAAAGTAAATACCAAAAAGAACGACCTATATCCCAATCTTGCGGGAGGCACTACCCTGTTTTTTGCATCAGATGGCCATAAAGGCCATGGCGGACTGGATGTATTTATGGTGCAGGTATTTAACAAAAAAGTGGGGTGGTCTGTGAACCTAGGGAGTCCTATTAACAGTGACAAAGATGATTTTGCAATTTCCCTTACCGGAAATGGAATGGGCTATGTGATGTCTAATCGCGGGAATGCTACAGATACTGCTCAACAAGTGGCATTCTCTTTTTCGAATCCTAAAAAAGACAAACAAGAGGAAAATGGCGGATATAACTTTGCAGAAGTTTTCAGCAATGATGTAAAAGTAAATTTCGCGAGCTCTGTTTATGAAGATGATTAAAGTAATAGCAAGGCTATAACTTCAACCAAACAGGTACTCATCAATGATCTATTTGGCAGCACCAGGATCGATGATTTCAAAACAACTATTCAGATAAGAATGTGCTTAGTTTAAAAGAAATTTTTCGAATTATCCAACCCGATCAACACTAGTTTAAAAAGTACAAATCGGATTATAAGTATTCAGAATAAAATTTAAATTTCAATCAGATGAACTGTAACACCACTAATATTAAGAAAGTATTCGTACTTAAAGTGTTTTGCCTGATTCTATGTATTCAAGCTTCTTACGGTCAGGAAGCAATTTCTGATCTAAGTACAAACACTGCCTATCACAATCAGTTGTTTTTTAACAGGTTCTTAATAAATCCTACATTTTCATTGGTTAGGGAAAATAAATCATATCTGAATATTCTGCACCGAAATCAGTATGCTGCTTTTGAAGACAATAATCAAAACTATTATCTGGGATTTAGCAATAAATTTAATGAACATACTGCATTGGGTATAGGTGTTTACAGTCAACGAATAGGAGTTATCCAGGAGTTTGGCTTTAATGCAAATTATGCTACTTCTGTGCAATTGGGTTCGAAAAGTAAATTAACATTTGGAACCAACGTTACTTATTACAGCTTAGGACTGGATAAAAATCGTGTGGTTGCCACAGAAAATGACCCCCAAATACTGGAAGCAAAGTTAGAAAATAAGATCGCCATACAACCGGGAA
The DNA here is from genome assembly GCF_947490415.1 of uncultured Eudoraea sp. Lineage (GTDB taxonomy): Bacteria > Bacteroidota > Bacteroidia > Flavobacteriales > Flavobacteriaceae > Eudoraea. The sequence goes on from NZ_CANLGX010000004.1 coordinate 20,991, forward strand.
TTACATTCTCCTATGGCAATTTTGATGTCGGAATCTACGCGGAGGATCTTATCAGATACAGCCAGACCACTAATGAGTTTTTAACTAGTTTTAATACCAAAACTGTAAAAACATCGCTACAATATACGCACGCATTTATGACTAAATATGGTTTATTCGCAAACGCCAGGTTAATGCCGCTTGTTCAATTAGGCCAAAATATAGATGGGAGTCTTTCTTATGTAGGATCTGTTATCCTTGAATTACCTAAATATGGCTGGTTTCAAAGCACACTGGATGATACCTATGGAATGTCGATAGGTTTAGGTTTTAATCTTAGCAAAAAGTTATCTCTCGGGTATTTGGTAGAAAAAAATGTCCTGGATCAAGATGCCGCATTTGGCTGGAACCATGAATTGTCCCTGGCATATACTTTTAAAAATCAACCTTCTGCCCTGGGTGGATATGTAGTAAAATCAGAAGAAAACAGAATTGATGAAATTGTTCAAAATTATGAAGAACAACTGGCGCAATTAAAGGAGAATCAAACTAAAGACAAGAAGAATCAGATTGATGAACTTACCAGAAAGTATGAAGCACAAATAGCCAAATTGACCAGTGCCCAAACTGAAGCAAACGGAGATAAGAAGAAATCATCTGCCGGCAAAAATAAAGATTTAAAAAATACACCTCAAACTACACTTGTGGCATATACAATTGAAAAAGAGGAAGATCCCAATACACTGGCTTACCAAAACCGCTTAATTTTGGACGAGCTAATATTAAGACAAGACTCTATAGAGAATGCGCGTAACTCCCAATTCGAGAAAAAGTTTGAAATGATCGTAAGAATTTTAAGAAGTGATGTTGAAAACAGCATTAAATCTAACTTACAGGATTTCAATAATCCTGAGAATACAGTAATGGTTTCAAACGACAGGGAGTTTAAAACAACTAATAACCTGGAACTAAAAACATCTAATAATAGTTTATCTGAGGCGGAGCGTAAAGAATATATTAAGCTTCCCATAAAAATTAGTAATCTAACAGATGTTGGCGTAAAATCTGGTTATTATGTGATCGCCAACGTATACAAAAACAAGAAATATTTAAATGCTTTTATGAATCAGCTGAATGAACAGGGGTTGAATGCGAAACAATTTTACAATAAGAAAAATGGTTTGTATTATGTTTATTTGGCTGATTTTAAAGTTAAGGAAGAAGCCGAGATCGCTTATGTTTCTGATTTAAATGGAAGATATAATGATGAGAAGTGGATCATGCAGGTTGACAATCCCCCGGCAACTGCGGATCTTATGTATGAAGATTAATGATTTTCCAAGGACAATAGGAACAATAAATGAAGTTGTCTGTTATACTTGAAACTATTTATCCATAAATAACTGTGTGTCCTACTTATGGAATTCTGACAAGTGTAATTAATCAGGAGTCATTTGCGATTAGGCTTACTTTCTATATGAACGAGTTAATTTCGAAGTTTTTCAATTATAATTGCAATATATGGGTTTAGTTTTGTGCTTCTAAAGATGGTTTAGCGATAAACATTACACTTCCCATAGTTTTTTGAGGTATAAATAATGGAGTAAATGGACAATATTACCGACCAGTTGGTCTGTATTTGAACGAAAATACCTACGTTATCTCAGTGCTTTTGTGTTTTTTATATATATTTAAAATATAAAAGTAACAGAATAACGATCGCTCAACCCCCAAAACCCCATAATATGCAGACTCAAAATTACCCCAAAATCAGCCCGCAAAGCAGGCCAAAAACAAGAGCTCACCCCGTAATCTTCTTAAAAGAGGCTCCCATTTAAAGTTTAGTAAATACAGTTTTTATTCTTGTTTATCTTATCAGCTTCTGGAATTATTCAGTTCCTAATAAGATTAACAAGATTGGATGTATTTCTATACAATGGTGCTCCTAATTCTTAAAACAGATAATTCTTGTTTTAAGGCATTAACATCAAATTTGATTTCATTTTATGAGATTGATGGCTAGTATCTTTGCTAGTATACATCCCTATTTACTATGGTTTAAAAATTGCTGACCGAGCAATGATTTATCCGTATTAACTTGCTCATTTTCAAACTTTTAATTTCTTATTTTCTTAATATTTTTCAACCCCAAAATACTAATAGATATGAAATCAAATATCCTTAAAATAATTGTTATAGATAATGACCGTTTATTTCATGCGGCATACAGGTACTATTTTGAAACCTACCAGGATTATTCCCTTCAAGGAATTTATGTTTCGGTAGAGGAAGCCTTAAAAGATTATGATGATCTATTACCCGATATAATTGTTTCTGAAGTATCTATGCCCAACGTATGCGGCATTCAAGGAATTGGCATGTTCAGAAAAAAGGATCCTGATGTAAAAATTATTATGATAAGTGCCCAAAACGGCTTTGAGATTATAAAAAGGGCTTTCAAAAACCGGGCAAATGGTTACCTGACCAAACCCGTGACCAGGAAAAGGTTGTACAATGCCTTAAATTCTATCAAATTTGAAGGTGCCACCATGAGTAATGACATTGTTAAAGCAGTGATCTCCATGTTTCACAGAAAATCATACAATAATTTTTCAGAAAGAGAAAATCAAATAATTGATTATCTGTGTCAGGGTGCGACATACAAGCTAATAGCCGACAAGCTGTTTGTTACAACGAGCACGGTAAATTTTCATATTCAGAATATCTATTTAAAACTCGATGTGAATTCCAAATCGGAGGCGCTTAGCAAACTACAAGAAATGGAGAATTAAAGATGTGGTAAGATTGGTGTTGGCCTACCATGGCTGCGAAGGTTATAAAAGAATGGTCATTTGATAAACAAATGACCATATTTGACAAATTATATTGTAAGGTACTTTTACCTTCTGCCGGTTAATTGGATTCATTTTCATTAATCATAGCTTGTGCATCTTTTTTTGTTCCCAGGACAATGGCTATCCATTTTGTCTTTGGATTTTGTTCCAGAATGATTTTCATGGTCATAGTTAGGGGAACAGATAAAAACATACCTACGGTACCAAAAACAAATCCCCAAAAAATAAGGGATATGAATACAATCGCCGTAGATAATCCCAGGCCCTGGCCCATCAATTTTGGTTCAACAATACTTCCTATGATCATATTCACCACAACAAACGCAATAAGAGTAGCCAAAGCGCCCCCGAATCCCAATTGGACCAGCGCAAATAAAACGGCAGGAAAAGCTGCAATAAAAGAACCAATAGTTGGAATATAATTTAATAAAAAGGCTATTAAACCCCATAAGATAGCATAGTCAACACCAATTATTGCCAAAATAATCCAAAGTACTATTCCGGTTAAAAGGCTTGTAAGCGTCTTAATTGAAAGATAATGACGAATGTTCCTGGCAATGGTATCAAAAAAGGAATAATTGGCTGAATAGTCTTTTAAGATCGCCTTTACCTTTATAGCAATATCATCCAATTCCAATAAAAGAAATAGAACCAAAAAAAGAATCGTTAATAAATTGCCCATAAATCCCCCCAATTCACCAAGGGCTCCGGCCGTAACACCCATTATCTTAGCTGGTTCCATCAATCCTTTCATTTTATCAAAGGAAATATCAAACCCAAGATCATTAAAAAAACTTATAAAAGAAGTACCTATTTTATTCAAGTTTTCTTCATATATCCCGGCATTTTTGGAAAAAGAAGACAGAGAACTCCCTATTAGTTCTCCAAATCCAAAAAAGATGGCTATAAGCAGGGTAAACACAATTAAAACAGCCAAACCTTGTGGTACCTTCTTTTTCATAAGATACGTAATGGGTTGTGTACAAATAATAGAAATAAACAATGCCATTAACATTGGAGTGATTAGCGAAGCTCCGTAAATAAAACCTGCAATAGCAATTATAAAGGCGGCAAGGCTTATAATAAAAGGGAACTTTATTGTTGTTTTGTCTTTAAGATTCATGGTTTTTTTATTATTAGAAGAATATATATGGGAGACCTAAATATAATTATATTATCCTAATTCTTGCTGGCATATTTCCCGACCAATATGGCTACAACAACCGCCACATAGAATTGACCCGTAACTGCAATAAGCATAGCCAAAGACTGAGCCAAAGGGAGTTGAGGTGTAATATCTCCGTAGCCGGCTGTAGTTAAGGTTATGAGCGTGTAATAAACCAATTCCATATCAGAATTACCACTTGAGTTGAATGAGCCGGGAATGTACAGATCACAAAAAGCCACCAGGCTCATAAACATAATTCCCAATAATAAATATCCGTTTAAGGCATTTACCAGCGTATAAATTGTGACATTCTTTTGATGCATCATATGTCTGATAACATAACCTACAAGAAATATTATAAAAAGATTCGTGGTTAATTCCGCTAAATAATGTACATATATTAAATCAATTGCCCGTGTTGCCAGTTCAATCAGGATGGCAACAAATGCCATAAACATTACTTTCCTGGAGATCGGGTATGATGCTAAAAAAATGATTAATAAAAAAAGGATTATGGAAAGTGCGTTGGAGGAAAACTCAATAACAGGCATAATAAAAACAAATATAAAACAAGCCAACAACAGCAATATTGCCGATTTGTTTTTATCCTTGATTGTAATACCTATATTTTCGAGCATCTCCCTACTAGTTTTCCGGTTTTTTTGTCTGTATTCTTCACCTATGCCAAAATAACTTCTATTTATTCTTATTAACTATTTATTTTTTGGTTTTAATAACCATATAAATACGGGAGGAAGAACAAACCAGGCAAGAGTCCAGACAAGAGGCCCCACAAAGGCAAGCCCAACATTTACAACTGCTGTAAGAGGTTCCATTAGGTTGTCTTTTGCAATAGCTTTAACCTGCTCCTGGTCTATTTCTTCACGTATCAGTTTATTTTTTGCAGCGTACATCCAGGCACCAATACTGGTAAACCCTGCAAGGGCAAGACATCCGGCCTGAAGTGCCGGTGATGATTTACTTACCAAAGCCGGGTCGGCAATAGCAAAATACACAAACAATACCACCAGGAACAACTGAACCAGAGAGAGTAAGGCGTGCACCCCATTAGTTTTTATAAGGTTTTTAAAGAGGTTATTATTCTGATTCCAGTACAACAATGCCAGCCCGCCACCTATAAAAATTCTCAGTAATTCTGAACGGTTGTCTACCATATGACTTAACAGACCCAAAGGTTTGTGTGTCCACTCCATGTCTTCAAAGGTGGGCAGGTAGTTGATTATCAAGTGGAAAAATAAGAGGGCATATACCACATCTATAAACCTGCTTAATCTTTGTAAATAAACTGTCTCTGGCTTCATCTTTTATTGATTTGTTATATTTCGTGTAAGTAATAAATCATACAAGTACTATTTCTGTGGCTTTTGCGCGCTTATGGTTTAAGAATTAATTAAAGAACAAACTCAACTAAGAAACGTAAATCATACACCGTTCCCTTGGTAGGTCTAATAACGTTCTTAAAGAACTGCAGACCCAGATTCAATGTAGTTTTTTTTCCAAGCGGTATCTGGTATTGGCCACCTCCACCCAACGGCAAGTAAACCTTTTCGCCCGCCGGTTTGTCCCAATACACCGAAACACCATAGGGCATATAAATGAGATCAAAGCGTTCCACCACATTAAACACTACAAAGGGTTTAATCATTAACATGTTTACTGCTTTTAAATCAGATGGGCCTGCTACTGACCATACCTGCAGCGCAATTGCCCCTGCAAACCAGCGACCACTCTCAAATTCATAATCAATGCTGGGTCCTAAAGAAAATTTACCACTTCCAAGGGTTTTATCAGAAGCTGTTGGAAACATTGCGGCAAAACCACCTGTTAAGTGGTGCTTCCCATGATGGGCTCCTTTCCTCGAAAACCAAAAGCCCATTAATAAATCATTAATGCCGTCCGCAGGAACAATTTCATCTGTTGTTTCTTCAGGATTACCATTTGGCTGTCCGGGGATCGCCCTGGGGTAAGAATCGACCTCAAAATAGGATATATTTTTAATCTCATATTTTCCGATATTCAGGTAACTCTCAAATTCTATTCCCAAGGTCTTGGCATCATCACCGGGATCGTTTAAAAAACTAAAAAACGGCCAGGTACGTTGAGAACCTAATCTATAGAAAGTTTCATTGCTCTCCGTTTCCTGTTCCTTTAAATGATCTCTTTCGCCTTTGGTTTCGACCTGCCCAAATATACCGATGTGCGTGAATAACATTAAAGACCATAAAACAGCTAATTTGATTTTCATATTCATATTCATTTGGATATTATAATAGGACTATATTATTTCCTTGGGTTATAATTTTATTAACAGCCAGGTCTAATTATTGATTTTATTATTTGCCTCCACCCACCGGCATAGTATAAGTAAAATTAAGGCGAAAAGAACTCTGAACCGCCGGGCCCTGCCAGTTTTTGTAAATCGCACTGGTTTGGTATTCGACATAGGCATTTATAGAACCTTTAGCCATCACCCATACCTTACCGAATCTAAGTCCTATGGGCAGGTAAAACCCTTTGGTGTTCCAATCGTAAAGAGCCACCATATCGCCGTTACCCGCGTAGTATCCCGAATCTCCGAAACGGTAATTAAGGAAGGGGGCAATACCCAGCGGATTTGCGTCTGAAGTTCCCGCCGGAAGCATTCCGGGATCTATAGAGCGAAAGGATTGGGTAAGCAAAACCCCGTAGAACCACAGTCCGGAATTATTAACAAGAGCTCCTGAAAGTCCATACCCCCATTCATCCTTTGCCACATCTTTATTTCCAGGCAATGTAACCATTGGGCCTATACCGGCCCTACCGGTTCCCCAGTCGCTAAATCTTGGAATGATTAACGCAAAGATCTCGGTATTTCCAAATCCGGATTTCCCGTTATTTACATCTTCATAATGCCGGATGGTTACCCTTGGAAGAATCGTAAGGCCTTTTAAGGGTATAGGAGCAACAATTCGCAGTTGTACATAGTTGTCGAGCCCTGCTCGTCTGGGTGTCCCATTTACTATATCGCTATAATAATTTGGCATAAATTGATAAGCAAACTGGAAACTCCATTGGGTGGCTGTGGCATCCAATGCTTTGGAAGCATCGTCCTGTATCGGTTTTACATTCTCCTCGGTATCCTGAGCCATTACAGGTATGGCCAGCATTATGGCCCAAATAAATAATAATTTTCTCATAGTAACTTTTTTAATTATTTAATGGTATGTCTTCATTTATAGGTCTTTTAATAGAAATTATATTATAATTGAATAATCCCTTTAGCTTTTCCCAGAAGTCACCTCCCAGGATAAATAAACTCAACAGTAGCATCAAATCGGCACCAATAATACTTCTTAGCGGCATATTATTAAAAAAGGAAAAATAATGGGCCAAATAAGGTTGGAAAAAGCCGAGAATAATGGGTGCTACGAAAAAAACTACCCCAATAAAGTGCCGCGTCTTACCAACCTTTTGGGGAGATATGATCGTAATAATTTTCACGGCTTTATCTTTAAGATACAGATACCCGCTTTTCCCCATAATTGCAACGGCCACAAGCATAAATATTTCAGGGATACCAAAAGCCAGCAACCCACTTAAAACACTTTTAAAAGTGCCTGATAAATGTGAATTAAGTACTGCCGGGATCAGCAATGGACTTAAGAAGCCAGAAACTAAAACAACTGCACCAGTAATTATCCTATATTTTTTCATTTTCTATTGGCTCTTGAAGTTTATTTATTAAATATCTACAAGTTTAACCTCCATTTTGTAGCATATGTTCCGAATCCTTGCTCAAAAGTATACCCAAAGGACATAAATAAACCCCAATTTTTCCCCTGGCACATTCAAGACTCATTTTTTGCTTGTAGTGTCATGTATTACGTATGGTTATGATATAATAAAATGTATTCGGGAATTACTTTGCTCTTTGTACTAAAAGCATCTTAAATAAGAACGACAAGATAAATCCATACCGTTATTTGTCAGATCAAGGAAAAATAGCATCTAGACAGGGTGCTCCGATACTTCCGAAACACCCCTTTTTATCTATTCTCCAATCTTTTTTGGTTCAATTTACTGCTAATCTTCTATAAAAAGGTATACAGATCTACGACCATACCAGATGTGTTTAATTTCACACCTCATAAAAGTTATTTTTGAAATTCCATTACTTACAACCTAGCGGCTTGTTGGTATCATTTCATTCACCTGTTTTTCGATAGTGCTCAGACTCCAATCCCCTGGCACCTGGCTAGGAGGAAACTCTTTGAAGGTATTTAGGAAATTCAGAGCGTAATACTGCATACCCCCCAACATATAAACACGATCTACATACCAGTCCCAATATGTATTAGAGCCTTCCAGAGCTTTCTCAAACGGGTCACGTCTTAAGTTAAACAGGTACGGGCCCCTGAGTTCTACAAAAGGCTCAAACCATAGTGCAAGTTTGTTTTCACGCTGAACGCGGAACATCGCTTTCCAATCTCCATAGCGAAGTGCGGTGATTTCTCCTGCATCACTTACATAAATAAAGCCCTTGCGTGCAGATTCCTCAGATTTCCCCATCAGATAGTCCAACTGGTTCACTCCATCAATATAATTCTTGTACTGTCTTCCATTAAGTGTGACCCCTTTTTTGAGTTGATCAGCAATGTCATCGGCACCCGCAACAGCTGCAAATGTAGGTAGCCAATCTTCATGAGAAAAGATCCCGTTCAGGGTTTTCCCGGCAGGAAATTTCCCGGGCCATTTGATGAAGGCAGGTGACCGGAATGCCCCCTCCCAACTAGTATTCTTTTCCCCGTGGAATGGAGTTGTACCGGCGTCTGGCCAGGTATTGAAGTGAGGTCCGTTATCAGTGGAATAAAAAACGATGGTATTGTCTGCAATACCAAGCTCATCCAGATAATCCAAAAGCTGGCCCACATGCATATCATGTTCGATCATCCCGTCCGTGTATTCATCATTACCGGAGTGGCGACGTTCTTCCTTTACATGAGTACGGAAGTGCATACGGGTTCCGTTCCACCAGGTGAAGAAGGGTTTCCCGGCATCAACTTGTTCCTTGATAAACCGCTTGGCCACAGTTACTGTTTCGTCATCAATGGATTCCATGCGTTTCTTGGTAAGAGGTCCGGTATCCTCAATCCGCTGTCCACCTTTACCGTCAGCCCAACTATGGATAACACCCCTGGGCCCGAAAACCTCTTCGAATTTCTTTCCATTGGCCAGCACCAAATCATGGGGATAGTCTTCATTTTCTGGTTCTTCCTCCGCATTCAAATGGTACAAGTTTCCAAGGAATTCATCAAACCCATGCATCGTTGGCAAATGTTCATCCCGGTCTCCCTGGTGGTTTTTACCAAACTGTCCGGTGGCATAGCCCAGGCTTTTCATCACTGTGGCTATAGTTACATCCGTTTTTTGCCAGCCTTGTGGAGCATTGGGCATCCCTACTTTTGTCATACCCGTACGAACTGGCACATTGCCTCCCAAGAATGCCGCACGACCGGCGGTACAGCTCTGCTGGGAATAATAATCGGTAAAGGCAATACCTTCTTTTGCAACCCGGTCGATATTTGGAGTCTTAAACCCCATCATCCCATGGTTGTTATGACTTATATTCCAATATCCGATATCATCACCCCAAATGACAAGGATATTGGGTTTTTCGTTTTTTTGCGCAAAGACTGCCACGCAAAATAGCAATAGAATTGTCGTTGCTAAATATCCTTTTCTCATAATAAATTTGATTTTTGTTAATAGTTCTCGTTATAAATGTTTATGAAGTATAAATCTATTGATTTTTGTAACAAATCTTAGGGTATTCAATGTATTTATTAAAGTTTTTAATTTCGCTAGATCATGTAAATACCCTTGCTGAATATGGCCAGGTACTTTAAACGCACCTGTCAGGTTTGTGAAAATATGGCACTACAGGTCCTTTTTCATTTTCTCTCTGCTATTCCAGTTTCGAACAAATTAGCTTTGGGATCTACGTATAAAATAATTTACCACAAAATACAGCGCTATCTATACCTTTTCCGGTAATCTTAGAATCCCTTAGTTACACCAATACCAAAGGAATATGTACCATATTCCTTTTTAAAATCATAGCTAAAAACCGGTGCTAAACCCCAATTTTGGCCAAGTTCAAATTCATAATCCGTACTTGCTCTTAATATGAATAAATTCTTATTCTTTTCAAACTCAACTCCGGGTCCTGTAAAAATACTCCAGCCTTTTAATAACCTATATCCGATAACCAGACCAGTCACAAATGCAGCTTCCCTCTTAAGGTTTTCCCCTTGAAATTCTACCACGTATTTACCTAATTCAATATCCACAACTACTCCAAGCTTCCATTTTGGATTAAAATGATAGTAATAATCCGCCCCAATGGTAGCTAAATTTTGAGATCTTAATGTTTCCCCATCTTCAATAGCCTTAGGTATATGTGTCACCCCAACTAAGATGGCAACATTATGTTTTATTTCCTTTTCCTCCTCCATTTCCTGGGCCTGAATTGGCATCAGACCGAGGAGAAACAGCAGAAAGGTGAGTAAAATAAATTTCATAAATGATCTTTTTGATAAATATTAAATAAAAGTTAAAATTAACAAAAATCACTGCAAGTTTAAGCATCTATGTTCCAAATTTCCTACTAAACTTGCTATTGGTTTTTATTACAAAAGGTGGGCATTTAAACTTTAGCCAATAAATACCTGGTGGAATATTTTATTTTTTCCCAATAGTTTAAAGCCCGAGAGGGCTTATCGGATTATTTTATCGGAATTGGATGAAGAACTTCCCCCTGGTAAACAGGTTCACATTTGTCCCCCACGACAGAATTTATAAAGTTAATAACAGATCCAAGCAGCGTTTTGGCGATTTTTAAATTGCCGGATTTTACACTACCCATTTTACCATAAATGCGCTGCTCCATTAGGCTGCAGCCCTTTTTATCAAGAACATAGGCGGTAAAGCCGGGGATGGAATCATTTATAAAATCAAATTCACCCTCAAATGCAAGCCGGTTGGATGATGTACTAAATGCAGCATCCTCTGTTTTTAAAACCCCATGATCAACACTCCAACGGGTAATTACCTTAGAAACATATGTCTTGTCCTCCGGTTTCAGATCAGCAGTGGCAATAAGACTAGTAAAATTTGCTCCTTTTGTTACAGCAATACCAATAGGTCCTGCTAGTACAATGGCGCTGACATCTGCCAGGTTAAACTTTTGAGTGCGTTGGTATTTTCGCAGGAGATTATCAATATCAATACCATAAAGAATTAAAGAATCGCCCGTCATATTCACGGTACCCCTCAGATTTGTGCTCACTTCTTCCCAATTGGTGCCACTTCCTGTGAATTGTAAAGAAGCATTCAATGTTCCTTCCATAAGCTTCCTGTCAGTATAATCTTCAAGGACAGATTCGATGGAGATATCTACCAGATCATACGTGAATTCAAAATCTGGAGGAGTCTTCGCAATGTCTAAAAATAAGGATCCTTTATCCTGATTACCCGATTCTCTTAAACTTGAAAAGTCCAAATTAAATTGGTCATTTGCCGCATTAAAATCAATGTCAATAGGAATTTTAGGAATACTTGATGTATTAATGGCATCAGCATGCAGTTTCCCTGTTAAGGCTTCAATGCCCACAATCCTGTAGGAACCGGGAAAATGTTTAAAGCGAAGACTATCTAATTTCAAACTGAGATTATTAACCTCATAAGATGTCGAATCAGCTAACCTTAAAATAATATTGCTATTAGTAATGGCCGTTTTTCGCAAGGCAAAAGGAACTGTTTCTAGTACTCCTGATACATTTAAATTGCCATTCACTATAGTCAATTTATCCGCACTAATATTTTTTGCATTTAACAAATCGCCGTCATTCATTTCTCTGATCAGATCTGATACGTATTCCTCAGGGATATTATTTAGTTTCAGCTCCGCATTTACATCCAATGTACGGAAATCATCAGGGATCACAACATTCCCCAATATATCGGCAGATCCAATTGGAAGTTCCGCATGAAGTCCAGGGATAGCTACGTTAAATCCAGTTTGGGTCTCACTAAACTTAATAAGGCCTTCCAGTTTTGATAGCCCCGGGAGTTTATCCAGCTCAAAGGACATATGTTGGAGCTCTATATTGAGTGAGGGAAAATATGAATCATAAGCATCATTATCGCTGCCGGTTACTTTTACTTTCGTCTCGAAATAACGTATACGGTCATTTATCAAGGCAGTGGAATTTGGATTTAAAATGAAATGGGAAGTGTATAATTGAGACGACTTTACTTCAAGATCTGCCTCAAGTTCCTGCTCTTTATTAAAAAGAAAATGATACAGGTTCTTAATCCTGCCATTGATCGTCATATTGCTGCTATCATATTCCATACTTAGGTTGTTCAGGCTTACCTCATTTCGGCTTTCACTAATAGTACCCTTGAACTTACTGATTGTTTTTTCAGAGGGGTTGTATTTGAACCCTATATCTTTCATTTGCAAAGACCAGCTTCCAATACTGTCCATCTGGAGCTTATTATCAAGATTTAACAAGCCATCAAAGTCTGAAGTGAAATTGATCTTACCTTTAAGGGAGTCGATACTTGAAAATTGAAAAATATCGTCATAACCATCCAAATCCAGTGCTATATTTACGTTACTTTTTAAATATGGGTGCTGGAAATTCTTCACAAAGAAATTTCCGGAAACAGAACCTCCGGGAGTCTCACCTCTTAAATTGCGTAAAGAGAGAATTGCAGTTGAAAAATCAGCGGCTTCACCGGTATGTAATTCCCCGTCAAAACCGACATTATTAAAATTCCCCTTTCCGGCCGGGCCTTTCATACTAAGATCCTTTACACCAAAATTCAAATCAATTTTTGGGAAATTATCTTCCATTTTGCCCTTTATCTGACCGTTTAAAACAATATCGGCATTTTGAATCGATGACATATTCTGTTCCAGTATATCTTCCTGGATTAATTTCGAAAGGAAAGCCATATCGTTAGATGAAGCATCAAATTGCATATCAATGTAGTTGCCATTCTTGTGGTTATAAGTCCCTTTAATGTCTACTGAAACATTTTCAAAGTTCAAAGCTCCTTTATGAATGACAATTTGTTGAGAAGCATCGATATAATCCAAATTGAGTGAAAGTGATGCCGGTCTTTGCTCTGCAATAGAAGGTAATTTTGCGCTTTTGGTTATTTCAAATGAAGTTTCAATATCGCAGGATATTCCCTGGGTATTTAATAAGATCGTACCATCGAGGGAAGCCAGTTGTACCTCGGAAGAATGTTTTTCACCGGGGTTATTATACTTCAAAGTTATATTGTCAAGATCAATTGCTTTTAGATCAATCACAAGTAGTTTCTTCCCGGCTTCTGGTTTCTTTTGATTTTCGGAAGTTTTGCTTTTTTTTGGTTTCGACACCTTGAGGGCAGTCGAATCTAAATTAATATTTGCTATAGGGAGGTTCTGCGGCTTGGAAAATGCTTTTTCCAGATTAGTTTTATTGTCCTCGTACATAAACAGATCCAAGACCCCCTCTTCTATACTTATGGTTGTAACCTTTAAGTTTTTATTTCTGATTAGTTCCCAGGGAGCGAAATCGAGATAGATATTCTCAGCATACAATATGGGCGACTGGTCTTTTTCTCTAAGGGAATCTTTTTTCTCATAGAAATTTATATGCCTGAGCCTTACACTAATATTTGGAAAGTGCTGAAAAAGGACCATTTCAATATCTTCAATTTCCAAGTCTCCATATTCAATTTCTGCAATATAATCCTGAATCTGCGACACCATAAAACCTTTGACATCCTTGTAGAACAGGAATCCCAAAAAAATGCATAAGACTATTAGTATGCCCAACGCAATCAATATTCTTTTGACTATTTTAATCAAAAATGATTTTGTAAACATTAAGGCATAATTAATTTTAATAGGTGTAATTTATAAAAATAGTTAATTGAAAAAGGCTGCTACATGATATTAGTCAATGAAGAACACAATTTCACTACTTCTTCTTCAATTTCCCCGGCGACTTATCCAACCACGAGTACACATACGAAACACCAAATACATCAAAATCACTGCCTTGCTGAAATCGGATTCCTGAAGCCGCGGTAAATTTTAAAGTATGACTGGGGTTTATAGGCAATGAATAGGTTATACCAAGCCTAAGTTGAGAAATAGTGGCATCTCTTCTTATATCATTTATAAAAGATTCAGCACCATAACCGTAACCAAAGGAGAGGGCAAGCCACATCCCTTTTTTCTTAAAGGACCTTATAATATTTCCCTTGGCGACCCATAGCGCAGATTGAGACAAGGTATTATCGCCCAGAAACTCTTTGTTATCTGAAAATAGCCAGGCACCTACATAGGCCTCCAAAACCCAATTATCCAAATTATGAGAAAGGCCATAAACTGCCCTAAGACTCCATCGGTTGGAACCTAAGTTTGGAAGTTGTTCCTTTTTATAATTACCGGTTGGAATTACCAGCTGAAGCGCCAATCCTGTAATGGTTTTTTGCTTATACTCTGAAAAATCTTTAGCGTTAATAGAGGGGGCGCCGGTGAGATTAACCGAGGCCCTTATCCTTAAATCTCCAAATCCCGTATACGAATCTTCAAAAGAAGTGTTTTGAAAAATACCTGTAAAATCTCCTCCTGCAAAGGGTAGTATAACATCTACCTTTCCTGATTTACCAAAAAAATCAATAGCTCTTACATAGGCCAAAATTAAGGTATTGATTTGCCCATCAAAGTCTTCCAAAGGCAAAGAGGGGTCCAGAAGGGTGTTTCCCGAGGCATAAGCATAGGCTAATCCAACAAAATTAAGCTCTTTAGGTAAATTAGTAAGGGCTCGTGGTTCAAGCTCCTGAGAATATCCACAATTAAATATTACAGGGGAAAGAACTAAAATAATTAGAAGGATTTTAAAGCGCACTTTCCCTATTAGTTGATCGGTCAAGAATAATTCAAAAAATAAATATTACCGGATGGAAGACTTAAACTTCCAAATAAAAATGTATATCAAGAAATTCTAAAGTACAAGTTCCTATATAAAATGGCAAAAACAAAATGATGAAACCGCATAAATTAAATAGACATTAAACCCACTGAAGATATCATGTGAAAATGATGGCGAAGCACAAAAAAAAGGGGGAATGCAAACCACTCCCCCTTTTTCAATTCCAAAATATTTTTAACTGAATTCGCTTATTCAACTTTCGTCAAAGAAACGGCTATGGCCTCTGCATAAGTCAATATCACAACTTGTCCAATATGCAGCTTTTCCATAAATGCCGCATCCGTCATCGGTATAGTTAAATAATTTCCATTAGGGCCCTCTACCGTAGCCATCATCTGCGGTCTGTTAAGTATTTCAATAGTTACAATAGCTTTAACCATTTCTCCTACTGCCGCTGCGGGAGCTTCACCTGCAGGAGCCTTGTCTTCCCCTTCTAAAACAACAAATGGTTCTGCCAATTCTGTAGCAGTTGGGGTTCGAAACTCAGCTTTTAAATACGTATAATAGTCAAAAGTAATTACATCACCAACTGTGATTTCATCAAACCTTTTAACCTCCGGGCCGGCTGTAACAGTAACCAGTTCTCCATTAGCCCCTTTTAGGGTTACATCGCGGGTTTCTTTAACAATATCCGTGACTGTTCCCTGCATACTTACAAGACTTAATCTTTCTCTTGGTTCTATGGTACTATCAAGATCCTGCGCTAATAAAGGATACGTTAAAAATGTACAAAAGAATAAAGCAATGGCATAAAATTTAAATGTTTTCATAAAATGTAAGTTTTAATTTTTTTACCGGAGTATTGCCTTAGTGCAATTCCGGTATTTAGTGTTTAGCGGCAAAAGTAAATTTTTTATTTCCTTCGGTAAAGAATCTTTGTCATTAAATGTTTTCAGTGTTTTATTATATGCTACACAATAAAACCTAATTCTAAAAATTCGTGCTTACCGAGCTGAAATTCGGCATAAAAACCTAGGCGATTTCGTGGGACTTATGAGCCTCGGCCAGGGCCAGTTCACAATAGGCATTTATTTTCTGTACTAATTCTAAAGTTTCTTCAGAATTAGGATATCCATGAGGGATTTTTTTGGCGATCGCAGAGGCCATCTCTTTGTAAACCTTCACTACCTCCATTATAGAACCGGCACTTAGAATCAGTTTTGCAGCAAGTCCTTTTCTGATTTTTACATTTTCAGTAAAAACCTTCTGATTATTATATACTTCGGCAAGTGTAGCTATAGCCATAACCTGAGGTATTGCACAGAATCTGAATACACGTTCGTTTCTTAATATTTTTAAGTAAGCAAGGCAGTCCGTGGCATGAGAAAGCGCATCATTTACCATATGATTAAGACCGGAGACAGATTCTAATTTTCCCGGATGTAATGAAAAACCTTCAACTTTTGGACTATATAAGGTCCATACTTCTTCAGGCCAAAAGATTCTGTTTTCGTCCAGGTCTTCTTTATAGTCCCTTACAATATTCGTTTTCTGCAAAAAGAGGCCCATGGAGTTAGCGAGCATTTTCTGCGATTCCAATTCCTTGCTCTCTATTTCGGAAGCTGCAAAAAGTTCAGATAACCCTATTCCAACCAATCCCGCAACATAATGGCAGTAAAGATTGTAGTCTTCCAAAGTGGTTATCTCAGTCTCTGCAAAATCTGCCATTCCTGCACCCATTTTTTGGCAGATATCTGTTATAATGTTTTGGTATTTTACGTCCAGTACTAAAAATGCCTCTATTACCTTATCATAATTGGCGAGCAGATCTCGATATTCTTCTTTGTCGCCTACATTGTCAAGTTTCCACCCCTGCTCGACATTTTTTGTATAAAACTCCCGAAGCAGATTAATTTTAGTATCCTGAGCCAAATCCATATCATCTTCTATAGAGTCAAGCGCTCTTAAGATCAGATAGAAAAGGCAAACAACGTCCCTTACCTCATCCGGTAATTGGCGAATAACCGCGGCAAATGATCTTGATACCTTATCTAGTGTATTATAGCAATAGGCAAGGTTGCTATCCTTTATTATCTTACCATTTTTATGTTGACCAATAATTTTCTTACGCCCAAATTTGAGCTTTAAAAGCGCAGCCATCTCCTCCGGTTTTAAAATAGATTTCTTTATTGACATGATAAGTTGTTTTGCTTGGCCTAAGCCTATTTCTATTTAGTTGATAACTGGTTCAATACTAAAATTTTCTTCTTTTAAATCGGGCCTGGCTTTAATTTTCAAAACTTTTATTTCATTGTGCTTAGCTTTTTTAAGGTCCTTATTCACCATAAACATGGGTTGGATTTTTCCTTTGAGCTGCCCAATTGCCTGAAAATCGGAATAGGTTGTAATACTTTTTTCCGTTCCGTCTTTGTCATAGGCTATAATTTTTAAAATACGATACGTATTTTCTTCAATTAAATATTCGGTTTCACCATTTTCCAAGTCTAAAACATCATTTACCTGCAATTTATAACAGGATTTTCCCTCAAACTCTTCATTCCCTTTAAAATCGAAACTCAATTGATTCCGATCCTTCGAGGTGTAATTGGAAATAGACACTCCAGAATTAACTAAATCCATATTTTTGGAAGTAGCCTTCATCTTTCTGATTTTTCCATTTGCCGGAGTAAATATTTCTATCAATCCTGGTTCATCGGGATAACTCGTTATAACAATGGTAATCCCTTTTAACTTATCAGGATGTTGAATTACAGTTTTAGTCTTTTCTACCTCTCCTAATTTCCCAATAAGCACATTGTATTGTTTGTCTTTTGACTTCCCATTACTGGTTATCTCCTTTATCTCCAGTGATAGTTCCAAATTTTCAGTTAAAAGCTGATCTGCCGCTTTTCCAAAAATTTCGGCAGCATTATTCTGACCCATAACGGGCGAATAAAATGCTAAGAAACATACTATTAATTTAAGCTTTAACATAGAGCGCAATATTACCAATTTTTTAAATAAAACTGGTACTCATCCCATTATTATATAGAAAAGTAGTGTATCCCATTCTCTGCATATAGTTATTATAAACGTATTAATTATTCAATAAAGATACTCTCAATCAAAAAAACAGTCAATACCTCAAAAGAGGCATGATAGGCGGTGTAAGGCAAATTTGGTAAAAAGGGCATTCTTTACAGATTATGATACCTTTTAATAAATACAATTACTATTCCAAAAACCGGGGTTTTGTTAAAATTACTATGGCTGGAACCAAAAAAAGTGAACTAATCAGGCAAGTTGTTATAGAGATAACTATCAAGGCACCAAAAAACTTTAAAGGGGTGAAATTGGATAAAATAAGTGGCATAAAGCCAACTATAACAGAAAGTGCATTAATGATTATTCCTCTGCCCGATGTGTTAAGTGTTATGCGCACTGCGTTCTTATGATCATGCCCTTTAGATCGTTCTGTTTTAAAGCGCCATAAAAAGTGAATAGTATAGTCCACTCCTACCCCAATCATAATTGAAGATAATAAGGCTGTGGCTATGTCTAAGGCTATTCCAAATATCCCCATTAATCCAAACAGCACAACAATGGCAATGGTAATCGGCAAAGTGGAGAGCAATCCGGCCCTGGGGGAATGAAACACCAAACTCAAAATGATAAAAACCACGGCCAGGGCAAATATCAACGATTTAATCTGACCCCAAACGACCATATCGGCCAGTTCAATTTCTGTAAGCCCGGCTCCGGCAGCAAATTGAACATTAGGATCATCCTTTGTAAGTGCATTAAGTTTTTGCAGTACCCTTTTATTGGCACTATTGCTGCCATCTTTAAGACTTATCAGGATTCTCGCATTTTCGTAATTGTAGTCCAGGTATTGAGAAATATCATCTTCATTCCCTCCCAGCGAAAAGACTTCAATTAGCTGGTATATCTCATCTGATGTTGCCGGAATTTCATCATAACCCTCTTCTGTGGGTTCATAAAATCCTTTGCTTAGTTCTTTTACCAGTGACACCGGAGAACTAACCAGACCCACCGCAGGGTCTTTTATAATTTCTTTTTCGTACATCTCCATACGTTTCATCACCTCCGTGGAGAGCACATCGCCTGAAAAAAGTAAAGAGATAAACTGTGAGCCCCCAAATTTTTCATTTATCAATTTTGTAGAACGACCTACTTCGGACTTAGCAGAAAAATAACTTTCAACATTGGTATCAACTTTTAATAAAAATACCCCGATTACCCCAATCACTGCCACGATCACGGAAATTGTAATAATCTTTTTTGGATGTAAGGTTACCCAATTACCCATATTACTTAGCCATCTATCCAAGATGGGTGCCTTTTTCTGTTCCGTACCTGTATCCCTGCGCTTTGGTTTAAAAAATGAGAGCATTGCCGGCAGAAACCAAAGACTCAATAGTAACGCAAACCCGATTCCAATAGCAGTTAGCACCCCTAATTCGGCCGCCGGCATCATGGTGTGACTTAGCAAACCCAGTATTCCCCCTATGGTAGTTATACCGGTTATAAATATGGGCTTTTTAAGGTCGATGTAAATTTGCTTACAAATTTGTTTCATGGTAAGTGATTCCTCACCTCTCGCCAATTCCTGATAATGTGCTATCAGGTGAATCCCATAATCGTTGGCAATTGCGATGATCATGATGGGCATTAAAATGCTGAAAAGCGAAATCTTCCATCCTAAGAAAGCCATCAAACCAAAAGAGAGAATAATGCTCATAAGAACGATCAGAAAGGGCATAAACACCCCTTTCCACTCGCGAAATGAAAAGTATAACATAAAGACCATGAGAAACATGGCAATGGGAAGTAGTACAACCAAATCATTCAGTATATTTCCCTCAATAGAATAGCGGATAAAAGGTAAACCTCCTAAAAGGACTTCTTCCGTTCCCGGATGATCGGTTACAATTCCCTTTATTTCATCTATAATTATATCGGGAGTTTTGGTGTTTTTTATGAGCACCAAAGATACAAGGCTAAAATCTTCAGAAAAAAACCGGTTAGTCATACTATTGGCAGCAATTCTTTTCTTTAACAACTCAAAATCGGCTTGATTGTCCGGAATTTCTTCAAAGAAAGGTGTCATTGACATTAATCCGTCGTCAATAGAAATTTCCTGCGCAGTAAATGGAGAAATAATACGATCTAAACCTTCCAGTTCACTCAAATTGGTTGCAAGTGATTCAAGTCTTTTTAAGGTAGCTGCATTAACAACATCCTCAGAATGGAGCATTAACAAGATCATCTCACTTCCCCCAAAAATACTATCCAGCTCTTTTAAGTAAACCTTGTTTTTTATGGTATCGGGTACATAATCATCCACATTGGAATTTACCTGAAGCCGTGGAATTAAAAACAAGGAAAGCAGAGTGATAACCATTGCGGTTATTACAATAAGAGAGCGATACTTAATAATTTTATCTTGCATTATGTAAAATCAGATATTTCTGAAAAAACAGACAAAAATCAATCTCCATACTTTAGAAAGAGAAAGAAATTGTATAGTAATAAATGTTTTAATTCCAGGAGATAAATGTAATTTATTTCTAAAACAAAAACCCTAAATCTGAGGATTTCTATGGCACAAAATTATACCAGATAGCGATTCCAATCAGGCTAAATTTCCGACATCAGTTAAAAGTCAATCCCCTATTCAAGTTACTTTTGCTTATAAATGCCGGGACTGAGCAATTAGTTTTGTGGTTCATAATATATTTTTCGCAGATCTTTTTGCAATAGGTTAATATATAAACAGATATTATGCCTTTTTGTATTCGTTAAATATTGCTGGCAATAAGTTTTATTCTAAACAATACATTAGTATATTTGCCCCGCAAAATAATCGAGTATTTTGCAGGGTTGCGTAGCTTCCTCCTCTTCCTGTGCCAAGGCTTTGGTGGATACTGTGGAAAGAAGCTTCTACCCGCATCATGGTCGCGTAGCTCAGCTGGATAGAGCATCTGCCTTCTAAGCAGACGGTCACAGGTTCGAATCCTGTCGCGATCACTTAAAGCGTAAAATCCATCACCTGGGTGATGGATTTTTGTTTTATAAAAGGATGGAAAGCGCATGGCTTTTCAATCCTGGAATAAAATAAAAAAACTGCGCGAGCGGTTGGACTTTACATTTTCACCCGGGGTTACAAAGGAAAACCGTCTTTGTCCTCCATAGCGTAGCGAAGAAGGAAGGTAATCCTGCTTGCGCTAAAAATATATATTTTGAAGCTTGTAGTAAAACAGACCCAGTTGTGCCAACAACTGTACTTTCTATTTTCCGGCGGGAGGTCCAAAGATCATGAGCCCCGATAGTTATCGGGGTGAATGCTTCTGATCAGCCTAAAAAGGCGAAGCCTTTTGGAGTTTTTTATTTGCAACATTGAGCAAGAAGGATCACGAATGCTAGCGAGTAATCTTGTTAATAAATTAGAGCAAAAGGCCAACGTGCCTGCTGGCCCTTCACTATCATCCCGATAACTATCGGGAGTCACGAGACCTTTGACAATTGTTCAGTCCCCTGTCGCGATCACTTAAAGCAGAAAGTCCATAACGCAAGTAATGGCTTTTTTGTTTGGAAATGCTAAACTACATGGATTAACTGGAAACAATTACTTTAAACTGGGAAGTGGATTCTCCATCCCTGATTTTTATAAAATAAACTCCATTGCTTAGGAAAGACAGGTCCAGAGGGTTTTTACCCTTAAATTGTTTCACCAATTGTCCTGCAATAGTATAAACTTCAATCAAACTTTTATCTGAAATCCCCGGTAGATTTAGATATTTAGATGTTGGGTTGGGATATGCTATTATTTTGTCCGTAAAAGATATTAATTCCAAATATTCACCTTCACAGGGCAGACTGGATTTCAAACTTACGAGATCGCCATTATTCAAAGGGATACTAAATTGTTTATTTTCAAATGTCCCTTTTACCTCATTATTCACGGTCAACACAAAAGGCGGGGTACCGGTATCAATGTCGAAATAGGTTTTAGAGGATAATCCCTGAAATTCTGTCTTTGCCGTAACATCTAATGGTTGTACTTCCGGGATGTTTAAGTTATAACACTGTTCAATTGTAGGCTCATTTTCAACTCTTAAACACATAGTATACATCCCAGGTGCTAGATTTTCAATTATAATTTCCCGGTTAAAAAAGTATTCCTGACCGTTAATCAGAGCGACATAATTGTAATACTCTTCAGCATCAATAGAAATGGCCCCATCATTTAGATCCAGACAACTTTCGCCAATAGTCTTAACAAGAAAATTATCCGGTTTCAAATTAACCAGGCCCTCAAAATATTCCTGAGCCAAACCAAATGCTTCCTTACCGATTTTCTCGCCAATTTTGCGCCCCGGAATGTCATCTATAGGAGGGTGAATGCCTCCCCAAATACGGGATAAACTGGTCTGGTCCGAGGCATCTCTATAAGTAGCCCATTGCAAGGTTAAGTTTTCACTGGGGCCATTTTCAAAAACTAAAAAATTATTCTGTTCAATATCAAAGATTCCCAGGCCTCCCGGAAAATAGGGATCACCTGTAAGCAGGGTGAGTACCTCTGCGGCGGCACGCGAAAAAGTGGAATGCCCGGAAAGATAACCTGCAAAAGGTGGTGTTACGAATGTAGGGCGCTGATAAGGCCACCAGCGCGTTCCCAGGATCCAGTCAACTCCTGCGATATCTGTGGATGCGTTATTAATGAAATCTGGCCCTTTCCATGCGTATATTTTAATTTTTCCCACGTTAACATCTCCAACTCCCGCCAGGGGATCACCACTTTCAATCAATTCAATTCTCCCGGGAATAAGGGGCAATCCTTGTGGATGATAACCTGGAAGTGAGGCATTAGTGCTTTGACCATTAGAAGCCATATAGCGAATAGCTGAAATTGGCCGGATATAATCATAATAACCTTTAATTCCCCAGGCGTTTACAGCAGCATCGTGCATTGCGCCTCCCAGTGCTAAATAAGATTTTACATCCCACTCTAAATCACTAACCACTGAACCTTCGCCCCCAAACTGTTTTACTGTTTCCGGATGATCGCTTACATAATTTAAAATCGTGAACCAATGTCCGGGAGGAGTTTCTGAATCCGGGCCATCTGCCCAAAATTCTGCAAGAACCCTGGCGTAATCGGCTCTTTTAACCAGTTGCGGTACATAAGGTGCCTGTGTTGTGGGGTTTAAATCATGCCCCATACCAATATCACCTCCTTCCATAAAGTCATAAAAAGACTGGTATTCCTCAAACGTTTCAGGGTACAAGGCAATATCCACATTACCCAGAGCTCCTGGTGAAATATCTATTAAAGTGGGGTCGTTAGGGTCCAAATGCGAAGACCAGGACGCTACCAATGCAAAATGCCATTTGTAAGGATCGGTAAAGCCATCTTCAGAGGAATTACTGATTCCCGGAGGACCTCCCGGATTATTGTAGATATAACTATCAAAACCATTGTTTAAAATCTCCAAATCTGAAGATTTGAGTGCAAACGGAGTAACTTTCCCCCATTCCGGGCTTAAAAATTCAGGGACAGCCCCTTCAATCAAATTTCCACTCTGATCTATAAAACTTTCAAAAGCAAGCGGCTGCCATCGGTTAGGGTTGTTTAATTCATAAACGTCTAAATAATTTTCTAAAGAAAGCGGACTATTAACCGGGTTATAGTCTTGATTCTCATAGCTATTTTCTTCATTAGCACCGTCCTGATAGCCAAATTCTATAAGTTTTTCCGCCAGATAATTACCTAATGCTGCATAAGACCCGGACGAGTAATCTATGTCTTTAAAGGTGGGATCATAACCTAATTCTGTAAACAATGCGTTAAATTTTTGCAATGCATAAACTGCTCTGGGAGAATCAGAGAATCTGTGCGAAAGCAGGCGATATAAGGCATAGCTTAATACTTCATGCCTGGCAGCTTCTAGGTCCACGGGGGGTAGTATTCCCTCAAAGCCACAGTAAAAGTCGTTAAAGGTCTTTCCAAGGAATACGGTTTCAGCAGTATCGTCAAACAAGGCCCAGGCATCATACATGGCCAGTGAACTATGAAAAAGATTACGGGCATGAACTGTAGGCCGAGCCAGATCCAGGCGTATGCCATCTAATAATACCTCATTCCAATGGCGTGCAATGGACCAATCCGGATTAAGAGTTCCACCTCCATTTCCCCCACCATTTGGGTTTCCGTTGTTTTCAACTGGACTGGACCCTTCCACAAGCGTTATTAATTGGTTAGACGTCACATTTTCAAAACGATCTTTTAAGCCGCTTAGCCAGGTAACCTCTACATAATCTACCTCAGTCGCCGCTCCTATGCCAAAAAATTCTGAAAGGCTGTTCTGGCTGATAAAGCCTTCGCCGCACATGGTATATCTATAATATACCTGTTCTCCTACTCCTATTTCAATATAAGACCCAATACCCATTCGGTTGCTCTGAGTACCCTGAAGTTTTATTTTTAGCCAGTTATTTTGTGTCACTGTCTGGTTTACCCATAAGTCTATAGGCTGGTTCTCAATATTCACCACCGCAATATCAGGTAAGCCATCGTTCTGTATATCTCCAATGGCATTTCCATGACTGGTTCTGATATTATTCATAAAACCTGTATTGGAAGGTATTGTATAATTACCGATGCCATTGTTTTCATAATATGCAGATGGAGGCCGGCCATCAGAACCATCTAGCTGGCTACTCACAAATAAATCAAGGTCACCATCATTCTCACTATCTAAAAAGACAGCGCCCCAACCATAGCCATCATAACGAGTACCATTGTTCTGTGCTATATTGCTAAAAGTACCATCTCCATTGTTTAATAAAAATGCATTTCCCAGCACGCTGCCAGATAAAGCCGGCGGGTAAATGTTGGTAACGTAAATATCCAGCCATCCGTCATTGTTATAATCTTCTACCGTGGTTGACATGGCATCCATAAAGAGATCCATGCCAGAGGCACTACTTACATCCTGAAAGGTTCCGTTACCTCTGTTTCTGTATAAGATATTAGGCAATTCGTCTTTGTCATTAGCCAGAAAAAGGTCCTGAAACCCATCTCGATCATAATCAATGAATGCCGCACTTTGGGTAAGATAACCTTGTGATGCCAGGCCAGCAGATAGCGTAACATCTGTAAACGTGCCATTATTTTCATTGCGGTAAAGTAGATTATAATTTATCCTTTCTGGATCTCTTACAGAGAGAAATACATCAAGGTCACCATCATTATCATAATCTCCCCAGGAAACTCCCCAGTATTGGGAGGCTTGAGTGGCGATTCCTGAAGCAGCGAGGATATCCGTGAAATTATTACCCCCATCATTCCTGTAAAACCAACATCTGCCCTGTTCACTGGTAGCGAAAAAATCATTGTCACCGTCATTATCGAAGTCCACCCATAAAACCTGGCGGGTATATATTCCTTCGCTACTAATGGGTAGTTCAATGATTTCAAACTGCCCTCCAGTATTCCGTAGAAATTGAAAATCCCGGTTCGCAGAGGCCGGTATAGTAATATCGTCCCAGCCGTCATTATCAAAATCCATAAAAGAGATACCCGGGCCATGAAAAGAAGGTATTGATCCGTAAATCACTTCTTCATTTACCAATTCAGTTAAGTTTTCCTCAAAAAAAACCTGGCTATTACCGAGAAAGCACCAAAACTGCAGTAAAAGGGGGATTATTAATTTCCTCATCGAGCTCTTTCCAAATCTATTCAAAGATATAATATTACTAATTACTCATCATTATCTCATTATTCCTAACTTCTTCACATAGCAGCCTTTAATAAAAGGTCTAAAGCATTTAAAAGTGTTCCTAAAATTCATAACTTTCTAAAAGTTGGTTCCCTATCCGCGATTGACTATTGTAATTTTAAGATGAGAAGATGTCCGCCACTTTCAATTAACAGCTTCAACATGTTTTTTTATTTTTCTCCTTTTGTGTGATTTAAAGGAGGCCTGTAAGAATTTTAATTGTCGCAATAATGCAAAGAACATAATTTTCAAACCCATTTTTTTGCATTATGCTAAAAATGTTTTAATACAATGTCATTTACCCTAAAAATAAGACATTACATCCCCTTCTAGAAAGAATAAATTATAATAACCGAATTTTATTAATATCTTGGACCCATTCAATCCTCCCTGGATTTTGCCTGCATTTGTCATCGTAATATGATAATGAAATTTAATTGTATCTTAGTCCTACCTCTAAGCTATTTTTAAAATTACTCAAGAGCAATTCCTGTTAGCTTTTATTAGAAAATAATTTCTCTTAAAAATTCGGGAATAGTGGATTATGTGGTATGGCAAGGTGTAATCCACTGGCAGTTAAAACCTGTAAAATAGAATTAGACTTGCCTTAATGAATATTTCCCCCAAATAAATTAGGATGTATCAGATGTGCATCTTATTATGCAATAACCAAAACTAATTTGCTAAATGAAGCACTTTTACACAAAAATTATGGTATATAATCAATGGACCCCATTTAGGCAAACCGCTTTGCTTAAAAATACAGGTCTTTTTTTAATGCTATTTTGTATGGTATTGCCAGTGGCAGGGCAAAAAGGAAATAATAAAAATATTACCCTCTTTACTTGTGCCGAGGAAATTGAAAATGGTCTGTACCGGGCTTATTTTGGATACACAAACCCTAATGACGATGCAATAACTGTCCCTGAAGAGGATAGTTATGTTTATCTAAGTAGTAAAATAGATGATGATGAATATCAGGGTATACAAAAGTTCAATGTAAACAACACCTTTGAGCCTGGTACTGTAGAAAGGGCTTTTTCCGTAGTATTCAATGGCAAAGGGCATGCCAAATGGACCCTGGTCCAGAACAAGAATACAGAAACAAAGGTACGAGCTGCTTCAGATTCTCCTGTATGTCAGGATCTTGGAACTATTTTTCCGGTTTTCGGAGGTGTTGGAAAGGTTTTCAAACCTATAGGATCTGAGTTAACAGCATTGGGCACGGCAACTGCCGGAGATGTACCCTCTAAATTAATATACCAGATCAATACTAGTAAAGAGGTACTTATAGAAATCGTACCGGCCAATGGTAAAATGCAGGATGTGCTGGATCTACTTCAGCTTGCCGCGCCCTCGGGCTTTGGTAGATCATTGTCACACTTTATCGTAGCTCCGACCATTATCGCCCAAAAATATGCTACCATAGATGTATACTTCCCAATTAGTAGATTATTGGAATTGAATGCCTACGGAGACGGTACCATTTCTACGATAATCAATTTTGCAAGACCTTTATACCTCCCAAATTTAAGTGCGGGTACCGTTACTACCCAGGGTGATGCGGCCATGTTGACAAATGATGTGCGTGAATCTTTTAGTATCGGCAGGGAACAAGATGGGAGCCGCATACCGTTAGATGGACGTGGAGTAAAAATAGGGGTCATTTCAGATAGTTATGACAAAGTCAATCCAGGCGAAGCGGCTTTGGATGTCGATCAAAGTGATTTACCCGGGTTAGAAAATGACGAAGGCAATTTAACCCCGGTTGATGTAAAAAAAGACTTGCCGGGCAAGGGTTCAGACGAGGGTCGAGCGATGCTGCAGATCATACACGACGTCGCCCCTGGCGCCGAACTTGGATTCTACACCGGAGTCTTATCTCCACGAGATTTGGCGCTGGGTATTGAAACGTACTCCGAAGATGGCTATATGATCATAACCGATGATGTTACCTACCCGTTGGAACCATTTTTTGGGGATGGAGAAATAGCAGAGGCCATCAATGATTTTACAGCTAAACCCGGCAGGGCCTATGTAACCTCTTCCGGAAATTTTGCCGACAATGCACAGCAAGGTGTTTTTGTAAATTCAGATCCCTCTGTTGTACCAGATTTTCTCCCCGATGGAACAGTTGCACACCTTTGGGACAACAACGACGATATAGGTAATGAAATTAGTTTAGAGCCAGGTACTTATATGTTCGTGCTGCAATGGGATGAACCGCAGGCATCTCAGAACTTTAATAATTCCACACCCACAGACCTGGATATTTATTTGATTACAGATGAAGGTGAACGAATAGTGGATACCAATCGCAATAACGAATTAGGAGATTCAGTTGAGGCCATGCTATTTCAGGTTACTGCCAAGTCCACTGCCAATATAATGATCACAAGTGCCAACGGACCGGCTCCGGCTAATTTGGCTTTTCGGTATGTTGTCTTTAGGTCCAATGGTCTGGAGTATTTGGAATATACAACTGGTGCTCCAACCGTAACCGGACATGCAATGACAGATGCCGCTGTAACCGTAGGAGCTGTATTCCACGAACTTGCCCAGAACCCATCGCCAGAGGCCTTCTCTTCCTATGCCGGTGTACTTTCAAACAATGTGGCATTAAACGTTGATATCTCAGCCCCGGATGGGGTAGATATTAATAATATCACCAATTTTGGAGCCGATACCGATGGTACCGGATTTAACAACTTCTTTGGTACCTCAGCAGCCGCACCACATGCTGCTGCAACCATAGCTTTAGTTATATCGGCTCTGCCAACATGGTATCCAAGTGGTTTACCCCAAGATTTGATAACTGAATTAGAATTGGTGGTTGAGTCTAATTCCAATGTGCTGGGAGATCAGGTCCTGGCATTATTAAAAAGTGCAGCGGTGCCCTCGGGTATCCCGGAACAAGCAGGAGTAGGGCTTATAAATGCCGTTGGTTCGCTCCAAAAAATAGCAACACAGACCGCTATTTTAACGAAGGTTGAGGTGCCAGAAGAAGAAAAGGATAATCTCAGTGTAGTACCTGTACAGGTAACGCTACTCGGAAAGTATCTTCCAGAAGACCCTACGGTATTCCTAGGCGAGGGCGACAGTCAAATAGAATTGGAAATTATTTCGAACAACGACACAGAAATTGTAGTTATTGTACCTCCATTCATAGGTAACCCAAATGCCTTGGTCAATACCATTAGCATCACTGAAACTGGTGAAGATGGCGGCAACTCCAATCCTTTGCCCATTATTGAAGATGGTAGAGTTGCTGTGAAAATTTATGCAGATACTGTAGCTGTAGAATATGGACAGTCTTACCAATTTAACTTTACTGCTGAAGGGCTTCCGGACGGGATTGAATTTGGTGATGAACTCCCCCCAATTAAACTTGAATCCCCTGCTGATGCTCGCGCTCCCTTTCCGGGGGTAACCAATTATGCCATTACCCCCTCAATTGACACAGCAAATGCCACAGTTGACCAACTGGCAAATTTGGATAGCTACCTGATAAACTTCGTGAACGGACTCTTAAGCGTCACTAAAAAAGAACTGTTAATCACTCCAGAATCCCAAGAAATTGTATATGGGGATGCGGTGAACGTGCAACTCAACTATGATTTCATGAACGATGGCATAGAAGATGCGGACCTTTTTCTCCAAACCATCATAAATGCCCATAATGATGACTTCTTTGAAGAGAATACCTTGGTCCTGATCAACAAAAGTAGGGCTGTTGTGAACCAAGAACAAATCCTGGATTTATTGAATGGTGGAAGTTGGATTTCCAGTGAAAGGGTCATCCAAAACAAATCCAGGGCAGTTGTTAACAGTGATTTGGGTAAAATGAACTTACTTGATTTGGATGAACAAAATTTTGCCAACTATTTTGATATAGAGCCTATTGGTAATAAGTCTAGAGCTGTTGTTAATAAATCGAGGGCCGTGGTAAATGGGCAAGATCTTTTAAATGATCAAATAGAGTTATACGATGCAATTAGCAACAAATCTAGAGCTGTTGTGAATGGAACTACCATTTTGAACACAAATGGATTTGAAGATTTTGCATCGATATTCGCCATAGTGGATTTTGAAGACGGCACCCCTGAAGGAGAAGAAGAGCGAAAAGTGGATATCATCTACGCCACTAACCTGTTAACGAGCCTTGATGTTAACGTAGGGGAAGAACCCTCATTCATTTTTCCTGGGGCTTTCCTTTCCAACCTATCAAATAACTTTAACATTGAATACGGTTCTGCCAACATTACGGTAAGCCCGGCTATTTTAAAGGCTGTCACTGATGGTTTGGAAATTCCCTACGGAACCACCCTGATGCCTTCCGATTTCAATACGGTTCTAAAAGGTTACGTTTATGGAGAAACCCAGGCCGTTGTTTTCCCATCCGAGGAACAGCCGGAATTAGGCGAAATCATTTACTTTTTCGTCGATTCTGAAGGCAATGAATATGAAATCTCAGACCCCCTAGAGGTAGGCGAATATCAAATTAAAATCAAAAATCCTCAGAACTATATCATTGATGATTCAGATCAGATAGCAATTTTGAATATTGTTAAAAGGAGTTTGACGGCAAGTTCGGCACCTTTATCGGTAACGTATGGCAATCCTCTTTCTTTAGAAGATTTCACCACTACTTTTGAAGGGTTTGTAGGCGACGAGGAAGAGACCACTGATTTATCCTATTATTTGGTAGATGCGCTGGATAACCGATTCGAAATCTCAGACCGCCTGGAGGTAGGTGAATATTTAATTAGGATCGATGATACTCAGCGGTATACTATTGAATATAGTGATGAGCATGGGGCTTTGAGCATTGAGAAGAAGGAACTGTCCTTTGCTATCAATGATTTGGTTATCGAAGAAGGAGATGTTATTTTGAATAGTGATATTAGCCTTAAAAGTAATCCAGAAAATCCGGTAGGATTTGTCAATGATGGTGATAAGTATATGGATGATTCATCTTCGGTCTTTGGTACTGCCATACCGTATTATTTCGAAAACGCCCTAGGTGAAACATATGAACCCGGGGATACAGGAATATTCTTTATCCTAGTTACAGAACCTAGAAATTATTTTATTACATACAGCCCACAAGCCGTAATCTATATAAATGCTGAGGGTAATGACAGGAAGATAAGGGCCTATTTGGATTGTGTTCAGGAAAATCCGGGTGATCCCAGTGGTTTCGATTTTATTGCGAATTACCGGTATGAAAACCCGAATAATGAGGTGGTGTATATTCCGAATGGAGCGCTTAATAAAATAACGGGCGAATACGGCAGCTTTATAGGGGCACCACCTACCGCTTTCTTGCCAGGCGAGGGTACTTTCCAAATTCTTTTTGATGGTCAAAACATTAAGTGGGAATTAACTTCAGGAGGCAGTACTAATCCAAGTTCTACTACTTCTGATGCTAATGCAGACTCTTCAAAATGTAGTTCGAGTATTAATGATGAAGAGGAAAATCCTTCTTTTATACTTTATCCCAATCCTGTTGTCAATTCCTTATTAATCGATAAGACCATTAACGACGCGGTAGATGTCGAAGTTTTTGATTATTATGGAATACTCAGATTTAGCACGAAATGGAAAACTGTAGGAACTTATGAAATTAAAATGGAGTCCTATCCTCCTGGTTTGTATATTGTGAGGATGACCAGCACAAAAAGAGTCTGGGTATATTCAGTAATTAAGCAGTAAAATGATGCATTTATTATTAAGGGTTGTAACAAAATGGTCAACAATTGCCGGTATTTTTGTGTTGACAATGACCCCGCAGATAACACTAGCACAAAATGCCTCAATAGATAGTCTTAAGGCAATTGTGCAAACAGGGAAACAAGACACCACAATGGTAGTTGCCCTAAATGCATTGAGTTCAGAACTGATACAAACCGAAGAATTGGAGGAGGCCAAAGCCTATGCCGACCAAGCCATTGCCCTTGCCAATCAATTGGATTTCAAAAAAGGCAAGGCCTATGCGCTTAAGAATATAGGTATCGCAGAGTATTACCAAAGCAATTACAAAGAGGTCCTAAACTATTGGACCCAATCTTTACAAACCTTTGAAGCCATTCAAGATACTTTGGGTATCGCCAATTTGGCCCTTAATCTTGGGGTGGTGTTTTACGATCAAGGCAGTCATGCCAGGGCTTTGGATTATTACCTGCAATCGCTCAGTTTTTCCGAAAAACTGGGAGATCCCGTGAGAATCACCTCTGCTCTGGTTAATATAGGATCAGTTTACACCGAATTGAATGACTATGACAAAGCGATAAACTACTACGAACAAGTGGAACCCTATTTAGCAACTTTAAAAAACATACAACTGCAGTCGGCTTATTTATGGGGATTGGGTGAAGTTTATAGCAAAAAAGGGGATCATGAAAATGCCTTAAAATATTACAATGAAGCCTTGGTAATTAATAAGAACACCTCGGATTACGCTCATATTCTTACGGCTATTGGGAAAGAAGAACGTCAGATCGGAAATGTCCAAAAGGCCATTGAATATTTTGATTTGGCATTTAAGACCGCTGAGGATTCTGACCTCCCGCTAGATCAGGTTCGGACGCTTTTGGCGTTGGGTAATACCTATAAAGAAAGTGACCCGAAAAAGGCCCTTCAGGTCTACAAAACTGCCGAAAATTTGGCGATGGAGATAGAGACCGATGAAGAACTAAGGGATATTTATCAAGGGATGGCTTTGGCTTATGATGCCGCGGGAAATTATAAAAATGCCTATGCCTATCAGAATAAATACCTTGATTTAAAAGATAAGATCTTCAATATAGAGACCGATGACAAAATACGAGGGTTGCAATTCGATTTTGACCTTGACAAGAAAGAGGATGAAATAGGATTACTCGAGAAAGAAGCTGAAATTACGCAATTGCTTGCTAAGCGGCAGCAATATGTGATCTATGGTACTGTTTTGGGTCTGCTTTTGGTCTTTGTACTTGCTGTAGGATCCTATAAGCGCTACCGTTATGTGAAGAAAACCAATAAGATCATCGAAGAGGAGAAAAACCGATCCGAAAATCTGTTGTTAAATATCCTTCCGGACGAAACCGCTTTGGAACTAAAACAGTTTGGTAAAGTAAAGGCCAAAAAATTTGAATCGGTGACCGTCATGTTTACGGATTTTAAAGGCTTTACCAGTTATTCTCAAAATTTATCACCGGAATTACTGGTTAAAACTGTGGATTATTATTTTTCGAAGTTCGATGCCATCATGGAAAAATATGACCTTGAAAAAATTAAAACGATCGGTGACGCCTATATGTGCGCAGGGGGATTGCCTTTTCCTACCAAAGACCATCCTTATAAAATGGTTCAGGCCGCTTTCGAAATTGCTCAGGTGATGGAAGAAACTAGACTTAAACCTCCTAAGGATATTGTTCCTTTTGATGTCCGTATTGGCATCAATACGGGTGTCATTATTGCCGGTGTGGTTGGAACCAGAAAATTTGCCTATGACATCTGGGGTGATACGGTTAATGTGGCAGCACGCATGGAATCCTTATCAGAACCGGGAAGGGTAAATGTATCTCAAAGTACCTATCTGCTCATTAGGGATCGCTATAACTGTGAGCATCGCGGACAAATACATGTCAAAAACAAAGGGATGATGGATATGTATTATGTAAATGAGAAAAAAGATGAACCTTCCATTAAAGCAAAGAAAGAGAATATAATAAATATTTGATCTTAGATAAGATAGCCATAATACCAGGCAAAAATTCCTTTACTTATACCGTGGGAGAATTTCCAATAAAGGCTGGAATAGATCTTTATAATAAAATGATTGATCGTATTCCGGACGACAATTTAATAGCCGTGTAAGAAATAGCGGAATAATTTGGTTTGGCTGTAAGAGTTTAAATCATTCATAAAGACCATAAGTGGTGAAAAGTTAGAAATAAAACAAATCTTTAAGGTGGATAGCTAAATATAAAACAATACATAATGAAACTATTCAGATTTCAAATACTTCTTCAAATCGTATGTCTCGCGGTCACAATGATATTTACTATCGAAACTAATGCTCAAGCTATGGAAAATACAAATTTCCAGGCTGGGCTCAAGGCATATCAAGCCAACAACCTGCCACTGGCTTATAAAGAGTTTCTCACAGCTGCAAATGACGACCACGCTGATTCCCAATTTAATGTGGCTTTGATGTATGAGCAAGGCATAGGTGTAAGTAAGGATGAGAAGGAAGCCGTTGTTTGGTATGGTAAATCTGCCGCTCATGGGAATTCTGCTGCACAATTCAATCTAGGGGTGCTCTATGAAAATGGTCGTGGCACCAAGATTGATTATGCAAAAGCCAATGAATTGTATCGTAAAGCTTCTGCACAGGGAGATCCGCTGGCCATTGGTAATCTAGGCATGCTCTATATGCGGGGCCAGGGCGTGAAAGAAAACAAGGTTGCTGGTGTGGCGCTGCTCCTGGTGTCGGCTTACCTGGATTCCTCACCACAAAACCATGCTAAACAAAATATTTCAGCTACTCGTGACCTAACTTCAGAAATGATAACAGACGCCCAGAAGCTCGCCAAAGAATTTAGTACTGCCAAAAACCTGTTGGTGCCCCTGGATGAATATTTGAAGGAATAGGAGAATAAAATCTAGAAATAGCAATCCGACACCTGAAACTGGGCATGCAAAAGAAGATTTCCGTTTTCTTAACAAATCTTAAAACCAAAAATAAATTAATGCTAAAAAAAACCTTGAGTTAACATAGCCTTTACAGGCTGTAATAGTTTTCCACAGGAAGCAGACTGATATCCCATTTATCTGTTTTCCTTATTTTTTCAACTATGGCCTCACAGCAATCAATATAATACCGCGAAACTTTTAATTACTTTGAAGGAAACCGGGTGTTAAACTACGCAGACCATATCGTAGCCTACCCCTCAATCCCGCTTTTACAATATGATTATAGGTGCTAATAGGAAGCTTACTTATTATTTCATGAGATAGCTTAACTTTTTTCCCGGGGCCGCGCAGTCTGAATTGAGTGGCTTGCGTAGGACCATACATTAAGTGCAGCCAAAGCCTTGGGCGCAGGAAAAAGTATTTGTACAAAGGAGGGCTGCAGCCAATAATTTCAGCCATGCCATTCATATACCTATGATAATCTACTAAGCTTCTTATGCGATCCGCGTTTGCCTCAAATTGTTCGCGGTATACATCCAAATCTTTCTGTGCTATTCTATCCATTTCCACAGGATCCGGTAATTTCATATCGCCATTAAAAATTAAGGCACAATAACGCGATTGTATTTCCATTATGGGGAACTGACTTCCAAATCCGGGCCTCGCCCACCCTATCCAGGCTATTCGATCTCCATATTCCGGATGAAACATGTGCTTATACATCTTCCGTGGATCACAGGTTTTAAGTCCTTCCGGCATAAAGTCTACCTTGTTCTGATAGCCGGTACTAAAAACTACGGCGTCAATATCCTCTAATGTGGTACCATCTGCAGTGATTAATTTACGCCCATCTTCTTCCACTTTGGTGATTTCTCCAACCACCTTACAACCATAATGCGCAATAGCTTTGGGTAAAGCGAGTGTTTTAGTCCCGAATATTCCCCAGATACCTCGTTTAACTGTAATTTTTGCATTGAGGTCTGCCAGGGCATCAAATACCGGATCCATTCTGGCCCTTTCCAGTTTAAGCACAAAAGGACTTAAATATTTTCCATAGTCGCGAGGCAGGTCCCAAATTCCACGATGTGTTGAAACATCTGCGGCATGGCCGCCACGCTTCCTTGGAACTACCCAACCTGTAGATTCACGGAGGCTTACCCAACATTCTTTGGCTACTTGTGAAATCTCGAAGGCTACATCGGATCCGGACTCGCCTCCACCTACTACAAGTACACGTTTATCCTTAAAATCGCTGGCATTTTTATAATCTCTTGAATGTGAATAAGAAACTTTGGTAAGTTCCTTCTGCCATTCAGGATATCTGGGAACATTATTGTTTCCTATTGCCAAAATAAGACGCCTGGTTTCTATTAATTCTCCCGATGCGAGTCCAATCTCCCAGTGGTCTTCCTCTATTGAAACCACTTTTGCTACCTTGCTACTATAGCGTATATGCTCTTTCACCCCAAAATGACCGGCATAGGAATTCCAATAGGAAACGGCTTCATCCTTGCTCCAAAAATGATGATCCATACCTTCTCCAACCCAGAAATCGGAAAACATGCTAAAAGTAACAGAAGATGTTAGTATAAGGTTGTCATACCCTTTAGAGAAAACACCGCCCAGTGTATCGGACTGTTCCAAACACAAAACATTCTTTATTCCTTTTTCCAGCAGTTCTTTAACGGCAACTATTCCTCCCGGTCCTGCTCCAATTACTACACAGTTATACATTTTTTATAGTATTATATTTTCAATTAGTAAATCGACCGATTCAAAAAGAGGCAGAAGGTCTTTATCAACATCCTGCTTTTGTATTATATCATGTACATGCCCGGAACTAAGTTCCGGAGGTAAGACTTCAATTATCTTGGTATAAAGGAGTTGTTCGCCAGAAGAAATCTTTATCTTAATGTTCGAAATCAGGGCTATACTATGTTCTTCATCAATTAAGAAGTCATTTTTTATCCAATCTGGCAATCTCACAGGCAGTGCTCCTATAATTTTCTTTGTATAATCAATTTTGAACTTTTGCAATGTTTTCCCCAGTAACCCTCCCTCCAGGATACGTTTGTGGACAGCTTCAATAGGTTTGTGATCTGTGTTATAAAACCTAACCACGCCTACTGTTCTTGAAATTCCCTTTTTATCTTTAAGATGAACAACCCTTATTTTATCATCCTGGCGAATAATTTCACACTCAACGGGGCCATATAGTTTCTCAAGTGTGGAGGTATGCAGGGTATTGGTATCCATATAGTCTATAGTAATAATCTTAATTATACTCTTGGTTTATTTTTTAAAAAATGACAGTGCCCATTACTCTTGTACTGAAAGTTTTGTCGCCTAAAATACTCAAAATTTAGTAATGTCTCTTATTTATGAATTCTTTTTAGTTACCAAAAAACTGTACCATATAATCGTAGAAACCGATACTGTTTTTAGTTCTTGAAAGCTAATTCAAAAAAGGGAAAATCTCCTATATATGTGCGAATCTTCTTTAAATACCGATAAACTTCTATGCATATTCTTACGGAAGCTAAACTATATCAATAATTTTTGTAAATTCCATCATTATAACTTTGAAAAACCCAACCATTACCATTTTCCAACTAACTATGCCAAAAACTATTTATAACCCTCGCCTAAAAGTAGTAATTC
The DNA here is from genome assembly GCF_947490415.1 of uncultured Eudoraea sp. Lineage (GTDB taxonomy): Bacteria > Bacteroidota > Bacteroidia > Flavobacteriales > Flavobacteriaceae > Eudoraea. Next base: position 58,141 of record NZ_CANLGX010000004.1, read on the forward strand.
CTTTTTTTTGTTTCTTTTTAATCGCCATTTCACCTCTTTTGGCGCAGAAACAATTGGGAAAACCAATTATTACAAATTACAAATACCAGGATTATGGAGCTGGACCTGCTAATTGGTGGGCTTTAGAAGATGACCAAGGAATTATGTACTTCGCAAATGGTGCAGGAATTTTGCAATACGACGGGGTAAATTGGAAAGTAATTAGGCTACCAAGGGTTGGAGGTGTACGATCATTGAAAAAAGATAAGCAAGGAATCATTCATGTTGGAGGTATTGGGGAAATAGGATATTTGGAAGCAGACGCCAAAGGGGAATTTCAATATAAGACTTTACTAAATGAAATTCCAGAAGAGCATAGGTCTTTTAAAGATGTATGGGAGATAGATTACCATAAGGGGCGAATCATTTTTAGAACGGAATTTAAATTATATGCCTGGGATGGTGAAAGCATGAAAGTGATTCCCTCTAAGGATGGTTATCATGTAGGTAATATTATTAATGACACCTATTACTTACGTATTTGGGGGGTGGGTCTCTGTATTTTAAAGGATGATGACACTTTTGAATTGGTGCCAGGAGGAGAAGCATTTACTAGTGAGCGTATTTATGCCATCTTACCATATGATGAAGATCAATTACTTATTGGTACAAGAACCCAAGGGTTTTACCTATATGATGGTAAAGAATTTAAACCATTTAAGACAGAAATAGATGCCTACGTTAAAGATAAATTATACCTGCCAGGAGTAGCTTTAGATGATGGCCGATTTGTCTTAAATACATTTAGCGATGGAGCTTATTTAATTGATCATGATGGAAAATTAATACAGAAGTATACTACAGATAATGGCTTGCAAGATGGGAGCGTAGATTATGTATATGTAGATTCCAGAGGTGTTCTTTGGATTATGCTCTTAAATGGGATTTCTACTACAAACCTAAATTCCACTTTTACCTCTTTGGATTCTGATATGGGGCTATCTACAAATGTAGTCAATGCTGTTTATAGATTTAAAGGTGTCCTTTATTTGAGTAACAACGATGGTATTGCTTATTTGGATGAAGAAGAAAAAGTGATTAAAAATATACCTGGCACCTTTGGTCAGGGGACTAATTTTCTTGAAATCAACGATAGGCTTTATGTGGGAACGAATGGGATGGGATTTGTTGAAATAACGGGAACTTCCTTTAAATATGTAAGGGAAAACATTAATTATGACTTTAGAGCTGGTTTTATTTATCAGTCAAAAATGGATCCAAAGCGCGTATATATATCACATCAGCAAGGAATAATAAGTTTTTATTTTGATGAGCGTAAAAATCAATTCCTCGAAGAATCATATACTAATGAACCCATTCGAAGTAGCGCTAATATGCTTGAAGCTTCCGATGGAAGTTTATGGGTAGAGTCTAGTTTAGACAGCCAGGTGATAAGGATTTATCCGAAAATAGTTAATAATAAACTGAGTTTCTCAGATTCAAAATTTGATTATTTAGATAAGAGTGATGGGTTACCTAGTTCCAGAATATTTTTCGTAGAAGCCGATGAAGAAATAGTCTTTTGGGCAACAGAAACGAAGCAGTCTTTTGCTTATAGCGAAAGTGAAAACCGTTTTGAAGAGAAAAAATTCTTTTTTAGTAGCCTGGTAGATTTTGATAGACCAGGCACTAATTTTTTTAAGGATGATAAAGGTAGTCTTTGGTTTGATGTGGGATCTGGACTGATGGTGGCCTCAAAAGATTCCAATGGAGATTATATAATTAATAAAGATACTTTTAAGGAACTTAAAAACAATCGATTATGGACTATTTATGTTGAGAATTCTAAGGAAGACGACTCCCAGTTGGCATGGTTCACAGGTCCAGATGGTGTTATAAGATATGAAGGAAATCTTTCGAAACCCTATGTTCCTAACTTCAATGTAGAATTAAGAAAATTTTCCATTGCAGGAGATTCTCTTATATATGCTGGCAACATGGATTTTCCAGAAGGTTATAAAATACCTTTTGAACAGAATAGTGTAAATATTGGATATGCAGCCCCCCTCTTTATTGGGCAAAATGAAATGCAATATAGTACTCAGCTGGTTGGAATAGATAAATCATGGTCAGAGTGGACCAAACAGGCTTCCAGAGAGTATATCAATCTTCCTCCTGGTAATTATAGTTTTAGGGTAAAAGCTCAAAATGTATATGGGGATGTCTCCGAAGAAAAAGCCATCACCTTTAGTATTAGTACTCCATGGTATGAAACGTGGTTGGCCTATGCACTCTATGTCTTGGGCTTCTTAGTACTGGTTTATGCTATTGTCAAAACCAGAACCAACCTTTTGGTAAAGCAGCAAAAAGATCTGGAAGAAAAAGTGGAGGAACGTACCAAAGAAGTTCAACAGCGCCTGGATGAATTGGCTACTATTAACCATGTAAGTAAAGCGCTTACAGAAAAATTAGAGCTTAGTGAACTGATACAACTTGTAGGAAATGAGATGAAGGACCTATTTAAATCGGATATTACCTATCTGGCCATATTAGATGAGGAAAAAGGGATTATTAATTTTCCATATCAGGATGGTGATGATATGCAACCAATGACTTTTGGTGAAGGGTTCACTTCTAAAATCATACAAAACGGAGAAGCTTTGTTGATTAATAAAGATACTGATATTGTTGCCCAATATGATAAGTATGGGATTTCCCAGACAGGTAAACGGGCAATTTCATATTTGGGAGTTCCAATTCCTGTTGAAGACAAAGTTATTGGGGTGCTAAGTGTTCAAAGCACCCAACAGGCCAGCAGGTTTAATCAGGAAGACAAAAATTTACTAAATACTATTGCAATTAACGTGGGTGTGGCCCTGCACAATGCAGAACTTTATGAAGAAGCTAAAGAAGCAAAAGCAAAAGCTGAGGATGCCAATGAAGCGAAAAGTGCTTTTCTTTCAACAGTAAGTCACGAATTACGTACCCCGTTGACATCGGTATTGGGTTTTGCCAAAATAATCAGGAAAAGGTTGGAAGAAAAGATATTTCCTGCTGTAACCGTTGATGATCAAAAAATAAAGCGAACCATGAAACAGGTTAGCGAAAACCTGAATGTGGTGGTGTCTGAAGGGGAACGGCTTACTAATTTGATCAATGATGTGCTGGATCTTGCCAAAATTGAATCAGGTAGAATGGAATGGAACAAGAAACCAATTTTCCTCCAGGATGTTATTAGCAGAGCCATTGCGAGCACCTCGTCTTTATTTGAAGAGAAGAAACTAACCCTGAAGAAAAAGGTTTCAGAAGATCTTCCGGTAGTGAGTGCTGATGAGGACAAGCTTATTCAGGTGGTAATTAACCTTTTGTCTAATGCAGTAAAATTCACAGATAAGGGATCTGTAGTGATTGAGGCCTCCTTAGATAACGGGCAAATACTTGTTGAAGTACAGGATACAGGGATAGGTATCGCCGAGGAAGACCGTCATAAGATCTTTGAGCGTTTCAGACAAGCCGGGGATACCCTGACAGATAAACCCAAAGGGACTGGCTTGGGACTTCCAATTTGCAGGGAGATTATTGAGCATCATGGGGGAATTATCTGGATGAAGAGCACGGCTGGGGTAGGCAGCACTTTTTTCTTCACTATACCGGTTATGGGAGAGGGAACAGACAAGCCACCTATTCAATTAGACAGAATACTTAAAAGCTTAAAAAAGCAAATTAAGCACTCCTCACTAAATACCTTAAAGAAGGCACAAACGATATTAGTCGTTGATGATGACACTCCTATAAGATCTCTCTTAAGACAGGAGCTCACGGAAGCGGGATACGAAGTAAAAGAGGCTGCCAACGGCAAGGCAGCTTTGGATATGGTAAGAATGTCTAAACCCGATTTGATCATTCTTGATGTTATGATGCCTGAAATAAATGGGTTTGATGTAGCGGCGGTATTAAAAAACGATCCTGCTACCATGGATATCCCTATAATTATATTGTCTATTGTACAGGATAAGGAGCGAGGGTTTAGAATAGGCGTAGACCGGTATCTTACCAAACCAATAAATACAGAACATTTGTTTCATGAAGTAGAAGAACTGCTGGAACAAGGAGTATCTAAAAAGAAAGTATTGGTAGTTGATGAGGATGCCTCGGCAGTAAAGACGCTTTCCGATGTCTTGAACGCAAGAGGCTATAAAGTGGTGGAATCTAATTCCAAAGACTTTTTAGAAACGGCCACAAAATCCAAACCGGATATCATTATGCTCAACTCAGTTTTCAATGGGGATCAAAAAAAATTAAAGGAGTTAAAACTTCAGAAAGGGATGGAGAACGTAATGTTCTTTATCTATGAATAACTATTAATTAATAAGGAAGGAAAAATATATGGGACAAAAGTTACTCATTGTAGATGACGAAGCTCACATCAGAATGCTAATCGAGCAAACTCTGGAGGATTTGGAAGATGAAGGTGTTGAATTACTGTTTGCAGAGAATGGGGAGGAAGCATTAAACTTAATACAGAAAGAGGAACCTAACCTCGTATTTCTGGATGTTATGATGCCTAAGATGAACGGGATGGAAGTCTGTCAGAAAGTAAAAAAAGAACTCAAATTATCACATGTATATATCATACTCTTGACCGCAAAAGGTCAGGAAGTAGATCGTCAAAAAGGGCTGGACATGGGAGCAGACCGTTACATGACCAAACCTTTTGATCCGGATGAGATGTTGTCTATTGCAGAAGAAATTCTGAAGCTGTAAGTATGACAAGGCATACGGATTCCAAATATTATTTAAAAGCCCTCAAAAATATCTTAAAAAAGAGCCATAGTTCAGAGCAGGTAATTACTGCTATCGCGGCCAAATTGAGATTGAAATTTGCAGTCATCGGCTTTGATGACAAACTAATACATGGAACTCCCTTAGATAGCTTTCAATCATTTCCTTTAAATCTGGATGAAATTACCTATGGAACTCTGTTAGCTTCAGGTGAGGACGGAAATTTACTGGCCAATATGATAATGGTCTTTGTTGAAAAAGAGATCGAAAAGAAAAAAATAGGAAATGAAGTTTTAGGCTTGTACAGAGAGATTAATATGATCTATGATTTTAGTGAGCGGATTTCAGAAAAAATAGATGCCAAATCAATTGCAGAAATGGCACTTGGTGAGGCCTCGCAAATCATCAATTCTACCCACGGCCTCTTCTTAATTTACGAGCCTGAGAAAAATAAAGTTGTTGAACTCGCCTCTTTTGGCCAGAATCCGGATAAGGAAGAAAATATTGACAAATTAAATTTCTTGCTCAAAGAGCTAATAAGCAGAGGCACTTCTGCCATTGTGCCTTCAGAAAAAATTGAGAATAACCCTGCATTAAATCACCTTAGGACCATTATGTATTCCCCGTTAAAAGTTAAACATCGCACTTTGGGCATGGTTATACTGGGTCATAATGAGCAAAATGAGTTCACTGCCGCGGAATTGAAATTACTCACCACCATTTCATTACAATCAGCAGGAGCTTTGGAGACTGCCTATCTGTATCAAAAAGGTCTGCAGGAATCCAAGGAACGAGAAGAAGCTATCAGGTCTATTCATGAAGTAAGTCAAAAATTCGTTCCGCATGAATTTATTAAATTTTTAGGGAAAGATAAGCTGACAGAGGTGTCTTTAGGAGACCTTGTGGAAAAAGAAGTAACCGTACTCTTTGCCGATATCAGAGATTTTACTACCATATCCGAATTTTTGACCCCGGAGGATAACTTCCTTTTTATCAATTCATTTAATAAAAGGATGGGGCCCATTGTTCGGGAAAATGGCGGATTTATAATGCAATATCTTGGTGATGGTTTTATGGCGCTGTTTCCTGATGGCTCTCAGGCCGCGGTAAGGGCTTCTGTAGAAATGCAAGCTTCTCTCCGGCTTTATAATGAAGAAAGAAGCACCAAAAATAGTTTTGCCGTAAAACTGGGGATTGGGATGCAAAACGGTAATTTGATTATGGGTATCACAGGAGATATAGAACGATTGGATGCTGCAATAATATCCGATACCGTGAATACTGCTTCCAGGATTGAAGGGCTTTCCAAGCACTACGGATCATCCATTTTATTAACTGATAATTGTAAAAACAACCTGACTAATCCGGAAGAATTTGATTTTAGATATTTAGGCCCGGTTCAGGTGAAAGGGAAACAAAAACCTATAGATATTTACGAATGTATAAATGGTGACAACGCAGCACTTTTAAAGCATAAATTGCAAACCCTCAGCACTTTTGAGGAAGGTATGAATCTCTATTTTAACCGGGAGTTTGCCATGGCAGCGGTAACGTTCCAACAAATTGTAAAAAAAGAAAACACTGATAGTGCAGCTAAATTATTTCTAAACAGATCGGCGCATATGATAACTCAGGAAATTGATGAGGACTGGAGAGGAATAGCTTCAATTTCCTCCAAATAATCGAAACTTCATTTAGACCTTAAAAAAATACTAATAAACCACCATACCAAATACAACTATGGAATTACAGATCAAAAATTTAAACAAAACCTATTCTAACGGTGTTCAGGCCTTAAAAGATGTGAACCTTACTATTCCCCAGGGAATGTTTGGGCTTTTGGGCCCCAATGGAGCCGGAAAATCTTCACTTATGAGAACCCTGGCCACCCTGCAACAGGCAGATTCGGGTTCTGTAACTCTGGGAGATATTGATGTTCTGAAGGATAAGGCCAAAGTTCGGGAAATCCTTGGCTACCTGCCCCAGGAATTTGGGGTTTACCCGAAAATAAGCTCTTATAACATGCTTAATCATATAGCCTCCCTAAAAGGGGTATCTAATAAATCTGAGCGGAAAGCGCTTGTAGAATCCTTATTAAATAAGACCAATCTATGGCATGTGCGAAACAAGAGTCTCGGTACCTATTCCGGTGGAATGAAACAACGATTTGGCATTGCTCAGGCACTAATTGGCGACCCAAGTCTTATCATTGTGGATGAGCCTACCGCGGGCTTAGATCCGGCCGAACGTATTAGATTCCATAACTTATTAAGTGAGATTGGTGAGAATACCATTGTTATACTTTCCACCCATATTGTGGAAGATATCTCTAATCTGTGTAATAATATGGCTATTATATGCTTAGGCGAGGTAGTGGCTAAAGGCAATCCCTCCGAATTGACCGAAAGAATAAAGGGTAAAATATGGAAAAAGGGGATAGAAAAAGGAGATCTGGAGCGATACCAATCCGAAATGCAGGTCATTTCAACCTATTTAAAAGCTGGCCAGACTATTATTCATGTCTTAAGTGAAGAGCAACCTGATTCTTCTTTTGAGCCCAGCAAAGCCAATTTGGAAGATGTTTATTTTGCTGAGATCACTACCAGAATGGAACGCATTACAGATTAATAACTGCTTCACCTAAAAATCATCCACCATGTTTAAAGAAATATTCTTATTCGAAATAAAATACAGGTTAAAAAGACCTGCCACCTGGGCTTATTTCGGTATTCTTCTAGTTTTTGGATTAATAATAGCTATTGGAGGTAATGGCCCTGCCTCAGAAAAGGTTTTTGTCAATTCCCCTATCGCTATTGCTACCATGTTAAGTACGATTAGCATTTTTGGGGTGATGATGGCCAGTGCTATCATGGGGGTCCCTGTATATAGGGATATAGAGCACAAAACTGAAAACTACTACTTCACCTATCCCATAAGTGAAAAAGGGTATATCCTGGGAAGGTTTTTAGGATCCCTTTCCATTTTATTTTTAATTAGCCTTGGATTTCATATTGGGCTAATTGTTGGCTTTGCCATTGGTCCATATGCAGGTTACACGGAACCGGATCGTTTCACATCTTTTCATTTATGGTACTACATACAACCCACTATCATTCTTTATTGGAGTAATTTTTTCTTTGCCGGCTGTATATTTTTTGCTCTTGTGGCCTTAACAAAAAGAGTAATGTTGGCCTATGCCGGAGGGGCCATTCTATTTATAACTTATCTTATCACCCTAACCCTGACTCAGGATGTTGAAAATAAAGATCTCGTAAGTCTTTTGGATCCTTTTGGATTTGGCACCTACAGTAACGTAATTGAATATTGGACGCCTGAAGAACAAAACACAAAAACCATTCCCTTTAAGGGCTTAATGGTATGGAATCGAGTGCTATGGATAGGTCTGGGCCTTTTAGCTTTGCTTTTTACCCTTTTCAGATTCGATTTTCAGCGTTTTCTGAGTAGAAACTACAGCAGTAAAAAGTCGAAAAGTTTGGATGATGAGCTGGACTTGTCAACAGTAAGCGAACATATTCCTGTGGTTACAAAGACTTACTCCAAAAGTTTAAACTTAAAGTTATTGGTTGATTTGGCCATAATGGAGTTTAAAAATATCATCAGAGATAATTTCTTTATTGCCATTTTAGTGGCTGCAGTTCTTTTTCTATTCTTTGATGGTTGGTTTGGCTTTCCATTATATGGAACTCCATCCCTACCCCTCACCTACTATATGCTGGAAGTAAAAGATTTTACTTACATCATTTTAATTTTTGTGCTGATTGTCTTTATGACAGGTGAAGTAATGCATAGAGAACGTGGGGTTAACTATGACCAAATATTTGGTTCTTTACCCATTCCCAATGGAATAGTTTATGGTTCTAAATTCTTAGCGCTCACATTTGTAAGTTTTCTGTTGGTAAATTTGATACTCCTAAGTGGACTTTTTAATCAGGTAATAAAGGGCTATTTCAACTTTGAATTGGGGATGTATTTTACCGATTTATATCTTATTGAATTTCCAAAATACATCACCTTTATCATGCTGGCTTTCTTTGTGCATTCTATGGTGACCAAGAAGTTTATTGGTCATGTTATTGCCATTGCCATTTGGGCCCTCCTTTTTGGGCTGAATAGCTTTTTAGATGTTGATAACAACCTTTATCTATATGCTTATGCCCCGGGTTATACAGTTTCGGATATGAATGGGTTTGGGCATTTTGGAACTGCTCTTTTTTGGTTTAGATTGTATTGGCTAGCATTTGGTGGGGTCCTTACCTATATAGGTTTTCTTTTTTGGCGACGCGGTACGGATTCGGGAAGAAAATCCCGGGTGCAAATCGCCAAAGGGCGCTTAAATAAAGCAACTTTTTCTACTATAGTACTTTTAGCAATTGTTTCGCTAGGAAGTGGGCTCTATATAAATTACAATACTAAAACTCTGAATAATTATCGGAATGAAAAAGCCGGGACCATAGCTTCAGCTGACTATGAAAAACAACTCAGCAAGTACGACAAAATTCCCCAGCCTAAGGTAGTGGATGTAAAGGTACAAGCCGATTTAGTCCCCGAAGAAAGGCGCGCAACCATTAAAACCGTTTATCAATTAGTAAATAAATGGGATGTCTCCATAGATTCTCTTCATTTGAACTGGGGTGGGCCAGGAATCTTTCATAAAAAAATGGAGGAATTTAAAATTAATGGAAAAAGCCCTGTTCTAGGGAAAAGATATGATGATTATAACTATGAAATCTATTCCCTGGAAACCCGAATGCAACCGGGTGACACCTTAGAACTGGAACTCACCGTGAGCGGAGGTTATGACGGGTTTCCCAATGAAGGAACGGGTAGGGAAATAGTCTATAACGGAACCTTTCTTAATAATGATTTCTTTCCCTCTTTTGGTTACAATTCGGGGGGAGAACTTACAAGTGATCAGGATCGCAAGAAATACGATTTACCCATAAAGGAATATACGTCACCTCCTCAAAATGATGATTGGGGACTAAGAAATCTTCTGTTTAACGATGATGCAGATTATGTCACTTTTGAAGGAACCGTTAGTACGGCTCCGGATCAATTAGCTATAATGCCGGGTTATTTGCAAAAGGAATGGGAAGAAAATGGACGTAAATTCTATACCTACAAAATGGAAGGAGATTTGGATTTCTTTTATAATATTTCCTCGGCTAGATATGAGGTCCATAAAGAAGTCTGGACAGGTAAGAATGGAGATAGGGTGAATATTGAAATCTTCCATCATCCAGCGCATATCTATAATATTGATCGTTTTGTAAAGAGTGTAAAACATTCTATGGATTATTTTTCAGAAAATTTTGGACCTTATCAATACCGTCAAATGCGTATATTAGAATTCCCCAGATATGCAAGTTTTGCCCAGTCTTTCCCGAATACGGTCCCCTTTTCAGAAAGTTTTGGATGGGTAGCGGATTTTAGTGACCCTGAAGACTTGGACTACGCTTATTTTGTGACTTCACATGAAGTGGCACATCAATGGTGGGGGCATCAGGTAACTCCCTCGGCCACTCGAGGTGCCAACCAAGTTTCAGAATCCATGGCCGAATATTCGGCCTTGATGGTCATGAAAAAGGAGTATGGAGTAGATGCCATGCAGCGCTTCCTTAAAGATGAATTGGATCGTTATTTAAGAGGCAGGGCCAATGAAAGTAAGTTTGAAAAAACCTTGTTAGACAATGACAACCAGGCCTATGTTTGGTATCAAAAAGGGGCACTTATCTTATATGCCCTGCAAGATCTTATTGGAGAGAAAAATCTAAATAAGGCCTTTGAACGCTATGTTGATTCCGCCGCCTTCCGTCCTAAAGCTCCTTTTACAAACAGTTTGGAATGGTATGATCATATTAAATCCGCTACCCCTGATTCACTGAATTATTTTCTTGAAGATAGTTTTGAAAAAATTACACTGTATTCAAATAAAACCTCCAAAGCAACGTACAAGCAATTAGATAATGGAAAATATGAGGTAACTATTGATGTGCAAAGTAGCAAAAGCCATTTTGATGGTAACGGAAAATTACTGGATTCGCCGGAATCAGCCAATGCATTAGAAATCGGTATTTTTACTGAGGATGTCAAAAACGATTTGGGGATGACAGTTAAATCCCCGCTGGTGTTAGAAAAAAGATGGGTAATGCCAGGCGAGAATTCCTTTACTTATACGGTGGAAAAATTACCTATAAAGGCTGGTGTCGATCCTTATAATAAAATGATTGATCGCATCCCGGACGATAATTTAATAGCTGTGGAAGAACAACCAGAATAAATAATATTGGCTTTTTCAAAAAGGATCCTGATTAAAGCTGACTATTGCTTTATGTCATCATATTCCAAGGTTTTATCTATTACCTGTGAATACAGTGATGCAGTGAGATTTTAGTAGTAATCCTGGAATGGGAAAGTACCCTTTAGATTATCAGGCAAACTAACAAATTACTCATTTTTAGCACTTTAACACAGTATTTGGAAGAATACATTAAATAGGAGGTATCTTTGTAATGTTAAAAGGTCAGAAAGCTTCCCTTTATTACGATCTACCCGGATCTTTAATTTACTCCCGCTCTCTTCAGTTTTTTAATAGCAATAGTGCAAAAAAACTTTTTATCAGCCAATAATAAGAAAAGGTGATTCTGGTTTAGATGTTATTTTAAGTGAAAAGAGATTTTCCTATTATACCTTAATTAGTTTCTTTAAAATTCCTCCAATTATTTACCGACCCTAAATCAATAATGAACAAGGATGATTTATGTTCATTAATATCTTAAGCCGGTAGAAAGCTATAAAATTAAAATAGTAATCGTATTAAAACTCCAAAATTTTCAAAAAGAACAAGCTCTGACTTTTCGAAAACATTAAAAGACAGAGTGAATGTCTATTTCAAAACAAATGATCTCAGCAAACATGCAAATAAGAGCATGATTTTAAAGACCATACTTATGTTATCATTATTTATTATTCCAATGATAATTATCAACAGTGGTCTTATAACCAGTGCTGGAATTTTATTTATCCTTTACATTATTAGTGGTTTGGGAATGGCAGGAATTGGTATGGGTATAATGCATGATGCCATTCATGGTTCCTATTCTAAAAATAAATATGTTAATAAGTACCTGGGGTACACCATGAACCTTATTGGCGCAAACTCCACAGTATGGAGGATTCAGCACAACGTTTTACATCATACATATACAAATATAGATCAATCGGATGATGATATAAACCCTCCAACAGTCCTGCGTTTTTCACCCCATGCGAAAAAAAACCGGATGCATAAGTTTCAGCATTTTTATGTTTGGTTTTTCTACGGCCTGTCTACTATTTCGTGGATTACGTCTAAGGATTTTGTAAGAATAAATCGCTATAGAAAGAAAGGTTTTTTTAGTAAAAAAAATGAATTTAAAAAGGAACTGGCAAAACTAATCGGATGGAAACTTTTCTACTATACTTATGCCTTAATCTTACCAATTCTGATAATACCTCTGGCGCCGTGGATCATTGTACTGGCCTTTCTTAGTATGCACTTTATGACCGGTATTTTGATCAGTATTGTGTTTCAGGTAGCACATATCACGCCCAGTGTAGAATTTCCCTTACCTGATAAAGATGGTTTTGTAGAAGGTGATTGGTTCACTCATCAACTGGCAACAACATGTAATTTCTCGCCTAAAAGCAGATTCTTATCATGGTTAATTGGGGGGTTAAATTACCAAATAGAGCATCACTTATTGCCTAATATTTGTCATATCCATTATAAAAAAATATCTGGTATTGTAGAACTTACGGCTAAAGAACACGGCATTCCTTATCATACCAAAAGCACACTTGCCTCCGCTATTTGGGACCATATCAAAATGCTAAAAGAATTAGGCAAAGTATCGCCTTTGGAGCCAATAACAGTCAAGAATTGACAAAAAAATAAAAACAAAAAATAAATAAAATAATTAATAATAAATATCAAAGTAATGAACGAAGGAACAGTAAAATTTTTTAATAGGGCCAAAGGATTTGGTTTTATAAAACCAGTTAATTCTGAAGAAGACATTTTTGTACACCAAAGTGGTCTTATTGATGAAATTAATGAAAACGATAACGTAAAGTTTAATTTGGAAAAAGGACAAAAGGGAATGAACGCAGTAAATGTGGAAGTAATTGACTAAGTCCTGAATACCAAAACTAAGTTTAAAGCCATCATAACTGATGGCTTTTTTTATTTCCCTAATTCTATTTTAATTCTTACTAAAATAAAATATTTGAACATACTTTTATATAGTTAGGAAGTTGAATGAATATTTCTTGCATGTTTTTAAGCATGTCTGAATTCAGAATTAAATTGCGGTGTATGATCAATTAGAAATCTAGGGCTATACCTTCGTAATAATATGTCATCCAAAGAAGAATTTGAGAAATATATAAAAGAAAGGGTAAAAAACTTTTCATGTTATTGAACAACGTTTTGGAAAACACCATTTATTTGAACTGAGATTTTAGGTAAATTTGAAATACTCCCAACCAATATCCGACCATATGGCCAATTCTTTGAAAAATATCAATTTCACATTAATTGTCTTAGTCCTAATTATTTTTGGATATCAATTGAATGCTCAGGAAACTGAGCAAGAAGATAAAAAGGTCAATTTCACATATGGCAGTAAAGGATTTCAAATGCAAACACGGGATAATCGTTTTTTACTACATCTGGAATCCCGGTTTCAATTCAGGTTTGCCTACCCAAATGATGAGGACCCTTTAAATTTTGATGCAGTAATTTCGGATAGTCCTATCTTCAAAATTAACAGAGCCCGTTTAAAAGTTGGGGGTAACGCATTTGCTCCCTGGCTAAAATATTATTGGGAATACGAATTGGGGCAGGGAAATTTACTCGATTTTCGGCTTATGGTCGAAAAATGGGAATTTTTAAAATTTAAAGCCGGCCAATGGAAAACCTATTACAACAGAGAACGAGTTATTTCATCGGGAAAACAACAGATGATGGACAGATCCATTCTTAACCGTCCTTTTACCATAGACAGGCAACAGGGAATCTCAGTGTATGGCCGAATCTTTCCGAAAACGCTTACCGATATTTCCTATTATTTCTCAGTGCTTACAGGTGCCGGCAGAGGTTCAACCCAAAATGATGATTCCCACCTTATGTATGTGGGAAGATTACAGTGGAATTTTTTAGGGCGGGAATTGGAAATGACCGGTTCCGATTTAGATTATCATGAAAAACCAACAGCTTTACTTGCTTTTGGTGCACTTACCAATAGGAGTCCTTACACACGATTCTCCCAGTCAGGGGGAGGTCAGCTCAATGGTTTTGAAGAAGGCATTCCAGGACAATACAGGGTGAAGCAGGCATTAATTGAGACTGCCTTCATGTACCGAGGATTTTCATGGCAACAGGAACTTCATTTCAAAGATATATCCGACAAGGTGAATGAAACAAATACAGAACTCTATGGAAATTATGTTCAGGCGGGTTATTTTTTGAATGGATTATGGAAAAAAATTCCAAAACCGCTTGAAGTGGCAGGGAGATACTCTTTTTATGTCCCCAACAGCACCATCTCCTCCTTTAAGGAAGAAGAATACGCTTTAGCGTTTAATTGGTTCTTTGCGAAGCATCGCAATAAATTAACCACAGACATAACTTATTTTAACATCAAAACTACAAACACCGATATCCCAAAGGGTTGGAGATTTAGAGTACAATGGGATATCTCACTGTAATACCGACTTATAATCCGTATTCTCTTTCACGATATGCATAATTTACCAACATTTATAGAGTAATTCAATCTACAATATTGCTTACTCAGAATAAGTCTGGGAAGTTGGGTTATTTAAACTTTTGGAGGATGACTCTTCGGAATATGCCTTCATGATTGATAGCTTTTCTATCCCCCCCTTTCTGATTAAATATTTTATCGTTAACCTTCATAAAACAGATTATCGGAACATCCTTTTAAGGAATTAAAAGACTTAATATTAATTTGTTTTTCATGAATTGAAGTATCTCTGAACCGGAAATTTATTTTCGAACATGAATAAACATTATGAAAATCTGTTCTCCTGAAAATACTTGTGTCAAGACATCATCACTTTTTTTATAAATCCGTTGTTTATTCAAATTTTTTGTTTTCATTTGTCTTGTCAAATGAATAATCTTTGGTAAGACAATAGAGCTTTTAGCTGCACATTATGAACCGTGTTTATACGTTCGGGTTATTGGGAATTAGGAAGTCAAACCCAATGACTGCTTATCGGATAAGTAACCGAATTTTAGAGCTAACTTCCGTTAGTACTGCGATCTTTTCGAGCCAGCATGGCTATTTTTTTATTCCTACTACAGCACAACAAATAATTATTTGAAGTTGAGAACTAAAGCCCTCGCCTTTTACGTATAAGAGTGGGCCGATCTATTAAAACTAGTTTTCAATATTTATATATACCACAGTGAATACAAAATACATCGATCTGATTAATCAGACATTTGATTTTCCGCAGGATGATCTTTCTCTTGAGGAAAACAATTTACGGTTTCATGGCATAGACCTTTTGAGCCTTATAGAAACCTATGGCAGCCCCCTAAAATTTACATATTTACCTAAAATTTCTGATAATATTAACCGCGCCAAAACATGGTTTAACAACGCCATGAAAAAAAATAATTACGCCGGGAAATATTATTATAGTTATTGCACCAAAAGTTCACATTTTGCTCATGTTCTCAATGAGGCCCTCAAGAATGATATTCATATTGAAACTTCTTCAGCCTTTGATATTAATATTGTTGAACATCTTAAAAAAACCGGGAAAGTCAAAAACGACACTTTTGTAATTTGCAATGGGTACAAGAAGCCGCAGTACATAGAAAACATTGCCCGACTCATTAATGAAGGCCATCAGAATTGCATTCCCATTATTGATAACTATGAAGAAATCGATTTACTCTCAGAAGAAATTAATGACACTTTTAAGGTAGGGATACGTATTGCTTCCGAGGAAGAACCAAAGTTTGAATTCTACACCTCACGCTTAGGCATTGGCTATAAAAACATTATACCCTTTTATGAAAATCAAATTAAGGATAATGATAAGGTAGAACTAAAAATGCTTCACTTTTTTATTAATACAGGGATAAAGGATAATGCCTATTATTGGAACGAATTACTAAAATGTCTCCGTGTATACGTTCGTCTTAAAAAGAATTGTACCTCGCTGGATAGCTTAAACATTGGGGGTGGATTTCCCATCAAAAACTCCCTTGCATTTGACTACGACTATGAGTACATGGTAGACGAAATAGTAAATCAAATAAGTGTTGTTTGTAAGGAAGCAGATGTTCCTGTACCCAATATTTTTACCGAATTCGGAAACTTTACAGTTGGTGAAAGCGGAGGGGCTATTTATAAGATTTTGTATCAGAAACAGCAAAACGATAGGGAAAAGTGGAATATGATTGATTCTTCTTTTATTACCACCTTGCCGGATACCTGGGCGATAAACAAACGTTTTGTTATGCTTCCCATTAACCGCTGGGATAGCGAATACGAAAGAGTTCTGTTAGGAGGACTCACCTGTGATAGTGATGATTATTATAACAGCGAGCAGCATATGAATGCTATTTACCTGCCCAAATTCAAAAAAGACAAACCTTTATATATCGGCTTTTTCAATACCGGGGCATACCAGGAAACCTTAGGCGGTTTTGGCGGATTACAGCATTGCTTAATTCCACAGCCAAAGTATATTATTATTGATAAAGATGAGAAAGGAAGAATTATCTCTTCCGTATATAAACCGGAACAAAGTTCGGAACAAGTTTTAGCCATCCTGGGGTATGACGCGGAAAAAGTAAAACCTATCGATAAATCTCAGAATGGAGAACACCTTATTGAAGCATTATTTGATAATTATCCTAAAATTAAATTAAAGTGAAAACAAACACTAATTACGCAGGGATCCCACAAGATCTGGCACAACTTGAAAAAGCAAAGATTGTTCTCATTCCTGTTCCATACGATGGAACGAGCACATGGGGTAAAGGCGCAGACAAGGGGCCAAATGCCTTTTTAGAAGCTTCAGAGAATATGGAACTCTATGATATTGAAACTGATACTGAAGTCTATAAACAAGGTATTTACCTGGCAGATGAAATTTTGGAGAACCGTAGCCCGGAATCTATGGTAGATACCGTGCATAAAGTCACTAAAGAATATATTAAGCGTAACAAATTTGTGGCTCTGATCGGAGGTGAGCATTCAATTTCTATTGGAAGTATCAGGGCATTTAATGAGTGTTTTGAGAACCTGAGTGTTTTACATATTGATGCACATGCAGATTTAAGGAAAACTTATCAGGGCACCCAGTATAACCACGCCTGTGCGGTTCATGAAGCATCGCAACAGACAAATTTAGTTCAGGTAGGAATACGCAGCATGGATGCAATTGAAAAAACCTATATGGATCCCGATAAGACTTTCTTTGCCCATGAAATGTTGAGCAACGAATATTGGATGGACAATGTTATTGATCAACTTTCTGATAATGTTTTTATCACCTTTGACCTTGATGCACTGGATCCTTCCATAATGCCTTCGACAGGGACACCCGAACCGGGCGGATTATTGTGGTATGAAACCCTGGAATTTCTTTTACAGGTTTTTCAGGAGAAAAATGTTGTTGGGTTTGATATGGTTGAATTATGTCCAAATAAAAATGATAAATCCCCTGATTTCCTAGCCGCCAAATTATTTTATAAAATGTTGACCTATAAGTTTAAAGAAGAAGAGGCCGATGATGATTATGACAACACTTATGATACTGATTTAAAATCAGTTTCCAATACCCATTTCAAATTTGATGATGATGAAGACTAAGGGAGCAATCTCATCTTTTATAGAACAGCACTTTTTACATTTTAATGCAGCTGCTCTGGTAGATGCCGCCAAAGGGTATGAAGAGCAGTTAGAAAAAGGTGCAAAAATGTTGGTTTCCCTGGCAGGGGCCATGAGTACGGCAGAGTTGGGTAAAAGTTTTGCCCAAATGATCCGTTCCGGGAAAGTAGACATCATTTCGTGTACCGGCGCAAACCTTGAAGAGGATATCATGAATCTTGTGGCACATTCGCATTATAAAAGAGTACCCAATTACAGGGATTTAACCCCTCAGGATGAATGGAACTTACTGGAAAAAGGACTAAACCGAGTTACAGACACCTGTATACCCGAAGAAGAAGCCTTTAGAAGGTTGCAACACCATATTTTTAAAATATGGAAGGATGCCGAACAAGCAGGAGAACGCTATTTTCCACATGAATATATGTACAAAATGCTGCTCTCAGGGGTACTGGAAGAACATTATGAAATTGATCTGAAGGATTCATGGATGTATGCAGCAGCTGAAAAGAACCTGCCGATTGTGGTGCCCGGCTGGGAAGACAGTACCATGGGGAATATTTTTGCAAGTTATGTAATGAAAGGAGAATTAAAGGCTGATACAATGAAGTCCGGCATTGAATATATGACCTATTTGGCGGAATGGTATACCCCGAATTCAAAGAATGGGATTGGCTTTTTTCAAATTGGTGGTGGGATAGCAGGAGATTTTCCCATTTGTGTGGTTCCAATGTTAACACAAGACCTCGGGCTGGAAGACACCCCCTTTTGGAGTTACTTCTGCCAGATTAGCGACTCTACCACAAGTTATGGTTCTTATTCGGGTGCCGTACCCAATGAGAAGATTACCTGGGGTAAGTTAGATATTAATACGCCTAAATATATCATAGAGAGTGATGCCACTATTGTTGCTCCCTTGATCTTTGCCTATCTATTGAATCTATAAAAATGAAAAAGACAAATTCGCCCCTCCGCAGAGTAATTGTGGACTATAAAAAGCTTACCCATGATATCCTTGATCTTTTGGTAACAAAATATCCTGATGGATATGATGAAGACAATATTATAACTTTTAAAAATGCACAAAATGAAGTTGTTGAATGTGTAGAGGTCAGAACCATTGACACAGTTTATCTGGTCAAAATTAGTAAACGCTTAGTTGCCGCTATGGAGGATTTTGATCCTGATGAGGATCAGGATGATGATGACAATGAATTTGAAAACCACAAGGAGGAAGAAAATTTAGAAATGGATGATGATTCAGAAGAATAAATTAAAAATCTCAGAGGTTACACCTAAAAAATAGACAGGAGAGAATCACAAGTTATACTTGTCTGTTTTTTGCACACAGGTATGATTTAAGCAATATTTACATAGGCTAATCTCTTGTAGCGGCCTAAGTATTTCCAGACCGCCAAATATTGATAATCTCCTATCAGGAATAAAGCCCTTAATTTACATTCGCGTTTGTTTTATGAAGATAAAAGGCCTGATTTTACTGGTCTATTAATGCTTTATTTAGTAACTTCAATCAGATTTTTTTTAAAAATTATTATAACTCAAAAAAATATTTATGAACAAGAAGTATTTTGTTAAAATGCTACTATTATTGGTGATTAGCAGCCTTACCACTGGTGTTTTAGCGCAGGAAGTAGACAGAACTGAATTACCTATAAAAGGACCCTGGTATCCTCCAATAAAAATATTAGATGCAAGGGATGCCGAAGCTCCTCCGGTTTTTGAAGTAAAAGCACCAAAAGATGCTCCAAATGTAGTGATCATCCTCCTGGATGATATCGGTTTTGGCGGTACCAGTGCCACAGGAAGTGTTTTACAAACACCCCATTTCGATAAGCTTGCAAGCCAGGGGTTACTTTACAATCAATTTCATACAACAGCTTTGTGTTCTCCAACAAGACAAGCTTTGAAAACAGGCCGTAACCACCATTCGGCTAACCAGGCCAAGATCTCAGAGGTAGCCACTTCCTTCCCGGGTGCTACTGGTATGCTACCTGATGATGTAGCCGGAATTGGAACTGTACTCAACCACAATGGATACAGTACGGCGGCATTTGGAAAATGGCATGAAACAGCGGTATGGGAGATCAGCCCATCCGGGCCAATGACACGTTGGCCTAACGGTCAGGGATTTGATGAGTTTTATGGCTTTATGGGAGGGGAGACCAATCAATGGTCACCTGGTTTATTCCATAATCAAAATCAGGTTGAACCTTCCAGTGATCCTGACTATCACTTTATGAACGATATGGCTACGAAATCCATTGAATGGATGCGGTTCCAGCAGGCATTAACGCCGGATAAACCTTTCTTTGTCTATTTTGCTCCAGGGGCAGTACATGCACCTCATCATGTGCCTCAATCTTATATTGATAAATACAAGGGTAAGTTTGATGCCGGATGGGATGTTATTCGTGAACAAATCTTCGAAAATCAGAAAAAACTGGGCGTAATTCCGGCAGACACAAAACTGGCTCCTAAACCAGCAGATATTAAAGACTGGAAAGATCTATCAGATAAAGAGAAAAAATTATTTGCAAGACAGGCAGAGGTATTTGCAGGGTTCCTGGATATGACAGATCACGAAACAGGTCGTGTAATCCAGGCAATCGAAGATATGGGCGAGTTAGACAATACGCTAATCTTTTACATAGCCGGGGATAACGGCACAAGTGCAGAAGGTGGAATGGGTGGATTATATAATGAAATGACATACTTCAATGGTGTTGCAAAAGGTTCGGATATCGACTTTATGATGGAGCACTATGATGACTGGGGTGGGCCTACCACATACCCTCATATGGCAGCCGGATGGGCAGTCTGTTTTGACTCGCCATTTACCTGGACCAAGCAGGTTGCTTCCAATTATGGTGGTACCCGTAATGCTATGGTCATACACTGGCCAGATGGTATTAAGGCGAAAGGAGAAATTAGAACTCAATGGCATCATGTCATAGATGTGGTACCAACCATTCTGGAAGCAGCAAATTTACCCGAACCCCGTATTGTTAATGGCACACCACAACGGCCTATTGAAGGTGGAAGTATGGTTTATACTTTTGATGAACCCCTGTCCCCCAGCCGTCACCAGATCCAATATTTTGAGATGTTCGGTAACCGTGGTATTTATTTTGATGGTTGGTTTGCCGGTACTGTTCATATAAAACCCTGGGGTGTGGTAGAAAACCGATTTCCTGAGGATACCTGGGAACTCTATCATGTGAAAGAAGATTTTAGCATGTCTACCAACCTCGCAAATGAACGTCCTGACATCGTTGCGCTGATGCAAAAAATGTTTATAGGTGAAGCCGAAAAATATAAGGTACTGCCTATGGATGACAGAAGACAAGAACTTTTTAATCCAAAATTAGCAGGGCGTCCAGACCTGATGTTCGGGCGTACAAGCCTGACCCTATACGAAGGTATGACAGGGATGCTTGAGAATGACTTTATCAATACCAAAAACAGCTCTTTTGAGATAGTTGCCGATATAGAGGCTGGTGACAAAACCACGAATGGCGTTATAATTTCTCAGGCCGGACGTTTTGGAGGCTGGAGTTTTTATGTAAATAATGGCACGTTGACCTATTTGTATAATTATGTCGGAATAGATCAATACAAGGTGACGGCTTCTGCTAAATTGCCCAAGGGAAAGTCCACGGTGAAAATGGATTTCGCCTATGAAGGTGGAGATAAACCAGGTCAGGGAGGTACTGCCACTCTCTACATAAATGGGAAATCTGTTGGGTCAGGTAAGATAGACCATACACAATTTTCGATTTTTTCTGCAGACGAATCTGCCAACGTTGGGTTGGACAGTGAAACACCGGTATCTAAGGATTACGATGTTGAAAGTAGCAAGTTTAACGGAAAGATTGATAAGGTTACTATATCTCTAAAATAGATTAGAACGAGCCTTCATGAATTAAGATTTGAAAATCCGGGAGTGAATTTCCGGATTTTCACTTTTTAGTCTTTTTTTGGTTCGAAAAAATAGAGATGTATACGTATCTCTTGTAAAAGAGGATGTTATTCCTGATACGCTACCATAAGGTGATGGATATTTGTCAATTCTTGCAGCAATAGTACTTTTTTTGAACTAAATTGGAATTGTAATAGCGATTTATTATAAGTGATTTTATAATATGGGGGCACGTTTTAAAATAAAAATTAGCAACTTTATTTTAAGAAAACTATGCAAAACGATTGATGTCCAGACTTCCGACGTCACGGAGCCTTACTGAAAGTTGTCTACTGTTAAATTCGTAAATTGGGCGATATATAAAACAATACAAAATGAAACCATTCAGATCCAAAATTCTTGCTCTTTGCGTATGCCTCCTTGCCACCACGGCATTTACTGTCGAGACCCATGCTCAAGCTAAGGAAAATGCCAATTTTGAGGCTGGAATCGCGGCATATCAAGCCAATAACCTGCCACTCGCCTACAAAGAGTTTCTCGCAGCTGCTAAGGAAGGCCATGCCGATTCCCAATTTAATGTAGCCTTGATGTATGAGCAAGGCATAGGGGTTGCCAAAGATGAGAAGGAAGCGGTTGTTTGGTATGGCAAATCCGCCACACAAGGGAATTCGGCTGCCCAATACAATCTAGGGGTGCTCTATGAAAATGGTCGTGGAACTGTGATTGATTATGCGAAAGCCCACAAGTGGTATCGGGCGGCCTCTGTCCAGGGAGATGCGCTGGCCATCGGTAATCTGGGCATGCTCTATGTGCGGGGCCAGGGTGTGAAAGAAAACAAGGTCGCGGGTGTGGCACTTCTCATGGAGTCTGTTATCCTGGATCCCTCACCGGAAAACCATGCTAAACAGAATATTTCGGCTACTCGGGGCCTAACGGCTGAGATGATCACCCAGGCCCAGGCACTCTCCAAAAAATTGAATAGTGCCCAGAACCTGTTGGTACCGCTTGATCAGTATTTAAAGGAATAAAAGAATAGCACCGGGGAGATGCAGTA
Organism: uncultured Eudoraea sp.; assembly: GCF_947490415.1. Taxonomy (GTDB): domain Bacteria; phylum Bacteroidota; class Bacteroidia; order Flavobacteriales; family Flavobacteriaceae; genus Eudoraea. Next base: position 80,837 of record NZ_CANLGX010000004.1, read on the forward strand.
ACCCGATCTCTTATACTGAAGTACAAGAGTATGAAGCAACTTCAATAGTAAAAGTTAACGAAGCTGTTCTTCCCGCCGCATTTGAAATAAACCCCTGGTTATTCCGGATACTCCACCCTAAGGTGGTAGATATTGGTCAATTTTTGCTTAAGTACCTTCTTAATCATTTGAATCTCTTTAAATGTAATGTTGGCATTTAAAAATTGATTCCCATTCATTTGTCCGGTTATGATCTTTTCCACAAATTGGTCTATAATCTGATAGGTTGGGTTATTTAAACTTTTGGAGGCTGCCTCCACGGAATCTGCCATCATTAAAATAGCGGTTTCCTTGGAAAATGGTATAGGTCCGGGATACCTGAAATCTGATTCCTTAAGTGGCTGATCTAATTCCTGCTGTTTTTTATAGAAATAATACACAAAACTGGTTCCATGGTGCGTTCTTATAAAATCGATTACCCTGTCCGGCAGATTGTACTTCCTGGCAAGTTCTATTCCTTCAATCACATGATTGATGATTATCCTGGCACTTTCTTTAGGATCCAGATCGTCATGTGGATTTATACTGGTTACCTGATTTTCAGTAAAATAGGTGGGATTGTTCATTTTACCAATATCGTGGTATAATGCCCCAACCCTAACAAGCATGGCATTTGCGCCAATTTCATTTGCAGAAGCTTCGGCCAGATTCGCAACCTGAAGAGAATGATGAAAGGTCCCTGGTGCCTTATTAGATAACTCTTTCAGTAATTTGGAATTCGTATCAGATAATTCTAGCAGGGAAACATCTGAGACCATACCAAACATTTTCTCATAGATATAGATAAGTGGTTGTGCGAAAAGCGTAATCATACCATTTAAAAAGAAAAACCCAAATATGTACCAGTTCACATTATCAAGGTTGCCTTCGTGAATAATATGAAAAGCAAAATAACCAATAATGTAGATAAGGGTTATCTGCCCTACAGAAATAAATAAATTTGCCCGTTTATAGAGTTCGGAGACTGTTAGAATGGTGACAATTCCCGCTATGATCTGGAGGAAAATATATTCAAAACTGTTTGGAACCACAAAGCCTAGAATAAGTACCGTTAAGACATGTACAAAAAGTCCAAGTCGCGCATCAAAAAAGGTTTTCAGTATTAAAGGCATTATACATAACGGTACCACATAAACATAAGCCTCATTGTATTTTACCACCAGTGTGGTTATAAATACCATGAGTAAAATATTAAAGAAAATAAAGGTCACTTTTACATTGTTCCTAAAAACTTCGGGCCTGTATTTTTTGAGAAACAAAAACAGCATCATCAGTACCAGGGCCACAAGAATTGTATACCCGAAAAGGATAAAATAGTAATTGTTTTCAGTCCATAATTCCGATTCATATTCCGCTTTTAAGGACTCCAGTATTTTCAAATTATCAGCCTCTACTACCTCTCCCCTGGCAATTATAAGTTTTCCTTCATCTACATTACCCCTTGTTAAGGAGATTTCAGAAAGGGCTTCCTCCAGCTCCCTTCTGGTAAGTTCCTCATCAAAGGAGACATTGGGTTGCAGCACATCAAATAAAAGAGTTTTAAAGTCTGTATCATAACTTCCAAGTCTCTTGTCGTTGAGCACCTTGGTTATAGAGTCATCAATAGCCCCCATTCTATAAAGTGCATCAGATTGTACACGCCTTGCCTCTCCGTCCTTTATAAGATAAAGACTGTTTTTGGAGATTAGTTCGTCTGCCTTTTTTAAAATTCCGTAACTATATATGGTATCCAGAAAATCTTTTCCGACTGATTCTAAAATACGCCTTGATCTGTTACTAAATTTTTCAGTACTGAAAACAACCGGAAATTTATCTGCAAAAATCTGGTAGGCTTCGGAGGCCGCTACTTCGTCATACTGATAATAATCTACCTGATCACTTTCAATCGTATTTCTTTCTTCAGCAATTTCATCGGTTGTTTTCTTAATGGAAAAATCGAAGGGGGCATAAAGGTTTTCATACTGCCAGGGTTTACCTTTCTGAAATTCATATTTGAACTTACCACCTCTGGGGAAGAAAAATACAATACAAGCTATGGTTATAACATATAGAATGTATTTATAGATAAGTGATTGGTTTTTATAAACGCTGTCTAAGGTTTTGGCCATTTCAGAAAGTATCTTCTTCAAAAATAGAAAATAATAGCATCATCGGTTGCCTTTTAGAGACTAAACACAATGCATTGCACTTTAATTTATTAATTTCGTGTAATTAATGGATTTTCATATGAAAGAGGTTGTTATTGTATCTGTAGCCAGAACACCTATTGGCAGTTTTATGGGCTCTCTATCCACTATTCCGGCTCCAAAGTTAGGGGCTATTGCAATAAAAGGTGCATTGGATAAGATTAACATCAGTCCTGATAAAGTTGATGAAGTACTTATGGGCAACGTTGTACAGGCGGGAACCGGACAGGCTCCGGCAAGACAGGCCGCCATATTTGCAGGTATCCCCGACACTGTTCCTTGCACTACGGTAAATAAAGTCTGTGCATCTGGAATGAAGGCGGTGATGCAAGGCGCACAGTCTATTGCACTTGGTGACACCTCTGTGATTATTGCAGGGGGGATGGAGAATATGAGCCTTATTCCACATTACCTTCATATGAGAACAGGTCAGAAATTTGGTCCTTCAACGCTATTAGACGGCATGCAAAAAGATGGTTTGGTTGATGTTTACGACCAGAATGCCATGGGAGTTTGTGCAGATGCCTGTGCAGTTGAATACGATTTCAGCAGGGAGGATCAGGATAACTTTGCCATCCAATCCTATAAACGATCTGCCGAGGCCTGGAAATCGGGAAAATTTTCCGATGAAGTTGTTCCGGTTGAGGTACCTCAGCGACGGGGTGAACCAATTATTGTAAGCGAAGATGAAGAATATAAGAATGTTAAATTAGATAAGATACCTGCATTGCGACCTGCCTTCAGCAAAGACGGTACTGTTACAGCTGCCAATGCATCAACTATTAACGATGGTGCGGCTGCCCTGGTCTTAATGAGCGCAGAAAAAGCCAAAGAACTTGGCTTAAAGCCCATAGCCAGCATTAAAAGTTATGCCGATGCAGCCCAGGAACCAAAATGGTTTACAACAGCACCGGCCAAGGCACTTCCCAAAGCCATTGCCAAAGCGGGAATATCGATGGAGGATGTTGATTATTTTGAGTTTAACGAGGCATTTGCAGTAGTAGGGCTGGCCAATATGAAACTATTGAAACTCAAGGATAACAACGTAAATGTGAATGGTGGTGCGGTTTCCCTTGGACATCCTTTAGGATGCTCCGGGGCCCGGATAATCATTACCCTTTTAAGTGTCTTAGAGCAAAATAATGGCAAAATAGGAGCTGCCGCTATCTGCAATGGTGGTGGAGGGGCTTCAGCAATTATTTTGGAAAGAAATTAATTTTCGCTGCAACGGTAGCCTATGCATCACGGTATTTGTCACCTTAGTATTGTACCTATACGATTTCTTGCAGAAGATACAAGCGAGATGGTGACACAGCTTCTTTATGGAGATCATATAAAAATCCTGGAAAAAAGAAAATACTGGAGTAAGATTCGGGATGACTTTGATGGTTGCGAGGGATGGATTCGCAACAATCAATTTATTCCAATCCACAAACAAGATTATAAAAATCTAAAAAAATCGGAGGATAATAATTTTTCGGCAGATCTGGTATCTTATGTAAGTAATAGTAAAAGTATATTGATCCCCATAGTTCTTGGTTCAGTTGTTCAGAATACAAACTTACTTGGTCATCAATTTGAAGGGACTTCAATAACTGCTAAAAAAGGGAAATCCAATCTTATTAATACTGCGCTTTACTATTTAAATGCACCCTATTTATGGGGAGGGAAAACACCTTTTGGTATAGATGGCTCCGGCTTTACGCAAATGGTTTACAAAATAAATGGATATAAACTTCTAAGGAGAGCAGAAGAACAGGCTACCCAGGGAGAAGCCCTTAGTTTTATTGAAGAAAGCGAACCGGGGGACCTTGCTTTTTTCGATAATAATGAGGGGCGTATAAATCATGTAGGTCTTATTATGCAAGATAATTTTATCATCCATGTACACGAAAAAGTAAGAATTGACCGACTGGACCATACCGGCATATTCAATACAGAACAGAGACACTACACCCACAAATTGAGAGTTATAAAAAAGATCCTATAAAAAAACCCTGACAAATTGATTGCCAGGGTTTTTCTTATGGATATATAACCTTTGTTATTCTCCCAATAACTTTTTAATTCTCATAAAATTTTCTGTATCCCCCAAAGCACCATAAATATTCTTAAGCTGAGTAAGTATGCTCTGGTTATCAGGTTTCAATTTAAGAGCATCTTCCAAAATAAGGGCAGCTTCCCTAAAAAGATCATCTTTATGCTTCTTTATTTCTTCGTATCGCGCTATATCTGCTTTGGAATTTCCTAAACTATTCATTTCGTCTATTAGACCATTGCCTTCATCTACATACGTTGTTGAAAGATTCAATTGTGCATTCACATATCCAGGGTCTACTTCCAAGGCTTTTCTGTAAGCCGTTCGAGCTTCCTCAATATTGCCTTGTTCCATGTTAATTACACCTATATTATACTGCAAATCCGCATTATCCGGGGCCATTGCAGCCGCTTCTGCCATAAGTGTTTTAAACTTATCCTTATCGCCTAATTTATAATGTAAATTAGCTTCATTCAGGACCAAATTTACATCGTTGGGGTCGCTTGCCCTGGCATCAGTAAATGCAGCAAGTGCTTTATCGTCCTCCCCTAATTGTGAATAAATTAAGGCCATATTTTTAACTATTTCGGCTTTTTTTGAAGGAGATTTTTCATCGACAGGATCTTTATAAGCACCAGACTTTATCATCAAATCTCTTTGAGTTTTATCCATCATCTCCTCTTCACCAGTTGCTAAATTAGTAGCCTTATAAACCACGCCACTACCATCATAATTAATATCCCTTAATTCCTCGTAATAACCAAGAGCTTCTTCATAAAGCCCTCCATTTACGGCACTACTCGCGGCATAATATAAATAAATAGTGTCCTTTGGGCTCAACTTATAACTTAAATAGAGCTTATCTGCAGCCCTTTTGAATTCCTTTTTACCGTTATCCGCAACCGCAGAATTTACCAGATCAGCTGTTATGGCTGCCATACGCTGCTTTGTTTCAGCGGCATGCTTTCCTTTATCACCTTCAATACTCAAGACCTTCTTATAAGAATCAACTGCTACATTAAAAGCATCATTATCACCTTTATTGGCAAGATCTGCATAGGTTTTGCCTCTAAGAAAGAAATACTCTGCCTGAGTTTTTTCATCCGCTCCACTGATCATGCCTTGAATTCCATCCAAAGAGGCTTTGGCAGATGCGGTATCACCAGATTTTAATGCTTTATCAGCGGCTTTAAGTTCCGCTTTCTGTGAATATCCGGCTAGCGTAAAGCATATAGCTGCCAGAATTAAAAATTTAGTCTTCATCTTAAAATTAAATTTACTTATTAGTGTTTATTAATTATTCTTTATCAGTTTCCGGGCTATCTTTATCAATAGCCGTGCCATCTTCCGCTTTTACCTCAATATCCATAATATCAACCTCATCCAGATTATCTTCATCTTTCATTACTTTGGCGACAGCTGCTATGGAGTCACTGTCTTTCAGGTTGATCAACTTAACACCTTGAGTAGCCCTACCCATAGTACGCAAATCATCAACACTCATCCTTATGGCTATACCAGATTTATTTATGATCATTAAGTCATCAGAATCAGAAACATTTTTAATGGCCACCAGACCCCCTGTTTTATCGGTTATAGAGATGGTCTTCACGCCTTTACCTCCTCTATTGGTAATCCTGTAATCATCAATACTGGATCTTTTACCATATCCATTCTCCGAGACCACCAATATTTCGTCATCAAAATTATTAACAGCGACCATACCAACGACCTCATCCTTTTCATCCGCCAATCTTATACCACGTACACCAGAGGCATTCCGTCCCATAGGTCGGGTCTTACTTTCTTCAAACCTGATAGCCTTACCGGATTTAAGCCCGAGTAAAATCTGACTTGTACCTGTGGTTAGTTTAGCTTCCAGGAGCTCATCATCTTCTCTTATATTAATTGCAATAATTCCATTTTGACGTGGCCTGGAATACTGTTCTAATGAGGTTTTTTTAACTGCTCCTTTTTTAGTGGCCATAATTACGTAATGACCATTAACATATTCCTCATCCTTTAAATCTCTGGTACATATAAACGCTTTTACCTTATCATCCTGTTCAATATTCACCAGGTTTTGTATGGCTCTGCCTTTTGATGTGCGGCTACCTTCCGGAATTTCATAAACCCGCATCCAGAAACACTTGCCCTTTTGGGTAAAGAAAAGCATATATTGATGGTTGGTACCCACAAAAAGATGCTCAAGGAAATCCTCAGTCCTAGTTGATGAGGCTTTTTGCCCTACTCCACCCCTGTGCTGTGTTTTATACTCACTTAGCGGAGTCCTTTTTATGTAACCTGCATGCGAAATTGTGATTACTACCTGCTCGTCAGGTATCATATCTTCTATACTCAGGTCGCCTCCGGCAAAATTTATTTCTGATCTTCTTGCATCTCCATAGCGTTCTTTTATATCCAGAAGTTCATCCTTAATAATCTGCATTCTTCGATCCTTATTGGCCAGGATATCCTTTAAGTCCGCAATTGTCTCAATGATCTCATCGTATTCGGAGCGCAATTTATCCTGTTCAAGCCCTGTAAGCTGGCGAAGACGCATCTCCACAATAGCCTTGGCCTGAAGTTCGGATAATTTAAATCTTTCTATGAGGTTCTCTCTGGCATCATCTGCATTTGACGACGCTCTTATGATAGCGATAACTTCGTCAATATTATCGGAGGCTATAATGAGTCCCTCCAATATATGAGCCCTTTCTTCCGCCTTTTTCAGATCGAAAGCGGTGCGTCTTACCACTACTTCATGCCGATGCTCAACAAAATAATGAATGATCTCTTTTACATTAAGCATTTTTGGTCTTCCATTTACCAGCGCTATGTTATTCACACTGAAGGAAGACTGTAATGCTGAATGCTTATATAATGTATTAAGAACAATATTAGGAATAGCATCCCTTTTAAGGATATATACAATTCGCATTCCCTTTCTATCTGACTCATCCCTAATAGATGATATCCCGTCTATCTTTTTTTCATTGACCAAATCGGCAGTCTTTTTGATCATGTCTGCCTTATTGACCTGATAGGGAATCTCTGTGACAATTATACATTCCCTGCCCTGAACTTCCTCAAAAGAGGCTTTGGCCCTCATTACAACTCTGCCACGTCCTGTATGAAAAGCTTCTTTCACACCATCATAACCGTATATGATCCCCCCGGTAGGAAAGTCGGGAGCTTTAATGTGTGTAATTAATTCATCTATCTCTATGTCCTTATTATCAATATAAGCGATTGTTCCGTCTACTACTTCTGAAAGGTTGTGTGGCGGCATATTGGTTGCCATTCCCACTGCAATACCTGAGGCGCCATTGATCAATAAATTTGGAATCCTGGTGGGAAGAACTGTTGGTTCTTTAAGAGAATCATCAAAATTAAGCTGAAAATCCACGGTATCTTTATCGATATCCGCCAACATCTCATCCGCTATCTTGCGCATGCGGGCCTCTGTATATCTCATTGCCGCAGGACTATCGCCATCCACAGATCCAAAATTCCCCTGCCCGTCGATTAACATGTATCTAAGACTCCATTCCTGAGCCATTCGTACCATACTATCATAAACAGACGTATCACCATGTGGGTGATACTTTCCTAAAACCTCCCCAACAATCCTGGCAGATTTCTTGTGTGAACTTGAAGAACGAACACCTAAGTCGTGCATTCCGTATAAAACTCTCCTGTGAACCGGCTTTAGACCATCCCTGACATCGGGAAGGGCACGTGACACAATGACCGACATTGAGTAGTCAATGTAGGCTGATTTCATTTCATCTTCAATGTTGATAGGGATCAATTTTTCTCCTTCAGCCATATAAAAATCTTATTGCTTTATTGTGATTAAAAATTCAGGCCAATATACGCAAAATCATAGCTTACGAAGCATGTTCCAAGTAGTTTATTAAAGAATTTATCAACACATCCGGATAGGGGTTTCGTTAATAATTAGGGTGTTAATTTTTTTGTAAATCCGTGTTTTTTTCGTCATTTAGTCCAAGTTTGTCGAATATAGGTACGGTATTTGTCGTTCTTAAGAATAGATTTACTAATTTTATTACTGATTAAGAAAATTTTATGGATGATAATTTTTCACCTAGAGTAAAAGATGTAATTGCTTACAGCAAGGAAGAAGCATTAAGACTCGGCCATGATTTTATTGGTACGGAGCATTTAATGCTGGGATTGCTGCGCGATGGAAATGGAAAAGCAATTAGTATTCTGGATGCACTCGATGTGGATCTGGATCACCTAAGGCGCAAAGTGGAAATTTTGAGTCCGGCCAATCCAAATTCCGGAGGTATCCAAAAAGATAAAAAAAACCTTCATCTGACGAGACAGGCAGAACGTGCGCTAAAAACTACCTTCCTGGAAGCGAAATTATTTCAAAGCTCTTCAATAAATACAGCACATTTACTTTTGTGCATCCTTAGAAATGAAAACGATCCAACCACAAAATTACTCCATAAACTTAAAGTGGATTATGATGGAGTGAAAGATCAGTTTAAATCTATGATCACCAGTGAGGACGACTATATTGATTCTCCTACTTCAGAATCTTTTCCCAGTGATTCCGATGAGCCTGTGGAAGGCAAGGAAGGATCTTTTGGAGGGGCTTCCGGTCAAAAAGGAAATAAAAAATCCAAAACACCTGTTTTGGACAATTTTGGAAGAGATTTAACCCGGCTTGCAGAAGATAACAAATTAGATCCTGTTGTAGGACGGGAGAAAGAAATTGAGCGTGTTTCTCAGATACTGAGCAGAAGAAAGAAAAATAACCCACTTCTTATAGGAGAACCTGGTGTTGGTAAAAGTGCTATTGCCGAAGGTTTAGCACTTAGAATCATTGACAAGAAGGTATCACGTATCCTTTATAATAAGAGAGTAGTTACTTTAGATCTGGCTTCACTGGTTGCTGGTACAAAATATCGCGGACAGTTTGAAGAGCGGATGAAAGCCGTGATGAACGAGTTGGAAAAGAACGATGACGTAATTCTGTTTATAGATGAGATCCATACTATTGTAGGAGCAGGAGGAGCAACAGGCAGTTTGGATGCTTCAAATATGTTTAAACCGGCTTTGGCTAGGGGAGAAATTCAATGTATTGGAGCAACTACACTTGATGAATACAGACAGTATATTGAAAAAGATGGTGCTCTGGAAAGACGTTTCCAAAAAGTAATGGTAGAGCCAACCACAGTGGAGGAAACCATTGAAATATTAATGAATATTAAAGGGAAATACGAAGATCACCACAATGTAAATTATACTGATGAAGCCATTATCGCCTGTGTCAAGCTAACCAACAGGTATATGACGGACCGGTTTTTACCGGATAAAGCTATAGATGCGCTGGACGAATCTGGTTCACGGGTACATATAATAAACATGGATGTTCCAAAGCAAATTCTTGAATTGGAAAATCAGTTGGATGATGTGCGTGAATTGAAGAATAGCGTGGTTAAGAAACAGCGTTATGAGGAAGCTGCAAAGCTTAGGGATGATGAAAAGAGACTTGAAAAGGAACTTTCTATTGCGCAGGAAAAGTGGGAAGAAGACAGTAAACTTCACCGTGAAACCGTAAGTGAAGATAATGTTGCCGATGTAGTATCTATGATGAGTGGAATTCCGGTTAATAGAATAGCACAGACGGAAAGCAATAAACTTGCTGAGTTGCCAAATCTTATTAAAGGGAATGTAATTGGACAAGATGAAGCTGTAGCTAAAGTAGCCAAAGCCATTCAACGAAACAGGGCTGGTCTAAAAGATCCTAATAAACCTATAGGTTCCTTCATTTTCCTCGGACAAACCGGTGTTGGTAAAACCCAGTTGGCCAAGGTATTAGCACAAGAACTTTTTGATTCTGAAGATGCCTTGATCCGCGTTGATATGAGCGAGTATATGGAAAAATTTGCCATATCCAGATTAGTTGGGGCTCCTCCTGGTTATGTGGGTTACGAGGAAGGTGGACAACTTACTGAAAAAGTTAGGCGCAAACCTTATTCGGTAATTCTTTTGGATGAAATTGAAAAAGCGCATCCTGATGTTTTTAACATGTTACTTCAGGTATTGGATGATGGTTTTTTAACGGATAGTTTAGGGCGTAAAATAGATTTTAGGAATACAATCATTATAATGACCTCGAATATTGGTGCCCGACAACTTAAGGACTTTGGACAAGGCGTTGGTTTCGGTACAGCGGCCAAAAAATCGCAGGAACATGATCACCATAAGGGTGTGATTGAAAATGCGCTTAAAAAAGCTTTTGCCCCGGAGTTTCTGAACAGAATAGATGATGTTGTTGTATTTAATCCATTGGAGCGAAAACATATACACAAGATTATCGACATTGAATTAAATAAGCTTTATGAAAGAATAAAGGATATTGGATACCATCTGAATTTAACTGATAAAGCAAAAGATTATATCGCTGATAAAGGTTTTGACAAAGAATACGGTGCCCGACCTTTAAAAAGAGCTATTCAGAAGTATATTGAAGATACCCTGGCGGAAGAAATTGTAAATTCTAAACTCGAAGAAGGGGATAGTATTTTTATGGATTTGGATGAAAAGAAAAATGAACTGTCTATTAAGATAAAAAAATCCAAGAAGGGCTCCAAAGCATAACAAAATGTAAGAATTTAGTTATAAAGGAATCAAGTTATTTGGTTCCTTTTTTTATTTCCCTAGATTACAACAAGTAAGAATAAGAATACAGTTTCAACACGGTGTAAACCAGTTAAACGATATATACGCTTTTGATCTAATATTTTTCGGAAACCTTGCCCAAGCGTATACTTTCGTTTTAGACACACTAAACTATATGAAATGAAAGTCGGACCGGCTAAAAAAATTATTATAGTTAAAGAATACAACTTAGATATTGGTACCGTTCAGGTATTTAAAAATCATATGGTTGCAATCTTTGACGAAGGGGCAACACTTACCCTGGAAAGGGCTTATCAAATTATAGGAATTTCAGAGATACATTTCAGAGATACAAACTTTGGCATTATTAGTCTCAGAAAAAATTCTTATGCCGTTGATCCCACTATTTACAGCTATTTAAGGGAGTTAAAAAATCTTAAAGCATTTGCTATTGTTTCCGTAAAGGAAGTAGATATGCATAATTTTAAAATTGAAAAACTCTTCTACAAAAAACCAATGAAATTTTACATTGATTATAACAATGCACTTGCCTGGGTGCAAAGAAGAGTTAGAAAGAAGTGAGAACTAGTTCTCCTTCGTTTCTTTTTCAATATCTGTAGGTGGTACATTAAACAGATCAAGATAAGCTGGCCCAATACCATTAATTATTGCTGTTGCAGTCAGCGCCTGGTATCCTAAATTTTCAATTGCAATATCTCCTGCTCTACCGTGGAGGTATACTCCAAAAATAGCTGCTATTAAAGGTTCATACTTCTGGGCAATTAATGAGGTTATCACACCGGTAAGTACATCTCCGCTTCCTGCCGTTGCCATTCCGGGGTTTCCCGTAGTATTTACATATCCCTTCCCATTGTAGACTACTATAGTATGAGCCTCTTTGAGCACCAGGATACAGTCGTGTTTTTTGGAGAATTCTTTGGCTTTGTGTAGTTTATCAAAATCGTCCTCCCAATTACCTATCAAACGCCTCAATTCTCCCGGGTGAGGCGTGAGTATAGTTTTTGGGGGAAGCATTTTTAACAGCGATTTTTTTTTGGCTAGTATATTAAGGCCATCAGCATCAATAACCATCGGACAGTTAGTTGTTCCTAAGAACTTTGTGAACGCTTCCTGAGTACTTTTGGCAGTTCCCAGTCCAATTCCCATGCCTATTACATCGGGCTCTATGTTCAAAGAAATATTCATAATTTCATCTTCGCCTTGGTCTGTAATAACCATAACCTCAGGCACTGAGCTCTGAATTGGTATATATCCGCATTGCGGTACATAGGCCGAAACCAATCCACTCCCGGAGGTAATACAGGCCCTGGAAGCAAGGGAGACAGCACCAATTTTTCCATGGCTGCCACCAAGAATCAAAGCATGCCCGTACGTGCCTTTATGTGAAAATTTTTCCCTCGGCAAATAATATTGTAAAACCTTATTTTTGGTAATAAGCTCATAGTCGGCCTCTGTTTGTTCAATAAATTTTTGAGACAAATCTATATTCAAAATTTCCCATTGATTAGAGAAAATTCCGGTTTCCGGTAAGAAAAAAATAAGTTTTGGAAACTGAAAACTGAGGACATAATTAGCTTTGACCACCGCTTTTGAATTTTTAACGGCCTGATCTAAAAACAAACCAGAAGGGACATCAACTGAAACCACAAAAGCCCCTGAATTATTAAGATGTTCTATAAGCCGCTCTACCCACTGATCGGGTGATCTGTTCAACCCAATCCCGAAAAGAGCATCAATAATAATATCTTCTGAATCTAATGAAGGGAGTTCAGTATCCTGGTTAACAAAGTTTGGCCAAATCTTGCGGTCCTTTAACCGTTCCAAATTAATCAGGAAATCGTGAGACCTCTTCTCACTATAGTTTACAACAAATACCTCAAAATTATATCCATGTTCCCATAATTGCCTGGCCAGGGCTAATCCATCGCCGCCGTTATTCCCAATCCCGCAGAACAACTTAATTTTAACCTGATCACCCTGTAACCTATGGTGAAACCAGTTAAAAAGCCGGGTTGCCGCCCTTTCCATAAGCGCATCACTGCTAATATCCTGCTCTTCTAATGTAAATTGATCGGCTGCGTATATCTGTTTGGCTGTAAATATCTTCATTTCCCGTTTAAAGGTTAGATTTTGAGTTCCCTTATTAAGTAATAACCGTATTTGAAATAGATTGTTCCATTTTAGTTCCTATTTACAAATTCTGATGTATTGAATGAATCAACCTAAAAAGCGGCTATTTTATGTAAAAATATTTGAAAAAAATTGATGACTTCGTAAAAATAACATGAATTATTTGATAAGGGGTTCAAAAGTCCTACTTTTGAATTGTTATCATAGGCATTATGAAAAGCATATCGGACATAAATAAATGGGCTTCATCCCATACCAACAGGCACAATTTTGCTGTTATCACTACTACTACCCCTAAGGGGTAAGATTCTACATACACGTCCGTACCCATTTAAATATAGCACCCCCTGTATCAATCAAGCAATTAATAATATCATAAAATGAAGGTTTTAAAATTTGGAGGTACTTCAGTAGCCAATGCACAACATATAAAGCAGGTTCAGAATATCGTCAAAAATTTGGATGAAAATAATATTGTGGTTGTAGTATCTGCTTTGGGAGGAATTACAGATCTGCTTCTAAAGACTGTTGATTTGGCATCAAATCAGGATGAAAGCTATAAAGATAGTCTTCGGGAAATAGAAGACAGGCATATAAAGGCCATAAAAGAACTTATCCCAATTAAATTACAAAGCGCTATTTTAAGTAAGGTAAAAAGCGAATTAAACACCCTGGACACCTTAGCAGAAGGTGCATTTCTAATTGCCGAAAAAACGCCGCAGTTAACGGACAAGATTGTTAGTTTTGGTGAGCTTTTATCATCCTTTATAATAAGTGAATTCTTTATCTCGGCAGGTATGAATGCAGCCTTCAAGGATAGCCGGGAGCTGATCAAAACTGACGACACATATGGAAAGGCTGCTGTGGATTTTGAAAGTACAAACACCAATTGTAAAGCTTATTTTTCAAATACAAAAAATAAAATAACTGTTATTCCCGGATTTATTTCTTCATCAGCCAAAGGTAATCCCACAACCCTAGGCAGAGGCGGTTCGGATTATTCTGCGGCTGTGGTGGCCAGTGCAATAGATGCAGAAGAATTACAAATATGGACGGACGTAAGTGGGATGTATACAGCAAACCCCAGGATAGTTAAACAAGCCAAAGCCATACCGCAGATATCCTATGAAGAGGCAATGGAATTGTCCCATTTTGGAGCCAAAGTTTTGTACCCACCTACCATTCAGCCCGTTCTATCGAAAAACATACCTATTCTTATTAAAAATACTTTTGCCCCGGAGGAGGCAGGTACCTTAATAGCTAAAAATGAAAATGTCCTGGGCAAATCTGTTCGGGGAATCAGTAATGTTGAGCATATTACGCTTCTTTCCCTAGAAGGTCCCGGAATGATAGGAATACCGGGCATTTCAAAACGCTTTTTTGAAGTGCTTTCTCAGGCCGGTATTAGTGTTGTCCTTATTACTCAGGCATCCTCAGAACATTCAATTTGTGTTGGAATTTCTGATAATGATGCAGTTATTGCAGAATCACTGGTAAACGCAGCCTTCGAATATGAAATAGCTACACATAAAATTAAGCCTGTTTTAGTGGAAACCGGGCTCGCCATCATTGCGTTGGTAGGAGATAATATGAAAAGCCATCAAGGACTAAGCGGCAAGATGTTTAGTGCATTAGGTAAAAATAATGTAAATATCAGAGCCATAGCCCAGGGGGCATCAGAAAGGAATATTTCCGCTGTAATAAAAAATGATGATGTTAAAAAAGCTCTTAATACTTTACATGAAGAGTTCTTTGAGGAGAACATTAAGCAATTAAACCTCTTCGTCATGGGGGTTGGAAATGTGGGTTCCAGATTTATTAAGCAAATCCAAAAACAGAAAAAATACCTCAAAACCAATCTTAAGCTAAATCTCAGGGTAATTGGATTATCCAATTCCAGAACCATGATTTTCGAAGAAGGCGGAATTCCTTTAGAACATTGGGAAGAGCTTTTAGCAAAAGGTGAAAAAGCTGATAGAACAAAGTTTTATGAAAACGTATTAAAGTACAATTATCGAAATAGCATTTTTGTAGATAATACAGCCAGCGAAATTGTAGCCAATGACTACTCTGATTATTTAAAGCGGAGTATCTCTGTAGTTACCTGCAATAAAATTGCATGTTCTTCAGACTATAAAAAATATAGAGACCTTAAAGATCTTTCAAGGGAATACAATTCTCCATTCCTTTTTGAGACCAATGTGGGTGCCGGATTACCCATAATAGATACTTTGAAGCATTTGATAGTGTCCGGAGATAAAATAAACAAAATACAAGCTGTATTGTCCGGAAGCCTGAATTTTGTTTTTAATAATTTTAATGACAAAACCACCTTTCATGATATTGTTAAAAGAGCGCAAGAAGAGGGTTATACTGAACCGGATCCAAAAATAGATTTAAGTGGTATTGATGTCATGCGAAAGATATTAATTTTGGCACGAGAAAGCGGTTATGTACTTGACATTGAAGATATAAAGAACAAATCATTTTTGCCTGAGGAAAGTCTGGCTGCAACCAACAATGAAGACTTTTATGCCTCACTTACTGCCAATGAAAAATCGTTTCAAAATTTATATAAAAAGGCCGTTTCTTCTGAAAGTAAGCTCAAATATGTTGCAGAATTTGAGAATGGCAAAGCAAGTGTTGGCCTAGAGTTAATCCCTAAAGGTCATGACTTTTATAATTTGGAAGGAAGCGACAATATTGTTCTTTTTTATACCGAAAGATACCCTAACCAACCGCTGATCATAAAAGGAGCCGGAGCCGGGGCCGATGTTACTGCATCCGGAATTTTTGCAGATATAATTAGAATAGGAAATTTTTAATCAAATGAATAGTATTAAAGTCTTTTGTCCGGCTACCATAGCTAATATCTCATGCGGATTTGATGTCCTGGGGTTAGCATTGGATGCAATAGGTGATGAAATGATAGTACATAAGACAAATGAACCAGGTATTAAAATCTCTAAGATAACTGGACAATCGCTGCCCCTGGAGACTATGGATAACGTAGCCGGCGTAGCGGGATTGGCCTTATTGAAAGAAAGCGGTTATTCTGGTGGCTTTGAGATAGAAATACATAAAAAGATTAAAGCAGGCAGCGGTATTGGAAGTAGTGCGGCAAGTGCCGCAGGAGCTGTATGGGCCATGAATGAACTTCTGGAGAAACCTTTTTCACCTATTGAGCTGGTTAAATTTGCTATGCAAGGCGAGGCATTAGCCAGCGGTGTAGCGCATGCGGACAATGTAGCACCTGCATTATATGGTGGGTTTACCCTGGTGCGCAGCTATGAACCTCTGGATATTATAAAAATAAACACACCTCCGGAGTTGTACGCTACAGTTATCCATCCTCAGATTGAAGTAAAGACCTCAGATTCAAGAAAAATACTGAAAACATCAATTTCTTTAAAAGATGGGATAAAACAATGGGGGAATGTTGGTGGCCTCATATCGGGCCTTTTCCTTGAAGATTATGATCTAATTGGCAGGTCTCTGGTAGACCATATCGTAGAACCTATCCGCTCTATGTTAATACCGGGTTTCAGTGAAGTAAAATCAGCAACCATTAAAGCAGGAGCCCTGGGCACGGGTATTTCTGGTTCTGGTCCTTCAATTTTTGCCCTGAGTAAAGGAAAGGAAACGGCGGATAGAGTGGCGAAAGCCATGAAAAATGTATATATCAATATAGGTGTGGATTATGATGTATATGTTTCAAAAATAAATACCATAGGAATGCGTAAAATATAATTTTGACTTTTACTTCCATAAAACCGGCAAATGAAATTTTATAGTCTAAATAAAGAAGCTGAGGATGTATCATTTAAAGATGCGGTCATTAAAGGAATAGCTCCCGATAGAGGATTATATTTTCCCAGAGAAATAAAACCCTTGCCTCCTGCTTTTTTTGAAAATATTGAAAATCTTACTGATCATGATATTGCCTTCAAGGCAATAGAACAATTTGTACGTGAAAGCATTCCGGAAAATACGTTAAAAGAGATCTTAAATAGCGTGTTGGATTTTCCTTTTCCTCTTATTGAATTGGAAAAAAATGTGGCGACATTAGAACTTTTCCATGGGCCCACGCTTGCATTTAAAGATGTCGGAGCCCGATTTATGGCGCACTGCCTTGGATATTTCTCAGAGAATCAAAACAGTGAAGTAACCGTACTAGTAGCCACTTCGGGGGATACAGGTGGTGCTGTGGCCAATGGCTTTTTAGGGGTTAAAGGTGTAAAGGTGGTTATATTGTACCCAAGTGATAAAGTCAGTGATATTCAGGAACGGCAGTTAACCACTTTGGGGCAGAATATAACGGCCCTTGAGGTTAATGGGAACTTTGATGATTGCCAGAATATGGTTAAAACTGCCTTTTTAGATTCGGATCTGAAGTCAGAAATGCAATTAACTTCTGCAAACTCAATAAATGTAGCCAGATGGTTACCTCAAATGTTTTATTTTTTATTTGCATATAAAAAGCTAAAAAACAAAGATCAGCCTATTGTTTTCTCAGTCCCAAGTGGCAATTTTGGAAATATCTGTGCCGGAATGGTTGCTCAAAAATTAGGTATGCCGGTTGCACATTTTATTGCTGCAACAAATGTAAATGATACGGTTCCTCTTTATATGCGCACGCAAGAGTATTCTCCTAAAACTTCAAAAGCCACTATATCGAATGCGATGGACGTAGGAGATCCCAGTAATTTTATTAGGATAAGAAATCTTTATAAAAATAATTTTACCGAATTAAAAAATATTCTGTCCTCATATTCATTTACAGATGAAGAGACAAAACGGGCCATGCACAGCATATATGATTCAAGTAACTACATTGCTGATCCTCATGGTGCAGTAGGGTATTTAGGTTTAAAAGAATACCTGAAGGATAACTCTGATACCTTTGGCGTCTTTCTGGAAACCGCGCATCCCGTTAAATTTTTAGACGTGGTTGAAGAAACTCTAAAGTTAAAATTACCCATTCCTTATCAGATTCAAAAAGTATTAGAAAAAAAGAAAGTTTCCATCAAAATAGATACCTACGAAGAACTTAAAAATTATTTGTTGAACAAATAGGCCATCTTATTTCTATAAGTCATAAAACATTGTGAAGCCTGATTTAGCTATCTATTAATTTTCTATAAATTTGCGCAGCTAAAATTGACGAAATATGAAGAATACAGCTCTAACCATGACCCATGAAGCACTCGGGGCCAAAATGGTTCCATTTGCCGGGTATTTAATGCCGGTATCTTACGAAGGAGTTAATGCCGAACATGAAACGGTGCGAAAATCTGTGGGCGTCTTTGATGTTTCTCATATGGGAGAGTTCTTAATAGAGGGACCCAACGCTTTAACGCTTATTCAAAAAGTCACCTCCAATGATGCTTCAAAACTGACGGTTGGAAAGGCCCAGTACAGCTACTTTCCAAATGAGTCTGGTGGTATTGTGGATGACCTTATCGTATATAGAATAAAAGAAGAAGTTTATCTCCTCGTAGTGAATGCCTCTAATATTCAAAAAGATTGGGATCATATCTCTAAGTATAATAAAAAGATAGGGGCTACACTGAGGGATATATCGGAAAACTACTCATTATTGGCTATTCAAGGCCCAAAAGCGGTAGAATCCATGCAGTCTTTAACATCCGTAGATTTGTCGGCAATTAAATTCTATAATTTTGTGGTTGGCGACTTTGCGGGGATAGAACATGTTATCATTTCAGCAACAGGATATACAGGTTCCGGAGGTTTTGAAATCTACTGTAAAAATGAGGAAGTAAAGCAAATTTGGGATAGTGTTCTGAAAGCTGGTGCCGATTATGGTATTAAACCAATTGGTTTGGCTGCCAGGGATACTCTTAGATTAGAAATGGGGTATTGTTTATATGGAAATGACATTAATGAGGACACTTCACCCCTGGAGGCCGGTCTTGGTTGGATTACAAAGTTTAGCAAAGATTTTGTGAACAGTGAGGCTCTGGCTAAAGAAAAGGAGCTAGCTCCAAAACAAAAATTAATTGCCTTTGAATTGGAAGAAAGAGGCATTCCAAGACAAGGTTATGACATTGTAGATGGAAATGGCAATAAAATTGGTTTTGTCACATCGGGCACTATGTCTCCATCCTTAAATAAAGGAATTGGTTTAGGCTATGTGCATTCTGGATTTTCTGAAGCAGGTAGCGAGATTCATATTCAAATACGCAAGAATACAGTAAAGGCAAAAGTGGTTAAATTACCATTTTATAAAGCATAGATTACTTTTAGACAGAAGGAGGAAAAAAGGGTGAAAGACGGAGGAAAGAAAATACTGATACTGGGAGGAAGTGGTTTTATTGGATACGCTATATACAAGGAACTCTGTAATTATTTTGACACCTATGCTACCTATTGTTCATCTGGAGGTGCTTTTGAAGACAATAAACAATTTATAAGGTATGATATGCAGGAAGATGATATCTATCAACTTCTTGAGAAAATACGTCCACAAATCATTATTTCTGCGTTAAGAGGCAATTTTAGCGCGCAAGTTCAGGCACACCAGCACATAATAGAATATCTCGTTAAACACGACTGCAAACTCTATTTCTTATCTTCTGCTAATGTGTTTGATGCGTACAGCAAATTCCCGTCATATGAACACGACAAAACCTTATCCGAGAGTGTCTACGGGAGATTAAAAATCAGAATAGAGAACATGCTTTTACGATTGCCTAAATCTAAAATGGCCATTTTAAGAATACCAATGGTTTTTGGAAATTCCTCTCCTCGGGTTAAAGAAATGAAGAAATTTATCTGGAATAATGAACCTATAGAAGTTTTCCCCAATCTGATTATTAATGTAACAAGCGATTACAAGCTTACTCAGCAAATCCATTATCTCATTAATCGAAATAAGAGCGGAATTTTTCATTTGGGCAGTTATGATTTGGTTCATCATGAAGACTTTATTAAGGATATCCTAGAAAGGATTGGGAGCTTTAATCCCATTTTTAAAAGAGTATTCACTACAAATGAGGAACGTTATCTGGCAGTCTTGCCAAAAGACAATAAACTTCCAAAAAACCTACGAATTAGTTGCCAGGAGATTATTGATCATCATGTTATGGGTTAACTGGTAAGAAATCTGTCTATTTTAAAGGGCTTAAGTCATATTTTTCTAACTTTAAGAAAAATAGAATAATATGAAAAAATTAAGCGAAGAAGAAATAACCAAAAAGCTAAAAGAATTGCCCGGTTGGGAATATAAAGACGCCGCTATTGAACGAGCCTATAAGTTTAGCAATTTTAAAGAAGCTTTTTCAACAATGACACGAATTGCATTTGAATGCGAGGCACAAAATCACCATCCGGATTGGTCAAATGTCTACAACTCTCTTAACATACGATTAAATACTCATGACGTTGGCGGTATAACCAATAATGATTTTGAACTTGCAAAAAGCATTGAAAAGATAGTAAATAACAAATAATTTTTACCAGTTATATCATCTCTTGTCTCCACATTTAAATTTGTTAAATTTGCTTTCAATAAATAGCATATTAATTTATGGGAAGAGCATTTGAATTTAGGAAAGCGCGGAAAATGAAGCGATGGTCAGCAATGTCCAAAGCTTTTACACGGATTGGGAAGGATATCGTAATGGCTGTAAAGGAAGGTGGCCCTGATCCTGATTCCAATTCGCGGTTAAGAGCGGTAATTCAGAATGCCAAGTCTGTAAATATGCCCAAAGACAATATCGAAAGAGCCATTAAAAGGGCATCAGATAAGTCACTAGGCGATTTTAAGGAGGTTTTGTTTGAAGGGTATGCTCCCCATGGAATAGCTATTTTAATAGAAACCGCAACAGATAATAATACCAGGACTGTAGCCAACATTCGCAGTTATTTTAATAAATGTAACGGAAGCCTGGGCACATCAGGATCTGTTGAGTTTATGTTTGATCATACTTGTAATTTTCGCATCAATTCCGAGGGAATAGATCCGGAAGAAATAGAATTAGATATGATAGATTTTGGTGCTGAAGAAGTTTTTATGGATGAAGACGGCATTTTGATATACGCCCCTTTTGAAAGTTTTGGCGCCATCCAAAAGGAATTGGAATCCAGAAATATTGAAATCCTGTCATCAGGATTCGAACGAATCCCGCAGATTACCAAGGAGCTCACTCCTGAAGAAGCAGAAGATGTTGAAAAACTATTGGAGAAAATTGAGGAAGATGATGATGTGCAAAATGTTTATCATACGATGCAGGAATAAATTTCGATATATGCTTATAATCTTTTAGATATAGCTCATAATAGGTTTCGACACTTATCCATTAATATTCATACTTTTTTTTTAGAGAAAGCATTAATCATACAAACTGTATTGGATTTATTGTTTATCAAATAATTTTTAAAGGGATGATGCATATCATTTCAATTCATCAATGTCCTTAATAATTTTATTATCGGTTGAAGTTAATATTGAGACTAATACCTCATTTTACCTTAACCGGAATTTAAATTATTGATAACCCTTTAAATCTAATATTATGAAAACACTAAGCAAAGTATTTTTATTTGCCCCCTTGTTCGCATTTTTACTACTTTCCTGTTCTGGTGACGACGATACAGATGCTTTAGTCAAAGAAGGAGGATCTTTTGAAATAAGTGAATTGGCCGGTAATTGGGAAGCCACTTCGGCTACTTTTAATGACGGTAATATGCTGTCTGTAAATATCATTGACGAAGGCGGATCTGTATCCATGTCCGTACAAAGCAGTGGCAAGTTTACTTTAACCATTGATCCATCAGATAGGCCTTCATACACAGTAAGTGGGGAAATGTTCTGGGAAAAATGGGAAGGAAAATATTATTTTGCCATCGAATGGGCTGCTTATCCCGGAGACTGGGATACTTATGGGGCAACACTTACCGCCAGCACATTTACCATTAATGGGGGTTTTGAATCTGGAGAATATGATTTTGACAACGATGGAACTTTTGAAACTGCTAGTATAGGGTTTACCTTTGTAAGGGTTTAAAAACTGTATTCAGGAATTTTGCCGATGACTCCTTTATAAAATTCTTTGTATTTTTTTAGGTCGGCTTCCATGTTATCTGTGGGGAATTGAGGCTCTGAAACCTTGACTTGTTTTTTACCAAAATCAAAGGCCACCATAACAATTGGGACTTGAGCAGTCTTGGCGATATAATAAAACCCGGTTTTCCAATCAGCTACCTTTTTTCGGGTACCTTCTGGTGCCAGTGCCAACCTAAATTTTTTGCGCTCATCAAAAATTTTGGCAATGGCTGCTACTTTGTTTTGGCTTTTACTGCGGTTTATAGGAGCACCTCCCATCCATCTGAAATACCAGCCGAATGGAGGCTTAAACAAACTTTCCTTTCCAATAAAATTAATTTCTTCATTAAATAGCTTTCGAACCAATAAACCCAGAAAAAAATCCACCCAACTGGTATGAGGAACAACAATAACAACGCATTTATCCACATCAGGGAAAGTACCTATTAGCTGCCACTTTAGTATCTTAAAAAAAATAAATTTAGAAAGTTTATGCATAAAATAGTGTGAGGGATTTCTAATAATGTATAGGCTCAATACCTTTAAATCAATAAGTACAAATATGCATAAAAGGGCAATTCTGTAAAAAGTTGATGCTTCTTTAAGATTATATTTTCTGGTAAATAGATTTCAATTTTTCAGGGGTTATATATTTAGCCCAGTCTTTGCCTAAAGCATTTTCCCAAAGCGGCACCATACCCAGTGATACTTTTATCATAGTATTAAATTGCTCATCAGTTAAATGTTCGCAAATTCCTTTAGGTAGTTGGATGTCATGCTTTTTCATCATTTTGTTAAATATAGCCACCCCTTCAGGATAAAACTCTCCTAAATGCTGAAAAACAAGACAATTTCCAATCCCATGCCTGGTTCCCAGTAAGTAAGAAAGTCCATAACTCATTGCGTGTGCAACACCTACCTGAGAATAGGCAATGCTCATACCCCCATGCCATGAGGCCATCATTAATTTATCCCTGGATTCTGATTCTGAAATATCACCTAAGAAAACTTCTTCACATAACTCCAGTGCTTTTTCACCATAACTTTGGCTAAATGCATTCAGGTAGGTTCCATTGAGAGATTCCACACAATGAATAAAACAATCCATTCCGGTATAGAACCATTGTTCTTTGGGAACTCCCTGAAGCAGATCAGGGTCCAGAATAACCTGGTCAAAGGGGGTAAAATCCGAATTAATCCCCAGTTTCTTCTCGGGGCCAAGTAAAACTGTTGTTCTGGACACCTCAGCCCCCGTGCCACTTATAGTAGGTATCCCAACATGATAGACAGCAGGATTATGTACCAAATCCCAACCCTGATACTTCGCCGAAGAACCCTCGTTATTTAACATGATGGCAACCGCTTTTGCTAAATCCAATAAAGTACCCCCACCAATGCCGACCACAGCTGAAGGTAACTCTGTATAATCTTCTTTTATCTGACTAACTAAATCATCTACCTGTCCGGTTTTTGGTTCTTTGTCCGAAGAAATAAGAATAGTCCTATCATTGAATTGAACAGGAATTCTTTCTATTAAGTCTGAGTTAGTGAAAACATCATCTACAAGGAAAATAACGGGGGCATCAGGACTGCTTCTATGAGGACCTATTATTTCACCTAATTGGTCAAAACTTCCAGATCCAAAGACAACACGAGGTACCATTGGAAAATTTCTGTATGGTCCTTTTGTAATTTTAGCAGCTTCCTTTAATGGAATTTCTTTGTCTTGTTTCATAATTTTAATTAAGGTATTTAAGAATATCTGATATCGTGTTTAATGTTAGGTGGTTATTCGTCTGTTCCTCTACAGTAACCTCTTCATGTGCCCAGGTTGTATGAAATGGCACATGTACTGCCCTGGCACCTATATTCAAAATAGGTAATACGTCTGATTTCAGCGAATTTCCTATCATTAAAAATTCGTTAGTATTAATTTCCAGATGGTCCAGTAGATTTTTATAATTCTCTTCCTTCTTGTCACTTAATACCTCAACATGATGAAAATATTTAGTAAGTCCGGATCTTTCTAATTTTCTCTCCTGATCTAAGAGATCTCCTTTTGTAAGAACAATCAACCGATATTTTCTGGACAGTTTTTGCAATACTTCTTCCACGCCCTGTAAAAGTTCGACAGGCTTGGCTATCATTTCCTTTCCAAGATTCAATATTTCAGTTAGTGTCTGTGGAGGAACATGATTATTTGATAATTCCATGGCAGATTCTATCATAGAAAGCATAAAACCTTTTATCCCATAACCATACAACTCAAGGTTGTTCATTTCCGTTTTAAAAAGCTCCTGATCCACCTTATTCTTGGTTTCATAATTTTCAAGAAGATCCGCAAATTTTTCTTCCGCTTCCCGGAAATAGGTTTCATTTACCCAGAGGGTATCATCAGCATCGAAACCAACCACTTTGATATTGCTAAAATCTAATTCCATACCTCTTTAGCTTTTTCAAGATCTTCAGGAGTGTCAATTTCTATTCCATTTGCTTCAGTTTCCACCATTTTTATTTTTTTTCCATACTCCAAATATCGTATGGCCTCAATTTTCTCTGCTGCTTCAAGAGTTAACATAGGTAAACTTCTAAAATCCATAAGTGCCCTTTTTCTGAAAGCATAAACCCCTTTATGTTTAAAATAATCTATTTCCATATCTGTAGACCTCAGATAAGGGATAGTCGATCTCGAAAAGTAAAGTGCGAAATTTCTGTTATCGACAATTACCTTGACAATATTAGGATTATTAATTTCCTCCGAATCGGTGATTTTTGTCATTAGAGAGGCTAAATCAATTTCTTCGTTCAAATCATTTTCAAATACTTTTAGCATACTAACTAAACTTTCCTTGTCAGTAAAAGGTTCATCACCCTGTATATTGACAATAATATCCACTTCCATGTCGCTCACTGCCTCCGCTATTCTATCACTGCCACATTCATGCTCTTCCTTACTCATAATAGCATTCCCGCCTACTTTAACGATAGCATCATAAATGATAGGGCTGTCTGTTACTACATAAACCTCATCAAATAATTTTGTCTTTAAAGCGGCCTCATTAGTTCTGACAATGACAGGTTTACCTGCTAAATCCTGCATCAATTTTCCGGGAAATCTGGTTGCGGCATAACGCGCAGGTATCATGGCAATTATTTTAGTCATTGATATAGTTTTTATTAATGTTTAATTCTTGGCCTTAGTTTTCGATAAATGGAAAAAATAAAAATTAGTATAATAATAACCAACACCATAGCAAGTATTGGAGCAAATATTGATGCGATTGAAACTACTATAGCAGTTCCGGATTCTAAGGCAGAAACCAATGGATTCGCCAAACCTCCTGTAGTTGTCGTAGAAACAACTCTTCCAGCTGCTGAAGCTCCTTTTATAGCCGTTGCAGTGCCTCCTCCGGCTATAATGGCAAGGGACCAAGTAACAACCGGATCCAAATTTGCCACTGTAGAAACCATAACGGCTGTACCTGCAATTGCAGCAAGGGGAATCGCTAAGCTATCAAGTAAGTTATCCACCCAAGGAATAAAATAGGCCAATAATTCTATTAATGTAGCAACTCCAAGTACAATTAATGCTGCAAGACTACCAATCCATACCCACTGTTGGTTTAATTCCCAAACGCCGAAATAGGCCGCAAGACTAAGTGCAAACAAAGGCAAAAATACCCTAAACCCTACCGAAGCGGCCAGGCCGATTCCAAGAAATATACTAATAATTGTCTCAGATGTCATTATAAAAATCTGTTGTACTAATTTAAGTCATTCCTGATCAACAAAAAAATCGCTCTTGAACCCTATCAGGTACAATTTTTCCTTAGCTCTGGTTACCGCGGTATAGAGCCATCGTAAATATTCACGATCTATTCCATTCGGAAGATAAGGTTGCTCTACAAATACAGTATTCCATTGTCCTCCCTGTGATTTATGGCACGTAATGGCATATGAAAATTTCACCTGCAAGGCATTAAAGTATTTGTTATTCTTTACTCCCAGAAAACGTTTGTATTTGGACTTTTCATGAGCATAATCCTTTTGTACTTCCTGATATAACCTATTTCCTTCTTCATAGGACAATGAAGGTGTATCCGCTCTTATTGTATCTAATAATAAGACAGTCTCAAACGGCCTTTGGTTCGGATAATCTACCATTTTTACTTTTACCTCCGCAAATTTGAAACCATAGAGTTCCTTAATAGAAAAAATCTCCAGGATTTCAATAATATCCCCATTTGCAATAAAACCGGCCTCTGAACTGGTCTTTAACCAAAAGTAATTGTTCTTGACAACCATCATATAATCGCCGGGGGCCAACTCATTTTCCAGGTATAATATTCTGTTTCTTATGTTTTCATTATACAAATTTGCTCTTTTATTTGAGCGAACAATTAGTACTGTCTCTTCCTTCCCATTTTCCCTGTATGAATTATCAATAGCTTCCTGAATGTCATTACCATCAATTAGTCTTACAATATCTTTATAGGGGTTAACATCAAATCTAAATTCATCCAAGTAGCCAGATTGTAATTGTTCCCGCAAATTGGTGGCATTCAGTAATATCCCAGAGTCCTCTGCCTGTCTTACTACTTCATCTAACTCTAAGGTTGTAACCTCTTTATTATAATTATGAGCTAGTTTTTCGCTGTCCAAAGCAGGGCTGATTTGCAAATGAACCGGTGGCAACTGAGCAGTATCACCAATTAAAATCAATTTACAATTATGGCCGGAGTACACAAACATCAACAAGTCGTCTAATAGTGAGCCATTTCCAAATAACTTGGAATCTGATGGTGCATCAGGGATCATAGAAGCTTCATCTACAATAAAAATTGTATCCCTATGCTTGTTTGGTGCAAGTATAAATTTTATGCCTCCCCCACTTTCTTTTTTCGGAAAGTAAATTTTCCGGTGAATTGTGAAGGCCTGACTTTTGGAATAATTACTCATCACTTTGGCGGCCCTTCCGGTGGGTGCCAGCAGAACTGCCTTCATAGTTGTCTTCCATAAATTAGATACTATGTCCCCTACTATGGTTGTTTTACCAGTTCCGGCAAAACCTTTCAACAAATAGACTTCCTCTTTTTTTTCAGATAACACAAAATGTGCCAGCTGTTGTAAGGCCACTTCTTGTTTTGATGTGGGTGTATGAGGAAAGTTATCCTTAAGAAGTTTATAAAAAGAAGGCGCAGTAAGCAATTTCATAAGCCTTCAAATATAAAGAGGATTTTTGCGACAAAACCTTTTACGATTAAAAAAAAATTGTAGATTTGTGAAGACCAGTTAAAGATAATTAATACCAGTTAAAAATGAAAACCATACTTCAGATAGTACTTTGGATAATTTGCGTAGGACTTGGATACCTAATCTATAGATCTGTAACGGGACCTATTGAGTTCAAAAAGGTAAAGGAAGAACGTTTTTCTAAAGTAATTTCCAATTTAAAGGACATCAGAGATTCTCAGGAAGCTTACAGGACAGTTAATGGAAAATTTGCCAACGACTTTAATAGTCTTATAACTTTTGTGGATACCGGAAAATATACAATAACTCAACAAAGAGACTCTTCATATATGGAGTTCGACAAGGTTTATGGAATTGATCTTTTAAGAGAAGTAACCATTATTGATACCCTGGGTTTTGTTTCCGTAAAGGATTCCTTATTTAAAGGCGATGATCGCTATAAAAGCATGATGAATGTTCCTTACGCTCAAGGTGGAGAAACATTTGAAATGAAAGCTGAAATTGTTGATAAGGGAGGCTACAAGGCTCCGGTTTTTGAAGCCAAAGTTAAAAAGGATATTATTTTATACGACCAACCTAGGGATCTTATGGCCAGGGAAAATGCTCAAATAAGTGTTGAAGAAGTAAACGGACCAGAAATTAGAGTAGGTTCGCTTACAGATGTAAGTACCAATGGTAACTGGCCCCCTATTTATGACAAAAAAGGAGATCAATAACAATATTGAAAATTTTCATAAATTGTCCATTCAGGTTAGCTTGAATGGACTTTCTTTTTGTATCGTGGACACTATAGCCAACACGATCAAACATTACAAGCGGCGTAACTTTGGTAAAGAGTTAAGCCCTTATGAGATGCTAAAGGAATTAAAACAGCTCTTTAGAGAAATACAACTTGAAGATTATTCCTTTACAGAGGTCGTGGTTATCCATAGAAATAATCTCTTTAGCCTTGTTCCTAAGCCATTATTTGATAAAGCCGAACTTGCCAACTATCTTAAGTTTAATGTCAAAATACTCGCCAATGATCTGGTTGAATACGATGAGATTGATAGTTACGATCTGGTAAATGTTTATGTACCTTTTGTAAATATCAACAATTACATTTATGATCTTTTTGGGGAATTTGAATTCATGCACCATGGGACAGTTATGGTTCAATCCTTATTAAATTCCCACAGCAATGGAAATGAGCCTATTTGTTATGTGCATGTAGCCGATAAGCAGATGGATATTACAGTACTCACTCAAAAGCAATTATTATTCTTTAATAGTTTTCAATTTAGCACCAAGGAAGATTTTATTTATTACCTCCTTTTTACCTTAGAACAATTAAAACTGAATACGGAAACCATAAAATTGAGGCTTTTCGGTGCGGTCGATATGGGCGATGAGCTTTACAATATTGCTTATGAATATATACAGCATATTTCATTATTTATTCCACCCAGCGACATTTATTCAACTGAAGAGTTTGATAAGGAAACAGTGGATTTTACAGTACTAAACGCTCTTTAATGCGCATTATCTCCGGTTCACATAAAGGCCGCCGTATCATGGCCCCCAAGGGACTGCCTGTACGTCCCACTACTGACATGGCCAAAGAAGCTTTATTCAATATCTTAAATAACAACTATTATTTTGAGGATCTAGAAGTATTGGACTTATTTTCTGGGACGGGGAATATAAGTTTCGAATTTGCCTCCAGAGGCAGCAGGGAAATTGTGGCTGTTGATAAAGATTACAGATGTATTAAGTTTATCGCAAAAATGGCCAATGAACTTGGCTTTAATATTTCTGCTATTAAAAGTGATGTTTTTAAGTTTATTGAAAAAGTAAAGCTGAATTTTGATGTCATATTTGTTGATCCTCCTTATAGTTTTACCTTCGAAGATTGTTCCAGGATTGCTTCAATTGTTTTTGAAAGACAATTATTAAATAAAAATGGGATTTTAATAATAGAGCATTCCAAACACACCGATTTATCTGTTGTTGAAAATTTTAAATACATGAAGAAATACGGAGGGAGTATTTTTAGTTTTTTTGAATCAAATGAATCTATGGAATAAAAAAATCCCTCACTCTTAGATCCAAAATAGACCTTATAGAACAAGGGAGTTTTTCTAAAAGCAGGTCATAAGCCGGATTCTGTAAGGCCTCAAAGAGACCTCCTTATCATTTATCTGGACTAAAGGTTACCCCAAAGTTCTAACCGCCTACCCTTCAGCTTGAACGTGCAGTCCTCAAACGCTGATTTACATGACGTTTCACCGCATAGAGTTTACCTGATTTCACTACAGCATTACCTGTACTTGCTTTCTGTTGCACTTGTCCTTCTTCCGCACATGGCGGAAGAGACGGGCGTTACCCGCTATGCTGCACTATGGTGTCCGGACTTTCCTCACTAACATAAACTGTTAGCGCGATAAGGGGACCTGTTTAGTGCAAAGGTACGATATCCCTTTTAGGCTTAAAAACAAATACGGCTCTATTCATACTTTGATTTGTCTTCATATATGCTATTTCAAATCCTGACATGGAAATAATAATGAATATTTTGGCCTTTACACCCTTGGTCAATAGTTCTGTCAGAAAACAATTGTTGATAAAAACTGGGCATATAGTTCCAAATTAAACGCCAGAATTGACGGCTATTTCTATATTTGTATATCACAGAGTAGACGTTTATATTTAGCCTACAAAACCTTATTTAATTGGAACCTTTTATTGTATCGGCCCGTAAGTACAGACCCAAAACCTTCAAGGATGTTGTGGGCCAGGAAGCCATTACAAATACTTTGCTGAATGCAATAGATAATAACCATCTGGCTCAAGCGCTTTTATTCTGTGGCCCCAGAGGAGTAGGAAAGACTACATGCGCACGGATTTTGGCCAAACAGATTAACCAGGACGGTACAGAAAAAGAAGATGAAGATTTTGCATTCAATATTTTTGAACTGGATGCGGCATCGAATAATTCTGTTGATGATATCAGGAGCTTGATAGACCAGGTGCGAATACCACCTCAGGTTGGAAAATACAAAGTATATATCATTGATGAGGTACATATGCTGTCTCAATCCGCGTTTAATGCATTTTTAAAAACACTGGAAGAACCACCTAAACATGCTATTTTTATTTTAGCTACTACAGAAAAACACAAGATTATACCCACCATATTATCGCGTTGCCAGATCTTTGACTTTAAACGTATAACCGTTAAGGATGCCGCTGAGTATCTCAAATATATTGCCGAGCAACAAGGTATTGAAGCAGAGGATGATGCACTTCACATTATAGCCCAGAAGGCAGATGGCGCTATGAGAGATGCATTATCTATTTTTGACCGGGTAGTTAGTTTCTCCGGAAAAAATCTTACCAGAGCGGCTGTAACTGAGAATTTAAATGTTCTGGATTACGATACATATTTTGCCACTACAGATTTAATTCTGGAGCATAACATCCCTCAATTATTAGTTTTGTACAATCAAACGCTCGCTAAAGGCTTTGAGGGACATCATTTTATTAGCGGTCTGGCTTCACATTTCAGAGACCTTTTGGTTTGCAGGCATAAAGACACTATCGCCCTTTTGGAAGTTGGAGAAAAGGCTAAAAAAAAGTATCTGGAGCAATCTAAAAAAACTTCTGAATCCTTTTTATTAAGAGGGATAACTATTGCAAATGAATGTGACCTTAACTACAAAGCCAGTAAAAACCATAGATTATTGGTTGAGTTAACCTTAATGAAATTAGCCTCCATAGATTTTAATGGTGAAAAAAAAAATCTTGAAAACCTCAGTTCCACCTGGAATGGTGAAATTCAATTAATACCGACTTCGTTTTTTATTGATACTATACCCGCTAACCAGGCTCCGGAACCTCTGGAATCGGGGAATATGTTGGAGGAAATCAAAACAGTCATACCTAAAGAGAAGGAAGTCGAAGTCCGGGAACAGGCGGAATTTCCCGAAACGGAAAAAATTGAAAAACAGCCACTTACATCCATTATGTCGGAAGAAGTATTGGTATCAGATCCTAACAAAAACATTAGGATTAAGGAGCGATCCAAAAGAATTTCGGGATTGTCAATATCCAGTTTAAAGGCGAAAAAAGAACATCAGCTTAAAAGGATAGAGGTCGTAATTGATGAGGATGAACTGCCTAAAGAAAGTTTTGAAAAAGAAGAATTATTAAAACATTGGGGAAATTATATTCAAAAATTAGACGAAGCAGGTAAAAAGATTATGGCTTCTAATCTACGTTCCGACCAACCTAAAATAGTTGATGAATCGCAAATATGGATTGAGCTGCCCAATGGTACAATGAAAAAAGAAATTGAAAGGGAACAATATCAACTTTTGAAATTTCTAAGAAAGCAGCTTAACAATTATAGTATTGAGTTGAAAATAACCGTCAATGACGAAATTGCCAAAAAATTTGCCTATACACCTGAAGAGAAGTATCAAAAACTAAGGGAAATAAACCCTGCGATTGATCTCCTAAGAAAGGAGTTTGATTTAGACCTTTGATTTATTTACCAATCCTAACCTAAGGGCATAAATCAGCATTACTATTGCTACAATAAGCAGCCCTAAAGACTCTCTTCCCCTTTCAATATTGACAATATCTCCATTACCAATAGTTACGCCTTCAAACTTATCTGGCCACAAAACAAAAGTGCCGATAAAATATATTCCACTTAGAATAAGTGCCACGGTAAAGTTTAATTTACCCAGATAGAAGAACAAAGAAGCTGTAGCAGCAACTCCATAGATGGCATACCATAACAAAGCGTCTGGATCATTGTATTGCACATAAGCGGCCCATATGAATAACAATATAAATATTAAGGAAAGATATTTAAACAGGTTTTTCATAATGTAAGATTTTAACCGGTTAACTGTTTAGTTATAAGCTGATACACCTCTGTGGATTTAAAAAGTTGCTGTTTTAATGATCCTTTATTATTTGTTATAAAAACCGGATAATCTGATTGATCTTCAGGTATTCTGCCATGGGAACCCTTTACCAAATTTGCTTTTAGGGGAATTATATTCATTACAGTTCTAAATCCGAGTTTCTTTTTTATAAGTTTCAATATCACCTTGAGCATCACAAATTTATCATCCGGATCTGTGAACATTTCTACCGGGTCATAACCAGGCTTTTTGTGGATATCCACCATATTTGCGTAGTCCGGAGCTTTTGAATCATCCATCCAGAAATAATAAGTAAACCATGAATCTTTATCAGCTATCAACAGCAAATCGCCACACCTGCTGTGATTTAAATGTGCCTCTTGCAATTCATTATGCGATAACACCCTGTCAATACCTTCAATTCCTTTTAATAACTCCTTTACTTTGCTTTCAATTGTTGGGTCATTAAGATAAATGTGCGCTATCTGATGATCAGCCACTCCAAAAGCTTTACTGGCGCCTGCATCTAAAAGCTCCAGGCCTCTTTCTTCCCTGATACTTATTAATCCCTCAGATCGAAGAATACGGTTAATGTGAATTGGTTTGCTTACATCGGTTATACCGTATTCCGAGAGTAGAACGATATTTGTATTTTCCTTGTCATAATGACTTACCAGTTTTTTCACAACCTCATCAATTTCATTGAGATCTTTACTGATTTTGGAAAAGTCAATACCATATCTCTGCAAATTATAATCCAAATGAGGCAGATAAACTAAAGTAAGTGTAGGATCATGCAATTGGTCTATTCTGATTGCAGCGTCAGCAATCCACTGACTCGACTTCACTGATGTTTTGGGACCCCAAAAATTAAATAAAGGGAAAGTCCCTAGTTCTTTTTGTAATTGGTCTCTTAATTCAGGTGGATGTGAATAGACATCAGGGATTTTTCTGCCATCGGCAAGATAGTTAGGACGAGGCGTAACACTGTAATCCACTGTAGAATACATATTATACCACCAGAAAAGATTAGCACAGGTAAAATTGCTGTCCAATTGCTTCATCTCATCCCACAACTTGTCACTTTGAGTCAATTTATTGGATTGTCTCCAAAATTTTACTTCACATTCATCCTTAAAATACCATCCGTTTCCAACAATACCATGTTCTGAAGGCCATTTACCGGTAAGATAAGTTGTTTGAGCAGTGCAGGTGACCGCAGGCAAAACCGGTTCAATTGAGGCTAACTCGCCTTTTTCCAGAAATGACTTGATAAAAGGCGTATGTTCACCAATTAGTCTATTGGTAAGACCAACAACATTAAGAACGACCGTTTTATTCATGCCTTTTATAGTTTATCTATTAACCAGTTCATTTCCCTGATTATCGATTCTGAAAGTTCTTTTTTAAGAGAATTTGGAAGTACATCCCAGGTATAAGTCTCAATTTCCAGGTGTTCTGAAATCAAATTATCTCTGAGAATAGCTATCACCTTCAATATATGATCTTGTGTGGAATATAATTCCTCAAAAGATTCTAGAAAAATGGGAACATGAAAATGTGCTCTTAATTCTGAAACATTAGTTTTATTTTTTAGAACAACGGGCAAGTCATTATAAGTCTTAACCCCCTCGCTAGTATTTTCAGTAACCTGGTGCAGGTAGGTAGGCTCATCAAATTGCGCCAATGATTCCCATATTTTATCTCTATCGGATGTATCAAATTTAATTTTCAAAGCTGCGCTAACCTGTATTTTTCCAATCTTAATTCCAGCATTCTTTAATTTTTCGAAAGTATAGGCGGGCTCTTCATAGGCAAGTGAAAAATGACATATATCATAGCAAAGGGTACAATAGCGCAAAACCAAATCTTTCGCCCTTTCTTCGCTCACATCAAGGGTTTTTATTAGTTCCTTTTTCGCAATTGGTAAAAGAAAATTACGGTAGAACGTTAAAACATCTTCAGTATTCTCAAGCATCCCATCCGGCTCCGGTTCTATATCAAGATGAAGATACTTGGCGGTTCTTTCTTCAAGTTCATGGAGTTTTAACACAAGCTCGGTCAAATGAGTTGCTCCCTTTTCCATGACTGTCTTTTTACTATCCTTGCTACTGTGCCAGTGTTTGTAGCTAATTGGTGATGTGGAAATACCCCCAGAAATACCTTCGGGCAAGAGATAAGCCAACTGATCAAATAGTCTTATAGTATAATTGACTCTATCCCTTGTTGTCCAATCGGGTTCATGGACTTTAGCCTTTACAACTTCATCATGAAAATTTCCATATGGAAAACCATTCATGGTAAATACATAAAGACCGTTTTTAATTAACCAACTTTTAAATTTTGGGAGATTATCATTCATAGCAAGCTCTTCACTTGCCTTATTGGATAGTCGCAATCCTATACCAAATAGTTGCCCTTTTGATATTTTATTCTTTATAACCGGCAGGTATTCAACTAAACTCTCAAAAGTACTTTCCCAATCCTGTCCCGGATGAATATTAGTGCAATAAGTCAGATGGTATTTATCATCGATCAGCATAGTTTATGCCATATTAATTTTACATTTATTATTAAGGGAATTTACTGCATTCTTCATTAATTCTATGTCTATTTTGTGCACATCTACCTTCTGCCCAATACCGTTTATTAATGTAATTGTCAATTCACCTCCAAGATGCTCACGAAACTCCTGAATCCCTTTTAATAATTCCTGCATTTCTTCATCTCCTGAAACCGGAATAGACAAATCAAAGCCAATGTCTGCCATGACCTTTAAAATTTCATCCAAAATTTCTGCTGAAATAAAACCAATAAGCTTAGAATATACTAAATCCAGAGCAATCCCCTTAGCCACAGCTTCACCATGTCTCAAAGAATAATTGCTCATCTGTTCTAACTTATGCGCGGACCAATGACCAAAATCTAAGGGTCTGGAAGATCCGCTTTCGAAAGGGTCGCCACCTTTGGCAATATGTTCCATATGCATTTCGGCGCACCTGTAAATAGTTTTGAGCATGGCATCCATATCACGTTCTTTCAATTTGATCGCATTTTCTTTAATTGTTTTAAAGAAAAATTCATCTTTAATAAGAGCAACCTTAATAGCCTCAGCTACTCCTGCAATCCAATCGCGTTGCTCAAGACTTGTCAAAAAATCACTATCGTTTATTATTGCATATGGTGGCGCAAAAGTTCCTATAAAATTCTTTTTGTTATAAGCATTTATGCCATTCTTTACCCCTATTGCGGCATCGTTCTGGGAAAGGACAGTAGTTGGGATACGAATGAGCTTTACACCCCTGTGAGCAACCGACGCAGCATAACCTGCCATATCAATTACCGCACCACCTCCAATGACTATCACAAAGGAATGCCTGCAAATACCATTATTATTGATCGCGCCTATTATTCTATCAACATTGTTGTAATTGTTTTTGGATATCTCTCCACCTTCAATTACCAGACACTCGGTAAATAGCAGTTGAGAGCTATGCAGCAGACAATAATTTCTAATACGCTCAATTAGCTTAGGGTGCTTTTTAAGAACGCCATTATCCGCAACGAAAAGGAGTTTTACCTGTTCATTTGGCTTGTATGACTCTATAACCTCCTTGAACAATTTATTATTGCTTTCAAATAAGCCACTTGTGAAGTGTAAACTATATTTAAAATTTACGGCAAAAGATTGTTCTATAGGCTTTAATTGCATTCCATAATTTTAAGTTACGGCAAATATTTTAGCTAATATGTACGAAAGTGGCAACAATAGTAAAACAATCAATCCAAACTGCCAACTATCAAAGGCTACAGTGAGCGAGGCATCCAAAACAATTATTGAAAGTACACCGCTAACCACTGCTTTTTTTATATTTTCCGGTGAATTTATTCTATATGCCCTAATTAATGAACTATAAATCAGAAATATAAATAAACCAAGGAAAGGAATTAAACCAAGCAACTTTTCCTGTTTATCCGGTAAAATCATCAAAACGCTAAAAATTACCACAGCATATAATAGCCCTGCCCAAATTATGTGCTTTTTGTTTTCCCCATAAACCTCTCCCCTGCTTATTAATGTAATGGCAAAAATATATAAAAGAGGAATTACGGCATACATCCAGTGAGATATTTCACCAAATACAGACATCCCTAAAATAAGGTTCAATGCTCTGCAAAGCCCCATATTTAAAGGCCCCAGAAATTGAAATTTTTTGGAAAATGTATCATAAAGTATGATTGCTAAAGCAAGAATTAAAGCTATGATACCACTAAGGTAATTCACAAAAAAGGATAAAATAATTCCTGATATCAATAAGCCGGTTCCAAATAATGAAGCTCCTTTTAGAGATACATCTCCTTTTGGAATAGGTCTTTCAGGTCGTTCTATCTGGTCAATTTTAAAATCAAATACATCATTTAGTACAACTCCTCCGGCGTAAAGGAACGTTGAGGAAATTAGGAGAAGTAATAAATTCAGAGATACAGCTCCACCTAAAAAAGTGTCAGATGCAATTAGCACGGTTAAACCGGATATGCTGGAACCGGCCATTATATCTGCCATGGCAGTGGGTAAGTTTGCAGGCCTGGCAAGCTTTGAATAACCCAGAAGTACCACGTTCATTCTACTTTATTTGATCTGTGTCTCTACGAGGTTCCTGACCTCTTAAAACGCTATTATCATTGAAAAGAATTGATTGATTAATTCCTTGCGGATTTAACCAGTCTGATTCTTTCATTTTGCCATTTTTACTAAAAGCATCCAGGGCATTCTGATAACAGGTTTTTATGACATCCTCACGCTCTATACCGCGCTTTAAC
Source organism: uncultured Eudoraea sp. (assembly GCF_947490415.1). Taxonomy (GTDB): domain Bacteria; phylum Bacteroidota; class Bacteroidia; order Flavobacteriales; family Flavobacteriaceae; genus Eudoraea. The sequence goes on from NZ_CANLGX010000004.1 coordinate 117,971, forward strand.
ATAAGGGCTGCCGTTTTTGGCACTGCCAATGGGTCACTAACCCCCCAGTCTGCCGAACTATCTACTATGATTTTAGAGCTGCCATATTTACGCACTACTTCTACCATGCGTTCATTGCCCATTTTAGTTTTGGGATAAATGGTAAAAGCGGCAATAAAACCTCTATCTAAAACTTCTTTTACTGTTTCCTCATTATTGTGATCAATTATGACATTGCCAGGATCCAGTTTATGCTCCATGCACACTTCCATGCTCCTGATTGTTCCAGCCTTTTTATCTCTATGAGGGGTATGCACCTGTACAGTCATATTTAGTTCTTTAGCCAGCTCTAATTGTTCCCTAAAATACTTATCCTCAGCCGGCGTTTGATCATCATAGCCTATTTCGCCTATAGCTACAACATTTTCCTTGTGAAGATATAAGGGTAAAAGTTCCATAACCTGCTCTGCCAGGGCCTCATTATTGGCTTCTTTGGAATTCAAGCCAATGGTGCAGTAGTGTTTTATTCCAAACTGACTGGCCCTAAATGGTTCCCAACCAACAAGGCTACTAAAATAATCCTGGAATGATCCAACCTGGGTTCGCGGCTGACCTAACCAAAACGAGGGCTCAATAATTGCAACAATTCCAGCCTCCGCCATAGCTTCATAGTCATCGGTTGTCCTCGAGGTCATATGAATGTGAGGGTCAATTATCATCATTTTTTCTTTCATAGCTTATTTTTTAAATTTTCCCAGGTGACGGCCTTATTCGCAACTTTTTCCTTTAAATTGGGATACTTATCCAATAGTCTGATTGCTTCCGGTTGATTGGAGTAATAACAACAAAGTGCAGCCGCCAGATTTTCAATTTTATCTTTACTCCTAAACAAATGATCCATATCCTGTAATAAAACACCTTCCAAAAATCCTGTTACAGGTCGCCAGAACAATGGATCTATATCCCTTGAAGCCGCCCATCGCTCATGGGCATAATCTGAAATAATTCTCACTAAATCTCTGTTCGCCCGCTTTTCAACATCAACAATCTCTCCCAAATTGCGCTCCATAAAAGCCGCTTTCAAATACATTTGATTCCATTGCTGATCATTAAAATATATAGAAGGATAAGGATTGTTTAATGCTATAGCGTCAAAAATTATCCCAATATTAGTTCGCAATGCTTCAACGCCTACGTGATTATAGTCCCCGGCATTAGGTAAAAGCATTAAAAACTTCAAAAAGGTTTCCAGCTCACCGGTATCAGCAACCTGAATAAGATTTGCCACCTTAGTTGAAAAATATGCTAAATCTGATTCAAGTACTTTACTAAGAAGATAAATCCTAGCAATTTGGAGCAGGTTCGCATTCTGTGCGATCAGATATTTTTCCAATTCCTGATTTATGCCCTGGATTCTTGGTTTTTGTGCAGGATCAATTTTTCCGGCTAATAGACTATAAGATAAATATAATTCCTTTGCAGATTTGGACTTAATAATTAAATCTAACTTATTCTCTATCCAGGTATGTGTTTCTTCAGATACACTATCACCCAAAATTTTAGATAACTGTTTACGAGTATCCAAATGCTGCATATATTCCAATTACAAAATAAACAAGGAGTTAAACAAAAGAAAAATCTTTAGCAGCACAAATATATTAAGATAACAGCAATCCTCTTCTATTAATAAGAGAATATAGTTTTATTAAACACCATAAGTGTTTCACAGGTTCTTTTTAATTTAGCAAAAATTTGAATTATGTTAGGACTAAAATTACCAACTGATCCTCGCTGGGTAAACATAGTGGAAAAAAATATAGACGAAATTCTGACAGATCATGCCTATTGCGAACAAAAGGCGGCCAGTACGGCTATTTCTTTAATAATTACTTTCCCTGAATATACAGAATTGATTCAGGAAATGATCGCGTTATCAAGAGAGGAAATGGGACATTTTAAAATGGTACACGATAAGATCCTTGCCCGTGGTAAAACACTGGGAAGGTATCGCAAGGATGAATACGCCATTCAACTTTTAAAATTTTTTCCAAAAGGAGGAAACAGGACCACTCAACTGGTGCATCGTCTGTTATACGCCGCGTTGATTGAAGCGCGTAGTTGTGAGCGGTTTAGGTTGCTATCAGAAGAACTAAAGGACAAGGAATTGGCAGATTTTTATCAAAAACTCATGGTCAGTGAGGCTGGGCACTATACCATGTTTTTAAAATTTGCGAGGAAATACGGAAATAAAGAAGAGGTAGATAAAAAATGGCAGGAACTTCTGGAATATGAAGCGGAGATTATGAAAGATTTAGGCAGAAAAGAAACTATACATGGTTAGCATAATATAAAGTCTTTATAATCCCATCAGACAGACCAATTTTGGGTACATGAATTTTTCTTGCCCCACTCCATTTAGCAGAAGTCAAAAATATCCGTGTGGCGGGAATGATTACATCTGCCCTATCCGGATTTAGACCTAACTCGGAAATACGGTCTTCATAGGACATACTTTTCAAAAAGTTATATTGAGCATTCAGCCATATATTGGAAAGGGGTTCCCCTTCCCTTCGCCCCGACAATTTATGCAATGTATTGATGTTGCCTCCTGAACCAATTATTGAGATTTTAGATGTCCCTTTTGTAATTTTTCTTATCCATGTCTCAATATCGTTCCATATATCGTCATTCACCATATTATTAAGCAGGCGCACTGTTCCTATCTTGAAAGACCTTGATACTTTAATACTCCCTTCGGCAAATAAAGTGAACTCTGTACTACCCCCGCCTACATCTATATAGAGATAGGACTGATCTGTTTGAATAAGTTTTTTTAGATCCGTAGATGCAATTATTGAGGCCTCTTCTTTACCATTAATTAATTCAATGGCAATACCTGATTCCTTTAAGATCCTGGCAATAACTTTATTTCCATTACGGGCCTCTCGCATTGCCGATGTTGCACATGCCTTATACTTTTCCACGCCAATAACCTCCATTAAAAGACTAAAAGATTTCATGGTTTTTACAATTCTTTCAGTATTGAATTCAGATATTGCGCCTTTGGTGAAAGAGTCTTCTCCAAGACGGACAGGAACCCTAATAAGTACATTTTTCCTGAATTTTGTTTCCTTATCCTTTTCCTCAATAACATTGTGAACCAATAACCTAATAGCATTGGAACCAACGTCTATTGCGGCAAATTTTCGGATATTCAAACTTCTCTATTTTTAGAATTTATTTTGTTAAGGTAGTAATCATAAATAGCGAATTGAGAGCGTAATTTAGGTTGTTCGTTCTTCTTATAAATATTGTTTTGTTCCCCATTAAAAATTCGTGCTTTAACATTGTCACCCCAGGAGATTTCAAAGGTATCTATTAATTCCTGTTTTATGTCTTCATCATAAATTGGACAACCAACCTCCACCCTATTATCTAAATTACGTGTCATCCAATCTGCAGATGAGATATAGATTTTAGGGTTGCCTTCATTACCAAAAATAAATACACGCGGATGCTCTAAAAATTTATCAACAATACTTATGGCTTCAATATTTTCACTCATACCCTCAACCCCGGGAATAAGACAACAAACACCCCGTATAATTAGTTGTATTTTAACACCAGCCCTACTTGCCTCATATAATTTATCTACCATTTCATAGGAGGTGAAACTGTTCATCTTTATTTTTATATAGGCATCTCTGCCGAGTTTTGCAGACTGTATTTCATTGTCAATAAATTTCTTAAACAAACTTTTTGTATAATGAGGGGAAACAACCAGATGTTTGTATTTATATATTTTGTAGGTGGTTTCAAAAAAATCGAAGACAATTTTGACTTCTTTTAAGATAGCTGCGTTTGCTGTAAACAGAGTATAATCTGTATATATTTTGGCAGTTGACTCATTAAAATTTCCGGTGCTGATAAATCCATATCGCTTAATTAAATCATCCTCTTCCCTTTCAATTACGCAAATTTTACTATGTACTTTTAGACCCGGGACTCCAAAGATCAGTTTTACGCCTTCAGCCTGCAATTCTTCTGCATATTTTATATTGGCCTGCTCATCAAAACGAGCCCTTAATTCTATCTGCATGGTAACTTTCTTACCATTTTTTACAGCATTTATTAAGGATGCCGCCACTTGTGAATTCTTGGCGAGCCGATATACCGTAATCTTTATGCTTTTTACTTTTGGATCCAGGGCTGCTTCCCTAAGGAATTTTATAATGTATGAAAAGGTATGGTATGGTGCATACATCAGGTAATCCTTTTCGGCAATACGTTCCAATAAGCTTCCTTCCAGACTTAAGCCTTTAACCGGCAGTGGCGTGATCTTATCGTACATAAGATCTTGTCTTCCTAAACTTGGGAAGTCCATATAATCCCTTCTATTGTGATAACGCCCTCCGGGAATCACACTATCTGTATCCTCAATACGCATTTTCCCTTTCAGAAATTCTAAGGTATCCCTGGCTATACTCTTATCATATACAAAACGAACCGGATCACTTATTTTTCTTCCCTGAACGCTTGATGATATTTTTTCTATAAATGTTTTGCTTAAGTCATTATCTATATCCAATTCGGCATCTCTGGTAATTTTAATCATATGCGCAGAAATAGCTTCATATTCAAACATGGGAAATATCCGGGCCAGACAAAACCGAATCAGGTCATCCAGTATAATGATGTAATCTTTATCTCCTTCCCTAGGCAGCACAACAAAGCGGTCTATGCCTTTTGGAATTTCTATAAGTGCATATCTTTTCTCAACTATTTCTTTCTCATTTTCGTCTATATCCTTTGCCTTATGAACCATTTTTACAGCCAGATAGGCTTCGGTATCTTTTAAAAGAGGAAATTGATTAAGATCATTAAGAACAATAGTCATTAACTGTGGACTTACTTTTTCCAGAAAATAGTTTTTAACAAACTTAGCCTGACTTTCAGATACCTCCCTTTCGTTAATAAAATAAATGCCTTCTGATTCTAATTCTTTTTCAATATCCCCGTGAATTTCCAGGCTTTTACTTTGCTGATTGATTACAATCTCCGTGATTTCCGCAAGCAAGTCCTTTGCTTTTTCACCTCCCAAGGCACTTTTACCTTTCTTACCTGCCAGGACAATTCTTTTAATAGTGGCGTATCTTACTTTAAAAAATTCATCCAAATTATTTGAAAAAATACCTAAAAACCGAAGTCGTTCTATTAATGGAACATTTTTATCTGCACTTTCCTGTAATACACGATCATTGAACATCAACCAGCTTATCTCCCTGTTGATGTATTGATTTTTAGTTTTAATCATTATTTAAGCAGTTTTGGAATAAGGATATGTTCGGTAATACCATTTTTAATCACTTGCCAACTAGAGACATCGAAGCTGATTTGCACCAAAGCCGAAGTAGGTACATTTTCGATAGCCTTATTCCCCCACTGGTTAACAATATTGGTGAGTGCATAGTTATGGCCAAAAATCACAACTTTATTGAGACTATCATCCAATTGTTTTACAAAAGACATTACCGCCTCCCCGGAAAAATCATATAGTTGATCAGAAATATTTAATTTTTCCAAAGGATAATCAAAAGTCCTTAAGAATATCATACAGGTATGAAGAGCCCTGTTTGCGGGGCTGGAATATGCTGAATCTATGTTCTTTGATAGCCTTTTGAATTCAGCACTAACCAATTGGGCGTCATTAATTCCCCTCTCTTGTAAGGGTCTGTCCTGATCACTTACCCCGTATTGCCAGGATGATTTCCCGTGTCTGACAAGAATAACTGTTTTCATAATTAAAATAGTTTTATGGAGCCAGTCGCTCTATTTTCCAATCAAAATCTGCTTGAAGTGAGTACCGGATTCTATCGTGTAACCTATTATCTCTGCCCTGCCAAAACTCTATGGAAACAGGCCTCACAAGATAACCACCCCAATAATCCGGACGTTCAATTTCTTTGCCTTTATATTTTTCTTCCAATTTCTTTAATTCAATTTCCAGGACTTCTCTAGACTCAATTACACTACTTTGGTCCGATACAATTGCTCCTAATTTACTGCCTTCTGGTCTAGACTCAAAATAACCATCGGAAAGATTTTGGGCTAATTTCTCAGCCGTTCCTTTAATAATAACCTGGCGTTCCAGATTGGGCCAAAAAAATGACAAACAAACTCTTGGATTCGCCTCGATTGCTTTTCCTTTTTCGCTTTGGTAATTCGAATAAAATATAAAACCCTCAAATGTATATTTTTTCAGGAGGACCATTCTGCTCTTTGGAAATCCATCCAATCCCAATGTCGAAACTGACATCGCGTTGGTTTCATCCAAGCCATCAGCAGCTTCAACTTCGTAATACCATTTCTGAAAAAGCTCCATTGGATTGTCTGAAATAGATTGCTCAGTTAAGGCGCTCTTATTATACGATTTTCGATGATTCCCTAAATCTCTATGCATTTTTAAAAGACGAATATTAGTTCTACAAAGTTGGGGAAAAGATGTATAAAATTGAAGTGTTATTGAATTTTTATAATAAAGCGGGCAAGTATTAAATAATAGTCTGGTAATATAAACAAAAGCAGGATCTGCATTTTCTGAAAGCAGCTATTGTCAAATTTCAAAAATCTTGCCATCATCAGCCAAATCAACATTCTCAAAAACTGCAATAGCCTCCTCTCTGAAAGGCAATATAGATTTATACCTTGTAGAAAAATGTCCTAGTAGTAATCTAAATACATTGGCTTCTTTGGCAATTGTTGCCGCCTGCATGGCTGTAGAATGCTTGGTTTTTTTCGCTAAATTCGCTTCGGTTTCTAAAAAAGTGGCTTCATGATACAGTAGATCCACATCGTTTAGAAGGGGAACCATCTCCCTGTTAAATCCGGTATCACTGCAATAGGCATATTGTTTTGTCTGAGGGGGATCCAGGCTGAGTTCCGAATTTGCTATAACTGAACCATCATCAAGTTTTATGTCATTACCCTGTTTTATACTCCGAAAATATGCTTTGTCAATTTTATATTTTGCTGTTGCCAACACATTCAATTTGCGCTCGCCCGGCAGTTCGCTGAATAAAAAACCGTTAGTATATATTCTATGATCCAAAGGAATTGTTTTCACCCTTACATTGGCATCTTGAAAAATAATTTCAGATTTTTTGGAAGATAGTTCGTGAAAAATAAGCTTATAATTGGTCCAGGAATTGCCAAGCCTAAGAAGTAAGGTAATGACCTTTTGAATTCCTACCGGACCATATATGTGCAGGTCCTTTTCTCTACCTAATAATCTAAACGTGGAAATAAGTCCGGGCAAACCAAAAAAATGATCTCCATGTAAATGTGAAATAAATATATGCTCAATCCTTGAGAATTTAATTTTATTCTTTCGCAACTGTACCTGTGTTCCTTCACCGCAGTCTATTAGAAAAAGACGGTTCCTTATTTCCAATACCTGAGACGTTGGGTTAGTCAATGCTTTAGGAGTAGCTGCGTAGCAACCCAGGATGTGCAGCTTCATTTTTGTTTCCAGGTTTCCAATTTATATATATTGGCCTGTTTTGGGGTAAAATTGCTCTTTAAGGTAAAGGCGTAGGGACTTTCCCCATATTTATTAAGATATTCAAGCCGTTCTTTCGCCTCCCGGGGAGTAGGATATTTACCATTTGGCACATACCAGCAGGCCATATGCATTTCTTTCATATTAGAGAACCATTCCTTTCTTCTATTGAATATATTCTTGTGTTCAGACCTATAGGTAAAATCGAAAAGTGCTTTTATTGATTGCCAAACAGACATATTAACAACAATATATTCGTCATGGAACACCTGAATAGAAGATTCACTATTGTCCTCTATTAATCGCCAGATAAAACCTTCACTTTTTTCCGCCAGTTGGTTTATTCGATCCAGGTTATTTACAAAATCTATCATAACAGGACTGTCCATAGGGGCTAACATGCGGGCAATATTAATTTGTGCAAGGTTATAATTCATGAATTACAGCTCAAGATCTCGTTCAATTTCTTCCATTTCAATAATATCCTTTGCCTCCTGAATTGTAGGGACCAGACAAATTTCATCAGGCACCTGATCAAATTCAACTTTATTCGTGACTAATACAAAAGATTTATTCGCAGCCCGGTGTGTATTTGATAGCTGAAGAAACTCCAGGATGTCATTTGAAGAAATTTTAGAGAACGAAAACAAGTTAATAATTAAATGATCGTTTTTTATATTCTGATAAGATCTGTTTAGATTCTCCATGAATTTTCTCAAGGAAATGTTTTCCTGATAAACAATAGTAGTATTACCTGTTTTATCAAAAATCATAATTCACTATTTAATTTTCGATGCTAATAAATATATTACCGCCATACGAATAGCTACCCCGTTTTCCACCTGGTTCAGAATTATGGATTGTTTGGAATCAGCCACATCACTGGTTATCTCAACACCCCGGTTTATGGGTCCCGGGTGCATAATTACAATTTCCTTGTCCAGGCCATCAAGAATTGCTCTATTAACTCCGAATTGTTGCGTATATTCCCTAGTTGTTGGAAAATAACTTATATCTAAACGTTCATTCTGAATCCGTAACATATTGGCTACGTCGCACCAATTTAATGCCTTTATAAGATTGGTCTCTACCTCTATCCCCAAAGATTCTACATATTTTGGAAGCAAGGTTCGAGGACCACAGACCTTCACATTTGCACCTTGTAACTTCAGGGCAAAAATATTTGATAAGGCTACTCTTGAATGAAGTATATCGCCTACAATTACTACATTTTTTCCCGCGACATCACCCAGTTTTTCACGAATAGAATAAGAATCCAAAAGAGCTTGGGTAGGGTGTTCATGTGCTCCGTCACCTGCATTAACAATAGCTGCATCGACATGTTGCGACAGAAAAATACCCGCTCCGGGACTGGGATGACGCATTACCACCATGTCTACTTTCATGGAGAGGATATTGTTAACCGTATCAATAAGTGTTTCTCCTTTCCTTACGGACGACTGAGCTGCAGAAAAATTAATTACATCGGCGGATAACCGTTTTTCGGCCAGCTCAAAAGACAGCTTGGTTCTTGTACTGCTTTCGAAGAAAATATTTGCAATGGTAATATCACGAAGTGAAGGAACCTTTTTAATTGATCTGTTAATAACTTCTTTGAAGTGATCAGCGGTTTCAAAAATGAGTTGAATATCTCTTTCTTTGAGATATTTAATACCCAATAAGTGACTAACACTCAATTCGCTCATAAGTTCCTTATTTACTTACCAAATAAATAATATCCTTTCCATCATTTTCCTTCCACATGACCTTTACTTTCTCTTCATTAATAGCATCTACCTGTCTTCCTCGATAATTAGGTTGAATGGGTAAATGCCTGCTAAAACGACGGTCAATAAGGGTTAATAATTCTATTTCCTTAGGCCTTCCAAAAGACTGGATGGCCGTCAAGGCCGCACGAATACTTCGGCCAGTATAGAGCACATCATCTATCAGGACTACCTTTTTACCTTCTACCAAAAAATCAATTTTAGTGCTACTGGCTTCCAGGGTTTTTTCTCCTCTTCTAAAATCATCCCGATAAAAAGTGATATCAAGGAGCCCCAGATTTATTTGTTTCACTCCGTAATCTTCTTTAAGAATTTTGGAAAGCCGTTGCGCAAGAAAAATTCCACGTGGTTGTATTCCTATTAATGCAGTCTCTGAAAAATCTAAATGATGTTCTAAAAGTTGACAAGCCAGGCGATGCAGTATAATGTTAATTTCTTTAGAAGAAAGCAATACTTTTTGACTCATACGTTAGATAACATAGTCTTTTCGACTACAAAAGTAGGGATTTCTCCTTAATATATATGATGGATTCAAATATTGTATAGGGCTTTCTCCTTCAATATTACAGAAATACGGGATAAATGAAAAAGTCCTGATGTATATATCAGGACTTTTTCTTAACTACTATTGAAGAAGACTTCTTAAAAACCTATTTTTTCTTATCGGCTTCCATCTTGTCTTTCAACGCCTGTAATTGCACATTGGCATCACCCAAAGTTGGCTTAGCCTCTTCTGCTGAAGCAGCTGCTTTCTTCTTAGCTACTTTTACATTGCGTTGTTCCTCTTCTCTAAAAATAGCGGTGTGACTTGCTACTACTCGTTTGAATTCTTTGTTGAATTCAATAATCTTGAATTCAGCCTCTTCACCTTTATTCAATTTTTTGCCATCCTCTTTTTCCATATGACGTTGAGGGACAAATGCGGTGATATCTTCATTAAAATCTATAACAGCGCCTTTATCTACTATTTCAGAGATTGAAGCTTTATGAACAGTGCCAAGGGCAAATTCCTTTTCATATTTATCCCAGGGATTTTCCGTAGTTTGTTTATGGCCCAAACTTAATTTACGACCTTCTACGTCAAGCTCTAATACTTCAACTTCTAAAGTATCTCCAACTGTTACAAATTCTGATGGGTGCTTTATTTTCTTAGTCCAGGAAAGATCTGAGATGTATATTAATCCATCTATACCTTCTTCCAGTTCAACGAAAACACCGAAATTTGTAAAGTTTCTAACAATCCCTTTATGTTTAGAACCAACAGGATATTTAGATGTAATATCAGTCCATGGATCTGGTGTTAATTGCTTAATCCCCAATGACATTTTACGATCTTCTCTGTCGAGGGTTAAAACCACTGCTTCGAGTTCATCGCCAACCTTTACAAAATCCTGCGCTGATCTCAAATGAGTAGACCAAGACATTTCAGAAACATGTATCAATCCTTCCACGCCTTCGGCAACTTCTAAAAATGCACCATAATCTGCAATTACAACAACTTTGCCTTTTACTTTATCCCCAATTTTTATTTCATCTCCAAGAGCATCCCAAGGATGTTTTTCCAATTGTTTAAGACCTAATTGTATTCTGGATTTATTGTCATCGAAATCGAGAATAACGACATTAAGTTTTTGATCTAATTCTACAACTTCGTTAGGATGATTTATTCTACTCCAGGAAAGATCCGTGATATGAACCAAACCATCAACACCACCAAGGTCTATAAATACACCATATGAAGTAATGTTCTTGACAATCCCTTCGAGAACCTGGCCTTTTTCAAGCTGACTGATAATTTCTTTCTTTTGTTCTTCAATATCAGCTTCAATCAAGGCTTTATGTGAAACTACTACGTTCTTAAACTCGTGGTTAATCTTTACAACTTTAAATTCCATGGTCTTGCCAACATACTGATCGTAATCCCGAATAGGTTTAACATCAATCTGTGAGCCAGGTAAGAATGCTTCAATTCCAAAAACATCCACAATCATTCCTCCCTTTGTTCTGCATTTTACAAAACCGGTTACCACTTCTTCTTTATCATGCGCAGCATTAACCCTATCCCAGGCCATAATAGTTCTGGCCTTTCTGTGTGATAATACCAACTGTCCGCTTTTATCTTCACGGATATCAATAAGAACCTCAACTTTATCACCGATCTTCAGATCTGGATTGTATCGGAACTCATTGAGCGAGATAACTCCCTCAGACTTCGCATTAATGTCGATAATGGCTTCACGGTCGGTTAGATGAGTAACCACACCTTGAACAACCTCTGCATCGGCAGTATCTACAAAATTTTCTGCAACTAATTTTTCAAATTCTTCCAGCTTGGAATCTTCAACACGCTCTATACCTTCTTCGTATTTCTCCCAATTGAAATTCTCTAAAAACTCTTTAGGATCCTGTTTTGGAGCCTCTACTTTTTGTTCTTCTTTTACTTCAGTAGTCTCTGCTACCTCTGTTATTGCTTTTTCTTCAGCCATGTGCTGATTAAATTTGTATTCCGCAGTACTTTCAGGAGTTAAACAATTCCTACAGAAGGTGTTATTTGATTTTTTTTTGTTCTTCCTTTTTCTCCTGATTATTTGTAAAAAAGGAGTGCAAAAGTACAATTAAAATGTTGTTTTACAAAGCAGTCTAAGCGAAGGATTAAAATAAGGGTCGAGATTAACATATTTCTTGGTAAAATCGATGGGTATTTTGTAACTTGGGCATTACCAATAATAACAATTTAAATAAACAAAATGAGTGTTAAATCGAAATATCAGGCAGTCCTCAATTTAGGTGAACAGTTGGGAATAAAAGATGGTGATGTGGTTGAAGCAGAAGGCGTTTTAAAGATTAAAGGGGAAGCCCATACTCAATATGAAAAAGATCTGATTTGGGATAAAATAAAAGAACTTGGTGGAGAACACCCCACAGATATAAAGGCCAATATTACTGTAGGTGATAGCTCTGTGTATCATCGCCATGTTGTGAAAAGTGGAGAGTCTCTAAGTAAAATAGCAAAGCACTATTATGGTGACCCAATGAAATATAAACAGATTTTTAGTGCGAATACAAATATTCTGAGTAACCCGGATATAATTCATCCAGATCAGGTATTAATAATACCTAACGTTTAGTTACCTAAATGATATAAAAAAAGAACGCTTTTTAAGCGTTCTTTTTTTGTTTTTCAATAACCTGCAGTGTGTAATAATGGATTCTTTCAAACTGTTCCTTTAAGCCCATGTCGCTATTGTCAAATTCAATAGCATCCTCTGCTTTCAGCAATGGTGAGGATAACCTGTTTGAATCTATATAATCTCGCTCACGTACATTTTTAAGCACCTCCTCGTAAGTTACCTTTTCTCCTTTTGAAATCAATTCCTTATAACGCCTGGAAGCCCTTATATCAGGAGAAGCCGTCATGAATATTTTAAATTCTGCATCCGGAAAAACTACGGTTCCAATATCCCTGCCGTCCATAACTATCCCCTTTTTCTTTCCCATTTTTTTTTGCATGCTTACCAATTTTGCTCTTACTTCGGGGATCACCGAAATCTTGCTCACCTGCTTAGAAACTCGCATACTTCTAATTTCCTTCTCCACGTTATTCCTGTTGAGAAACATTTCCGAATAACCTAATTCCTTGTTCAAACGAAATTTTAGTTTCGCTTTTGGAAGGAGGTCGATAAGCTTATTTTGGTCAATAATCCCGTTGGTAATACAATTATTTTCCAAAGCAAATAGGGTAATTGCCCTATACATAGCACCGGTATCTACATAAATATAATTTAAAGCGCTGGCCAGTTCTTTGGCAATAGTGCTTTTTCCTGTCGACGAATAACCGTCAATTGCAATAGTAATCTTTCTCATATGTTAAAAGTAGAGAGAAATGAATAAAAGCCAAACAAAAAAAAGCCCTATTTACTTAATTCTAAGCTTAAAAGGGCAATTTAATATTATGAATATTAGTTATAATTTCTTGGCGTTTTTTACTTTTTGGTCAGTAATGGCCTCGTCTATTACCTCACTCATATCCGTTACATAATGAAAAGTTAGTCCTTTTAAGTATTCCTCTTTTATTTCGAGGATATCTTTTCTGTTCTCCTCTGAAAGTATGATCTCCTTTATCCTGGCTCTTTTAGCTGCTAGTATTTTTTCTTTTATACCACCTACAGGTAAAACTTTACCTCTTAAGGTTATTTCACCGGTCATAGCCAGGCTTTTTTTGACCTTTTTCTGAGCAAATAAAGAAACCAGTGAAGTAAGCATGGTAATGCCCGCACTTGGACCATCCTTGGGAGTTGCTCCTTCCGGCACGTGAATATGAACATTATACTTTTCAAAAACTTCAGGATTTATACCAAAACTTTCTGCATTGGATTTTATATACTCCATTGCAATGGTGGCAGATTCCTTCATTACTTTTCCTAAGTTCCCTGTTATATTGAGCGTGCCTTTTCCCTTAGACAGGATAGATTCTATAAAAAGAATATCACCTCCTACACTGGTCCAGGCTAATCCCGTAACAACTCCGGCTATGTCATTATTCTCGTATTTATCGCGTTCCATCCTGGCTGGACCTAATACTTTTTCAACATCAACATTGCTAATTTTCACGCTATATGACTCTTCTGTAGCAATTGATTTAGCTGCATATCGGACCATTTTCGCTATTTGTTTTTCCAGACCACGAACACCAGATTCACGGGTATATCCCTCAACAATTTTTTCCAGCTGGGGTTTACCAATTTTTAAATCTTTCGATGAAAGGCCATGTTCTTTAAGTTGTTTAGGTAGCAAATGCCGTTTGGCAATTTCCACTTTTTCTTCAATTGTATATCCCGTAACATTTATGACCTCCATTCTATCGCGCAGGGCTGGCTGAATCGTAGAAAGGTTATTAGCAGTTGCAATAAACATGACTTTGGAAAGATCATACCCCAGTTCAAGGAAATTATCATGAAATTCATTATTTTGCTCGGGATCTAAAACCTCTAACATTGCAGAGGACGGATCACCCTGGTGACTGGCCCCTAATTTATCTATTTCATCTAAAATGAAAACAGGGTTTGAAGTCCCCGCTTTTTTAATACTTTGTATAATCCTTCCGGGCATGGCCCCTATATACGTTTTACGGTGCCCCCTGATTTCGGCTTCATCTCGCATTCCACCTAAAGACATACGTACATATTCCCTGCCCAATGCTTCGGCTACCGATTTTCCAAGGGAAGTCTTTCCAACTCCAGGAGGACCATAAAGACATAGTATTGGAGATTTCATGTCATTTCGGAGCTTAAGGACCGCTAAATATTCAATTATTCTCTGCTTTACATCCTCCAGACCGTAGTGATCCCGATCTAATATTTTCTTAGCCCGCTTTAGATCAAACTTATCCTTGGAATACTCATTCCAAGGTAACTCAAGAAATAAATCCAGATAATTCCTTTGTATAGAATATTCAGCCACCTGCGGGTTCATCCGTTGTATTTTGGCCAATTCCTTGTCAAAATGTTCAGCTACTTTTATATCCCATTTTTTCTTCTTGGATTTGGCTAACATTTCATCAATTTCCTCATCATAAGAAACGCCCCCAAGTTCTTCCTGAATAGTCTTCATCTGCTGATGTAAAAAATACTCGCGTTGCTGCTGGTCCATATCACTACGCACCCTTGATTGAATATCTTTTTGAAGTTTCAGTTTCTGAAGTTCTACATTCATATATTTCAAAGTGGCCAGTGCTCTGTCCTGGAGATTACTAATCTCCAGTAAATCCTGCTTATCTTTTACATCAAGATTAAGGTTGGAGGAAACAAAGTTTATCAGAAAAGAATTACTCTCTATATTCTTTATTGCGAAGGAAGCTTCACTTGGAATATTAGGGTTATTCTTGATGATTTTTAATGCCAGTTCCTTTATAGAATCAATGATAGCCAGGAATTCCTGATCTCCTGCTTCGGGTCTTACTTCATCCGCTTCTCGAATTGTAGCTGTCATATACGGATGCTCCGTGAGTACCTCCGCTATCTCAAATCTTTTTTTACCCTGTATTATTACGGTCGTATTACCATCAGGCATTTTTAAAACGCGTAAAATTCTGGCTACAGTTCCTAAAACATTAATATCCTTAATCCCAGGATTTTCAGTCTCCTCATCTTTTTGAGAAACCACACCTATTACCTTCGATCCTTTGTTAGCATCCTTAATCAAATTTATTGAGGCATCCCTTCCTGCTGTAATTGGTATTACTACACCAGGAAACAATACGGTATTTCGAAGCGGCAAAATAGGCAAAACCTCCGGTAGGCTTTCATTATTCATTTCCTCTTCATCCTCCGGAGTTAATAATGGTATTAATTCAGAATCTTCATCAATTCCTTGTAACGTCATATTGTCAAATTTTGAATAATTGTAATATCCCATATCATTTTATTCGGTCATTCTGTCATTGGAAGACAGATTTTCTATTATTATTTTCCTCGTATACATTATTAAACGACACGTTTTTAGGCAGAAAAGACTGTGAATACAAGCTTTTCTACTTCTTTAAGACAATTCTTGTGCCAACAAATGAATATTTTTCCAAAAAAAGTGTAACATTTCTTAAATTAAGAAATCTTTTATATAAAGCATTTACTTTTTGAGCCAAAATAAAGTACATACTGAAACCCTGTTACAATTGTGCCTGGAAGGTAAGCAAAGTGCACAAGCTGAAATTTACAATCGCTATTATAAAGCTATGTTTAACACGGCATATAGGATAGTAAAAGACAGTGCAGAAGCCGAAGATGTTATGCAGGAATCGTTTTTGAATGCTTTTACGAAACTGCACACTTTTAAAGGGGATGTTACTTTCGGTGCGTGGTTAAAGCGCATAGTCATTAATAAAAGTATTTACCATTACCGAAAACAGAAGAAAATGAACGAAGTAGGATTAGATGACATATTGTACAAGGTCGAAGATAATGACGGAATTGCCGAGGATCATGGGAGTACAGAACAAATGGCTCAAAAAGTAATGGAAACTATGAAACGATTAAAAGACAATTACAGAATTTCTTTGACCTTACATCTAATTGAGGGGTATGATTACGAAGAAGTTAGTTCAATTATGGGTATAAGTTATGCGAATTGCAGGACTACAATATCAAGGGCGAAAGAAAGTTTGAGAAAAAAGATGATAACAACTTAATTATGAAAGAAGATCGAACAATAGAGGACTTATTTAAAACCCTGCAAGGCTCTTTTGACACAGAGGAACCGGCGGAAGGTCACCAGCAAAGATTCCTGGATAAGTTGAGCAATGCAAATGGTGTAGTAAGACTAGCGCCTAAAAAGCGTAATTGGTGGAGACCATTATCAATAGCCGCTTCTATAATATTGCTTTTCGCAGTTGGGGCTTCTCTATTTACTAGTCAACCATCCATGGATGAACAGCTGGCTCAAATTTCTCCGGAAGCTTCACAAACTCAGTTTTACTTTGCCAACCTAATTGAAGAGCAAATAAAAGAACTGGAGAATGAAAGTACACCTGAAACTAAAATATTGGTGGATGATACAATGGCACAATTAACTAAACTGGAAATAAACTATAAGAAACTTGAACAAGATCTAATTAATGGAGGAAATAGCAAATTAATACTAAGTGCAATGATAACCAATTTCCAAACCCGAATAGATTTACTACAAGAAGTTATGGACAAAATAGAAAATATTAAAACCTTTAAAAATTACGATGATGAAAACATTACTATTTAAATATACATTAATTGCACTACTGGTAGTTCCGGTTATAGCCCAGGCCAATGACGGAAATATGAAAGGCCAGTATACCAAAGAGAAAACTATTAAGAAGGAATATGATGTTAATACAGATGCCTTGCTTAAAATCACCAATAGTTATGGAAATCTTACTTTAAGTTCATGGAACGAGAATAGAGTGGTAATAGAGGTTCATATTAAAACTAATGGAAATAACGAACAAAAAGTACAACAAAAACTCGATGAAATTACTGTGGATTTTGATGCCAGCAGTGCTATGGTTTCAGCAAAAACGATCTTTAATAAAGATAAAGGCTGGGGCTGGAATTGGGGGAAAAATAACAATGTGAATATGCAAATTAATTATACGATTAAACTTCCTATAAAAAATAGCGTGCATCTAAATAATGACTACGGCAATATTATGCTGGACCGGATCGATGGCCATGCCAAAATTAGTTGTGATTACGGAAGATTGGAAATTGGTGAACTACACGGGAGGAATAATGAATTAAAATTCGATTACACATCGAAATCAACTATAGAATATGTAAACAGTGCCAAGATTTCGGCTGATTACTCAGGATTTACCATCCAGAAAGCAGGGAACTTAAGCATAAGTGCAGATTATACAAATGCTGCAATAGTACAAATGGAAAATCTGGAGTATACCAGTGATTATGGCAAACTGGATGTAGATGAAGCTAATAATGTACAAGGCAATGGCGACTATATAAATGTTAAATTGGGTACTATTCACGGTAATGTGGACATCAATGCAGATTATGGCTCTGTAGGTATAGTCAATATGGCCCAGGATGCCGGAAATGTTTCTATCCGAACTGATTATACAGGCATAAAAATAGGCTATGATCCTATGTATAATTTTAACTTTGAAATTACAACAGAATATGCCGGGGTTAGTGGGAAAGATGATTTTGAAATCAGTATAAGTAAAGAAAAATCCAACGAACGCTATTACAAGGGATTTTACGGCAGTGAAAATAGTGAAAACATGATCTCCATAACAAGTGATTATGGAAGTATCACTTTTTCTAAAAATTGAATCGAACACTTAATAAAAAACACTTTTAGTTAAAACACATTATCATGAAGAAATTAATAACACTTGGTTTAGTCTTAGGCATAGTTGCGGTAACAAACGCCCAGTGGGGTAAAAAAATTAAAGGGAACGGGAATATAGCAACAGTAGAGCGATCTACAGAAGAATATGACGCCATAGCTGTCGCAGGATGGTTTGATGTTATCCTGGTAGATGGGCAAGAGGGTAAACTTAGTATTGAAGGGGATGAAAATTTACTGGAGTATATTATAACAGAGGTAAAGGAAGGCAAATTGGTAATTAAAGTAAAAAAAGGTTTTAACCTTCAACCTTCTTCATGGAAGAAGGATGGCGGTATTTACGTTACGGTTCCTGTGGAGAGTGTTAGTGAAGTATCTCTTTCAGGCTCGGGTGATATAGTGGGTAAGAAAACAATATCCGCTTCAGAATTCAGCACAAATATGTCGGGCTCCGGTGATATTACCCTGGATGTCGACTCTAAAACGGTAACGGCGTCAATGTCCGGTTCCGGCGACATCAATTTAAGTGGTACTGCCGAAGTATTTAATGTACAAATTTCGGGTTCTGGTGACATAAAGGCTTATGACCTGATGGCCGATACAGTAGATGCAAGTATTTCAGGATCTGCCGATATTCAAGTAACAGCTAATAAAATGCTAAAAGCAAGGGTATCTGGTTCCGGAGATATTCATTATCGCGGAGATGCAACAATAATAGATAGTAAATCTTCGGGTTCCGGCAATATTAGCAAGGGATAGAATTACATCAAAAAACGAACGACAATCATACCCTGGCAGAAATGTCAGGGTTTTTTATTTACCCTGGTCAGTAAAAACAATCCACTTAGGAAAAACAGTCCCAGGAATATGGTTGCATTTCTCATGCTTCCTGTAAACTGAGCAATAAACCCGTACAAAAAAGTGCCAATTACAATACCAAACTTTTCTGCAACATCATAAAAACTGAAGAAGGAAGCCGTATCCTTTGTTTCAGGGATAAACTTGGAATAGGTAGATCTCGACAATGCCTGTATACCCCCCATGACAATTCCTACACAGCCCGCTGCTATGTAGAAATCTGTTGGTGTAATTATGAAATAGGCATATATACAGATAAATACCCATAATATATTAATCACCATAAGCGTATTAATGTTTCCAAATCTTTTTGACGCCTTAGCAGTCATGGTAGCTCCAATTATTGCCACCAACTGAATCACCAGAATACTAACAATTAATCCGGTGGTGCGTTCACTTACTGAACCCCAGTTAATCTCCTGCTCTCCAAAATAGGTGGCAATTAACATCACTGTCTGAACAGCCATACTGTATACAAAAAAGGCAAGCAGATATCGCTTTAACCGAACCTCATTTCCAAGTTGATACCACACACCTTTTAGTTCCTTAAATCCATTGAAAATAATATTTTTGCGCTCCCCCGTCCTTTTAACGCCCTTAGGCAGGTAAAAGAAGGTATACTGGCTGAATAGAATCCACCAAATGCCCACTGTAACAAATGAATATTTCATAGCTTTAATCTCCGCTGCTTCAGCAGCATCGCTCTCAATTCCAAAAATATCTGGTTTCATTACCATGGCAAGGTTTAACAGAAGTAAAATTACGCTTCCTATGTAGCCCATGGAGAATCCTTTGGCACTTATGCCATCCTGTTGCTCGGGGAACGCTATATCGGGCAGGTATGAATTATTGATCGCAAAACTTACCCAAAAGCCAACCAGGCCAAAAAAGTAACAAGCCAGGCCTATATAAATATTTTCCAACGAAAACCAGTAAAGCCCTATACTAGAAATACCGCCCAGGTAACAAAAAAATTTCATGAAGATTTTTTTATTGCCTAAATAATCCGCAATGCCCGATATAAGTGGTGTGATGAATGCGATGAATAAAAACGCGGCAGAAGTTAAATAGCTTATTAAGGGTGCTCTGGCAATTTCCCCTCCAAATACTGATACTTTTTCAATATCCGCTATTCTGAATAAAGCTCCATAAAAAATAGGAAATATTGCTGAAGCAATTACCAGACTATATACAGAATTAGCCCAATCATAAAATGCCCATGCATTCAATAATTTCTTACTTCCTTTTATTGCAAATGTTCTGGCCATATAATAAAAACTGCTCTATATGAGCAGCTTCGAATATACAATTATTAGAGGAATCACTATTTTAAATTAACCTATTGAAAAGAAGTTACACCAAACTTCTGAGCTTCCTGTTTTGCAAGTGGAGCCCATTGAGTTAAATTCTCAATCCTGGTGTCATTTGAAGGGTGGGTGCTTAGAAATTGCGGTGGTGCATTACCTCCTGCATTTGCCTTCATACGCTTCCAAAGTTCAGGTGCCTCATCCGGATTATAACCTGCAATGGCCATAATCTGAAGCCCTATCCTATCTGCTTCCGTTTCATGACTACGACTAAAAGGCAGCATAAGTCCAACAGTAGAACCAATACCGTATGCCTGGTTAAACATATTTCTTGATTTATCATCCTGAATCGCAATATTTCCGGCTACTGCTCCAAGTTGCTGTAAGGTTCCCGCACTCATTCGCTGTGCGCCATGATCTGCCAATGCATGAGCCACCTCATGGCCCATTACTACAGCAACTCCTGTTTCTCCCTGGCAAATGGGCAGAATACCTGTATAAAAAACAATCTTGCCGCCAGGCATGCACCAGGCATTAATAAGAGTGTCTTTGACTAAACTGTACTCCCATCGGTAATCCTTTAAATATCCCGTATATCCATTAGCCGACAACCATCTTTCCGCGGCAGAAGAAATTCGCTGCCCTACCCTCGTAATCATCTTTGCCTCCGAAGTGTTCTCAATGACATTATTTTGACCAATAAATTCATCGTACTGAGAAAAGGCCATTGGAAAAATCTGACTGTTGGGATAGAAGTTCAATACTTTTTGCCCCGTAAATGGATTTACTTTACATGAGGCGATTCCCAGTAATAATATGGATGCCAGTATAAACTTTTTAGTACTCATTTTATTAATTATTAAGTATTAAAATACAAAATATTTATTTCCCAATAATATGTAATTCTGTAAATTCCTTCGTTACATGTATCGTATTATGCCCATTTAGCTTAACTTCTTTAAGTGGCACAATCTCATTGTCTATCTCTATTTCCTTTATTTTAAATGGCAGGTCGATCAGATTTAATTTAAAAGTCTTGTATGGGGTAATAAATGTTCCATTTTTAAACTGTTGGATAATCAATTCATTTTCCTTACCATTCAACTTAAAATTTCTTAAACTATAACTGCCCTTGGTATAATCATAGCCGTCCTGCGCATCTTCATAAACCGCAGATCTTTCAATTCCATATTTATAATATACTTCCAGTATCAATTCTTCAATATCCTTTTCACCAACATATTGTTGTACCGGATATTTTGGAATTATTGCACCCTCTTTTATAAAAATTGGAATTTTATCAATATCCGCGGCAACCCATTTCTCCATTCCTCCTTCAACAACCTCACCAGTCCAAAAGTTATGCCATTTTCCCTTGGGAATATACATTCTTCTTCCTAGTGCGTTGGGTTCCTGTACCGGACAGACCAATATTTGATCCCCAAAAATAAACTCGTCCGTTCTAAAATGGGTTTGCGTGTCTTCCTGATCATAATAGACCAATGGTTTAAGCATAGGTATGTTATCATTGGAATATTTCCAGAACATGGTATACAGATAAGGAAGAAGTTGGTACCTTAATTCAATAAACTTCCTAACTATATTGGTCACTTCCTTATCAAATGACCATGGTTCCTGATCCCCGTGGTCTCCGCTGGAGTGCACTCTGAAAAAGGGATGAAAGACACCCAATTGTATCCATCGGGCAAAAAGTTCTCCATTGGGTTGTTCTGCAAATCCCCCTATGTCTGAACCAACAAAAGACATACCACTCATGCACATTCTTTGAACCTGCACATTTGCAATCCAAAGGTGTTCCCAGGTAGCCACATTATCACCGGTCCAGGTAGAGCAGAAACGCTGTGCACCTGCATATGCCGCCCTCGTTATTACAAAAGGACGTTTGGGGTAAACGTATTTTTTTACACCTTCAAAAGTGGCCCTTACCATTTGCGTGCCATAAATATTATGCGCTTTTCTATGACTACAAGGGTGACCATCAAAATCGTGCCTGGTATCTAATGGCGCTGTTTTGGATGGTACTTCCATTATAGCAGGCTCATTCATATCGTTCCATACAGCATGTGCCCCGGTTTCGGACATAAGTTCTTTATAGAGTCCAGCCCACCATTCTCTAACCTTTGGATTGGTAAAATCAGGAAAACTGCATTCCCCCGGCCAAACCTTGCCTCGCATCAAAGGTCCATCTCCCCTTTTACAGAAATAATTATTTTTTATAGCTTCCTGATATACCCAATAGTCTTTATCCACCTTAATTCCCGGATCTATCATGACTACGGTTTTAAAGCCATCTTTATACAAATCCTGTATCATGGCCTTCGGATCAGGAAACTTTTTCTTATCCCAGGTAAAACATCGAAATCCATCCATATAATCGATATCGAGATAAATAGCATCACAGGGAATTTTAAGGGATCTGAATTTGGCGGCTATTTTTTTTACATTACTCTCCGGGAAATAGCTCCATTTAGATTGATGAAAACCCAATGCCCAAAGCGGGGGCATTTCTGGTGTTCCGGTTAAATCAGTATAATCACTAACTACCTTGGACATTTCAGGACCATAGAAAAAGTAATAGTTCATTTCGCCGCCATCTGCCCAAAAACTTGTTATATTTCTTCTTTCATGTGCAAAATCGAAATTGGTCCTAAACGTATTGTCAAAAAATATTCCGTAAGCTATATTGTTATGTAGACCTATGTAAAATGGGATAGCTTTGTATAAAGGATCCTGATCTTTACTATATGCATATGAATCTGTAACCCAATTGCTTACCCTCTTTCCTTTAAGGTTAGAGTGCGTAGCTTTATCGCCCATTCCATAAAAGCTTTCCGCAGATTGAGTAATTTTGCTCATCTTTACGGAATTACCTCCAAATTCGTAATTCTCTTCCCAATGAAAACCAAGTTCATCTTCATTGATGATATTTCCTTCTAAATCTGAAATCTGGGTTCGCATGGTTTTTTTATCAACCAGAACTTTGATCTTTGAAGTAATAATTAAATATTCTGTTTTGGTTTCTTTGGACTCAAGCTTGTTGTAACCCCTATTAGCATCGGGACTTATTGCATATGAAAAATCTGGTTGAAAAACTTCCTCTGTGGCATATCTGAATCGTATCGCGCTATTGCGCAGAACTGTTATCTCCAGAATAACACCATTCCCTGACGTAAAATAAAATTTATCTGAATCCCGCTTAAATTCTACAATACTGTTGGGATATAAATTGCCTTTGTATTCTAATTCTGTATTCGTAATCATAAAGGGTGATTTTAGAGACGCACAAAAAAAAGACTTTAACTTTTAAAAGAAAAACGATATTACAACCAATTATAAACTATAACGTTATAGTTGTGCAGATTTATTGGAAAACAACCACGCCAAGTGGCGGAATTGTAATCTCAACCGAAGTTTTATGACCATGCCATGCGGTTTTGGAAACTTTTAAGCCAGTATTTTTACTTCCACTTCCCCCATATTTTTTTGCATCACTATTAAAAACCTCCTTCAACGTTCCCTTTTTTGGAATTCCTATTCGGTATCCTTCTCTTATTACCGGAGTGAAATTACAGGCTACGATAAGGTCGTTTTTAGGCTCATGTCCCCGGCGGATAAATGTAAGTACGGAATTCGCATAATCTCCGTAATCAATCCACTGAAATCCTTCAGGGCTGAATTGTTTTTCATAAAGTGCAGGTGATGAACGATAAAGCTTGTTAAGGTCCTTTACCAACTCCTGAATTCCCGCGTGGTAATCATATTGCAGCAAATGCCAATCCAGGCTTTGCTGAAAATTCCATTCGGAAGACTGTCCAAACTCACCACCCATAAATATAAGGTTAGTACCAGGGTGCGTAAACATATATCCATAGAGCAATCTTAAATTAGCGAATCTTTGCCATTCATCACCCGGCATTTTATATAATAAAGATTGCTTTCCATAAACTACCTCATCATGAGAAAAAGGAAGCATAAAATTTTCGGTAAAGGCATAGGTCATACTAAATGTAAGGTCATTCTGATGGTGCGTTCTGTAAATAGGCTCTTTTTTAAAGTATTCAAGGGTATCATGCATCCAACCCATCATCCACTTCATCCCAAATCCAAGTCCTCCTATGCTTACAGGCTTAGAGACCATAGAGAAGGAAGTTGACTCTTCTGCGATGGTTTGAATCCCTTTAAAACTGCTATATACCTCTTGATTGAGCTCGCGGATAAACGATATAGCTTCAAGATTCTCATTATTTCCATAAATATTTGGCTCCCACTCACCTTCTTCACGAGAATAATCTAAATATAGCATTGAAGCAACCGCATCAACACGAAGACCATCTGCATGATACTGATCCAGCCAAAAGTTCGCATTACTTATAAGAAATGCACGAACTTCGTTTCTTCCATAATTAAATATCAAACTTTTCCAATCCGGATGATATCCTCTTCTTCTGTCGGGGTTCTCATATAGTGAGGAGCCATCAAAAAACCCTAACCCGTGGGCATCTTCAGGAAAATGGGAAGGTACCCAATCGAGGATAACCCCAATATCATTTTGATGAAGTTTATCAACCAGAAGTTTAAAATCTTCTGGTTTACCAAATCTGGATGTAGGCGCAAAATAGCCTGTAAGCTGATAACCCCATGAAGGATCATAAGGATATTCCATAATTGGCATGAATTCTACATGTGTAAAATTCATTTCCTTTAGGTATTTAACCAGATCTTCTGCAAGATCCACATAAGACATAAATTCATTGTCTTTAGTGCGCTTCCAGGATCCAAGATGAATTTCATATACCGAATAAGGTTTGTCTAAACTATTTTTGGTTTCACGGGTATCCATCCAATTCTTATCCTTCCATTTATAAGCATTATCCCAGACCACCGAGGCCGTATTAGGTGGATGCTGACAAAATCTCGCAAAAGGATCTGCTTTCTCTGTTTTAATATCGTTATTATGTGAATGTATTTTATACTTATACAGAGCACCTTGCTCCACTCCCGGTATAAAACCTTCCCAGATACCACTTTCATCCCACCTTACATTCAGCTGATGCTCCCCTTCCACCCAGTAATTGAAATCACCTATTACGGAAACCGATTTGGCTGTAGGTGCCCAAACAGCAAAATATGTTCCTTTCTTACCCTTATATTTCATAGGGTGTGAACCCAAATGATTATAAAGCCGATAATGCTTACCCGCTTTAAAAAGATTGATATCAAAATCCGATAATAAGCTATAGGGAATTACATTGCCCATATTTATGTTGTTATTTAGGTTCGTTAATAATACTCATAATACCCTGCAAAGGAATCACGGCCCATCTGGGTCTTGAATTCATTTCATATCCCAATTCGTAAACTGCCTTTTCAAGCATACAATACTCCAAAAGAAATATTCGTTCCTGGCGATAACCGATATTTATATTATGTTCCTGAATCAGACTGGCATAGGTTTCCAGAAATACTCCAATAAAGTAACGATAAAGAATCTCCCCCGCCAGAAAAAGATCTTCCTGTGAATATGCATATTCCTCCATATGGTTGAAAATTGTTGCATAAACAGCGTAATGAAAAGACCGGAAAAGACCCGCTATATCCTTTAATGGTGGCTGCTTAACTTTCCTGTCTCTAATTGTACTTTCTGGCTCTCCTTCAAAATCAAGCAAATAAAAATCATCATCCTGCACCAATACCTGACCCAGATGATAATCCCCGTGAACGCGAATCCTTTCTCCTTTGAGTTTGGTCCAGTCAAAGGTTACAAAACGTTTTCTAATCTCATTTTTTCGCTCCAAAAACTCCTTAGCCAAATCGAGCGATAAACCTTCCAAACGATGAAGGTTATTTTCTACCGTATTTAATCTATTCTGAAATTGGTATAGTAATCTATTCTTTAGCCATACCTCGTAATCTCCATTAAAATGAGTGGGTGTGAATGCTGTGTCTTCAAACTCTGATCCCAAAGCAATATGCATCTCTGCGGTTCTCTGTGCCAGTACCTGAAGCTTAATGAAAATATTCAAACCCGCCCAATCAATAATTTCAGGTGGGACATCCCTTATATTTAACCTTTCAAACAATTCCGTTTTAGGCAACTGATGAACGTTTATCCCCTTGTATTCCAGGTTGCTAAAGATTTTATGTAATTCTTTCAACATAAAATCCCATGCATCTCCCTGATTGGGAACCAATTCCTGCATTAATGCTATGGTAACGTTAACATTATCAGCGTCCATTATGCTTATACTACCCTGATAAGCCGGTGTATTTTTGTACCCTTTTCGCTCCGAAAGGAACTGACTCATCTCAAAATCGGGGTTTTTATCTGCGTATATCCTTCTGAAGAACTTAATAACCGATTTATCATTGATTATTACTGAAGTATTACTCTGCTCAAGACCCATAAAACACGAAGATTCATAAACAGTATCATGAAATCCAAGGCTTTTATGGTACCTCACGCGGGTAGTATCATTTGGTTCCGCATTGACAATACGTTCAAAAACTAACTTCCTAAAAGCCTCTAGGTTTATAGCATCTATTATAAAACCTGCCTGTCCGTTAATGCTTAATGGCAGAATTCTTTCTTTTTCAGCAAAATTCTCGTCTGTAACAAATGCAATGGGTAAAAAATAATGCTGGTAAAATGCCTCTTCAAAGTTCACTTCGAGCAATAATCCATAATATACTTCACCCTTCTGCTGTATCCTGAAGTATTCCCGGAGCTCAATATATTTGAGTTTACTTGCCTTACCTCCATACCATCGTTGATTAACCACATAGGCCTCAAGTACATCGGAAAGAAATACTTTAATAAAGTTCTTATCATCCAATAAATTTTCCCAGGCCACATTAAATGAGTAGGGAGGCTGTAAAATAGAGTCCTGCTTTTTCTTGGACATTCTTAATTTTTAATGTGAAACAAATGAAATGGCAATGCAGGGTGTAATTCTACAAAATTCCACTCGTCATACCAAAGATAACTATTGTCGGTGACAAGATCATGCATGGTAGCCCCTTGCTCAATATTAATGGATAAGTCGCCAATGGGAAGTTGTAGCATTCCTCGTTGCGAATAGTGCGAGTCAAGGTTAATAATAACCAATACTTCATCCGATTTATCTTCGTTCCATTTATAGAAGGCTATAAGCTGGTGATTCTCTATATTACAAAACCTGATATTGTTGGTTTGTTGTAATGCTTCATGATTTTTCCTGGCCTGGTTTAAACGAGTAATGATTAAGGTTAGTTTGTTTTTAATAGACCAATCCCAAAATTTAACTTCATATTTTTCTGAATTCAGATACTCTTCTTTTCCCGGCAAAGCGTCAGATATCATATACTCAAAAACAGGCCCGTATATTCCAACATTGCCACATAGAGTTGCCGCCAGGGCATAACGTGCAATATGCATGGCCTCATTGGCCCCTTGCAGGTGATATGGGTTAATATCCGGTGTATTAGGCCAAAAATTTGGTCGATAATACTCCTTCATTTCTGTTTGGGTAAGCTCCAGCATATATTCAATAATTTCGTGCTTATATACCCTCCATGTAAAATATGTGTATGACTGCGAAAATCCCTGCTTGGCCAACTGCTGCATTACCTTAGGTCTGGAAAAAGCTTCCGCTAAAAAAAGCACATCGGGATGTTTCTTTTTAACCTCAGTAATTAACCAATTCCAAAAATAATATGGTTTAGTATGAGGATTATCTACGCGAAATATTTGTACTCCAAGACCAACCCATCTTAGTGTCACCGCCAACAGTTCTGACCAAAGTTCTTTAAATGCCGGGGTTTCAAAATAGAAGTTTACAATATCCTGATATTTCTTTGGTGGATTCTCCGCATACTGCATAGTTCCGTCGGGTCTTTTTCTGAACCATTCCGGGTTACTTGTTATGTAAGGATGATCTGGGGCTGCCTGAAAAGCTAAATCCAGTGCAATTTCCAAATTCAGTTCTTTTGCTTTTTTTATAAGACTTTTTAGGTCTTCTTCGGTACCTAATTCCGGATGAATTTCCTTATGTCCTCCAAGCTTAGAACCTATTGCCCATGGCACTCCGGAATCTCCTTCCTGAGCATTTGTAGTATTATTTTTTCCTTTTCTGTTAACTTCACCAATTGGGTGTATTGGAGGAAAATAAAGCACATCGAAGCCCATGCCGGCAATTTTAGGCAGTAGGCGCTCACAATCATTAAAAGTACCATGTTTGCCATTCACTGGCGAAGATGACCTTGGAAAAAATTCATACCAGGTGCTGAAATTTGCTTTGAGCCTGTCTACATAAACCTTAAGGTCATCACTGGTATTTGCCAATACACGATTTGGATATTCAACAAATAACTTATGCAGTCTTTCTGAAACCGCATGCTTTACAGCTTTCTCGTATAAATCTTCACTTTGAAAAGATTCAATTAAATCATTTATATATTTCTTGTCCGATGTACTTATCTTACTTAACAGGGTTTCTAAATGTTGTACGCCGTCTAAAAGTTCACTGTTAACATGCTGATTATCCTTTAGCTTAGCCTCGATACCATGCTGCCAGTTTTGAGCATGATCTACCCAGGCCGAAATTCTGTAAATATAAAATCCCTGCTTAAGAACTTTAAAGGAAACCCTATGGACATCGTCGCCAAGATGTTCCATACGTGCGGTAACAAAAGATTTCTCCGATGAGTGTTTGTATTGGAGTTCTGCCTGAATTATATCATGTCCGTCTCCTATAACATCAGCATATACAGTAACCGATTCTCCAACGACTCGCTTAATAAAATAAGCTCCGCAGTGAAGCTGAGGAGTAATATTTTCAATTACAACACGTTGTTGCCTTAACATCATAATTTAGTTAGTTGGGTTTTGCTAAAAATAGGAAATTATCTGAAATACAATACCTCAAAGCCTCAATTTTTGCCGAATTACAAGATAATCCTGCTGTATAATCTATTTTTGGAACGCTTTTTGTTTCCTGGGTTAAGACAATATGTAAAATTTTAAAAAATTAAAAAGACAGACTTAAAATATTAATCATTAAACATTTACTATTATGAAAAAAATATCACTACTATTTGGCGCATTTTTAACTTTAACTATTTTGTCCTGTGAAGGACCAACAGGACCTCCGGGACCTCCGGGTTTTGATGGGTTAAACGGAGAAGACGGTATTAATATTTTGGGCCAGGTCCTGGAGATTGAAGGTACTTTTGATGCTGGAAATAACTATTCTCTGTTTTATGAATTCCCACTGACAGTAGAGGTTTTCGAATCTGATGTTGTACTGGTTTACATTTTATGGGATGTTGCGGAAGATGGTAACGGAGAACCCCTTGATATCTGGCGATTATTACCTCAAACTCGTATTTTAAATCAGGGTTTGCTCCAATATAATTATGACTTTACTTTTCTGGATGTAAGTGTGTTTTTAGAATCAGATTTTGACCTTGGAACCCTTTCTCCGGGAGATACAGATAATCAAGTATTTAGAATAGCTATTGTGCCGGCTGAATTTGCCCAATCCGCAAAAATGGATACTTCAAATATTGGGGAAGTTATGAGCAGTTTAAACATAACGGAAGCAGATATTAGCAGAATTCAATTGTAGTAACATATATAAATTAAAGTAAAACTATCCCTGCTACATTAAGGCAGGGATTTTTTTATGAAGTTATCCTTAACTTTGAAAGGTTTTGAGTTCAAAACCGTCAAAAAAATATAGAAAAAGAAAAAATAAATTATTATGAAAAAGTATGTGTGCATTATTCTTTTGATAGCCATGGGATGCAAAGGGGTTTCGCAGGAAAAAGAAGCAGTAACTGAAAAGGAGGAAGAACAAACCGAGGCATTTAAAGTGGTTAAATCTGAAGAAGAATGGCGTAAAGAACTCACGGAACTGCAATTTTATGTTCTCAGAAAAGCCGGCACTGAAAATCCGGGATCCAGTGAATTTTTAAAAAATAAAATGGCAGGGACCTATGTATGTGCGGGCTGCGGTACCCCTTTATTTAAAAGCGAATACAAATTTGATTCAGGTACGGGATGGCCAAGTTTCGACAGAGAAATTGAGGGGAACGTAGCCTTTGACGTAGATTACAAAATTGGGTATAAAAGAACCGAAGAGCATTGCGCAGTTTGTGGCGGTCATCTTGGCCATGTCTTTGAGGACGGCCCCCGGGAAACCACCGGACTGAGACATTGTATCAACGGAGCCGCACTGCGTTTTGTACCCGAAGAACAATAGTTACTTGTCTGTTGAATTACAGATCGTTAAGGGTTTTGGTATTAGTCTAGAAATAAATGAATTTACAGGAAGATTACTTGAAAAGTCTATTATTTGAATGCAAGCGCTATAAATCCCTTGGAGACAAAACTTTTATTCACCTAGATGATTCAGATATTCATTGGAAATATGATAGTACCGGTAATAGTATTGCGGTACTGGTAAAACATTTATCTGGGAATATGCTCAGCAGATGGACTAACTTTCTTACCGAAGATGGTGAAAAAAAATGGAGAAACAGGGACTCAGAATTTGAGTCGTCCTACAAAACAAAAAAGGAAATGCTTGTTGCATGGGAAACAGGTTGGAATTGTTTTTTTGATGCAATTGAACAAATAAATCCGGAGACTTTTGAGCGTACAATCAAAATAAGAAACGAACCGCATACACTCCCACAGGCTTTAAACAGGCAACTGGCACATTATTGCTATCACATAGGTCAGATAGTACTGCTGGGTAAAACCATAAAGGGTGAAAACTGGGTATCACTCTCTATACCAAAAGGCCAATCAAAAGCATTTAACAAGGCAAAATTCAAGGATTAATTTAAGATTCTTAATGAAGTTTAAAAGCTTTCAATTTGGTTTTGTAACTTTGCGACCTCATAAATTTGAATCACAAAAAATACTGGAATGGGCAAATTCGATATTATTGTTTTAGGGAGTGGACCTGGAGGTTATGTAACCGCAATCAGAGCATCACAACTTGGATTTAAAACTGCTATTGTAGAAAAAGAGAATCTGGGTGGTGTGTGTTTAAATTGGGGATGTATCCCTACCAAAGCCTTATTAAAATCTGCCCAGGTATTTGAATATTTACAACATGCGGCAGATTATGGTTTAAAAGTAGATGGAGTGGATAAAGATTTTGATGCAGTTGTACAACGAAGCAGAAATGTAGCGGATGGAATGAGCAAGGGGGTTCAATTTCTTATGAAGAAAAATAAAATTGAAGTTATTAATGGTTTTGGAAAATTAGCTCCCGGAAAGAAGGTAATTGTTACAGATTCTGAAGGTAAGGATACGGAATATAGTGCGGAGCATATAATTATTGCCACAGGAGCCAGAAGCAGGGAACTACCCGCCTTGCCTCAGGATGGGAAAAAAATTATTGGTTACCGTAAGGCAATGACTCTTGAGAAACAACCCAAGAAAATGATAGTTGTGGGAAGTGGGGCTATAGGAATTGAATTTGCCTATTTCTACAATGCCATGGGGACCGAAGTAACAGTGGTTGAATTTTTACCAAATATTGTTCCCGTAGAAGACGAAGAGGTTTCGAAACAGCTGGAACGCAGCTTCAAAAAAGCCGGAGTCAAAATTAAAACATCATCTGAGGTTACTCATGTTGATACCTCCGGGGATGGAGTTAAAGCTACCGTAAAAACCGCTAAAGGAGAAGAAATCCTGGAAGCCGATATAGTGCTTTCTGCAGTGGGTATTAAATCAAATATTGAGAATATTGGCCTGGAAGAAGTAGGTATTGCTACCGATAGAGATAAAATTCTTGTTAATGATTACTATGTAACCAACATTCAAGGTTATTATGCCATTGGTGATGTCACCCCGGGGCAGGCACTTGCTCATGTTGCTTCTGCAGAAGGTATTCTTTGTGTAGAAAAAATAGCCGGAATGCATGTAGAACCTTTGGACTATGGTAACATTCCCGGTTGTACCTATTGTATGCCGGAAATTGCGTCGGTAGGCCTCACAGAGAAACAAGCTATAGAAAAAGGCTATGAACTTAAAGTTGGCAAATTCCCATTCTCTGCAAGCGGCAAAGCTAAAGCTTCAGGGAATCCCGATGGCTTTGTAAAAGTGATTTTTGATGCAAAATATGGCGAATGGTTAGGCTGTCATATGATAGGTGCCGGCGTAACCGATATGATTGCCGAGGCAGTAGTTGCCCGTAAATTAGAGACAACCGGACACGAAATTCTGAAGGCTGTTCACCCACATCCAACAATGAGTGAAGCCGTAATGGAAGCGGTTGCAGATGCATATGGCGAAGTTATTCACCTTTAGTCCGGCTAATCAATAAAATATATATGCTTAAAATATTTCAACTAAGTGCAATTCTGGAAGGTATCTCCTATTTGCTTTTATTCAGTTTTAGCATGCCTTTAAAATATTGGGCAAATATCACTGAACCTAATGTTTATATTGGTTATGTGCATGGCTTTTTGTTTATAGCCTATATGATTTTGGCCTTAGTCTTTTCGATGGAAAGGAAAATAGCTCCTAAAAAAATAGTAATGCTTGTACTGGCTTCACTGCTGCCTTTTGGCACATTCTATATAGATGAGAAATACCTAAAACCACTTGCAATCTCATAAAAAACTTTGGATTGCCAACTCATAGCTTTGTAAACCAAATCCTAATATAACACCTTTAGCCCCGGATGAGATATAAGAAACGTGCCTAAAATCTTCACGTTTATGCGTATTCGAAATATGCACCTCTACCACTGGCGTATTTATAGCCTTAACTACGTCACCTAAGCCAACAGAAGTGTGAGTATAACTAGCAGCGTTTAAGACTATCCCGTCATAAGAGAAGCCCACTTCCTGAATTTTATCTATTAGTTCACCTTCTATATTAGACTGGTAATACTCCAGTTCCAAATCCTTGAATTTTGATTGTAAATCAGAAAAGTAAGATTCAAAGGTTTTTCCACCGTAGATTTCAGGTTCTCTTTTCCCCAGAAGGTTAAGGTTCGGGCCGTTAATAATTATAATTTTCATAGGGTTAAAAGTAATAAAATGTCTAGTGCAAAAAAAGTACATGAAACACACTTCGTTTTTAATATATTTTTAGCCTGTTAATCAGATTATTCATAGGCATATTAAAAACTGGTTAAACTGCTTCTTCAGCAAACTGTAAATCTTAATTAAGGAGGAAAAAATATTCTAAACTTCAAATTAAGAGAAACAAGCAATATCTTTATAGTATGAATTGGAAACAGGCCGAAACAGATTATGAATACTATTTGAAGATAGAACGTGGTTTAGCAGCCAATTCCATAAGCAATTATATAAGAGACGTAGAAAAACTAAGAATATTCCTGGAAAATAATGGAATAGATAAAACCCCTATATCCCTGGATCGTGAAACTTTACAACTTTTTATATATGAAGTGGCCAAAGAAGTAGGCCCAAGGTCTCAGGCTCGTATAATTTCAGGGCTCAAAAGTTTTTTTAATTATTTAGTTTTTGAAGATTACCGTAAAGACACTCCTTTAGATTTAATAGAATCTCCAAAAATAGGCCGAAAACTCCCAGACACCCTTTCAACTATAGAAATTAATAGTCTTATAAAAGCTATTGATTTATCTACGCCGGAAGGTGAACGCAACAGAGCCATGCTGGAAACACTCTATGGGTGCGGGTTAAGGGTCTCTGAATTAATCGGGCTCAGAATATCTGACCTATTCTTTGAAGAAGATTTTATCAAAGTCACGGGAAAGGGAGATAAACAACGTTTTGTTCCAATAAATGATGTAAATAAAAAATATATTACTATTTATCGAAAAGAGGTGCGCAATCATCAAAAAATTCAAAAGGGATTTGAAGATATTTTATTTCTCAACCGAAGAGGAAAGAAACTTACACGGGCTATGATCTTTACAATTATCAAACAACTTGCTGTTAAAATTGATCTATCCAAAAATATAAGTCCACATACTTTCAGACATTCATTTGCAACTCATTTATTGGAAAATGGTGCCGACTTACGTGCGATTCAGCAAATGTTAGGACACGAAAGTATTACTACAACGGAAGTGTACATGCATTTAGATCGTTCACATCTTGCAGACGTGGTGAACAAATTTCATCCGAGACAAAACTAGTTACTGCCTTTTAATTCTATGGTTATAGATCTGTAAATGAACTAAATTACTTGTTTCATACCCCAAGGCCAATACTTTTAGAATTGGATCTATAAAGGGCAAAATCCGATGATTTTTTACCAGGATTACCTCAGAAGTTATGTGTTTGACTATATTTATCACGAAAATCAAAAATATAGATCATGCGAAAATTAGTATTTCTTGCGGCATTAATAGGGTTGTGTTTCAATTCTCTGAAGGCACAACAAAGCAAAGACGAAGTCCTTGTGGAATTAAATAAGAAATCTGAAGCTTATGCCAGCATAGCGCAGAATATTTGGGAATTTGCGGAAATGGGATACTTAGAAGAAAAGAGCTCCGCTTTGCTACAAAAAACAATGAGTGATGAGGGTTTTACAATAAAAAAAGGAGTAGCTGGTATTCCGACCGCATTTATCGCTGAATATGGTAGTGGTGCACCAATAATTGCCATCTTAGGGGAATATGACGCTCTTCCCGGCTTATCGCAAAAGGCGGTACCTGAGAGAGAATCTGCAGATAAGGCGGCTGGACATGGATGTGGTCACCATCTTTTTGGTACTGCTTCTGCAGCGGCAGCTATAGCGGTAAAAGACTGGATGCAAGCTAGTAATACAAAAGGAACCATTCGCTTTTATGGCTGTCCCGCAGAAGAAGGTGGCTCTGGTAAAGTATATATGGTGCGGGATGGATTATTTAACGATGTAGATATCGCTTTACACTGGCATCCAGGTGACGAAAATGAGGCAAACGCAGGTGCCGCACTTGCAAACAAATCCGCTAAATTTAGATTTTACGGAATTTCTGCCCATGCTGCGGGTTCTCCTGAAAAAGGGCGTTCAGCCCTTGATGGGGTGGAGGCCATGAACGTAATGGTAAATATGATGCGGGAACACATTCCGGAAGAAGCCAGGATTCACTACGTCATTACAAATGGCGGCAAAGCACCTAATGTTGTACCCGATTTTGCAGAAGTTTACTATTATGCCCGACATGACAAAAGAGATGTTGTGATCAATATTTTTGATCGTATTGTTAAAGCAGCGGAGGGAGCCGCGCTGGGTACAGGAACAACTACCGATTATGAATTAATTGGAGGTACCCATGAACTATTGCCAAATCTGACATTACAAAAATTAATGTACG
This sequence comes from uncultured Eudoraea sp., assembly GCF_947490415.1. GTDB lineage: Bacteria > Bacteroidota > Bacteroidia > Flavobacteriales > Flavobacteriaceae > Eudoraea. Next base: position 153,609 of record NZ_CANLGX010000004.1, read on the forward strand.
ACAATCTTACAAAGGTCCAAGGCATTACCTATACACCAGAGGAAATAGTATTTGCAGATAAGATTGCAAAAACTATGGGGTATGACAAAGCTGATTTAGATATTGCTAAAAACATTCAACCTTACAATACCGTTGGCGAGTCTTCAGGCTCGACAGATGTGGGTGATGTAAGTTTTACGGTACCTACAGCAGGTATGGGTGCGGCAACCTGGGTTCCCGGAACTCCGGCTCATAGCTGGCAGGCCGTGGCTGCAGGTGGGACAACAATTGGTAAAAAAGGAATGATGGTAGCGGCAAAAACCCTGACACTAACTGCAATAGACCTGTTGGCTAACCAGGAGCTAATTAATGAGGCGAAAACTGAATTTTCAGAACGAAGAGGAGCAGATTTTGTTTATATCCCATTATTGGGAGACAGGCCACCTGCCCTGGACTACAGAAAATAACAAACCCTTATTTAATGTTGCACAATGAAGGTTTTATATGGCCAGGAAAAAATATGTTTACATTTAATGAGAAAGCATGTAACAATCTGGAAATAAAACCTACTAATAGATAATTCACTACCAACCCGAAGCGTGAACAACGAACTGGAACACAAATTTGTTACGGAACTTGAGAATAATCAGAATATTGTTCACAAGGTGTGTAGTTTATACACCACGAACAGGGAGGCACACAATGATCTTTTTCAGGAAATAACCATTCAGCTATGGAAAGCATACCCGAAATTCAGAGGAGAATCCAAATTCAGCACATGGATGTACAGAGTAGCTTTAAATACAGCTATAACGCTGTACAGGAAATCGAAAAGAAGTATAAAAACACAGGATTTTGATTCGGTTATTTTTAGAATTAAAACAGATGAATATGATGCCACCGAGGAACAACAACTTCATTTAATGTATAAAGCTGTGAGGCAGCTGGGAGATATTGAAAAAGCATTGGTATTTCTTTACCTGGAAGACAAAGATTACCGTGAAATTTCCGAGACACTGGGAATTAGTGAGGTGAATGCCAGGGTGAAAATGAACCGTGTTAAAAATAAACTTAGAACCATACTTAATCCCTAAGGTTATGATGGATGAATTAGAATTATTAAAGAAGGACTGGCAAAAAAAGGAGGAACACCATCCTAAATTGTCCTTTGACGAAATCTACAGGATGATTAAAAAGAAGTCATCCTCTACCGTTAAATGGATTTTTTACATAAGTATAATTGAATTTGTCTTTTGGGCGGTTCTTAATTTAATTTCCTATAGTAAGGAATCCTTGGAGCTTGAAAAGACCTGGCATATTTATGAAATTACAACCACGCTTACAATCATAAATTATATTGTATTAATTTATTTTATATATAAGTTTTATTCTAATTACAAACTCATATCCTTAACAGAATCTTCGAGAAAATTAATGAAGACCATCTTAAATGTGAAAAGAACAGTTTCCCAATATGTCTGGTTTAACATAGGAATATTTGTAGCCTACTTAATTGTAAGTCTTTATGGTAATCTGAATTATGGTTCAAGCAGCGATCAAATTAAGGTAGCTGCCTCACAGGCAGGAAATGAAACGCTTTTTTGGGTAATGCTATTTGGGATGGTCCTTGTGGCTATTACCATTGTGTTGATCTTGATCTGGTTTTTCTATAAACTGCTTTATGGAATACTTCTGAAAAGGCTTCGGAAAAATTACAACGAATTAAAGAAGCTGGAGGTTTAACCTCTCCATTTACGTTGTTTGTTTTTCTCTTCATATGCCTGCAATTCCTTTTCGGGAATTACTTTTAAGAATGAAGGATGTTGTTCAATGGCATATTCAAGTTTTTCTATTATGGAATCAACAGATTCATTGTCATAATCTATCTCCAATGGTTCTTTAATAACCAAAGACTGTAGAATACCCTTTTTCTTAATAAGTAGTCCTTGTTTATCAAACGACCTCCTGAAACCATCTATAACCACCGGTACTACCACAGGTTTGTACTTTTTAATAATATGTGCTGTCCCTTTTCGAAGGGGCTTCCAAGGTGTAGTTGTCCCTTGTGGAAAAGTGATGACCCATCCATCATTCAGAGCCATCCCAATATTTGAAATATCACTCATCTTAACCTGCCTGTTGACTTCCTTTCCTTCCGCACGCCAGGTTCTTTCTATACTCACGGAACCTACGTAAGCGAACATTTTTGTTAAGAGACTCTTTCTCATGGTTTCCGCCGCGGCCACATAGTAAATATTCAATTTGGGGTTCCATAAATACCCTATATTTTTTATGGAATCATCCCTTCCGTGTAAACTTGCATTAAACACATGGAACATGGCAACCACATCAGCAAAATAGGTCTGATGATTACTTACAAATAATACATTTTTATCAGGAAGGTTACGTATTATTTCAGAACCTTCTATTTCAAGAGTATTAAAACCTTTATACCGCTGATGGGTGATAAGTCCCAAACTGCGAATTAACCACTTCTTTATAAATAAAATATGTCCAAATGGATTTTCCTTAAATAACCCCATAGGCTACAAAACTACAAAATATGGCTTATAACACCTGTTTGAAAAGTTCTTTGATTTCACTTAGCATCATCGCCGTTGCTCCCCAAACGGTATAACCCATTAATTTAAAGGCAGGTACCTCTATATTATTTGCGTAAGAAGTTGTGAGAATCTGAGTGGTCATTTTAGAATCATCCATAAAATCAATCAGAGGTACCTCAACCAATTCCTCTACTTCATCTTCCTGTTTTACAAAAGGTTGTCTTTTATCATATAACCCTATATAGGGTCTTACTTCAAAATTACTAGGCGGGATATAAATTTCACTTAAAGATCTGATTATTTGAATATCCCCTGGTTTTACACCAACTTCTTCATGAGTTTCACGTAAGGCCGTTTCAAGTAAATCTTTATCTTTTTGTTCAGCTCTCCCTCCGGGAAATCCAATTTGATTAGAATGTACCCCGGGATAGGTGTTTCGCAAAATGAGTAACAGATTTGTTAACTGCCTTTCATCCGGATAAAATAAAGCGACAACCCCTGCCTTTTTTGGATTTGTGTTCTTCCTTTTCATTGCTTTTAACTCCTGAATACGGATTTCCGGAGCCATTTTATAGTGTGAAGGTGTCCCCGGAAGAGGGAGTTTTTTTATTTTTGCTACCTGAAGTGCAAAATCATTATAGTTCATGTCTTATTTAAAATTTACCTGCTTTGCAATATTACCACTATTTTTTTTTGGTGCATGCAAGGAATCCCCGGCTTCAAACCCCAAGGAAGAAAATACAAAACCCCTTAAAGTAGAGACCGTAGTAACAGATACAATAGCTGAAATCAAAGAGGAGGAAACATTTTTACTCACCGAAGAAAATGCCATAGATTTCTTTTTTGACTACCAAAAAAATCTAAAAACTACCAAAGTAAAGCTTACTACCAGTTTGGGTAGTTTTACGGTACAACTATATGATAATGTCCCTTATCACAAGGCAAACTTTATTTACCTCACGAAAAAAGGATATTTTGACAATACCATGTTCCACAGAGTTGTAAAAGATTTTATCATACAGGGAGGCAATGCAGACAACGTTGAAACCGCCCGTAAACGTAAAGAAATTGGCAGATACCTTCTACCTCCTGATACCAGAAAAGGTTATAAGCATCACAGAGGAACAATTTCTATGCCCAGTAGTGAAATAGATAATCCGCATATGCTTGCCTCTCCTTATGAGTTTTTTATTGTTGTGACAAATCCCGGTTCCTACCATTTAGATGGCGATTTCACACCCTTTGGGAAAGTTATTAGTGGTATGGATGTGGTTGATAAAATTAACCAGCAACCCGTAGATACCGGAGACTGGCCTATGCAAAATATCAATATTCTTAAGGCAGAAATTGTTGAATGATTATTTAGTTTTATAAATAGAGGGAAGTGCAATTTTGTATTTTACTGCCACTAAACGAATCCCTATAACAATTAGGAAAGACGCCAGATAAACGTATTCATCACCTAAAGGCAATTTTCGTAACAGGAAATAACTCAACCCTCCCACTACACAAGCTGTGGCATATATCTCTTTGCGAAAGATAACCGGTATTTCATTACATAAGATATCTCTGATAACGCCTCCAAAACTAGCTGTTATCGTACCCAAAATAATGCACATTACAGGAAGCAAGTTAACGTTTAGGCCCTTTTCTATTCCAACCATAGTGTACAAACCTATTCCAAGCGTATCAAAAAAGAATAATGATTTTCGTAAATATCTGAGTTTTTCCCTGAAAATAATGGCCAGAATAACAGTCCCTATAATGGTAATTATATAAGTAGATTCAAGCATCCAGGCCACAGGAGTATTGCCAATAAGCAAATCTCTAAGTGTACCACCTCCCACTGCTGTGACAAATGCGATTATAAATACTCCAAATAGATCCAGGCGTTTATCCATGGCTACAAGCACACCTGATATAGCAAAGGCTACGGTTCCCAATAGATCCATTAGAAAGTAAAACATAATTCCTTCTTATTTAGATAAATCCAATTATAAGTGCTAAAACTATAAAAATAAACGCAGCTAAGACAGTAGCCTGCAAAAGAATTGATTTTTGTAAATATGACAATATTATCGTAAGATTACTTGAACTTAAATGGTTGGACTGTGACCAGGAAATCGAACTAATATATCTTAAATTAAGTTTTTAATATGGATTTAAAAAAATGGCGCCTGAACACAGGATATTTCTTTCTTGGATTATTTGCCATTTTCATTGGGTTATATCCGTTACGATTTATTGGATTGCCTTATGAAGAAAGTCTTTTGGGATCAAAATCCGAGACGCTGCTTAATAGTTCTATCTATCTCACTGCTTTTTATACCCATATTTTTTTAGGCGGACTCGCCCTGCTAACGGGGTTTTCTCAATTTTACAAAAAGCTTAGAAGAAAAAGACCGGCGTTGCATAGGGTTTTAGGGAAAATTTATGTTGGAGCTGTCTTACTAAGCGGGATTGCGGGATTGAGTATTGCGTTTTTTGCTACAGGAGGGATAATTCCCGCTCTTGGATTTGCGGGATTAGCCTTACTTTGGCTTTATGCCACCTCAAATGCCTACACCAGTATTAAAAAAATGAATATTGATGCTCATCAGCGCTGGATGATCCGTAGTTACGCTCTCTGTTTTGCCGCTGTTACACTTCGCCTTTACCTCCCTTTATTCACTGGGTTAATGCAGATGGACTTTATTCCGGCTTATAAGATTATTGCCTGGTTGTGTTGGGTCCCAAATATTCTTATTGCGGAGTTTTTTATCGTAAGAAGGCTTAACTGAATCTTCTGATTGTTTAGAGGACTCCCTTTCTGCTTATTTAGAAGTAAAAAATGATAAAATAGAGTTATTTTTTAAAAAAATTGAGTTTATTTTTATCATTACTTTTAGAAAATGATCTCTTAGTATCTAAAAACAATCCGTTATAGCTAAAAATGAGCTATTAGGATTAAAAAAGCTATTGTTAAGTAAAATTCTTCTTATAACAACAATTAAGAAGAAAACCTGAAGTCTTGTATTCATGAAATTTTTATTTCTAATAATTTTCATAATAATAATGTCTAAACCTTTTGTTCTATTTGATTTCACTAAAGAAAGTAATATTCAAAACTGGAGTGTGGTGAATGATGGTGTAATGGGAGGTCTGTCAAAAGGGAACTTCTCAGTTAATGATAAAGGAGATGGCTTTTTTACTGGGCATGTATCTCTCGAAAATAATGGCGGTTTCTCTTCCGTTCGTTACAATTTCGAATCAAAATCAGTAAGCAGTTATAAGAAAATCACTTTACGTCTTAAAGGCGATGGCAAACAATATCAGATAAGGGTTAAAACCAGGGCTTCAGATTATTATTCATATATCGCGTATATTAAAACTAATGGAGAATGGCAGACTTTGGAAATTCTGTTTTCAAATATGATCCCATCATTTCGTGGAAATGTGCTAGATCTTCCCAATTACCCCGGGGAATATATGGAGCAATTTTCGATTTTGATTGGCAACAAAAAAAATGAAGATTTTAAATTATATCTTGACAAAATAGAATTGGAATAGCCAGCCGATACAACTTAAAATATTTTATAATAAAAACCAATATGAATAAACAATACCTCGTGCTCCTTTTAATCTTTTTTGTTGTGGCCCTGAATGCCCAGAATATTAAAGGATTTAAACCTGAAAATTTAAAAAAACAATTAGATCTGGAAGCCTCATTTGATGCCAAAATATCCACAGGTAATTTGGATTCCTGGATGAAAAAAATGGCTGCCCGGCCCCATTATGTAGGTAGTGAATATGGAAAAGAAAATGCAGAATGGATGTTGAAGCAATTCAAATCCTGGGGCTATGATGCAAAAATAGAAACCTACCAGGTTCTCTTTCCTTATCCTAAAGTTAGAATTCTCGAATTAACAGAACCCAATGCCTATAAGGCTAAATTAACTGCAGTACCCGTTCCTAGTGATGCATATACTGAGCAGGGAGATGAGTTATTACCCAGCTATAATGCATTCTCTACGGACGGTGATGTTGAGGCAGAACTCGTTTTTGTGAACTATGGAATACCGGCAGACTACGAAGAGCTGGATAAACTGGGAATAGACGTAAAAGGAAAAATAGTTATCGCTAAATATTACGGATCCTGGCGCGGAATTAAACCGAAATTAGCCGCTGAAAAGGGAGCTATAGGCTGTATCATTTATTCAGATCCTGAGGATGACGGTTATGTTCAGGGAGATGTTTATCCAAAAGGGGCATTTAAAAATAAGACCGGAGTGCAACGAGGATCTGTAATGGATATGCCTCTTTATCCCGGAGATGTTCTTACACCCGGTTATGGAGCCACAGTTGAAGCTGATAGATTGGACAGAAAAAATGCTCCTACGATAACAAAAATACCTGTATTACCTATTTCCTATGAAGATGCTGAACCATTGCTCGAAGCACTTGGAGGTTTGGTCGCTCCTGCTTCATGGCGGGGAGGGTTACCAATTACCTATCATATAGGGCCAGGGCCTGCAAAAGTTCATTTAAAACTTGAATTTGACTGGCAATTAAAACCGGCTTACAATGTCATAGCCACCCTTTCAGGTTCCGAATTTCCAAATGAATGGGTTTTGCGTGGTAACCATCATGATGCTTGGGTGCATGGTGCTGCCGATCCCGTGAGTGGTATGGTGGCTTTAATGGAGGAAGCGAGAGCAATTAGTGAATTAGCTAAAAAAGGACAACGCCCAAAAAGGACTTTGGTATACTGCGCATGGGATGCCGAGGAACCAGGACTGATTGGCTCAACGGAATGGGTGGAACATCATAAAGAAGAACTGCAGAAGAAAGCCGTTGCATACATTAATACCGACGGGAACGGCAGAGGTTTTTTCAACGCTGGGGGTTCCCATACCCTGCAGACCCTGGTAAGTGAAGTAGCCGAAGTCGTTAAAGATCCTCAGAAAGGTGTTTCTATTAAAGAAAGAAAAATTGCAAAGGACATGATAAATGGTGGAGATGATAAATTTGAACTTTATGCCCTGGGCTCAGGATCTGATTACACTCCATTTATTCAACATGCGGGAATTGCTTCGCTAAATTTAGGATTTGGCGGCGAAAATGCCGGTGGAGAATATCATACTATCTATGATACTTATACCCATTATAAACGTTTTAAGGATCCTGAATTTGCCTACGGGGCAGCCCTGGCAAAGACAGCAGGCAGAATTGTATTGCGACTCGCAAATGCCGATTTTTTGCCCTTCGCATTCGACCCCTTACGTGAGACAGTATCAACCTATCTTGAGGAAGTAATGAAGTCTTGCGAAACCATGAGAGAAGCTGTGGAAAAACATAACAAGCTGATCGATGAAAATGCTTTTTATCTGGCCTCAGATCCGGTTAAACCCTTTATTGAACCTAAGAAAAAAGAGCATATACCTTATCTGGATTTTACGCCTATTCTAAATAGTATGATTAGCCTCAGAGCAACAGTTGTTTTGTTCAATTCAATAGATATAAATTTACTTTCTGATAGCGAACTTGAGGCAATAAATAAGCAACTCATGCATTCCGAACTTGCCTTAACCGATGCCTCCGGATTACCCAGAAGACCATGGTACAAACATCAGATTTATGCACCAGGCTTCTATACCGGTTATGGAGTTAAAACCTTACCTGGTGTTAGGGAAGCTATAGAGCAAAAAGAATGGCCGGAAGCTCAGGAACAAATCAAAAAACTAGCAAAAACCCTGAATAATTTAAATAATCATATTAAATCTATTTATTCCATTACCAAAAATAAATAGTCCTATTTTAAATTAGTCTCGTTAATTAAATAAAAATGATTTCAAGCAGATACCTCTCATTTATTATCGCATTAATAACAATAGGCTTATTGGCACATTCATGTAGTCAAAAGTCAAAAATACCAAAGGAAACTCCCTTAACGTACAAGTTGGATTCTTTATCTGCAGCGACCTTGGTTGATGTAAGTCAGGAGTATATTTCGCCAAAATTGGCAGATGGACTAAAATTGGACTTATGGGCATCAGATTCATTGGCTCCGGATCCCATTGCCATTGACATAGATGATGAAGGCAATGTATATCTAACGAGAACCAACAGGCAAAAAAATTCTGAATTTGATATCAGGGGGCATCAGGATTGGATGACGGCCTCCATTAGTCTGCAAACAGTAGAAGACAGGCGTGCTTTTTTGCGTAAAACATTCGCTCCTGAGCTCAGCAAAGAGAACGAATGGTTTCCTGATCTAAATAACGACAGCATACACGACTGGAAGGATCTCACCGTTGAAAAAGATGAAATATGGAAACTGGAAGACACCGACAAGGATGGTGTTGCCGATGTTTCCAGACGTATTTTGGAAGATTTTAATGAAGAAATTACAGATGTTGCAGGCGCCTTATTAGTGCGGGACGATGATATTTTTGTTGGTATAGGACCCGATATGTGGCGCGTAGAGGATTCAAATGGTGATGGTGTCATGGATACCAGAACTTCAATTGCACATGGTTTCGCAGTACATATTGGATTTGGAGCTCACGGAATGTCCGGGGCAATAGAAGGCCCCGATGGTAAAATTTATTGGGGAATTGGTGACATTGGAGCCAGTATCACCACAGTAGAAGGTGATACACTGCATTATCCAAATCAAGGAGTAATTGTCCGATGTAATCCTGACGGTACCAACTTTGAAGTTTTTGCAAGAGGCCTTAGAAATACACACGAATTTGTTTTTGATGCGTACGGCAATTTAATTTCTTCAGATAATGATGGGGACCACAGGGGAGAAAGTGAACGACTTGTGCATATTGTCGAAGGTTCGGATGCCGGATGGCGTGCAAACTGGCAATACGGTAAATATACTGATCCTAAGAACAATAGCTATAAAGTGTGGATGGATGAAAAGCTATACCTCCCCCGCTGGGAAGGACAGGCAGCCTATATAATTCCTCCTATTGCGAATTACCATAATGGTCCTACAGGGATGGTTTATAACCCGGGGACCGCCCTTGGGAAGGACTGGCTGAATCAATTCTTTCTGGTTGAATTTGTGGGAGATCCGGCACTTTCACATATTTGGTCCTTTACTTTAAAGCCAAAAGGGGCTTCCTTTGATCTGGATAAGGAGACAGATGTCTTAAGTGGTGTCTTACCAACCGGTTTACAATTCGGGCCTGATGGTGCACTATACCTGGCTGATTGGATTAATGGTTGGGGGACAAAAAATTATGGACGCATCTGGAAATTGGATGTTGAAGATTCAAAAAACGATTTAAATGCAGAAAGACTGGAGACCCAAAGGCTTATGGTCTTAAAATATGAAGATCAGTCTGCCGATGATCTTGTTAAACTACTGGCGTATCCGGATATGCGCATAAGAAAAAAGGCTCAATTTGAGCTTGCAGACCGCACTTTTTGGGGATACAGGTCCTTAAAAAAGGTGATATTGGAAGATAAAAACCAATTCGCACGTATACACGCAATTTGGGGAATTGGTCAGATTGCTTCAGATAATATTAAGAAAGCCCAACCTTTAATGGATTTATTGAATGATGAAGATCCCGAAATTATAGCTCAGGCGGCAAAAGTTATCGGAGATGTTAAATATAAGGAGGCCGGAGACAAACTCATTTCTTTACTGGAACATGAAAACGAAAGGGTGCGTTTCTTTGCAGCACAGGCTTTAGGAAGAATAGAATACAAGAAGGCAGTTCAGCCTTTAATTAATTTTCTGGCCGTTAATAATGATGAGGATGTATACTTGCGTCATGCCGCAGTCCTGGCATTGAGCCGTATTGGTGAAGTTGAACCTATGGTTGCATTATCCGAGAACCCGGAAAGAAGTCTGCGGATTGCTGCAGTATTGGTCTTAAGAAGACTTCAAAATGAAGATGTAGCGGTATTTTTAAAAGACGATGATGAATACATTGTAGCGGAAGCAGCCAGAGCCATCAATGACGATTGGTCAATACTTGAAGCCATGCCTGCACTGGCAGGTCTTTTGGAGGAAGAAAGATTTACATCAGAACCGTTGCTTCGCAGAAGCATTAATGCCGCTTTAAGAGTTGGTGGTGAAGAAGAATTAGATATGCTTATTTCATTTGCAAAAAGAACAGATGTTTCCGGTGATCTTCGGGGAGAGGCCTTGGCGGCCATAGGCACCTGGGCATCCCCTTCCGTTTTAGACAGGGTAGATGGACGATACAGAGGAGAAATTAGTCGGGATTCAAATTTTGTAAAACAAAAAATTCAGGGAGATATTCCGGTTTTCCTGGAGGATAAGGATCCTAATATTCTTATCGGCACTTCTAAAATTCTGGGAACCCTTGGAATATCAACCTATAATTCTCAACTAAAAGCTATTCTAAGCAGAGATAGAAGACCGGAAGTAAGAGTTGCCATGATAGAAGCTTTAGGAGAATTACATGACGAGGCAATTGCCTCAATTGTAAAAACCGGGATGCGCGACAATGATGAAAATGTTCGCGCCGCAGCTGTGAGTATGATCCCTGAGTTAAATATTTCCAAAAATGAATTACCCGGAGTTATATATCCAATTTTTAAAAATGGATCTATCAGGGAACAGCAAGGAATGATAAATGCTTTGGCAGAAATGCCTCTTGATCAAAGTCAGGATGCAATAGAGGATCTGATTCAAAAAGCAGGGAACAAACAACTTAATCCCGGAGTTATCCTGGATCTTATTGAGGCTGTGGAATCTACCCATTCCGAAGAACTGATTGCAAGTTTAGGAAAACTCAAAAATGGTGGGTATTCTATGGATTCTTATAGGGAAGCCCTATATGGAGGTCGTAGTTGGCCCGGGGCTAATGTTTTTAAAAATAATTCAGCGGCACAGTGCGTAAGATGCCATGCAATTGATGGAGCCGGCGGTCAGGTAGGCCCGCCTCTGGACAATATAGCGAATATACTAAGCAGGGAAGAAATCTTACAATCCCTTATTGAACCCGGAGCCCGTTTGGCTCCCGGCTATGGATCTGTGGTGCTGACCCTTAAAGATGGCCAGGTGGTATCGGGAATACTTGCAGCGGAAAACAAGGAGGAAATAATTCTTAAGACCTCTGATGCAGAACCTATGGAAATAGCGGTTTCAAGAATAAAGAAAAGAGAAAACATGCCTTCGGCAATGCCACCAATGGGAACGCTATTATCCAAAAGGGAACTTAGGGATTTGGTTGAATTTTTATCCAATTTAAAAGGAAAATAATCAGGGGATATTCGCAATTTATATTTGTTCCTTTAGTTTTCGAATCCACCGTGGAATTTCGAATTTAATTATTACCTTATGCAGGGCTTTTTTATTGATGATGCTGCAACCTGGGACAGATAAAATAACATGCCTTAGCACTTTTCGCAAAAAGTGAACTTATTTATATCAATAATTATATTGTAACATTACTAATTCCTATAAACCAACTTAATCACCAATGAATCGTATAAAATTTAAACTTTTTCTCTTAATCTGTTTTTTTTACCTCAACACCAGTGCTCAAGAGAGTAAAAAGGACTATTCCGAGGCCTTTAAAATTATTGAGGTCTGGTTAGATGCTCAAAAAGATTACGAAAAACTCCCGGGCATTTCTGCGGCAATAATCAAGGATCAGGAAATTATTTGGTCCGGTGCATTTGGCAAAGCAAATATTGAAGCAGATGTCAATACCGAAACAACTACCATTTGCAGTATCTGTTCTATTTCAAAATTATTTACCGCAACTGCCATTATGAAGTTATATGATGAAGGTAAGCTGCGTTTGGACGATAAAGTGAGTGATCTTTTGCCCTGGTATAATCTTGATCAGAAATATTCAGAAAGCGGCCCTATTACAGTACGTAATTTATTGACCCATTCCTCTGGTTTACCAAGAGAGGCTAATTTTCCCTATTGGACAGGCCCTGATTTTCCATTTCCCTCGAAGGAGGCAATAAAAAAGGAATTAGGCAATCAGGAAACTTTATACCCGGCATCGACCTATTTTCAATATAGCAATCTGGGTCTTACCCTGTTGGGAGAAATTGTGGAACAGGTGGCAGGGGTATCTTATACTGAATACGTTGAAGAGCATATCATAAAACCCCTTCAGCTTAATGATACAAGAACACAACTCCCTGAAAATTTATATGGCAGTCAATTGGCTATAGGCTATTCATCTTTAAACAGGGAGGGACAGCGTAAAAAGGTAAAGCTGTTCCAGGCAAATGGAATCACCGCCGCTGCAGGATTCTCATCCAATGTATTGGACTTGGGTAAATTTGCCTCCTGGCAATTTCGCTTACTCGATTCAACAATTACAGAAATAATAAAACCATCAACCTTAAAATATATGCAACAGGTACACTGGACTGATCCGGATTGGAAAACTACCTGGGGGTTAGGTTTTGCAGTTTCTAAAGGCAGTGACGACACAAAATGGGTTTCCCATGGTGGAAGTTGCCCGGGCTATAGATCTGGTATACAGTTAAATCCAAAATCTAAAATGGCTTATGCTGTCATGATTAATGCTAATGGCACAAACCCCCATAAATATGCCATGGAAATGCATGCTATTCTCAATAAGGTGAAAGAAGAATCTAAAAATGGTAAAGTAATTACAACTTCAAAAAAGGATATGAAAGAATATACCGGTTATTACAGCAACCAACCATGGGGAAGTGAAAGTTATATTTCAAGCTGGGAAGGAAAGCTGGTTATGTTAAGGCTTCCCTCCCAATCACCTGCCAAATCCATGACTTTCCTTAAGTATGTGGAGGGAGATAGTTTTCAAAAAATAAGAAAAGACGAAGAGCCCGGAGAGATGATAGTTTTTGAACGGGATGAAACCGGGAAGATTACCAAATACAGTCAACATGGGAACTACTCTAATAAAATAAGAAACTAATGAAATTTAAATCATTTTTTTTACTGCTTGGATGCAGCCTCTTTTGTGCCAGCGTATCCTCACAAGAACTCAATTTACTGGCAACAAAATTTTTAAACACGCTTGATCCGGAATTAAAGTCAAAAACAGTTTTTGCTCTGGATGACGAAGAACGGTTGAATTTTAATTTTGTCCCTATAGTACGAAAAGGCCCTACTTTTCATGACTTCAATGATGAACAAAAAGAGGCCGCTATGGCGCTGCTCAGAGCTTCCCTGAGTGCAGAGGGGTTTCGAAAAACAAAAGAGATCATAGAACTGGAAAATGTTTTGCGGGAGATTGAAAGCGGTAAATTCCAAATGGCAGATGGCTCGCGTCGTGATCCACTCAATTATCACTTTTGCGTATTTAATGACCCCGCAACCGAGCAGTTTTGGGGTTGGCGATTTGAAGGGCATCATATTTCCTTTAATTTTGTTGGCTCAAAGGGTAAGATTGTGGCCTCTACTCCATCGTTTCTTGGATCCAACCCGGCCATAGTTCTCGAAGGTAACCTAAAAGGCAGGGAGGTTTTAAAATTGGAGAGTGAATTGGGTTTTGCATTGGTAAATTCCCTTTCAAAAGAACAGTTAGCTAAAGCGCTCTTTTCTGAAGAAGCACCCAGGGAAATTATCACCACTAATAAACAGGAAGTGACCAATCTTGATCCATGGGGTATTTCTTATTCAGATTTAAATCAGGACCAGAAAAAAGCTTTTGAAAAATTACTCCTGGTTTATTTGAACAATTATGAATCCGGATTTTCTAAATCTCTTTTAGACAAGATAAATGCCTCAGGGATGGATAAGCTCTCATTTGCATGGGCAGGCAGTTTAGTGCCAGGAAAGGGCCATTACTACAGAATACAAAGCCCCGTGATTTTAATAGAATATGACAATACACAAAATAATGCCAATCATGTGCATACGGCAGTAAGGGATCTTACGAATGATTTTGGGAGGGATCTTCTGAAAGAACATTATAGTGAAAGCCACAAACATTAATAGGTAGTCATATAAATTGGATCGAATTAAAAGACTTTAAGTAGATAACTAAAATTAAAAGTGGCTTAGACAAATGGGCATCCATACTTTTTAATGCCCAATCTAAGCGTAAATAGCAACAAACTATACAGTTTTATTTTTAGACTATTTCAACAAACATAGAATTTACTATCTTTAAAGGAAGTTGCATAGCGTTTTACGGCCCATCCTTTCGCTTACACATATACATATGCTTCCTGCGTATTAAACTTGTTTTATAATGAAAACTCAAGACATTCTGTATCTAGGTATATTGATTTTATGTGTACTTAGCTTCACGAATTGCAAAAAGAATCCGAGACCTAATCCTGAATTGGCATCAATAGGCCTTTTCAGAGGAGACCTTGCCCTATGTGGCAGCGGACAGTTTGGAGAGGTGAGTTTTTCCCTCGCCTGTGATTATGAAACTCGTGCCGACTTTGATCTTGCGGTTTCTTTATTGCATTCCTTTGAATATGTTGAAGCAGAAAAGGCCTTTGTAAATATAATTGATAAGGATCCGGAATGCGCCATGGCCTATTGGGGCGTAGCAATGAGTAATTTCCACCCCTTGTGGTCTCCTCCTAGTAGGGAAGAACTCCAAAAAGGCTCTAAAATTCTTAAAATAGCAGCGACAATTCCAAAATCTGAGCGCTCCGGAGAATATCTGGATGCCATAAATGCCTTTTATACTGATTGGGAAACCTTAGATCACAGTATCAGAATAAAACGCTTTGAATCTGAAATGGAACAAATCTTTAAGGCCTATCCCGATGATAAAGAGGCAGCAATTTTTTATGCACTGGCATTAAAGGCCGCTGCAGACATAACTGATAAAAATTATACTAATGAAAGAAAGGCAGGTGCTATACTGGAAGCCTTATTTCCAGATCAGCCAGATCATCCCGGGATTGCGCATTATATTATTCACAATTACGACAATCCTGTACTTGCAGAAATGGCATTGCCAACGGCCAGAAGGTATGCGGAAATTGCACCGGCTTCAGCTCATGCCCAACATATGCCTTCACATATCTTTACGCGATTGGGTTTATGGGAGGAATCAATTGATTCTAACCTAAACTCTACTTCTTCCGCAGTATGTTATGCATCTTCGATAGATGAAAATGCCCATTGGGATGAAGAAGTTCACGGCATGGGTTATTTAGTTTATGCCTATTTGCAAAAAGGAGATAACGATAAAGCCCAAGAACAATTCACATATCTTCAAGGTTTTGAAAAGGTGTTTCCGGCTAATTTCAAAATAGCATATACCACCGCAGCAATACCCTCAAGAATTGCACTTGAAAATAGAGATTGGGCCGCGGCGGCAGAACTTCAATTACCACTAATCGATATTGTTCCCTGGGATAAATTTCCATGGGAAAGATCTATTATGAATTTTTCTAAGGCCCTTGGAGCTGTTCATCTGGGCGACACTTTTTCTGCCAAAAATGAATTGAAAACCTTGAAATCAAATCGTCAGGAGTTAGTAGCACTTGGTGATGACTATAAGGCCAACCAGGTAGAAATTCAAATTAATACTGTCCAGGCCTGGCTATACATGGCCGAAGGACAAAACAAACAGGCCTTGTCATTAATGCAAAAAGTAGTGGAGATGGAAGCTAATACTGCCAAACATCCTGTTACACCGGGTGAGGTTTTACCCGCTGTTGAGTTATTTGGTGATATGCTTCTTACCTTGGGCAATTCTGAGGGAGCACTCGAGGCCTACGAATTAGATCTAAAAACGCATCCCAACAGATTTAATGCGTTATATGGAGCTGCAGTAGCAGCCAAAGAAAGTGGGAATAATGAAAAAACGGCCTTCTATTTTGAAAAATTACTGGAGATTTCCTCATCAAACAGTGATCGTACCGAACTGGAAGAAGCTAAAAAATTCTTGAATGGTTATGAATCCTGATGCTATTTTGATCGTAGGTATTCATAAAAATAAGTAAAACTCAACTCAAATAAATAACAACAATCATGAAAACAAAATCCGGCCTTATCATTGTCGCAATTGGGTTACTTGCCCTCGTTTATTTTTTACCTGGTCAGATGGGTGAAAAAAAACTGGATCATTCACAAAAAGCTTCTTTCTACTCTATCAAATGTACAGTTGCTAAATATTTATTAAGCGATGTGGACACCACACAACAGATATCACCCTTATTCGAAAACCTTGGGAATCTTAGTTTTCCCATAACCACATCCAAAGAAATGGCGCAAACTTTCTTTAATCAGGGTTTAAGACTTACCTATGCTTTTAATCATGCAGAAGCACACCGCTCTTTTATGGAAGCATCCAGACTGGATCCGAATTCTGCCATGACTTATTGGGGGCAAGCCTATGCATTGGGGCCTAACATAAATGATCAATTGCCGCCAGACGAGCGTAAGGAGAAATATAATGAAGCAATGGCAAAAGCCAAAAAACTGGCTGCCACTGCCAGTCCGAAAGAACAGGCATTAATTAATGCACTTACATCCAGATACAGTACTGACCTTACCAAGGATGTAGCAGAATTGAATATGGCTTATATGAATGCCATGACCGAAGTAGTAAAGGAATTTCCTGAGGATTCGAATATTCAAACACTCTATGCAGCGTCTGTCATGAATACGGTACCGTGGAATTATTGGGATAAAGATGGGAACCCCTCCCCTAATATTGCCGAGGCAAAGGCCGCATTGGAAAAAGCCATGGAAATTAATCCGGATAATCCCGGGGCGCATCACTATTATATTCATATGGTTGAACTCCCAACACCGGATCTTGCGGTGCCTAGCGCAGATAAATTGGCTTCTCTTATGCCTGCTGCCGGCCATATTGTTCATATGCCCTCTCATATCTATATAAGAGTTGGCCGTTATCTTGATGCCGTAAAAATTAATCAGGCCGCTATTTTGGCGGATGAGGATTATATTTCACAATGTTATTCCCAGGGCCTTTATCCCCTTGGATATTATCCGCATAATATCCATTTCCTATGGTCTGCGGCAAGTTTATTAGGCGCCAGCGATATAGCTATTGATGCTGCCAAAAAAACGGCTGAAAAAGTACCCACAGGGGAATTAATAACACTTCCCTTTTTGCAGGATTTTGCATCTACGCCAATGCTGGCCTATGTTCGTTTTGGTAAATGGAATGAGATATTGACTATCCCGGCTCCAAATCCGGAGATTAAGCATGTAAATCTTATGAGGCACTATGCCCGTGGCATAGCCTTTGTCCGAAAAAACAATGCGAAAGAAGCCCAAGAAGAGCTGGATGCTCTTGCGTCCCTTAAGGAGGATCCGGAACTGGAAAACCTCGTAGCTACAGCCAATAATAACTCCGCCTCGATTGCGCGTATAGCATATGAGGTAGTTGCCGGAGAATTGGCATCACTAAATGGCAATCTACCAAAAGCAATTGAACATTTACAAAATGCAGTATCCCTGGAAGACAAACTGGTCTATACCGAGCCTGCGGCATGGCATGTACCCACACGCCAAAACCTGGGCGCAGTATTACTAAAAGCCAAAAAATACAATGAGGCTGAAATTATTTACAAAGAAGACCTGGAAGTATTAAGGCAAAACGGATGGTCGCTTATGGGTTTATATAAAAGTCTGTTAGCCCAGGGCAAAATGGATGAGGCAACACTAATTAAAGCCGAATATGACAAAGCATGGGAGAATGCTGATATTGAAATAGACACTTCCGTACTCTGAAAATAGTGGAAGAAGAAGTCAATGAGTTACATTTAGCAGATTAAGTTAATAATACCGAATCATTGCAGACTGAATTTTTTAAAAATCCGCATTTAAGGCAGGGGATAATTGTATTTCTTGTACTTACATCCTTATTAATTTTTTTTTCCTATTGGTTGCAGGAAGAACAACCGGGGATTTATAACCCTTCAGATTTAAATCCTGCATTGGTAGACCAAAGTTTGCATAAGATTGAGCGAAATCATAAGGTTGCACCATTTGAATTGATTAATCAGAATGGCGATACAATTACACAGGAAGATTACAAAAACACAATCTATGTAACGGATTTCTTTTTTACCCGATGCCCTAGTATTTGTCCTGTAATGACTAATAATATGGAAGTGTTACAGCAGGAATTTATTAGTAATAACGACATAAAGTTACTGTCCATTTCAGTGACTCCGGAGATAGATAGTGTTTCTGTTTTATATAATTATGCTTCTAAAAATGGTGCCCTAGATACTAAATGGAATATTACCACCGGTAACAAAAAACATATTTATGAACTTGCCCGTAAAAGTTATTTTGCTGTGGTTGATGAGGGTGATGGCGGTCTGCAGGATTTTATTCATACGCCCAACTTCGTGCTGGTGGACAAAGAAAAACAGATACGAGGTATCTATGACGGCACTAAAGATGAAGAAATTCAGCGTTTGATTAAAGACATCAGAACCTTACAATAGTGGCCGGTATTTTTGGTAACTTGCTTAAAATCCCGGGGGAGACAAATAGCGTTTAATTAATTATAACTGGTTTGAGAATCAATTTAGATAAAATGAAAAAAATAGCTTACCTAAGCTGTTTTACAATAGTGGTTCTAATGCTGTCACAATGTAAAACCGAAAAAAAAGAGCCCTCTGTTACAGGACAGGAAGAACCAAAGGCTGTCACAATATTTGAACAGGGTGAGATTGAAGCCTATGACGAAAGTCTTTGGTCAATAGTCCCTAAAGAATCCAAAATTGAAGTTATTGCACAAGGGCATGACTGGACTGAAGGCCCGTTATGGTTACCAGATCAGGAAATGTTATTATACACAGACATACCCAGAAATGCAGTTTATAGCTGGAAGGAAGGGGAAGAAGCAAAATTGTATCTACAACCTTCAGGGTTTATGGGTGAAAATTTTGAAGGATCAGAACCAGGGGCTAACGGTTTACTGCTAAATAACGAAGGCAAGTTGGTACTATGCCAACATGGAGATAGGCAGCTTGCACTAATGCAAAGTCCGGTTATGGAACCAACAGCCAATTATAAAACACTGGCAAGTGCTTTTAAAGGTAAAAGATTCAATAGCCCAAATGACGCGGTGTACAAAAGTGACGGTGATCTTTATTTTACAGATCCTCCTTATGGCCTGCCGCAACGAATGGATGATCCAAACAAAGAACTGGACTATCAGGGGGTTTACAGGCTCAGTCAGGAAGGAGAATTAACCCTTTTAACCACCGAATTTACAAGACCCAATGGCATTGCCTTTTCTCCGGATGAAAAGAAACTTTATGTGGCGAATTCTGATCCGGAACTTGCTGTTTGGAAAGTATTTGATGTTTTGGAGGACGGTTCTATCCGCAATGGTAAACTCTTTTATGATGTAACCGAGCTGGTCCCAAAAGAAAAAGGCCTGCCGGATGGCTTAAAAGTTGATAATGACGGGAACTTATTTGCTACAGGGCCCGGAGGGGTTTTTATATTCTCACCCGAAGGAAAGGTATTGGGAAAAATAAAAACAGGGCAAGCCACTTCAAACTGTGCTTTTAATAAAGAAAAGACTACTTTGTATATTACTGCCGATAGCTACGTTTTAAAAGTAACATTGAAGTCTTAACAGTTACTATACATGCTCCAGATAGTAGATTAAGATATTTTACTCCTTACCAAGTTGAAATACATAATGGTTATAAATGGGGCAATTTATCTTGGGCTTCTCTAAATTCCTGTATCATATCAGCAATAATTTCGGCTGCAGGTTTAATGTCATGGATAAGCGCAGAAACCTGACCAATTTCCAACTCTCCTTCTTCCATATCACCTTCAAACATGCCTCGTTTAGCCCTGGCCCTACCCAGCAAATCTTTTAACTCCTCTACTCCATAACCCTGCTCATAGGCCGCCTGAACATCATTGTAAAATTTATTTTTAAGAAGTCTTACAGGTGCCAGTTCTTTAAGTGTCAAGTGGGTATCTCCTTCTCCGGCCTCTACAACTTTCTCCTTAAACAACTGGTGGGAAGATGCCTCCTCACTTGCCACAAATCTGCTTCCTACCTGTACACCATCTGCCCCCAAAATCATAACCGCGAGCATTGCACTACCTGTGGCTATCCCGCCCGCAGCGATAAGGGGAATATTAATTTTTTCATGAACGGCAGGGATTAGAGTCAGGGTAGTAGTTTCATCCCTTCCATTGTGTCCCCCCGCCTCGAAACCTTCAGCAACTACAGCGTCAACTCCTGCTTCCTGCGCTTTTAAAGCAAATTTGACACTGCTTACTACATGAACCACGGTAACACCATTTTCTTTTAAATAACTGGTCCATGTCCTGGGATTACCAGCTGAAGTAAATACGATCTTCACCTTCAATTCTACTATAATTTCCATTAACTTATCTATGTCCGGATAGAGCATAGGTACGTTAACTCCAAAAGGTTTTTCCGTTGCCTGCTGGCACTTTTGTATATGTTCCCTAAGAACTTCGGGGTACATACTACCTGCACCAATAAGGCCAAGTCCTCCTGCATTGGATACTGCGGAGGCAAGCCGCCAGCCGCTTGCCCAAATCATTCCCGCCTGGATAATTGGATACTCAATTCCGAAAAGTGAGGTTATTTTATTTTGCATATATTTTTAATCAAATCACCAGCGTTAAAATACAGCTATTAAAATACTGATTGTTCTGCAGAGAAATTAAGAAATTACTCCGGAACCCACAAGCTCGTTTTCAATATACCAGGCTGCAAACTGTCCCTCAGTTATGGCCGACTGCTTCTCTTCAAAATCAACATAAAGACCGGCATCAACCTTGTATAATTTTGCTTTTTGGAGTGGTTGCCTATATCTTATCCTGGCCCAAACTTCCAAAGAATTATCTACTCTAAGACTCAGGTCGGGTCTTATCCAATGGAGTTCTTCATTGGTGATAAATAATGTTCGTCTGAACAATCCGGGGTGGGTTTTTCCTTGTCCCGTAAAAATGATATTTTCGGAAACATCAGTTTCTATAACAAATAAGGGTTCAGGGGTACCCCCTACATCAAGTCCTTTTCGCTGTCCTTTGGTAAAGTAATGAGCACCCTGATGCTGGCCTACTACTTTTCCATCGGAAATTTCGTAAACCGGTTTTTGGGCATAAAAGGCCAATTCCTCAAATTTATTTTTAAAGACAGGGACTGATCGCAGGTATTGGGCCACATCATGGGGCACTTCCACTATGGGGCCTGTTTTTGGTTTTAATTTTTGCTGTAAAAAATCGGGTAATCTCACTTTACCAATAAAGCAAAGTCCCTGGGAATCCTTTTTATCGGCGGTAATTAACTCATTGTCAAAGGCTATCTTTCTTACCTGAGGTTTTGTCAACTCCCCAATTGGGAAAAGTGTTTTGGACAATTGGTCCTGTGATAACTGGCACAAAAAATAGGATTGATCTTTGTTGTCATCTATCCCGGATAATAGCCTGTAGGTGATAGATCCATCAGCATTCGAAATTTCCCCTTTTCTGCAATAATGTCCTGTCGCCACGTAATCTGCACCCAATTGCATCGCAATCTTTAGAAAAACATCAAACTTAATTTCCCGATTACATAACACATCAGGATTAGGCGTTCTTCCTTTTTCATACTCCCTAAACATATAATCTACAATTCGCTCCTTGTACTCTTTGCTCAAATCTACTGTTTGAAAAGGGATTCCCAACTTCTCAGCGACTATCAAGGCATCATTGCTGTCTTCCAGCCAGGGACATTCTTTGGAAATAGTCACAGAATCGTCATGCCAGTTTTTCATAAAAAGGCCTATAACCTCGTATCCCTGTTCTTGCAACAGATAAGCCGCTACACTAGAGTCTACCCCGCCCGAAAGTCCTACAACTACTTTTTTCATACTTGCTAAAGAGCTGCAAAATTACAAAATTTGATTATTATTCGGGCTAATACGAATAGACTAAACACCAATGCGGGAATCGAGAGCGTTGCAATAACAAGTATAAGGGCAAGGGTTTTGCTTATTGTCAAAATGCAATGAACCTTAAATAATTAGAAAACCAGCAAAAGTTAAATTCAAAAAATTAATTTTGCCGGAATATTAAAATTATCCTAAAGTTAATTAGACAAAAAAAATGTGTCCAAAAAATATTGCATTTTTATAGCACAAATAAAAAAACCGAATTATGAGAAAGAACCCAATTATGAAACATTTCCTGATTTTATCCTTTTTGGCCCTGGCCGTCCTGTCTTGTAATAATGACGACGATGGCGGTTCCCAATCAGGAGAAAACATTGTTGAATTAGCAATTGCCAATCCAAATTTATCCACTTTGGTTGAGGCACTGGAAATTACAGGTTTGGTTACTACCCTTGAAGGCCCCGGTCCTTTTACGGTTCTGGCACCTACAAATGCTGCGTTCGACCTATTTTTAGCTACCGGAAATTTTCCAAGTATCAATGATGTTCCTGTTGATGTTCTGGAACAAGTACTACTTAATCATGTAATAGGTTCACAAATAAATGCGGCTAATTTTGTAACTCTTTCCCGGAACTATGCAGAGACCCTGGCAGACGGTCCAACCACTGGCACAAAGCTCTCTCTATATTTCAACGCCACCGGTGCTGCAATAGAATTTAACGGCGCTTCTAAAGTAATTGACGCGGATGTGCTTGCTTCCAATGGTGTTATTCATACCGTTGACACCGTAATAGATTTTCCAACGGTGATGACTTTTATAACCAACGATATAAATTTTCAACAATTAACTACTGCTCTAACGACGGCAACACCGGGTACAGATTTCGCCGCTCTTCTTTCCGGCACTGGACCATTTACGGTATTTGCACCCGCGGAAATAGCCTTCGACGCTTTGCTGGCTACTAACGACAACTGGAATACAGTAAGCGATATTGATGAGGATTTGTTAACCGCTGTGCTCCAGCATCATGTAAGCAATGGCAATCTTCGCTCTGAGGCTATTACCGATGAATCAACTGTTACTACCCTGGAAGGTGACGACATTACATTTTCATTATCACTTGGTCTAATTACAATTACTGATGGTTCCGGTAATTCGGAAATCGTATTAGCGGTAGCCGATTTACAAGCTGCGAATGGTGTTATTCATCTTATTACAGAAGTAATGATCCCGGATACAACCAATTAGATTTGTAGTCTAACAAAAATTTAAAGCTTCTAACTGCCGTATTTGCGGCAGTTTTTTTGTGCTCAGGAATTAAGATCATTACACTTTTTTGTTAATTTATTAATTTTTTTTATTAAACAAAAGCAACCATTTAGCTGCTTCCGAATCTATATTTTGATTTAATCAAAATAACTTTATAGAATCATATTTAACTTCTATAAGCTTCAATTTTTCGAATGTTAAACATTTTATAAATATATTTTTTTGTTTAACTTTTATTCTAGTTTTGTTAAACATTAATAATTAATAAATTTAAAATCTTAAAAATGAAATCAAGTCCAAATTTTTTTAAAGCGATACTGGCAAGTCTTGTATTTGTTATATCGTTTTCATGTTCTGATGACGATAATGGTGGCCCAGTGATAACTGATCCGGAACTAAATATTGTCGAAATCGCTTTACAAACTCCCGAACTTAGTATTCTTGTTTCTGCACTACAGGCAGCAGACGGGAATTTAGTAGATTTGCTTGGCACAGATGGCCCATTTACTGTTTTAGCCCCTACAAATGCAGCTTTTACTGCTTTCCTGGCTTCTAATGGTTTTGGTTCCCTGGATGACGTCCCGACAGATGTTTTGTCGGAAATTTTATTAAATCATGTTATTTCAGCTGATATTACTTCAAGTGATTTAGCTGCAGCAGGAGCTGGTTACGCCAGTACGAATGCTTCAGGTGCAGGAGGGAATTTTATCAGCATATATTTTAACACTTCCAATGGAGTACGTTTTAATAATGTTGCAGCAGTAACAGATGGTGGCGCCGATATTGACGCCTCTAACGGAACAATACATATTGTAGATGCAGTTATTCCTATCCCTTCAATACTTGCTCATGCAGCAGCGAATGCGGATTTCAATAGTTTAGCTGTAGCCTTAGGTGCTGCAGACGGAGATCTGATTGATGTTTTAAGTCAAGATGGACCTTTTACTGTTTTAGCGCCAGACAATGCAGCATTCAGCACTTTCCTTGACGGTGCAGATTTAGGTGGTGTGAATACCGCTGTACTTTCTCAGATATTACTGAACCATGTGCTTGATGGCGTAGTTACCTCCTCTGACTTAGTCGCCGGTGGTGCCGGTTATACAAATACCAGTGCAACAGGACCAGGAACAAATGCCTTAAGTTTATATTATAACACCTCTGATGGAGTAGTTTTTAATGGAATTTCTGCAGTAACTGCTGCGGACGTAGTGGGGACAAACGGAATTATACATGCAGTTGATACTGTTATTGATATTCCTACGGTAGTAACTTTTGCAGCCGCAGATCCTAATTTCTCTACTTTAGTGGAGGCATTAACCACGCTAACACCGGGAACTGATTTTGTTAGTATTTTATCAAGAACAGAAGGCAGTAATGCCGATGGGATTAATCCTGATTTTACAGTTTTTGCACCTACAAATGATGCTTTTACTGATTTAGGTGACCTTCCGGGAGAAGTTGCATTGACACAAGTATTATTGCATCACGTAGTGAGTGAGGCAAACCTCGCATCCTCTGCTTTGAATGATGGTGATAATGTTGCCACTACCCTTGAAGGTGATGACATAACCGTAACTGTTATAGGAAACCCTGTTATTGTAACAGATGGTTCCGGAAATGAAGCGGGAATCATTGCTACGGATGTCCAGGCCGGAAACGGAGTAATCCATGTACTTGATTCAGTACTTCTTCCTGATACTACAAACTAATTACAGTATTGGATTTAGTAGACTAATTCAATTATTTGATAGCTGGAACTCCCTTGAACTTCAAGGGAGTTTTTTTGTAGGAAAAAAGTCAAGGATTCTGCTTAGAAATTGGAGACATCAAGTTTGAAACTGTTAGCATACAAAAAATGACCCTTTACAACTATTCTTTTTTTTTAGTATAACTATAGTGCATCTTTGAAATCCCAAATCTTATCAAACTAAACCTACTTAAAGCTAGAAGCCCCGACACAAGTGTCAGGGCTTTTTTCTTTTATAACAAGTTTAAGTTATTTATTCTTTTTCTGTTGCTCTGCCTGATCCATCATCTCCCTCATTTTACGCTGAAACTTATTTTCCTTTTTCGGCTTCTTTTTATTCTCCTGTATCTGAGCGTGTATTTTATCCTCATCCAGAATAAATTTCTTTATGGCTAACATAATAAAGATGGTAATAAGGTTTGAAACAAAATAATACAAACTCAAACCACTTGCATAATTGTTAAAAAAGAAAAGCATCATCAAGGGAGACAGGTACATGATAAATTTCATATTTGGCATACCCGGTTGTGTTTGCATATTCTGTCCTGTGGTCATCATCATATAAAAGAAAATAGCTACTGATGCCAATATCGGAAATAAACTCACATGATCTCCATAAAAAGGAATGGTAAAAGGCAACTCCGCTATAGTGTCATAGGAAGATAAATCACCAGCCCATAGAAATGCTTTCTGTCGCAATGCAAAAGATGTAGGGAAAAACATAAATAGCGCATAGAAAATAGGCAACTGCAACAAGGCCGGTACACAACCACTCATAGGACTCACCCCAGCCTTATTGTAAAGCTTCATGGTTTCCTGCTGCTTCTTCATCGCATTATCCTTATATTTTTCTGTGAGCTCTGTAATTTCAGGTTTGAGAACCTTCATTTTGGCCTGAGACAAATAGGACTTATAAGTAACAGGAGACATCAGTAATCTTACCAGAATAGTCATCACAACAATAGCAATACCAAAGGGTAAAAAAGAACTCAAAAATCCATAAAATGGAGTAAACACATATCTGTTAATCCAGCCAAATATTCCCCAGCCGTATGGAATAGAATCGGCCAGACCCAATTCCTTATATTCAGATAGTACTTTAATATCCGTTGGTCCGTAATACCAATTCATATTATAAGAAAGTTCACCACCTTCCATTTTCAAAGGTGCCAACGTAGCGAATTCCTTGGTTGTTTTTGCTTCTTTACTCTCCTCCTCTACCAAATTCTTCGAACTTAAGGCTGCTGACTCAAAAGGAGTCTTGGTTGCCAGGATAGAACTAAAAAAATGCTGTCTGTAGGAAAGCCAGGTAACCCCATTCTCAATTTCTTCATCATCACCACTCTCAGACAGTTTGCTTATTTTACCTTCCTCATGTTTATAGGTAAGTCTGGTATACCTATTCTCATATTGAATGCTTTTATTATGTCTTATCCCTCTCTGTTTCCAATTTAGATTTATTGGCTGGGCATCATTTATTACCCCACTTAAACCTTGAGAACGAACCGTATAATCCAGCAGGTATTCATCGGGTTTCATCTCGTAGCGAAATTCCAGATACTGATCCGATGCAACCTTTGCTTTCATTGAAAGAACCTGGTTGTCCCCGTTTTTGGACATTGATGGTTCAAAAAACAGATCCTTTGAATCTAATACCCGATTATCCCTGGTTGAAAAATTAATCCCAAAAGAGGCATTTCCGTCTTTTACCAAATAAACAGGTATTGAATCGAAGGTGACAAATTTCTTCATCCTGGCCTCAATTATCTGGCCTCCTTTATTGCTTATTTCCAAAAAGAGGACTTCATTTTCAAGAACGGTAGTGCCTTCCTTAGCCGAAGTAAATCCAAAACCACCTATGGCATTTTTGTAATCAGCAATTGCAACAGAGTCTTGCAGATCAATTTTTGTTTCCGGCAAAACAGCCTGTGGAACGGTTGGCTCCTCCTCTATAACCTGAGACTCTACTTTAGCCCGTTCTGTTTTTTGAGCTTCCAATTCCTCCGGTGTAGGTTGATTTTGGTAAAACCAAAAAATGAGAATACCAAATATCAATATAAAACCGATGATGGAATTTATGTCCAGTTTCTTTTCTTCCATTTAACTTAATTTAAATACCCATCCGTTATGAATTTGGCTTTTGCCTATTAACGGATAGTCCCAAATGGTTTGCAAATATATATCCAATTGTGGAGTTTATGCCAAACTGGCATTAGTTTGTTGTCTTTTGTGCAGCAATACGGCTTTAACAAAGCCTACAAAAAGAGGGTGCGGACTTGCTACAGTACTTTTGTATTCCGGATGATATTGTACGCCTATAAACCAGGGATGAGAAGGCAATTCTATTATTTCCACCAATCCAGTTTCTTTGTTTATTCCCGAAGCCAGCATACCTGCTTTCTCCAATTCTTGCTTGTAATCATTATTAAATTCATAACGATGCCGGTGTCTTTCTGAAATAGAAGTTTGTCCATGGTAAACTTTATGGACAAGCGTACCTTCCAGTATTTCACAATCCCATGCTCCAAGGCGCATTGTCCCTCCCTTATTGGTTACCGATTTTTGAGCTTCCATTAAGCTAATGACAGGATGCTCTGTACCTCCGTCCATTTCAGTAGAATTTGCATCTTTTAAACCTAATACGTTCCTGGCAAATTCAATTACCGCCATTTGCATACCCAGACATATGCCTAAAAAAGGAATATTATTTTCCCGTGCATAGCGCACGGCTTTGATTTTACCTTCAATGCCACGCTCTCCAAAACCGGGTGCCACAAGAATTCCCTGAAGACCCTTCATTTTTTCTTCAAAGTTTTTGGCCGTGATATGCTCTGAATGAATAGGCCTTATGTTTACTTTCACTTCATTTATGGCACCTGCATGAATAAATGACTCCAGAATGGATTTGTAAGAATCCTGTAATTCAACGTATTTTCCAATTAAACCAATGGTCACTTCAGACTTAGGGTGTTTATGCCTGTCCAGGAATTCATTCCATTGATCCAGATCCGGAACCGTATTATCCGGTAAGCCAAGTTTTTGCAGCGCTACGGTATCTAAACCTTCATCCTGCATCATCACCGGTACATCATATATTGTAGACGCATCTATAGATTGTATGACGGCCTCTTTTTTAACATTACAGAATAATGCCAGTTTTTGCTTGATGTCATCAGACAGTTCATGTTCTGTCCTGCACACCAGAATATCTGCCTTTATTCCACTCTCCATCAAGGTTTTAACAGAGTGCTGTGTTGGCTTGGTTTTTAATTCTCCTGCAGCAGAAAGGTAAGGTACCAAAGTAAGATGTATCACAATACCATTGTTATCACCCAGCTCCCAGAGTAATTGCCTCACAGCTTCAATATAGGGAAGAGATTCAATATCCCCTACGGTACCACCGATTTCTGTAATTACAATATCGTATTCACCACTATTTCCAAGTATTTGAATCCGTTCCTTAATTTCATTGGTAATATGTGGAACTACCTGTACCGTTTTACCTAAAAACTCTCCGCGGCGCTCTTTTTCAATTACACTCTGGTAGATCCTTCCTGTAGTTACATTATTGGCCTGCGAAGTCTTTACATTTAAAAATCGTTCATAGTGGCCAAGATCCAAATCGGTTTCCGCACCATCATCTGTAACATAGCACTCTCCATGTTCATATGGATTCAGGGTACCCGGATCTACATTGATATAGGGATCTAATTTTTGTATTGTTGTTTTATAGCCCCTGGCTTGCAGAAGTTTGGCTAAGGAAGCGGCAATGATCCCCTTACCAAGTGAAGAAGTAACACCTCCCGTAACGAAAACATATTTAGTATCTGGCATATTGCACATCTATGTTACGGAGTTCAAAGGTACAAAATGCAACTAGAAATTATCGGGTATCCACCGGAAAATCTTCCCTAATTTTTCTAATGAGTCCCTCCATACCATTTATTTTAACTTCAAGGATGGCCTTCATATGCTCCCCAAGTTTACCTTTAGGAAAATCATTTCTTTGAAACCAGATTAAATAAGCCTCAGGCAAATCAAGCAGGTACCGCTCTTTATACTTGCCAAAAGGCATTTTATAATGAGCGAGTTCAATAAGCTTTTTCCTATCGGGAAATAGTTCCATTATTAAATCTAAATAAATTATCTTTAATACGTTATAAACGATATAAAATGAAACGAAGAACATTCATCGGTTCTTCCGTGGCCGCAACCGTAGGATTAGTTTCTGCTGCAGGCGTTGCCATGGAAGGAAAATCAACTAATACCGGCAATTTAAAAGGAAATATTAACCATAGCGTATGTCGTTGGTGTTATAGCAAGATTCCAATGGAGGATTTTCTTCAGAGCCTCAATGAATTAGGTATTACAGCAATGGATTTAACAGGCCCGGAAGACTGGCCTTTAATGAAAAAGTATGGCATTCATGCATCCATGTGCTGGGGCGCAGGTCTTGGTATTGAAAAAGGTTGGAACGATCCTAAACTGCACGAAGAACTGATAAAAGATTATTTACAAATAATTCCGAAAGTTGCGGAATCTGGCTACACCAATCTGATTTGTTTTAGTGGAAATCGCAATGGTATGAATGATGACGTTGGGCTCAAAAATTGCGCAGATGGGTTAAAACAAATTATGCCACTGGCAGAAAAACACGGTGTGGTTATTCAGATGGAACTTTTGAACTCTAAAGTAGACCACAAAGATTATATGTGCGATCATGCAGAATGGGGCGTAGCTTTATGCCAGGAAATAGGATCTGAGAACTTCAAATTACTTTATGATATTTACCATATGCAAATTATGGAAGGTGACATTATAAGGACCATACAGGAGCACCATACCTATTTTGGCCACTATCATACCGGCGGCAATCCCGGAAGGCATGAAATTGATGAGACCCAGGAATTGTATTATCCGGCCATAATGAAGGCTATTTTAGAAACTGGCTTTAAAGGCCATGTGGCCCAGGAATTTATTCCGACCTGGGAGGACCCAATTGCCGCTTTGAAACAAGGGGTGACCATTTGTGATATATAGCTTAAAAAAGAAAACGAAACCAAATTCTTAATTTCGGAGAGCATCTTTTATTTTCTGATTCCAGGATAGCTGCTGCTCAATATTTCTGGAGTAGTTGGTCTCTTGGTCATAAAGCTGTTGAAATTCTGCAAGCTCCTTATTTATCTGACGATAAATGGCCTTTACTTCAGCTTTCACATTTTTTGTAAATGTGGTGGTATCCATAATTTTACGCATTTTCCTGCCAAACAATTCGGAGATATCAAAATGCAGCTGCTCATGACTTAGAATTACTTCATCACATATTTTTGGCTGATACCATGACCTATCCGGGTAAAAATAAGTACTTATGGTATAATCCAATTCATATTTACCACCTTCTTCTGTAGTAGAAAATTGATAGCTCAGCCCACTTGCCGTAGTGGCAGCGACCTTAGAACCCTCTACGGGTTCGGCTTTGAAATTTGACCAGCTCAACCTTTGTTTGGGGTGCCAAAGAATGGTCTCTTCTTCCTGTGCAAATGACATTGCAGACCATAGAAATACAAAAAAGCCGAATATGAATCTTAGAGATCCCAATGAAATACAATTTCCTTTTTAATATCAGCGTGAAGACTTAATAGTACAGGGCAGGTTCTCGCCGTATGCTCGAGTATCTTTTTTTGCTTCCCGGAAATAATGGAAGGCAGATGCATCTCTATGTCAATCTGAGATATTCTTCTTGGATCTGCGACCATATGCTTGGTGACCTCTGCGTAAGCATTTTTGAGATCAACCTGCATGTCTCTGGCCTTAATACCCATCATGGTAAGCATACAACTGGCTAAAGCCGTGGCAACTGTATCTGTTGGCGAAAAGGCTTGTCCAAGGCCGTTGTTATCAACAGGGGCATCTGTAATGATTTCATTTCCCGAGCGCAGGTGGATACAACTAGTGCGTAATTCTCCTATATAGGTAACTTTTGATGTCATGGTTCCGGATTAACCTGGGTTATTCGCATATCCTGGTACTTCATTATATAGGAAGCCGTATTGTAATATCCGGAAGAAGGTTCATTATCATAATCAAATTTATTTCCGCAATACTCGGTAATCCCAATGATATTTGAGGTCTCAAACAAATTGAGCTTATAAGCCAATTTTAAAAGAAGGTCATAGGTAAGGTCAAAACCGCGTACCGCATACCGGTCGGGATCTGCCCCAAAACGCCTTCTGTATCTTCTCACAAAAGCGTTATTATTAGTTTCTTTATCCACAGAAGGGTATGTAAAATTGAGGTTAGACAAATGAGCCCCTGAGATAACATCATTTTCGAATGCCTTGTTCTTATTTGTAGTAAACATCCGCACTTTGGTGGTATCTGAATTAGATGAATTAAGGATGGAACTTACACTGGACACCACTTTAAAATTATCGGTCTCTACAAATACCCAGTTCTCTGTCTCAAGCGAAAGAAGACTTGCAAATACTTCCAAATCTAATGAAATATTTTCTTCATCTTCCTGAAGATCAACAGATTTGGCCAAAGGAAACTTTTCTTTTATCTGTTCGCCAACCGGCTTATTCTTTGCGTCGGTAATCACAATAATATTCTCATCCGTGATAGAATCTTTAATAAAACCGAGCATACGTTCACGTAATATCTGATCGGACGGAATAGAAAAGAATACATTTTCGAGTTCAAAATCGCTGGTAGAGGCCAGAGGTGCAATTACAGGTACTTTAGCATTTGCAGCCTTAATCGCCACTTCTTTTAAGGAATTTAATTGTAATGGCCCAACGATGGCACTAACACCTTCTAAATTTTCTCTTTGTAGCAGTTGTCTTGTTTTATCAGGATCTAATTGGGTATCAAATGTTTTTACATCCACAGAAATTCCCAGTTCCGAAATGGAATCCAGAGCAACCAATGCACCACTATACAAACCAAGGCTATAACTTATTGCATTGCTTCGTGAAATAGCGTCAGATGCACTCTCAACATCATTAAGGTCTAATTTATCTGTGCGAAAAGGAAGTAAGTAAATTAGTTTTGGTTTATTAATTGTATTGATACTATCCAAAAGGTTTATTTTATCCAGAATCAAAGAATTTTTCACTTCTAAGTTTCCCCTTTGTTCTTTAGGCAGTTTTAATACCATTCCGGCTTTTAGACCTCTTGAGAGATCCGGATTGAGTTCCAGCAATTCATTATAATCAAACCCTAAATTCCTTGATAAGGAGTATATTGTTTGTTTGGGTTTAACTTCATAAAAAATGAAATTATCGGTATTCACCTCATTTTCGTCACTTTTCATTTCCGGTAACCTAATTACCATACCTTCCTTTAACCCCCCGATTTTACCGATCTCAGGATTGAGTCTCACAATATCCTGCGAGCTAATTTTATATTCCTGTGAGAGGCTATATAAAGTCTTTTTGGGTGGAACGGTATAGGAAATATACAATTGTACGTTTTGGTCCTCCAGACTGCTGCCTGCAATTTTAGGAAGCTTCAACTGTTGACCTTCTGCCAGAAAATTCGTCACATCTGATAATTCCGGATTTAATGCAAGAAGGCTATCTATGGTGATCCCATATTTATTGGCAATACTCCATCTTGTTTCTTTTGGCTGAACGGTATAAGTTTCAAAATCAACAAGGTTAATACTGTCTTTTTCAACTTCAACTTTCAGGTATTTTGGGACTTTTAGGCGCATACCCTTTTTTAATTGGCTGGCGTACAATTGGGTATTATAACGTTTGATATCTTCTTCAGAAACATTATACTTTTGAGCAATGCTGAAAATAGTTTCCCTTTTCTTAACCTTATGTGCAATAAACTCAATTGGTTTTTCCTGTTCTTCCTTTGCCTGTTTTAGATTTAAGGCAATTGAATCATTAGCGCTTAATACTTTAGCGCCCAGAGGGATAACAAGTATCGTATTAGGCTTGAGAACGTCACCCTCTGCTATCTCCTTATTGTATTTGAGGATATCAGCGGGATTCACCTTGTATTGCCTTGCAATACTATAGACTGTTTCTCCCACTTTTACGGCATGAGAGCTAAACTGTTGTGCCATGGCCTGACATGAAAACAGTAGAATTGCAGTCGCTGTAATTAAAAATCTTATTGACATGCTTGCAGGTTTTATTCCCATTCTATGGTTGCCGGGGGTTTTGACGAGATATCATAAACCACTCTATTTACCCCTGGAACTTTGTTTATTATTTCATTGGAGGTCTTTTGCAAAAATTCGTAGGGCAAATTAACCCAATCGGCCGTCATGCCGTCCGTGCTTTCTACTGCCCGCAAAGCTACACATTTTTCATAAGTTCGCTCATCGCCCATGACCCCTACACTATTTACGGGTAAAAGCATGGCTCCGGCCTGCCAAACTTCATTATAAAGTCCCCATTCCTTCAAACCATTAATAAAAATAGCATCTACTTCTTGCAAAATACTTACCTTTTCTTCTGTAACATCTCCCAATATTCGTATGGCCAATCCAGGTCCCGGAAATGGATGGCGCCCTAAACGTTCATCTTCTATTCCAAGAGTTGCCCCTACCCTTCTCACTTCATCCTTAAACAACATTTTCAGGGGTTCTACTACTTTTAGTTTCATAAAATCTGGTAATCCCCCTACATTATGATGGCTTTTAATAGTTGCCGAAGGCCCTCCTGTTGCAGATACCGACTCAATCACATCGGGATAAATAGTACCCTGGGCAAGCCATTTGGCATCTTCAATTTTATGCGATTCATCATCAAAAACATCTATGAAAACCCCTCCAATAATTTTTCTTTTCTTTTCAGGATCATCTTCTCCTGCAAGAGCATTCAAAAAACGTGCCGAAGCGTCAACACCTTTCACATTTAGACCCATATGCTCATATTGGTCCAATACTTCCTGAAATTCGTTTTTCCTAAGCAATCCGTTATTTACAAAAATACAATGAAGATGATCTCCAATGGCCTTGTGCAATAAAACTGCCGCCACAGTAGAATCTACACCTCCCGATAGTCCAAGGATAACTTTTTCACTTCCTATCTTTTGTTTTAATTCAGTTACAGTGGTTTCCACAAAAGCATCCGGAGTCCAGGTTTGCTGTAAACCCGAAATATGCACTAAAAAGTTTTCCAGAATCAGTTTTCCCTGTTTGGTATGATATACTTCCGGGTGAAATTGAATACCATAGGTTATTTCCCCTTTTATTTTAAAGGCTGCATTTTGCACATCATTTGTACTGGCCAACCTTACTGCATTTTCAGGTAATTTTTTTATAGTGTCGCTATGGCTCATCCATACTTGCGAATCTTCTCTGATTTCGTAAAAAAAAGGTTCATCTCCATCAATTGAAGTAAGCCTTGCCCTGCCGTATTCACGGGTATTGGAAGGTGCAACATTTCCTCCATGAAAATGAGCCAGGTATTGTGCCCCATAACAAATGGCCAGTAAGGGAATCTTACCTTTTATCTCAGATAAATCCGGATGTGGAGCATCATCTGCCCTGACGGAGAATGGAGAACCAGACAGAATTACTGCTTTATAATCTGACAGGTCTTCCGGTGGGCGGTTATAGGGTTTAATTTCGCAGAAAATATTAAGTTCCCTGACCCGTCTGGCAATGAGTTGAGTATACTGGGAACCAAAATCTAAAATAAGGACGTTGTTTTGCATGGGCAAAAATAGTAATTCAGTACATTTTCAAACACAAGTTTTAGGTATATTTATAACATCTTTATTAACGTCATAAGAATGAAACATTTAAATGCTATAATTTTTGGGGTCGCTATAATCATTGCCGCTAATTTTTTGGGTAGCGCTTATGTAAAACGTTCAAATCCTGCACGCGTAATTTCCATTACGGGGCTGGGAAATGAGAACTTTACATCAGACCTTATTGTATGGGAAGGACGCTTTGTTGCCTTTAATACAGTTTTAAAGACCGCTTTTGAACAATTAAATAATGACAAGGAAATAGTAAGGGATTATCTGGTATCCAAAGGAATAAGTCCTGATAACATAATTTTTAATTCTGTACAAACGATTGAGCAACGGGACAATAAGTACGAAAACGGAAATTTTGTTGGTACAATTTTCCGGGGGTACGAGTTATCACAATCTGTTCAAATAGAATCGAGTGATGTGGCTCTGGTGGAAAAAGTATCGCGTGAGATCACGGAACTATTAAATAAAGGGGTTCAGTTTAATTCCTCACCTCCCCGTTATTATTACACTAAATTATCTGATCTTAAGATCAAAATGATTTCAAAGGCGACTGAAGATGCGCGTATCCGCGCCGAAAAAATAGCAGAGAATTCCGGAGGCACTTTGGGTGATCTTATTACTGCACGTATGGGTGTTTTTCAAATTACCGGACAAAATTCAGACGAGGCTTACAGCTGGGGCGGGGCTTATAATACTGCTGCCAAAAAGAAGACTGCTTCTATCACTATGCGGTTGGAATACAAGGTAAAATAAGATAATTTGGGGGTTATTTTCAATCCTTTACAATATTATAGTAACGATTTATATAAAATAACTTAAATACCTGGTTTAAAGTTTTTTAATTAAATTCCTACAAATAGTATTTTAACAAATTAATACTGTTTTTATTTAAATATTCTATGGTTTTAGACTATGCATTAAACTGATTTGAAGGAATACAAAGATTATGAATTATTTTAAGTAAGAAAATATAGTTAAAAGAAAAAGCCCCGACGATGATCGCCAGGGCTTTTCAAATCAAAAACCAACCTAAACACATGAACTTGTTATGACACAATTTTATCTATAAAAAATGAACTTTTTCATAGCAATTTATATATATAACAATCTTCTCTAAAAATACCCTACCTCATTTTTTATTTTTTTACCTTTATATAGATGAAACCCATGGAAAGAACAGATCAGATTTTTAAAGATTTACAGGAAGAACTAAAAAAAGGAAGCACACAAAAATCGCATCCTTTTCGCTACTTTACCCTGGGTACGGTAGGTTTGGATCGTTTGACCAGGCAAAGAACATTGGTTTTAAGAAAGGTTTCTGATGAACTCCTACTTTCTTTTTATACTGATTTACGCTCAAAAAAAATTATTCATATAAAGGAAAATAATAAGGTGGGGTTATTATTTTATAATCCTGAAAAGCTCTTACAAATAAAAATTGAAGGTATTGCTACCATAATTAAAGGAAAGGCTATAGAAGAAACTTATAATAATGGTATTCCGGAAAAAGCTCGCAAGGATTATACCACCGCCATGGCACCGGGTACGCCGCTCGAGGATCCAGCGGTCATAGAATACCTTAAAAAGGAGAATCACTTCTGTGTAGTTGAAATTACCCCTTTTAAAATAGAATACCTTAAATTACAACAGCCTGAGCATCTGAGGGTTCGATTTTCCAGGCGACAAGAACTTTGGAGCGGAGAATTCCTTGTGCCATAAAACCGGCTCAATTCATTTCATAGTATCCAAAATAACCTGAATATCCTCTTCAGTGGTATCCGGATTAATAAAACAAAACCGGGCTACTGTTTCAATACTTTCTTTGGTTTTCCATTTACTGGGTGTTACCAGGGCTATCCCATCCCGGTGATTTGTATACGTCCAGTTTTTATAATCATCCGCAGACCAGCCTTTACGTCTGAATAGCACGCAGGATAGACCTGGCGGCCGAATCAATTCCAATTCAGACCGGGATGAAATTAATTCCCCGGCCAAATTAGCTAATTTAATTCCTCGTTCCACCGCCCATTTATATTTATCTGTTCCGTGCATAGCAAGTGAAAACCACAACGGTAATCCCCGCAACCTCCTGGTTAATTGTATCTGGTAATCACAAGGATTAAACCCTTGCGCGCCAGGGTCTTTAAAGATATCCAGGTAAGAACCTTCCTGAGAATGAGCAGCTTTCGCCAATTCGGGATCTCTATAAATAATAGCTCCGCAATCATATGGGGAGAACAACCATTTATGGGGATCTATGGTTACACTGTCCGCTTTTTCAATTCCATTAAAAAGATGCCTAACAGAATCTGCTGCGAGAGCGCCACCACCATAGGCTGCATCTACGTGGAACCAAAGGTTAAGTTCCTTACAAATTTTTGCGATACCATTGAGGTCATCCACAATCCCAGCATTGGTAGTACCCCCGGTAGCTACCACTGCAAAAACCCTATCCACGGTATTTTCATCCAGGGAATCAATTTTTTCCTGCAGGGCTTCGGCCGTCATTAGATCATCTGTTTCCACCAGGAGCAGATCGGCATCAATTACTTTTGCCATGGCCTTTATAGAAGAGTGTGCACCCACTGATGTGATGATGCATCCCTTTTTATTTTGATTTTCATTACTCTTTCGCCAATATTCCCGTGCCGTTACTATAGCCGATAGGTTGGCAGCAGTACCTCCGCTGGTAAAAACACCAAAGGCACCTTCGGGCATCCCGGTAAGTGATACCAGCCACCTCATGGCTTCATTCTCACAGAAAATACCGCCTGCACCTTCCATCCAATAGGCCCCGTGTATACTGGATGCGGAGGTAACCAGGTCAAACATGATGGCTGCACGTGTGGGAGCTGCAGGAACAAAAGCCAGATGCCTTGGATGATCTATCGGAACGGTTGCTTTTACCAATACATCACGAAAAAGACGAAAGGCATTCTCTCCACCAA
Organism: uncultured Eudoraea sp.; assembly: GCF_947490415.1. Lineage (GTDB taxonomy): Bacteria > Bacteroidota > Bacteroidia > Flavobacteriales > Flavobacteriaceae > Eudoraea. Next base: position 191,673 of record NZ_CANLGX010000004.1, read on the forward strand.
TACCAGAAGGAGTGATGGTCTCCCCTGCCTGGCGCTTTAATTCCTCTTCTTTCCTGGGTGCTCCCATTTCTGGTGACTCATTCGTAATTCTATGAATGGCATATTTCATGACATCGAGGGTCATCTCTACCAACTCTATATCCACATTGTGCATGAGCTTAGTTTTTATCAAAAGTACTATGGAAAAGAAACCTATGCCATTAATTGGCTTAGTATTTTAATACCAAAAATTCCTGTTTTAAAGGGTTTAGTGCAGCAATTAAAAAAGGGATAAGTCCGTCTCCCATTTCCAGATAGAGTTCAGAAAAATTTAGAGAACGTTCTTGCAGAGATTGATTAGGGAATAACTTGTTCTGGAGTGCTGTTAATCTAATCACCTGGTCTTTAAGTTTTATTTTCTGGGCTTTTAATAATCTTTTTTCCAGATGGTTAAGTCCGTTTATTTGCTTTACTTCCTGTGCCTTTATCGCACCCAGGAAGGACTTATCTGTTTCTTCGGCCAATTGGTAAAGCGCTTCAAACTGATTTCTCAGATGCTCCCTTTGACTGGAAAAATCGATATCAATATTAGAAATTTCCCGAATCCTTTTATTAATAAGACTGTTTTGCTTTAAAAACAAATCCGCCGGATTTAAATCTAAATTTTGAATTTTTTTATTCTCCTTTTCTGATAGCATCAGAGCCGAATTTCGCAACAGCAAGATGGGAAATGGAACTTTCATGGCGTCAAAGGACGATCTAAGCTCAAGCCAATAGGCCAATTCGCCGCCTCCGCCAATATAACAAAGGTTAGGAAGGACTACTTCCTGGTAAAGGGGCCTGGTAACCACATTCGGTGAAAATCTCTCAGGATGGGCATCCAGTTCCATGAGTATTTCATCCTTTGTGAATTGAATTTTAGTATTGTTAACATAAAAATCTCCGTCTTTTTCCAGAAGCCTTTCCCTAATCTCATCTTTTAAGTAAAAATGATTGATCTCCCTAGGGTTAACCTGAATGTTGTAAGAAGAAGACACAGTTTCAAGGGCAGTAATAGTCTCATTTATTTTTTTATAAGGCAGGTTATCAAGGATATCCTTCTTTATATAGGGTATAAAAAGGTTTTTTAGTTTAATGTTATCGCCATCTACGATGACCAAACCGTACTCTCCAAAAAGGGTGTTGGCCAGGTATCTGGTAGCTTCAGAAAGTGAATTGTGCTCCAGGTAGGCTTTTTTGAAAAGATCCTTAAGATTTTCTGCATGGGTATTATGGCCCACTTCCTTTGAAAAAGTCTCAAATACAGCTTCTAAGCCTTCTGTACTTAACGTTCCTACCGCTCCGGAGGCATCGCGGTTCCATTGTATCTTTTTGTTGTGGAGATTAAAATAATTAATCTCATCAAAATCATGATCTTCTGTGGCCATCCAGTATACCGGTACAAAATTATTCCTGGGATAGGCTTTTTTTAAAGCTTTTGCAAGATTTATAGTACTGATAATCTTATATAAAAAATATAAGGGACCAGTAAATATATTCAGCTGATGACCAGTAACTATCGTAAAGGTTTCGTCCTGTGCTAAAGCTGAAATATTAGCTACTGTGGTTTTTGATGCCTTTACACCCTGGTATTGTTCTTGAAGTACCTCCTCTAGTATTTTCCTGTTCGTCTGCGGAAAGGTATTGGACTTCTCCTCCATTTGAGCCTTAAACTCTTCAATCTTTGGAAACCTGTTGTAAAAGGGTTTTAGCTTCTTGTTTTCGTCCAGATAGTCGGAAATAAGTGAAGAAAAATATCCGGTTTTTTTAAATGGTATACAGGCTACTTCCATAGAAACTTCTAAAATCCGATCAAAGATAAAATTCTCGGGTTTTACTCTTCCCAAAAATACGTTAAGATGTATTAACTACATAAAAATGAGGAACCAATTCCTTGAAAGCCGTGTACTTTGGCGACCCTTAAACGAATAACACCGAACTTAAAATGTGATTTCCCGAATAATCCTTAGCTTTAGCGTCCTAATTTGAAACCCCAGTTTATGAAGCGACTTTTCCCTGTAGTGGTCCTCCTAATTACTATCGCTTTAAGTGCACAAGAACTAAAATCACCCTCAGAATTCCTGGGCTATGAGCTAGGCACCAGATTTACACGTCATCATCGGGTAGTAGATTATTACCAGTATCTTTCTGAGGCTGCAAAAGACCGTATGCAATTAAAAGAATACGGAAAAACAAATGAACAAAGGCCACTGCTTTTGGCCTATGTTTCATCGGTGACAAATATGCAGAATCTTGAAGCCATAAGGGAGGAGCATTTAAAAAGCACCACTGGAACGGGTAAATCTACAAAAGCTATAGTATGGCTTAGCTATAATGTGCATGGGAATGAGAGTGTAAGCACAGAAGCTTCTATGCAAACCATTTATGAACTTTTAACCAGCAAGCAGGCCTATCTGGAAAACACAGTGGTAATTATGGACCCCTGTATTAATCCGGACGGCCGTGACAGGTACGTGAACTGGTATAGTCAGTTTAAAAACACCCCTAATCAGTTAAACCCGGACAGCAAAGAGCATAATGAAGGCTGGTGGAGTGGGCGCAGCAACCATTATATGTTCGATTTAAACCGTGATTGGGCCTGGCTTACCCAGTTAGAAAGCCAGCAGCGGCTTCGCTATTACAACAAATGGCTGCCTCATATACATGTCGATTTCCATGAACAAAGCATGGATTCCCCTTATTATTTTGCGCCGGCATCAGAGCCGTTTCATGAAGTTATTACAGATTTTCAACGAGATTTTCAGGTGACCATGGGAAAGAACCATGCTAAATATTTTGACGCCAACGGCTGGTTCTACTATACAAAAGAGCGCTTTGATCTGTTTTATCCCAGTTATGGGGACACCTACCCTACCTACAATGGCGCTATTGGGATGACCTATGAACAGGGAGGCGGAGGCAGGGCCGGACTAGGAGTTATTACAAGCAATGGAGATACCCTGACCTTAAAGGACCGGATTGCGCACCATCATACCACAGGAATCTCTACCGTGGAAGTTGCGGCCAGCAACGTGACAAAATTAAATAAGGAATATCAAAAATTCTATCAACCTAAAAATTATAAATACAAAAGTTATATTCTGAAAGGCCCGGAAGATCATATGAGGGCACTTACCCAACTTCTGGACCAGCATCAGTTGAGTTATAGTTACGGAACCGGTGTTAATGTAAAAGGGTTTAATTATAAAACCGGTAAAGCAGGGAGTTTAAGGACTAATTCAGAAAGTCTGATCATTTCTACCAACCAGACCCGCGGAACATTGGTAAAGGTCCTATTTGAACCTGATGCCAGGCTGAGTGATTCGCTTACCTATGATATAACCGCATGGTCACTGCCTTATGCCTATGGATTAGATGCCATTGCTTCAGAGAGTTTGATCAGCAATACTTCACAGAAAGAAAATTCATCCAAAAAGGAGGCTTTGAACGCAAATACATACGCCTTCCTGACGGATTGGAACGGCATGGATGATGCGCGATTTTTAGCTGAATTACTTCAAAAAAACATAAGGGTACGTCAGGCTCAAAAGCCATTCACATTGGAAGGCAACCGTTATGAAAGCGGAAGTCTTATCATCACGAAAGCTGATAATGACGGAAGAAAGAATTTTACCAAAATACTAAGTGAAGCTGCCGAAAAACATCACAAATCATTAACCGCAGTTAGCAGCGGCTTTGTGGATGATGGAAAGGACTTTGGATCACGTTATGTACTAATGATCCCCGCGGTGAAGGTAGCCGTTCTGGCTGGTGAGCCAACCTCTACCTTACGTTTTGGTGAAATATGGCATTTCTTTGAACAGCAGTTGCATTATCCGGTTACTGTTTTGGATGAGAACTACATAAACTGGGTGGATCTTTCCAACTATGAGGTGTTGATTCTCCCCGGAGGCACAGGTTATGAACGATTTATGGATACAGCCTTGCTCAGCCGACTCAAAGAATGGGTAAGCCAGGGTGGCAGACTTATTGCCATGGGCAAGGCTATTGCCTCTTTGGACGGAGCGGATGGATTTGACATATCTGCCAGGGAAGAGGAAAAGGATAGTACGGTAAATCTGGTGCAACCCTATGAGAACTTGCAGCGGGAGGAGATTAAAAACGACATTACAGGGGCCATCTTTAAAACAAAGGTAGATACTACGCATCCGCTGGCCTTTGGGTATAAGGATACTTATTTTAGTCTGAAACTGGCAAGTGACAGCTATGACTATCTGGAAAGCGGTACTGTGGCTTATATTTCCAAAGATACCTTGCCGGTAGCGGGTTTTGCAGGCAGTGAAGCACAGAAAAAAATGGCTAAAAGCCTTGTTTTTGGAGTAGAGAAGCACGGAAAGGGCCAGGTAGTTTACATGGTAGACAACCCTCTCTTCCGCGGGTTCTGGGAAAATGGCAAACTTTTTTTTGTGAATGCTATCTTCATGGCCAAATAGCCATATCACACCATAATTACGTTTAATAAAGCATAAAGGCCACCATTACAATTCCGATTGCAGCAACAGGCACAATAATGAGCATATACAGGAAAGAGATTATACTGGCTTTAAAATAAGCACCTACCCAGGAACTCCTGTAAAAATTTCGCAGGGCAATCATAAGGTAGATGGTAAAAGAGAAGCAGATAAGCACTTGCAGCCAAATGGGGACCTCCCATACTTTATTCAACAGGAGAATGGTGCAAAAGGTAGTAAATATAAAGGTGAAGAAATAAAAGCTAAATACGAGATGGTGGGCAAAAACAGCCGGTTTCCAGTAAAATATTTTCAGAAGCAAGGCAAAAAGTGGCAAAAGAAGAAACATTGCCACAGGAATAGTATCATATAACGCCTGCAGGATGCCCCCACCCCGCTGCTCATAAAACTTAAGCATTTGGGTGTAGAATCTGCGGGTAAATGCACCTGCATCTTCCTTCATCCCCATCGCCTTTATTTTTTGTTCTGTCGGGGCTCCAACAGCTATAAGGGAGTCTAACTTATCGCGGTTAAAACCAATATCTAAACTTACAACCTCGGGTTCTGCTGCCATTACGGAATCTATTTCCTTTATTTCTATGTCTGATAAGCCAATCATTTTCTGATTTTTTTTCAGGGCCTTTTTAGCTTCGGCAAGCGCCAATGAATCCTGTTTTAGTGCAATAGAATCCATATTGATCTCCTGTTCCATCCCTTTTTTGATTACTTCAGAAACTTCGCTATCAGCCTTTCGGATGGTAAAAGAAAAGATAAAGAAGAATATAACCGAGATAAAAAGGTAAAACTGTGCCGGATGCAAGTATTTAAGGCGTTTTCCATCTACAAACCTCCGGGCCAGTACGCCGGGTTTTGTCATAAGGGTCCCAAAACTCCTGAAGAACCTGGCATCTATGGAGATATAATTATCTATGGTATTGCTAAAGAGGACTCCAATAGTAAGGTTATCTGCAGTTTCCTGCCCACAGTAAGGGCAATAGTCAAAGGATGCATCGAAAATTTTTTCGCAATTTTTACATTGTTCAGTGGTTGGTATTATTTCAGAAGTCGACATATAGATAACTTTGAATAAAAATACAAAAAGCTGGGATACTTCAAACTTCTTTTTCTTCATCAAGTTATTGTAACCGGCTCGCAGGGATGCATTTTACTTTTAAGAATACCCGGAGGCTTTTATTAATGAAGCACAGCTATTTTGTGTATAACTCATTGCGGTTGAATTCCTAATCGGAATTCATTGCAATTTGCTATCTTTCCGATACGGCGGAAAAGTCCGTTGGCCATTTTCCGCAACGAGCCATACACTAGACCGTTCGTAGTCATTAGATTATAAATAATAATGTTTCTAAATAGACAAGTCACTTTAATATTCGTTATCAACTTTGTACTTAATTTCAATTTGAGTGCACAGAAAGGTCAATTACTAATTGATTTAAAAATTAATAGTAAAATTCTACAAAAAGAAATACTATATAATATCTATTTGCCCGTTGGATATGATTCGAGCGTGAAGAAATATCCTGTTCTTTATCTTTTGCATGGAAGCGGACCTCAACCAAATGCACATCATACCTGGTTTAATAGAATGAACATACAAGAGGTAATGGATTCTGGAATCAACACTGGTAAAATTATTCCAATGATAGTAGTGATGCCAGACGCTGAAGTAACTTTTTACATGAACAATATCAATGGAGAATACCAATACGAAGATTATTTTATTAGCGAATTAATACCTTTTATTGAAGAAGAATATAAAAGCCAAAACGATAAAATATTTAGAGGAATTGCCGGTGGTTCGATGGGAGGATATGGAGCCATAGTGTACAGCCTACACCACCCTGATTTATTTAGTGTTTGCGCTTCAATGGCTGCAGCTATCAGGACTGATCAACAAATTAGAGATATGCCATTTGAAAAATTTCAGTATAACTATCGAAGTGCTTTAGGATATATCAAGGAAGGTGATGAAAGAATTACGGAATTTTGGAATTCATATAGTGTTCTAAATCTAATTGATAATACCTCAAAGGAGAGAGCAAGCCAGGTAAAGTATTATTTAGATATAGGTGATGACGATCATTTATACAAAGGAAATTCTCTTTTTCACATCCGTATGAGAGATTTAGAAATACCGCATGAATATAGAGTGAGAGATGGGAAACATAATTGGGACTATTTCAACGAAACACTCGTTCATCTAATAGCTTTTATCAGTGAAGAATTCAATAATAGATAAACGACTACGAACATTATGTATGTAATCATAGCCACGCAAAGCTACCACACAGACCTAAGCTACGTTTCATACACAAGACCGTTGTACTTCATTTTTGATAAAATTCAAAATATCTAAAGGATTAGTTCTAAAAACAAAAGCCAAAAAAGAATTATTTCATTATAAATTAATATTTATTCAGAGACATTTGATTTTCTCCCCAGCTCCTCAATTGTCTAATTAATGGAATCAATTCTTTACCTGTTTTGGTAAGTGAGTACTCAACTTTAGGAGGAACTTCCAAATATACTTTTCTTGAAACCAACTCATCGGATTCCAATTCTTTGAGTGTCTGTGTAAGCATTTTAGGGGTGATTCCCACAATAGCCCTTTTTAATTCTCCATATCGTAAAAAACCATCTTTAAGTACCCATAAGATTCTTCCTTTATACTTACCTCCAACCCTTTTAAAGGCATAATCTACGGGGCAATGTGCCTTTTCATTATTTATTTTCATATTTATTATAATTATAACACACTGATATTCAACAATAGTATACTTTTTGTATGTACAGCACAATAAAGTATGTACTTGTCAAATATATACTTTATATCGTTATTTGTATTCATATGCTGTGACAATAATGTATCTCGGCAATTAAATTTAACATTTTAATATGATAACCATCATTAAAAAACAATCACCTTTCGTCATTACCATAGCTGTGCTTGCCGTTTTAGCGTTAGTTATGCTTATACCTACAGAAGCTATGTTCAACAAAGTCTTTAATGATGATTTTAAGTTGGAATATGTAGATCTCACATTTAAAATGGGCTTGCTTTTTCTCATAGGTTACAGCTTCATTAGAATGCTGAAGATTCAAACCCTCGCAGGTTTATCAAAACAATTCCCTTGGAGGTTTAAATATTTGAATTTAATACCAGTTTATTTAATCATCATTGGGATTCTAAGTGTTTACTCACGAGACTTTTCACAAATAGAGCTCCCGAATCTGATACTTTTACTTATCGGCTGTCTTATGGTCGGCTTTGCAGAAGAATATCTATTCAGAGGTTTACTGCAACCGCTCTTCTTAAAAAAATATGGTTCGCGTAAATACGGCATATTTATGAGTATCCTTTTAACAGCGGTGTTTTTTGGTGTTTTTCATCTCATAAGCCTGGTGAAGAACGATAATGTTGGCCAAGTGCTGGTTCAGGTGGTCTTTGCGATGTTCATTGGATTCTTTTTTGGTGTATTGTTACTAAAAACCAATAAGCTGATTCCAATTGCAATTACACACGGGCTTATTAATTTTTTCTTTTCACTGGCTTTTTTACCGGGCTTGAAAACCATCCAAGATGAGACTGCCAACACCGTATCCGTTGCACCAATAATCTTGTTCTTGCCACTGTTTGTTATTGGCCTGTTAATCTATAAAAAACTGGACAAAAAAGAGATTATTGAAAAACTTGAGATTGAAATTTGAGAAAATATACAATATTTAAAAAACCAGAGCTAGTAATGTGTAAGCCCCAATAAAAGAATGGCCGGGGGCCTGCTTAGAATATTTTTAACCAAAAAAAATGAAATCAAAAATAAACATACCAGTTACCCTAAAAAATATAACGAATCATTTTTCCCCAAAAATTATCGGCGAGGTTAATGATGTTTATATCAAGATTGTAAAAATATTGGGTGAAAAAGTACCATGGCACAATCATAAATATGAGGATGAGCTCTTCTACATTCTAGAGGGGACACTCGAAATCGAAATTGAAAATACACCACCATTTCAAATGAATAAGGGGGACTTATATATTATAAAAAGAGGTGTAAATCATAAAGTGAGCTCCCAAAACGAATGCCATCTTATGCTGATAGAAAATAAAACAACCTTACATACCGGAGAGGTGTCCACCGAAATCACCAAGTCCATAGGGAAGCAAAATTCATAGAAACCATAAGATTCCTTTATGGCAATGAAGAAATAACGTAAAGCCAACACTATGTATAAGCAGCATTAGCACCTATGCTGAAGCTTCGGCCTAAGCATAAAACGACCGCTTATACTTGACCGATAAGTGCAACTATAAACCACTGTCTGTATTTTAAATTATTTAAAGGCAAATTATAGAATAGTCAATAAGGCAAAGAAGTTAGACCGTGGTGGGTATCTTGAATTGCACCATATAATTCCCAGATCCGTTTTTAGAGAGAGACTTTTAGTTGAACATAACATTGAAGATATAAATCAAGATAAAAACCTAGTCAATCATGACTTATTCCTGAACGACAAGATTTTCCTTTAAATCAAGGGGTTCGGGTATAGGCTGGATCTGGGCTTTAATGCGCATATACTCTTGCCAGCGATAAGATTCGAGAACATCGGCCATTTCAGAAGTCTCACGGCTTGATAGGCGTTTCAATAATACATATTTAGCCTTGGGCGACAAATTTTCGTCTTGCTCAACAGCACGTTTTTTAACCAGAAACCTTGCCACTGTTGATTGGAACTCCAGGGCCTGGTCAACTCCCATTACAAGACGAGGCTGATACCGTGCAGTGATGCCCTGGGCCTCAAGACGAATGTTCCGGTCAATTTTCAGGGCATACAAGGTTTGTCCTTTTAAGGAAAAAACCGAACAAACAAGTAGTGCAAAAACTAAGTGTCTGAACATTGAAATGGAATCGATTTTCATATTAATAAATGTTTAACTGTTTTATCTTTTTTTACTGATCGAATTCAGGTTGCTATGAATCCACTTTCTTGTTTAGGATACAGGAGAAGTACCAACTAACCATTACTAAAACAAGAATCACCATTACAAGATGAATGACGACCCTAAAATCTTCAAAAATTGAAAAGAAGTCATATAATACCAAATAAAATGGAGAAAACGACCCTAATCTTTCTCACGACAGCAAAACTCCCATTATTATCTGTGCTTATTTGTTGTTTTTAGAATTCCCTTCTTCAGGTTCTTTAAACTCAGATCGATATTTTTCTAAAAACTTTTTTTGCATTGCTTCCATTTGTTTGTGCACCTTCTCGATATCCATAAAATCCTCTCCGAACTGGCTTGTGAAAAAAGCGTCATCGAAGAATCTCTGTGTAAAAAGGGAATCAGAAGAAAAGACATCATCAAAGCCCTGATTACCAAAACTCGAAAAATTCCTGTAGAATTTGGATTGCATGGCTTGCAGTGTACTGTCCCTGTCCAACGAAGAAAGTCTATCCAAATCATCTCCTGACGACCATGAATAAATGGAATCGTACCGAATCAAGTTTCCTTCTTCATCAAATTCTCTATTTACCTTCCAACTACCCTTGGGAGCGTCGGCAGAAACTTCTTGCTTATTATCTGTTTCTTCTTTGTTCTTATTTTCCTGACTATTGCAGCCTGCAGTTATAAGTGTTGCCAATAGTAATATCCCACATTTTTTAATTGCAATCATCGTTGTAAATTTTTAAGGTTTATTATTCTTTCAAGCGCTCATTTAGTTGCTCTTAATACTTCAATAATTTGCCTTAGTTCGATAATCCTCTTTTTTTGTTAAAAATCTATGGAGTTATTTAAAGAAGGCCGGATCAACCGGCCTTTAATAATTATTTTTAAGAAATTTTGATACTTCTGACAGGTTTCCGTATTGCCTCATCCTTTTTGGGTAGATGGATGCTCAGTACGCCGTCAATATATTCCGCCTTAATATTATCCACCTTTACCGTTTCCGGCAGTGAGAAAGAACGTTTGAAAGACGAATATCCAAACTCCCTTCGGGTAAAGCTTTCCTCTTGCTGCTCATGGCTTTCCTCTAATTCAGTGGAAATAGAAAGTGCTTGATTATCAAGCTCTATAAGGAAATCGGACTTTTTCAATCCTGGCACCGCCATATCCACAAAATAGGCATCCTTGGTCTCCCTGATGTTTACCTTTGGCAAAGTCATACCTGTATTAAAGTTTGACGTAAAAACTGAAGGCATGTCCCTATTGAACACTTCGTCGATCCAGGAGGACCATGTTGGAAAGGTAAGGCCATTCGAATTTGTGTTTGCCATACTTCCATTTTTTCTAGTTGTTACTAAATTACTCATAAGTACAAAATTTTTAGGTTAAACATAAATTCAAATAATTTAACTTCAAGAAGACAAAAAAAATGCCAAAGTGGTCATGGATATTCCAAAGCGAATACTTTTAAAATTTCCTTAAGAATTTTGAAAGGAAATTATTAAAAAAGTTATAAAAAAAATGTCAAGTTGACATTTTTTAATTTCATCAAAAATGACAATTTTTCAGATATAAACAACTGTATGTCATATGTTTATAAGTTCATAATTTAAGAAATAAATCTTTGAATATTTAGGATGACAAGAATGAAAAGTCCGAATTAAGCTATTTATACCAAACCATATTGGCATGGCATTTTAGAAACTGAGAAGTGAATATTCCTTACAGGTTTCTAATTAAATTGTCATATCATTAAAATATATGCCATATAGCTTTGATATACTAATTTTAGATGACCATGAAAAAAATAAAAAAGAAAACACCTCATAGTATAGTGGTGGTTTTCATGGGCTTGCTGCCCTTTCTTTTGAACGGTTGATTCGACTAAAAAAATTAAAGAACACAACGAGTTCAATATAAAAATGCATCAGCTATTGCCCGATGTTAACGGCTATAATTCATTGGAACTTTTCTACAAATAAATTTATTACTTTTAAACGGTTGAAACCGAATACTAAATTCCTAGGGGCATTTAGCTTCACGGAATATTAGCCGGTTCCGTTACCCACTTATTGAAAAAAGATATTGCATGTAACGAATATTTCGATGAATCGTCTTAATTCTAAACCAATTTAAATTTGAAATACTTAAATCCGAATGTTAGAAAATCCAAAAGTAAATATCAAAATTAAACTTGCTGCATTGTGGGCTTCAGCAACCTTCTGCTATTTATATGGTGATTATTTTGAGCTATACACACCTGATAAAGTAAACAGTTTAATTACAGGTGATAATAATTTGCATAGTCCCACCATATTATTAATAGCGTCTATGATTTTGGCGATTCCATCTTTAATGGTGGCAGCTTCAATTTTCCTTAAACCAAAAATAAACCGAATTCTTAATATCGTATTTGGAACATTATTTACTTTAATGATGGTGTATATAGGAATCATTTCAACTAACGAATGGTACTTATTCTACGTTTTTTTAGCATTTTTAGAAAGCGTTATAACTGCTTTAATTGTTTGGTTTGCGTATAAATGGCCAAAAGAAAATAATTAAACCCGCTACCAACAATGTATATGCGATAATACTCCCTAAACGGTCGTGCTGCACATATACTACCCGTTATCGCGAATTTATAAGATCAAATAGATAAATAATATGACTATAAATGACAAACAAAGTGAGTTAGTAACGACAGCAAGAACCGCAGGCATTTGGTACTTAGCAATGGCAATTTCAGGCATTTTGGGATTTCTGATATTTCACCCTCAGGTATTTGACTCAGAAGACTCTCATAAAACACTAACAAATCTGATTGACCTTGAATCCCTTGCCAGAACCCGACTTCTATTGGAATTTGCAATTATTGTTTCACAAGCTCTCACCGCAGTATGGTTTTTTAAATTGTTTAGAAATATAAACGAGTGGGCAGCATGGGCAGTAGGCATTTGGGGAATGATAAATTCCGTAGCAATTATGATTAGTGCCATTTCAATGGGTTCCGCTATTGAAATTGCAAGTTCTTCCCAAACCGTTGAAGACAAAGTAATATTAATCGAACTTTTAAGCAGTTTAATTACAAATGCCTGGGGTGTCGGCGGCCTTTTCTTTGGGCTTTGGCTTATCCCGTTGGGATACATTATAACCAGCACAAAAAGGATGCCTGTTTGGTTGGGGCTAACCCTGATTGCTGGTGGTATCGGCTACTTGATAAGTACTACAATTAATTACATTGGAATTGAAAGCCCCTTGTTACGTTATTTAACCGTTCCAGCTACAGTTGGAGAATTCTGGATGATAGGATATTTATTAATTTTTGGAATACGGCCAGTGAATAAATAATTAGTAATAATACCAAAGGAAAAAAGGTGATAACAGCGTATCTAACTTATGGCAGGAATGATGGTAAATTAAACCCTTCTGCTTCTAAGTAAGTTTGTTGCAATCTAACAAGAAAGTGCTTCAAAAACCGCCACAAGTCATAGATGCAAGTCGTTGGCATTCATATTGACAAACGAAGTTCAAAAGAATAATGAATAAAAAAAATAGCGTATTTATCGCAACGAGTTTAGACGGATACATTGCTGATAAAAATGGCGGAATTGATTGGTTACATTCTATACTAAATCCCGACAATGATGATATGGGATATGTAGAATTTACCAATAAAATTGATGCACTTGTTATGGGACGAACTACATTTGAAACAGTGCTTGGATTTGATGTTGATTGGCCATATAACAAACCCGTTTTCGTATTGAGCAATAAGTTAAAAAAAATACCAGAAAGTCATAAGGAGAAAGCATTTTTGGTCAAAGGAAAGTTAACGGAAATTTTAGACCAAATCCACGAAAAAGGATTTAACAGTCTATACATTGACGGTGGAACAACTATCAGGAATTTTCTAAAAGAGGACTTAATTGATGAAATGGTGCTTACAACAATTCCGATTTTATTAGGCGGTGGTTCTTCTTTGTTTTCAGAACTTCCTAACGAACTGAAATTTGAACTGATTGGAACAAAAACATATTTGAATCAAATCACACAGAATCATTATAAACGAAAGAAATAAAATCCGAAAGCACAACAATGACTATACGTAATTGCTTAATCTCACCTCCTTCTGAAAAGCCTATCGGATTTTCAGTTTTGTGCGTACCTGCCTGCCGACAGGCAGGCTTGCAACGTTAAGTGCTATCCCGATAGCTATCGGGACACGCAACTACTCATAGCCGAGACCGTTAGTTGCTATTCCCCAAAAAATTAAAATTAAAACAGTAATTATTTAATGATATGAAATTTGTGATAACTCTATTCATTTCGACTTTATCACTTGTCTTTATTACTTCTTGTCAAGACAGTGAAAAATCAAATCTTACTTTACTCAGCAATCAAATCCCGACTGATACCGCCTTGATTTTTGGGAAAGGTATTGTTTCAACCAACAATTTTGAGTTCGCAATCACTTTCAACCCAGAAATGGACGAATTGTTTTTTACTAGAAGAAAACCCGAAGAGAACAATGAAATTTATACAATGAAATTAGTTGATGGTAAATGGTCAGACCCAGAACTAGCTTTTTTTAAAGCAAATCAAGGATGGGATTTTGAACCTCATATAGATCCGAAAGGAAGTCGACTCTATTTTGGAAGCACCAGACCACTCAACGACACTATCAAATCATCAGGATTACATCAATGGTATTGTAAAAAAAGCGTAAGTGGCTGGGAAAAGCCAATTCCTTTAGAAAAACCATTTGTCGAGAGGTCTGTAACCATGTACTTAACATCTTCAGAGAATGGCAATTTATACTTTACCACTGGGGAGAAAGAAGATAAGCCCGAAGATTGGGCCATTTATAACTCAATCAATGAAAAAGGGCAATATAGAAGTATAAAAAGGATGGGGAACCAAATAAACTTCTCTGGAAAGTATATCGCTCATCCATACATTTCACCTGATGAAAGTTACATCATTTATGATGGTGAAGGCACTTCGGGATATGGAGACAATGATTTGTACATCAGCTTTAATAAAAACGGTACCTGGACAGAAGCTTTAAATTTAGGATCTGAAGTAAATACCGATCAAACTGAAATGTGCCCCAGTGTATCGCCTGATGGAAAGTATTTATTTTTTCATAGAGGTGGAGAAGATAAGGGAGATATTTATTGGATAGATTTTAGACCAATAAAAGAACGTATTGAGAACATAAACAGCAACTAACAATGGCTATAATTACTGTTGAAATATTGTTCAATCAAAATTTATAACTTTAAAAAACCAATTTCTAAGTGGCCTCATTCTACGGATGAATGCACAACGAAATTATAGCCCAACCGTTAACCTTAATTAAGACCAACACAAAAATAAATGATAGTATAAAAAAATGGAAACTAATAGTTTCCATTTTCTAATACTGATTTTTTACTGATTTGTGCGTTATAATTTTAATCTACAGGAGGATGCACTCCAACTTGTATATTAGCACAATACCCTGCTACTTCAGAGTCTGCATGTAGAGATGGTCCTGATGGAAAACCAGTAACACAACCAGTAGCAATAGTATGTATCTGGTCAGGTATCATTCCCGGCTGAGCTGGTCCATGGGTACGTAATACCACATGAACTTCAGCTGTTAAAGGCATAAACCCCGGCTTAGCAAGTAAATGTCCCGAAAAATTACCTTTCCCACTTTCTCCAGCAATATGACCAGCAGCATAATTAGAAGATGTTGGTGGGCCTGGACCATCAAAGACTACAAACCAAATAGTATATGCATTTCCTGGTATTATCACATCAGTTTTAAAATTTACAGTAATTCCATTTTCGTTTCGATGGATGGTTGAAGTTCCTACGATATTAGCAAGGTTGTCCTCAACAGCTACTGTAGATTTATTAGTTGCAGCTTTACTTGCAACTGATTGTAATGACCTTTCACTTTCAATTATTGGTTCGGTGCTACACGAGAATAAAACCATAATAATTACGAGCGATAAAAATTTTACTGCGTTTTTCATAATACTGTTATTTATAGTTAATAATATATTAGTAAGGGAATGTGTTTATTTGTCAAAATGTGTACAAGAAATCGACGCCTTTCATCAATGAAAAATAACCGGTGGGTTTTCATTGATAATGAATCTGTCAACTAGTTTTGGCAGTACGTTAATACCTGAAGAAGTTGCTATGATGGCTTCAAACCAGTTATTTAAAACTAAGACTTAATGGTCTTTTGATTATTGTACTTAAGATGCTAATTCTTGTATTTTACAGGGTAATCCTTGTAATTTACAGGCATTTAGGAGTTTTATTGCCTGTATACTTATCAAAGAAGCTAAAAAAGAGAATCTCTTTATATCAAAAAAAACCTGACCTAAAACGAAAAAGCTTCTCACTAGCTTTAATGACTTCCAGCTACTTTTATATCGCTTTAAATAGTTATGGTAAATTCAATCCGAAACTTTGTAATCATCAAAACCCATTTTTTTAATAATGTTTTTGAATCTAGACTCTGATCTAAGGTTTTTGAAATTAGGATCTCTAAGGATACCAGCCAGTCTTGAAACTCTCATTTCAAAAGATTTTTCTAGTTGCTCTAGTGCTTTCTCATGCTCTCCAATAAATGCATATTTTCGAGCTAAATAGTAAGGGGCATTGTAATTTTCGCTAATAGAATCGATCTTAATAAGCCAATTATAAACACCCTTTATTCCAAATTGTTTGTATATAGTATCAATTTCATCAGACTCTTTCGCCTTATATATTTTTTGCAGTTCAATGATGGCTTTATCATATTGTTTTTGAGCAATGTAAGTTTCGAAATTTACCCAATTATCTTCGGTAAATCTAATGCTTAATTCAAACCCTTTCTTGCTTTCAGAAAGTGCTTTTTTATAATCACCGGCATAATAATAATATTCAGCACTAACGAAATAATTAATGTAGTAAGCAGGATTAAGTAACTGCGCTTTATTTATTTGTTCTCTTGATTCCTCTATACGACCGGTATAATTTAGAAACTTGGAATATAACAAGTGTGTGTTAGGATTTTTTGGATTTAATTTAAGCGAAATTAAGAATTCCTTTTCTGCAGCTTTCCAATTATAATCATACCGGAACAGTACTAATGCAAGAATATTATGAGGTTGTCCACTGCCAGGATCCAAGGTCATAGCTTTTTGAGTTAGTTCTTTAATCTTTTTTATAGTTTTAACAGGAGAAAGGATGCCACGATAGGTTAATTGCATATGCGCAACTGCTAATCTTGAATACGCTAAGGCAAACTCTGGGTCTTTTTCTATTGCCTGTTCTAAATACGTTATACTTTCTTTTGATAAACCATTGTATGTAAAATGATTTCCCTTTAGATATAAATTATATGCTTCTAGATTATTTGTTGGTTTTTTATCAATTTGATTGCGCTCTACATCAGAAAGCTCAGTATTTAGTTCTTTCGAAATTTGGCTGGCAATGGTACTCTGAAGTTCAAAGATGTCTTTATAATCTTTTTTTATATCTGTTGACGAAATATGTTTATCATTTTTTGCATCTATCAATTGAGTGATAATTCTAATTTCATCATTATTTTTTTGAACGCTTCCTTCTAATATATATGATACGCCCAATTCTTTTGCAATTTCAGGTATGGTTTTTGTCGTCTTACGATATTGCTCCATTGATGTTCTTGAAATTACTTTCAGCTCTTTAATGCTTGTAAGATGGTTTAAAATCACCTCCATGACACCATCAGCAAAATATTGATTGTCCTTATTACTGCTTAAGTTTTTAAATGGGAGTATCGCTATAGACTTATCATTTATTATAGTTTCTGAAGTTTTAGCAATAGTATTATTATTTGGATTTGGATAAAAGGAATATGCCATAGTCGCCAATAGTAAAACGAGTATGGAGCTAATGACAATCAAGCTTCGCTTTATTGATTTTTTCTGAATTGGTGCTGATTTATGTACTTCAACGGCATCTTTAATAAAATCATTTTCATTTTGGATAGATACCTGTGCTTTATACCCTCCAGGAGTTATACCATAACGTTTACGAAATGTTTTATTAAAATAAGACGGACTACTAAACCCTACTTTATAGGAAATTTCAGCAGATGTTAAATCAGTTTCCTTAATTAATTTAGCTGCCTCTGCTAATTTAACTTCCCTGATATATTGAATAACTGATTTGCCCGTAGCCGCCTTTACCTTCCTTAATGTTTGAGATGTACTTAAACCTAAAAGTAAAGCAAGACTGTTTGCACCGAAATTTTCATCGATGATATGATTTATTACTATGTTATGTAAGTTATCTTTAAAACTTATATCCATATGATCAAATAGCCTAATAAAGGTAATCTTTTATATTTTCATTATTTTAGGAGTGCCCAGGGTTATTGTTAAGGGATCATTAATGTTGACGAAGTCTAGGTTTGCTCTTGTAGAATAACCTTAATCCCCTCTTTTGTTCTTTCTGATTATAGATTAGATGTACTGAGAAGTAAACTTAAGACGTGTATAATTAATTGCTGAAAAGTGTTTAAAGAGTATCACGGAAATTCTGGCGAATTCCAAAATCGCAGTTTCTCTTTGTTATCTTAGTGCCCGCATAGCTAACCATACATAAACCGTTGCAAAAATTATAAATAAATAATGAGTAAAAATGGAATTTTAGTTTTGATTTTCTTACTGGTTGTGCATATGGTTCAAGCACAAGCGAATACCAACCTAATCCAATTTGTTGATCCATTTATTGGCACTAAAGGTGATGGCAATACATTTCCCGGCGCTTCCCTTCCCTATGGTATGGTGAAGCTGGGGCCTGATTGTGGTAATAAACGCTCAAATTCGGGTTATATTCCTGATGAGATTATTCATGGATTCAGTCATACCCATGTGAGTGGAACTGGAGGTGGGGCAAAATATGGAAATATACTGGTAATGCCGTTCACCGGGCCTTTTGACTTATCCAATATTACATCGGAATCTGATAGTGTCACTGCAAGTCCCGGTTATTTCTCTGCAGAATTAAAAACCAGCAATATAAAGGCAGAAATGACTGTCAGCCACAGTGTTGGATTTCACAAATACAGCTTTATTGAGAATATAGAAAATGGAATTTTAATTGATGCGGGCAGTTTTCTTGGTGAAAATCATTGCTGCGGTGAGGCCCAGTACTTGATTGGTTCGGAAATCAGGATTATTTCAGACACACAAATTGAAGGCTATTCAAAAGTAAGAGGAGGTTGGAACAAAGGAGCTGAATATACGGTGTTTTTTACAGCTTTATTCGACACACCTGCCGATAACTTTGGCGTTTGGAAAAATGGGGAAGTTAAATTGGGTGAAAAAACCATGCACGATAGTGGAGAGAAAACGGGCGCTTACTTCACTTACAAAAATACAGAAAACAAAACTGTTAAGGTTAAAGTAGGGATATCCTATATCAGTACTGGAAAATCACTTGAAAACATAAAAAAGGAAATACCACATTGGAATTTTGATAAAACCCACAAAAAGGCAGTGGAAAAATGGAACGATGTACTAAACAATATTAAGATTGAAGGTGCGTCAAAAGAACAGCAGACAATATTTTACACAGCGTTATACCATACCATGCTCATGCCCACTGATCGTACTAATGAAAATCCTAAATGGACATCAAATGAACCATATTATGATGATTATTATGCTATTTGGGATACTTTCCGGGCTACAAACCCATTGCTAACCTTAATTCAACCGGAGAGGGAAGCCGATATTGTTCGCTCCTTAATTGATATCTATAAATATGAAGGCTATATGCCCGATTCACGAAGCGGAAACTCAAGCGGAAGGACACAAGGCGGTAGCAATTGTGATATGGTGGTTGCCGAGGCATACCTTAAAGGTTTAAAAGGGATTGATTTTGAAAAAGCCTATGAGGCAATGATCAAAAATGCAGAAATCCCTCCAGGAGGAAACCAACAAAAAGTTGGTCGTGGTGGTATTAACCAATACATTGAAATAGGCTACGTACCTGCTGAATATGAGCCCCAGCAGGATTCTCCTACCCTGCATACTCCAAAGCTATATGACCGTGCCGGAACTCGCACGCTGGAATATTCGGCCAATGATTGGGCAATAGCATTGATGGCCAGAGGCATGGGCAAAACTGACGATTATCTGAAATACAAGAAAAGAGCCTCAAACTGGGCCAACCTTTGGAACGGGCAGATAAATAGCCAGGGTGTAAGTGGTTTTATTTGGCCAAAAACTAAAATGGGTAAATGGGTAAAAGATTATAGTGTGACAAAGGCAGGTAGCTGGGGAAATTTTTTTTATGAGGCAAACGCGTGGGAATATTCCTTGTATGTGCCTCATGATGTAAAATCACTTATTGATCTCTGCGGCGGAAGGGACAGTTTCATTTCGCGATTGGATGTTTTTTTTACCAATGGACATTTTCAAGTAAGTAATGAACCGAGCTTCTTTACGCCATGTCTTTATGCCTATGCTGGTCGGCAGGATAAGACCAATTCCACAATTCGCAGCATTATAAAAAAAAATTACACTGCAGCGCAGGACGGTATTCCTGGAAATGATGATGCCGGATCTATGTCGGCCTGGGTAATATTTAATTTAATTGGTTTCTTCCCGAATGCCGGACAAGATGTTTATATCCTAACCTCCCCTCATTTTGAAAGAGTATCGATAAATATGGGTGAAAACAAGGTTTTGAAGATAATAACTCACAATTATTCAAATAAAAATATTTACATAGAAAAAGCAACAATTAACGGAAATGCGCTAGACCAGTCATGGTTTAAACATGATGATATAAAGGATGGAGCAACTATTGAGTTCTTCATGGCCGATATACCCAGTGATTTTGGTAAAGAAAATCTACCCCCATCACTGAATGATTATGAATAAATTTCTGCAATTAAGCAATATTATAATGCATTTGATCTGCAGTCCCGATTTGAAAATGAGTTCATTTAAATACATAAGGCGGTTTGAAAGTGAAATGTTCTGAAATACCAAAAGCACTATATTTGAATCGTTGGTTGTAAGAAAAAAGGTTAGTATTTTTTCAAAAGTAATTGAAATAGTATAACTATATTTAAGCAATATAGCAGCGATTCAAAAATTCAATAAACCAAAAATCTAAAATGAAGAAGAAATTATACGTACTCGTATTTATCCTGGGTTTAACCAGTATGGAATGTTCTCAATTAATGGCACAGGTAGGAGAAATGAAATTTCCCGAAGGAACGGTTCAACACGTCGTGCATGCGAAAGATATTCAATGGAAACCATGTCCCCCAAACTTGCCAGCAGGTTGTGAGATGGCTGTTTTGGAAGGCAGCCCAAAAAGTAACGACCTATTTACAGTTCGCTTCAAAGTAAGTGGAGAATTTATTATGCCGCCCCACACCCACCCCAAAGATGAACGGGCGACCATACTGCAAGGCAAAGCTTATGTAGCATTTGGAAAGGACGCAACAAGGGAAGATGCGAAAGAATTTGGACCAGGTGATTACTATGTAAATGCCCGAAACGCCATTCACACTGTTTGGGCCGACTCATCAACAATAATTCAGCTTACTGGTATTGGTCCATGGGAGGCAAATTTTATCGAAGAATAAACAATTCCTGCCACCGGCAAAACCTATACGCTATGCCTTAGGGACACAGCATATTGCCAAACCGTTAGCACCAATAGAAAGCCTAGTCTTTTAATCCAAAGGCTATGGACTTAAATCATTTTACAAAATAAAAGGAATTAAATTTTTGTGTTTCGTCAGGTCGGATTTTCAATGTTATGACAAAAACGAAGTGCTTTTTCTTTTAATACAGACTCACTTTAATCCTAATTAACTTTTCCTTAACTCACTTGAGTCTTATTATAACTCATGTCATTAAATATAAGACCTACATTGCAGTTCTTATTGAAATTAAAACTAATAAAAATAATGAAATATGCATTTTTAGTAATAGGCTTGGTACTATCAATTAGTCAAGTTTTTGGACAAAGAACAATGGGGCAAAGCGAACCTACAGAACCACAATCGATTGAGCTAAGCGAAGTTCATGAAATGGTGAAAAATTTAGCCGATTCAATTTCCGTAAATTATATTGATGGTAAAAAAGCACCTATTCTAAAAGAAAAACTATTGACGGAATTAAAAGAAGGAAATTTGGACAGTTTCACCGAAAAACAAGCTCTTGCCAAACACCTTTCTGAAATTTTAAAAACTTGGAGTAATGATAAACATTTCAGCATTGCTTTGGCGGGACAACGCCAAATGATACCAAAATCTTATGGCCATTTTACCAATCAAAATTATTTTTTCGAAAAAATGGAACACCTAAAAGGCAATATTGCTTATGTCAAGTTCAATCGATTTATTCCTCCGGCAAATGCAGGGAGTTTGGTTGTTTCTGCAATGCTTTTTGCAGCAAATTCTGATGCAGTTATAATTGATTTACGTAATAATATGGGAGGGGCACCACAAACCGTTAGTTTATTAGCTGGTTTTTTCATGGAAAAACCTACTTTATTAGATATCAATGAAATTCGTTCGACAGGGGATAAATATGAAACGTGGTCGGCCGAAACAAATGTTATAATTAATTCTTCAAACCTAACAATTCCTACATCTGATTTAGAAAAACTAAAAAAACTACCTCTCTATATTCTAACTAGTGATTATACTTTTTCGGCTGCAGAAATGTTTAGTTCATCTTTGCAGGGGCATAATCGTGCTACACTAGTAGGTGAGACAACAGGCGGTGGCGCTCATGGAATTCGTCCTTTTTCAATTTCACAAGGATTTACAGCCTTTATTCCATTCGCGCGTCATTATCATCCTCTCACTAAGAAATGTTGGGAAGTGGTTGGAGTTCAGCCCGATATTCCGTGTGCTGCAGCTGATGCTTTACGAATTGCTCAAATCAATATTTTGAAAGATTTGCAAAATAAGCCTGATCACGACACAATAATCACTGAATATTTAAAAGAATTAGAAATCGAAACCAAAGAGTAATATCTGTATTACTATATAAATCCAAAATGCTAATAATGCTTGTAATATTTGGAAGAACAAATGCTACCATCTATGAGTTTGCATTAGATACTGGGTCATTAAAGAATTAACAGGTGCTAACAATATATAACCGTCATTAAAACGACCGCTTATAATATAACGTTGTATATCATTTAATGAAAATTAATTAACCTAAATAAAAAAATGAACTCAAGAATAACTACAATAGCATTATTTCTTTTGGTTTTATTGATCAATTCTTGTAAAAATGAAACAAGTGCAAAAATTGAAGCTGAACCAGCAACAATAGATTTAGTAAAAGTTAAAAAACTATTACAGGAACTGGACGACCAATTTTCGGAAAATTTTAATAATGCAGATTCGGTAGCTTTAGCCGAGCATTACGCTAAAGAGGGAACCTGGGGTTCTATTAAGGGTAAAGACAATTTAATTTCTGCCTGGGGAAAATCAATCCGATACGCCAATGAAAATGGCACTCCAAATGTCAAATTCAAAATCAGTTCTGTTTCCAGTGATGGCGAATTTGTAGTTGAAATAGGTAGTTTTGAATTTTCAGATTTAAATAATACTGTTAAAAGTAAGGGTAAATACCTTGTAGTTCGAAAACTAGAAGATGACAAATGGAAAATGTATCGCGATATTGGACTGTAAAAAACAAACACACAACAATGGCTATAGCTCATTAAAACGTGCCATAGCCGAACCGTTGGCTTTAATTTAGCAACAAACCCAATCTTAGCATTATATCTCATACGTATTAGTGTTCTTTTATTTTATATTTTAAACATATTTGTATAATTATGAGTATCCAAACCATAAAATTCAAGTCTAAGCTTACAGAAAAGGAAGTGATGAATAAAATCAATATGGTAAATTAGACATGTGATTATAAAAAACCAAATGGAAAAGGACAAGAATAAATCGTTTACTAAATGGTTGGAGATCCTGCAGCAGGAAAGTTGGCAACTTGAACTATTGATTTCTGGCTTTGCTATTTTTTTACTCGCCGAATCCTATGAGTCAGTTCAAAACCTGGATTATCAAATTGACCTATTACTATCAGGGAGTCCCTATTATGGATTACTGTATATACCTTACCAGGTATTATTGGGTGCGTGGTATGTTTTGATTATCAATCTTATACTCCATGTTTTGTTACGTGGGCTGTGGATCAGCACAATAGGATTACGCTATGTGTCCGGAGATATTGATTTTAACAAGCTAAATATCAGTCCTAAATTTGATCGCTTTCTTCGAAGCAAGATTGTGAGTTTCGATTTATATATCCAGCAACTGGAAAAATTATGCAGTGCTGTTTTCGGTTTTACTTTTCTTATCATTTTTATTCTAATTTCCGGTGGTCTTTTTGTTATAGGAATTGTTATCCAGGCAATGACTATGAAAGTGGTAAGCAGCAGATTCGGAGGTGCATGGGTCTTGGTTATTGTGCCTTTTTTATTATTATATTTATTGGGAGGTTTTATTTATTTCCTTGATTTCATTACCCTTGGTTGGATAAAACGAAAAAAAAGAATTGCCAGGTTCTATTATCCTATTTATCGCTTTTTTAGCGTTATTACTTTGGCTTTTATCTATCGTCCGATTTATTATAATTTGTTGGATAATAAATTCGGCCGTAATATAGTTTTATTTTTAATCCCTTATCTGATTGGTTTTACCTTAATTGCTTCATTGACCATTAATACACATGCTTATCTGCCGGGAAATCGAACGTTACAATCCATTAGCAACAATTTTTATGATGATACCTTAGAAGACAGGGCTTCATATTCAGCAAGTATTTCTTCCAAATTTGTCAAAAACGGATATGCTCAACTTTTTCTACCTTATGTCGCACGTATGGATGATAAAGTTATTGAGGCCATTTGCCCGGACTTAAAACCAGCTAAAACAGGCTTTTTTTTCTTTGGAAATAATGATCCGTTACGAAACAACATGAATGCAGATTTGGCTTTGGACTGCCACGTCCAACGACTTAAAATATATGTTAATGATACACTATTAAACAATCTTAAATACCGGTTCCATGAACACCCTGCTCGCAAAAATATTGGATTACTGACTGTTCTGGATGTAGGATACTTGCCTCGCGGAGAACATTCAATAAAAGTAGATGTGCAAATTCTCGAAAATAATAATGGAAAAGACACCTTGTTTTTTCGTGAAACCGCCCTTATACCTTTTTGGAAAGAATAGATTAGATTCTTCAATTAATAAGACAGAGATCGTTGAGGGAATAGCAAAGACTAACAAAGCATATAATTAATAAAGAATAGAAAATATAAATTATGAAAATAACTCTCAGGATCGTATTCCTACCCCTATTGATCATCTCGATAAACTCCTTTGCGCAAAAATCATCAAAAGAACTTACTGCCAAAATAGAGGCGATGGCAAAAGTAGGAGCATGTTATTCACCATCATTTTCACCGGATGGCAGTGAAATAGCATTTATATCAAATATTAGTGGAATTCCACAATTATGGAAAATCCCAAGTACTGGGGGCTGGCCTATACAATTGACAAACTTTAATGATCCGGTTTCCAATGCAATCTGGTCACCAAAAGGAAATAAAATTGCCTTTCAACTTGCTCCCGGTGGTGGTATGAATAGCCAGATATACACAATCAAGGCAGATGGAAGCGAAATTAAACAAATTACCAGTGGAGGAAAATCAAATAATTGGATGGGCAACTGGAGCGACGACGGAAATTATTTGTCCTATTCTTCAAATCAAAACAATCCTTCAGGCATGGATAGTCATCTGTATAATATGCTGACCAAAATGACTGAATTGAGCATAGTGAATCAAGGAATCGGGCGCATTACTGATATTGGCAAAGACAATGACCGGTTTTTACTGTCAAGAGTAGCGAGTAGAGGAAGTAATGACCTATATCTAATTGATAAAGAATCTAATGAAACACTACTAACGAAACACAGTGGTCCAGGTAGTTTCTATGGTGAGTTTTCTCCGAATGGTGAAATCTATATCTCCTCAAATCTGAATAGAGATAAGATAGCGTTTGGAAAAATTAAGAACAGAAAAATTGAAGTATTAAGTGAACGCGGAGATTCGGAATTACAGAACTTCATTTTTAATGAATCGGGATCAATGGCATTACTTGTCTGGAATGTTGCCGGGAAAAATGAAATAAGTCTTTTTGATATCCAAAACCAAAAGGAATTAAAGACATTAGATATGCCCGTAGAGCAAGTGGGAGGAGGAGATTTTTCTTCTGATGACCGTTACTTTCTCTTCACAGGAAGTGGCTCCACAGAACCTGCTAATGTCTGGCTTTATGATTTCGAAAATGACACGTTCACAAAATTGACGGACAGTCCGCATCCTGGTATCAATCTTGAAGAATTGATTGCCCCGGAGCTGGTCAAATTCAAATCATTTGATGGTTTAGAGCTGAGCGGATGGTTATACCAGCCCGCAGTGGGCAATAGTCCTTATCCGACTGTAATCAGTTATCATGGCGGCCCCGAGGGTCAGTCCCGACCATCATTCAGTTATACTTTTCAAGCATTGTTGAGTCAGGGCATAGCGGTCTTTTCTCCAAATGTCAGGGGATCCTCAGGTTTTGGAAAGGAATTCGTGAATTTAGACAATGGTGCCTTACGAACAAATGGGATAAAAGACATTGAAGCTTGTTACAACTATGTGGTTGAATCTGGTTTTGCAGATAAAAGCAAGGTTGGAATCATGGGTGGCTCTTATGGCGGTTATATGGTTATGGCAGGAATTACGGAGTATCCCGATATGTTCGCTGCAGCTGCCAACTTATTTGGGGTAGTGAATTTCATTACTTTTTTCGAAGAGACGGAACCATGGATGGCTGCGATTTCAAAAGTTGAATATGGAGATCCGGATACTGAAGCAGATATGCTAAGAGCGCTGTCTCCTATCAATAAGGTTGCAGTTGTCAAAACTCCGACAATTGTTTTACACGGTGCAAATGATACAAATGTTCCTGTTGTTGAGGCAGAACAAGTTGTAGAAAATCTTAAAAAAAGAAATATTCCGGTAGAGTATATTTTATTTCAAGATGAAGGACACGGGTGGAGGAAAACTTCCAATAAGGTTATGTCAACGGTGTCAATCGTTAACTGGTTTAAACTATACCTGCTTGAAAAGTAATAGCAGTTTCATTATATACAAACCGCTATTACTTAGCTTCTATTATTAACTATGCTAATACTTTTACTTGATAATTACCTGGTGTAAATTTAAATGTCTTCATTAATCTTGTCCATGTATTGATTTGAGATATTGCCAAGGTTAAATAACAAATCTCTTCTTTATTAAAATGAGGGATCAATCCATCAAATACGCCTTCACTCAAAGGATCTCTGCTTAATTTAGTAAGCACCTCCGTAAGGTGCAATACAGCAATTTCCTTTTCTGTAAAATAAGGTGTTTCTTTCCATACACATAAGGATGATAGCCTTAAGTCTGTTTCCCCTAAATGTTTAAGTTCTTTGTGATGCATGTCTACACAATATGCACAACCATTTTTTTGAGCGACTCTAAGCCTGATTAATTCGAGTAAATTTGTTTCCAATGATGAATTGTTGATATAATTTTCAACTGCCATTAGATTTTCGAACATTCCTTTCGGAATATCATTGTAGGTAATTCGTTCCATAATATTTGTTTTATTGTTTGTATGTATTTCCTATTGTAGTACTAAGAAGCAATGGTTTCCACATAATTGCCTACGATCTCCTTATTTTCCATTCTTTCAGGGATCTCAGGATCATGCGATGGTAAATAAATTGTAGGGTTGGATTTTGAAAAAGACAATACGCGTTTTAGTGTATTTATACTCTGTTCTGTTCCGATGCCATCCGGAATAAGGTTGAGCAAATTTTCTTGAGTATAGGATGTGTCTCCGGCTAAAAAATAATATATACCCTCTATTTCCACCACTACTGATATATGATTTGCCACATGGCCCGGAGTAGCAACTATCATTACTTTTCTGTCTTCAGTTACTGCCAAGCTCTGATTGAAGCCATAATAGGGTTCGTTAGGAAGCGTAATTAAATTTGGTTTTAACCATTTTGGCCATCTATGGGGTAAATAGCCAGCTAGTTTCCCTGATATGCCGGAACCCACTTTATATTCATTTTTCTCTATGAGAATTTCCGAGTTTGGAAAATGACTCAATCCTCCCGCATGATCAGTGTGCATGTGCGTCATGATAACTTTTCTAACATCTTTAGTAGGATCAATTCCTAATTTTAGCAATTGTGGTCCAATTTCATCTTGTGGATGCACCTTGAATTGCACGGCAAACGCATAATATGGGTGCCATTCTGGTAGATATCCCTGCTGTCCTGTTTTGGAAGTTTCTCCTGTATCAACAACAATTATACCTTCTGGATGTTCAATTACCCACGCATATATTGGAACCCAATCAGCCCATTTTTTTCCCAGTAGGACTTTGAGCATTTGAGGAGCAGGACCTTTGGTTTTACTAATCTGATTTTCTTTGATCCGTACAAGTCCGGTTTTAATTCTGTGAATTTTCATAACGTATAATTTATTTGTACTGTTTTAGTTTTTTTAGTACTATTATTAAAAAAAATTAACTCGTTATTATCCCGTTTAAAAACACCTCAGTGGTATCCTCATAAACATTTTGATTCTGCATATTTAAGAAACTTATATGCTCCGACTTAAGTGGTAATTCCATTAGGTTCAAATAGACGGCAAGAATTAGATCAATACTAATATCATTTCTAACCTTTCCTTCCTTAGCTCCCAATTCAAATAAACTTCTATAATATTTATTAATTCTTTCCATTCTCGTTTTCTGATAATACTCCCATATTTCCGGTGTATTTATCTGAAGATCTCTTAAGAAATCTTCACTAACGCTCACTAATATATCCTTTGTAAACTCTGATACTGCTATCAACTTGCCTTTAAAGCTAAGTCTGTCGTCACTGAGAATTTTCTCCAACTTGGAATTAATCTCCAGGTTCAAACTTTCTATAACAGCCTTAACAAGGTCCTCTTTTGAAGCATAATGGTTATATAAGCTACTTTTACTTGTTCTAAGTTCTTTTACCAAACTATCCATAGAAACTTTGTAGAATCCATATTTTAAAAACTTCTGTTTGGCAATATTAAGAATACGAGCTTTAACCTTCATAGAAAGATATTAAATGTACTATTTTAGTATTTATAGTACAAATTAACAATAAAAATTTTTAACTGCCAAATTTTATATTGAAACTACCGCCAACAACATATATAACAAATAGCTGATTCAGTGCAAATAATCAAAGCTTGCGCTTTTTTAATACATTTATGCTATATAAAAAGATAGTGAAAATTAAAACGCTGCTTTACATATACGAGACCGTTGTGCTTAATTAAAAAGAACTTACGGCTTTAAAACAATAGCTATCGGGATAAGCAATAATTAAGTTCATTAGACAAGAAATAAAACGAATAAAAGACAATGCATAATTCGGTTAATATAATTGGAAAAGAGAGAACATAAACTATGAAACGAATTTTATCTGAGGTTTTTCAAATATCAATAGGTGTTCTTCTTGCAAGTATAGGACTAAAAATGTTTTTACTGCCCAACGGCTTCCTGGACGGCGGTGCAACAGGAATTGCCATATTGTTAAGTGAACTTTTCGATTTTGATATTTCTTATACGCTATTAATTGTAAGCATCCCATTTCTCATATTGGCTTGGTTTTACCTATCTAAAAGGATTTTTATTAAATCGGTGATATCAATCCTCTCATTAGCAATTATTATCCATTTCGAAAATTTTTCTGCAATAACAGAAGACAAGCTTCTGATTGCCATATTTGGTGGTCTTTTCTTAGGAGCTGGAATTGGTTTGACTATAAAAAACGGTGCCGTTTTAGATGGTTCAGAAATCTTGGGGATTTTTTTAAATGATCGTTTAGGTATAAGTATAGGAAAGGTTGTGCTTTTTTTTAATGCAATTCTATTTGGAGCAACTGCAGTATTGCTTTCACTTGAAGTAGCAATGTACTCCATATTGACATTCATAGTAACCGCTAAAGTTATTGATCTAATGATCGAGGGGTTTGAAGATTTCGTTGGTTTAATGATTGTGTCTGAAAAAACTAATGAAATTAATAATGAGCTTATTCGCGTTGTTGGAACAGGCACAACTTTATATAAGGGATCAGGAGGCTTTGGAAAAAGAGGCGCTCAAACTGCAAAAGACATTATCCACACTGTAATCAATAGAATTGATATTAGAAGGACATATAATTTAATTAACGCTATAGATAAGAATGCCTTTATAATTGAATTTGACGTAAACAACATTAGAGGAGGTATGTATACAAAATATTTTTCCAAAGAAGGCTTAAAAAAACTATCGCCAACAATGCATAAAAAACCAGCGATTTAAGCGCTGAAACCAAATAACAACCTTATACAGCTCGAAATTAAACTAAAACACCGGTAAATAGAACCCTTAACTATATATGCAAAAGCATTGGCATGCATATTCTGCTTGATCAAATTTCAAGATCTACAAGTTCATTTCTTCTATTTGCCTGATATCCCTTGAAGAAGTTCCGATTCGTAGCTTGTATGCCCCTTTTTCAAGAGCCCATTCCCCGCCAGCTTCATCCCAATAACGTAACTCAGAAACCGGAATACTAATAGACAGGCGCTCAATTGCCCCCGGCTCTAAAATACTGGTTTTTGCAAATGCTTTTAGCTCCTGAACAGGACGATCAATGGTTGATTCAAGTTTTTCTGTATATACCTGAACAACTTCTTTTCCAGCAATTTGCCCTGTATTTTCAACGCTTACAAGAATATTGATCATCCCATTTGACAGGCTTACTTCTAGGTCTGAATAGTCAAAATTGGTATATGAAAGTCCAAAGCCAAAAGGATAAGAAACCTGCAGGTTGGCTTTATCGAAGTGCCTGTAACCTACATAAACACCTTCATCATAGTTCGTATAGTCTCTGTTTTGGACTTGCTCAGCTTCCGGCCTCTCCTCCTTCTGAAATAAAAGACCAGAAATCGCCTCAGTGTATGTAAGATGTCCCCCTGTCTGAGGAAAGTTGGCATTTGAAGCATGGTCATCCAACGCAATTGGGAAAGTCATTGGTAATTTACCACTTGGATTCACCTTTCCGCTTAAAATATCTGCGACAGAATTTCCTCCTTCTTGTCCTCCTTGCCATGCCAGCAAGATTGCATCTGGTTGTCCTTTCCAGGAAGCGGTTTCAATAACTCCTCCAATATTGAGGACCACAATCAGTTTTTTGCCGGCATCCTGGAAAGCCCTGGCAGTACTGGAAATCATTTCCCGCTCTAATTCCTTCAGCAAAAAGTCATCAACCTCTACCCTGTCGCCTCCTTCACCTGCATTTCTGCCAATAGTCAAAATACCAACGTCTGAACTTTCCACTATTTCTTTTAGTTGTTCAGCAGTAAATGTCATCTCAGGTGGTGTATATGGAGTAAACATGGCATCAATGCCTTCGGGCTTGGTAAATGCCTTTTCGTTTGCTGATCTATGCAGCTCATACAGATGCTTCGCCGCTTCATTGATTTCAAAGCCGGCATTCTCTAAACCTTTCTCAAGAGAAATTGTGTAAGCCTCATTCACATCTCCCGAGCCTGTGCCGCCCGCAATAAAATTGTAAGAAGTGATGCCTAACAGGGCAATATTCCTGGTATTTTGTAAAGGGAGTGCATTCTTATTTTTAAGTAACACCATTCCCTCAGAGGCAGACAGGCGTGTGGTTTTAGCATGTGCATTAAGATCGGGATTGTTTCCATACTCCTGTTTCTGCATCTTCCTGGTTTTCAGTATCAATTCCAGAATACGACTTACAGATCTATCAACAGCTTCAATAGACAATGTTCCATTTTCGCTGGCTTCTAAAAGTGCGTCCCACTGTTTTTTGGTTCCCGGTTCCAATAGGTCGTTCCCGGCACTTATTTGAGCCGCAGCATTCCTTCCCCCAAACCAATCACTCATCACGAGTCCTTCGAATCCCCAATCGTTTCTTAACACATCAGTGAGCAAATATTCACTTTCTGAAGTATAAGTACCATTTACTTTGTTGTAAGAAGTCATAATTGTCCAGGGTTGCGATTTTTGTACAACAATCTCAAAGCCTTTTAAATAGATTTCTCGCAAGGCCCTTTCGGAAATGATAGCATCATTCAAATTTCGCTCGGTTTCCTGATTATTGGCAACAAAATGTTTTACAGAAGTACCAATACCGTTAGATTCAATACCATTGACCATAGCAGCGCCCATATTCCCCGTCAATACCGGATCTTCTGAATAATATTCAAAATTTCTCCCACATAAGGGGTGACGATGAATGTTTGCGCCCGGCCCCAAAATAACATCTATTCCGTATTCCGATGCTTCCTTGCCCATGGCATTACCAACCTCCTGAACAAGCGCTTCGTTCCAGGTTGATGCGAGCAAAGTAGCTATTGGGAAGGCAGTGCAATAATAGGTTCTGTCCTCACCTTCTCGTGTTGGTTCTATTCTTAGGCCAGCCGGACCGTCTGATAAGTATACCGTCGGAATTCCCAGCCTTGGGGTAGGCACAATAGTACCAACAGCCCCGGGTATTCCCTCTCCCGGTTCATTCATTCCAATAGCCGAAGCAATTCCCGAGCCTTTAAGCAAATGGATCTTTTCCTCTAAAGTCATTTGTGAGACCAGGTCTTTTACCCGCACATCAATTGACTTGCGATCATCTTCGTAATCATCTAACCGGTCATTCCCATTCCTATCTAAAAAAGTGTACCCTTCTATCGTTAATTCCTTGATATTAGAGTGGTCAGGATAGTCCTTTTCAAAAGTAAAAAAGCTTGACTTTAAATAGGACCAACCGATAAACGCGGCAATTGCTATCAGAACAATTAAGGATGTTAAAATAATCAAGAATCTTTTTAAAATCTTCTTCATGTTTTTAAATAGTGTCTTTAAGACACAAAAATAACACATTCCTTTTCGTGGCACAATGCCTCAAATCTTAGTAGTACCATATGACTGTGCAGGGTATCATTAAACATGGAGAGGATAATTTCTTACTGAATCGTTCAAATGAGCCAGTATAAATTTAGTATCCAATACTATTAGATATTGCCCTCATTGCAAACGCTGCTTGTTCAAAAAACGATACCACAACAGGACAGAACCTCTCGTGAAAAGCGCGCTAAGGCTGTCCAAACAAAAGAATATTCCACCATGGAAGCAGGCTGCGCTTCATATAAAAATCATAGTATAGCATTTGGAACAAAATTTTGGTAATTATTCGTGTTTCTTTTTTAATCCAGTTTTTTTAACCAGCTTCGGACTTCGTCTTGAAACAGGGGATCAAAAGCCTGCTGGCTGGCAGTATCCCAATCCACACATCTATCCGAAACTTTGTAGAATCCGTGTTGGCCTCCCTTCATCACTTTTATCCTAAAATTATCAGGTGGCCTATTTTCAAAAAGAGTATTGAAATGTTGGATATTCTGCTCAGGATTGACATTTATATCGTACTCAGCAAACAATAGCAAGGTTGGGCATTGAATTGATTTTAAAACCTCATCATTGTTATAATCAGCTATCAGGTACCAGAATCGGGCACTACCAATTAAACCGGATATTTTACCTACATTATAACCAAACCTTTTGTTCTTCCTATCTTTCTTCATCCGCTTTGTCAGTTTGTCTCCTGAAAATCCATTGCACATGTATTGCAAACTGTCATTAGAACTTGTCTGCTCCTTTACACCAACTGTTGGGCCAGCCAATGCAATTACGAAAGCTACATCCTTATGTTCTGCAGCAACAATTTGAGCAATCCACCCCCCCTGACTGTGACCACTTATACCAATTCGCTCAGAATCAATGAAGGGCAATGTCTTTAAATAAGTTATGGCTGCATAGGCATCTTCAGCTCTCCCATAAAAATTATTTTTTTTCCAGTTGCCGGTAGATTTTCCTAATCCTCTCTTATTGCAATACAAAATAGCATACCCCCGCTCGAGCAAAACATCCTCTATATAAAATTTATGTGGCCCCCACGCTTCGTTTTCGTATCCATCAAAGGAGTGATTCCCGGAGCCTTGTTGAAAAACAACAGCAGGTGTGTTATCATTATTATTGGGTCTTATCAGTATGCCTTCAATGGTTTCTTCCCCACTTTTAAAATATACTTTAGAAGCCAATCTCTCCTGACCATTCACATAGCTGTTTATTATCAGGGCAATTATGATGATTAATCTTGTTTTCATTTTTTATTTATTTTATAACTCATTTTTTTCCACAAATACTCAAGTGGTCCCTGGTCCCTTCGTTTTAACCATAAATAACTTATAACAGACTGAAAAATAAAAAATAATAAGGCAATCATCAAAGTTTCCGCATAGGACAACTTTCCAAATAACTGAAACATATTGGTGCAATGAAAAAACACTACCAGATAAAATACTGACTGAAATATATAATTAGACAATGCTGTTTTTCCAACATACTTAAACCATTGAAGCATTTTCTTAAAAAAACCTTTTTGATATAAATGAACAAAAAGTGCTATATAACCCAAGGCCTGTAGAACCATTCCTGCTGCTATAACAAAAGGCACCCAAAGCAAAGGAATATCCAATTCAATTTCACCGGTCATCACTTGATGAAAAAAGTAGCTACAGATAATCCCCACAGAAAAGCCCAAAATAATGAATCTATTCGTTAATTTTTTCAATCGTGCAGGAAGTCTGAAAAAATCCAGTTTTCCTAAAATAACCCCGATCAGCATATTACCAAAAGTATAGACCAGTGTAATAGGCATATCATTAAGGAAATTTACCCAAGGCGCCGTGATGAAGTTTATCTTCAAATATTCTAAATATGAGTTTGTTGTTAGCCATTCTGAGGCCAATGCATAATCATAGTCATATACCTGCCATTCCAAAGCGCTATTCCCAATAAATACGATTCCAGTTAGCAATACATTAAATATAATGGCGAGAATCACTAGTTTTTTTATGGACCAGTTCCTTATCAATAATAAAAAAACACCTCCAAAGGCATAAGACATAATAATATCACCATCCCATATTAAAAAACAATGTATTGTTCCAATTAAAAAAAGTAAGACCATTCTTTTTAGAAAGTAACTTTTAAAGTTTACTCCGCTCTTCTCAGCCCTTGACATTTGGATGTAGAACCCAAATCCAAAAAGGATGGAGAATATGGTAATAAACTTTTTAGAGATCAATAGATCCATTAAAAAGGTTAAGGATTCATCAAATATGCCCGTAATGGGTGGTTCTCCGCCATAAGGAATGTTAGCAAATAAAACTCCTAAAAGGGCAAAGCCCCTCAAGGCATCTACAACTTCAATCCTGGATTTAGTAATTGGTTTAAATGTTTTCATCTTCTTTTATGATTATGTTTCTTTGTATCCGGTTTTCGAACACTTAACAAGAAGACCTGAAGATATAAGGGCTGTTACGCTTTTTTAAACTTTGCTTGTACTGAAAACTGATTTCAGGACATTGTTTTACCTAAAATGGCCTGGGGAATGTCCTAATTTTTTCTTGAAGGCCTCGTACATTGCGGATCGGGACTTGAATCCGGCATCAAAGCCAATACCTTCAATTGATAATTGATTCTTGGTATCGGCTTCAATAATTACCAGGCATTTATCCACACGATGATTATTTACCCATTCATTAAAATTCATTCCCAGATTTTGGTTGATACAGCTAGAGATTGTTCGTGCAGAAATCTGAATCTCTTTGGCAAAAGAATGGAGGGTTAGATCTTGGTCGAGGTAATATTCATTGGTCTCCATTTTGCTTTTGATCTTCCCACAAATTTCAGGATCGATAGCCGTACTTACTTTATGGAAAGTTGGTGCATTATCTTTCACTATATTGAAAGTATCGCCGGATCCATCAAAGAGGGTCTGTTGTGTAAAAGCCTTGTAACTCACAAAGTAGTTAAAAATAGCAATGAATAAATAGGCTAAAATTATTAGATCGGATTGACCCGTCCCGCCTAATATGATACGCAATAATTCAGCTCCCCAAAACAAAATAATAGGGGCTATAGCGAAGATACATTGCCATAGCCAGTTGATATTGAGAAGAGCCATATCTGTATATTCATTTCTAATTAAGTTTCGATAATTTAATGTTTCTCTTATGGCAATGACAAACACAGTTACCGTTAAAATAAAGGCGTAATACTGTTGCGCCATGAAAAAATGATCAAGAAATTCCCAGCCTAAAAGATCCAATAAAGAATTACCAGAAAACAATAACAACCAGATATTAATCAGAGTAATTCCTATAATGCTGAACGCAAGGAAATAATGGATTTTCAGGTATAATGCATAGGAGGAGGATTTCCCAACTTTCTCAAGAACAAAATGGAGAAATAAAACAGGGAAAAGCAATTTTACTTCGGGCAGGGTGAAGTAACCTTCAAGTGAGTAGCCCCATAATTCACTCATGGGTAACAGATCCGTCAAGGCCCCAAACACAAAGGAAAGTAAAAAGAATCCCAATAATTTGTTCGCAAAACTACCGTATTTCTTAGAGGCAATAAAAATCACCCCTAACAAAAGACCTTGAATAAGCGCAGCCCAGATTACTATGGTGATGAATGATTCCATTCTAATTCCTGTTGATATATGCCAATTAAATATTCAAAGAAAATGAATTTTATGAATTATCACATTTTAATTGTTTAAACTGTACATAATTCATGCTTGCTTTATGACTTCATTAAAAACTACTATTTTTAGGTTATAACTTGACTAGTTAAAATACTCACAGAGTATAAGTCGCACAAATAATATACGAACCCTTAGCCGTCTTTATGACCAACCAACGACCAAATGATAAAATTCTTTCGTAAAATTAGACAACAACTACTAACTGAAAATAAACTGGGTAAATATCTGATTTATGCATTTGGAGAGATAGTCCTTGTGGTAATCGGTATCTTAATTGCGCTGCAAATCAACAATTCCAACGAAGATCAAAAACTACGAAACCAAGAATTACATTATTTAAAAAACTTAAAAACAGACCTAAATTTAAACATCTCTGAATTAGACAAGTACATCGACATTAGAAATTCCAGAATTGAATCTGCCAATTATGTACTAGAACATTTTGAAGGTAAGCCCTTAACAGATTTAAACGCTTTTGCCTTTCATACCACAAACATTTATATCTGGCAGAAATTTTCTCAACACGACAATACTTTTCAGGAACTCATTAATTCAGGGAATTTGACCCTGATTTCTAACGATACCATAAAAAATGGACTTCTTAATCTTCAAGCATTATATAAAAAGTTAAAAAATGAAGAAGAACATTTTAGATTTGACGCAGAAATATTATTATACGAGCCCTCTTATGGGGTATTAGATCTAAATCCAATTGTCAAAAACTTTACTTATCAAGTTACTAATGGAGAGGCGGGCGTAAATATAGAATTACCCAAAGCAAATTATGAAACCATGTTACAAGATCTTAAACAGAAGAATGGCTTCGTAATGGCTGTATATGAATTCTCGGTTATGAATACACAATTTACTGAAATGAAGAGCATGTGTAATTCAATAATTGCATTAATTGATAATGAATTAAACGATGAAGAACGATGATCAAAAAAATTACGGAATTTTCATATTCAAGACCGATAGAGGTAATTTAAAAGAATGCAATCGAATTCAATGGCAAAAAAAGCATTAATTTTAGCTGGCTTTATAATTTTAAAGTTTCTACTTCAAACCATTTTAATAAGCCCTGAATACGACTTACAAAGAGATGAGTATCTTTATCTTGATTTAGGGCATCATTTGGCTTGGGGGTATTTATCCGTCCCTCCTTTAACTTCCTGGATTTCTGGAATTATTTATCTTTTAGGAAATTCGGTTTTTTGGGTTAAATTCTTCCCCTCCCTGTTTGGAGCTTTGACCATTATCGTGGTTTGGAAAACTATTGAAGAATTAAAAGGGAGTTTATTTGCCCTGATATTAGGTGCAACATGTGTTTTATTTTCTTCACTTTTAAGACTTAACACGCTATATCAACCGAACTCTTTTGACGTTTTAAGCTGGACAACTTTATTCTTTATCATCATTAAATATTTCAACACTGAAAAGCAAAAATGGCTTTTTATCGCTGCCATAGTATTTGCTTTCGGGTTTCTGAACAAATACAATATTGTATTTTTACTTTTAGGCTTATTACCCGCCATTTTATTAACTGAACAGCGCAAAGTATTCCTTAAAAAAGAAATATACTTTGCCGTCATTCTAGGATTGCTTTTCATTGCTCCTAACCTTTTGTGGCAATACAACAATAATTTCCCTGTTATTCATCATCTTAAAGAGCTATCAGACACACAACTGGTAAATGTTGACCGACTTGATTTTTTAAAATCACAAGTTTTGTTTTTTATTGGTTCTTTATTCGTGATTATTTCAGCTTTATATGCTTTGCTTTTTTATAAACCCTTTAAAAAATATAGAACATTCTTTTGGACATTCTTTTTTATACTCATAGTTTTTATTTTTTTCAAAGCTAAAGACTACTATGCTATTGGACTTTATCCTGTTTACATTGCATTTGGTTCTGTTTTTATTGCCGATATTTTAAAGGATGGATGGAAAGTTTATTTGCAACCTATGGCTATAACTATTCCAGTCTTGTTTTTTATTCCAATGTACAATATTGCATTCCCAAATAAAAGTCCTCAATATATCATTGAGCATTCTAATAAATACAAGGATTTGGGCTTACTTCGCTGGGAAGACGGTAAAGACCATTTGATACCACAAGATTATGCTGATATGCTTGGATGGAAAGAATTAGCTAAGAAAGTGGATTCCATTTATTTAAAGACACCCAATCCTAGCCAAACACTTATACTTTGCGACAACTATGGTCAGGCAGGAGCTATTAATTATTATACGACTGGGGAAATAAAGGCCGTTTCCTTTAATGCAGACTATATTAACTGGTTTAATCTTGAGCCACAATATATTAATCTCATCAGGATTATAAGCTATAAAGAAAAAGATGATGAATTTAAAAAAACCGCTCCGTATTTTAATTCCGCCGTTCTGGCTGATTCCATTTCAAATAAGTATGCGAGGGAATACAAAACAATGATATTTGTTTTTACAACAGCTA
The DNA here is from genome assembly GCF_947490415.1 of uncultured Eudoraea sp. Taxonomy (GTDB): domain Bacteria; phylum Bacteroidota; class Bacteroidia; order Flavobacteriales; family Flavobacteriaceae; genus Eudoraea. The sequence continues at coordinate 230,430 of NZ_CANLGX010000004.1, forward strand.
AAGTTGATGTCAATAGAATAATAAAAAGTGAAATTGAAGAAGTGAAAAACTACCGCTAACAAAGTGTATAGAACAAAGCTGGTAAGTGCAAAACCAAAGAGTGGTTTCTTCTTTATAAAGTTCCACCAAACTTTTAATTTGGCTTGAAAAATAGAAGAAACAAAATATAAAAATTCGGCTCTGTGCTATTCCGATAGCCTTCGGGATCGGGATAACCAACCAACAAAACAATGATAAAATTCTTTAGAGGACGGAGCGTTAAGAGGGCAGAATGAAATAATCTTTGAGATAGAATACAACGAAGGTTAAAAACATGTATAGCTTATTTCGGCTGAATTCCTAATAAGATTTCATTGCAATTTGGCTACCTTTCGGTTACGGCGGAAAAATCCCTTAACAAGAATTAGAGCAATCTTAGACAGCAAAACATAAATAGACGATATGGAAAAACACTATAAGAATATTGGCAAACTCTTTTTATGAACAACAGAAGCAAAATCGATCTGGCCAGAGAGGGCTTCAGGGAAGGACATTTTGTAGTTATTAAAGCACAAAAACACAATGGCAATTAACATAGTTATAGGAGACCTTGTCGATAAAAATATTGAAATGGCGGAACGAAAAGGTATTGGGCATCCTGATACCATTTGCGATTACGTAACAGAACAAATTTCCATTGAACTCAGCAAATATTATTTGAAAGAGTTTGGTGCGATAATGCATCACAATGTTGACAAAGCCCTTTTAATAGGTGGACAATCGAAGCCAGCTTATAAGGGCGGAAAAATAATTAAACCCATTTCGCTGATAATTGCAGGCAGGGGTACACACCAGGTAAGGGATAAAATAATTCCGGTTGAAGAAATTGCGGTTGAAACCGCAAAAAAGTGGCTACGGAAAAATATCCGGCATCTTGATGTTTCAAGAGATGTCCAGATTACCTCAAAAATACGTCCGGGAAGTACTGATTTAGTTGAACTGTTCAACCGTTTTGGGAAAGGTGAAATTCCACTGGCAAATGATACATCATTCGGTGCGGGCTTTTATCCCACTACCTTTCTGCAAGATAGCATCATTAAGATTGAGGAATTATTAAATGCCCAATCCACAAAAAATATATTTCCTTTTATTGGAGAAGACATAAAGGTGATGGGCGTAAAAGACCATTCGAAAAATTATTTTACAATCGCAATTGCCATGATTGATAAATATATTGCTGATTTGAATGACTATGTTTCTAAAATCAAACAGCTAAAAGAATTTGTCCTCACAACGTTACTTTTAACCGATACAACTATTTATATTAATACAGCTGACAACTATCTTCATGAAAGCATCTACCTGACAGTAACTGGCACAAGTGCAGAAAGTGGTGATGATGGACAGGTAGGCCGAGGAAATCGTATCAACGGATTAATTACTCCTTATTACCCAATGAGTTTGGAGGCAACAGCAGGCAAAAATCCTGTAAGTCATATCGGTAAAATTTACAATTACTTTGCAATGGATTTGAGCCGTGCTATTGTTAAAAATAATTTTGCTGATGAAGCCCTTGTTTTTATCGTATCTCAAATTGGTAAACCCATTAATGAACCCCAATTAATGCATTTTAAACTGAAAAATATTAGAGTAGACAAAGAACAAATTGAAGATTTAGCAAAAGAAAAACTCATCGGGCTTAATAAATACTGGAAGAGGATAATCAATGTATAAAATGCATTGGCATGCATTTTATACTAACTATTATATGTAATTTGATAAATGAATGAAACAGGGGGGAAATTGGAATTGAATATTTGAACCTGCTGAAAGGCTAGTTCAAACGAGAAAACTTTCAAATGGCAGAACAAAAAGATTTAGATTTTACGTACTCCACTATCGACAAGATATTCCGTTTGAGCATGGGGGAAACTGGGGATTACAGCGGAGCAAAATATGATGGTGATTTTTCGATGTCATTGGAAGAAGCTCAAAAGGCAAAACACAAATTCATAGCAGATAGTCTTAATATTACCAAAGGAAGCAAAGTGCTTGACATGGCCTGTGGTTGGGCACCTTTTATGAATTATATTATTCATGAAAGAGGTTCAGAAAGTATTGGTTTAACACTCTCACAAGGGCAGGCTGATGCCTGTCAGAAGAATGGTTATAATGTGATGGTTAAAGATTGTCGCTATGTAAAAAAGGAGGACTTTGGAGCTTTTGATGCCATTTCCTGTATTGGGGGATTGGAGCATTTTTGTTCTGTAAAAGAATGGCAAGCAGGCAAACAGGAAGACGTTTATCGCGATTTTTTTAAAACACTCTATGATTTGTTGCCGGTTGGCGGTCGGTTTTATATGCAAACCATGACCTTCAGCAAGAATATGATTGAATTTGAGGAGCTGGACGTGAATGCTAAAAAAGGATCTACGGCCTATGTGATGGCGCTCATGGTAAAACAGTTCCCCGGTTCCTGGCTTCCTTACGGACCTGAGATGGTCATAAAATGTGCAAAACCCGGATTCAAACTAATTTCCCAAAGTAGCGGTAGGTTAGATTATATAGAAACCATTGCTCAATGGCGGAAGAAATTCAGAAAATTTCATCTTAAAAAATATTGGCTTTACCTATCCCTCATTCCAAGATATTTTTCAGATATGGAATTTAGACACCTGGTCGCTATTTTCAAAGTAAGCCCCAACAAGGTCTGTTTTGAAAAAGAGGTAATGGATCATTACCGATTGGTTTTTGAAAAAGTTTAGCGATAAAGCTGAGTATGAAAAATTTTAGAATAACCCTTCCTGTAATCGTATTCTCCCAGTTCTGTGGCATATCGCTTTGGTTTGCCAGTAATGGTGTGATGAACGACCTTATCACAAATTTCAACCTTAATAATAGTGCTCTTGGGCACTTAACCTCAGCCGTCCAATTTGGCTTTATTACAGGTACATTGCTCTTTGCAATCTTGACGATCGCGGACCGCTTTTCGCCTTCAAAAGTATTCTTGATTAGTGCATTACTTGGAGCATTGTTCAATATATGTGTTATTTGGGAAGGTAATAGTTTGACAAGTCTGCTTTCATTTAGATTCTTAACCGGATTTTTTCTTGCCGGTATTTACCCCGTGGGAATGAAAATTGCCGCGGATTATTATGAAAAAGGACTTGGAAAATCGTTTGGGTTTTTGGTGGGGGCACTGGTCATTGGCACAGCGCTTCCTCATTTATTGAAGGGGATAACCGAAGTCTTTTCATGGAAATCAGTGTTATTCACAACTTCAGCACTGGCAATGCTTGGTGGTTTTTTGATGATTGCCCTTGTTCCCAACGGGCCCTATAGGAAACCTGGGGTAAACATTGATTTATCTGCTTTCTTTAAGGTGTTTCGCAATAGTAATTTTCGTAAAGCCGCTTTTGGATATTTCGGGCATATGTGGGAGTTGTATGCCTTTTGGGCCTTTGTTCCTGTTATGTTGAAAACATACAACAATTTACATCCTCAAACTGGGTTTAATATTCCGGTCTGGTCTTTCCTGATCATCGCAATTGGTGGATTGGCTTGTGTTCTTGCAGGATATATTGCCAAAATAGTTGGAACAAAACGAACTGCATTTATAGCGCTACTCCTATCGTGTGTATGTTGCCTTATTTCGCCATGGATTTTTGATGTTAACTTTGAAAGTTTGTTTATTTCTTTTCTTCTTTTTTGGGGCGCAGTAGTTATTGCCGACTCGCCTCTTTTCTCCACATTGGTGGCGCAAAATGCATCTCCTGAACTTAAAGGGACAGCACTTACAATAGTTAACTGCATTGGCTTTTCAGTAACCATTGTCAGCATTCAAATAATTAATGGAATGAGAGAACTAACCAATTCAAATAGCATTTACGCTCTGCTAGCTGTAGGCCCCGTATTGGCACTGATTGCATTAAGCAGAAAAAATAAAATAACAGCACCCAACAGTGCATAAAAGGCATTAGAACGTTTTTTTATACGAAACGTTAGAGGGAATAAAAATATTATTTATGTACAGAAAGGTCGAAGAATCACAAACCTTATTAATAAATACCCAATCCAAAAATCTAGCCGCTCAAAATAAGGAGCTGATAAAATTCGGATTTGGGCAGTCCCCTTTTCTACCTCCGAAACAAGTTATGGATGAACTGAAGTCTGCCGTTCATCACAAGGAATATTCCTCAGTTCAGGGAGATCTGGAGTTAAGACAATATATGGCAGATTTTCACAAAGCACACAATGGTCTTACTGTTTTGGCCGATGATATATTGATAGGTCCTGGATCAAAAGTTTTAATTTTTAATACCTTAATGGCTTTCGAAAAGGCCGATGTCTTTATCCCAACTCCTGCCTGGGTTTCTTACGGACCACAAGCCAAACTTGCCGGACATAACATTATACAGCTCCCAACGGATTTCGACCAAAAATGGAGAATTAGTGCAGAAAGTCTCAAGAAAGCATCGAAACACAAATCACATAAAGCTACCATTTTGATATTGAACTACCCCGGTAACCCAGATGGATTAACCTACTCGAAGGGCGAATTAAAGGAAATTGCCAACCAGGCCCGAATCCAAAATATATATGTTATATCAGATGAAATATATGGTCTGCTTAACCATGACCTAAACCACAAATCTTTTGCGAATTATTATCCCGAAAAAACAATCACGACCACAGGATTATCTAAATGGTGCGGTGCAGGAGGGTGGCGATTTGGCGCTGTTTTTTTACCCAATGAAATTGAGTCAGACTTAAAAAAAACTATGATAGGTATAGGTTCTGAAACTTACTCTTGTGCCCCAACACCAGTGCAAATAGCAGCCAGGACTGCCTATAAAAATTTTCAGGACATTTCATGGTATATCAAATGGCAGGTTAATATACTCAGCCAAATTGGAAATTACTGCTCTGACAATCTGAATTCTTCCGGTATTCGAGTTCATAATCCCCAAGGTGGATTCTATATTTTTCCAGATTTCTCACTTCACCAGGAAAAATTGCATGCCGCAGGGATAAAAACCTCAAATGATTTATGTTCAACACTATTAAAAGATACAGGTGTCGTGTTATTACCTGCCCATGCATTTGGATTTGAAGAAAATTATTTAGCGGCGAGATTGGCATATGTGGATTTTATTCCACCCCTGGAGAACAGCCACTTTGATGTAGAAAAGAATTGCCCGAAAGTGAAAATCGGAATTGATGCCATAATAAAATGGATCGAAAATATTTAAACCTCCTTGTATAAATGTATATAAGAAATAGCTGCAGGGCCAAGTTAACAAAGCTTGCACTTTTTTAATACATTTATAATATCCGAAAAGATTGCTGCTGTCAAAACGATACTTTTCAAGCACAAACCCTTAACTACTGTTAACTGAATGATTCAATCTTACAAACAAAAACCGCGATTACAAGAAACTTATGATACCATTATTATTGGCTCAGGAATGGGAGGCCTTACTACTGCTGCTATTCTGTCTAAAGAAGGTCAAAAAGTTTTAGTGTTGGAAAGGCATTATACTGCCGGTGGTTTTACGCATATTTTTAAGCGTAAAGGCTATGAATGGGATGTAGGCATCCATTATATAGGAGAAGTACAGCGAGAGAATAGTATGTTAAAAAAACTTTTTGATTATGTAACCGACGGTGAATTGAAATGGGCTGATATGGGAGAGGTGTATGACCGAATCATTATTGGGGATCAGCGTTTTGATTTAGTAAAAGGGGTTAAAAACTTTAAGAACCAAATGATTTCTTATTTTCCAGAGGAAGAGAAAGCTATCAATAAATACGTCGATTTGGTTTTTACGGCAGTAAAAACGAGCAAAAACTATTATATCAGTAAGGCCATTTCGCCATTCTGGAATAACCTTTTTGGATGGTTTTTAAGAAAACCTTTTTACAAATTCACGGATAAAACTACCTATGAGGTACTCCGTTCATTGACAAAGAATGAAACCTTAATAAAAGTCCTTACGGGCCAATATGGCGATTACGGGTTACCGCCAAAACAAAGTAGTTTTTCCATGCACGCCTCAGTAGTAAGACATTATTTTAACGGAGGAAGTTTCCCCTTTGGAGGTTCTTCTCAAATTGTAAAAAAAATTGACCCTGTAATAGCTGCATCTGGTGGAACAATTCTGGTAAGTGCAGAAGTGGAAGAAGTTATCATTGAAAAAAATACCGCTATTGGGGTTCGGATGAAAGACGGTAAAATACTTCGTGCTAAAAACATTGTAAGCAATGCAGGAATTATGACCACTTACAACAAACTATTGCCGTCCAAAACGGTCGAAAAACACAAGTTGAAAGAACAATTGCAAACGGTAAAGCCATCTGTGGCACATGCAAGCTTATACATAGGTTTAGAGGGTTCTCCAGAGGAACTTAAGATTCCAAAAACAAATTATTGGATTTATCCGGCAGAAGGTGATCATGATTCATGTGTTGAAAGATATTTAGAAGATTTGTCACAACCATTTCCGGTAGTGTATCTATCTTTTCCTTCCGCCAAAGACCCGGACTGGTCTAATCGATACCCCGGCAAAAGCACTATTGATATCATTACATTGCTCCCCTATGAAACATTTGAAAAATGGTCTGATACTTCCTGGAAAAAAAGAGGAGATGAGTATGAAGCAATTAAAGAGGACATCACTAATCGTTTGTTAGAGGAACTTTACAAACAACTGCCGCAGGTTCAGGGAAAAATCAATTACTATGAACTTTCTACACCACTTACCACGCAACATTTTGTCAATTATGAAAAAGGAGAAATTTACGGATTGGACCACAGTCCTTCGAGGTTCAGACAACCTTTTTTAAAACCAAGGACACCAATCAAAAACTTTTATCTTACAGGTCAGGATATCGTAACTGCCGGTGTAGGAGGTGCTTTGTTCTCAGGTGTATTGTCTGCTATGGCTATTAACGGGAAAAACATTCTGAAAAAGGTTTAGGTACTACATCTAAAATTCCCTTAGGTATTTCATCGCACTGAATAAAAGGGTTGTGCATTTTTTCTATCTTAGTTCTCACGCATCGAAACCTTATACCTACACATTGATGGAAATTTTACCAAATGAATATGCTCAACTTAGACATGAAATGACCTATTTTCAAGGTGTTTTTCCAACAGAGTATTAATTATGAGAACCTTTATCTTTTTTATATTATTTTCCATGATTAGTTGTTCCTTTTTTGGGCAAACATATCAAAAAAACAGAGTAATTATATTAACCGATATTGAGGCAGACCCTGATGATACACAGTCATTAGTGCGTTTGTTTTTATATGCTAACCAAATTGATATAAAAGGATTAATTGCTACAACCTCTTGTTGGCATCAGACAAATGTTAATCCAAAATCTATAGAAAAATTAATTTATGCGTATGGCCAGGTCCAACCCAATCTTTTAAAACATGAATCTGGTTTTCCAACTCCTGAAAACTTATTGACTCTTGTAAAAGAAGGTTTACCAATATATGGCATGGGAGGTGTAGGTGACGGAATGGATTCAGTGGGTTCTGAGTGGATTATAAAAGTACTTGAAGAAGATGACGACCGGTCATTATGGATATCTGTTTGGGGAGGCGCAAATACTTTGGCTCAATCACTCTATAAAATAAATAATACTAAAACTAAAAAAGAAGCAAAGAGACTTATTTCAAAACTCAGAGTTTATACTATTTCAGACCAGGATGATAGTGGTATTTGGATAAGAAATAATTTCCCCGATTTGTTTTATGTTGTTAGTCCCGGCGATGATTACGGCAGCGCCACATGGACCGGAATTAATGGTTATTTTGAAGGTGTCGATAATACCAAAATCAGTAATAGCTGGATAGCTAAAAACATCCAGCAAAACCATGGCCCACTCGGTGCAGTATATCCTGATGTCGCATGGGGAGTGGAAGGTGACACTCCTGCATTTTTATCTCTAATTCCCAATGGGCTTAACGAATCTGAGCATCCTGATTGGGGAGCTTGGGGTGGCCGTTATGAATTATATAAGCCCGATTTTTCAAAAACAAAAGAAGGTGGTTCAATAGTAACCATAGCGCCGGAGACCAGAAAGATTTGGACAAACGCAATTGATAATTACACCCCATACATACCTAATGAATTTGGACGCTCCGTTAAGAAGGATACGGTTTCATTTAAAAATGATAAAGTTACTTTATGGCGTTGGAGAGATGATTTTCAAAATGACTTTGCCGCCCGTATCGATTGGTGCATAAAATCCTATGAAGAAGCCAATCACCCACCCGTTCCCGTACTAAGTCATCCCCAGCAAATAACCGTAAAAGCAGGTGAAGAATTTAGCTTAGATGCTTTTGATACCACCGACCCGGATGGAGATGGTTTTAGTTTCTTGTGGTTTAACTATCCCGAGGCAGGCAGCTATAAAAAATCAATTGAGATTAACGGAGCAGAGAATGTACATGTGGCATCTGTTACAGCCCCGGAAGTCTCAAAAGAAGAAACTGCACATTTTATTTTAAAAGTGACTGATAAAGGTGAACCTCAATTATCAAGATATAAACGAGTAATTGTGACCATGATACCTAAATAAAAAATACAGTTAAAACCTTGTTGTATGTAATTCGAAAAGTCCTGAATACCGAGTATGAAACAGGAAAATAAAATATTTGGAATAATCGGATTCTTAGCAGTTCTTATGGGATTTTTAAGTAAAGTTATTTACCGGGATTTCATAAATCTGAATGAGATAAATGATTATGGAATAGCTGGATTTTTACCGAGTTATTTTTATGTCCTAGGGTTTTCATTATTACTATTGATCAGGCCAACGAAACATTCAAAAAAAATTGTACTGATTGTAACAATAGCCTCAATTTTATTTGAACTAAAACAGTGGAGTACATCCGGAAAACTTGATCTTAAAGACATATTAGCGTCAATATTTGCGTGTATAACAGCTATTTTAATAGTAATGATTATTGAAAAATACATCAAAAAGGAAAAAAAAAGCACCTAAAAATGGCTGTTATTTGGCGAGTCCTATTGGTTACCTATATTAAATTTACCTACATTTAAAATAAAAACAAGGATATAGTTTTAGGTAAAATTTTGTCTGCCGGAAAATGGAGAAAACCAAAGCGCACTGTTCACCAGGTATTCCCACCACACGGTACTCATAACCCAACCGTAAGGTATAATTACAGAAGCATGAAGAAGTACCTAAATCATGAAATACGAATTAACAAAATGGAAAAATTAAGAAAACCCTTCTATATAATTTTACCGATTCTTCTTTTAATAACTTTCAACAGCTTCAGTCAAAGCATAGAGCAAAAAGATTCATTAAATAATAAATTAATGAATGCTGCAAGAGAAATAATGGCTTCCGCAGGTACTTGTGCGCTAATCACCCTTGATCAGCAAGGCCGTTCCAGGGTCCGAGTAATGGATCCTTTTCTTCCTGAAAGTGATTTTACAGTTTGGTTTGGCACTAATCCAAAAAGCAGAAAAGTAGATCAAATTAAAAAGGATCCCAGGGTAACCCTATATTATTTTGATAAGAGTGCTTCAGGATATGTCATGATTCATGGAATAGCGCAAATAGTAAATGACCCTATAGAAAAAGAAAAGCGATGGAAAGCTGAATGGGAGGCTTTCTATCCGAATAAACCTGATGGCTACCTTTTAATTAAAGTTTCCCCCGAATGGATGGAAGTCATTAGTTCTGCCCATAGCATTGTTGGTGATCCTTTAACCTGGGAACCTCCTGTTGTATTATTTGAATCTAAAAAATAGGGTTAATTTTTGAGCGTAACAATGCATATCAACCTGTATAGCTCATACCGCTACCCTTACCTAAAAATTATTACTTTAGAATAAACGAAATTTTCGCATAACCTGTTGTTACACATGTGCGGCACAAGGCATACACCAAGACATTAGCTAACATTGGAATATTATGAAGATTACTTATTTGACTTTTTTCTATTGTATTTTTCCGCTTTTTACTTTAGTGTGTGCAGCAAATAATGAAAACAGGGACTATCTTAACTATCATCGGCAAGTTATTGAAGCCGAAAGTCTTATAGCTGAAGAAAAATATGGAGAAGCATTAAGCAGCTACGAGAACGTAATTAACAGTTATGAATTTGTTTTTTTAAGGGATTATCAGGTAGCTGCTCAACTTGCTTTTTATTTAAATGAGAGACAAAAAGCTTTACGATTATTAGAAGAAGGAATTACTGCCGGGTGGGAATTAAAAGAATTAAAAAACAATAAGTTTCTGGCTTCTCTTCAAGACGAATCTGTTTGGACTGCCCTGGAGAATAATTATGATTCGCTTCGCTCTTTTTATCTGAACCGTATAGATCCAAAGCTCAGAGAAAAGGTACATAAGATGTTTAAAAAAGATCAAAAAAAGGCCTTAGGGGCTTTGTTTCGAATTGGCGATAAAGCACAGGAAAGATATGCCACAAAGAAATTTGCCCCGCATAGTGAAATTCAGATGACTAAGCTCATTAATATACTGGAAAATGTAGGTTATCCGGGAGAAAAATTAATTGGAAATGACTATTGGATGTCAACTATTTTAAGTCACCACAATTCAATATCTCAGGCCTATTCAAAAAAGGACACCCTTTACATGCATGTCAGGCCAAAGTTAATTCAGGCAATTGAGACAGGACAGATGTCTCCTTTCGAGTTTGCAATGATTGATGACTGGCAAAAGGCAGTAATATCTAATCGAACAGAAGCCGGATATGGATTTTTAAACCCTCCTCTTCAAGCAACTTTATCGGTAACGGATGACTTAAGACAAAAGATTGGGTTAAGAACAATAGAACTAAGTAACAAATTAGTTGACATCGAAGAAAAGACAGGTATGAATTTTTACTTGCCGGATTGGATTCAGGGCAGAATAATTATTGAACAAAAATAAACGGTGGCCAACAATATATATTGGCCATAGCCTTTCCAAAATAATTCTGCAGGCTAGCTACGGCTTATATTCACAATTTTATCCGCAAGCTGAAAAAGACAACCAAAGAAGTACACAAAGCACAACAAATATTTTCTATATATTCGCTCAGATCAATTCTTAAAATGGCAACTACTAAAAAATTAAGCTTTCTCGATAGTTACCTCACACTTTGGATTTTTATTGCCATGTTATTAGGTGTTGGGATTGGTTATTTTATACCAACATTTCCTGATATCATTAATTCATTTAGTAGTGGTACAACCAATATACCTATCGCAATAGGATTGATTTTAATGATGTACCCACCATTGGCGAAAGTGAATTATGCGTTGTTACCAAAAGTTTTTCGCAACACAAAAATTCTGTCAATATCCCTTATTCTCAATTGGATTATTGGCCCGGTCCTAATGTTTTTTTTGGCGATTACATTTTTACGGGATTATCCGGAATATATGGTCGGTTTAATTTTAATCGGTTTGGCCCGTTGCATTGCCATGGTGCTTGTTTGGAATGACCTTGCAGAAGGAAGTAGCGAATATGGTGCAGGATTGGTGGCATTAAACAGTATTTTTCAAGTATTTGCGTACAGTTTTTATGCATGGATTTTCATTACGATTCTTCCACCCTTTTTCGGCTTTGAAGGGGCTATTGTCGATATTTCAATTGCAACAATTGCCGAAAGTGTTGCAATATATTTGGGAATTCCCTTTGTGATGGGAATTTTGAGTCGGCTGATTTTGGTAAAACTCAAAGGCGAAGAATGGTACACACAAAAATTCATTCCCGTAATTTCGCCCTTGACTTTAATAGCACTGCTATTTACAATCGTAATAATGTTCTCGCTTAAGGGCGAATTGATCGTCGAAATACCAATGGACGTTTTAATTATCGCAGTGCCATTACTAGTGTATTTTGGCATAATGTTTATAGTTGGTTTCTTTTTAACAAGGGCAATCGGAGCCGAATATGACAAAACAGCTTCTGTAGCGTTTACCGCTGCAGGAAACAACTTTGAATTAGCCATTGCAGTTGCTATAGCAGTTTTCGGATTGAATTCAGGGCAAGCATTTGCCGGAGTCATTGGTCCATTGGTAGAAGTGCCAGCTTTAATCCTATTGGTTAGAGTCTCATTCTGGCTACGGAAAAAGTATTATAGTAAAGCCAGTGGCTAACAACGTATCCTATGAAAAAGAGCGATTTAGGACTTAGACTAAATTTATTTATAAATTTAGGGCCAGTCGCAGCGTTATTTCCCCCCCGACGTAGGCCGGCAGGAATAACAAGATCATGTGCAGGACCTTTGGTAATATTATAAAATATCTTCAATCATCTAATAACTACGTGGAAAATTCAAATCAACTTGCAAATCGTTTCAAAGAAGTCCTTTTAAAAGGTAAATGGATTGCCAATACAAATTTTAAGGATCAATTATCAAATGTGACCTGGCAGCAAGCAACCAGCAGGATTGGATCGTTAAATACTATTGCTGCACTAACCTACCATATCAATTATTACATAGCAGGGGTTCTCAATGTTTTCGAAGGTGGGCCGCTTGAAATTCGCGATAAATATAGTTTTGATCTCCCTGAAATTAAATCAAAAGTTGATTGGGATAGCCTGTTGAATAGTATGTGGGACAACGCAGAAAAATTTGCAAATCATATCGAATTAATGTCAGACGAAAAATTAGAATCAATTTTCGTAGAAGAGAAATACGGAAATTATAGAAGAAATATTGAAGGAATAATTGAACATAGTTATTATCATTTAGGGCAAATTTCTTTGATCAAAAAAATGATAAAGGAATCGGAAAAATTATAAAAGCAGCAAAAAAGAAACACTCAATTAATAAATCAACTATAGTGATTAACAAAAGGAAAATCCTAAGTGTAGTAATTGCAATTCTATCTCTTTTCGGGATGTCAAATTGTGTCTCCGATAAAGAAAAGGGAATTGCAGAACGTATTCAACAATTAACTAAGGACAATGATCTAATAGTTCAAATAGCCGAACTTGAAATAGACTCAACACAATTGAAGACTTATATAGAATTCCTCCAGGAAGGTATACGGACATCTGTAAAAGAAGAACCTGGTGTTCTGACTTTATATGCAATGGCCGATAGGGACAAACCAAATAGAATTACAGTTGTGGAAATATATGAAAGTCAGGAGGCATATAACTCGCATATAGCTTCTCCCCACTTTTTGAAGTACAAGAACGGAACAATGAATATGGTTGACTCACTCAAGCTGACCCGTACAAAGCCAATTGTCTTTGCAGCTAAAGGAGAATAATGTCCTGTCTATACAAGTAAATAGGAAAGTCGGAATGACAAAAAAAGGAACAACTAATCATCCGAAATTGAAAAAAAATGCTGATTAAAGAAATGATTCTGGTACCAAATTAAAGATGAGAATTACCAGCACTAAAAAAGAAACTGAACATTAAACTGATTTTACCCCTCAGGAATACTGAAATAAGTAATCTTGTTGATTTTTAGGAATTATTAATTAGAAATTTTATTTATGCACATTAAAAAAAATTACACCGCCTTTGAAATGGCATGGTGGACCCGCTTCGAAACATTTTTATTTTTAGCTATAATAATTTCCTGGGTTGCCGCTTATTATTTTTTGGATTTAGCATGGTTAAAAATTCCATGGACTCCTTTAGCTTTAATTGGCACAGCAGTGGCTTTTGTTATTGGTTTTCAAAATAATGCCGCCTACGGCAGAATCTGGGAAGCCAGGAAAATTTGGGGAGGAATCGTAAATACTTCGAGAACATTTGGGGTATTTGTTCAAGATATGGTTAACAACGAATACGCTCAAACACCAATAGAGGATTCTGAGCTCCAAAAAGAAATTAAAAATTTGACATACAGACAGATAGCATGGATGACCGCTTTGCGCCATGCCATGCGCGCATCCAAACCCTGGGAGACATCTGTACTCCATAGAACAAATAAAGAATGGGATACGCGTCCACCCGAACATGATTCTACTTTAGAAAAGGACCTAAAACCCTATATTTCAGAAAGTGATTATGAATATGTTATGAGCAAGAGTAATAAACAAACAGCGCTATTGTACTTGCAATCTCATCATCTAAAAAAACTTAAAGAAAAAGGGGTGATTTGGGAGTTTTCCTTTTTAGAATTGGAAGGGGTAATTCAAGAGTTTTTTACACTGCAAGGCAAAAGTGAACGAATAAAGAACTTTCCTTATCCAAGACAATTTGCAACGCTAAATCATTTTTTTATGTGGCTTTTTGTCTTGCTCCTACCCCTCGCCCTGGTACCCCAATTTGCTGAAATTGGCAGTGAGTTTATTACTAAAAGTCCACTTATTGGAAAACTATTTGTATGGTTTTCAGTTCCTTTTTATGTCATAGTCGCCTGGATTTTTCATACTATGGAAAGAATAGGCAGAACAGGAGAAAATCCTTTTGAAGGCACCGCCAATGACGTTCCTATTTCCACGATTGCAAGAGGAATTGAAATTGACCTCAGAGAAAATTTAGGAGAATCGGCTGAGGAAATCCCGGAACAATTCACCATAAAATATCACACTCAATTCTAAGGTATTAATCCATACAGCACATAAAAAAGGTGGCCATTTTCCATGACCACCTTTTAATCTATACCTAATTATTCTAGACCTTATGGCCTGTCAGACGTCGCTGAAATCATGCCAGGTCAAAACGATCAAGGTTCATCACCTTATTCCATGCAGCTACAAAATCCTTTACAAACTTCTTTTGAGCGTCCTCACATCCATAAACCTCGGCGAGGGCACGGAGTTCTGAGTTCGAACCAAAGATAAGATCTACACGAGTGCCCGTCCACTTGACTTCACCTGTTGAACGATCACGACCTTCAAAAACGTCATCGGAATCCCCAATAGCCTTCCATGTTGCACCCATATCTAGCAGGTTTACAAAGAAATCGTTGCTAAGCGTCTCAGTACGATTGGTAAAGACACCATGACCAGACTGATCAAAATTTGTATTCAGCACGCGCATACCTCCAACAAGAACTGTCATCTCCGGCGCGGTCAGGGTCATCAACTGTGCTTTGTCTACTAAAAGTTCTTCGGCACTAACCGAAAATTTGCCCTTTGTGTAATTACGGAAACCATCCGCTACCGGCTCAAGGACTTCAAACGATTCAGCATCGGTTTGAGCCTCTGTTGCATCGTTACGACCTGGAGTAAATGGCACTGTTACGTCATGGCCAGCATTTTTAGCGGCCTTTTCAACAGCGGCACATCCACCTAAAACAATCAGGTCTGCGATGGATACTTTTTTGTTGCCGGACTGGGCATCGTTGAACTCTTTTTGAATACGTCCAAGGGTATCCAAAACTTTCTCCAATTGCTTCGGATTGTTCACGTTCCAATCTTTCTGTGGCGCAAGCCGAATGCGCGCACCGTTAGCACCACCACGTTTGTCCGAACCACGGAAGGTAGATGCGGATGCCCAGGCCGTGGATACCAATTCAGAAACAGATAATCCTGAGGCTAGAATATTCGCCTTTAAGTTGGCAACATCTTTATCGCTAATCAATTCGTAATCCGCTGCAGATATTGGATCTTGCCAAATTAATTCTTCCTTAGGCACTTCTGGTCCCAAATAACGCTGAACAGGTCCCATATCACGGTGCGTCAGTTTAAACCAGGCACGTGAATAGGCATCGGCAAATTCATCAGGATTTTCATAAAAATGCCTGGAGATTTTCTCGTAAGCGGGATCCATGCGCAGGGAAAGGTCTGTTGTCAGCATAAACGGAGCATGCTTCTTTTCAGGATCATGCGCATCGGGTACCGTACCTGCACCGGCATTGCCTTTCGGTTTCCATTGATGCGCACCGGCAGGGCTTTTAGTCAACTCCCATTCGTAACCAAATAAATTTTCAAAATACTTGTTGCTCCATTTTATGGGCGTATCGGTCCAGGCACCTTCTAAACCACTGGTAATGGTATCAGAGCCTTTTCCTGTACCAAAGTTGTTCTTCCATCCAAGACCTTGCATTTCGATCCCAGCACCTGCTGGTTCCGCCTCCACATACTCTGCATCACTTGCCGCACCATGGGTTTTACCAAAGGTGTGCCCGCCTGCAATAAGAGCAACAGTCTCATAATCGTTCATCGCCATACGACCGAAAGTTTCACGAATGTCATGAGCAGCCGCTACCGGGTCAGGATTACCATTAGGGCCTTCCGGATTTACGTAGATCAATCCCATATGCGCTGCACCTAAAGGGTTTTCCAATTCCCCTTCTTCATTATACCTTTTCTTGTTTCCCAGCCATTCTGCTTCGGAACCCCAGTAAATATCTTCTTCCGGTTGCCAAATGTCTTCGCGACCTCCACCAAAACCGAACATTTTTAATCCCATAGATTCGTGAGCACAGTTTCCTGCCAGGATCAACAAATCTGCCCATGACAATTTCTTGCCATATTTCTGTTTAACGGGCCAAAGAAGTAGTCTTGCCTTATCTAAGTTGGCGTTATCCGGCCAGCTGTTCAGAGGGGCAAAACGCTGGGCTCCGGTACTACCACCCCCACGTCCATCAGCGATACGGTATGTACCTGCAGCATGCCATGCCATACGAATAAAGAATGGTCCATAATGACCGTAGTCTGCAGGCCACCAATCCTGGCTATCAGTCATTAGGGCATAAAGATCTTTTTTAACCGCTTCCAAATCAAGCGATTTAAACTCTTCGGCATAATTAAAATCATCATCCATAGGGTCAGATAAGGAGGAGTGCTGACGGAGGATGTTCAGATTCAACTGATTGGGCCACCAGTCACGGTTTGTTGTTCCGCCACCTGCAGCTTGATGCAGTTCGCCATTCAAAAACGGGCATTTGCTTTCTGCATTTTCATTGTTGCTTGAAGCATTAGTCGATGTAGTTTGACTTTTGATATTATCCATAATATGATCGAATTTTTATTTTCTTTCTTGTATTAGTAAAAGTACCAAAATGTTTACTCATTTAAATTGGTTTCTAATAGAAAATAACTATGATCCATTCTGAACTCCTATAAGTAATTTATTTTGCGAAAGTTGGTGCATTTAAAAAGACATCAGGGCATCCTATTATTGACCGATCAGCATGCTTCCAGTAAATTCCATAACTCTTGAATGAGTTCGATATTTGATCGATTTTTCAATCCTGTTACGGAAAGGCAGGAAGGTTCCCATATTTATATGGAATACTATGGAAATACCAAACCAATTTTAATAAATGATACCAGACAATATTTACTGCTGGCATTCATATTTATTTAGTATTTTAATCACCCTAATTAATTCCGCTAATGAAATACCTGAAGTTTACACTTTCCCTTCTTCTTGCAGCCGCTGTTTTTTATGGTCTGAACAACAAGTTTGGTTCCATCCCTCCCATCGGAAAATTTTTAAATCCCTATACGGGTGTCTGGCAAAATGAAACTGATGAAACCATTACGGGAACTGTTCCCATTGATGGACTCAAGGACAAGGTTACTGTGCATTACGATGCACAGTTAATTCCACACCTCTTTGCTCAGAATGAAAATGATTTATACAGGGCCCAGGGTTATATTACGGCCAAGCATCGTCTTTGGCAAATGGAATTTCAGACGTATGCGGCCGCTGGTCGGTTATCTGAAATTATTGGCGAAGCAGCGTTAAACTACGACCGTCAGCAGCGCAGACGCGGCATGGGATTTGGAGCAGAGCAAGCCATAGCAAAGATCAAAGAAGACCCTAAAACCAATGCCTTAGTTGAAGCTTATGCCGAGGGTGTGAATAGCTACATCAACCAAATACAGCCTAAAGACTTTCCTGTAGAGTATAAACTGCTCGACTATCAGCCAGAACCCTGGACGATAAAAAAAACAGCCTTGTTATTGATGTACATGACCAAGGATTTGGCCGGAGGAGATTCTGATTTAGAATATACCAATGCATTGCGGATGTTTGGGAAAGAACGCTTTGATTTATTGTATCCGGATTTTTTTGATGTCATAGACCCTATTATTCCCAAGGAAACCGATTGGAGTTATATTGATGTGCCTATTACGGAAACACCGGAAAGTGAATTGCCACTAGACTCTATTCCAAAAACCTTAGACAAGCCAAATCCTGATAATGGCAGTAATAACTGGGCCATTTCTGGTGAAAAATCCTATTCCGGAAATCCTATTTTGGCAAACGACCCGCATTTGGGGCTAAACCTACCTTCTATTTGGTTTGTGATGCAATTAAGTATTCCAACCCATAATGCTTTTGGCGCCACACTGCCCGGAGCCCTGGGCATAATTTCAGGATTTAACTCTAACATTTCATGGGGAGAAACCAACGCTACCAGAGATGTATTGGATTGGTACAAAATTGAATTTAAAGATGAAACACGCAGACAATACAAATATGGTGATGATTGGAAAGCTGTGAGTTTTAGAATTGAAGAAATTAAAATAAAAGGTAAAGCCGCTTATATTGATTCTGTATGTTATACCCATCATGGGCCTGTGGCTTACGATAAAAACTTTATGGGTGATAATAAACTTGCCGGCTATGCCATGAAATGGTCGGGCCATATAGGGGGCAACAATCAAAAGACATTTTTAGAGCTCAACAAAGGAAGGAATTATGATGATTATGTTAATGCCCTTAAACATTATACAGCACCGGCACAAAACTTTGTCTTTGCTTCAACAGAGGGTGATATCGCTATTTGGGTTCAGGGAAAACTGCCCAATAAATGGAAAGGACAAGGGAAATTTTTAATGGATGGCAGCAATCCGAAGCACGACTGGCAAAGTTTTATCCCACAGGCCTTTAATGCCCATACCAAAAATCCGGAACGCGGCTTTGTCAGCTCAGCAAATCAGCACCCTGTAGATGAATCCTATCCGTTCTATGTATTTAATGATGGTTACGAAACCTACAGAAACCGCGTAATCAATAACTTTTTTAATTCTAAAGAGACTTTCAATATTCAGGATTTTAAGGATTTACACAATAATAATTATAACCTAAAGGCGGCAGAACTCCTGCCCTATATTTTTGAAACTATGGATACCTCTACGCTCACTGCAGAAGAGTTAAGCATATTCAACGAAATAAAAACATGGGACTTCAACAACGATATAGACGAGCTGGGTCCAAGTATTTATAGTATTTGGTGGAGCAAACTCTATGATCTGTTTTGGGATGAATATGATGTTGATAATGTTGCCCTGGATAAACCATTCACCTACCAAACCATTCACTTGCTAAAAACCAAAGGCGACGATAAATTTATGGATATTGTAGAAACACCTGAAACCGAAACCGCCAAAGATCTGTTTTTAATCAGTTTCAAAAAAGCAGCAAAATCCTTAATGGATTGGAAAGCTGAAAATGGAGATTATAACTGGAATGCCTATAAGAGCACCTATGTTGGTCATTTGCTGCAGGCCTTACCTGCATTTTCAAGGTTTAACCTGCCAATTGGGGGTGGTGGCAACATTGTGAACGCAACCAAAAAAAATCATGGTCCCTCCTGGCGAATGATTGTGGAGATGAGCTCGCCACCAACTGCTTTAGGAATTTATCCCGGAGGTCAATCGGGTAATCCAGGCAGTAAATATTACGATAATTTTATAGACGATTGGGCAGCAGGCAACTACCACAATTTAAACTTTTTGCAATCCGACATTAAAACGGACGCTGTAATAGACACACAAACTTTAATATCCAACTAAATGAAAACAAAAATCCTAAATTTTGTGGCCACAATTGTTTTAGCCATCGTCTTTTCATTTTTTCTGCCCTGGTGGTCGGTAATGTTGGCTGCATTTATAGCCGCAGTATTGTTTTCCTTAAAACGCGCAGCTGTTTTCTTTACCCCATTTTTGGCCGTCTTAATATTTTGGGCAGCCTATTCATTTTTACTGGCTAACGATAACGACTTTGTGCTGGCTAAAAAAATAGCAGTATTATTACCTTTGGGTGGTAGCCCATCCCTTCTGATATTAGTTACAGGTATTGTTGGAGGTTTGGCTGCTGGTATAGCCGGTGTTTTTGGAAAACAATGCCTGGTGTTAGTGAAAAAATAACGCTCTAAAAATAGCAGTCACTAATTACCAATCCACCTCTGACTTGAATACATATTCCCTGGCAAATACAAATTCTGATAAATGAGAAATTTGGAATAAATTTCAGTCCTTAGGTTACTGTAAATGAATCGAAATAACAGCTGAGGGCATTAGCTTATAAAAATTTGAAATCAAAAGGTCACATAAGTCAAACAGAAATACATGGACTCACCGATGCTGAAGTTTTTCAGCAGAGGGCATTAAACGGTTCAAACCAATTAAAGAAGGAGAAAAATCTACTTCTTCAAAATCTTCTTTCAGTAATAAAAGAACCCATGTTTATTTTGTTGCTGATAGCCTGTGCCGTGTATTTTTCAATCTCGGAATTTTCCGAAGCCTATACGATGCTTTTTGCGCTTTTTTTTGTTGCAGGAATTGATGTTTTCCAAAATTTCCGGACCCAAAAAGCTTTAAAAGCCATAAGTCGATTAACTGAGACCAAAACCAAAGTTATCCGCAATGCGGAAACCATTAAAATTGATACAGTAGATTTGGTCACAAAAGATGTCATTATATGCGAGGAAGGTACGATCGTACCTGCTGATGCAGAAATCCTTACATCCAATGATTTTTCAATAGACGAATCAATCCTTACCGGAGAATCCATTTCGGTAGAAAAATTTTCAACGGATACTATATTTCAGGGTACACTGATAGTCAGGGGATACTGCTATGCTAAAGTTTCAGCGGTAGGGAAACAAACAACACTTGGCGGAATAGGAGAACTGGTTTCATCTACGGCAAAAGAAAAAACGCCTTTGCAATCAAAAGTTTCGAATTTCGTGCGGAGCATGGTGATCATAGGTAGTATTGCTTTTCTGTTCGTATGGGGATATAACTGGTGGGAAAGCGGAAATGCACTGCATGGATTAATACATGGCCTGACCATGGCCATGTCTGTCCTCCCGGAAGAAATACCGGTGGCACTTTCCACTTTTATGGCTTTTGGCGCATATAGATTATTAAAAAATGGAATAATTACCCGAAGCCCTAAAACCGTAGAGACTTTAGGTTCTGCAACTGTTATCTGTCTTGATAAAACAGGAACACTCACTCAGAATCTGATGAATGTCACCCACACTTTTAGCCTTAAAACAAACAGGGAAATTACCTTCGATAAATCTCCAAAACCCTCTGAAGTATTGGAATATGCGATGTGGGCCAGTGAAGAAAATCCATTTGACCCTATGGAAAAATCAATTCACAACTATTATGCTGAATTGTTTAAGGTGGATGAACGAAAGAATTATAAGATGGTCAAAGAGTTTCCTTTATCCGGAAAGCCACCGGTTATGACACATGTTTTTCAAAATGAAAATAAAAAATTCATCATAGGTTGTAAAGGAGCTTTGGAAGGCGTACTTAAATTGTGTTCTCTGAGCCCGGAGCAAAAAGACGTAATTCATAAACAGGGTTTGATTTACGCAAAAAACGGACTTCGGGTATTAGGTATAGCAAAGGGACATTGGGATAGTAGTGATTATCCCGAATTACAAAAAGATATTGAATTTGAATTTTTAGGATTAATAACATTTTGGGACCCCCCTACTCCACATATTAAGAATGTAATTAACGGTTTTTATGCAGCAGGTCTGGATGTAAAAATGATCACGGGAGATTACAAAGAAACAGCAGTGGCAATAGCCAAACAAAGCGGTATTAAATTGGATAAGGTCTTAACCGGTTCAGAATTAGCTGAATTAAGTGATGAAGCACTAAAAGAAACGCTGTCATCTGTCAATGTTTTTGCCAGAATTGATCCCGAAACAAAGTTGAGAATAATAAATGTCCTCAAACAAACCGGACAAATTGTTTCCATGACTGGCGATGGAGTGAATGATGCACCAGCGTTAAAATCCGCGCATATTGGCATTGCAATGGGCAGTAAGGGAACTGATGTTGCAAAAGGTGCAGCCGGACTTATTCTGTCTAATAACGACTTGTCAAAAATGATCGATGCCATCTTCCTTGGCAGGAGAATTAATGAAAACCTAACCAAAGCGATCCGTTATATTATTTCAATACATATCCCCATTATACTGCTTGTAATGTTACCTATCTTTTTTAAATGGCTGCCTCCACAACTGTTTTCACCAATACATGTCATATTTCTTGAACTTATAATGGGACCCACCTGCTCTATTGTCTATGAAAATGAGAACATCCCTAGAGAAAAATTAAAATACCCTGTTGATTCTCGGAACAAGAATTTACTTCATTTGTCACAACTCTGGATTACAATAGTACAGGGTTTAATGATAACGGTTGGATGTTTAATTATTGGGTATTATGGAAGCTATTTTGAGATGGGTGAATTTAAAATTCGATCATTGATTTTCAGCACTCTTATTTTCTCAAACATACTTCTTACGCTTATTAACCGTTCATTCAGCCAAACAATTTTTCAGACCCTAAAACAGAAAAACACTTATGTCCCTGTTATAATATTTATTTCAATTATTTTGCTGTTGTTGATCCTGAATGTTCCCTACATAACCAATTTTTTCAGCGGTTCTCCTTTACAATTACAAGAGTATTTATTTTCGTTTGTAATTGCTTTAATATTTACAATTTGGATTGAACCCATAAAATATTTGAAAGGCCGCAAAGATTCATTGAAATCAGAACAAAAAACTACAGGCTAATGCCCGAATAAGAACCCAATAACAAGGGCTAAGCTCCATAGACAGACAATTTAACCACACAGTTGGCATTCACAGGATCCTAAAAATTAGTAGAGAAACCAAATGATTTAAATCATTTGACTGATTTCGATAGCAATGTACATTTACGCACATTTATAATCAATTCACTCTAAATACATAATATTTATTAAACAGTATTAACTAGAAATTAGGTCTTATGAAAACTGTGTCGCTGCTTTTAATGCTTATTATTTCGAATCTGATTCACGCTCAGCAGGCAGGAACTCCTGTGTCATTTGTTCAGTCCGGACATTATTTGCCGGGAATTGCAGGTGTTCGCGATTATGCCAACCCGGGACAAGATGGCCTTTTCCTGATAGATTACAATGTATTTTTAAATGCTGATACATATTATGACCGGAATGGGAATAAAGTTAATAGTATTCAAGGTCCTTTAGGAAATACGATACCCCTTAATATTGATATTTCCGGCTATATCAATAGTCTTATGCTCGTTTATGCTACTCCCAAACTTCCGTTTTTAGGAAATGCACAGTATTTATTTATTGCTTCGCCTAATTATACCACAGCCAATGTCAGGGTTGGTCTAGGGGAGTTAATTAACAACCAACCCATTGAAGGAGGTGCCTCCGGATTTGGAGATTTATTTGTCTCACCACTTATGCTGTCCTGGGGATTTGAGAAATTTGATATTATCGGTGCTTATTTCTTTTATGCCCCTACCGGGAGATATGATACAGGAGCAAGTGATAATATAGGTCTCGGATACTGGTCTCATATTGTTCAATTAGCCTCTTATTACTATCCAAAAGCAGACAAATCTACCGCACTGTTGTTGATGCCATCTTACGAATTTCAAGGTAAAATAAAAGACGTAGATGTTAAGCCGGGAAGTCGCTTTACATTAGAATATGGAGTTAGTCAATATTTATCCGAACGATTTGAAGTATTCCTGCAGGGAGGCCATTCCTGGCAGGTTGGTGAAGATTCCGGAGGCGATGTGTATTGGGATAAATCGGTCAAGGATCGAATGAGTGTTTTTGGATTTGGTGCCGGCTATTGGTTAGTCCCGGAGACCTTCTACGCCAATGTGAAATATACTAGTTCATATGGCCTGAGGCAACAGTTTAAATCCAATTTATTTCAAATAGAATTGCTGTTCGTCCCTAATTTTCTTAAAAGTAAACCCGCATTGGAAGAATAATATGTGCTTCATATCCCGAATATAAGCAACTATAAAAAACTGGTAAATAAAACGTGGTGACAGCATAATACATAAGATGATAGCCTAATTAACAGACACTTACCTCAAAGGTTTGCCTTCAGTATAGGCCTACTTAAATCAATGTTTTAAAAAGAATGGACGAGAGTAATAGTACTATTCACTTTGTGGTTGGCTATGGTCTGTACACTTATGAAGAAACAAAACGAAACACAGAAATCTATTCAAAATTCTAAAGATTTAGGTGCTATTTTGGAAATGCCTGGGCCATTAAATAAAGACAAGCAACAAACCGTCAACAATGTATAAGTGTAATAATCCAGTTAGTACCTAACGTTATGCATTGTCAGCGAACAAGACCACACCTCAAAATGCAAGGAGTCTTTGAAACTGGCAAAACTATCAGATCCTAAACCAGTAATCCTATCAGGTGATTTCGGACATTTGGCATACAATTGAATGCGGAATTGAATCCAAACAATAAAGCGCTGTCTTATTTGGAATGTAATTACAAATAATTACATTTAGTCCCTTGGTTTTAGCTAAAATAAAATTAAATTTTAAACCATTTTAAATGAGTAGCAATAAAATTGTTGTTGGCAGTGAAGAGTGGTGTGCGCTCCCCCAACTGAATATTCCGGCAATAAAAGTTCGTGTAGATTCCGGTGCGAAAACATCGGCTTTACATGCTGTAAACATTATACCATTTAAAAAGGAAGGTATTCCATGGGTGAGGTATGAAGTGCATCCCTTACAAAATGAAGGAAAGACAACAATTTATTGTGAATCTCCTGTATTAGATAAAAGAAAAGTAAAAAGTTCAAGTGGCTTTGGAGAAATACGCTACGTAATAAAGACGGCTTTAGCAATAGCGAAATCTTCCTGGGAAATTGAAATTACTTTAACGAACAGAGATTCTATGGGGTATAGGATGTTGCTGGGAAGACAGGCTATGGCAGGGAAAATTCTGGTAGATCCGGAGGCCGCTTTTCAATTGGGAGAACTTTCCACCCATATTTTAAAACAGCATTACAAAATTTATATTAATAAACCATCGGGGCTTAAAATTGGAATATTGGCTAGCAACCCGGATTTATACAGCAATCGGAGAATCATAGAGGCGGGGGAAGAAAGAGGTCATCAAATGGAATTTTTATATATCAAAGATTGCTATATTAAATTAGATGGAAAAAACCCTGAAATGCATTACCGCGGGGGAAGAATTTTAGACGATTTTGACGCGATTATACCCAGAATAAGGCCCAGTATTACTTTTTATGGTTGTGCTTTAACCCGGCATTTTGAGGCCATAGGAGTCTATGTGCAAAATTCTGCCTCATCTATTACCCAATCCAGAGATAAGCTATATTCATTACAATTGCTCATTAATAACGGTTTACCAATACCTACAACAGGCTTTGCCAATTCCCCATTAGACACCGATGATTTAATTAAAATGGTTGGAGGAGCACCCCTAATTGTTAAATTATTGGAAGGAACACAGGGTAAAGGAGTGGTTCTTGCTGAGACAAAAAAAGCAGCCGAGAGTCTTATCAATGCCTTTAAGAGTTTACGAGCTAATATCTTGGTTCAGGAATTTGTTAAAGAGGCCGAAGGAAAGGACATCCGTTGCTTTGTTATCAATGGTAAAGTTGTTGAAAGTATCATGCGAACCGCTGCACCTGGGGAGTTTAGGGCAAATATTCATATGGGAGGTACCGCTCAATTGATAAAAATTACACCTGAAGAAAGGAGGATCGCTATTTTAGCAGCAAAGACCATGAATTTAAAAGTTGCCGGTGTTGATATAATTAGAGGACATAACGGGGCTTTATTGCTCGAAGTTAATTCATCCCCGGGCCTTGAAGGGATTGAAGGTGTGTCCAAAAAGGATATTGCCGGCTTGATGATAGAAGCTATAGAAAAAGATTTAAAACCAAAGAAAATCAATTAATTCTGAATGGAAAACTCCATTTACCGGCTATTTGTTAGATAAATACCTATAATATTTAGAATAAATATATGATACAAAACATTGAAAATATAGAATTACAATTTTTGACCATAAATGACTATCAGGAGTTAAAACAAGCGATGATTGAAGCATATTCCAATATGCCCAATTCCTACTGGAAAGAATCTCATATCCAATCATTGATTACCAAATTTTCTGAAGGACAGGTAGTGATTAAAGTAAATAACCAACTTGCAGGATGTGCGCTCTCGATTATTGTTGATTACGATAAATTTGATGATCACCATACCTACAAGGAAATAACGGGAAACTACACTTTTGACACCCACAATAAAGATGGAGACGTTTTGTATGGAATTGATGTTTTTATCAAATCTGAATATCGGGGGCTAAGACTGGGTCGCAGGTTGTATGATTACAGAAAGGAACTATGTGAAAAATTAAACCTGAGAGGAATCGCATTTGGAGGTAGAATCCCAAATTATTCCAAACATTCCGAGCTATTATCCCCCAAAGAATATATAGAAAAGGTTAAAAGAAAAGAAATTCAGGACCCTGTATTAAATTTTCAAATATCCAATGATTTTCATCCTTCAAAAGTTTTAAAGGGTTATTTGGAAGGTGATGAAGCCTCAAATGAATATGCAGTTTTATTAGAATGGGATAATGTGTATTACCACAAACACGTTTCAAAAGCATTCATCAAGAAAAAAGTGGTTCGTCTTGGTTTAATTCAATGGCAAATGCGATTGTATCACAACCTGGTTGAATTAATGCAACAAGCAGAGTATTTTGTAGATGCTGTTTCTGCCTATCGTTCTGATTTTGCTTTATTCCCGGAATTCTTTAACGCACCCCTCATGGCAGATAACAATCATCTCCCTGAATCTGAAGCTATAAGAGAGTTGGCTAAACATACTCCTGAGATAGTTCAAAAATTTTCTGAACTGGCGATATCTTACAACATTAATATTATCACAGGTAGCATGCCTGAATTAAAAGACGACTTTCTGTACAATGCTGGCTATTTATGCAAAAGAGATGGAACAACCGAAAGGTATGAAAAACTTCATGTTACCCCTGATGAAGCGAAGGTTTGGGGAATGCAAGGGGGAAATAATTTAAAAACTTTCGATACCGATTGTGGAAAGATCGGAATACTTATCTGTTACGATTCAGAATTTCCTGAGCTCAGTAGAATTTTAGCAGATGAAGGAATGGATATTTTATTTATTCCTTTTTTAACAGACACTCAAAATGGCTATTCAAGAGTACGTCATTGTGCGCAGGCAAGAGCTATCGAAAATGAATGTTATGTTGCAATAGCAGGAAGCGTGGGTAATTTGCCCAAAGTTCATAATATGGATATTCAATTTGCACAATCAATGGTTTTTACTCCTTGTGATTTTTCCTTTCCTGCGAATGGAATAAAGGCAGAAGCTACCACAAATACAGAAATGATATTAATTGCGGATGTTGATATTGATTTGTTGCGTGAACTGAATCAGTTTGGCAGTGTAAGAAATCTAAGAGATCGAAGGAAAGATCTTTTTGAATTAAAAAAAATTATTCCTAACAAGGAATAAGCACTCTTAAAATATCACCTTGCACTATTGTTTGACTCTTATAACTTTTTATAAAGGAAGATTCCGATAAATGCAACTATTGCCAGAATTGAAATTAATAGTAGCGCCCGCCAAAAGATGACGTCTGCAATGTCTTTGACATTGGTCACGGTTAGCTTAATTCCCTGATTGTTCAGTGCATTTAAATCTTTAAAACCCGCTTCGCGCTGAATAGTCATTTCATTGCTTAAGTGTTGCAGTACAATTGCTCTTTCCTTCCGGATTTCCTCCAAAACGGCCATCCGCTCCTGCTTAATCGCTTCCAAAACAATTCTTCGCTCTGCGGTTAGGTCGCGCATTACCTTTGAACGCTGATTATCAATTAATTCAGGACTGGATTCAATCAATACCACTGCTCTTTCCAATAAATAAGTGAGTGTGTCCAAACGTCCATTTAATTGTGAATTGGCTAATATATCATTTAATAAATATTCGGATTGCCAGCGTATTTGATTTGGCAGAATCTCAGTGTAAGTATTAATCCGGGTACTTAATTCATCAAGACTTTGAGCCATTCCTTCGGCAAGGGTTTTGAATTTTACTTTTTCTTCCTTTTGAATACTGGCCATAAGTGCTAAAGTAGATTTCCTGTTGAAATAGGAACTGGTAATGGGATTCTGCTCTGCAAAATCTTTAACCTTTTGAATTCCAATGGAAATATCTCTGGGATGAGTAATATAAAGTCCAATATCAATTAATTCCTTCCATAGTTTATCCGAGGCCCTGATTGCAATCCCTTGATGTTCCCCAAAAATTTCCTTGCCCGCTCCCTTTTCAAAATACAGTTTCATCTGATAACTAAAAACCGAAACATCTATAAAGGCCGCAAAAGGATCCGTGCTAAAGATGGCACCCTGAGCCACGGGAATAGCATTCATTTTCCAAAATAAAGCCTGATTATCAATTCTGTAATCATCGGAAAAATACATGATACTATCAGCTGCCTCTGTAACCGTCCGGGCAAACCCACGGAAGTAATCATCCATGGTCAACCTTAACTCCAGGATAGATATTTCAATAGCGTCTCCACTAGGAGTAACTGTAGACTTTTTTTTCCTTTGCTGTGCAATTGCTATCTGGCTGACTAGTACCAGGATCAGAATAAACCCTTTAATTAAAGGTAATCTTAGGGAAATATTGGCCATGACTATTGTGTGTATAGAATGCTTTTCAGGTATCCATATTTAATGGCACCTTAATGTTAAAAGTACTATATTTTTAAAACATTCTCCTCTCTTCAAAAGGATATTATTGCCCGTAAATAACCATAGCTAAACTGGCTATACAATCTAATCCGGGAGACTGCGTTTATTAAAGGATATATTCATTGCAATTAGTATAGCCAAATGACTGAAAACCAGGATAGTTTAAATAATCTTTCCAAGAAACTGGAAACACTCCTAAAAAGGCAGGATATTTTTTTAGAAGAAGTAAATGCCCTGAAAGCAGAAATAAACCAGTTAAAACAGGCAGAAATAAAACAACCTTCGGAAAAAAAAGAAACAATTGAGGATAAACCCTCGCACCAGTCCGGTAATGCATCCCAGCCTGTTATGGCATCCGAGCCTGTTACGGCATCCAAAAAATTGTACAGAGATGTCAATCATAGAATTTTAGGAGGTGTTTGTTCCGGAATAGCAGAATATCTTGGGCTCAATAAAATTTTGATACGTTTTCTTTGGTTGCTATTTTCCTTCTTTTTTGGCATAGGGTTTTTTGTTTATATACTACTGTGGATCGTAATTCCTAAAACTAAAAAAACCTTAACAGTCCAAAAACCTTCACCAATCAGCACCGAAAAACCCGTTGTTGAGAAAAAGCAGGTATTAGAGGAAAAGACTGTTATATTCAACACTCCGGCTAAAAATCAAAAATCAAAAATAAATTTTGATTGGGAAAAATTTATAGGTGAAAACTTAATTAATAAAATTGGTATTGCCATCCTGATTATTGGTGTGGGAATTGGTGCTAAATTTTCTATTGAGAACGACTTAATTAGCCCGTTGACAAGAATTATTTTAGGTTATTTAATTGGATTGGGGCTTTTAGGGGTTGGCATGAAATTGAAGGCAAAGTTTGCAAATTTTAGTGCAGTATTGGTTAGTGGCGCTATGGCCATACTATATTTTATGACCTATGTTGCATACAGTTTATATGATCTGTTTCCCCAAACAGTGACGTTCCTGTTAATGGTATTGTTTACAGTATTTATAATTATTGCTGCCTTAAACTATAACAAGCAAATTATTGCACATATAGGCCTGGTAGGTGCGTATGCAGTTCCTTTTCTGTTAGGTGATGATGCTGAAAATATTGCGGTTCTTTTCAGTTATATGTCAATTATCAATGGTGGAATACTTGTCCTCGCCTTTAAAAAATACTGGAAAGGACTTTACTTTTCATCTTTCGTGCTCACGTGGTTGATTTTTGCTTCATGGTATGCATCAGAATACCAAACCGAGGAACACTTTGTAGTGGCTATATGCTTTCTCTCTTTGTTTTTCGTTATTTTTTATGGCACTTTTCTTGCTTTCAAATTACAACAAAAAGAAAAATTTGAAATCACTGATATTCTCTTGCTGCTGGCTAATTCATTTATTTTTTACGGGATTGGATACGGCATTTTGGCAAGACACGAAACAGGCTCACAGTTCTTAGGTGTGTTTACAATTTTCAATGGTATATTACATTTTGCGGTCAGCTCTTATATTTACAAACAGAAACTGAACGATAAAAACCTGCTCTATTTTATTTCAGGATTGGTTTTGGTTTTTATTACCATTGCTATTCCCGTTCAGTTAGATGGAAATTGGGTGACTCTATTATGGGTTGGTGAGGCAGCATTATTGTTTTGGATTGGGAGAACAAAACAAATTCCGGTCTATGAAAACATTTCATACCCATTAATGCTTTTGGCTGTTATTAGCATTTTTCAGGATTGGTCAACTGCATATAATTTCAATATGTTTTACACAGGAGGTACAAAAATGACCCCGCTTCTTAATGTTAACTTTCTCAGTTCGCTACTATTCATTGCTGCATTCAGTTATATTACTGTTTTAAATTCTAACAAAAAATATGTCTCCTCCTTAATTACCAAGAAAGAATTACAGCAGTTAGTTTCTTTTCTAATTCCTGCCGTACTTCTGAGCACAATTTACTTTGCCTTTAGACTCGAAATAGGAAATTATTTTGATCAACTTTTTGCGAACTCCAAATTAACGATGAATGACTATGAAGAATTCTACAACTATGATCTCAGGAACTTCAAAACAATTTGGATCATCAATTATTCTCTGCTGTTTTTATCGGTGCTTTCCTTTGTGAATATCAAAAATTTGAAAAACAGAATATTAGGATTAATTAATCTTGCATTAAATACATTCGCTATTTTAATTTTTTTGACGCAAGGATTATATGTACTCAGCGAGTTACGTGAGAGCTATTTGGAACAATCCTTATCTGCCTATTATCAGATTGGAGCCTTTAATGTTGCTATCCGATATATTTCATTTGCCTTTGTGGCAATAACACTAATATCCTCTTATACCTATATTCGAAAGGAATTTATGAAAGTGGATTTTAAAATGGCCTTCGATTTGTTATTTCATATATCCATTCTATGGATAGTTACCAGCGAATTAATAAATTTAATGGATCTTTCAGGGTCTTCTCAAACCTATAAACTTGGCATTAGCATTCTTTGGGGTATATATTCCTTAATGTTAATCGCTCTGGGCATCTGGAAACATAAAAAGTACTTGCGCATAGGAGCCATAGCCTTATTTTCAATCACTTTGATGAAACTTTTCTTTTATGATATCTCTCAGCTTGACACCATTTCAAAAACCATTGTTTTTCTTTCACTGGGAATACTCCTTTTGATCATTTCATTTTTGTACAACAAATTCAAACATAAAATTTCCGATTAAATTGAAAGCGAAAATCAGTATCTGTTTACTACTATTAATCTGTGCATATTCCTATGCGCAAATTGATCAATACAGTTATAAAAGGGAATTGCTGGGAATTACAGACCAATGGCACAAAGTGGTCTTACCAGAAGATATTTATGGAAAAATGTCCCCGGAACTATCCGATATTAGAATTTTTGGGCTAACAGAAACCAATGATACAATTGAAGCTTCCTATTTGCTGCAACTCAAAACAGAAAAAGTTGTTGGTACTGAAGTGAAGTTCAAACTATTAAATACCACTCATAATGAAAAAGGGTATTATTTTACGATGGAAGTACCTACAGAAGATTCTGTAAATCAGTTAATGCTGAATTTTAAACAGGATAATTTCGATTGGATGCTGTCGCTGGAAGGAAGTCAAAATCAGCAGGAATGGTTTAATATTGTTGATGACCACCGCATTCTTTCCATCAAAAACGCTGAAACAAATTATCAATTTACCAAGGTTACTTTTCCTGAAACAAAGTACCGTTATTTTAGAGTCCTCATAAAAAGCAAAGAAAAACCAGATTTGTCCTTTGCGAAAATTGAATTTAATGAGGTTACCAATGGTAGTTTTAATAAATATGCTGCAGAAAAATTTGAGAGCATTGAAGATAAAAAGCGGAAACTTACGCTTGTTGAAATTGGTTTAAAAACACCCGTTCCTGTAAGTTCCATTAAAATTGATGTAAAAAATACATTCGACTATTACAGACCAATAACCATTTCCTATTTATCTGATAGTGTAAAAACGGAAAAGGGATATAAATATCAGTATCGGCAATTAGCATCAGGAACACTCAGTTCCTTTGAGAAAAATGAATTCGTATTTGAAAGTACAGTCCTTCAAAAACTAAAAATCAGCATCTACAATCAGGACAATGCATCTTTAACAATTCAAAAGCTAACCGCAAAGGGTTACGTTCATGAATTAGTTGTCAGGTTTACAGAACCCGCAACTTATTTCTTAGCCTATGGGAACAAAAAAGCAACTAAACCTAACTACGATATTGAGCGCTTTGTCTCAAATATTCCGGACACCCTAACTGCTTTAAATTTTGGAAAAGAGCAGCTCATTGATCAAAAGGAAGTTCTGGGATCCGAACCCTTGTTCAAAAATAAAAACTGGCTGTGGGCTATTATGACACTACTCATAATTGTACTTGGTTGGTTTTCGGTAAAAATGATCAAAACAAAATAGTGTTCCCCTGAATTACTTCTGGCGATACTATTTAAAAATACTTTTTCTATTATTATAATAAACTGAAGCTATTCCCTGATAGATCATTTATGCTACAGGAACTTTCAAACAGGCATATTGATTCTTCAGTACTAATCTGAAATTTCGTATTTTTAAACAGTTAGATTATAATTCCTGAATTTTCATTGAATACCAATCTAATTTGATCATCAACCATCCTTCAGTCCATAATTATAGCCTATCACTAAGCAATGATAAAATTCTTCAGAGGGCCGAACGATAAGCAAAGGTCTGGTAGACCTTTGATAGTGAGGAGCCAGATGGTGCGTGGGCAATTTAACTAATAACTATGATTAAATTTTTTAGACATATTCGCCAAAGACTGCTAACCGAAAACAAAATCAACAAATATTTATTATATGCAATCGGTGAAATCATTCTGGTAGTTATTGGAATTTTGATTGCCTTATGGATAAACAACCTCAATACAATAAAACAACAAAGACAGGTAGAAAAGATTTATTTGTTATCTCTTAAAGGAGAGTTTGAGCAGAATTATGATCTTTTAAATGGGACCATAAAAAATAATGAGCAGTTAATTAATCACTTGGAAAATCTCTCCATGCTTTTTGATAAAAACATATATGACACTATTACCGAAACTACCGTAAATAAATATCTTTTTAATGCAATATCCCCAACAGTAGAATTTAACCCAAGTATGGGCGTATTGACTGAAATAATAAGCTCTGGTAACCTTAAGAATATTGAGAACTATGAATTAAGACAATATCTGGCTTCTTTTGGAAATTCTATAGAAAAATTAAAACAACATCAAACAGATGGAGCAAAATTCTACGACAAAGCCGTCGAACATTATTTAAAAGATGGCAATTTAAAAAAAACCATAAGAATAATGGGGAGAGAAGTAAAAGGGAATTCAAAATTTGAATCAATAAATAATAAAAACCTTTTTAATTCTGTGGAATTCGAAAATCATATATTCCTTTATACGAGAATTTCAAAAACCAAGAGCGCCCTTCATTATCTGCCCTTAAAAAATGATATCGAAAAAATAATTCAGATAATTGAAACTGAGTTGAAAAATTAACGAGGGCTCAATCCCACAAACCGTTAGATATGGATGTACAACAACTTAAAAATAATTGGATTTACAGCCTGTTATTATTTGGGGTACTATCGGCAATTATGGCGCTGAATACCTCTGATTTTTTTTATAAATCGGGGTCCGCGGCGGTTGGGATTCTCATTATACTAATTCTCAACTTCAGAAAGGGCAAACAACCCAATGATACCTGGATGATCATAGGTGCTTTTTTGTTTTCTATTGCCGGAGACTGGTTCATGTCTAATAAACTGGGAGACCCAATGATGTTTAGCAAGGGCATTGCACTATTTTTTATAGCACATGCCTGTTATCTGGGGTTTGCTCTACTTAATGGTAAAATAAAATGGAGGTTTACGCTCATTATCCTAATGGCCTATTTGGTGTTTTTCTTCCTTTTACTTTATCCCTCTATTGACGATAAGGTTCTCATGTATGCTGCACTGGTTTATTTGCTCATTTCGTGCCTGACTTTTGGTGCTTCTTTTGGAATTAACGGAGATAAAGGCTTTAAATGGACTTATGTTTTTGGGATTTTTCTAATTGTATTTTCGGATACAATTATTGCTCTCACTGAATTTTTGGGATACACTAAACTTGATTTTATGATTTTACCTACCTACTATCTTGCGCATATTAGTATCACATTCTCATTAATTCGAAGAGAGAATTTACAGGGAAAATAATATGGAAATCTCATGAGAGCGTTGGTATATACAAAATACGGTTCACCAGAGGTTCTTCAGCTCAAGGAGATCGCAAAACCAACTCCTAAAGAGAATGAAGTTTTGGTAAAAATCCACGCTACAGCAGTGAATGATTACGACTGGAGTATGATTAGAGGAAAGCCCTACCTATATCGTTTACTGTATGGTATTTTAAAGCCAAAACACCAAATCCCCGGCATGGAACTGGCAGGAACTATTGAAGCTCTTGGTACAAATGCAGATTCGTTTAAAATTGGTGATGCCGTATATGGAGATATTTCGGAATATGGTTTTGGCAGTTTTGCAGAATACGTCTGCATTAATGAAAAAGCCTTGACCCTTAAGCCCATCAAAATGAGTTTTGAGGAAGCCGCTTCAATACCCCATGCAGCTATGTTGGCGGTACAGGGTCTGCTGGATATTGGCCAGCTTCAAAAAGGGCAGAAGATCCTGATTAATGGCGCAGGTGGTGGTATGGGAACATTCGCCTTACAAATTGCCAAGTTATATGATGCCGAAGTAACAGGAGTTGATACAGGGGATAAGCTAAAGATGATGAAGGAGCTTGGTTTTGATTATATCATAGATTATAAAAAGAAGGACTTCACCAAAAATAAACAGGGTTATGACCTGATCCTCGATGCCAAGACCACCCGCTCAACTTTCCGGTATTTGAATTCATTAAACCCCAATGGAAAGTATGTAACCGTTGGTGGTTACCTGAACCGCCTTATTCCGATTATTATCCTAAAACCCTGGATTTCTGTTTTTAGTAATAAGCGCGTCCATATAGTTGCCTTAAAACCAAATAAAGATTTGGAATATATAAACGAAATTTTCTCCGCTGGTAAAATTAAACCGGTAATAGATGGGCCTTACGAACTAAGTGAAGTACCCGGGTTAATTCAGTATTTTGGTGAGGGTGAACATATAGGTAAAATAACAATTAAAGTAGTTCAAAACGATAATAATAATAATAATAATAGATTAAATAGCATTAAAACGATTGGTTGAAGCATACTTAAACTTTTTTCGTCATAAAAGTTATTTCCCATTTAATCAAAAATTTTTAATAACATCCTCCTTAGCAAAAAAAGATGATTACTAAACAATTGATCCATAAATTGCCAAATTCTGTCCAAAAATGGCTTCTTAATAGTGGAATTATTGGGAAAGAATTTATTCGATCTGTTTTTTTACAACAAGACCTCCAATTAAAGATGAAACCTCAGCAAAAAGAATGGTATAATGCCAGAGCAAAACAATACTTCACAATAGAACCCCCGGCATTTAACTGGTCATTACATTTAAAAATTAAGTCATTAATTCCTATAGTAGGCAAGGATAAATTTGAGAATGGACAAGGTGAAATGCGCATCAACATGTTTTCGATTATACCTTTGGTAAATTTAAAAGACAATTCAAAACTAAATCAGGCAACGCTTCAGAGGTTTCTGGCCGAAATTGTTTGGTTTCCTTCTGCCGCCTTAAGTCCCTTTATCAGTTGGGAGCAAATTACTGATACTACTGTGAAAGCAACAATGTCTTACCTTGGCACAAAAGGTTCCGGCACATTTTATTTTAATAAGAATGGAGATTTTGAAAAATTCGAGGCGATGCGTTACATGGATGTCGAAGAAAATTCTGAACGAAAATTGTGGACTATAACAACTATTAAAACCGAAGAAAGAAATGGTATAAGAATCCCGGTAGAACTTAATGCAGATTGGAAATTGGAAAATGGTAATTGGACCTGGCTTAAACTTAAAATAAATGAAATCAATTATAACGCTTGAAAATAAGCGGACTAATTCTGTTGAAAATATTTATGTAACCGAATGATTACAATCAAAACCTACAAATCATGAGTAATACTAACGATTTAAGCAATCGTACATTAACAATTGAAAGAACGTTCAACGCACCCATTCAATTAGTTTGGGATGCCTGGACACAAGCTGGAAAAATTTCACTTTGGTGGGGACCAAAAGGGATGCAGACTAAAGTAATCCAGCACGACTTTAAAGTTGGCGGCACCTGGCAATATACTATGGAGATGCCGGACGGAAATAAATTTATTACGGAAGGTGTGTATTCAGAAATAGCTGAGCCCGGAAAAATAATATCATCCGCAGATTTCAAACCAATGACGGAGGGTGTAGAAATACAAGCACTATTTGAGGCAAACGGAGATAAAACCAATTTTGTTTTTAAAGTAGTTCATCCAACAGCGGAATATTGCAAAAAACAAGAGGAAATGGGCTTTTACAAGGGTTGGGGTTCCACTTTTGACAGACTGAACGAGTACCTCCAGGTGGAATAACCCTTTTCCCCGGACATCTTTTTCACTATGAGAAAACGGAATTGTAATTCTTCGTTATGAAGCAGGTTCCCGGTAACAAACTGAAAAAATGACAATTTCTCTTTTTATGGTACTTCGATAAGATATATTTGCAGAAAATTAGAATAGTGATCCGTATCAGGATAAAAAGCCTTTGCTTAATTCTCTTTTTCCTTTCTGTTTGCCTATATGCACAAACTGAAACAGAACCACCGACCAAAAATATAAATCAGCAGTCTCAGACCTGGATTTCACTTAACAGTGTTTTTCAGCTTAGCAATCATTGGTCCGGCCTGGTCGACCTACATATTCGGCGTAGCAATTTTGTAAAAATCCGAGTTTTAATTTTATCCGTTTTGGGGCTCGATACGGCTTTAACGACAACCTGAAGATCTCCGCGGGCTATGCACACCTCTGGCTGGCCAAAGACGAAAACTGGACCCTTTATCTAAACGAAAACAGGATATACCAGGAGTTTATTCTGGCAGACACCTACCCTACTTTTAGCGGCTTGTTTAGAATACGGACGGAGCAGCGTTTTTTTAACAATATTGAGGATGGGACATCCTTGAAGGATAACTATTTTATTAACCGCATCCGATTTTTGTTGAGTGTTAGCATCCCTTTTAAACAGGGCGGCAAAACTTCTTTTTTAGTTGCGAATGAAATCCACCTTAATTTTGGGAAGGAAGTCGTGTTCAATACTTTTGATCAAAATCGGTTTACAGTGGGTATCAAACAAAAACTAAATAAAAGTTGGAGTTTTGACTGCGGTTATATGTTGGTCTACCAGCAGTTGCTCAGTGGTACAGACTATAACCTTAACCATACCTTCCGTCTATTCTTTTATGGCAATTTTGATATGCGGAAAAATAAGGGAGAACAGATTAAGCACGGCCAGACGATAGACTAAACACTTCCATTTCTCTGTCAGAAATACCACTGACTCCCTTTAAACCATTTTTCAGCTTACATCTCTTATGTTAAGCTGCCATAAACTCTCCAAATAATAACAATAAAGATTTCCTGAAAAATCCGTATCTTGGAAGTAACTCCCCCATAAATACTAACCCGTAAAAAAATACTAAAATGAAAACAAAATTGTTTGGAATGCTCATGTTAGCCGTATTAACGCTCTTTGGCTGTAAAGAAAAAGAACAAGAGACGCAAATGACTATGGAAGAAAGTGTAGCTCCGGATTCTGCCGACTTTGATAAAAAAGTGGCGGTTATTCGCGCTTTTTTTCAGGCACATAGCGACGAAGATTTAGAGGCGCAAAGTGCTTTACTCGCAGATGATATGAAATGGAGCCCGCCGGCCTATAACGGTAACCAATGGTTAGGCAAAGAAGATCTTCTGGCAGCCCTTAAAAACTATCATGACAACTTTGACAATATTAAATATGCCGAAGGTATTGTCATGCCAGATTCTACAGCCAATGGCTTCTGGTCCGGATCTGTTTTCCCCGGGCAAAATGCAAATGCAAGCGCCGGCGTAATACGGGTGTACGGCACCTGGACCGCAACTCATACAGAAAGCGGAAAAGAAATAGGCGTTAAATTTTTTAATCTTTCTTCGGTCAATGAAGATGGGAAGATTGTACAGTCATCCGACTATTTTGATGTGAATGGCCTTGCAGCACAGATTGCAGCGCAAGAATAACCCATTGCGAATTAAAATCTAAGGTGGTCAAAATTTTGGCCACCTTTTTAATTTCCCGATATTTTTCAGATGCAGAAAAAAGTAAATCATTTTCGAAAAAAAAGTTAGTTTGAAAAATAAATCTATAAATTCAGCCAAAAAATTATGAAGAAAAAATATTTTTTAATCAGTTTTTCGTCAATAGTGCTTTTTTCAATTACCATGTGTTCACAAACCAAACCATTTGTTCCAAAAGACTTTAAAATTCCTGCTACATTGGAAAATCAGCAGCTGCGCATACGGATGCTTACCGTGAATGACGTAGTTAAAGACTATGATGCGGTGATGACCAGTATTGATCATTTGCAGAAAATGTTTCCTGTATCGAACTGGCCTACCAAAGACTTAACTTTTGAACAGGATTTAATTGATTTGGGATGGCACCAGAAAGAATTTCAAATGAGAAGTTCATTTGCCTATACCGTAGTTTCTTTAGATGAAAGCGAAGTACTTGGATGTCTTTATATCAATCCCACCACAAAGGGTGATTATGATGCCAGAATAACAATGTGGATTCGAACAAGTATGCTGGATAAAGGCCTGGATGATATACTTTTTAATTCTGTTAAAGAATGGATTGAAAAAGACTGGCCCTTCAAAAAAGTTGCTTATCCCGGAAGGGAGATAGCTTGGGAAGATTGGAAATCATTAAATTAGAGTTTGATTTCGCACCAACCATAAACCTTGTACTAATAATTTTTAATGCCCTATGAAAAATATATTCCTGATTCTTCTCGTCTCCACCTATCTGGGTTTCTTGAATGCCCAAACACCTAAATCCCCTTCTTTTGAAGATATTATTTCTTTGAGATCTTTTTATAATGCTATGATTTCGCCGGACGGCAACCACATTGTATTTGAGTCGCAAGCTACAGATTGGAAAGAAAACAAGTATGACAGGGAATTATGGCTTTCAAAGAACGGGGGTAAACCATTTCAGCTAACTAATAATCTTAAAGAGAGTAGTACCAACCCTGAGTGGTCACCAGATGGCCAATGGATTGCTTTTCTGTCCAAACGAGGTGAAAAAACCCAAATACACGTAATTCGAGTGGATGGTGGAGAAGCTTTTCAAGTTACGCATACTGATAACAACATCAGGGATTTTGAATGGTCTCCGGACAGTCAAAAAATTGCATTTCTTCAATCTGAAGACAAATCAAAAGAAGAAAAAAAACGTAAAGAAAAATATGGAGGTTTTGCTGTAGAAGATGAGG
Source organism: uncultured Eudoraea sp. (assembly GCF_947490415.1). Taxonomy (GTDB): domain Bacteria; phylum Bacteroidota; class Bacteroidia; order Flavobacteriales; family Flavobacteriaceae; genus Eudoraea. The sequence continues at coordinate 270,271 of NZ_CANLGX010000004.1, forward strand.
AATACAATTTAAATCAGATTTGGGTAGCCGATTTCAAACCAGCGCAATTAAACCAAAAGCTACGACCAGATCAGCTAAAGGATACTGTTTATGCCGAAAAGCTCAAAGCCAAATTGTTACTCGATAGTGCGGCGTTTTCCATTAATAGATTTAAATGGTCTCCGGATGGTAAGAAAATAGCACTGGAACATCAGCCCGACCCTTTAATAAACAGCTTTTTCAAAGCCGATATTTCGATCTATGATATAGCTACAAAAACACACAAACTCCTGATAAATAATTTAAGTTACGATGGACTAATAGATTGGTCCCCGGATGGCAATGCCATTCTTTATCAAACCAACCTCAACGATAGCATCTCTAATTATTATGCAAACGGGAAGCTATTCAGAATTAATACAGACGGGTCACAAAATAAACAACTGGCAGCGGATTTTGATGAGGAAATCTCGCGTTTAAAGTGGACCAAAAATGGAATATTTGGAATCGCATGGCAGAAGACTAAACGTCCTATACTAAGGATAAATCCGGAAAATGGGAAGACAAAAATATTTGCTGTCAACTCAGAGAGAATATGGAATTACTCCTTTTCAAAAGATGGTGAAAAAATAGCGTATACAGCTTCAAATGACCATGATTTAAGAGAAATCTACCATGGCGATTACCCCTTGAAAGATTCAAGAAAAATTACCGGATCAACTGCACAACTAAACAATTGGTTAGTGGCCAAAAGTGAGGTTATTTCCTGGAAAAGTCAAGATGGGGCAGTCATTGAAGGCGTATTGCACAAACCTCAGGATTATGACCCTGCTAAAAAATATCCGCTGCTGGTAATCATTCACGGAGGGCCAACTGGCATCTCAACCCCCGGCCCTACCCCATCTTATGTTTATCCTATGGTGCAATGGCTAAATAAAGGGGCGTTGATATTACGACCAAATTACAGAGGATCTGCAGGATACGGCGAGGCGTTCAGGTCTTTAAATGTTAAGAATTTAGGCGTTGGAGATGCATGGGACGTATTATCGGGGGTTGCAGCCCTGGAAGATCATGGAATTATTGATGGCAATAAAGTGGGCGCTATGGGCTGGAGCCAGGGTGGCTACATTTCTGCTTTTTTAACCATAAACTCCACAAAATTCAAAGCTATTTCTGTGGGTGCGGGGATTTCTAACTGGATGACCTATTATGTAAATACGGATATACATCCATTTACCAGGCAATATTTAAAAGGAACACCCTGGAGTGATAAAGAAATCTATGAGAAAACCTCTCCTATGACTAACATAAATAATGCTTCCACCCCAACGCTGATCCAACATGGAGAATTTGACAAACGAGTTCCTGTGGCAAATGCCTATGAATTGTTTCAAGGTCTGCAGGATAAAGAGGTTAAAACCGAATTAATAATTTACAAAGGGTTTGGCCATGGTATAAATAAACCAAAAGAAAGGCTTGCAGCTACCTGGCACAATTGGAAGTGGTTTGGGAAATACATTTGGGATGAAGATATTGAAGTGCCCGAAGAATAAACAAAAGAAACAAAATGAAGATTAAACGCTTAAAATCAATTTTCAAAAATAATATTTTCCTTTGTTCAATATTCCTGTGTGCTTACACCTCATTTAGTCAGGATTCTATTTCAATTGATTCGGCATTCGATAAAAACTCCAAAACCTTTGTAGCTGTTCCGTTAATTACAAATAATCCCACTATGGGTACCGGGTTTGGGGGTCTTGGAATGTATTTTTTTAAACTCAAGAAGGATGATGAAGGTTCCCCACCCTCTCTCATCTCCCTTTATGGTATTTACAGCACCAATAACAGTTATATAATTGCCCCTTTTGGTCGCTTTTTTTGGAATGAAGATAAAAACAGAGCCACTTTTGGCATTGGCACTTTAAAAATAAACAATGATTTTCTTTATGAAGAACAGGGAAACGACCTTCGCCTGGTCTATTCTGAACTAAGAACTTTTGTTTCTGCAGAATACAGTCGTAAAGTCATTGGAGATTTCTATTTGGGATTATTATATCTGGGAACCAAAACCAGTTACAAGTTCGATCAGGGTTCGGATGAAGAAAATGAGTTTACTAAAGATTTTTTTGAACAAAATGGTATTCAGGATAACTTTGTTTCCAGTGTAGGACTTAATTTTTCTTTTGATAATAGAGACTATCCCTATTACCCAACCAGAGGATTAAGTTTCAGTGTTCGCCCAAAACTCAACGCAGACTGGCTTGGAAGTGATAATAACTATGTAGATACCGACTATTCCTTTAACTATTTCTATTCTTTTAAAGAAAATCAAATATTAGCCTTTGATCTTTCCGGTGGCTTTGCGTTTGGAGATGTTCCTTTTGATGGGTACCAAAACTACGGCGTTCGTAACAGTTTAAGGGGATACCAAACCGGCAAATATAAAGGTCGCCATATGATTGCATTGCAAGCTGAATACAGATGGCGCTTCTACAGAAAATGGGGAGCGGTATTTTTTGCAGGAACAGGCAGTATCTGGGGTAATGAAAATAATGGTGAAGAAGAGTTTGAACGAGAATGGTTACCAAGTGCAGGAATGGGTATGCGATATATGGTTTCTAAAGCTAAAAAGATAAATATTCGTCTGGATTACGCCATTGGCGTTGATGGAAATGAAGGTTTTTATTTTGGGGTAATGGAAGCTTTTTAGCCCTGGTAATGGATGACAAAAGAAAAATAAGCGACTTTGGTGAAAAATAGTACCTAACCATTAGACCATTTCCTCAAGTACTTAAATCTAAATGAAGGTTATCTCCTTCTTCAATTCGTATTAATTAAGTATATTTCTGCTATAGAAAATCCGGTAGTCATTTTGACTATTTTTATCTTTTTTGGCATAAACAATTACTAAATCCATATCACACAATGAGTTATTATTTTAATACCCTTATAAAGGGAAAAAGCTTTGAAGAAGCGATCGAAAAAGTTACGGCAGAACTTAAAAAAGAAGGTTTCGGGGTACTCACCGAAATCGATGTGAAAGAAACATTGAAAAATAAAATCGACGTTGATTTCAAGAAATACAAGATTTTGGGGGCCTGTAATCCCCATTTTGCATATAAAGCATTGCAAAGTGAAGATAAAATTGGGGTTTTCCTTCCTTGTAATGTTATTGTTGAGGAGCATGAAAACGGGGAAATTGAAGTTTCCGCCGTCGATCCAATTGCATCTATGAGTACTGTTAAAAATGAGACTTTGGGCAGTCTTGCATCGGAGGTTCAGGAAAAGCTTATGAAGGTGATTGAGAACCTCAGCACTTAAAGATAATATTAAAGCTTAATTCTTATGATAAATTACCTAAAAGACCTTCAAGGAACATTTCTTGCCTTAATCCTCCTGTTCTTCTGTCTTAATTCCTCCATCAGTTATGCCCAGGATATTCCTGAATGGATCACAAAAAGTAATCAATATACCGGAAAACTACTCGAAGTAATTGCAAAGAATAATCCGGAATCTGCCGCAAGACTTGGTGTAGATGGATTTGATGATAAAATTTCTGATTTATCGGAGGGATTTAATGAAAGAGCCCTCGTGGATCTGGATGAGGTCAACCAATATTTCAAATCCCAACTAGCCTCAACTGAAGATGATCTTATAAAACAAGACCTTCTAATCTTAATAGAAAGTACAGAAAACGAGATAGAAGAAATTCAATTAACTGAAGCCAATTTACTACCCTATTACAATGCTACAAGCAGGATATATAACGGAATCCGTGGTTTATTGGAAGATCGCATTCCTGCGGAGCGCAGGCAGGCGGCCCTTTTACGTTTAAAAAAATATGTGGGTAGTGAAAAAGGCTATGTACCCTTAACAAACCTGGCTCGTGAAGAAATGCAAAGGGAATGGAACAAAAATAGGGATAGAATTGCTCCTTATAAGGAAGAGGTAGAGCGCGACCTTAAAACAAGTGAAGAGTATATAAAAGAAATTGAAGTCTTGTTTATAAAATACGAGATCAAAGGATTTGAAAAGGACTATAAAAAGTTGGTTTCCCAGTTGGAAAGTTATCAAGATTATATCCGCGACGAGGTTTTACCCAACACCAGAACAGACTTTAAACTTCCCCTGGCTATCTATTCATATAACTTAAAGGAATATGGGGTAGATATGCCTATAGAAGAATTGCAACGCAGGGCAATGGTGGCCTTTAAAGAACTGCAGACGCAATTGCAGGTCCTGGGAAAAATTATCGCAGAAAAAAATAATTATCCGTCTTACGACTACAGGGATGTTCTTCGCTCTATGAAAAAAGAACAGCTAGACAGTGCAAACATTTTAACGGTTTACAGACAGCAGATCAAGGAGATTGAAGCAATTATAAAAGACCAGCAAATATTGACTTTACCCGACAGAGAAATGACAATTCGTTTGGCTTCCCCGGCAGAAAGTGCCGCTGCACCCGCTCCGTTTATGAGCCCTCCAAGACTAATTGGGAATACTGGTGAATATGGCGAATTTGTACTTCCCCTAAAGGCAACGGGAGGTTCAGATGGGACTTCCTTAAAAATTGATGATTTTACACACCTCTCCGCTTCATGGCCTTTGACCGCACATGAAGGCCGTCCCGGTCATGAATTACAGTTTACAGCAATGGTAGAAAGAGGTGTTTCTCAGGCCCGGGTCATCTTTGCTGCTAACAGTGTAAATATAGAAGGTTGGGCCTTGTATTCGGAAGAGATACTACTACCGTTTCTGCCTATTGAAGGGCAGTTTATGACTCTTTGGAGCAGATTGGTACGTTCCGGGCGTGCTTTTCTTGACCCCGGATTGAATTTAGGTACAATTACACCAGAGGATGCCAGATATATATTAAGTCATGAGATTGTGCTTTCTGAGGCATTGGTGCGGTCAGAATTGGAACGGTACCAGTTTAGAGCCCCCGGTCAGGCCACCTCTTACTTTAATGGGTATCTAAGATTGATGGAATTAAGGGCCGAAACCGAACTTATTCTGGGAGAAAAATTTGATCAGCTCGCATTTCATGATTTTGTATTAGGACAGGGACTTTTGCCTCCGCGATTAATAAAAAAAGCCGTGCTTGAAGAGTTTATCCCTTCCTACAACTAATTCATTTGAATGAAAAAACTATTTCCTGTAATTTTTGCATGCCTGCTTGGGTGTAAAGATGTAGATAAGGCCATAACTAAGGCTGTAAAAATTCAAAATGTTCCTTCCAAAACTTCGCTGATAGTTTTGGGTAATGTACAGGATGCAGGTTCACCACATATTGCCTGTATTAAGGAATGTTGCCGTGAATTATTCCAAAATCCTGATGACACTAGAAAAGTAGTTTCACTGGGTGTTATTGACCCTGAAAATAACAAGAAGTATCTGTTTGATGCTACTCCGGATATGCCGGAACAGCTTAAAATTTTAAAGAATTACCTGCCAAAAAATACAAATGAAACGGCTGATGGGATCTTCCTTACCCATGCCCATATAGGTCACTATACAGGCCTTATGTATCTTGGAACAGAGGCAATGGGTGCTTCCGATGTAAATGTGTTTGCCATGCCGGTAATGGATTCCTATTTAAGGAATAACGGACCCTGGAGTCAGCTTGTAGAGAATCAGAATATATCTTTACAGTCTTTGAATAATAAGCAAGAAATTTCGCTTACATCTAATCTAAGTGTAATCCCGTTTCTTGTGCCACATCGGGATGAATATTCAGAAACTGTCGGATACAAGATAATCGGTCCGAATAAAACCGTACTTTTTATCCCGGATATAGATAAGTGGTATAAGTGGGAATCTAATATTATTGATAAAATAAGAGAGGTTGACTATGCCTTTCTCGATGCCGGGTTTTTTAGTGAAGAGGAAATAGATAACAGGGATATTTCTGAGATTCCACATCCAACGGTATTGGAAAGCATGGAACTTTTTGATAAATTACCTGCTCATGAAAAAAACAAAGTTTGGTTTATTCATATGAATCACACGAATCCAATGTTAAATCCGGAAAGTGAACAATCCAAATTGGTGATCTCCAATGGCTACCATATAGCCCGATTTAAGAATATATTCGAATTATAAATACGTTAGGGAAACAATAATTGGAGATGTTCAAAAAGCTTTTTTTGATAATAATTGAAAATCCAAAACTTTAAATATGGGTTTAAAAATAATTGGAGCTGGTTATGGAAGAACCGGAACATTATCTACTTATACCGCTTTAAATTCGTTGGGGTTTCCATGCTACCATATGTTTGAGGTGATTGAAAATAAAGACAATAAGACACATCTCGACTTTTGGAACAAAGTAGCTAATGCCCCTGCAGGCCAGCAACATGATTGGAACGAAGTTTTTGAGAAATATACTGCTACAGTAGATAATCCCGGTTGCTGTGTTTGGCGCGAATTATATGAAGCCTATCCCGATGCAAAAGTATTGATCACGCTTCATCCGAGAGGTCCGAAGGCTTGGTATGAAAGCACTATAGACACCATATATTTTACGAAAAGCAGCTGGCAGTTTAAAGTCCTCAAACTGCTGACACCATTTGCTAAAAAGATGGGCAATATGACTTCCAAACTTATTTGGCAACGTTCTCACAAAGGAACAATGAAGGATAAAAAAGCAGCCATAGCAAGATATAAAGAACATATAGAGGAGGTTAAAGCTATCGTCCCAAAAGATAAATTACTTATATTTTCAGTTGATCAGGGATGGGTGCCCTTATGCAAATTTTTAGGTGTTGATGTTCCAAACTCTGAATTTCCGAATGTCAATGATCGTGCTCAGATTAAAAAATCGATTGCTGATATGACAAAAGGAGCCTACATCCTCATCACTATTGGAGTTTTAATTGTTGTAGGGTTGATCTATGCTATTACCAAGTTTTTGATTTAATTAAAAGTCGTAATTCCAACTCTTTTTCGTCAATAATAAATTCAGGAAATAAGGAAATAAAAATTTTGAATTTTTGTACTTTTACAATCTATTAAATTTTGAATTTTTATATCATGAAAAAAGATTTTGAAACTAAATTTACAGCTTGGGCATTTATTTTTGCAGCCATTTTATTATGGGGTGGCTGGGCACTTTCACCACATCATATAGGCGAGTATATTGTTGCATCAGACTTTACTGCAATCAATGAAGATTTGTGGTTTTGGATATGGATGTTTCGATTTCATATTTTTGGTTGGGTAACTATGGCGATAGCTATTTTTGCTTTATTATCTATTACTGCAAAAAGACCCTATCGGGTCCTGTTGTTACCAGGAGCAGGAATGGTGGTTATAGGTACTATGACGCTGGCTATAGCATCTGCCTTTTACTATAATTTCGGAGCCTGGGGAATTGGACAGACCATGGGTAAATCGGCTGCGGAAATTCAACAATTCATGGATAATATCCTTTTTACAAACCAATATGTTACCTGTTTTGTGCGATTTGGACGAATCTTTTCCGGAGTTGGCCTTGTACTATTAGGTTTCGGATTTGTAAAATGGAAAATTATCAACCCATTACTGGGATGGTTTACCGTTCTATTGGGTCTGGCGGCAATGGCTATCATTATGGGTATTCCTGATAATTTTGAAATCTACAAACCCGTTTTTCATGTGAAAGTTATTTGGCTTGCAATGATGGGTGTTGCAATTTTACTAAAAGGGGTTAATCTTCCGGAGACGAAGTCCTGAGAAATAATTGTCCTATTCTATATCATCCGGTTTAAGGCTTCCAGCATTAATTTATTTCCGGGATCCGGTTTTTCGGAAAGAAGTAAAGGAGTTATAATCCCTACGGCATCTTTAACCATAGTAAGAGATTGAGTTACTTTTTCCTTAGATTTTTCAGAATTCGTTATTCTCAATTGAGTACCATAACGAGCCATTCCAATAAAATGATTCAGTAACAATTTTTTATCTTTGTTAAGTCCGGCAAGGATTGAACAGGTTTCTTCAGCATATTTATCCCCTCTGCTTACGTATTCAAAAAATGCTTTTCTCAAATCCGGATTATAGACCACTCCATAGAGGCCATCTGCCAAAATATTAGTAGTTTGAGTCCCCAGGTGACGTGTTTCATAAAATTTTTGAATGGCTTTTCCAATCTGTCCGTTATTACTAAAATCCTTAACTTTTTCCAGATTATTACTCAGCCTTAGAACATCATTAAAAGCTGCAGTCATTCCTCCACCCGTTAAAGGATGCCTCATATTTAACGCATCCCCCAAAAGAACAGCCCCTGCTTTTTTAATTGGGCTTGCCGGAAGTCTATGGTTAGGAAAAGTCTTGAACTTACCCTCTTCTACCGCTGCTACAAAAGCCGTACGGGCAGATTGAGGAATTGCGCTTTCAAACTCTTCTAAAAGGAATTTTTTAAAATCCCTACCCATCCTTGGAGGTTTTTCGCCTTTAAAATCTATTAATACTCTCCATGCTGAAGATGTCACCGGATATATGACCATAGGGGGATGATCACCCATTACAAGATGCCCATGATTAGGAAAAGGCAAATCGCAGTTTTTCAATAAAAGACCCAGAAAATATCCGTTCACCTTATTAACCGGTTTAGATAGTTTCTCCCTGAATTCGGATAAAGGGCCGTCAGTAACAACGGTAAGATGCGCATATACGGATTCTTCATCCGTTGCAAGCTTTCGTTTATAACTTACGCCAACTATTGTATTGTTTTCTTCAATTAAATGGGTAACAGTTCCTTCAATGACTCTGATATTTTGTTGACTTAGTATGTGTTTTCTTATATTTTGTAAAAAAGCACCATTTCTAAAACCATACCCGGAAGGTTCACCGTTTTTATTTGGATAAGGAATAACGTAATCCTGCTCTTCAAAAATAATATCATAACCATAAACAGGTTGGGCATCAATATGGTCTATAAATGAAGAAAAGCCCATCTCATCGAGCTTTTGGACGCCTCCTGGTTGTAACAATTCACCTATGATGACATCTCTTTCACTTAGGTCTCTTTCAACTACCACAATATTTTTTCCCATTTTGGCCAAATTGGCAGCCAAAGTTGCACCGGCAATACCGGCACCAACAATTAGAACATCAACTTCTTTATTTACTCCGGTGTTTGACATTTGCCTTTTCTAAATATCCTTAATTCCAGTTTAAATTTTTAATAAAGCTGAATTAAAGAAAACAGTAATTGTGATATTTAAACTAACAGTACAAATGTATTGTATTCAATACAAAACTTGAAAATTTCATTCGTTTTTATTCTTCCTAAAGCAGGATAAGTATTCTTAAAGGCCATTATTCAAAACTAAATTGAATTATATTTACAAGGTAATTTGAATTCTCTAACCTAGAATTAATTATCCTTGTGCCAAGGCTAATGAGTTAATGGCCTTAAATTGAAATTTGTTTTCCTGTAATGGTCTATCCCAAGCAAAAAATTGAGCAGGCTATCCAAAAAATTTACGGTTGGATGGCTGCAAATCAAACCGAAGAAGGAACCTGGCCTGTGCCGTATGACGGCCCTTTTTTTCTTTTGCCATTGTACATTTTTGCAATGAGAATATGCGGACAACCTATGAGCATGGAAACCAAAACCAAGATGAGCAGGTATATTCTGAGACATCAATTGGCAGATGGCAGTTTTGGTATTCATCAGGAATCAAAAGTGGGTACAATTTTTACCTGTGTAATTAATTATGTGGCTTTGCGCTTTTTGGGTCATTCTGCTTCAGAAGCCGAATTAAAAAAGGCATTAACTTGGATACATGATAAAGGTGGACCCCTGTACTCTGCAAGTTGGTGCAAATTTATACTGTCATTTCTCAATTTGTATTCTTATAAAGGGGTTGCCCCCGTACCTCCGGAGCTCTACATGTTACCTAGCTGGTTTCCATTTCATCCCCGTAAAATTTCCGGTTATGTGAGAATCATTTATTTACCCATGTGTTACTTCTATCGCGAACGACTGGCGATAGAACCAGATGAACTAATACTTCAGTTGCGGAAAGAATTATACCTCCAACCCTATGAGCAAATTAATTTTGCTAAACACAGAGGGGCTTTTGCCGATACCGATAATATATTTCCGGAAACAAGAATTTTTAAAATTTCTATGTGGTGGATAAAAAGAATAGATCCTCTAATCCCTAAATTCATTAAAAAGAAGGCGCTGGCACTGGTTTATGAACACATAGAATATGAGGATGAAAATTCTTCTTTTATTAGACAAGCCCCTGTAAATGCAGTATACAATACCCTGGTATACCATTTTAGAGGCGAGAAAGTGAAACTGGAAAAATCCTGGGAAAAACTACCATTATACTTATGGGAAGATGATGATGAAATATTGATGCAGGGCTTTACAAACACTTATACCTGGGATTGCGGATTTTACCTTCAGGCTATCGGCAAAGATGCTATAGATCCTGATTTAAAACCTTTAGCCCTAAAAACCCGAAAATTCCTGCTTGATAATCAGGTGATGACGGAGCTAAAAAACCCTTTTAAATACCATCGCCTTCCAAGAGCAGGGGGTTGGACTTTTAGTTACCTGGATAACGGATGGGTAGTATCGGACTGCACCGCTGAGGCCGTTAAAGCACTGCTGGAAACAGAAGGCTTAGGTGATGAAGCATTGTCAGATGAACGAATAAAAAAAGCTATCAGTTTTATAATGCTACTCCAGGGTAAAGATGGAGGATGGACAAGTGTGGACAAAGCAATAGGGAGCCCTAAACTAGAGTGGTTTAATGCGGCAAATGTATTTGTTGATATTATGGTTGACCATTCCTATGTAGAATGTACGGCAAGTATTATTCAGTGTTTCGCACAAATAAAACAAAGCAGGCCTCATTTGTTTACCTCTGAAATGGAAAACGCCATGGAGCGTGCCGTTAAATACCTGTTGAAATCTCAATATAAAGATGGCAGCTGGGAAGCCCTTTGGGGTCTGTGTTTTACCTATGGAATTTGTTTTGTTGTGGAAGGACTGATTATGTATGGAATGAGTAAGGACCATAAGGCAATACACCGTGCATGTGCCTACTTATGGTCTAAACAAAAAGAAGACGGCGGTTGGGGGGAAGCACAGGAATCTGCCCTTGCAAGGGAATATATCCAGGCAGATACCAGTGTGGTCGACCAAACGGCCTGGTGCATACTCGCATTATTAAATGGGGGTTATGCGGAAGACCCCCGGTTATTTAAGGCCATAGAATGGCTTATTAACCAACAACTTGAAGATGGAGACTGGCCGGTGCAGCCCATGAGTGGACTGTTTTATAAAACTACTATGGTTTCCTACAGGAACTACAAACGCTATTTCTCATTATTAGCTTTAAAGAAGTATGGGCAAGAACTGGCCACAAAACCAGGGTAAACCATTTCAGTTTACCTGCATAATTAAGTTTATATCATAAAGAAATTACTATCTTATCAATCATTTCTTGAATATTAAAACAACCAACTTTAAACATAAAACTATGAAATCAGTATTAATAACCGGTACCAGCAAAGGTATTGGCCTTGAAACCTCTTTAGCATTCGCGAGAGCCGGCTATAAAGTATATGCTACCATGCGCAACCCTCAAAATGCAACTGTTTTTAGACAAAAAATCAAAGATGAATCTTTAAATATTACTATCTCTGCGATGGATGTGGACTCTGATGAATCTGTCAGCCGGGCAATTGGCGCTATCATAAAAGAGAATGACACCATAGATGTTCTTGTAAACAATGCCGGAATTGAACGTCATGGATCCGTTGAGGAATTGAGCATGAAAGAAATTATAGCTATTATGAATACCAATTATTTTGGCGTACTCAGATGTACCAAACAGCTTTTACCGCTGATGCGCTCTACTAAAAATGGTTGTATTATTAATATTGCATCAGTCGCAGGAAAAATTTCAAACACCCCTCTGGGTGCTTATGCGGCCAGTAAACATGCTCTTGAAGCAATAAGCGAAGCTCTTGCCCAGGAAGTTAAACCTTTTAATATAAGAGTTAAAATAGTTGAACCTGGCATTATTGATACGCAAATGGCCAGAGATATAGGTGTTGGTGGTGAATCTGTCTATCCTCAGTCTAACCGTTTTGGCGGTCTTTTTAAAGCGTCTCTTGAAACACCAACCTCACCTGCAATGGTAGCCGATAAGATATTGAAAGTAGCAGAAAACAAAAACTGGGAATTAAGACATCCTGTAGGTCCGGATGCGCAGCCGTTTCTAGATTGGCGGGCATCTATGACCGATGAAGAATGGGTAGATTGGAATGCTGCCAACGATGAAGATTGGTACAATTCTGTTGAGGAACTATTTGGGCTGAATGCCAGGAAATAATAAAATTTTCAGTAATGATTAACTGAAACCGTTTTTCTTTTTCACTATTATACCTCATGATTATTTAGGCGCAGCCAGTACAATTGGAGTGGGAATAAGTCAAATAGCGGTTGGCGCAGGAATTAGAATAGCTCTTTGGGCTGCAAGCAGAGCTGGATTAAATAAGAAAAGAACTTAGGAGGATTCAGATCAATAATTGTTCAAAGTAATAGGAAAACTGCCTAAAGGAATTTATCTTTCATGCCTTGAATTTGTAATTTCTTTTTTTTAACACTATTGTCTTAAATGATTATTCTTCGTTCTTTTTTTATTGCTTCTGTATTTTCTCTGATTAGTGCCAATTTCTTTATACTTTATTCCCAGGACTTTTCTTCTCTGGAATATCGCAATGTAGGACCATACCGGGGCGGGCGAGTGACAGCTGTTGCCGGGATTACCTCCCAACCCTCCACCTTCTTTTTAGGAGCCACGGGTGGTGGTGTCTGGAAAACGGAAGATTACGGCACCTCATGGCACAATGTTTCTGATGGTTTTTTTAAGACCCCATCAATTGGGGCAATTGCGGTTGCACAAAACGACCCAAATATCGTTTATGTGGGAACAGGGTCAGACGGTTTGCGAAGTAACCTGATTGAAGGTAAAGGCATGTATAAATCTATTGATGGGGGTAAGACCTGGGTAGAAACGGGACTCACAGAGGTTGGGCAGATAGGGGCTATTCGTATACATCCTGTTGATCATAATATAGTATATGTTGCTGCTCTGGGACGTGCTTTTAATTCAAATCCTGAAAGGGGTCTCTACAAAACCACTGATGGGGGCAAGACCTGGAACAGCATTTTATTCATTTCAAATAAAACTGGAATATCCGATGTAGAAATGATGCCAACCAATCCCAATATCCTTTATGCTGCAGCCTGGAAAGCAGAACGCAAGCCCTGGACTATAATTAGCGGAGGAACGCCAAAAGAAGGAGGAATCTACAAATCCATTGACGCCGGGAAAAACTGGAACAAAATGGAGAGTGGACTTCCCGCAGATCTAATCGGTAAAATAGACCTTGAAGTATGCCCGGCAGATTCTAAATTACTTTATGCATTGGTTGAAGCACCTAATGAAGAAGGCGGTTTATATATTTCAGATGACCATGGTGAAAACTTTGAACAAGTATCTGACGAGAAAAAAATACGCACAAGACCGTTTTATTACACGAACGTAAAAGTAGATCCACAAAACCCGGATGTCATCTATAGCATGGCCACAGATTACATGAAATCGGCAGACAGGGGAAAAACATGGGTATCCCTTTCGGTACCGCACGGTGATAATCACGATATGTGGATCAATCCGGAAAATTCGGATCTTTTCATTCAAAGCAATGACGGCGGGGCAAACGTAACACATAACGGAGGTAAAAGCTGGTCTACACAATTCAACCAGCCTACTTCAGAAATTTACCAGGTAGAGGTAGACAACCAATACCCTTACTGGCTTTACGGTGGGCAGCAGGATAACTATTCCACCATTGCAGTACCCAGTATGGCGCCATATGGAATCCAGGCAGCCGGAATTGGTTATATCATAAATACAGGTGGTTGTGAAACCGGACCGGCGGTACCTCATCCAACAAATCCTGATATTGTTTACTCCAATTGTAAAGGCCGGTTTACGGTTTTTAACAAAAAAACCGGAACGGAAAAATCATTTTACGTAGGAGCCTCAAATATGTACGGGCATAATCCAAAAGACCTGCAATTCAGATTTCAGCGGGTATCCCCTATTCTGGTTTCCCCTCATAATCCAAAAGTTATTTATCATACATCGCAATATGTTCATAAAACTACCGATGAAGGTAAAACCTGGAAAATCATTTCACCGGACCTCACGGCTTTTGAAGCAGATAAACAAGTGATTTCGGGAAGTCCAATTACACGAGACATCACAGGTGAAGAATTCTACAGTACTATATATGCCATTCAGGAATCTTCTTTAGAGGAAGGGCTAATTTGGGTAGGTGCCAATGATGGTCCAGTTCATGTTACCCGTAATGGAGGTAAATCCTGGAAGGATGTAACTCCAAAAAACTTGCCCCCGGGTGGCAGGGTAGATGCTGTTGAGCCTTCGCCACACAATCCGGCAAAGGCCTATATTACCGTGCTTAGATATCAGTTAGGCGATCGGAAGCCTTATATCTATAAAACCGAAAATTATGGTGAATCTTGGCAATTACTTACGCCAGGTACCAACGGTATCCCAAAAGAATACACTGTAAGAGTAGTTCGCGAAGACCCTGAAAAAGAAGGTCTTTTGTTTGCCGGTACAGAATATGGGGTTTTTGTTTCATTTAATGACGGAGCAACATGGATGGCATTTCAACAAAATCTGCCTATTACACCAATTTCCGATCTGAAAATCCATAGAGGGGATTTGGTTTTATCAACTATGGGCCGTGGATTTTGGATCTTAGATGATATAAACCTCCTTAGACAGGATAATTTAGTGAATATCAAGAATAATATATTATTCAAATCCAATTCTGCAATTCGATATAGAACCCCTTCCGGGGCCCGAACAAGTGAGTCCCCAAAGTATCCTAAACCCGGGTTAACCATTGATTACTTCTTACAGGAAGATATGAGTTCTCCATTAAAATTGGAAATTTTAAACGAAAGAATGGAGGTTGTAAATACCTACATTAGCGATACTACAGGGATTTCAAAAGATACGGTAAAACGGAATATGAGTACAGAATTTCTGAATTATCAGGTAACTGATAAACTATCGGCAAGGAAAGGTTTCAATCGGTTTAGATGGGATATGACGACAACTGGCCCATGGAATAAGAAAGTCGAAGACCGTTATAAAAATGGTATTCTTGTAAAGCCCGGAATATATATGGCAAAGCTCACAATTGACGAACAAGTGTTATCGAAATCCATTCAAATAGCTATAGACCCTAAGGTTAAGGCTTCCGGTGTCACTGAAAAAACTATAAGTGAGCAGGTAGATTTTCAAATAAAGGTACGCGACTTATTAAATAAGGCTTTGTTGCTGGTCAACAATTTGGAAATAGAACAGGAATCTTTGGAGAATAAAGAGAAAGTAACCGAAGCGGATAAAACGAAATTATCAAAAATAAAAACAACCCTTGAAGGATTAAGAACCAGTGAAGGAATTTATGAGCAACCTATGTTGACGAGCCAAATCCAATATTTATACAATATGATGAACAAGGCTGATCAGGAGATTGGACAAGACGCATTGGACAGGTTTGTTGAATTGAAAAACAGCTTTGAGACCCTCCAAAAAAGTATTAACTAGTCCATTTTTTTTATAAGAAACACCAATAATAAAAATCCTATTCATGAATATTTTTAGAAAAATCAAAACCTACAATAAACACGGGCGAAGAGTAGTAAATGATCCATTTCATAAAAAAACACTTGAATTAACTAAGTTAGAACTCAAAAAAACACCCCAAAGAACCGAGGTGATAAATTTTTTATTGTCACTCTTTAAGAGAGAAACTATCTATTTAGAAATTGGTGTTCGAAATCCGGAGGACAATTATAATCACATAAATGCTGACACAAAGTATAGCGTGGATCCGGGTCTGGAATACAAGGCAAACTCAATAGATTTTAAAATGACCAGTGATAGTTTCTTTGATAAATTAAATAATAATGAAATTTTATCTAAAGATATTAAGTTTGATATCATTTTTATTGATGGTCTGCATCTGGCAGAGCAGGTAGATTTAGATATTAAAAATGCATTGGACTATATAAAAGACGATGGTTTTATAGTGTTGCATGACTGTAACCCCCCAACGGAGTGGCACGCAAGGGAGGACTATGACTACAAGAATTCCCCGGCACAAGGCTATTGGAACGGAACTACCTGGAAGGCATTTTTAAAATCGCGTTTCGATTCCGGTTTGTATTCCTGTTGTATTGATACGGACTGGGGCGTTGGAATTTTGTCTAAAAAACATCCTATAGGCGACAGCATAAAAAATACCAATCCATTTTATGAATACAAGGTTTTGGATGAAAACAGAAAAGCAAATCTTAATTTGATAAGCTTTAGTGAGTTGAAAAAAATATTAGCTTGATCCATTAAACCAGTTCATGTGAATTTTCTTAAAAGTCTATGAGTTCAAAAAAACAAATCATGAAAAATAGATTATTCCTCCTCCTTCTGTCCAGTTTAATAGCCACTATGAATTTAAGTGCACAGCAAGTAATCCCCAGTAAAAAACAAACAGAAGACATTCACTCCCTAATAGAAAACTACGCGCTGGCACGAGAAAAGAAAGATGTTGTGCTGCTAGAAAGTATTTTAACATCAGACGTGGATCAATTAGTTTCTTCTGGGAAATGGAGAATGGGTAAAAAGGAATCTATGGAAGGGATGTTACAAAGTTCCACGAGTAATCCGGGCACAAGAACCCTCAAAATAGAAAAAATTCGACTTTTTAATGCACAGTGCGCAATAGTGGATGCCCGCTATGAGATTAAAAATAATAACGAAACAATAAGAAAGATGTGGAGTAGTTTCGTAGTAGTGTTAAGTGAAAACGAATGGAAAATAAGTGCTATCCGGAATATGCTGCCGGCCGGACAAAAATAGATTCAATAAATGAAAGCCATTGTGTACACTCAATACGGATCCCCGGATGTTTTACAAGTTAAAGAGGTCAAAAAACCTGAACCCAAGGAGAATGAAATCCTGGTAAGGGTCAGGGCAACCTCTGTAAATAGAACAGACTGTGCCAACCTGAGGGCAAAACCATTTATTATGCGGTTTACGATGGGTCTTTTTAAGCCTAAAAAGATTATTATGGGGACTGAATTTGCCGGCGATGTTGTTGAAGTTGGCGATGGGGTAACTTCATTTGGTGTTGGAGATAAAGTTTTTGGGTTTGACGATAGTGTTTTAAGCTCTTATGCTGAATTTCTTGTATTCTCGGCCAGCAAAGGTGTTTCAACAATGCCCGAAGGTTTCAGCTATCAACAGGCCGGTGCTTGTATAGAAGGTGCGCATTATGCATATAACATCATAAACAAAGTTGCACTCAAGAAAGGTCAAAAAGTAATGGTTAATGGGGCCTCCGGTGGCATTGGCTCCGCCACTGTTCAACTACTCAACTATTTTGGCGCCCAGATCACAGGGGTATGCAACACCAAAAATATAGAATTGGTAAAATCTTTAGGTGCAGAAAAAATAATCGATTATACCATTGAAGATTTTACAAAAGACCCTGAAAAATATGACTATGTCTTTGATACCGTTGGTAAAAGTACTTTTGGCAAATGCAAGTCATTATTAAAACCAGGTGGTGTTTATATCTCTTCTGAATTGGGCCCTTGGTCTCAAAATCTCTTCTACTCCCTTATTTCTGGCATTTTTGGCAGCCTTCCGGGTCAGGCAGGAAAAAAAGTAAAATTCCCATATCCACCTGATATAAAGCGAAGCGTACTTCTGGTAAAAAAACTGATAGAAGAGGGTAAGTTTAAATCTGTAATTGATAGGTCTTATCCACTAAAAGAAATTGCGGAGGCATTCAGGTATGTAGAAAAAGGACAAAAAACAGGAAATGTTTCAATCCTTGTATGAAAGGGTCAAGAATTGTAGCACAATCCCGGTAATTGGTTTTATTGCCGTTTATCCGGAAAATTAATAGACCTTACCCGAACCAGGGATAATTGGTTTTATTATTAGTCGTATTTAATTCATGTGCAATTGCTATCTTTCACACTTTAACAGAAAAACCAAACCAACACATAGCCCATGAATACCACCAGGCAAAGAATTACTTCCATTGATATGCTAAGAGGTTTAGTCATGGTACTCATGGCCTTGGATCACGTGCGGGATTATTTCAATTATGATGCATTTCTCTTTGACCCCACAGATTTAACAAAAACCACTGGTGCCCTTTTTATTACAAGATTTTTGACCCACTTTTGTGCTACCGTATTTGTTTTTTTAGCAGGTACCTCAGCTTTTTTCGTAGGCCAGCGAAGAGATAAAAAATCCCTGTCGGTTTGGCTTTTAAAAAGGGGCATATGGCTGGTTATAGTGGAATTTACTATAATAAAACTCGCCTGGTTTTTTAAACTTGATTATTCGGTAGTGCTTTTTATGGTCATTTGGATCCTTGGGCTAAGTATGATATTACTTGCAGGATTTATACACCTTCCTAAAAAACTGATGATTTTACTATCCGTTTTGGTTATTGTGGGACACAACGCATTTGATACATTTACTCCGGAAGGTCCGATTATGTCCGGCCTATGGACATTTCTGCATGTGTATAACCCTGTAAACATAGGTAATATAGAGCTATTTATCGCCTATCCAATACTTCCCTGGGTGTTTGTAATGCCGCTGGGCTATTACTTTGGCGAACTTTATAAGCCTGGTGTAGACTCTGCTTTTAGAGTCAAGAGATTGTGGCTCTTGGGAATCAGTATCACTTTGGCATTTCTTATATTACGCTTCATAAATATTTATGGAGATCCCTATCTGTGGTCATCTCAAAAATCTTTTGGTTTTACGGTCATCTCATTTTTAAACGTTACGAAGTACCCCCCTTCTCTAATGTATTTATTAATCACTATAGGGCCTTCAATAATATTTCTGGCATTAGCGGAAAAATGGAAGGGTTCATTTTTTGATAAATTAATTACCATTGGTCGCGTCCCCATGTTCTTTTATATCATTCATATCTATATAATACACCTTCTGGCATTAATAGCTGCTTTATTTACAGGGTTTAAGGCTTCTGATATGGTTATTGACTTCTGGGTAAACGAGCAACCAGAACTTCAGGGATATGGATTCAGCCTCTGGTTGGTTTATCTTATATGGATATTGCTGATCATCGCATTGTATCCTGCATGCAGTCGGTTCAAT
Source organism: uncultured Eudoraea sp. (assembly GCF_947490415.1). Lineage (GTDB taxonomy): Bacteria > Bacteroidota > Bacteroidia > Flavobacteriales > Flavobacteriaceae > Eudoraea. The sequence goes on from NZ_CANLGX010000004.1 coordinate 289,512, forward strand.
AAATACAAGAGCACTAATAGAGATAAATGGTGGCTTAGTTATCTTTAGATAACTATTTTACAAAATTGAACTTATTATTTTCATATTTTGATTAACTATAAAAATCGCTCCTATGAAAAACATTACATCTTTTATTAAAACAACCCTGATTGGGGGATTGTTTTTTGTGATCCCTATTGTTTTAGTTCTTTTGATTATAGGCAAGATCCTGGAAATTTTCAGAAAATTGGTTGCCCCTATTGCCAATTTAATTCCTTTGGAAACAATTGGAGGAATTACCATATCGAGAATAATTGCTTTGCTTGTACTATTGCTGATCTGCTTTATGGCTGGTTTGTTTTCTAAATCAACAAAAGCAAGTCAATTTAGAAAATGGATCGAAGATAAAATTCTATCGCATATACCAGGTTATACCCTCTTAAAAGGAATGACCGAGTCTGCCGCAGGCCGGGATTCTGAGGATTTAAAAGATGTAGTTCTTGTAGATATTGAAGAAGTATGGCAAATTGGTTTTTTAATGGATGAAATTGACGATGAATTAAGTGCTGTATATATTCCCGGTGCCCCAAACCCAATGTCTGGCGATGTTTTTTTCGTCAAAAAAGAACGTCTAAAAAAACTGGATTTGCCCGAACTGAGTGCCATGAAGATATACAAAAAGTTAGGTTCAGACGCGAAGAAAATTCTTAAGGGACAAATTAATAAATCTTCTTTTTGAGTAAAATTTGCGAAGGAAAAGCGATACGTCTTCTAACAAGAGTTATAACTTTCGGAAGATGTTTTTCTTATTCTTAGCTTTTTGCCATTTATTTTTCTTTTATATCAACCATATTTTTTAAGTTAAGAATCTTAGTATTCATAAAGCAAAATCTATTTATATTACAATCTTTATAGAACTCAAACAATTTAGAGAAATATGAATTCCTCAATATTAGATTCAATCCCATTTTATCTCACCTATATTGGTCTTTTTATTTTACTATTGATCGCTTTTGAAATTGGTTATCAAATTAGCAGGCGTAGCAAAGGTCTTCAAGAAGAGGTGGAACCCGGCACCCTGACACCCATGGTAGGAGGACTTATTGGATTACTGGGGTTCCTGCTGGCTTTTACATTTTCAATTGCCACCTCACAATATAACCAGCGCAAACAATACGTTCTTGAGGAAGCCAACGAAATTGGAACTTCTTACCTAAGGGCAGACCTTATTGATACGAAATACAAAACCGAAGTAAAGCGATTATTAAGGGAATATGTTGACACGCGCCTGCAAGCCCTGAGCAGCACAAATATCAACAATGAGCTCGTCAGATCAGTTGAGTTGCATAGTCTTTTATGGAATGAAGTATCGAATGCGGCCTTAGTTACTCCCAATACCAACACGGCGATGCTGGTTCAGTCTATTAATAATGTGATTGATATGCATGAAAAAAGGGTTACTGCAGGTTTGCGAAATCGGATTCCTATTGCAATTTGGATAACACTTCTGGCCATCTCGTTCGTGACCATGGCTATAATAGGTATTAAAGCAGGTTTTACCAAACCAAGGGGTTTGATTGCTGTAATTCCCATGATATTGGCCTTTGCCGCACTCACCACACTTATTGTGGATCTCAACCGTCCTCAAAAAGGGTTATTTAAGGTAGGGCAAGAATCGTTGATTTCACTTCAAAAGAGTATGCAAAAAGATGTGCAATAAGCGTGTGACTTTCATCTCCCCTTTTCCTAATTCTCTTATATCCTTGGTGTATTTCTTTATGACATAAATCATAGTTTGTCTTTTGTTGATATCCTACCTTTTGAAACCAATTTTAAATTAAAGACGATGGCAATAAACAAAAATGATAAAAGTTCCTGGGCTATTGGTGGGACTACGCTTATTGGTTTGGGAGTTGGCCTTTTCTTTCTGCAAACCTCTCCTATTTGGTTCGTGGCTTGCTTGATTGCCGGCATTGGATTTGGATTAGTCCTAACAGCAATTTTGTCTTCCAAAAATACTTAGGTTAATTTCAGTTTTCCATTTTTTCAAATTCCATACGGTCACTAACCTTTCTGGGAAGTACCAAAGATGAAATAGATGATAAAGTTTTTCAGAAATACAAGGAAACAATTATTTACAGAAAACAAGTTTACAAAATACCTGTTCTATGCCATAGGTGAGATCATTTTGGTGGTCATTGGAATTCTGATAGCCTTACAAATCAATAATTGGAATAATCAGCGTTTGGAAAAGGAAGATGAAAATAAGTCCTATCGGAATATTAAGCGACAGATAGAAGATGACAGGAAAGAACTTACCGACGTTAAAGCATTTAATAACTATTTCTCGGCTACTTATAAACACGCTAACAAAATAATCAGGGCTCAGGATTTTACTAAATCAGATTCACTGGCCTTAATAGCTATGGGATTGTCTCAATATTCCGATTTTAATAGTAGCGGTAATATTTATGAGACCCTGGTCAACAGTGGAAACCTAAAGCTCCTTAAAAATGATGAGATAACCAGTTTAATTCAACAATTGGAAAACACCTACATCTTTGCCAACAAGCTTGAAACTATTCATTGGGAGATTATTATTAATGAATTATCCCCGGCACTTCGAGGGGTAGTTAATTTTGATGCTTTTAAAGCCGTAAAACCTGAAAGACTTTATGAGGTGGAAATGCAAAACATTTTTGTGGAAAGTATTTATTTGACTTCTGCTAAAGACTCAGTTTATAGTAAGGCCATCCGCGAAATAGATACAATTATCAATTTAATAAATACAGAGTTGGGTGCTGTGAAAGACTAAAACTATTTGTCTGCACTTAATCACTTCTATAATCTATACTATCAACTCACCCGTGATATTCGAAGCATAATAAAAAGATTTAAATAAAACGGAAACTGTTTCCTTCATTCACTATCTTGGAAACTTCAATATTGATAAATGGGGCATTACTATTTTTTGGCCCGGGAAAAAATGATAAAATCCTAAAAAATAGAAGTAATTGCATCTAAATTAACCCTTAAAACCAATTGAATGATAAATCAGTTTAAAATAGGCCTGCTAATTCTTTTGCTAATGCCTTTGTTCATGCTTCAGGCGCAGGAAAAAAAAGAAGACAGTCTGTTTATTCCAGAAGCAAAATCCTTTATATCAAAACACGAAATCATCAACGGTGGAAAAACTATCAGGTATATAGCAACAGCTTCTGAAACTTACTTAAAAAATGAGAAGAATACACCAGTGGCATCTATCTGGTCTGTTGCTTATACCCTGGAAGGTATAAGCGATCTTACAAAAAGACCGGTTACTTTTGTTTTTAACGGGGGGCCGGGTTCGGCTTCTGTATGGCTCCATATGGGGATGTTTGGTCCGCAATTAGTAAAGGTAAATTCAGATGCCTTAGAAGACGATGGGGCGGCTCCTTATAATCTAATTACAAATAAAAACGGTCTTTTGGATCTGACAGATCTTGTTTTTATAGACCCTGTAGGTACAGGGTACAGTCGGGTGGTGGGAAAAGGCAAAGTTGAGCAATTTTGGGGGTTAAATGAAGACGCTGCTTCTATTGCAAAATTTATGAGACAATGGATTACTGAAAACAACAGATGGCTTTCGCCTAAATATATCGCAGGAGAAAGCTTTGGAACCACCAGGGCTGCAGCGGTTGCGAATGCACTTGAAAAAGGAGGGCAAAATATGGCTTTGAACGGTTTAATTCTTATTTCCCAGGCTTTAGATTATGCCGGTTCTACCTCAGTACACGACAATATAACTTCCTATTTAACCTACCTGCCAAGTATGGCTGCAACGGCCTGGTATCATAAAAAAGCAGGGATGGGAAAAGAATTAGAACCCTTTCTAATTGAGGCACGGGACTTCACCTATAATGTTTATAGTCCCGCACTTTATAAAGGTTCATTATTAAGCAATAGTGAAAAAAATGAATTAGCCGAAAAGCTCAGTTATTTCACAGGGCTGAATAAAGACTATATACTAAAATCTGATTTAAGAATTTTGATGCCTCGTTTTCAAAAACAACTACTATCAGATCGCGGACTGGCTGTAGGACGTCTGGACGGTAGGTTTATGGGCGATGAAGTTGATAAAGTTTCCGAAACACCTCATCTTGGTGATCCGGCAGACTATCAGATAAGTTCTGCATATACAGCATCCTTAAATCATTATTTTGACGATAAACTTAAAGTTAAAATGGACCGCCCTTATATAACCTCTAATGACTCTATTGGCAATAAATGGAGATGGCGTCCTGTTCCTGATGGTAAATTTTGGGAACCCTCAGCCGTAAATGTTGCACGAAAATTAGCAGAGACGATGAAAAGAAACACAGAGATGAAAGTATTTGTAGCCAGCGGTTATTATGATCTTATCTGTCCATTTTTCGACGCGGAATATACATTTTCCCGAAATGGTATTAGCAGAGAACGTGTTAAAATGGGCTACTATGAAGCCGGGCATATGATGTATACCCATGAACCAGATTTCCTAAAATTATCTCTTGATATCAGGGAGTTTTTATCCAATTGATTTATTAATATTTTTATTCTGTTTTTAAAATCCTGTTGTACATTTAAATCATTAACACTTTTAATAGCTGACCATGAAAAAAATCTGCATACTATTTTTAACATTTTTTACAGGCTTCCACGCAGCTAAGGCTCAAACTCAGGAAGACCGATTGCCATTGTTAAAAAAAGAAGTTCAGGAGAAGGTAGAGGCAAGAGCTAAAATGGCTCAGGTAATGGTAGATAAGGTATTCAGTTTTTCTGAACTGGGTTTTCAGGAAGAACAAACATCCAAATACATTACCGATATTTTAAAGGAGAATGGATTCGAAATAGAATATGGGATATCGGGGGTTCCAACGGCCTGGTGGGCCAAATGGGGAACAGGAAAACCTGTTATTGCCATTGGAAGTGATCTGGATTGTATTCCAAAAGCATCTCAAAAACCGGGCGTAGCCTATCATGATCCTATTGTGGAAGGTGCCCCGGGACATGGAGAAGGCCACAACTCCGGAACACCGCTTAATGTCGTGGCAGTGCTTTCCGTAAAAGAAATAATGGAACGCGAAAAAATTCCAGGTACTCTGATTATATGGCCAGGAGTGGCAGAAGAACAATTAGGAACTAAAGCGTACTACACGAGGGACGGTTATTTTGATGATGTTGATCTTTGCATTTTTACACATGTTTCCAATAATATGAATGTCTCTTACGGTCCTGCAAGAGGTACGGGTATGATTTCTGTAGAGTATACTTTTGAAGGAGAATCCGCACATTCGGCGGGGTCTCCCTGGAGGGCCAGAAGTGCAGCCGACGCCGTTGAATTAATGAATATAGGCTGGCAATACAATCGGGAACACCTGCATCCTCTGGGAAGATCTCACTCGGTAATAAACAATGGAGGCGATCAGCCCAATGTGGTCCCTTCACAAGCTTCTATCTGGTATTATTTCAGGGAAATTACCTACCCGAAAATCATGGAGGTTTATGAAAGAGCAAATGATATTGCAAAAGGTGCGGCCATGATGACAAGGACCACAATGAGCAGCAAGATTTTGGGAACCGCCTGGCCAAGACATTTCAATAAACCGATTGCAGAAGATATGTATTCCAATATTTTGGAAGTAGGCTTACCTGAGTGGAGCGAAGCGGATCAAATGCTGGCAAAAGCAGTTCAGCGTGAAGTAAACTCGCCTAAAGACACAACAGGACTAGCCGTAAAATTGGATACCATAGGTCTTCCGGTTGTAGAACCCGTGAGTGGCGGATCGGATGATATTGGTGATATTTCCTGGAAAGTTCCTACAGTTACACTTAGGTATCCTTCGAATATTCCAGGATTACAAGGGCACCATTGGTCTAATGCTATTGCTATGGCAACCCCAATTGCTCACAAAGGAGTAATAGCCGGAGCCAAAGTTGAAGCCATGACGCTTCTTGATTTACTTTTAAAACCGGAACTGGTAGAGCAGGCATGGAAATACTATAATGAAGAACAGATAAGTAAGCAAAAATATGTTCCCATGGTCTCCGAAACAGATAAACCTGCAATCTATCTTAATAAAAAAATTATGGAAATATATGCTCCAATGTTAGTTCCATTTTATTACGATGAATCCAAATATGATTCTTATATAGAACAATTGGGGATATCATATCCAACCTTAAGAAAAGATCAATTGGAACAACAAAAGGAAATGAAGTGAAAATGAGTGTTCTAAAAAATTTAATGTCGTTCGTCCTGTTTTTTATCCTCGCAAGCAGTTGTAAGCAAAATGAAGGAAAACAGGTGCCAGAAATAAAGTTACCGCGCATAGCAATAGCGGGCCTGGCTATAGAATCTAGTACTTTTTCTCCCGCTCAAACCCATGAAGAAGCATTCCATGCCAGGGTTGCAGAAGATGTTTTCACCTTTTATCCGTTTCTTGCTGAAGATTCAGTTAACCGAAAGCGGGCTGAATGGATCCCTACCTTAAGGGCGCATGCCCTTCCGGGTGGGATTGTCACTAGAGAAGCCTATGAATCTCTGGTATCCAAAACGCTTACCATGCTTAAAGAAAATGGCCCATATGACGGTTTATTTTTTGATATTCATGGGGCAATGAGTGTTGTAGGCCTGGAAGATCCGGAGGGCGATTTTATCCTGCGTGTCCGTGAAGTGGTTGGATATGAAACCCTGATATCCACCTCAATGGATTTACATGGCAATGTTTCCCGGCGCCTGGCTGAAAACTCAGATCTGATTACCTGTTACCGAATGGCACCCCATGAGGATGCTCTGGAATCAAAAAAACGAGCAGTTGATAATCTTTTAAGCAGATTAGAAAACGGGAAAGGAAAACCAAAATATAAAGCCTGGATAGCAGTTCCAATACTGTTGCCGGGAGAAAAAACCAGTACCAGGATAGAACCGGGAAAAAGCTTGTATGCAATGCTGCCTGATGCTACAAAAAGTAAAGGAGTCATTGATGCTGCTATCTGGATCGGATATGCATGGGCAGATGAAGCCCGTAACCATGCAGTGGTAATGGTAACAGGAGATAATGAAAAAGAAGTGGGTGATGCCGCAGAAAAGTTAGCACAGCATTTTTGGCAGGTAAGGTCAGAATTTGAATTTGTGGCCCCTACCGCCACTTTATTGGAAAGTCTTGACATGGCCATTGCCAGTAAAAAGAAACCTTTCATGATCAGCGACATGGGAGACAATCCTACCGCCGGAGGTGCAGGAGATGTGAGCTGGACTTTAAACGAGATACTAAAAAGAAAGGAATTTAAGTCGGGACAAGGGCCCTCTTTAATCTATGCTTCCATTCCCGGTCCGGAACTAATTGAAAAGGCCAAAGAATTAAAGGTAGGAGATCCTTTAAAGGCCTCGGTTGGAGCCATGGTCGATGACAGATATGCAGGACCTGTTGAATTAGATGGGGTTATAATGGCCATTGAGCATGGCGATAAACATGCCGAGACCGAAGTAGTAGTGAGAATAGGCAGTGTGGATGTAATCGTAACCAAGAAGCGCAAGCCCTACCACAAAGAAGTAGATTTTACCAGTCTTGGGTTGGACCCAAGAAATACAGATATTGTAGTGGTCAAAATTGGTTATTTAGTGCCTGAATTATACGATATGAGGGGCGATTGGATTATGGCGCTTACCCCCGGAGGAGTAGATCAGGATCTGGAACGCCTGGGATATAAAAATATTATTAGACCTATGTATCCTTTGGATAAGGACATGGAAGAACCGGATTTAAAAGCGAAGTTTGTGCCAGTCTCAGGTAGAGCTCAATAGAATAGATTTGCTCTTAAGCTTTTTATTAGGATTTTGTTTAAACAGATAACTTTTAGCTATGAATTCATCTCTTAAAATTGCACTTGGCAGTTTATTTATTGTTTGTCTGATCAATTGTAAACATGAAATTAAAAAAGTTGATCAAGAAGACGTAATTGAAACGATAAAACAAGAACTTCCTGAAGTTGCCGGAAACTATGTATCAGATTATTATCAGAAAAGAGATGAAGGTTATGACTGGATTGCTATTTCGGTAAAAGATATAGGTGAAAACACCATTGCTATCTCGGTTAGATCTCGCGCAGATAAAAAGAAGCCTACCTGTACCCTGGATACAAAAGCCTATAAGGTTAATGATTCCCTATTTACTTCCGCTGTGAATGGTCTAACCGTGATGTTTACTTTTCATAAAGACACACTCAATATCAGTACTGAAATAACTGAACAAGCAGATGGCCTGCAGTATTACTGCTCCGGAGGCGGCAATTTCATAGGAAATTATGCAAGAATAGATGGGGACCTAGACCAAACTCAGATAGATAGGACAATTTTTTCCAGGACTTTAGAATTGCAGGGCATTGGATTTTTGGTCTCCTCTACGACTATAGAGTTCGGGAAAGAACTTCAAATAACTCCATATGGCCTGGAAGTAGATAACAACCCCATCACGCATATCATAGAGGGCACTGTTATAAATGCGGAAATTGAAGATCTAAACTCCGATGGTTTTCCCGAGCTATTGGTATACCTTTCATCAGATGGTAGTGGAAGTTACGGGGATGTTATTGGTTATTCTGTAAATAATGGAAAATCAATTAGTGCTATATATTTTCCTCCTGTCTCAGAAAATGATGAGCTTAAAAAAGGGTATATGGGCCATGATGAATTTTCAATTATAGAAACCACACTGGCGCAGCGATTCCCAATTTACAAGGAAGGAGATACCAATGCAAATCCAACCGGAGGAATAAGACAAATTGAATACCAACTAGTCGATGGAGAAGCCTCAAGAAAATTTGTGATAAAAAACAGCACCGATTTTCCTGAATAAAATTAATAATCAATATTTTTTGACGTCCTCTTTTTTCAATCACGGATTTTACTACATTTAGAAGGTGTTGTGATAACAGAATACGTTTAACAAAAAAATCCATTTTATAACACCTATTTTCCTTGAACACCCTATAGATGCAACTTTTTTTCATTAAAACCACCTAATTCGTTTAAAATCATGAGAACAGTGTATTTCCTTTTTCTCTTCGTAATACAAGTAACACTTTCTGCACAATCTACCGCACAGCTAATTGAGGAAATAGATTTAAGAAACATTGCCCCCGGTCAATTAGAAACCTATTGGCTTAAAATAATAGATAATGGACTGTCTCAGCCCATTTCTATACCAGTCATCATAGCAAAAGGGAAAAATCCCGGGCCCGTATTAGGCTTAACAGCTGCCTTGCATGGGAATGAGCTTAATGGTATTATGGTAATACATAAGGTACTTGAAGATATGGATATCAACTCTTTAAAAGGAACTATTATAGCTATTCCCGGCTTAAATGCTATCAGTATTCCATTACACCAAAGAAGGTATATTGACAAAGAAGACCTAAACCGGAATTTTCCCGGGAAAGAAAAAGGAAACAGATCGCAACAATATGTCTGGCAGATCAATTCAAAAATACTTTCTAAAATAGATTACCTGGTAGATATGCATACGGCAAGTTTCGGAAGGGAAAATACCCTTTATGTCAGGGCAGATCTTAGCGATCCCAAAATGGAAAAAATGGCTTTGCTTCAGAATGCAGATATCATCTTAAACAACAAAGGGGTGCCAAGTGCCAATGATCAAATATCTGCTACAAGAACAATGCGAGCTGAAGCCATATTAAAGGGAATCCCTTCAATTACCATAGAATATGGAAACCCGCAGGTCTTTCAACCTGAAATAATTGAACGAGGTGTAGACGGCATTGAAAATATAATGAGTTGGCTGGAGATGACTGACAACAAAATTAAAGTTGAAACAACAGCCACTGTATGTAAAAAATCGTATTGGATATATGTAGATAAAGGCGGATACCTTGAGGTGAAGGCCCAATTGAATCAAAAGGTGAAAAAGAATGATTTAATTGCCGTCCTAAGGGATCCATTTGGAGCGACAATCAAGGAATATCTTAGTCCCGAAGATGGAATTATAATTGGTAGAAGTAGTAATCCGGTTAATATGAATGGAGGAAGAATTATACATTTGGGAATTCTTCAAAACGCTGACGAATGATTCCGTGGTTAATCAGCGGTTTTACCGTTATATTAGTTTACTTTTTAAACCAATGGGAGAATAAGCACATTAAATCTCTGCTTGATTGGTTTCCCGCTATTTTGTTTGCATACCTTATTCCGGCAGGAATTACCGCCTTAATGGACATAGATCTTTCTCAAGACGAGATTCACGATTACAGTAAGCTCTATTTTATTCCATTGGCCATAATTGCAGTAATGAGCAGTTTGTCTTTTCTCCAATTAAAATCAATTGGATGGAAGCCCATTGCGGTGTTTGTTGCAGGCTCATTTTGGATCGCAGTATTCCCTTTTATTCTGGCACTATTTCTGTTGGATAGTGAGCTGATCTCAGAATTATTTATCAATCAGGAGTATTGGAAAGGTATTCCACCTATTGTAGGCGGATGGATTGGCGGAAGTACAAGTCAATTAGTGCTTAAAGAGTTGGTAGAATGTCCTGAAAATATTTTTTTAACGGTATTGGTAATGGATAACATTCTGGTTAACATTTGGACTATCCTTATGTTTCAAGGCATTAAAGAAAGTGATTTTTTAAACCGGAAACTAAAAATTACTAATTTGTCTATGCCGGAAGCCATTAAAAAGCGAGAAGGAAAAAGCCTAAGTCCTCTGCTCTGTTTTCTGATTTTAACGACTTTTGTTTTTATCATTAATGCTTTGGTTGACAGTTTTGTGATAAAAATTATTGTTTTGTCTGCTATTGGATTGCTGTTAAGTAGTCTAATTAAAAACTGGAATTTTGGATTTGTGCTAAAATTTGGTGGTATTCTTATCCTTGTCGTAATGGCCGTTCTTGGACTGAAATTGAAATTTAGTCTGGTAGAATTTGAGTTGGGCTTTCTTGGATTTATGATTGTCTGGTTGTTGAGTCATTTTATCATCTTATTATTGGTCGCAAAACTTTTAAACGTGAATACAGCTTGGGTGCCTATAGCCAGTATGGCAAATGTAGGTGGCATAGCTACTGCACCGGCAGTTACTGCAGCTTATGAACCTAAATGGATGCCTCATGCAATTATATTGGCCATCCTGAGTATGGCTACCGGTACATTTTGGGGGATGTTGACCATTTTCCTGTTTAGGAGTTATTTTTTCTGATTTGTATTACCTATTTCAGAATAAATATATTCTTAAACAAAAGGTTTTTAGGACCTATGTATAGATTCTTCTGGCAGGAAGTTTACTAATTTTAGATTACGTACCTCTCAGGATTGCATAAACCTCCAGGCTATTTTAGTTTAAATTCAAAGTTTATGTTTTAATATATTAAACCCTCTCAAATGAATGAAACTTTAAATCAAAATAAAGAAAATGCCATCGCATTTTACAAAATGGCATATTATGGTAACCCAAAAAAAGCGGTGGAATTATATGTCGGTGCGGAATACATTCAACACAATCCACTAGTTGGTGACGGGACTCAACCGTTTATTGATTATTTTAATAGGATGGCTAGTGAATATCCAGACAAATCCATTGAGTTTAGGAGATCTGTTGCTGAAGGTGATTTGGTAGCCCTTCATACGCATCAGATTTGGCCGGATAATGAGGAGTATGTTACCATGGACTTCTTTAGGTTTGATGCCAATGGTAAAATTGTGGAACATTGGGATTCTATGCAACAAATACCAAAGACTTCGGTGAATAACAATACGATGTATTGATAATTAGGACGAATAAACCAAACTATTTTTCTACCTTTAATAGTAGTATTTAGCACCCAGATGACCCAGTGATTTAGTATTGCTATAATTTGAGTTTTATGGCTACTTAAAGTATATCAAACCCTAAAAAAACTGATTTATAGAAGCATAATTAGTTCAAATTGAATGTTCGGTGAATAAGCTAAGAAAAATCATATCAGAAAATTTAACAGGGAAAAAAGTCGCCTTTCTGTTCTTTCTTACCAATCTTGTTTATGCATTCATGCTTTTTGTAACCATTCCAAAAACAGTTGCTTATTCCGGTGGAATGAAATTATTGGATATGATGCCACAGGGATACAATTCCGAATATGTAAATGAACTTTTCAGCAAGCTTGGAGAAGAAGGCCGAGGAGTTTACTTATTTAATCAAATCCCTGTTGATATGATCTACCCTTTCCTTTTTGGAATAACCTACTCCCTGTTAATTGCCTTTTTTCTAAAAAAATTGGACAAATTAAATACCCCTTTTTTCTATTTGTGTCTGGTCCCACTCATAGCGGGTATAGCTGACTATCTGGAAAATATTGGAATAATCACCATGATAAATGATTATCCAGACCTATCAATTACCCAAATCAGCACAACAAACTTTTTTACGCTAATAAAGAGTCTGTCGACAACTCTATTCTTTTTGATATTGATTGTGATTATTATTGTAGTCGGAGTTAAGCGTTTAAAATTGAAATAATCCGGCAAAAAATAATAATATGATTACCCCGGATTACCTTAGTACAAGGAACTACCTGAATCCTGATAATAGTCATAGGATTTAATATTCAACCTATAGATTTTTGACAATATTTAATGTATATAACTAAATGACCTACATTGATTATTATAAGGTTCTGGGTGTAACTAAAAAGGCTACCGAAAATGATATTAAAAAAGCCTATCGGAAAATGGCCCGAAAATACCATCCTGATCTAAATCCGGACGATAAAGAAGCAGAAAAAAAATTCAAGGAAATAAATGAAGCCAACGAGGTTCTAAGTAATCCGGAGAATCGCAAAAAATACGATAAATACGGGAAGGACTGGAAACATGCCGAAGAATATGAAAAAGCACAGCAGCAGCAGCGGCAATATCAAAGAAGTGGCCGTCAAGGAGGCTCTGCCCAATATTCGGAGCAAGACTTTTCAGACTTCTTCAGTTCCATGTTTGGTGGAGGATCTGCAGGAGGTGGGGGTAGAAATGTACAATTCAGAGGGCAGGATTACAATGCGGAATTACAGTTGGAACTGGGAGATGTCTATCGCACCCATAAACGAACGCTGACTGTAAATGGCAAAAATATCAGGTTAACAATTCCGGCAGGCGTTAAGAACGGACAGGTAATCAAAATTAAGGGCTATGGCGGTGAAGGAGTTAATGGTGGCCCAAAAGGGGATTTGCATATCAAATTTTCAATCCTTAATCACTCCAAATTTAAACGTGACAAGGACAACCTCTATACAACGATTGATCTGGACTTATATAAAGCCTTATTGGGAGGGGAAGTAGTTATTGACACTTTTGATGGAAAAGTAAAGCTAAAGGTGAAGCCGGAAACAAAGAACCTGACGAAGGTAAAATTAAAAGGTAAAGGTTTCCCAGTGTACAAAAAAGAAGGTCAGTTTGGCGATTTGTACATTACGTATCACATAAAATTACCGTCAAATTTAAGCCCCAAGGAAAAGGAACTATTTGAGGAGCTGGCAAAACTAAGATAGATATGGAACAAAAAGATTTTATACCAATCGTACAGTTATGCGAACATTATAGCGTGGAAATTTCATTTTTTAATGAACTACATGATATGGGTTTAATTAATATCACAACGGTTGAAAAAACTTCTTATCTTCATCAGGAGAAGATAAGTGATGTGGAAAAAATGATTCGAATCCATCAGGAACTAAATATAAATACTGAAGGTATAGATGCCGTTTTCAATTTGCTGCAAAAAATTGATAGTTTACAAAATGAATTGAATAAGCTTCACAATAGGCTGCGCTTATACGAAAATGATTATTGAAAAAATTTAGAGGAACATTTAAGAAAGATTATTAATGACCGTATTATTCCAATATTAAATTAATGAATTCCTTAGAACTCATAAGAGAATGGATGTTAGATCATCCAACTTCAACAACATTAATAAAATACTTTGTACTGGTATTGTTGATAATTGGGTTTATTCAGTTCCTTAGAAGATTCATTCGTAAAAATTTACCAAACACTAAGGTTAAATATAAGTCTCAAAAGGGAATAGAAGTCATTGGTTATTTGATCCTGGTAATTCTTACGCTCTCCTATTTTACGGGAAATATTAAGGACTTCACAGTAGCTATTGGGCTTTTATCAGCGGGGATTGCAATTACCCTTCAGGAGTTAGTCTTAAGCATTGCAGGGTCTTTGTATATTTTCTTTGTAAAAGTGTATATACCTGGCGATAGAATAGAGATAAATGGAATTAAAGGCGATGTTATTGATGTAGACAGCATTTATACGACTATGATGGAAATTGGGGAATGGGTTAGCAGTGATAATTACAGTGGAAGAATAATTAAATTGAGTAATGCTTTCGTTTTCAAAGGCCCTATTTATAATTATTCCAAGGATTTCCCTTTTATATGGGACGAGTTTAATTTACCTATCAGGTATGGGTCAGATGTTGAAATGGCAAAAGAAATTATAATCAAGGTAGCCACTGAAAATTTGTCTGAATATGTAGCAAACTCCATTACTAAATGGAAGGATGTTGTTGAGCGATATTATATCGAAGATGCCAAGGTGGAACCTACTTTGGCAATTACCATGACCGATAATTGGATTGAGTTCAACCTGAGATATATTGTCGATTATAAAAAAAGGAGGTTTACCAAACATATATTAAATGAATTGATTGGCAAAGAGTTTAAAAAAACCAATGGCAAAGTAATTTTGGCTTCTTCAACCGTTGAAATAGTGGGAATTCCAATAGTAAATATTAACGAAAAAGGTATAACTCAAACAGACAATGATAATTCCTAAACAAAATTTCATCCCCTTCTTTTTAATTTCACTGCTAATTTCATGTAGCTCACCGCAAAAAGGGGATCAAAAAATTGATTCAGCTGCCAAATCCGTCTCCACATCCTATGACCCTCCTATTTTCTACAATGACAATCGTGTGGAAAAGATAAAGAGTATTTCTGGCGAAATGCAGGAACTGATGGAGGAACATTCAAAAGAGCGCAAAATACCCGGGGTTGCATACGGCATAGTAATAGATAGTGAACTCATTCTTGCAGGGGCTACCGGGCTGCTTGATATTACAAAGGAACTACCCGCAACTACCGGGTCTGCATTTCGAATAGCATCGATGACCAAAAGCTTTACGGCTATGGCTATTATGAAACTGCGAGATGAAGGAAAATTATCACTCAGTGATCCGGTCGCTGATTATATCCCCGAAATGGCATCACTGAAATATCTCACTTCTGATTCTCCTGTCATTGATATTGAAAACCTCATGACAATGACAGCCGGCTTCCCGGAAGATAATCCCTGGGGGGACCGTCAATTAGATGAGTCGGATCAAATGCTCATAAATCTTCTTGCTGAAGGTATCGCATTTTCTAACCCTCCCTCCTATACATTTGAATACAGTAATACGGGATATGCCCTATTAGGTAATATTATTAGCCATGTCTCCGGAATGCCTTATCAGCAATATATCACAGAGAATATTTTACTGCCACTTGGTATGAAGCATACCTATTGGGAATATGATAAAATTCCAAAGGAACAGTTGGCGATTGGATACCGGTGGGAAGATGATCAATGGAAACCTGAACCCATGCTTCATGACGGATCTTACGGTGCCATGGGAGGATTAATAACTTCTATAGAAGACTTTAGCAAATATGTTAGTTTTCACCTTTCTGCCTGGCCACCCAGGAGCGATGCGGATAACGGACCCGTTCAGAGAAGTACGTTGAGAGAAATGCATACGCCTCAATTTTCAAGCTTAAATAAGGAAGCCACAGACTTCAACGAGAAACCTTGCGCAACTGTATCCGGCTATGGATACGGATTAGGGATCCATACTAATTGTAAAGGCCTAAAATTGATCAGACATGGGGGTGCACTACCCGGTTTTGGAAGTAATTATGTATTTTATCCAGACTACGGAGTTGGGATAATGGCCTTTGGTAATCTTACCTATACAGCTCCATGGCCCCTTAAAAAAATAGAAAAATTACTATTTGAAAACCTGGACTTAGAGCCTCGAAAACTTCCCGCATCAGCTATTTTAAGGGAAAGACAGCAACAAGTAAGTCAATTAATTCAATACTGGAGTCCTGATTTGGAAGTGGAACTGTTGGCAGAAAACTTTTATATGGATAAATCCCGGGCCCACAGGATGGCGGAGGCAAAAGAAATTTTTGACAAAGCAGGTACAGTTCTCAGCACGAATGAAATTAAACCCGAAAATCAACTCAGAGGTAGATTTAGCATTAAAGCGGAGAACGGAGTCATTAATGTTTTTTTTACACTTACGCCTGAAAAAGAAGCGAAATTACAGCAACTTAATGTATCATTTGAACCTGGAGAATCCTAAAAGAAGTAAAGAGTGCAATCGCACTCTTTACTTGTACTTAGAGAAATAACATATCTTTAAAGCCTATTCAACCATCTCTTCTATTCCGGTTTCTATATTGTGCTTTATTAAAAACTCCTCAACCACTTCTTCCAGGCTGGGTTTCCCAATAGATTGAAGGTCATAAAAAACCCGGGTGCTTGGTTTTCTAATATTTATCACCCTGTTTAAATCTATAGGCGTACCAATAACTACTGCATCGCAATCACAACTATTTATAGTCACTTCCAAATCCCTGAGTTGGTGAACACCATATCCCATGGCCGGTAATAATTTTCCAATTTTCGGATAAGTCTCAAAGGTATCCTTCAATTGCCCTACAAGGTATGGCCTGGGATCTACGATCTCAGAAGCCCCAAATTTTTCAGCAGCCAAAGTACCTGCCCCAAGTTTCATGCCTCCATGAGTTAATGTTGGTCCATCTTCTACCACCAACACCCTTTTATTTCGGATTACGGAAGGATCTTCAACACTTATTGGCGAGGCAGCATCAATTACAATTGCGTTTGGAACAACTTGAGTAATTAATCTTCGGAGTTTATCAATATTTTTGGGGCGTGCACTGTCTATTTTATTAATAATAACAATATCAGACATCCTTAAAGTGACTTCTCCAGGATAATATTTTGTTCCATGGCCTACTCTGTGAGGATCCGTAACGGTAATATGCAAATCAGACACGTAGAATGGAAAATCATTGTTTCCTCCATCCCATACAATGATATCACAACCATCCGGATCATTCTCAGCCGCCCTTATAATATCTTCATAATCCACTCCTGCATAAATGACATTTCCTCTGACAATATGAGGTTCGTATTCTTCCATTTCTTCAATGGTACAGTCGTATTTCTCCAGATCTTCGAGGCGGGCATAGCGCTGTACCCTCTGTGCCTCAAGATCTCCATAGGGCATAGGGTGCCGGATAGCCACGACTTTAAGTCCATTTTCAATTAGGATTTCAATCAATCGCCTGGCAGTCTGACTCTTACCACAACCTGTTCGGGTTGCGCCAACACTAATTAGTGGTTTAGTGCTCTTAACCGAGGTTTCTTTTCTGCCCAGTAAGACAAAATTTGCACCCGCAGTATTTACCAGGGCACTTTTATGCATTAGCTGTTCATAGGAGACATCCGAATAAGAAAAAACAACATCATCAATTTTGAGATCAACAATTAATTGTATAAGGTCTTTTTCATCATAAATTGGTATGCCGGAAGGATATAATTCTCCCGCCAGTGAAGGTGGGTATTTACGATTTAAGATATTAGGAATTTGTGCTGCCGTAAAAGCTACTACCTCATAGCTCTCATTATCCCGGTATACGGTATTGAAGTTGTGAAAATCACGGCCGGCAGCTCCCATGATAAGGATTCTTTTTTTTATCATGTTAATTAATTTTTAGATACATTTATTCCTTCGAAGATATCCTAAGATTAATGCACTGGAAATGATAAAAATCATATTCAACGCCGCACATATGAAAACAACTAATAATATGGTTAAAAGTTATCTGACAATTTTAATGGTTTTTGCTGCTATTTTTATTTTGGAAGGCTGTAGCTCTCAAAAAAGCACTATTTATTGGGTAAACAGCGTGAAAAATAACTGCACCAATGGCGCAGGTCAGACGAAATGCTTAATGATTCATAAAGGTGATTCCATAGACACGCCACAGTGGGAATTATTCTATGCCGAAATTGAGGGATTTACTTGGGAACCCGGATACTTTCAGAAAATAGAACTTAAAGAAGAAATTTTGGATAAAGAAAATTTACCGGCAGATGCATCCGGCATTAAATACTCTTTAATAAATGTCCTGGAAAAACAAAAGGATAGCCGTTTTGACCTGAATGCAAAGTGGATCTTGTACAGTATCCATGGAAATCTCATCAGTCCGGGCAACCCTCTTCCAACCATAGAATTCAAACTTTCTGAAATGAGGGTTTTTGGAAACAATGGCTGCAATAACTATTCGGGAAGCATTGAAAACATAACTTCAGATACAATAACATTTGGTCCTGTGATGAGTACAAAAATGATGTGTATGGAAATGGCTGTCCCGGATACTTTTGACCAGGCTCTGTTCAAATCATTAAATTACAAGGTCGATAATCAATTTCTTAAATTCACCGATGGCAACGGAAATGAAACTTTGTCTTTTAAAAAAGAAGATTTATAAAAGCCCGGTAATTCTAAAATACCACAAGGACTGTGCTGGAGCGAGGTTGTCTACAAAAGAAAAAGATTATATTAGCCTACGGATTCAATAGCACGTTTTATGTTTGCAAAATTTAAATTACTCTTAAGTTTATTCCTCGTTTGTGGCGCATTGTTAACTCCGGCAGCCATACTATCACAAGTACCTTCAGAAACAAAGACAATTGATTCAACTTTGGTCAATCAGCCAAAGGCCATTCCTGTGATTAATATTATACAGGAAATGGAGCTAATCAATAAGCAATTAAAGCAGATTGAGAACAAAATAGAGCCAAAGAAAAGGGTCATTGAAATTGATTCTCTTCTCCCTGTTTATGAAGCACTGATAAAAGAACGGCAGAGTTATGTTCAAAACTTTATCAAAGCGAATCCAAATAGGCAAAAAATAGATAATCAAATCAATAGATGGAACGGTTATCGGGATTATTTAAATAGTTGGGAAAGCACAATTAATGTTTATGAAGAACGAAATACCATATTAGCTGAGAATATAATATCCAAAGAGAAAATATGGGAGTTGACTTATCAAAATGCCATTGAGAAAAATGTTCCGCCCGAACTTTTAATAAACATAAAAAGTGTATTAGACGAAGTAGTGAGAGTCAATGAAATATTTAAAAATGAAAACATTTACTTTCTAAAACTTGAGTCCAAAATTAACGATCAGATCTTAATTATTGATAAAGTCATTGAGGAATTGATTGCTTTAAAAAATTCAGATGTTTATCAGCTCTTTTATTTACGTCATCCAACTTTATGGAAGACCTCATTTAAAATAAATAAAACAGATTCTTCTGAAAGAGCAGGTGTCGAATCTGTTTCGGATAATATTAGAAATATTTTCAACTTTGCTAAATCCAGCGAAAATGATATTTACCTCTTTCTGGTTGTTATTGGTCTGTTAATAGCCGGGGTGATATATATTAAAAAGGCATACCTTAAATATGACATAAAAGAACCACAGGATGATCGGCAAAAAGCAAAAGATCTCATTGTAAATAAAACTGTTTGGGGGATTGTGTTTATTTCTATTTTATGCGCAAAATTTTTCTTTATAAATACCCCTCAGCTTTTTGATGACATCTTAGCCTTTTTAATGCTTGTTTGTGCATTGCCTTTGGTGCAGCACTATATGGATAAACGGTTTAAAAACATCATCTACTTTGTCATTTTTATTTTTATTTTGGATACTGCTAAAACCTATTTTTGGTTTGCATCTCCTCATTACAGAATATACCTCCTTGTTGAGGCCGTATTAGTTGCGGCAATTCTACTTTACTTTACCTATCCATATTTGAAGACAAGAAATTTATTCCAAAATCAATTCGGTGGTTTTTTGATAAGACTTACTCCAGTGGTTTATCTTTTAGTGATCATTTCAATTGTCTCGAATATTTTAGGATATACAAACCTTACAGATCTAACCATAAAAATTTGCACACAGAGTAGTGAATTGACCATCGTCTTTTATGCCATTTTGAAAATGGCTAATGGAATTGCTTTGGGCACCATACACAACCATTTTGGCAGAAAAGAGAATTTCGATCCAATTAAAAAAAGGACTTTAGAATTAAAAATATTGCAAATCTTAAAGGTCTTTGTTGCCATATTATGGGCTGTCTATTTTCTTAAAATGATAGATCTGTTAAGACCACTTTCAGATTTTATTAATGGTGTACTTTCTGAACCTTACAAAGTAGGCAGTATTACCTTTACACTGGGCATTATACTTACATTTATTGCTATCCTCGTGGTATCATTTCTTATTACCAGTTTCATTTCATTTCTTTTGGATGGTAAAGATGTTAAATTAAAAATACTAAAACTGCCGAAAGGAATTCCCGCTGCCATCTCATTGGTAATCCGATATTTTATACTGGCATTTGGTTTTATATTGGCTTTTTCCTCCCTTGGTATAGATTTGAGTAAATTTAATTTAATGGCAGGCGCCCTTGGTTTGGGTATCGGTTTTGGGTTGCAAAACATTATATCGAATTTTATTTCCGGTATAATATTAGTTTTTGAAAGGCCAATTTTACCTGGTGATACCGTAGAGGTCAACAATTTGCTTGGTACGGTAAATAAAATAGGGGTACGCTCATCGCGGATAAGTACCTATGATGGTGCAGAAGTAGTTGTTCCAAATAATAATTTAATTTCAAATGATCTTATAAACTGGACACTTTCTGATACTATTAAACGAATTGAAATAGTCGTGGGAACTACTTACAAGTCAGACCCTAACGAGATTATTGAAGTTTTAACGCAAGTAGCTAATGAGCATAAGGATGTCCTGAAAACCCCACCTGCCAGAGCTCTTTTTACTGACTTTGGCGAAAGTGCATTAAACTTTAAGGTGCTTTTCTGGGTTTATTTTGAAAATGGCTTACAAACAAAAAGTGATATATCTGTTGCCATTTACAACAGATTTAAAGAACTCGATATAGAAATCCCTTACCCTCAACGGGTAGTTCATTTACCGCAGGGACTTAAAGACATCCAAAAGAGAGAAACGAGATAATATCCCCCAAAGAGCAGAAACCAGAACGAGGTTCGTAAAAACATATAGGATTATCTAAATGTTAATCTAATCTGATTTACTATGAAAAATAAGCGATTAAAGAAAATAAATTTCCTACTGATTATACTGCTTTTTTGTTCATTTATTTATGCGCAAAAACCCAGAGCACGGGATCTGGGAGTCCCTTTTGTAGGTACACCTGGAACATTTAATGCGATAACAGATGTGAAAGGTGTTGAAGTAGGACACAGTACTATAATCTCAGGAAACGGCAACAATGTAGCTGGGGAAGGGCCTGTACGTACTGGAGTTACAGCAATTTTTCCCAGGGGAAAAAGATTTAATCCGGTTTACGCAAACTGGTATAGCCTTAATGGTAATGGAGAAATGACCGGTACAACCTGGGTTACAGAATCCGGCTTTTTGGAAACTCCCATAATGATAACAAATACCAATAGTGTTGGCGTGGTAAGAGACGCCGTTTTAAAATGGTATGTGGATACAGATTGGTATCGTGGTGAAGACTGGTGGTATACCTATCCTGTGGTAGCCGAAACCTATGACGGCTTTCTTAATGATATTTATGGATTTCATGTAAAAGAGAAACATGTTAGAGAAGCAATTAACAATTCCTCATCTGGAGAAGTCGTGGAAGGCAATGTAGGTGGCGGTACAGGAATGATGTGTTTAGGTTTTAAAGGAGGAATTGGTACGTCTTCCCGACTTGTTACCATTAAAGATTCAACATACACTGTTGGAGTATTGGTACAATCTAATTTTGGAGCAAAAAAGAACCTGACTATATCAGGGGTCCCTGTAGGAGTGGAACTGAAAGACACCCTGAATTATGTTTACAAGGCAGCACCTCAATCCCGACGGCAAGAAGGAGACGGTTCCATAATAGTTATTGTTGCAACAGATGCTCCTTTATTACCCCATCAACTAAAGAGAATTGCCCAAAGAGTTCCATTAGGTATAGGAATAGTCGGTGGCCGTGGCAGTAATGGTTCCGGAGATATTTTTCTTGCATTCTCCACGGCAAACGAAAATGCCTTTGACCGTGACAACACAACAGAAGTAAAAACTTTTTCCAATGACCTCATCACCCCTATGTTTGAAGCCACAGTTCAATCTGTGGAAGAGGCCATAATAAACGCCATGGTTGCGGCAGAGACCATGGAAGGAATTAATGGCAATAAAGCATATGCATTGCCCCATGACCTGCTTATTGAAATCCTGAAAAAGTATAAAAGAATAGATTGATACTTCTCTGGCCAGGTTTTGCTTCTGATTTTTAATGGCAAAAGAATAAAAATAAAGGCCGGGATTCCATACCCTGAGAAGGATCCTGAAATTATAAATAGCAGATCCGACAGAATGTAATATAAGCTATGATCAGAAAATACTTTAAAATTATCTTCCTTGTGCTTTTAATGGGAATCCCTCCATTTCTTTCAGCACAGGAAAAAAAACCAAAAGTTGTTGTGGTATTGAGTGGTGGCGGAGCAAAAGGAATTGCGCATATTCCATTTATACAATTATTGGATTCTTTAGGAATTGTCCCGGACCTTGTGGTGGGAACCAGCATGGGAAGTATTGTTGGGGGCCTATACGCCATGGGGTATTCGGGCGACAGTATTGCCAATATAGCACTGAATGTCAATTGGAATCAGCTCCTTAGGGAAAAGGTTGCTTTGTCTGATGTAAGCATGGAAGAAAAAAGTGAATTTAAAAGATATTTAGCTCAATTCGATTTGACAAATGGCAAACCAAAGATCAGCTCTTCTTTATTGGGGGATCAGAATTTAAGAGAATTTTTATCCGTCCTGACCTATCCTGCATACAAAATTAATGATTTCGATAAACTTCCCATCCCTTATAGAGCTGTTGCCACAGATATTGTTAATGGCAAAGAAGTAGTGATAAAAGAAGGCTCTTTAGCTATGGCTATGCGATCAAGCATGTCCATTCCCGGTGTTTTTAAACCTGTCCCTTATAACAACACCTTGCTTGTGGATGGTGGTATCCTGGATAATTTCCCAACAGATATTGCTAAAAAAATGGGTGCAGATATTATAATTGGAAGTGATGTTGGCGGTGGAATGGCACCTATCGAAAAGTTAGACAATATTGGCACTATTTTATTTCAAACCGGAATGTTAGCGAGTAATCTTAAGAATCCCGAGAATCGGGAGCTATGTGATATACTCATAGATCATATCCCCAATTTGAGTTATTCTACAGGTGATTTTGGAAAAAGCCAGGAAATCTATGAAGAGGGAAAAATAGCTGTAAAGGAAAATATGAAGGAATTGGTAAACCTGGCAGAACAATTAAAAGACTATCCGCTAAAAAAACATGAATTACCGCAAATAAAAGATATGGCCATTTTTGATACCATAATATATAAGGGTATCAGCAGGGCTAATCTGGACCTGGTAAAAGCGAGAACCAATATTAAACCACATGTAGAATATTCAATCGAAGATGTCAAAAATGGCATAGATAGAGCCATGGGTACTGAAATTTTTAGTGAGATCAATTATAAGGCTATTATGTATGGTGATAGCACCGGGTTTGAAATCAAAGGCCTGGAAAAATCTCAGCATCAGGCTAAAACTTCGTTGCATTATGACGACTACAGGGGTGTAGGGCTGATTCTGAATTACACTGGTAGAAATATTATTGGAAAAGCTTCCAGGTTTTTGGTATCGCTGGATATTGCGGAACAACCAATGTTGAGACTTCAATATCAAAAAAATTTTGGAAGCTTAAAAGACTGGTGGTGGAGATCTGAAGCTTTTGGTGAACAATTAAGACAAAGAATTTATATTAGTGGAGAAGCTGCTGATAATTTTAGATATCGGAACTTCCTCTATGACAATGAGATAAATAAAAATATAAATTCACTTAAGAGTTATATAGGAATAGGGGTCAACTACAAATACAGCGATATACAACCAAAAGTTGATCCTGATGTCAACGAAAATGTGCTTTTGTTGAATGATTATATTTCCAATAGTTTAGAAGTATACGCTAAATATTTATTTAATTCCTTAAATGATGTGTTCTTTCCAACTGAGGGAGCATTTTTAAATGTCAACATCGGGAGGTCGCTATTAAATAATGTT
Organism: uncultured Eudoraea sp.; assembly: GCF_947490415.1. GTDB lineage: Bacteria > Bacteroidota > Bacteroidia > Flavobacteriales > Flavobacteriaceae > Eudoraea. The sequence continues at coordinate 313,819 of NZ_CANLGX010000004.1, forward strand.
GATTTGTCCTATAGCGATGATAATCTAGAGGATGTAAACGGAAAAACCAATGGGTTTACCAAATTTAACCTGACCTACGAAAAGAGAGTGCCGTTTCAACCAAAGATTACAGGGATCATCAGGGCATCTGCCGGCTTTATTTTTGAAGATCAACTTGAAACCGATGATATTTCGTTTACAGATTATGGCTACTCTTCGAAATACTTCCTGGGCGGAAATTTCGTCTCTCCAAATAAAGAAAGTTATACTTTTTCGGGACTACATGAAGCTGAATTAAATATTAATCAATTTATGAAACTGAACATTGGTCTTCAGCTAAATCCTTTTGAAAAATTATATTTCACTCCACATTTTAACATTGCTTCTGTTGGTTTTGAAAACTTTGATGAGTATATCAAAGATGCCTTTTTACCTAATGGTAAATGGTCAGATGCCATTGAAACAAGCACCTTAATATCTGCCGGAGCAAGATTTTCATATAATTCCATTTTAGGTCCTGTTAATTTTGATGTCTCCTGGGTAAATGATATTAACAAAGTTAGATTGACCTTTAGCGTTGGCATTCCATTTAATCGCTCCAATTAGATAATATAAATGCTTTTAAGCAATAGTTTAGTAAATAATAAGAGTTCCAGTCAGCTAATAGGCTTTTATACCATTATGATTTTCTCATATTGAAGGCCTGAATTCAAATTATATATCCTTCCAAGTTTGTTTCAAAGCCATTCTTTATTTCATCAAAAAACAGTAAATTACCTGTTAAGTATTAAAAGTTTACAGATGAAAAACCTAGACCGAAGAAACTTCATAAAAAAGACAACACTATCTGCTGCAGGTCTTGCGGCAGCATCAATCATACCTATTTCCGGTCATTCCCAAAATAGTCGTGAGACAAATGCAATGTACATGGGTGGATTTGCCGCTCCAAAATTAGAAACCATTCGAGTTGCGGTAATAGGAGTAGGCGCCAGAGGCCCGGCTCATTTACAATTTGCGGCTGCCCTGCCAGGGACAGAAATAGTTGCGATATGTGATCTCTATGAAGATCTTGCCACTAAATGGGCTGCCGTGGTTACCGAAATGGGCAATGGTCAAAGACATCAAAACATTGCTACTTATTTTGGGGATGAGAATGCATGGAAATTGATGCTGAAAGAAGTAAAACCAGATATGGTTTTTATTGTCACAAACTGGTCCAATCATGCTCCAATGGCCATTGAAGTAATGAACAGTGGAGCTCATGCCTTTGTTGAAGTACCCCTGGCTATTAGCATTGAAGAGCTCTGGAAGATTGTAGACACATCAGAAAAGACGAGAAAGCACTGTATGATGATGGAAAATGTCAATTATGGTCGTGATGAGTTGCTATTCTTAAATATGTGCAGACAAGGAGTCATTGGCGAACTATTGCATAGCGAGGCAGCTTATATTCACGATTTAAGGACACAGATGAATGAGGTTGAACGCGGAACAGGTTCCTGGCGTACTTACCATTATGCCAAAAGAAACGGGAACCTCTACCCTACCCACGGTCTGGGTCCGGTAGCACAATATATGAATCTGGGTCGTACAGAAGATACCTTTAAAAGTTTAGTGTCATATTCCACTCCGGCAAGGGGTCGTGCTCTTTATGCAAAAGAAAATTTTCCTCAGGACCATAAATGGAATCAGCTGGATTTTAAAGGAGGTGATATGAATACCTCGATAATAAAGACAAGTCTTGGAAGAACAATTATGGTGCAATGGGATGAAACCAGTCCCCGACCTTATTCCAGACTTAATCTAATACAGGGGACAAAAGGGATTTTGGCTGGTTTCCCAACCCGAGTTGCCTTAGAGGGAGGTATTGAAGGTATTACAGATAGTCATCATCAATGGGTTCAAGGAGAACAATTGGCATCTGTTTATGAAAAATATGATCACCCTTTATACAAGCGCTTGTCCTCTACTACCAGTGAAAGTGGCCATGGAGGCATGGATGGAATGATGGTCTATCGGATTATTGAATGTCTTAGAAATGGCTTACCCCTTGATCAAAATGTTTATGAAGGATGTTTTTGGAGCGCAGTTTCACCCCTAAGCGAACGCTCCGTGGGCAGCGATGGGGCTCCCCAGGCTTTTCCCGATTTCACCAGGGGTAATTGGAAAGAAACCGATCCTCTCGGAATTATAACATAAGAAGAAGGGGCAAATTTAATGACTAGTTCAAAGGACTAGTGATAGCAGATAAAAGATTGGCCATTTTATAATGAATTCTAACATTAAAGCAATCATAAGGCAATTAAATGAGCTTCAAAAGGGAAAGCCATGGGTAGGAGAAACATTTGAAAAAAAATTTGCAGCAATTACAGCAAAAGAGGCCTTTAAACGTCCATTACCCCATCTTCATAGTGTTGCCGAATTAATAGCTCACCTAACCAGTTGGAGAAAAGACATGATTTTGAAAATCCAAACCGGTAAGGGTAGCCTGACGACAGATAGTCATGAAAATTGGCCTACTAATTCGGAATTGGAATCTATTGGCTGGGAAAAACTTAAGGAAGCATATAAAAAAAGCCTTTCAGACGTAATAATGCTTCTGCAAAGCAAGGATGATCAATTCTTAGACGAGCACTATTACGATATAGATTTTAAAGGCACTTACCCCTATTCCTTTGCTATTGAAGGTATGCTGCATCACGATATTTATCATCTGGGGCAAATGGGGCTGGTCATAAAACTAATTAAAGAGAATGCAGAAGGGTAAAATTGCAATAATCTAAAATGAAATAACAGGCAAATTGCGGTCCAATGGATAACCTAAAAAGCATTAGGAAAGTAATAGAAACTCCCAGACTATACCTCCGGGAATTCGTACTTGATGATGCTGAAAATATTTGGGAACTAAATTCTGACATTGAGGTTATAAAATACACAGGTGACCCCCCGTTTGAAACTATTGAAAACGCAAGGGAATTTATCATCAACTACAGGGAATATAAAAAAAACGGCTTTGGCAGATGGGCTGTCATTACAAAAAACTCCAACACCTTCATTGGATGGTGTGGACTAAAATTGAATGAGCAAAATATGGTTGATATCGGGTTTCGTTTTTTTAAGAAAGAATGGAATAAAGGCTATGCCACCGAAGCTGCCAATGCCTGCCTTGAACACGGCTTTTTGAATCTTAATTTAAATGAGATAATTGGCCGGGTTGCATGGGAGAACAAAGCCTCTATAAAAGTTCTGGAAAAACTTTCCATGCAATATTGGAAAAGAGATAGTTGCAAAGGCATTGAGAACTCCTTGTATTACAAAATATCTAAAGAACAGTATCTTCAGAATATATAAACGAGCTTTTAATATATGGATTCGGACTCTGATTACCTCAAAATAAATAAGGCATCCTGGAATAGTAAGACTGATACTCATATGGAATCTGAATTCTATAATATGAAAGGATTCCTCGATGGTGAGACATCCCTTAAAAATATAGAATTGAATCTCCTTGGGGATATAAATGGCCTGAGGATTTTGCATTTGCAATGTCATTTCGGACAGGATACACTCTCATTGGGGAGGCTCGGTGCCCACGTTACTGGGGTTGATCTTTCTGACAAAGCAATCGACAGAGCCAGAGAATTAGCTTTGAAAACAAAAATAGATGCAAACTTTATTTGTTGTGATATTTATGATCTCCCTAAACATTTAAATAAGGAATTTGATATTATCTATACAACTTATGGCACTATTGGTTGGCTTCCCGACTTAAATAAATGGGGTAAAATTATTTCCAGGTTTTTAAAACCAGGAGGCAGACTTATTTTTGCAGAATTTCACCCGGTGGTCTGGATGTTTGATGATGAATTTAGTAAGATAGCTTACAATTATTTTAATTCCGGTCCAATAATGGAAACTGAAACAGGAACGTATGCTAAAAGGGATGCTAATCTAACTCTGAAATATATAATGTGGAATCATAGTATAGGAGAAGTAATTACAAGCCTGACACAAAATGGGATTGAAGTGACCTCGCTTAAAGAATATGACTATTCCCCGTACAATTGTTTTAAATTCACCATTGAATCTGAAACAGGAAAGTTCAGGATTAAGCATCTTGGGAATAAACTTCCTATGGTGTACAGCATAGAAGGCAGAAAAAAGAAATCAGTTTCTATCAGTTAAACTATTATCATTCATGAGAAAATTCCTTTATTTAATTATGACCGTGGTCATAATTTCCTGTAACAATAATTCGAAGCCAGATTTATCTGACCGAAGTGGCAGATATATAGGCCTATTCAAAAAAGGTAGTTTTGAAGATTCAATAGTATTTGAGATGGAACGAGATTCTACAAGCTGGAAAGTCTTTTTTTCAAGCCTGGAACAAAACGCGAATCGTATCCCTTTTAGGGAGCTAGAAGCAAAAGACGATTCGATTAACTTTAAACTTCAAAGTGATTTTCATACCTATTCGTTTAAAAATTTATGGGCGAATAATAATTCTGAGCTCCGGGGCTCACTTACCGTGGATACTATGAAAGTCCCGTATACCCTCTATAAAACTTTATCCGTAATAAAAGGTGCTCCGGTAAGTGAGGACATAAGCTTTGAAACTAATGATCTGATATTGAACGGTACTATATATTATCCCTCTAAAGACAATAAAAAAGGCTTAGTTATTGTCACTTCCTCTGGCAATTCAGACAGGAGTGCTTCCAGAGCGGAAGCTCAGCTTTTTGCGAAACGAGGTTATACCACCTTTATTTATGATAAACGGGGAACAGGAATTTCTGAAGGCAATTGGTCACAGGCCAGCATAGAAGAACTTGCTTCAGATGATATTAATGCTATCAAGTGGTTTACTGAAAAGACAACCATCCCTATTAAAAACATTGGTATTAAAGGCAGCAGTCAGGGTGCTAGCAAGATCCCATATATTTTGAATGAATTAAAAGATTTGAAATATGGGATTGCCGTGAGTTGTCCTGGTTCTACCTTATTGGAAAGTGATCTTAATTACTGGAAGAACAGGAATATTGAGAAGCTCGATGAAAATATTGAAGAGGCAACCAGTTTTGAGCGAAAGGTTTTTGAAACTATTGCAGGTGAAAATTCCATAGAAGCACTTGAAAAAGAGATCAATGCGTCTAAATCTAAAACGTGGTTTAATATGGTATGGATTCCAAACCTTAATGAGATAGAGATAGATAGGAAACTTAAGTATAGCCCTCTACCTTATTTTGAAAAAATTAAGCAACCAGTACTTATTGTACAGGGTAGTATGGATGAAATAATACCTGAAAACAGTTACGAAATGATAACTAAATCACTTGAAAAAGCTCAAAACAAAGCATATGAAATAATACTGTTAGAAGGTGCTTCACACTCCATGTATGATGTTGGCCAGAATGATTTTCCTTATTGGTCCAAGTTACATCCCAAATACATAAGCGTTTTGGAGAATTGGATCAATCATCTTCCGGTTACAAATTAAGCCTGTATTAAAGTCCATTTTTTATCTCATAAAAAGTTCTATAAATATTTAAACTCTGAATTTCCTAAAACCAAAATCCACCTTATATTTAACGCCTGAAGATTATACTAAAGTGCCTTCCGGCAAACATTGAAAATCTATAATAATCCATAATACCATTCATATGAGAATACGCTATAAATATTACCTGTTACTAACCCTATTACTAACAATAGGATTTTCCCAAATTAATGCTCAAAACACTGTTGATACCAGGTTGATGAAAAGCCCTGCAATTAGTAAAAATAAAATCGCTTTTATTTATGCAGAAGATCTCTGGATTGCCGACAAAAATGGGGCTAACTCCAGACGCCTTACCATTGATGAAGGAGTAGAATCTAATCCAGTCTTTTCTCCGGACGGTTCATCAATTGCTTTCAGTGCAGAGTACGATGGAAATACAGACGTATTTATTGTTCCTGCAAATGGCGGAGTTCCAAAAAGATTAACATGGCATCCCGGTTGGGATCAGGTAAGGGATTTTACCCCTGATGGCAAAAGTGTGCTGTTTATTTCCGGTAGATCTACCTACACCAACAGACATGCCAAGCTCTATACCATAGCAACAAAGGGCGGACAGGCTATAGAATTACCCATTCCTACTGCTTTTAGCGCATCCTATTCAGCAGACGGAAAATACATTGCTTACACCCCTTTATATGAAGTTTTTAACCAATGGAAAAATTACAGGGGAGGCACGCAGTCGAGAATTTGGATTTACAATACTGAGACCTATGAAGTTACGGAGGTCCCAAAACCTGCATCAGGAAGTAATGATACCAATCCTCAATGGATAGGAAATAAAGTATTTTTCAGAAGTGACCGAAATGGAGAATTTAATTTATATGCCTATGAATTGGATTCTAAAGTTGTCACCCAACATACAAATTATGACGATTTCCCTGTTCTAAGCCTGAATACAAATAACAATGAATTAATTTACGAGCAAGCCGGATATGTACATTTATTTGATTCAAATTCTCTAACCAGCACAAAAATCACCATTCCAATTGCCACGGATTTGCTGGAATTAAGGCCTCGTTATGTTTCAGGAGACAGTTATATCCGCAGTGCTGGTATTTCACCTTCCGGTGCCAGGGCAATATTTGATTTCAGAGGGGAAGTTGTTACCGTACCTGCTGAAAAAGGTGATGTAGACAACATTAGTCAAACTCCTGGGATTCATGAAAAATACCCACAATGGTCCCCCGACGGTAAACAAATAGCTTATTTTTCTGACGCCTCGGGTGAATATAGCCTGCATCTTAAAACATTGGAAAATGGGACTATAAAAAAGCTTCCTATTTCCGGTTCTGGTTTTTACGCCTATTTACATTGGTCTCCGGATAGCAAGAAACTATGCTTCGTGGACAATGGCCGTAATTTATTCATGGCCGATACATCCAATGGGAAAATCACAAAAATTGGAACAGACAAGTTATACATTCCTGGGGTTTTCAGGGAACTTTTTGGATCATGGTCCCATGATTCAAAATGGGTGTCATACACCATTATTACTGAAACAAATTTTGAAAGGGCCTACGTATATTCTGTAGATCAGAATAAATCCTTTGAACTTTCCGATGGCCTGTCAAACGTTAGTGAGCCAGTCTTTGATCCAAGTGGAAAATATATCTATATGCTTGCCTCTACAGATGCCGGTCCGGTTGTGAATTGGTTTGATCAGTCTAACCAGGATATGGAAATGACGAATTCCATCTATTTGGTAACGTTACAGAAAGAACTTATTTCTCCTTTGGCTAAAGAAAATGATGAAGAAGATGACGAGGACGATGAAAAATCTAAAGAAGATTCCACGGATAAAGATGACAAGAAGGAAAATAAAACGGTTGCTCCATTGAAAATTGATTGGGGTCAAATTTCTAATCGAATTATTGACCTGCCTGTTTCACCAGGAATGTATTCAGGCTTAAGTTGTTCCGAAGAGGGAAAATTGTTTTATCTATCACGCAAGCCACATAGCAGTTACAGTGATCCTCAGTCCCTTAGAATGTATGATTTAAAAAAACGGGAAGACGAGGAAATTATGGAGGCAAATTGGTATTCTATTGCAGCTTCCGGTAAAAAAATGTTATACCTGAAAGAGAAAATCTGGGGAATCACAGAGGTAGGTAAAAAACCAGAAAACGGAGTAATAAATATAGGTGCCATCCAGGTTAAAATAGATCCCCGTCAAGAATGGTCCAATATATTTGATGAAGCCTGGCGTGTGAACAGGGATTATTTTTATGACCCTGGAATGCACGGGGCAGATTGGAATGCCATGAAAGAAAAATATAAAAGTTTTCTACCGGATGTAACTTGCAGAAGTGATCTCTACAGAGTTATGGAATGGATGTGCAGTGAATTGGCAGTAGGACATCATAGGTTTGGCAGTCGGGGTGATCAAATGAATAACCCTGATAAAGTAGGTGGAGGACTGCTTGGAGCAGATTATGAAGTGGTTAACAACAGGTATCGCTTTTCGAAGATTTATGGAGGTCTTAACTGGACACCGGAGCTTCGTTCACCATTGACGGAACCTGGTGTGAACATTGTGGTCGGGGAATATTTAATAGCTGTAAATGGTAATGAGGTTACTGCAGATCAAAATCTCTATAGTTTCTTTGAAAACACTGAAAATAAAATAGTAGAGCTTACCGTTTCAGCCTCAGCAGATGGGTCTGGTTCTCGAAAAGTGAAGGTAGTCCCTGTAGAAAGTGAACGTTCCCTTAGAAACAGGGATTGGGTTGAAGAAAATATCAAAAAAGTAGACAAGGCTACAAACGGGCAGGTAGCATATGTGTATGTCCCGAATACAGCAGGGGCCGGACATGAATATTTTAAACGCTACTTCTTCCCACAGGCTAATAAAAAGGCAATAATTGTTGATGAACGCCATAATGGCGGCGGACAGTTGGCAGATTACTATATAGATATTCTGAAGAAACCATATCAGGCTTCCTGGAATTTCAGATATGGTAACAACCTCAAAGCTCCAAGTGCCTCAATACAAGGCCCTAAGGTTATGATTACGGATGAAACAGCTGGCTCCGGTGGAGATTATCTTCCCTGGATGTTTAGAAAATTTAAACTGGGTACTATAATTGGAAAAACTACATGGGGCGGGCTTGTAGGTGTCTTAGGCTATCCTGAATTTATAGATGGTGGATCAGTTACTGCTCCAAATGTCGCCTTTTGGAATGAAGATGGTTACCGGGTGGAGAATGAAGGCGTTGCCCCGGATATTATGGTTGAACAATGGCCGAAAGAAGTTATTTCAGGGGGCGACCCTCAATTGGAAAAAGCCATTGAAGTTATCTTGGAGCAGCTCAAGAATAACCCCCCTGTAATTCCAAAGCAGCCGGAGTATCCTGTTCGGGTTAGAAAATCTAATTGATAAATCTATAAATGTGCGATGTACTTAAGTGACCATCGCACATTTTTTTTGACTCAGATTTATTGTTAAGCATTTAACTGCTATATTTAAAAGATCTATCAGCTAAGTGTTAACCAAAGACTACTGATTGGCAAAGAATATGATTTCAGCACTTGGAAAAATTTTCACAGATCTTTTTATTAAGTACATGCCAAGTGCTTATGTTTTTGCTTTAGTCCTAACATTATTTACGGGTTGCCTGGCACTCATTTGGACTGATGCTTCATTAATCAACGTTCTTAGTGGATGGTATGATGGCTTTTGGTCCTTATTAGCCTTTGGAATGCAAATTATTTTGGTTATTGTAACTGCCCATAGCATAGCCCAATCAGCTCCCGTTGAAAAAGGTATAAATTGGATAGCCCGTTTTATAAAAACCCCGGGGCAGGTCTATTTATTTGTTCTTATTTCTGGTGCGTTGATAGCCTTGATCAGTTTTGGAATGATTGTGATTGTGGCCATCTTAGCCAGGGAATTGGCGGTAAGAGTAAAGGGTTTAAACTATCCTTTTCTAATCGCCTGTGTTTATTTTAGTTTGGGAAGCTGGGTTTCCGGTGCTTCCAGTTCAATTGCCCTATTACTAAATACCGAAAATAATTTTTTAATGGAAGCCGGAATTCTTTCAGAACTGATACCTACTTCTTATACTTTGGGATCATCACTGAACATTATAATGATACTGCTCTTTGTTGTGGGAGGTCCACTATTATTTTATGTTTTAATTCCTAAAAATAATAACCAAAAGCAATTATCCGATCTCCTGGTTCTAGATGATCTGCCAAAAGAACCTTCTGTAAAAATGGAAGCCCAATCTTTCAAACTCCCTTTTCGCGCCGTCTCAGATATACTTAATAACAGTGCCCTTTTACAAATGACAATTGCAGCTTTTGGTTTCATTTATATAGGCCATCACTTTTATCTGAATGGGTTTGATCTGAATTTTAATATTATCATTTTTACGTTTCTGATCCTGGGCCTGTTTCTGCATAGAACCCCACTGCGTTATAGTATCTCTATGAAACGCTCCAGTAGAAACATTTCAGGTATACTCTTTCAGTATCCATTTTATGCCGGTATTATGGGAATAATGCTTTCAACCGGTCTGGGTGAAAAAATTGGTGAACTTCAGGTATCAATTGCCACCCTAACTAATTATCCTTTTTTGGCTTATGTTTCCGGGGGTCTGGTGAATTTCGCCATCCCATCGGCAGGTGGTGAATTTGCTGTAATAGGACCTGGTATTATTAATGTAGTTAAAGAACTTGGGGCAGGGTTGAGTGAATCAGAAGTTACCGCCATGATTGCAAGAGCGTCAATGGGCATCGCCTATGGAGAAAGCCTGAGTAATGCACTGCAGCCTTTCTATTTACTAATAATTTTTCCTGTAATGGCAAGCGGGACCAAATTGCAGGCAAGAGATATTATGGGGTATTTTGTAATTCCATTTATTTTGTTCTTTATCATTCAGTCGGCACTACTTATATGGATGCCACTATAAAAATAAGGTCCAAAAGACCATGTTGTCTTCAATAATTGTGGCGATTTCAAAAATTATCCTAAATACAACATCATTAAATTATTGAACAAAATTTCTTAAATTTAATTCTTCTCCATGATTTAAAAATTAAGCTATGTGTTACGATATCAAGGCAAGTCTGGAAGCTCAGTTAAAACGGGCCAGGCATTATGGGAACGAGCAAGCCATTGAGGAGATCATTGAAAAACTGGTGCCCTTATCAGACCTGCCGCTTTATCATGTGTCAGGCTTTAATCACCCAAAATTATTTATGTATCCAGATCGTTCTCCATATGAACCAACTCTTGCAACCTGGGGCCTGGTACCGTTTTGGGTAAAAGATAAGGCACAATTAAAAAAATTGTGGAACAATACACTCAACGCAAGAGGAGAAACCATTTTTGAGAAGCCCTCTTTTCGAAATTCAGCCAAAAATAAACGATGTATTATTTATGTAGACGGCTTTTATGAACATCACCATTATGCCGGCAAAACCTATCCATTTTATGTGAGCAGGAAGGATAATGTACCTATGCCACTGGCAGGGCTCTGGAGCGAATGGATGGATACAGAAACTGGGGAATTGATCAATACATTCTCTATTGTTACTACGGTGGGCAATTCTATGATGTCCAAGATTCATAATAATCCAAAAGCAGCAGGACCCCGTATGCCTTTAATTTTACCAGATGAACTGGCAGACAAATGGCTTGAGCATATAGAAGACAATTTAGATAAAAAAACTATTCAGGAACTGATTCAATCATATCCTGAAGATGAACTTAAAGCTCATACTGTAAGCCGGTTAAGGGGAAAAGAATATCCGGGTAATGTTGAGGATATCACTAAAGAAGTAGCCTATGCCGAATTGGACTTTTAAAGTAATAGGAATCATTTTAATAGCGCTTGTTTATGGTTGCAATGGCACAAATAAAGAATCCTCGAAAGTTACCATCGCGGCCGCTGCAAATATGCAATATGCTTTAGGGCCCATTATTGAAAAATTCACAGAAAAGACCGGTATTAGTTGTGAATTGATCATGGGTTCTTCGGGTAAGCATACCGCTCAAATTATGGAAGGTGCCCCCTTTGATGTTTTTGTCTCGGCTGACATGAAATATCCTTCGGACCTCTATAACAAAGGGTTTACCACCGCGCCACCTGAGATCTATGCCTATGGAAAACTAGTACTCTGGACCATGGTCGACGGCTTGCCGGTATCGATAAAATCCTTGAATGATTCTGCTATTAACCATATTGCACTAGCAAATCCGAAAACAGCACCCTATGGACTAGCAGCTCTGGAAGTACTAAAAAAGCACGGGCTTTTGGATAGTCTTAAAGATAAATTGGTATATGGGGAAAGTGTTGGCCAAACCAATCAATTTATTTATTCTAAATCAGCCGAAATCGGATTTACAGCCCAAGCTGTGGTTCTTTCACCAGAAATGAAAGGGAAGGGTAATTGGGCTTTAATAAATGATTCTGACTATACCCCAATTTCGCAGGGTGCAGTGGTCATAAAACAATCTAAAAGAAATAATTTGCAGGCTGATAAATTTTATAAATTTCTTTTCTCCAATGAGGCCAAGATTATATTAAAAGATTTCGGATATTCGGTAGATGAATAGTTTAGAAGGCCATATTAAAGAAGTGCATGTAAACGGCAGTTTGTCGCTGGTTACTGTTGAGCTTTCTGATCAAATACTGTTTAAGGCCATCATCATAGAAACTCCGGAAACGGCTTCGTATTTAACAGCCGGTCATTTGGTTAAGGTTTTATTTAAGGAAACAGAAGTTATTATTGGTAAGGACGTAAAGCATTTAATAAGCATTCAAAACCAGCTTAGAGGTGTAATTAAGCATATTGAACGGGGTTTACTATTAAGTAATATCCTGATCAGTACACCAGCGGGCTACATAAGTTCCATTATTACTACTAATGCCGTAGATCAGCTTGGTTTAGAAGAAAAATTAACTGTAAGTGCTATGGTTAAAACGAATGAAATTATGCTATCTGAATGATGAATTGGGATCCTCTCTTTATTACCTTAAAACTAGCTGTTGTTACAACAGCAATATTATTGGTTATTTCAATACCAATGGCATATTGGTTGGTAAATACAAAATCCCGGTCTAAACCTTTTATAGAAACTCTTATTAGTATGCCTTTGGTATTACCCCCAACGGTACTGGGATTTTATTTCCTTGTTGCTTTCAGTCCGGGAAACGCATTTGGAAATTGGATAAATGAATGGCTTGGCCTTAAACTGGTATTCTCATTTGGTGGTCTTGTTCTAGCCTCTATAATCTATAGCCTGCCTTTTATGGTTCACCCCATTCAATCGGGCCTTAGCATCCTGCCACATTCCCTTACAGAAGCTTCTCAGGTAATGGGAAAATCAAAATGGACCACATTATTCAAAGTCCTCTTGCCGAATTGTAAAACTTCCTTATTAACTGGTATTGTGCTGGCATTTGCGCATACCGTAGGTGAATTTGGGGTTGTTTTGATGATAGGAGGCAGTATTCCTGGCAAGACAAAAGTCGCTTCCATTGCCATTTATGATGAAGTAGAAGCGATGAACTATGGTGCGGCTAATTTCTATGCTACAGTATTATTTATAATTACCTTTTGCGTCCTGCTAATGGTCTATTTGATAAATGGAGGGTATCTAAAGCGCTTTTGGAAATGATTAAAATTGATATTCATAAAAAATTAAGCGCCTCTGATGGTACAATGAATCTTTGTATTCAATGCCAAATTGAGAAAGGTGAATTCGTAACACTATATGGTGAATCAGGTGCAGGCAAAACCTCTACCTTAAGAATCCTTGCCGGATTATTGAAGCCAGATAAGGGTGAAATAACATTGGATAACACAAGTTGGGTTGATACTAAAAATAAAATCTTTTTAGCTCCCCAAAATAGGAATATCGGATATGTATTTCAGGATTATGCATTATTTCCAAATATGACTGTCCTACAAAATCTGGAGTTCGCATCTAAAAAAGGACAGGATAAAAAAGTAATTACAGATCTTATAGAAATGATGGAACTTGGTGATCTGCATAATAGAAAACCACAAACACTTTCAGGAGGACAACAGCAAAGGGTGGCCCTGGCAAGAGCTCTTGTTTGTAAACCCGATATTCTCCTGTTAGATGAGCCACTTGCCGCTCTCGATTATAAAATTCGCCTGAAACTCCAGGATTACATTACAAGAATTCATAATGAATATGGCCTGACCACTTTATTGGTGAGTCATGATATAGGTGAAATTATGAAACTGTCTGATAGGGTTTTTGTGCTTGAACACGGTAAAATTTCCAGAAAAGGGATTCCAAATGAGATCTTTTCTAACAAAAAAATCAGCGGTAAATTTAAATTTATAGGGGAAGTATTGAAGATAGAGCCCCAGGATGTTGTCATTGTTGTCTCTGTTCTTATTCAAAATAATGTAGTTAAAGTAATTGCTGATAAATCTGAAGTACAATCCCTGAATATTGGGGATAAAGTAATGGTTGCTTCTAAAGCGTTCAATCCAATTCTCTATAAAATTGAATAATATGAACTCTGATGGTAAACCGGCATTACTTCTTATCGATATTCAGAAAGGGTTGGATGATATTGACTACTATGGCGGCCATAGAAATAATCTTCAAGCTGAATCAAAAGCAAGAAAAATCCTCGACTTCTGGAGAAATCATAAGTTTCCCATTTTTCATATTAAACACAACTCAACCAATCCAAATTCCCCGCTTGCCAAGGGCCAGCCTGGGAACCAATTCAAGGATATTGTAGAGCCATTGGCGAACGAAAAAGTTATAGAGAAAGAGGTGAACAGCGCTTTTATTGGTACAGATTTAAAACAACAATTAGATAAACTGGAAATCAAAAAAGTAGTGATAGTTGGACTTACTACAGATCATTGCGTATCCAGTAGTACAAGAATGGCAGGGAATTTGGGATATGATACATTTTTAGTTGCAGACGCAACAGCTACTTTTGATAAAGTAGGTGCCGACGGAACAAAATACAAAGCTGAAATGATTCATGAAGTTGAATTAGCCAGTTTACACAATGAATTTGCAATGGTAATTAATACGGATGATTTATTCAATATTATTAAAGAAGCACACCAGACTTAGTGTTTTTTTTTTAAATTCCGCAAGAATAATAGTTTATACCACTATTTAATACCTTTAATAAAAGAAACTTAAATTCCTTGATAACCAATACGAAATATTTAAATATTGCGTTAACGTTGCATATGAAAATAAAAACCGTGTTATTAGCTATCTTCCTTGCTTCCGGAACACTTTTTGCCCAGGATTGGCAGACCGATTTTGAGAGAGCCAAAGAAATGGCTAAATCTGGAAATAATCCGATAATTTTAGTTTTTCAAGGCTCAGATTGGTGTGCACCTTGCATAAAACTTGATCAGCAGATATGGAGCTCTGAAGAATTCAAAAATTATTCTTCAGACCATTTTGTTATGTTGCTGGCAGATTTCCCGCGTAAAAAACAAAATATGCTCCCGGCCGAGCAGCAGAAAAAGAATGAGCAACTGGCGGAAACATATAATAGCAAGGGTTACTTTCCATTGGTTGTTGTCCTGGATAAAGATGGCAAGGTTTTGGGACAAACCGGTTATAAGAAAATATCAGTTAAAGAATATATCAGTCTTTTAGAATCTTTTTCCGGGTAAATGGCGAAACAAATTGGCACCCTTTTTATTATTCTTTTAATTGCTGTTCCCATATCGGCACAGCAGTCTTTTCATCGAAGCCTAAAATTAATGGGCAGTGGTTTTCAAATTACTGTGGTCGTAAAAGATTCAACGGAGGCCAATAGAGTAATAGACCTTGCAATTGGCGAGATTTCAAGAATTGAAAAACTTATTTCTTCCTGGGACCCTAATTCCGAAACATCTGAAATCAATATGAATGCCGGAATTAAGGCGGTTAAAGTAAGTGCAGAATTATATGACTTAATTGAAAGGGCTATTGGTCTTTCAGGTCTAACCGATGGCGCTTTTGATATAAGTTATGCGTCTATGGACAAAATCTGGAAATTTGACGGTAGTATGAAAAAAATGCCTTCAAAAGAGGAAATAAAGTCATCCGTTTCTAAGGTTGGATTCCAGAAAATAATTCTGGATTCCAGGAATAAATCGGTTTTCCTTAAAGATAAAGGAATGAAAATTGGATTCGGAGCCATAGGAAAGGGATATGCAGCAGACCAGGCAAAAGCCTTATTACTCAAAAACAACGTACAGGCAGGTATTATTAATGCTTCAGGAGACATGAATACATGGGGCAGACAACCCAATGGTAATGAATGGACCGTAGCTATTACAAATCCACTAAATAAAACCAAGGCAGCCGCCGTTTTGCCAATTTCCAATGGTGCGGTAGTAACCTCGGGTAATTATGAAAAATTTGTGCAATTTAACGGGATTCGATACGCGCATATTATCGACCCGCGAACAGGTTATCCCGCAACCGGTATTTTGAGTGTAACTGTATTTGCTCCAAAAGCAGAATTGGCCGATGCCCTTGCAACATCTGTATTTGTAATGGGCATTGAAACAGGAATAAACAGAATAAATCAATTACCCAAAGTTGAGTGCGTAATTATCGACAAAGAAGGGAAAGTATTTACTTCCGATAATATAGAAATAGACAGGATATGATTAAAAAAATTGTTTTAGTAGCATGCATCCCAATAGTTTTAAGCAGCTGTGTTGCTGTAAAGGGATATGAAAAAGTAAATATTAATGATCCTGATATGGAGCTATCAGAAAAGTTGTGCGACAGAAATATTACAATTTTTCATTCCTATCGCGAAGCAGCGGTTGGTGCAAACGGCGGTAAAACAGGCGGAGGTTGTGGATGCAATTAATATGAGGATGAGAGTAATTCAACGCTATCCTGTTATAGAAAAACTATGACAATATATAAACTCATTTTTTTTATTTTTCTCTTCATGGTCTTTGGTATTTGTCATGCTCAGAATCAGGGAGAAAATGACGGGGATTATAAAAAAAGAGTTTTGGAAACCGCTGAAATAGACATTTTAACTAGTTACTATTCCCAGGATGGCGATAATGCAGCGGTAACAGGTGGACTTGGCACGGAAGAATTAACAGATGTTACCGGAACTTTTGTAATATCAATTCCTATAAATGATGATGACGTGCTAACAGTGGATGCTGGTATATCGGCATATACCTCTGCCTCTTCCAGTAATATTAATCCATTTGACAAAGGTTTTGCAGATCCCTTTGTCGCTGCCTCTGGCGCTTCGCAGAGTGATACCTGGGTTAATCTTACAGGGAATTACAGCCATAGTTCGGATGACAGAAATTCTATCTGGAGCGGAAAACTTTCATTTTCAACGGAGTATGACTACACCTCACTGGGTTTTGGAGGTAGTTATACCAGGTTGTTTAATGAGAAAAATACAGAACTTGGATTTAGTGCAAATGTATTTCTTGATAAATGGAAAGCTATATATCCCTATGAACTTCGTCCTTTTGCCCCGGGTGGCAGGGGATTGAATGATTTTTTATTTTTAGAAAACACCATTACAGGAAACCCTGATTACAACCCGTCTTTTACTGTTTTAACGGATGAGAATCGAAATTCCTATTCTTTTGGCGTTGGTTTGTCGCAAATTCTTTCCAAAAACATACAAGGAGCTTTTTTAGCCGATTTTGTCCTGCAGCAAGGTTTGCTTTCCACACCTTTTCAACGGGTCTATTTTAGTGATGTAGCAGATTCTTTTATAGATAATTTCCATCTGGCTGATGATATTGAACGCTTGCCGGATTCCAGGTTTAAAGTTGCACTGGGAGGCCGACTCAACTTTTTCATCAATGAATATCTGGTAGTACGCTCATTTTATAGATATTATTTTGATGATTGGGGGATTTATTCCAATACGCTAAGTATTGAAGTCCCTGTAAAAATAGCAGAAAAGTTCACTTTATATCCATCTTATCGTTTTTACAACCAAAAGGCCGCGGATTATTTTGCCCCTTATAACGAACATCTTTCCACCTCGCAATTCTATACTTCAGATTATGACCTGTCTGAATACAATGCGAATCAATTTGGTTTTGGTATTAATTATACCAATATTATCATGAAACAACACAAATTGAAAGTAGGTTTGAAGAGTATTGATTTAAGGTATAATTATTATAAAAGAAATACCGGTTTAAGTGCTGGTATTATTACCGCCGGTTTTAAATTTGTCGTTGATTAAAATATCCGCCATTATATACGAATGTCCTTTACCAGGACAACCAAATATATATGAAACAAAAAAACGAGCTTAAAGCTCGTTTTTAAATTCGTATAAGAAAACGCCTTATTTCGCTACATTAACCGAACGGGTTTCACGTATAACGGTAACTTTTACCTGACCCGGGTAAGTCATATCTGTTTGAATTTTCTGCGAGATTTCAAAAGAAAGTTGTGCAGCTTTCTCATCACTCACTTTCTCACTTTCAACAATAACCCTCAATTCCCTTCCTGCCTGAATGGCATAGGCTTTTTGCACACCTCCAAAAGCAAAGGCAATATCTTCGAGATCTTTTAGTCGTTGAATATAGGAATCCAATACCTGTCTTCTTGCTCCCGGACGAGCACCGCTAATAGCATCACATACCTGTACGATAGGTGATATTAAAGTCTTCATTTCTATTTCATCATGGTGGGCACCTATTGCATTACAGACATCCGGTTTTTCCCCAAATTTCTCGGCCCATTGCATCCCTAAAATGGCATGCGGCGTTTCTACTTCTGCTTCAGTATTTGGTACTTTACCTATGTCGTGCAACAAACCTGCTCGCTTGGCTATTTTAGGGTTCAAACCTAATTCTGCAGACATTACCCCGCAAAGTTTTGCTACCTCCCTTGAATGCTGCAATAAGTTCTGTCCGTAAGAAGATCTGTACTTCATCCTGCCCACAGCTTTAATCAATTCAGGATGCAATCCATGTATACCCAAATCAATAACCGTTCGTTTTCCAACCTCCACGATTTCTTGTTCTATTTGCTTTTCAGTTTTTCGTACAATCTCCTCAATCCTGGCCGGATGAATTCTTCCATCGGTAACCAACTTATGCAAAGAGAGTCGGGCCACTTCTCTTCGAACAGAATCAAAACAGGATAGTATAATTGCCTCAGGGGTGTCATCAACAATTATTTCTACACCTGTTGCAGCTTCCAGTGCTCTGATGTTCCGTCCTTCCCTTCCAATAATACGACCTTTGACATCATCAGATTCCAGGTTAAATACAGATACACAGTTTTCAACAGCTTCTTCAGTTCCAATGCGCTGAATGGTATTTATGACGATTTTCCTCGCTTCCTGCTGAGCAGTAAGTTTAGCATCCTCCATCGTGGTCTGTAAATAAGCCATTGCATCTGTTTTGGCAGTTTCCTTCAGAGATTCGAGGAGCTGATCTTTTGCATCTTCCGCAGATAAGCCCGAAATAACTTCTAACTGCTGAATCTGACTTTTATGAAGTTTTTCAAGTTCAGACTGCTTTTTATCATAAAATTCAGATTTGTGTTCGAGATCTTTAAGTTTTATTTCAAGCTGCTCATTTAGCTTTTTATTCTTGGCCAGTTCTCCACTAATCTGCGATTCTTTATCACGGGTTCGCTTTTCAGATTCCGCAATCTTTTTGTCTTTGTTTATGATTACCTTTTCGTGTTCTGCTTTTAATTCCAAAAATTTTTCCTTCGCCTGAAAAATCTTGTCCTTTTTAATATTCTCGCCTTCAATATTGGCGGTTTTTAAGATCGAATTTGCTTCTTTTCTTGCATTCGTCACAGTCTTTGATGCCTTACCTTTCTCTAAGACCTTTGCAACAATAAATCCTATTACCAAACCAACTAAAGCTGCTATTGCAATTGTTGTAATATCCATAACCTATTTTAATAATTAATACTTTCCTGCCCCTGGTTAAAGCATGAATGCAGCGCTTAAAAAGATCCGCGCAATCACTAAGTAATTTGACTTTAAAACTATTATTGCTAATCCCCAACGGGGAAAAACAAATCGAGATCAGGCCTCAAAATGATTCATAAAATCAATTTTAAATAAAAAAACCCACATTGGTGAAGTTCTGTACAAACTCCAATAAACAGGTTTAGGGCTAACAAGTTGATCAAGGATCCTTTACAAGAAGGCCTGCTTTTACAACCTAAACTCACCCTTTTCAAACAAATTAGTGTTGAGTTCGTCAAAAATTAAATACCAATGTGGGCAGTAACTTTGTATTATGTTAAAGAACTTATTTTATACTAAGCTTAGAGTTTACCAGCTGATCCAACGCCCTTAAACGTTCTGTAACTTCTTTGGTATCCTCTGTATTATCTATGCCTCTTTGTTCAATCTTAGAGGCAAACTGCAAGGCACACATAGCCAAAACATCTTGTTTGTCTCTAACGGCATAATTTTGCTCAAATTTCTTGGCAAGCTGTTCTATATTCTTTGCAGCCTTTCTTAGTCCTTCTTCCTGACTCGGGTCAATGGTTAAAGGATATACCCTATCTGCGATAGAGAGCTTTATTTTCAGCTTCTCTCCCATATTTCTTATTACAACTATTCAGCAAGTTGAGCTATACAATAATCCAACTCTCTAATTAATGTATTTATTTTGAGCTTTGCTTCAGTCTTATTATTATCACTGCCCAGTATTGAGCTTGCAAGCTTGAGAGAATTATATCTTTCTTCCCATTCCAAAATGGTATTCCTAATGGTCTCATCCTCATTTCTAAGTGTCACAATTTCCTGCTCCAATCTTATTTTAGATTGATTTAGCAATTCTATTTTATGCAGAAGCTTGCTAATTTTATTTTCTAAGGAATCAACGATTTCAACCAATTCGCTCATATGCAAATTACAATACGTTTTACACAAAGTTAACACACCTCCAACGACTTCGCAATAGTTTTTGCAATTATTCTTTAAGTGATTCTTTAAATCCAATAATTTGGGCCATTCCAAAAATTAAAATAAATATTAAAGAAAATTATGGTAGATAAAAGACCTTTTTTTCAAGTTTAACTCGTATTAATTAAATTCGCATCAACTTAGCAGCTATGAGAATACTTATTTTAAGTCTCCTTCTTCTTTCCTTTCTTACAGGATTGAGCCAGGACAAGTACCCCCTAAACACTTTCAGGCCTCCTTTGGACATACCCTTAGTCCTGGCTGGTACATTTGGTGAATTACGATCCAATCATTTTCATTCTGGTATTGACATAAAAACCCAACAGAGACAAGGATTACCGGTTTATGCTATAGGGAATGGTACGGTAACAAGAATAAAAATAGGCCTTTGGGGGTATGGGAAAGTTATATACATCGCCCATCCCAATGGTTATACTTCAGTATACGGACATCTTCAAAAGTTTTCTCCGGAAATTGAATCCTTTATTAAGAAGCTTCAATATGAGAAAAAATCATATGAAGTTGAAGTATTTCCGGATTACGGTGACCTTAAGGTCTTAAAAGATCAGGTAATAGCTTATAGCGGGAACACCGGAGGATCTGCGGGGCCACATTTGCATTTTGAAATAAGAAGTAGTATATCAGAAAAACCAACAAACCCGCTTCTTTATGGTTTAGAGGTGCGGGATGCTACCAATCCAACCCTTGTAAGCTTATTTGCTTATCCATTGTCTGAAGACGCACAGGTAAATAGAAGTAGTAAGAAGATTCAAATTAAATTCAACAAACAAAAGGATGGATCTTATCTGGCAGATAATGTATACGCCTCCGGAACAATTGGTTTTGGAATAAATACCTATGACAGGCAAGATCTCGCGGCCAACAAGAATGGAATCTATTCTGTACAACAATTAGTGAATGGAAAAATTTACACCGATTTCAATTTCGAATCATTTTCATTTAACGAAACCCGATATATCAACACTCTGATAGATTATGACCATTTTGGAAAATATAACGAGCGCATACAACGCTGCTTTATTGCTCCTGGAAATCGACTTGAAATATATAAACAAATCTATAATGAAGGAAAAATTAATGTAGACGAAGGACTTTTTTATAAGGTGGAAATCCTTATAAAGGATCTGCAGGATAATCTTGTAAAATTAGTTATTCCCGTTGAAGGAAAAAGACAGCCGCCGCTGGTAATTGAGGAGGAATTGAAGACAGATTATTTTATTATCGCCAAGCAGCCTAATAATTATGACCTGGGTGCTGCAAAAGTCTATTTTCCGGCAAATACGTTTTATGATAATTTTTATATGGACCTGCAAAAAGGTACGGATACGGTTGTAATTCACAATAACAGGATCCCGGCACACAAAAACTTTACAATAACTTTTGATGTAACCAAATACTCTCCGCAGGAACGAAAAAATTTGTTTATCGCCCGTCTCGACAAAAAAAAGAAAGCTAATTATATGACCACTTTTAAAAGAGGGACAACCTTCACAACCAGAACCAGAAGCCTGGGGACCTATACCCTAGCACAGGATACAATTCCACCGAAAATACGTTCCAAAAACTTTAAGGAAAAGCAGTGGTTAAATAACTACCGTTATCTCAGTTTAATAGTCTCTGATGACTTAAGTGGCATTGACACTTATTCTGCTACATTAAATGGTGAATGGATATTAATGGAATACGAACCCAAAACAAAAACACTTACCTATAATTTTGACGATAAAATTCTAAATCAAACGCAATGTGAACTTAAAGTAATCGTTACAGATAACGTAGGGAATTCAAATACCTTTACCAGTAGTTTTTACAGAAAATAAACTTTTGAAGTGTTCTAAACTCTTATTCCTTCTTTCTTTTTTGGGTTCGCTTACTTTGGTGAGCGGGCAAAAGGCGTCAATTACCGGGGTGGTCCTGGGAATTAATGAAGAGCCATTATCCAATGTAAATATCACCACCGAGGGTCATGGCACCTATACGGATTCAACCGGATTTTATTTATTGGAAGTAATTGCCGATAAGGAAATAACGATAATTTTCACACATTTAGGCCATAAAAATGTAATCCTTGAAAACTTAATACTTAGCACAAATGAAACTTTTGAATTCAACCCGGTAATGAAAACTGATGTAATTCAGGTAGATGGCGTTGAAGTTACGGCAACCGGAGAAAAAAGCGCAGAAGGTATTACTACCATTTCTGCTCAACTTGTACGAAAAATTCCGGGAGCCAATGCAGGTGTTGAAAATGTGCTGAAGCTACTCCCAGGAGTTTCTTCTAATAATGAATTGAGCACTCAGTATTTTGTAAGAGGCGGGAATTATGACGAAAACCTGGTTTATATCAATGGTATTGAGGTCTATCGGCCTTTTCTTGTGCGTTCTGGTCAGCAAGAAGGATTAAGTTTTGTAAATAGCGATATGGTCCAAAATCTGGAATTCTCGGCTGGTGGTTTTCAGGCTCATTATGGGGATAAGCTCTCTTCCGTTTTAGATATTACATATAAAAATCCAACAGAATTCGGATTGAATGTAGAGGCTAGTTTTCTTGGGGGAGGAATTACACTTGAAACTTTATCTAAAAATAGCAATTTTTCCAGTGTAACCGGCCTCCGCTACAGAGACAATAGTCTTTTGGTAAATAGTCAGCAAACCAATACCAATTTCACACCCGCTTTTGCAGATTTACAAACTTATCTTACTTACCATTTCTCCAGAAAATTCAGCCTTAACTTTTTAGGAAATCTTTCTGTTAATGATTATAAAAATGTCCCCCTTTCCAGACAAACCAACTTTGGTACGATTACAGATCCTAAGGCCCTTGTGGTCTATTATCAGGGCGAAGAAAATAATAATTATAAAACCAGTCTTGGGGCACTAAAAGCGGATTATTATATAAATGATAATGTTTCACTAAGTTTTATAACCTCCCTATACCATACAACGGAAGAAGAGTATTCCGATGTCATTTCACAATATGAATTAGGTGAGATTGATACAGATCTTGGCAGCAATAATCTCGGGGAGGTAACTTCCACAAGGGGATTGGGCACCCAGTTTAACAGGGCAAGAAATGACCTTGACGCACTCATAGTGAATCTGGCACACAATGGCAAACTGAGTAAAAATGAGGAATCCTGGGAATGGGGAATTAAATATACCCATGAGGACTTTAGAGATCAGATTCGTGAATCTGAGTTTTTAGACTCTTTAGGCTATTCTGTAAGGCCACCCACTGATGAGTTTATAAACAACCAACCGCAAGAACCTTTTAACGCAGCAATAGTTCCTTACACATCCGTTTCTGCTTTGAATTTTGTAAAAACTAATCGTTTATCCGGATATCTTCAATATAGCCGAAGAACACTGTGGAATACCAATAACATTTATTATAACTTAGGTTTAAGAACCCAATATTGGACAGTCAGCGGGGATGGATTTTCCAGTAATTCTCAGATTATTTTCAGCCCAAGAGGCCAGTTTGCAATAAAACCCTCTTGGAAGGTCGATATGTTATTTAGAATTGCCGCAGGGGTATATCAGCAACCCCCATTTTATCGGGAATTAAGAGATCCCACCGGTACAATTCAACCGGACGTAAAAGCACAAAAATCTGTGCATTTTGTACTTGGCAACGAATATAGCTTTGAACTCTGGAACCGGCCTTTTAAACTGATAAGTGAATTGTATTATAAGAATTTGACCAATGTAAATCCATATACGCTTGATGATGTTAGAATTCGTTACGCCGCGACAAATAACGCAAAAGCGTATGCTTATGGATTTGATATGAGAATGAATGGTGCATTTGTTCCGGGAACAGAATCCTGGGTAAGCCTGGGTTTCCTTAAAACTGAAGAAAATATAGATGACAGAGGATATATTTCCAGGCCAACAGATCAAAGATTTCAGATAGGCATATTGTGGCAGGATTACATCCCTACTATACCCAGTTTAAGGATGTACTTGAATCTTGTCTACAATACCGGAGTACCCGGAGGTTCACCAAGTTATGCAGATCCTTATAATTTTCAGAATAGATTAAGAGATTATAAACGTGCAGATTTGGGTATTTCCTATATTTTTGCAGGATTAAACAAACAATACCCAAAAGGCCACTGGTTATATCGCTTTGAAGAATTAAATATTGGTTTTGAGATTTATAACTTATTTAATAATCAAAACTCCATAACCAACACATGGGTAAGAGACGTGGACAGTAAACTGGAGTTTGCAGTTCCCAATTATATGACATCCCGTGTGTTCAACCTGAAATTAAGCATGCGTTTTTAGCTAATTTAGAATGAAAAAATTACTTTTTATTTCCCTTTTTGCCTGCGGCACTTTAATCAATGCCCAAAAAAATGTTTACGAAAGCAGTAAATTTGATGACCTAAGTAAGGATCATAATGTGCTGGCTATTATTCCATTTTTTACTCATCTTGCATTAGAGGAAAATATTACCAAAGAAGAATCAAAGAAGTTAGAAGAAAAAGAAGGCTATGCCGTACAGGATGCCCTGGAGACTTATTTTGGACTGGGAAAGAAAAAGAAAAAATTTACTGTAGATTTTCAAAATATTAAAAACACCAATGCCATTCTCGCCAAAAAAAACATTACTTACAATAATATAGACACCTATACCATTAAAGAACTTTGTGAAATACTTGAGGTGGATGCTATTATAAGTGGGAATTTGGACATAAATATCCTGATTTCTAAAGGAATTCCGGTTGAGTTTAGCTTTATGGACTATATCCTTGGTGATGCTAATTACGGTCGAATCGGTATTAAAATAAGTGATGGAAAAACCGGTAAATTACTTTGGAAATACGAGAATGAAATCAATAAAAAATCAGGAAGAAATACAGCCGACCTGATTGATAAAATGATGAAAAGACTGGTGCGTAAATTTCCATATGACAAGGAAAGGTTGAGAATGAATAAAAATCCTAAGTCTGATTAAACTCTTTCAAAACCTCAACCACATAATCTACTTCTTCGCTGGTGTTATATTTTGAAAACGAAAACCTGACAGAGGGCTTTTCCAGTTCTTCCTCAGACAAAATTTCTGCAAGTACATGTGAACCACCATTGGCACCGGATTGACAGGCACTCCCCTCTGAGCAAGCAATCCCTTTAAGATCCAAATGAAATAAAAGCATTTGAGATTTCTCTTTACTAAAAGGCAGGCAAACATTCACCAAAGTATAAGTACTCATTTCCAAGTTTTCCGAATATCCGTTAAATTTAACCTCAGGTATAGCTTCTTTGATTTTTTTGATAAAATATTCTTTCAATCCGCAAATATATTTTTTTTCCTCTTCCAGATTATCATAGGCAGAAACGAACGCTTCTTTTAACCCGACAATATTATGAAATGGTTCTGTTCCTGCCCGATATCCGCGTTCTTGAGAACCGCCCAGTATTAGAGGTTCTATATTAGTGTTTTTCCTTATAAAAGCAAACCCAACCCCTTTAGGTCCATGAAATTTATGAGCTGCGGCCACCATAAAATCAATAGGTGTGGTTTGTACGTCCCATTTGAAATGACCGATAGATTGAACTGTATCTGAATGGAGAAGAGCCCCCTTTGATTTACATATCAATGCTATCTTATGAATATCCAAAATATTCCCAATTTCATTGTTTACATGCATTAGACTGACCAATTTTTTTGAATCATCTGCTACTAACAACTGCTCCAAATGTTTAAGGTCAGCATTACCAAAACTATCAAGGTCAACGAATTCAATATTGGTTCCAAATTCCTTCTGCAGGGCCTCTGCCGTATGCAATACGGCATGATGCTCTATTTTTGAAGTAATAATAGTTTTTACTCCCATATCCCTGACTGCACTTCTTAAGATCATATTATCTGCTTCGGTACCGCCTGATGTGAAAATAATCTCAGAAGGTTGGGCATTCAAATATTTGGCAATTGTCTTACGTGCTTGCTCAATTTCTGTTTTGGCGCTTCTTCCAAATCCGTGAGTAGAAGAAGGGTTGCCATAAGAGTTGACCAGGGCATCCTGCATTTTTGCAATTACTTCTGCCCGAACGGGGGTTGTAGCGGCATTATCAAAATAGATCTTTTGCATGTATAAGTCGTGTATTGAGAAACAAGGCCAAAAATAATCGAAATAAACTTAAACTCTTCATAAAATCAACTCAATGCACTAGGATAATAGCCTTAAATTCATTTAAATTTGAGGCATGAACAGAATATTATTAATTTTTATTTTGTGCTTCTTCAGCTCATGTGATGATGGTGATCTAATAATTGAAACGATAGATTTTAACGATACCAGTATCACATTCTGTGAATCTACCACAACTGTTAACAGCACGCTATTTTTTAAACTCAATACAGCCGAAGCTTTAATTCTTGAGTTGCAAAGTGGCCTCTTAAAGAATGAAGTTTCTGCAGATACAATAAAGAGTGCAATTCCGGGGCAATCCCTGTTAACATACCGGACTTTTTCCGACAATGTCTCTAAAAATTATTTCTGTGATGCGGTACCGCCAATCACACCAACTGTAGTTGAGGAGTTTGAAGGACAAGGTGGAGAAGTATTTATTACAACAGTGCAAAGTGAAAATGATACAACGATCTATGAACACAAAATTGAATTAAGTGGTATTTCTCTTGTAAATTCAGAAGGTCTGAGGATAACAGACCTGATAATTAATGATTTTGGCACCATAACTACCAAAGAGTAACGCGTTCAAGAATTCTGATAAATATAGACTTCAGTAGCCCCTAAGCCATATTTTTGATAATCTGCATCATAGTATTTTACATTTTCGTACCGTTTAAATAAATAATTCAATTCTTCTTTAAGAACACCGGCTCCAACACCATGAATAAACACAACTTTTTGTATTCTTTTGCGAATGGCAAATTCAAGTTGTCGTTTAGCAGTTTCCAGTTGTATATTCAGCATATCATAATTGGTCATTCCCTTTGAAGAAGAAATGAGTTGGTGAATATGCAGATCAACTTCCATTTTGGGCGCACTGCGCTCTTTTGAGCTAACTTTTCTGATTTTTGGTTTCCCTGCCTGTTCCTTGACTGACTTCACCTGGGCAGCTTCTAAGTTGCTTACTTTTATGGAATTCATTCCTACTATATGCATCAATTCAGATGTTGTAAAATCCATATCAAACCCTTCTTCAGTTCGTATAGTTATAAAATCGTCCATAATATTTATAACTATCCCTGTAATGTTGTCGTCTATGACTTCTACCCGGTCTCCTTCTTTAAAATTTCTCATTGTCCATTCTCATTATTTACTCATCTGTTTTTGACCAAACTTTCGAAGATTTATAAATTCCGAACATCAGTAAAATTATTCCAATACACATGGCATACTCTTTCTTCACCAATTGGTCTCCTGTTGCCATAATAGTTGTACCTGCGATGATAAGCAAAAAATAAATGATTCGATTTGTTTTCATTCCTCAAAAATAATAGTATTTTTCAGTTGATTAATCTGCCAAAATGAAAATCGCTTCATCTATCCTGCTTTTTATAAATGAAGATTATATGCTACCCTGTATGAATAAACAGCTCTTAGGCATAGAATGCACTGGCTGTGGTATTCAAAGGGCTGCTGTTTTGCTCTTTCATGGTGAATTTGTTGAGGCTTTTAAAATGTATCCCGCAATTTATCCTTTAATACTACTTATGGGTTTTCTGTTGTTGGATAATTTAATGACCATAAAATACGCAAATAAGATTAGTATATTCTTAATGATAGCCACGGTAACAACAATTCTGATCAACTATATTTTAAAATTTTTATAATTAAACCAATACTTCATGGAACAACAAAAACTACCAAATGTAACCATAGCCATTGTACTGGCAATTCTTTCATATCTATGCTGCTGTTTTGGTGGCCTTCCGGCGGCCATTCTTGCAGGTATTGCTTATTTTCTGGTGTATAAGGATGAAAATAAGTATAAAGAAAATCCGGAAATATATTCCAACTACAGCCAGCTTAAAACAGCTAAAATTTTAGCGATCATTGGAATAGTTCTGGGAATTGTTTGGTTTGCCTGGGCCCTATATTCAATTTCTGCTATTGGCGGCTGGGACGCCTACATGGAACAAGTTAATGAAATGAGAGAACAATGGGAGCAATAACTCTCCTCGAAAAATATATTTTATGAATCAACAGCCTTTACCCGGTGCGAGTAATGCCTTAACAATGGGCATTATTTCAATCATAGGAGCCATCACTTGCTGTGGTCCTTTTGCAATAATATTTAGCATTATTGGTTTAAGCAGTGCTAATAAAGCAGAGGGTCTCTATCAGAGTCATCCCCAAAATTATTCGGGATATGAAAGTGTCAGAAGCGGCCGTATTTTGTCTTATGTCGGAATGGCCCTGGCCCTAATATACCTCGTATTCGGGATCCTTTATTTCGGAGTTATAGCTGCTTTCATTACCAGTGAATATTTTTAAAAAGACAATTTAACGGATTAGACTTACAAAAAGGGCCCTCATGCTGAGGGCCCTTTTTTTGTTACTAATGATATGCTATTTGTCCTAATTGGCAACCTCGCTCATAAATTTTAAACGGTAAAGTCGCAATTCTTCATCTTCATATTCACCATCAAATTCTTTTTGTGCTTCTTCTATATTGTCTGATTCAGCTTCCAAAAAATATTCATGAATTTCACCCTGTTGATCCTCATCCAGTATCTCGTCTATCCAATAACCAATATTCAATTTAGTACCGCTAAAAACTATTTGTTCCATTTCCTTTACTAAATCCTGCAATTCAAGACCCTTTGCAGAGGCAATATCATCCAAAGGCAACTTCCTATCCACATTCTGAATAATATATAACTTAAGAGCAGAATTAGCTCCGGTACTCTTCACAACAAGGTCATCGGGGCGAATTATTTCATTCTCCTCAACATAGGTTTTAATAAGAGACAAGAAGGGCTTTCCATATTTTTTTGCCTTACCCTCACCCACTCCATAAATATTTAACATTTCCTCCATGGAAATAGGGTATTTCAGGGCCATATCATCAAGGGAAGGATCCTGGAATATGACAAAAGGAGGGATATCCAATTTCTTTGCTTCACTTTTCCTGAGGTCTTTAAGTAATCGCAATAATTTTTCATCTGCAGCACCTCCTGCACTTTTAGCAGCAGTAACTATGGCTTGATCATTTTCTTCGTTATAAACATGATCCTTTGTCATCATAAAAGAAGTAGGGTTCTCAAGAAAAGAAGATCCCGCATTGGTAATGTGCAATATACCGTATTGTTCAATTTCTTTTTTGAGTAATCCCGCAACCAGAACCTGCCTGATTAATGCCATCCAGTAACCTTTGTCTTTGTCAGATCCAATGCCAAAAAAAGGTTTTTCATCAGTTTTGTGAGAAGCAATAAGAGCATTAGTAGAACCTATAAGTGCCAAAACAATTTCTTTGGCCTTAAACTTTTCTTTAGTGCCCCGCACTACTTTGATTAGCTTGACAACATTTTCCTTCGCTTCTTCCTTTTTCTTCGGGTTTCTGGCATTATCATCCATATCTGCACCATCGCCATTCACCTCATCAAATTCTTCTCCAAAATAATGAAGAATGAACTTTCTTCTGGACATAGATGTTTCGGCATACGCAACAATTTCCTGAAGAAGGGCGTTCCCAATTTCCTGTTCAGCCACCGGTTTTCCGGACATAAATTTCTCCAACTTTTCCACATCCTTATAAGAATAAAATGCGAGGCAGTGACCTTCACCTCCATCTCTGCCCGCACGGCCGGTTTCCTGGTAATAACTTTCAATGCTTTTGGGAATGTCATGATGAATTACATAGCGTACATCTGGCTTGTCTATTCCCATTCCAAAAGCAATAGTTGCAATGACCACGTCCACATCTTCCATAAGAAACATATCCTGATACCTGGAACGTGTCTTGGCATCAAATCCTGCATGATAAGGTACAGCACTCACCCCATTAACCTGCAATACTTGGGCTAAGGCTTCAACTTTTTTCCTGCTTAGACAATAAATTATTCCCGATTTACCGCTATTCTTCTTTACAAAACGAATAATATCTGCATCAACATTTTTTGTCTTAGGCCTTACTTCGTAGAATAAATTGGGCCTGTTAAATGAAGCTTTAAAAACTTTCGCGTCTGTAATAGCAAGGTTCTTAATAATATCTTCCTGAACCTTTGGGGTAGCTGTTGCTGTTAAACCAACGATGGGGATGTCATCGCCCAGCCGGTTTATTATAGCTCTTAGATTTCTGTATTCCGGTCTGAAATCGTGTCCCCACTCAGAAATACAATGCGCCTCGTCTACCGCCACAAACGAAAGAGGTACAGATTGTAAAAAATCTACATACTCTTCCTTCGTGAGGGATTCGGGTGCTACATAAAGCAATTTTGTTATCCCGTCTAAAATATCTTGTTTTACTTCCTTTACCTGAGTTTTGGTTAATGAAGAATTCAGTACATGAGCAACACCGTGATGTGATGAAACACCCCGGATTGCATCAACCTGATTTTTCATTAGTGCTATTAAAGGAGATACCACAATAGCAGTTCCCTCTTTTATAAGAGCAGGAAGCTGATAACAAAGTGATTTTCCACCTCCGGTAGGCATAATTACAAAGGTGTTTTTGTTTTGAATGACGTTTTTTATAACATCTTCCTGAAGTCCTTTAAATTTGGAAAAACCAAAATACTTTTTTAGCGCCGCATGTAGTTCAATTTCATTCAAAATCATTGCAAATTTAGTATATCGAGTCTGCTATTATA
The DNA here is from genome assembly GCF_947490415.1 of uncultured Eudoraea sp. Lineage (GTDB taxonomy): Bacteria > Bacteroidota > Bacteroidia > Flavobacteriales > Flavobacteriaceae > Eudoraea. The sequence continues at coordinate 345,080 of NZ_CANLGX010000004.1, forward strand.
GTGATATTCGTTATTAAATTTAAGATATATCTTCTTGTTTTCAGGAAGGTGAAATGATAAATTATATTGTTTGTAGTTTAGAATCTCCTATAAAATAAGTTTATGTAATTTTGTTTTCTTAAATATAATACATTCTTTTAAAATCTGTTTACTTATTAAGTTAATTTCTAAAACCGTAAACACATAATTTTAGAACCATATTGAGCAATCACAAAGCTATATTGGCTACGGCTAAAAATACCATCATAACTGAAAGTGACGCCATTGCGCACTTGTCCACACTTTTAGATGATCAATTTGCAAGTACTGTAAATTGCATTTATGAATCAGTTGGGCGTGTAGTAATCACAGGTATTGGCAAAAGTGCTATCATAGCCTCTAAAATAGTAGCTACTTTAAATTCTACAGGGACACCGGCAATTTTCATGCATGCAGCTGATGCTATACATGGTGATCTCGGCACAATCCAGAAAAATGACGTAGTGATCTGCATCTCGAAAAGTGGGAATACCCCTGAAATAAAAATGTTGGTACCGCTTATTAAACTGGGAAATAATAAGTTAATTGGAATGTGTGGCAATTTAGATTCTTTTCTTGCTGAAAATGCAGATTTTGTTTTAAACACTTTTGTGAAAAAAGAAGCCTGCCCAAATAACCTGGCTCCAACAACCAGTACTACTGCACAACTCGTAATGGGAGATGCGCTCGCTATCTGTCTTTTGGAATTGCGGGGATTCAGCAGTCAGGATTTTGCTAAATATCACCCGGGAGGAACTCTTGGTAAAAAACTCTATCTGAGAGTATCCGATATTGTAGGAAACAATTTAAAGCCTCAGGTAGGCGTTGATGCCGATGTAAAGCAGGTTATTATTGAAATTTCTGAAAAAATGTTAGGCGTGACTGCTGTTATTAGCAATGACAAGATCGTTGGAATTATTACAGATGGCGATATCAGGCGGATGCTTAACAAATACGAAAATATAAATGGCCTGAAGGCGAAAGATATAATGACAACTAATCCTAAGACGATTGGCGCAGACGTCCTTGCCATTAAAGCTTTGAAAGAAATGCGCTCTAAAGGCCTATCTCAATTATTAGCTGTAGATGGAGAAGACTATGTAGGCGTTGTTCATTTACATAACTTAATTAATGAAGGAATACTTTAATGGCAAAAGCATCTAGCGATCCTAATGAAATGTCCTTTTTGGACCATCTGGAAGAACTGCGGTGGCATCTTATTCGGTCAACAATTGCGATCGTTTTGATTGGTCTGGTTGCTTTTGTAATGAAGGACTTTATTTTCGATACTGTAATTTTCGGACCGAAAAAACCAGATTTTCCTACCTATGGTGTTTTCTGCAAACTTTCAAAGTTGCTCGGTTTCAGTGAAGCGTTTTGTTCCAATGAACCTATTTTTACCGTTCAGAGCAGACAAATGGCAGAGCAGTTTTCTGCCCACATATGGACTTCAATCTGGGCTGGGTTCATAATTGGTTTCCCCTATATTCTCTATGAAATGTGGAAATTCATCAGCCCGGGATTATACGATAAGGAGCGTAACAACTCAAGGGGTTTTATATTTATTGCTTCTTTCCTCTTTTTTATGGGTGTCCTTTTTGGGTATTACGTAGTTGCCCCGCTTTCAATAAATTTTTTAGGTGGCTATTCTGTAAGTGATGAAATTGTGAGGGAGATTGATTTGAGTTCATATATCTCTACTGTTAGGGCAGCTGTTATCGCCTGTGGTTTAATATTTGAACTGCCAATTATTATCTTCTTTCTAACCAAGGTAGGCTTAGTAACCCCGGAGATACTTAGGAAGTATCGAAAAATAGCCCTGGTTATTGTGCTCATAATATCAGCGGTAATTACACCTCCGGACGTGGCAAGTCAGATTATTGTGGCTGTTCCTGTTCTTATACTTTACCAGATCAGCATCTACATTTCAAAAGTTGTAATACGGAGAGAAGCAAAAAAACAAAATAAAAATGTCAAATCCAGTTGAAGAGTTTAATGCCTACCGTTCTAAAATGAACGGGAAATTATTAGCCGATAATAACAAAATAATAAAGAGAATCTTCAACCTGGACACGAACGCGTATAGCGAAGGTGTTTTGGACGTTAAAACCAAAGAATTTTTAGGTCTTGTAGCGTCTGCTGTATTAAGATGTGATGACTGTGTTAAATACCACTTAGAAAGCTGCTATAAGCATGGTGCCTCCAAAGAAGAAGTCATGGAAACCTTGAGTATTGCAACCTTAGTTGGTGGTACAATTGTTATTCCGCATTTACGGAGAGCTTATGAGTATTGGGAACAACTGGAGTTGCAGGAAGGTTAAAAAAACTATAATTCTGAACAGTAGAAACTAGAATGGCTTAGATTTGAAAGATAATTCTTCTGAATGAAATTAAGAGCAGATAGCATAATGAAATCCTACAGAGGGCGCCAGGTGGTTAAGGGCATTTCCCTGGAGGTCAACCAAGGCGAAATAGTTGGGCTACTTGGTCCGAATGGAGCCGGAAAGACTACCTGCTTCTATATGATTGTAGGACTTATTAAACCCAATGGAGGACAGATTTTTTTAGATGATACGGAAATCACAAAATATCCAATGTATAAAAGGGCCCAAAACGGTATTGGTTATCTGGCCCAGGAGGCATCGGTATTTAGAAAATTAAGTATTGAGGATAATATCTTAAGTGTTTTGCAACTTACAAAACTGAGCAAAAAGGAGCAACAAATGAAAATGGAGTCGCTTATTGAAGAGTTTGGACTTGGTCATATCAGAAAGAATAGAGGAGATTTGTTATCCGGAGGTGAACGCAGACGTACGGAAATAGCAAGAGCCCTGGCTACTGATCCTAAATTCATACTTCTGGATGAACCGTTTGCTGGTGTTGACCCTGTTGCGGTGGAGGATATTCAACGAATTGTGGCTCAACTTAAAAATAAGAATATTGGAATCCTGATCACTGATCATAATGTTCAGGAAACCCTTGCAATAACAGAACGATCTTACCTGATGTTTGAGGGCGGCATTTTAAAATCGGGTATCCCCGAAGTTCTTGCAGAAGACGAAATGGTCCGTAAAGTCTATTTGGGACAGAATTTTGAACTTCGTAAAAAGAAATTGGACTTCTAAAATACTAAGCCTGTGCTAAAATTATACTGAGATTCTTTAATTCTTAAAAAATTCGATTCAGAATATACATAACTGACTGATTGTGTTAGTATTATTAGTAAATTACCCTCGTATATTTTCAGGATAATTACTAACCCATAGAGCTAAAAAAATATTAGTTTCCATGGTTTAGTTAGCCTTCAAATAATTTCTATGTGATATGAAAAATTTAATCCTTAATTCTCTTTTGGCCTTAATCATTTTAGTGCTATTTTTTACCATTAGTTGTTCATCGGATGATAATTCTATACCAGTAACAGAAGTTTCTTCTACAAGGACTGTTGATATTAAACTTGTAGGCACATGGGATGGAACTGTTGAAGGAACGATGGGGACTGAGACAGCCATATTTACGCTACAAAGCAATGGGGATATTATAGCTGAGACTGATTCACAAATTATTTGTCCCTTTCAAGGAACCTGGTGGGTCACAAATGGAAATTTTACGGCTGCCGGTGAAGAAGAATGCGATGGAACAGGTATAGACCTTCGTGGTAGCAGTACATCAAACACTCAGATTTCGGGAACCTGGACGGCGGCCGGTGGTAATAGCGGCAAATTTAACATGACTAAGCAATAAACATAATACATCGATAGGTGTCCTCATTCTGAGTAGAAAGCGAATGAATTGTATCCTATTTTGTCTCTTTCGCACCAAGTTTATAAACCATGGAACTAACGATATAAAAAAATACGATGGCAGGAACTGCTAAAAATTTCATCGTAAGCAATAAGACTAAACTCACAATTACAAATATATAGCGCAGGGCATTATCTTTAAAACTCCAGTTCTTAAATTTCAAAGCAAATAATTCTATCCTCGAATTTAAAAGATAGGAACTCAGAATGGTAATTATGATAAGAAACCATGGATTGAGAATTATCTCATTTAAAAAATCATTGCCCTGATTCAGGAGTATCAAAGGAAGGGATAGTATAAAGAGTGCATTTGCAGGTGTGGGAAGACCTATAAAAGAGGTGGCCTGATTCTCATCAATATTGAATTTTGCCAATCTGTAAGCCGAAGCCAAAGTAATTAAAAAGCCAAAAAAAGGTAGGAATGAAATTTTAAATCCGGTCCATGTTAACGTTTCTGAACCACCTGAGAAATCGAGATTCCACCCACCGGTTTGAGACATAGCCAGCAGCTGAAACATAACAATGCCGGGAACAAGGCCACTGGTTATAAGATCGGCTAATGAATCGAGCTGGATTCCTAATTCGCTCTGTGCATCCAGCAATCTTGCGGCAAGTCCGTCAAAGAAATCGAAAATAATTCCCAGAAAAACAAAAATTGCGGTCAGTTCCAACATATTCAAAACAGCAAATACTGTAGCAATACATCCACATAAAATGTTAAGCATGGTAATATACTGTGGAATATGTTTCTTCATGGTTGGCAGTTTCAGTAAAAATAATATAATTTTTATTCTAACTCTTTCTTAACATATTTTATTCGGATATTTGCCGTTAACAGTTATTCCTCAAGTGATCAGAGCACTACGAATTCAATTTAAAAAACTTTGCTTCCTTAACTTGTTATGGATGGCTTTTTTGGGTTTTTCACTGCAGGCTCAATTATCAGATAAAGCCCAAATTAGTATAATTACGTGTGACTCCGGTCAGGATTTGTATTCTAGTTTCGGGCACAGTGCTTTTAGGGTTCAGGACTCTGCCAAAGGAATAAACTGGGTATATAACTACGGAACTTTTGATTTTAATACGCCTAACTTCTATTATAAATTTGCCAGGGGAAAATTGCTTTATTCCTTAAGCGTTACAACTTTTTCAGATTTCCTCTATACATATGAATTGGAAAAACGTTGGGTAAAAGAACAACTATTAAAACTTAACCGGGAAGAACAAAATGCCTTATTCCGTTTTTTAGAAAACAATCGAAAGCCAGAAAACAGGGATTATAAATATGACTTCTTATTTGATAATTGTGCCACAAAATTACCAGAGGTATTAAAAAAAGTTCTCGGAAACAGCATTGAATTTAATGGAGCCCATCTTAAAAACCATTTCACTTTCAGAGATCTTATCCAACAAAATTTGCTTACTAATTCCTGGTCCAGTTTTGGCATAGACCTCGCTCTGGGTTCCGTGATAGATAGGGAAGCTGCCCCTGAAGAGTATATGTTCTTGCCCAAATATGTGATGCTTCAAATGAGTAATACAACTCTGGCAGAGAACGCCTTAGTCCTTAGAGAACGAACCGTTCTTGAATATAATAACAAAAGATTTAATAATAATTTTGGCACATCACCGCTTTTTTGGCTACTCCTTTTATTACTCTTTACCCTTACAATATCATTTATAGATTTAAGGAATGGTACCCGGAGCAGGTGGCTCGACTTTTTTTTATTTCTGATTACCGGATCTGCCGGATTACTCATTTTCTTCCTTTGGTTCATGACCGATCATTCTGCTACAGCAAATAATTTTAATATCCTTTGGGCATTTCCATTAAATATTGCAGCCTGCTATTTTCTCCTTAGAAAAGACCAGATCCCAAAATGGATGGGTAAATATATTATGATACTGCTGGTTTTATTGATTATTACATTGATCCTTTGGATTTTTCAAATTCAACAATTTTCACCACTAATTGCCGTAGTATTTGCCGTACTGGGTCATAGATACGCCTTACTTTACCGTTATTTCACAAATTCCAATCCACCTCTGAAATGAATTTGGTTTCCGTAGAAAATATAGCTAAATCATATGGAGAATTAGTCCTGTTTGAAGACCTCTCGTTTGGCATAAATAAAAATCAGAAAATTGCATTGGTTGCCCGAAACGGGGAAGGTAAAACTTCCATTTTGAATATTCTGGCAAGGAAAGATGTCCCAAATGGCGGCGCCGTAAACTACCGTAAAGGAATTCGCATATCTTTCCTGGAACAAGAACCAGATCTTAATCCTCATCTAACCGTAGAGCAAACCATTTTGGAGTCTGACAATGAGATTCTAAAGATTATTGCTGCCTATGAAGCAGCTTTGGAACATCCCGAAAATGAAGAAGCTTACCAAAAAGCTTTCGAGTCTATGGAAAGGAATAAAGCCTGGGATTTTGAAACCCAATACCAACAAATTCTTTCCAAATTAAAACTGGACAATCTTAAAGCCAAAGTAAGCAGTCTATCCGGTGGGCAAAAAAAGAGACTGGCAATGGCCAATGCCCTGTTGAATGAGCCAGATCTATTAATCATGGATGAACCTACAAATCATTTAGACCTGGAAATGATAGAATGGCTCGAAGATTATTTCAGCCGTAAAAAGATTACTCTTTTTATGGTTACTCATGACAGGTATTTTCTGGAAAGGGTTTGCACTGAGATCCTGGAACTAGATAATGGTCAGCTTTATTCATACAAAGGAAATTATGCTTACTACCTTGAGAAAAAAGAAGCCAGATTGGAACTTGAAGCAGTAGAGCAGCATAAATCCAAGTTGCTTTATAAGAAAGAACTGGACTGGATGCGAAGACAGCCTAAGGCAAGAACAACAAAGTCCAAATCGCGTATTGATGATTTCCATAGTATCAAAGAAAAGGCACAACAACGCAGAGAGAGCCATGAAATTCAATTAGAGATAAATATGGAGCGTATGGGCAGCAAAATTCTTGAGCTTCACAAAGTCTCTAAATCCTTCCCGGGAATTCTCTTACTTGATAAATTTGATTATAATTTTTTAAGGGGAGAACGAATCGGAATTATTGGAAAAAACGGTACCGGCAAAACTACTTTCCTGAATATTATAACAGGCTTTGAACAGCCAGATAGTGGAAAAATTGTAGTAGGAGAGACTATTAAATTCGGATACTACACCCAAAATGGGATTACAATAAAAGAAGGTCAAAAAGTGATTGACGTCATACGAGAATTTGGGGACTATATTCCTTTAAAAAAAGGAAGACAGCTCTCTGCGCAACAGCTGTTGGAACGATTTTTATTTGATAGAAAGAAACAATATGATTTTGTAGAGAAGCTGAGTGGTGGAGAAAGAAAGAGGTTGTATCTATGTACCGTCCTTATCCAGAATCCCAATTTCCTGATCCTGGATGAACCAACAAATGATCTGGATATTATAACCATAAATATCCTTGAGAGCTTTTTACTGGACTTTCCCGGATGCCTGCTTGTAGTATCACATGACCGCTATTTCATGGATAAAATAGTAGATCATTTATTTATTTTTAAGGGGAATGGAATTGTTGAAGATTTCCCCGGGAATTATTCAGATCACAGGGCATACGAAGACAGTAATGTTTTAGAACAAAGGGCTGACAAAGGGAATAACGCCCAAAATAAATCAAACAAAAATTCCTGGCGGTCTGATGACAAAAACAAAAAACTGTCTTTTGAGGAGCAAAAAGAGTATAACAAGCTGGAAAAATCCATTCAGAACTTAGAAAAACAAAAGGTAGAGCTTCAAAATCAATTTGCCAATACTGGGCTATCTGGGGAGGAAATAGATGTTTTATCAATAAGATTAAAAGATATTGTAGAAAATCTGGAGGATAAAACAGAGCGATGGTTTGAGCTTTCGATGTTAATGGAAGACTAATAAACAAGGTGGTAATTGCAATATTCAAATTTACTGATAATTAGAATTTACTTTAATGTCTGACACCTTTAGCTATCTGAAATTTTGTTTTAAGGCAACTAACCAGCATGGAATTCATTCTCCTTTTATTTACCGTTTTGTTACAGAGGGTCTTTATATAAAACATAAATACTGCAGGTCAAAATCACTGAATATATTTTTCAAATGCATTAATTACTTTAAGCCAAACAATATAGCACTGGAAGAAGGAAATGAACTTTTAAAAAATAAAGTAAAAAAAGAATTTCCATCACTTTCTTTTGAAGAGCCATTTGACATAAAATACTATGGGACACTAATTGCAGAATCTCAAATTTTGGCTATGGAAAACTACGCCAAACAACAACCGAATGGAATAATTTATATTGGCGATATCAGGAAAAATAAGACTTCGAAAGAATTTTGGGACAAATTACTGCTAACCGATTTTGTAACAGTTAGCGTGGATATGTATTTTGGCGGACTTCTTTTTTTCCATAAAACACAAGCCCATGAACATTTTAAGATTAGAATTTAAAATCTTAACTTTAAGATAGATTTTTTTATACTATGAACAACAGTATTTATTACATTTTAGCCGGAGTTGCCCTTGTTTATATTGTCATTTCTATTGTTAGCAAAAAGAGCTCAAAGAGGAGAAAATCAAGGAAATTTATGGATGGTTATGAGCGAAAGGATAAAAGGAAGTAATTGTTAATATTATAGGTATTCCTAAATTACCCCAGAGTGAAAAATTAATATAAACCCAATTTCCTAACTTGCAACTCAAAAGTTCTAAAATAGCCTATGAAAATATATACCAAAACCGGAGACAAGGGCTCAACTTCACTTTTTGGAGGTACAAGGGTTCCTAAACATCACATCCGTATTAACGGTTATGGTACTGTAGATGAACTAAATTCATGGCTTGGACTCCTTAGGGATCAGGAAATGGACACACATTACAGAGAGATTCTTATTACCATCCAGGACCAATTATTTACCATAGGTGCAATTTTAGCCACGGACCCTGAAAAAGCACAATTAAAAAGTGGGAAAGAGCGTTTGAACATCCCTTTGATAAGCATGGCAGATGTAACGCAATTAGAAAATGAAATGGACATTATGAATGAAACCATGCCAGAAATGACTCATTTTATCCTCCCCGGCGGACACCCAACAGTGTCATACTGTCATATTGCTCGTACTATTTGCAGAAGAGCGGAGCGAATGGTAACAATTCTAAATGAAAATGAACCTGTTGACAGCTTGGTTTTAACTTACCTCAACCGTCTTTCAGACTATTTATTTGTATTGGCACGGAAGTTGTCATACGACCTGAAGGCGGATGAAATAAAGTGGATTCCTAAGAAAAAAGGCTAATAATTACACTTTTTCTTCGTTATCAAATTATCAAAACCATAAATTGTTCATAAAAAGTGTGATTTAACTCAAATTTTTCTTGGCAATATGCGTTTAAAAATTACTTTTGCAAAAATTATAAAATTAGAATTAAGCCATGTATTGGACATTAGAACTAGCATCTTATCTAAGCGATGCACCGTGGCCAGCCACCAAAGATGAATTAATAGATTATGCCATTAGAACAGGCGCCCCTTTAGAAGTAGTAGAGAATTTACAATCTATGGAGGAAGAAGGCGGTGAGATTTACGAATCAATAGAAGAAATATGGCCGGATTACCCCACAGAAGAAGATTACCTCTGGAATGAGGATGAATATTAAAGAAGTTTCCTAAAACCTATTAAAAGTCTCATTTGAGGCTTTTTTTTTATGTAATTTTGACAGGCTTTACGAAGTTTTAGGAGAAATATAAAATCTGGAATGCCTTTTGCTTCAAAAAGGATATTGCAATTCTGTAGCATCTTGCTCAATTTTAAGACTTATTCAATTGTGCTTTAAGTTCTTAAGAGCTTGCTATCAAAACATAAATAATATATGAGTATTTTAAATTCAGTTATCAAGGCATTTGTAGGTGACAAGGCTAAGAAAGATGTTAAGGAACTACAACCCCTTTTAAAGGAGATCAAATCCTTTGAAGCAGCGATAGAAACCTTGGACCATAATGCACTTAGGCAAAAAACACAGGACTTCAAACTAACAATAACAAAGGCATCCGAAGAACTTCAGAAGCAGATTGACATATTGAAAGAAGAAGTAAAAGCCTCTCTCGATATTGACAGAAATGAGGAAATATATGCAGAAATTGATAAACTTGAAGACGAGGTCTATAAGATTACTGAGATCACCTTAAACGAGATTCTTCCTGAAGCCTTTGCCGTAGTTAAAGAAACCGCAAAACGATTTGTGAATAATGAAACCATCACTGTTGAAGCTACAGAATTTGACAGATTGTTATCTGGATCCAAAGATTATGTAAACCTGGAGGGTGATAATGCCGTATGGCAAAACTCCTGGGATGCCGCAGGAAAGGAAGTGACATGGGATATGGTACACTATGACGTACAGTTAATCGGCGGGATTGCTTTGCATCAGGGTAAAATTGCAGAAATGCAGACTGGTGAGGGTAAAACACTTGTTGCTACCTTGCCAATGTACCTGAACGCCCTCGCAGGAAAAGGAGCCCATTTGGTTACGGTAAATGATTATCTGGCTAAAAGGGATAGTGCGTGGATGGCACCAATATTTGAATTTCATGGGCTTTCCGTGGACTGTATAGACAAGCATCAGCCTAATTCTGAAGGAAGAAGGGCAGCTTACAACGCAGATATTACCTATGGAACCAACAACGAATTTGGATTCGATTATCTTAGGGATAACATGGCCCATACACCCGGCGACCTGGTACAACGACCGCACCACTATGCCATTGTGGATGAAGTTGATTCTGTACTTGTTGATGATGCCCGTACGCCTTTAATCATCTCCGGGCCTGTGCCGGAAGGAGATCGTCATGAATTCAATGAATTGAAGCCTAAAGTGTCAGACATTGTTCAGAAACAACGTCAGTACCTTACGGGAGTTCTGGCAGAGGCCAAAAAAGAAATCTCCGCTGGAAATACCAAAGAAGGGGGTTTTCTATTGCTGAGGGTCCACAGAGGCTTGCCTAAGAATAAAGCACTTATTAAATTTCTGAGTGAAGAAGGCATAAAACAACTGCTTCAAAAAACAGAGAATTTTTATATGCAGGATAACAATCGGGAAATGCCTCAGGTAGATTCGGAATTATTATTTGTTATCGATGAAAAGAACAATCAGATTGAACTAACTGACAAGGGTATTGAATATATTTCGGGAGATCATCAAAAAGACTTTTTTGTGATGCCTGATATTGGAAGTGAAATTGCAAAAATTGAAAATCAAAACCTGGAAATCGAACAGGAAGCATCAGAAAAAGAGGCATTATTCAAAGATTTTGCAATAAAAAGCGAACGTATCCATACCATGAGCCAGCTATTAAAGGCATATACACTCTTCGAAAAAGACGTGGAGTATGTGGTTATCGATAATAAGGTGATGATTGTAGACGAGCAGACAGGCCGTATAATGGATGGGCGAAGATATTCAGACGGATTACATCAGGCCATTGAAGCGAAAGAGAATGTAAAAATCGAGGCAATGACTCAGACTTTTGCTACGGTTACTTTGCAGAATTATTTCAGAATGTATAAAAAGCTTTCAGGTATGACAGGTACCGCAGTAACGGAAGCAGGGGAATTCTGGGAGATCTATAAATTGGATGTTATGGAGATCCCTACAAACAGGCCTATAGTCAGAGATGACAGAAACGATCTTATCTATAAGACCAAAAGAGAAAAATACAACGCCATTATTGACGAAGTTACCAAACTTTCGGAACAAAAAAGACCGGTACTAATTGGTACCACCTCTGTGGAAATATCCGAATTATTATCCCGAATGCTGGGTATACGAAAAATTCCACACAATGTTTTAAATGCGAAACTGCATAAAAAAGAAGCCGATATTGTGGCAGAAGCAGGCTATGCGGGTGTAGTAACCATTGCAACAAACATGGCAGGACGTGGAACGGATATAAAATTATCTGAAGAAGTTAAAAAAGCAGGGGGCTTGGCGATTGTAGGTACGGAAAGACACGACTCAAGAAGGGTAGACAGGCAGTTGAGAGGTCGTGCAGGCCGTCAGGGAGATCCTGGAAGTTCACAATTTTACGTCTCTTTGGAAGATAATCTAATGCGGCTATTTGGTTCAGACAGGGTTGCAAAAATGATGGATAGAATGGGTCTTGAAGAAGGAGAAGTAATCCAGCATTCTATGATGACCAAATCCATTGAACGTGCACAGAAAAAAGTTGAAGAGAATAATTTTGGTATTCGTAAACGACTCTTGGAGTATGATGACGTAATGAATGCACAACGCGAAGTAGTTTATAAAAGAAGAAGGCATGCACTGCAGGGTGAGCGACTTAAGGTAGATATTGCAAACATGGTTTATGATACATGTGAAGTAATTGCCGAAACCAACAAGGCCGCCAGCGATTTTAAGAATTTCGAATTTGAACTCATCAAGTATTTTTCCATTACCTCTCCAGTTACAGAAGAGGAATTCGCCAAACAGAGTTTTCAGGAGATCGCAAATACAACCTATGCTGCGGCTTATGATTATTACCAGAGCAAAATGGAGCGAAGTGCCGCTACGGCTTTCCCTGTTATCAAAAAGGTATACGAGGATAGCAGTAATAAATTTGAACGTATTGTAGTTCCTTTTACTGATGGTATTAAATCGCTTAATGTGGTCACCAATCTTAAAAATGCCTATGAGTCGAATGGTAAAGAATTGGTAACAGACTTTGAAAAGAATATAACTCTTGCCATAATTGATGACGCATGGAAAACTCACCTTAGGAAAATGGACGAGTTGAAGCAGTCTGTCCAATTGGCTGTTCACGAGCAGAAAGATCCTTTGTTAATTTATAAATTTGAAGCTTTTGAACTTTTTAAAAGCATGATAGACAAGGTGAACAAAGAAGTAGTTTCCTTCTTGTTCAAAGGGGAATTACCCTCTGCTGACACTAATGAGATTCAGGAAGCCAGGAATGTACGAAGACCTAAAGAGAAGCTACAGACTACTAAGGAGGAAATTCCTAATAATGATGAACTGGCAGCCCGGAACAGAGCAGTAGGTCAGAACCAAGGTGGCAGGGCTCCAATAACGGAAACCATTGTGAGGGAAAAACCTAAAATTGGCAGGAATGAAAAAGTCACAATTAAAAATGTAATGTCCGGCGAAAGCAAGACTGTCAAATTCAAACAGGCAGAGCCTCTTATAGACCGCGGAGAATGGGTATTGATCCAAGATTGACAAATTAACCGATATTATTAAAAATGGCGTCCGTATATGGACGCTTTTTTTTTGTTCAAAATGCTATATCTTTAGGTATTGACACCTAATTATTATTATTATTATTTTGATATGAAATCTTCCAGACGTAAATTCCTGACCTCCATTAGCATGTTAGCTGCCTCTTCCGCAATGCCAATTACACAGTTTGATTTTGGAATAAATGTAAAATTAAAAATTGCCCTTGTTGGAACAGGTATTCGTGGAATCACTTTTTGGGGAAAACGTCTTGTCGATGAATATTCGGATATACTGGAATTTGTGGGCTTGTGCGATATAAATCCGGGGAGACTCTCCTTTGGAAAAGAATATACCGGAGCAAATTGCCCAACTTTTACAAATTTTGAGAAAATGATCCAAGATTCTAAACCAGATCTTGTTATCGTGACCACAAAAGATGCAACTCACCATGAATTTATTATCAAAGCAATGGAAATGGGATGCGATGTACTTACTGAAAAACCATTAACTACAGATGAAAATAAATGTCAGGCCATCCTGGATGCAGAAAAAAAATCAGGCAAAAATCTGATAGTAGGTTTTAACTACCGATGGAGCCCATATAACACCAAAATAAAACAGTTATTGGCAGATAACACCATTGGCAAACTAACTTCAGTTGACTTTCATTGGTATCTGAACACTTACCACGGTGCCAGTTATTTTAGACGATGGCACGGACAAATGGAAAGCAGCGGGTCCTTATGGGTTCACAAGGCCACGCATCATTTCGACCTTCTTAACTGGTGGATCAATTCTGAGCCATCCGAAGTATTTGCATTCGGTGATTTGGAATTTTATGGGAAAAATGGCCCTTTCAGAGGGGAGAACTGTAGAAATTGCAATCATCAATCTAATTGTGACTTCTATTGGGACATTTCTAAAAATCAATTTTTGACTAATTTGTATACAAAACATGAGAAATACGATGGGTATATCCGAGACAATTGCCTTTTTAGAAATGAAATAAACATTTATGATAAGATGTCTGCGCAGGTAAAATATCAAAATAACGTGCAATTAAATTATTCGCTAACCACTTATTCTCCATTGGAAGGTTGGCGGGTCGCCTTTAACGGTACAGGAGGAAGGCTCGAAGCATGGATGGACATCCCTTATTATAAAGAGATGAACATAGACCAGGCCGAAATGCACGACAAGGAAATGGAGCAGAGCAATGAGGAAACTGAGAATAATGAACCCATAATAGTGCACAAATTGTGGAAGGATTTTGAAACTGTTATGGTAGAAATGGAAAAAAGCGGTCATGGTGGAGGTGACAAACGCTTACAAGATAAATTGTTTAGAAGTGCTGATTCTATTGATCCTTTTGGCAGGACCGCAGGAAGCAGAGATGGCGCAATGTCTGTACTTATTGGGATTGCGGCAAGAAAAAGTATTGAAACCGGTACAGCTGTTAACATTGGAGATCTGACCAATTTACAGCCTAAGGAGGTACGAGATTAACATATTTAGTATTGTAGATAACAAAGTTACTTTTTGTCAGATTAGCTGTTGAATATATGATAAAACATATATAGCTTTACAGCATTGAGGGAATTCGCCTCCCAGCTACGGTTGCGATTTTCCGTATGAAGCATAGCTGCATCAATGAATATAACTTAAGACTATGGAAAAAGAAACCAAACATCAGCACAGAATACAGGATAAAATACGTCTGACCCTTAGGGTAAGCTATTTTGCTTCTATTTCCTCTATAATATTTGGTCTGGTTTGTCTTTTTTTCCTGGATATTTATGAAATTGTTCCCCATATATTTCTGGCCTTTGGTGCGTTGAGTGTAATTAATAACCTGGCCTATGCATCTCACAAAAACCTAACGCTTACCTATAACATCCTTTCTATACTTGGCTTAGCTTCAGCTACGGCCATCACTATGTTAACAGGTGGCATAAACAGTCCGTTTATTTTTGTGCTGGCAATTGTTGTGTTTGCGGGATATGCGACAACGCGCAATTATGGGAAAATCTATTTGTACCTCACTGTTCTGATTATTGCTTTAATTTTTGTTCAGGGAATTTCCGATTTTTCTTTAACCCAAAATGTTGTTCCCGTTGAGAGTCAAAACCTTTTTAGCTTTTTAAGCATATTGTTCTCCGTTTACCTCCTGGGTGGAGTGCTGGGTAAAAACCTCTTAAAAGCACACCACAACCTCTATAAAACCAAGATGGAAGTTGAAGAACGGATACATGAAAAGGACACCCTGCTCAAAGAAGTGCACCACAGGGTTAAAAATAATCTGCAAACGGTTTCCAGCCTGCTAAGCCTTCAGTCCAGGGGGATAAAGGATGAAAAAGTAAAAAATCTTATTAAAAGTAGTCAGAACAGAGTCATCTCTATGGCTATGGTACATGAAATGCTTTACATGCGCGACGATCTGTCTAAAATAAATTATAAATCCTATGTTGAAGAATTAAGTGAATATCTTGTGAAATCTGTAAAGGGTGCCGATAGTAACGTTAAGGTAAACATTAATATTCCTCAAATAGAATTGGGTATAGATACGGCTATACCTCTTGGCCTCCTCATCAACGAAGCACTAACAAATGCCCTTAAATATGGAATAAAAGGGGATGACCAGGGAGAAATACATATTGAGCTAAAGAAAATGGCTGATAAGGACTACATTCTAAATATTGGAGATAATGGTGTTGGTTTTTCAGAGGAAGTGAATTTTAAAAATACCCGTTCTCTGGGCTTAAAGCTAATTCATAACCTTGCCCGTCAGCTAAAAGGATCGATAATCAGAGACTTTTCCAAAAAAGGCACCAACTATATTGTTAATTTTAAAGAAATAGGTCAGAGCGACTTTCATCAATCGGTGGCTTAAGGGAAACCCTTATTAAAGGCGGCTATTTTATATTCCTGACACATAAATTCCCCATGTAAAAAGACTTTTCTTCTTAAGGCAATTTATACCTATATTTAGCCGACTAATTCAAAAATTGCCCTTATGAAGAATATTTTACTAGTATGTTTTTTACTTTGTAGTTGCCTCACATTCAGTCAGGATTACTTTCTTAAAAAATACCAGCCTTTTAATAGTAATATTCCTTCTCCTGAAGAGTTTTTAGGTTATGGAATTGGAGAACGTCATACCAGGCATGATCTTATTGTAGCTTATTTACAAAAGCTCGCAGAGCTTTCAGACAGAGCATCTATCCATGAATACGGCAAAACACATGAAGGTCGTAAACTCGTAATCTTAACGATTACTACCCCCGATAATTTGTCTAATTTGGAATCTATAAAGGAAAGGCACCTTGCCTTTACAGATCCCAGCAAATCCTCTTCCCCGGACGCATCTCTTCCAATTTTTATTAATTTGGGTTATAACGTACATGGGAATGAGCCATCCAGTTCCGAAGCAGCGCTTTTAAGCGCTTATACATTTGTAGCTTCTGAGAATCCCGTGATACTTAATTACATAACAAACGCAGTAATCTTTATAGATCCTACCATCAACCCTGATGGTCGGGACAGGCATACACAATGGGTAAACAGCTATCAGGGCAATCCACTTGTGGCAGACCCCCAGGATGCAGAGCACAATGAATACTGGCCTGGTGGGCGTACCAATCACTATTGGTTCGACCTCAACAGGGACTGGCTTCTGGCAATAAACCCTGAAAGTCGTGGTAAGCTTAAGTGGTATCATGAATGGTACCCCAATGTAGTTACCGACTTTCATGAAATGGGTTCTCAAAGCACTTATTTCTTTGAACCAATGAAAGCAAACGGTTCTCTTAACCCTATTATGCCTAAAAAGAACTATGAGGATCTTAATAATTTGTTTGGAAACTATTTTGCCAAGGCCTTAGACAGCATTGGCTCATTTTATTTTACCAAAGAGGCTTTTGACGGTACCTATCCGGGTTACGGTTCTTCCTATCCTGATATTCAGGGTGGCCTTGGGCTGTTATTTGAACAGGCCAGTTCCAGGGGGCATAAGCAGAAAACGGCCTTTGGTGAAATCACATTTCCCTTCACCATTCGCAATCAGTACACATCGAGTATCACTACTGTGAAGGCTGCAGTTGAGAACAAAGATTATCTGCGTTCATATCAAAAAGAATTCTTTAAAACGGCGATGATGAATTCGGCAATAAAAGGGGTTCAAGGATACAGCTTTGGAGATCGCTATGACAAAAACCGGATAAAGGCATTTATTGACAAGCTATTAATCCATAAAATAGATGTATACAAATACGGTAATGATTCCTATGTAGTGCCCACATCCCAGCCCCAGTACAGGATGGTGCAAACGATGTTTGAAACTTATAAAAAATACCGTGACAGCGTTTTTTATGATGCGTCTGCCTGGTCTGTGGCAAATTTCTATAATATAAACTACAGGGGAGTAAAGAAGCTAAGTCGGGGAGATAAAATAACTTCTACAGATGATCTTGTAAACGTCCAACCAGTTCAAAAATCCTCTTATGCATATATTATAGATTGGGATGATTACAACGCACCTGCAGTTTTAAATTTTCTTCAAACTAAGAAGTTGGTACTCTCTTCTGCCTTTAAACCATTTACCACAACGATCGATAATACCAGCAAGTCTTTTAATTATGGAGCCTTAATTCTACCCATAAGCCTTCAAAAGAAAGATGCTGATGAAGTATATAAATGGGTGCTTGAGGCACAGGAAAAATACCAGGTCCCTATCTATGGGATAGCCACGGGTTACAACAGCCAGGGAATTGATCTGGGAAGCAGGCATATTCGCCCATTAACAAAACCCAAAGCCGCAATGCTTATAGGAGATGGAACCCGCTCTTATGAAGCCGGAGAGGTTTGGCATTTATTAGATACCAGGGTACACATGCCAATTACAAAAATCCCTATCAGGAACTACGATGAGGCAAAGCTAGACGAATACAATACATTGGTTATGGTTTCGGGCAAGTATAGTCTTACAGAGAAGCAACAGACCAAACTTTCAGACTGGGTTAAGAAGGGGAATACACTTATTACAATTGGAACAGCCTCTAAATGGGCTATTGATAAAAAACTTGTTAAAGAGAAACTTACTAAATCCGAGGTAGATTCTACCAAGGCAGTATTGCGAGAGCCATACGTTGATGCCGATGAAAACCTGGGTAGAGAAGGCCTTGGAGGAATTATACTTAAAGCCGATCTGGATGTTACCCATCCGCTGGCATTTGGCTACAGAGATACAGACATTCCGGTATATAAAAACAATACTGTATGGCTTTCACCGAGTAAAAATGAGTATTCTACCGTAGCTAAATACTCCAGGAATGCGCTGATAGACGGTTACATAAGTAGAAAGAACAGCGAAGAATTCTTAAAAACTTCGGCTTCACTTATTGTAAGTCCCTTAGGCAGCGGAAGAGTAGTAATGTTCGCGGATAATCCAAATTTCCGGGGCTCATGGTATGGCACCAACAGATTATTCCTTAACGCCTTATTTTTGGGAGATAAGATTGAGGTACCTAAACAAAACGACTAGTATGAACAAAAAAATAAATTCCTTCTTAATTCTCATCTTATGTTGCAATCTTTCAATACTTGCACAGAGTAACGAGGGCGATGGGCCATTTTCTCAACTTATCATCAGGGGAGTTACCCTTATTAATGGTAATGGGGCACCGCCAATGGGGCCCGTAGATATAGAAGTGGTTAACAATCGTATTAAAAGTATAAAGGTTGTAGGCTATCCGGGAGTAGCAATAAAAGATTCAGACCGACCACAGCTTAAAGGAGGAGGCAAAGAATTAAACTGCGAAGGCATGTATTTACTTCCGGGCTTTGTAGATATGCATGGCCATATTGGAGGAAAAGCCCAGGGCGCAGAACCGGACTATGTTTTTAAACTCTGGATGGCTCATGGAATTACTACGGTGCGTGAACCGAGCGGTCGGGGGGTGGATTTTACTTTGGATTTAAAAAGAAAAAGTGCTAAAAATGAAATTGTAGCACCCCGTATTTTAGCCTATACAGGATTTGGACAAGGTAGTGATGCCACTATAAGCACTCCGGAAATGGCACGGGAATGGGTTCGGAATAACGCCAAAAAAGGAGCTGATGGCATTAAGTTATTTGGGGCACCTCCGGAAATTATGACAGCAGCTTTAGATGAAAACAAAAAATTAGGCTTGCGCTCAGCTTGTCATCATGCTCAGCTTAATGTTGCCAGATGGAATGTACTCCATTCCGCCAGGGCTGGTCTGACTAGTATGGAGCACTGGTATGGACTACCGGAAGCACTTTTTGAAGACCGTACGGTGCAGGATTATCCACTGGATTACAATTACAATAATGAACAGGACCGCTTTGAGGAGGCCGGTAAACTATGGCAACAGGCAGCAAAACCATATTCTGAACATTGGAATAAAGTTATGGACGAACTTATCTCATTAGATTTTACCCTGGATCCAACCTTTAATATTTATGAAGCCAGCAGAGACCTTCAAAGGGCACGAAGGGCTGAATGGCACGAAGACTATACCTTGCCTTCATTATGGGATTTCTACCAGCCCAGCAAAATAAGTCATGGTTCTTATTGGCATTACTGGGGTACCGAACAGGAGGTAGCCTGGAAGGAGAATTACAAACTCTGGATGACCTTTATAAATGAGTATAAGAACAGAGGTGGCCGGGTAACCACAGGCTCAGATTCGGGCTTCATCTTTCAGCTCTATGGTTTTGCCTATATACGTGAAATGGAATTGCTGCGGGAAGCCGGGTTTCATCCTTTAGAGATTATTCGCTCAGCAACCTTAAACGGAGCAGAAGCCTTAGGAATGGATGATCAAATAGGTACAGTAACTGTTGGTAAACTTGCCGACTTTGTTATTGTATCTGAAAATCCATTAGAAAACCTGAAAGTACTATATGGCACTGGCGCCATAAAACTTACTGAAGATAATGAAGTTGTGCGTGTTGGTGGGGTAAAATACACCATAAAGGATGGTATAATCTACGATGCCAAAGCACTACTCCGGGAAGTAAAGCAAATGGTGGATGCAGAAAAAAAGCGTTTGAATTATCAAATTAAACAACCTGGAATTCAGGAATAATAATCAGTTTAATCGACTCTTGCTTTATTTTAAGTACAAAGGGAGGACTTATCTTCGGCCTGTTGGGACTTTAATAGGTCTTAAAACTCCTTTTGTTTTAGGAAAAACAATCAAATAACTCATTAGAAGTGCAACAGGTAATAATAGAATAAATAGTACCATTAGGTTTGGGGTTTGGGGATTAGGCTAATTTGGGTTTATTTTTTTTAGTAGTAAAAGCCAGAGCTTTCTTTACTCGTGTATTCTTGAATTTGTATAAGCGCGCAACAGCGTCTTCTTTTGTTGCCTCAATTTGCCCACTATTGTAAGAAACAGGAAGGCTAGCATCCAGAACAATATCCATTTGAAATGTTTCAACTTTACCATAGTCTGTAGTTTTTTGGGCCAGAGCAACAGCTCCGAATAAAAGTATAAGTACTAAGGTTAAAAATGCTTTCATGCTATTAGATTGGGTCTAATAAAATAACTACAGAAAGTGGTACCCTTAGGGTATAAATCGCTGAAAGCACCTTATTTTTCGGTAGCTGGAAAATTTTGCGATAAAGCGATAAAAATTTCGGATGAAAAGAATTGAAGCAAAAAACCCTTTATCGGAATTTTAGGTTTTTTAGCCGGTATTGTAAAGGGATTATATGGGTATTATTGAGAGAAATATGAAAAAAAACGCGGAAAAGGAAATATAATAATGTAAGAAATTGTTACTTCTTGAAGATTTATTTGGTAACGGACTTCAATATATCCAATTGAAGTTAATATTTGAAAAAACGAGATTTCTCACACTCACTAAGTTCGATTTTAAATGACAGATCTGGCTTACATCCGCTTTTTATAACCCAACCGGGTAATTTCGACATGAGTTGCAAAGGAACGATTGAGAAATCTATACTGCATGTAAGTGTGATTGAAAAAAGGTAAATTGAGATTTCTCACGCTCACTTTGTTCGGTTCGAAATGACAGATCTGGCTTACATCCGTTTTTTATAACCCAACCGGGTCATTTCGACATGAGTTGCAAAGGAACGATTGAGAAATCTAGACTGTATTAAAATGTAAGTGGAAATATGATCAAAAGAGATTTTCCACATTCACAGCATTGGGGTAAAGTACTCGTAAATCTACCGACCTTCCTTGCGTAGCACTACTAAAGGCGGACTGTTTAATACACTCCTGCTGTTACTAAGACCAATTAAGAGAACGAGTAATGTAACTCCGGGCAACAGTACTAAAAAGGGTACTAAAGAAGGTACAAACGGCGCTTTAAAAACAAATGTAGCCAGTAACTGGCTGCTTATCAGTGAAAGTAATATGCCTATACCACTACCCAAAACACCCAAATAAAAATATTCAAGGGCTGTGATTTTTAGAATTTGTTTGCTTTTTGCACCCAGGGTCCGTAAAAGAACGCTTTCCTTTATACGCTGATATTTACTGGTACGTACAGCTCCTATTAATACAATAATACCAGTAAGGATACTAAAAAAGGCCATAAAATTAATTACCCAAGCAATCTTATCCAGAACATTCTCTATGAGTGTTACAATTTGCCGCAAATCAAGCACCGAGATATTAGGAAATTTTTGAACTAATTCTCGTTGGAGGTTGGCTGAAGCCTCCGCATTGGGTGCATTAGTTGTTATAACGTGAAACTGCGGGGCATTTTCCAAAACTCCTTTAGGAAAGACCAGGTTAAAATTAGGTTGCATTCGTGCCCAGTCCACGGCGCGAATATTTCCCACAACGGTTTCCATCAAAACACCCTGGACATTGAAAACAATCGTATCTCCAACCACCACTTCAGCATCTCTGGCAATATTATCAGCAATGGAAATAGGGATAAGACCTTCTTTAGGGGTTTCCGGTACCCATTCACCTTCAGTAAGGGTCTCCGAAGAAATCATGGAATCACGGTAGGTAACCCGAAATTCGTGGTTCAAAACCCATTTATTCATTGTCAGGGTTGTGTCTTGTCGAAGATCATTAGCAGCCCGTCCTTTTATAGTATGCATACGCATCGTAACTATTGGAATATTATCTAATAACGGAAGGCCTTTAGGGGTTATGCTATTTGCTACGTCTTCTTTTTGCTCGCTTTGTACGTCCAACAGAATTATGTTAGGACTATCACTGTTGTTATCAAGCTGTGCCATTGCCAACAGCATATCTTTGGTAAAATAGAGCGTACTAATTAGAAAAGCCCCTACCCCTATAGCTACTAGTAATACCATAGTTTGATTATTTGGCCGAAAAAGGTTTAACAGGCTTTGTCTTGAGGTAAAACTCCATTTGGCAGGAAAGAACTTTTTTATTCCCCTCATAAACAGAGTGGCAACACCAGCCAATATGGAGAAGGTTACCGCAATACTGATCACAAAACCAATGGCATAACGCAAGTTTTCTAAAAGCCAAAGGGAAAACAGGAAAATAAAGATTAATATTCCTATAAATACGAGGGCCCTGGCTTTTCGGGGACGCTCCTCTTGTGTTTCTTGAATACGCAGTACCTGTAAAGGAGAGACGTACCAGGTACTCATAAGTGGCAATAGTGCAAACAGCACTGACATAAAGACTCCCAGTAATAAACCCATTATAATGGGCTGAGGCGCCAATGACAATTGCACTTCAAAAGGTAAAAAGTCCTGCAGCAGACTTGGAAATGTTTGTTGCAGCAATATACCTCCAATCGTTCCAATAACACCCCCCAGAAGGCCCATACCTGCTATTTGAATCAAATAAATAAGGAATGTCTGCTTTCGACTGGCACCCATACATTTAAGTACAGCCACCGACCTCAATTTTTCCTTTATATAGATTTGTACAGAACTTGCGATACCTACACAGCCCAATAAAAGAGCAATAAATGCAACCAGGTTAAGGAATTTTCCAACATTTCCATAGGAACTACCCAGTTGTCTGCTCCCTGATGTATGCGTATCCAGATCTGCATTCTCAGCATCCAAAATGGGGTCGAGTTCTTTGTCAAGAGCATCGAGGTCCATCTCCGGTGGGGCCTTAAAATAATAGTTATAGTCCAGACGACTACCCACCTGCAGTAGCCCCGTTCGTTCAATAATGCCAAATGGAATAATAACCGGGGGTGCCACAGAACTGGCAAATGCGCTATTACCGGGTGCAGATATAAGTGTACCTGTAATTGGTAAACTAGCATTGCCTATTTTGATTATATCTCCGACTTCTAATTCAAACTGCAGCATCACTGTGGCATCTAACAGGGCACCTTCATTAGAAATATACGAAGTTGCCGCATCTGCGGGTTCTGTCTCTATTTCCCCGTAAAGTGGAAAATCACCTTCAAGCCCCCTTACACGAACCAGTTTACTGCTTTCATTCTTTGGAAATGCTGCCATGGATGCAAAATTCACTTCCATACCCTTTGCTCCTCCTAATGAATCTATAATTTCCTGCACTCTTTCATTCGGTAGTTGTCTTGAATCAATTATAAAATCCGCTCCCATAAGTGATTTGGACTGCAGGCGAATATTTTCTTTAAGATTATCACTGAATGATTGGATTGAAACAAGTGCCGTAATACCAAGGATGATAGAGGCCATAAACAAAGTAAGTCGGCCTCCACTAGCCTTTCCATCGCGCCATGCCATTTTAAAAAGCCAGCCTGTGCCTGCCAAAGATGAAGCTTTCTGTTGGTTTTTCACGAGATTACTGTACTTTCATTAGCAACTATCTTTCCTCCTTTGAGCCTTAGAATATGCTGCGTACGTTTTGCAAGGTCCAGGTCGTGTGTTACAATAACCAAAGTAGTACCTGCTTCTTTATTAAGTTCAAAAAGCAGTTTAACTACTTTTTCTCCTGTTTCTTCATCAAGGTTACCGGTAGGCTCATCGGCAAAAAGGATAGAAGGCCTATTACTAAAAGCTCTTGCCAGAGCAACTCTCTGTTGCTCACCACCTGATAACTGAGAGGGATAATGATGAGACCTATCTGCCAATCCTACTTTATGTAAAAGTTCCATCGCCTGCTTCCTGGCTTCCTTTGCCCCTTGTAATTCTAAAGGTACACTTACGTTCTCCAGAGCTGTTAGCGTGGGAAGTAACTGAAAATCCTGAAAAATGAATCCCACTTCTCTATTGCGCAATAGGGCACGTTGATCTTCACTTAAATCGTTAATTCGAGTGCCACAAAGTTCAATGTAACCAGAGTCGGGATCATCTAAACCTGCGCATAGCCCCAATAAAGTAGTCTTACCACTACCCGAGGGACCAACAATGGCAAAGGTATCCCCTTCCTCTATTTCAAAGGAAATAGCATCCAGAACAGTTAGTTTTTTAGAACCACTGGAATAGGTCTTCCCCAGTTGGTTAACGTTTAATATCTTTGACATTGGTAGAAATTAGATTTTGTTTGCAACGACGCAGCAAAATAAGGAAATGATTTCGACATTAAGACCATTAAAACATGCAGACCTTCTTAAAATTTCGTTATTTTTTAGTGTTTTTACTATTGCTGGCTTGTGGAGAAAAGTCCGGAAAATCCTCAGAAAATTCTCCCGTTAACTCCGGGCAAACGGAAAATAGTGTCGTTCAAACCGGAAATAACAAAGTTATTATGTTCTTTGGTGATAGCCTCACAGCAGGCTACGGTCTTGACACAGAGGAGGCTTTTCCGGCAGTAATTCAACAAATTGTTGATTCCCTTAATTTAAATTACACGGTTGTAAACGCGGGACTAAGCGGCGAAACAACAGCTAGTGGAAGAAACAGGCTTGACTGGGTGCTAAATCAAAAAGCCGACGTGTTTATTCTGGAATTGGGCGCCAATGATGGTTTGAGAGGTATTCCTTTAAATGAGACCCGGTTAAACTTGCAGGCCATTGTGGATTCTGTTAAGGAGAAAAACCCGGATACAGTTATCATCCTTGCCGGGATGCAAATACCGCCAAACATGGGCCAGGAGTATACTAAGGAATTTAGAAGGATATTCCCTGAGTTGGCTGAACAGAACGAAACTTATCTTATACCTTTTTTACTGGATAATGTTGCAGGTATTCCTGAATTAAACCAGGAAGACGGCATTCACCCTACCGTTGAAGGACAAAAAATTGTGGCTAATAACGTATGGGAAGTATTGGAACCGGTACTGACCAAATAACCATAAAAACGTTTAATCCTAGATACTATGGATAATATCATCAATGCACTTTCCTGGATAGATTCTGCTGCTGCCACGGTTTGGATTCTGCTTACAATTATTATGTTCTGGTTTCTTTATAAAGTATATGAAGCAGAAGGGAGGAAACATCCAATCTTCCACTTTGGTATCTTCCTGCTGGTCCTGGTATGGTTATATCCACTCTACACCTTTCTCTTTAACCAGTTAGAAGTTGCCTTTTTGGGCAATCTGATTACCTTATGGGCAACAGTAGTCTATATGCGAAAACTCAAACAACTGCCAATTAAGGAATATAAATGGATGACTCCACAAATCGTCTGGATCATTATCGCTTCCTTCTATGTAGGATGTATGCTTTTGGAAAAATATCTGATGGCTTAAATGAAAGGCATTAAAATGAAAGCTAAGAATTAAGCCAATTTAGCTTTGTTTCTTTTTGTAGTAAAAGACAAAGCTTTCTTTACTCGGCTATTCTTGTTTTTGTACAAACGAGCAACAGTGTTTTCTTTAGTAGTTGAAGTAACTATACTCATTTCTATTGTTTCTACTTTGGTATCAACTTTAGAATCCTGAGCTTGAGCAGCTACTCCGATAAAAAGAACAAAAATTAAAGTTACAATCGTTTTCATCACTTGGGGCGTTTTATATATATAAAACGCCCAATGTGTATCTCATCCCGGTTGTAATTCGTCGAAAAACCCTTATTTTTCGGTATCTGGCAAAAACATGGATTAAGTGCAAAAAAGTGTCGATAAACGGATCAGCACCCTTAAACACCTCAGCGATATTTTGTGTATTTAACCGATATAAGGTGGTGTGATTTTTAGCAATAAATTGGGGTCCGGGCAATTTTTTTGATACCCCTGTAGGTCCTTTTGAGCACAAACCCCGGGGTAATCTCCTGCAAAAGAGCCTAAATCCTGTATAATCTGAAAATGAAGGTGGGGGGCATAATTCACATTAACTGGGGTATCGCCCAGAGTCGCCAATGCTTCTCCGGCCCTGAATTCCTTGTTTTTATATAACCCTTGAAGTGATTCTATGGATAAATGCCCGTAAAGCGTATAAAATTGAATTCCATCCAAATCATGCCTCAAAATAATAGTTGGGCCATAATCCCCGGAAACGGCATTGTTTTTGAAACTGTGTACAACGCCTCCTAAAGGGGCTATTACTCTAGTGCCAGCTTTAGCCCAAAAATCTATTCCCAAATGAATATTGCGTTCTTCTTCTCCCTTAACAGCAAAGCCAGGGCTTTTGCTGTATAGGTTCCGCCTTTCCAAATACCCGCCAAATGCTATGGAAAAGGAGTCATTTTTCAGGACTTTGTCTATATACGCCTGGCAAACAGACGGATTGCTAATATCCAGGGGGTTCAGGTCTCTATTGAATACAGATAAATCTAGCGGAATATAGTTACCATTTGGAATCTCACTGTCCAAAATAGCTATTGTCCCTTCAGAATGGTTTAGAAGTACTTCTTCAAGCAAAGTCATAGAAATTCGTATTAAAGTTTGTGAAACTGGAGCTTTTGAAATACCCAAAGGCATTAATTAACAGGTCTTTAACCTCATTTCCAGAAAGATTTATTGATTTTTGAAATAAATTCGAAAAATGAAATTTCTGAAAGCAGGTATTTTACTAGCCATAACCTTGTTCACTACAAGTTGCGAATCCAAAATTAAGAATAAAATAGAGCCAGCCAAAGAAGTAGTTTTAGCGGAAAAATATTCCAAACAAGATCTGCAAAAATATGAAACTGCCTATTTTGCAAGCGGGTGTTTTTGGTGTGTGGAAGCCATATTCGAGAGTGTAAAAGGTGTTAAGGAAGTAATCTCAGGCTACGCTGGTGGAACTGAAGAAAATCCGACCTATGAACAGGTAAGCTATGGCAAGACTTCCCATGCCGAAGCAGTAGAAGTATATTATGATCCAACGGAAATATCCTATATAGAGCTGGTCCAGGTATTCTTTGGATCCCATGATCCAACCAGCCTTAATCGGCAAGGCCCGGACAGGGGAGCGCAATATCGATCTATTGCTTTCTACAAGAATCCGGAAGAAAAAAAGATCATAGAGACCTATATGGTTGCACTGGAAGAAAGTGGCAATTATGAAGACCCTATTGTGACAGAAGTCACTGCCTTTACCAAATTTTATAATGCTGAAGATTACCATCAGGATTACGAAAGAAAAAACCCCAATAATTCCTATGTCAGGCAAGTATCTATTCCGAGGTTGAATCGATTTAAAAAGAACTTCCCGGATTACCTTAAAAAGGAAGTGCATTAGGGCAATGTTATAAAACTTAGGCAATCAAACAAAAAGCGACTTTTTTAAGTCGCTTTTTTTATTTGTGCATTCTACAGCCTATATTTAAGGGATAAATACAAATCTATCTCCAAATGGAACACATAAAAAGTACCCATTTTTACAAAACAGTATTAATTATAATAGTACTCACTTCAATGGGATGTTCAGATTCCGTGAAGGACAATACACCCTGGACTCCTTTGTTTGATGGAGAAACCCTTAATGGCTGGACTATTAAAGGAGGTGAAGCGCATTATACGGTAAGAGATGAAATTATTGTGGGCAGTACGGTACATGATACCCCTAATACCTTTTTAACGACAGACAGGATGTATGGCGATTTTATCCTGGAATTAGACTATAAGGTAGATTCTACCATGAATTCCGGGATTCAAATCAGAAGCAATAGCTTCCCTCATTACAGGAATGGGCGTGTTCATGGTTACCAGATAGAGATAGATCCTTCAGACAGGGCATGGAGTGCGGGAATCTACGACGAGGCCAGAAGGGGCTGGCTTAATACCATGGATAATAATCCAAAGGCTCAACAGGCATTCAAGCAAAATGACTGGAATCATTATAGAATTGAAGCCATTGGAGATACTCTTAAAACCTGGATAAACGATGTGCCCGCAGCCTATCTGATAGACGAT
Source organism: uncultured Eudoraea sp. (assembly GCF_947490415.1). Taxonomy (GTDB): domain Bacteria; phylum Bacteroidota; class Bacteroidia; order Flavobacteriales; family Flavobacteriaceae; genus Eudoraea. Next base: position 373,391 of record NZ_CANLGX010000004.1, read on the forward strand.
AAAACCAGTAGCGGCTTTATTGGTCTCCAGGTGCACAGCATTGGAAAGGACCAAAAGGAAGGTACAGAAATTCAATGGAAAAACATTAGAATCCTTACAGACAGCCTTGCTAAATATGCAAGGAAAAGTACACTTACACCAATCATTACTAAAAACCAACTCACCATTGACGAAGAAAAAAATGGTTGGAAACTCCTATGGGATGGCAGCACGACCAACGGATGGCGGGGAGCACGCCTTGATGACTTTCCTGCTGAAGGCTGGGTTATAGAAAATGGTGAGCTTATAGTCTTATCATCAGGTGGGGAAGAATCTTCAGCTGGGGGCGATATTGTCACCGATGACCTTTATGGTAATTTTGAATTTCAATTGGATTTTAAACTTACAAAAGGTGCCAACAGTGGTATAAAATATTTTGTGGATACCGACCTTAACAAAGGTCCCGGATCATCAATTGGTTTGGAATATCAAATTCTGGATGATGACAATCATCCTGATGCTAAGTTGGGCAATCACGAAGGTAGCAGAACCATGGCATCTTTGTATGATCTCATAAAGGTAGATCCTGATAAACCAGTGAATCCTATTGGTGAATGGAACCATGCCCGTATCCTTTCCAAAGACAACCATGTGGAACATTGGCTAAATGGCATGAAAGTGCTGGAATACGAACGAAAAAGCGACACTTATAAAAAATTGGTTTCAGAGAGTAAATATAAAATCTGGCCGAATTTTGGAGAAGCTGACAAGGGCCATATACTGCTTCAGGACCACGGTGATCGTGTTTCATTTAAGAATATTAAAATAAGACCAATCCTAAGCGAATAAACCATGACTACAAGACGAGATTTTATTAAAAAAACCACTGTTGGAAGCGCTGCCATAACCTTAGGCACTTTCGCCCTGCCGGGAACCCTTAATGCAGGAGTTTTAGGTGCCAATGACCAATTGCAGGTTGCCGTTATTGGAGTGCGAAGTCGTGCTAAAGCGCTGACCATGGGTATTTCAAAAAGCCCAAATGTAAAGATCATTTACAATTGTGATGTGGATGATACTATAATTGAGGCACATAATATATGGTGCCAGAAAAAAATTGGTTACGTTCCCAAAGTGGAAAAAGATTTCAGAAGAATGCTGGAAGATAAAGATGTTGACGCTGTTTTCATAGCAACACCTGAACACTGGCATGCCCCAATGGCCATAATGGCCTTACAGGCAGGAAAGCATGTTTATGTTGAAAAACCTTGCAGTCATAACCCTTACGAGAATGACTTGTTGGTTGAGGCACAGAAAAAATACGGTAAGAAAGTACAGATGGGTAACCAGCAACGTTCTGCAAGGACTTCTATTACCGCCGTAAGGGATATTAGAAATGGTATTATTGGAAATGTTTATAAGGGAGAAGCCTATTATTCCAATAGCCGCTCATCTATTGGAAATGGAGTAGATACAGCCGTACCATCAACCTTAAATTGGGATCTCTGGCAGGGACCAGCGCCGAGGAAAGCATATAAAGACAATATTCATCCATATAATTGGCATTGGTTCCGCAATTGGGGAACAGGTGAAATTCACAACAATGGCACACACGAAATAGATATCTGCCGATGGGCATTGGGAGTTGATCTCCCTGAAACGGTCACTTCTTTTGGAGGCAAATATGCCTATAATGACGATTGGCAGTTTCCTGATAACCAACAGGTGACCTATACGTTCAGTGATAATAAGTTCATTACCTGGAACGGACATAGCCGGGGGGTAATGAAACCGGAACAACCGGGAAGAGGCGCAACCATTTATGGTAGTAAGGGTACTATAGAATTAAGTCGGGAAAGTTATAAATTATATGACCTGGATGGCCGACCCATCAAATTTGAATTTGAAACAGGAGGTAGCGCTACAATAGATACTATGGGCGCAGGTGATCTGGACGGGATGCATATTGCAAATTTCTTTAATGCCATTCGGTTAGATGAAAAACAAAACTCTCCCATTGCAGATGCAAGTATAACTACTATGCTTTGTCATCTGGGTAATATGGCTCAGGATGCGGGAGAAACGCTTAAAGTAGATACTAAGACAGGTAAGATTTTAAAAAATAAGCAAGCAATGGCCGCCTGGAAAAGGGAATATGAAAATGGATGGGAACCAAAATTATAGGTAAATTTAAGTATGAAGCGGAGAGAATTTGTGATCAAAAGCAGTCTGGCAACAGCTGCCATAGGCACTACAAGTTTTATGGAATCTGGTATGGCCTATTCTAAGAATACAACAGATAGCATAAACTTTGGCGTCATAGGTACGGGAGATCGCGGCGGTGGGCTAATAAATATCATGAATAATATTCCGGACTTAAACGTGATATCATGTTGCGATATTTTGCCATTCAGACTTCAGAAAGGCATTGCAAATACGTCAGGAAAAGCGAAAGGATATTCAGATTACCGTAAACTTCTGGAACAGAAAGATATAGACGCTATCTTGGTTGCAACTCCTTTTAATACTCATTCGCAAATAGCATCGGAAGCTATCGATGCCGGTAAACATGTTTTTTGTGAAAAAACTATGGCCAAAGGATATGATGGTATAATCCGGTTAAGAGACAAAGTAAATAGTTCTGATAAGATCTTCCAAACCGGGCATCAATATCATAGTTCACGTTTATATAGACATGTAGTAGACCTTATACAGAATGGAAAAGTTGGCAAAGTCACCGCTATTGAATGTCAATGGAACCGAAATGGAAACTGGAGAAGGCCAGTTACTGACCCTGTACAGGAAAGAGCAATCAACTGGAGAATGTACCGTGAATACTCCGGCGGTTTGGTAGCCGAACTATGTTCACATCAGATTGATTTTACTAATTGGGTTTTAAACGCAATTCCTGAACAAGTATTAGGTGTTGGTGGAATTGACTACTGGAAAGATGGCCGCGAAACATTTGATAATGTCCACCTTATCTATAGTTACCCCAATGGTGTAAAAGCTACTTTTACATGTTTAACCAGCAATTCAAAAGATGATTACCAAATAAAAGTGATGGGAGACAAAGGCACATTGATCCTTGATTATGTTAATGCATGGTTCTTTCCGGAAGGGAATTACAAAAAAGAAATTCAAGATGTAGACGGGGTTTCGGGAGCTACCATTAAATGGGACGAAGGCAAAGGCATTCCAATTGATATAGATCATGCAGACCCTAGTACCCAGGCATTAATCGACTTTAAGAACAATATATTAAATAATACAGTTCCCACATCAAATGTTACTACTGGCGCTAAAGCTGCCGCATGTGTTCAAATGGGTTTAGATGCCATGTATAACAACAAAATAGTTCAATGGAATAATGAATTAAATTTATAAATAAGTAAGTCCCTATACTTCTGGCTTATCAAATATGTATTTGTAGGCAGATTGCTTCAACACATCGCAACATACTATGGTGAAAGGACACAAACCAAAAAAAATGACCATCATGTAAAAAGGGCCCTCAAAAACTGAAATATCAACTATCCATGAATTCAAGGTAGTCGATAAAGGTCCCGGGAGATTTGCATTTATGCAATAATAATTAGGCCACCGATTTAATTACCTAAATCAAAACAAGCATATGCAAATATCAATTTCTTTATCTATAAATGATTATTTAGATCACGGAACAAAAGCCTCAAAAGAGCTTTGCTCTGATAAAAAATAGTTTCATACGAACCTATTGCGACAATGATGGAAGTAATGGAAGGGAAAAATTTACAGGATTTGTTTTTTCCTGTTGAGGATAAAAATCAAGGATGGGTCGTTGCAGATAAATTTGGGACTATGAAGTTAAAAGAGTAGTTATTGTTGAAGCAGGATGTCGCTGTATCTGGAATCTATTACTATTGACTTCCCCGAATCCTTTTGCATATAATACCCCCTGTGAACAAAACTGTTTCCATTTTTTTCCGATACTAATTTTAAATCCGACGGACCGGAGTATTCAGAAGAAGTACCATCTATAGTAATACTAAATGGGGTGCCTGGTAAACGGCAAACTAATTCCCCGTTCTGTACAGATATATCCAAATCCTTAAAATCATTAGCAATTGTATTGATCCTTAATGCACCAAGGTCATTTTTAATTTGGGCACTTTTTAGTAAACGATCTATAGTAATATCAGAAGAAGTAGCGTTTAAAGTCAATATATTTACGTCCTTTAAAGCCACATCTTCTGAGAAATTGATATTTAAGTTCCCATAATTCCATCGTTGTACGGACACCGGAGAATAGGAAGCCACAATATTTGTCTTTTCGCCATCTATAGTGGAGGCAAGCAACCTTGCATAAGACAAGGTTGCATTCATGTTTCTTGTATTCTCTGCCAGCTTAACCTCTCCATGTCGTACATTCATTTTGAGTTTAGTAGATTTCGGCATTTTAATTCTGATGGTCTTTTTTACCTTATAATTCCTTTCTTCACCTTCAGAAGATCGGTAAAAAGTATTAGGTCCATCTTTCCCTTGTCTTGAAATAATAACATTCCTGTGAACCTTGCGTTGTTCATGTGCAATTCTTCTCTGCTCCTCCATAGCCTCTCGCTTTATTTCCTGAGCTTCACGCCTTAATTCTTGAGCTTCGCCTCTCATTTCTTCCCTTTCTTTGCTCATTTCTTCTCTTTCTCTCATCATTTCTTCCCGAGCTTCTTCGCGTTTCTCAACCCTGGACTCCATTTCTTTACCCCAGGCTTCCATTTCCTTTTGATATTCTTCATCAAAATTCTTTTCAAAATCCTTTGACCACTCTTTTAAGTACTTTTCACCATCTTTCTGATAGGCCTGATAATCAAAATCTTTGAATTTCATTGGAGGCATTGGGGGCATAGGGGGCATTTCCATGATAATCTCCGGAATTTCCGGGATTTGTAAATCCAGAAAAAGGGGCTCCATATCCGGCATTTCAGGAATTTCAGGAATTTCAACAATTATATTATTGGCATCACCATGTGCTCCTTTTAAAACCCATGCATATCCCCCGCCTGTTTCTATTGTTATTTCCTGGCTATTGCCAACGATTTTTATACCACCATTGTTAAAATAGGCCTCAGCTTCTTCGGGAGTAGCTCCCTCAAGTTCAATTGTGGCTTCAACTACTACCTGATTTTTATTCCAGGTTTCAAATTCAATATCGGCATGACTTGTATTAATATCAACAACGGCATTATCACCTACCGAAAAGGTTTCCTTATACTTTTTGGATTGCATTTGTCCGAAGCTGCCAATTGTAAAGAGGCAAAGGCTAAGCACAAAACTTTTAAACACTATTTGATGTAACTTGTTCATTTTCTGATGATTTTAATTGATTTAATTTTTGTTTCAATTTCTGCAATAACTGCAACCTTAATTGCAGGTTTTTAATAAGAGCCGAAATAGTCTGATCATTTGGACCAATTTCGTTTAATTCTATATTGAGCCTTTTGTACTCTTCATCCAACTCAGACAAACGCTTCATATAATCATCTACCAGGGCTTTATTTTCGCCTGAGACTTCCAAACGGGATAATTCAAGGTTGATATTGGCTACATAGTAGTTTTCTACTTTCTTCAGATCCGGGGAAAGATCACCTAGAGAATACCCCTGAGGTTTCGAATCCTCCGTTCCTTTATCAACAACAACAGGCTGTTGTGGCAAGTCACTTTTATAATTTATATAGGAATAAATTCCCAGGCTAAAAAGCACTAATATTGATGCCGCGATTTTTATAAAATAGAAAGTCGATCTCCTTGCCTGAGGTAACTCTTTATCTAATCGTTGTAAAAACCGCTCCTCGTGTCCTTTTTTCATCAGATGCTTTTTATCGTTCTCTTTTTTGAACAATTCTCTAAGATCCTGTGCCATAACGTTTTTCTTTAAGTAATTCCTTTAAATGCCCTTTACCTCTTAACAATCGGGTCCTGCTTGTGGTTTCTGTCAAATTCAATATTTCAGAGATCTCACTATGATCATATCCCTCCATTAGATAAAGTTGTACAACAAGTCGGTATTTCTCTGATAATTGATTTATCGCTTCTTTTACCTCATCAATTGATATTCCATCATCTACAGACCAGTCCTCATCTTCAACAATATGTACGCTATTTTCATTAAGTTCCTGAAAGCGCTCCTTTTTAGATTTTAGAAAGTCTATACTCTTGTTGATAACAATTTTCTTTAACCATGCGCCAAATGTAACTTCACCTTTGAATTGATCTATCTTTTGAAACGCCTTAATAAAGGATTCCTGTAAAACGTCTTCAGCATCATCAGGATCATTTATAAATCGTTTTGCCACAAAATACATACCATCACAATATTGCCTGTAAAGCTTTATTTGTGCTTTTCGATCATTGGCTTTGCAACGCTCTACCAGATCTATTTGAAACATTTGGCCGGTTTCCAATTTTTGGTATTAGTTGTTGTTAATTTAAAGACGAGTGAAAATATTGCATGTTGCAAAAAACAAGTATTTTTAAGAAATTTTTAAATAGCCCACCTTGCAACAAGTTACAATTAAAAACGATTTTATATCCTTAAGTGTCCTCGATTACGGAGCTATTATTCAAAATATTCTGGTTAAAGACAAGGAAGGAAATGTGCTGAATGTAGTGGTTGGATTTGAGAATCCAGAAAATTATCTGGAAGATGATAAATTCTTAGGCGCATGTGTTGGCCGCTTTGCCGGCAGGATATCCAACAGCGGCTTTGAACTTGATGGAAACTCTTATCATTTGAAAAGTGAAGATGGTATACACCTGCATGGGGGAAAGGAAAGCTTCGGAAAAAAGTACTGGAAGTTCGAAACCATTGATAACAGTGAACATCCCTGGCTGAAATTGAGTTACAAAAGCCCTCATATGGAAGAGGGTTATCCGGGAAACCTAATAGCCAGCGTGACGTATAGATTGGTTGGAAATTCATTGCACATAGTTCACGAAGCGGTTACAGATAGAACTACCGTTATAAATATGACAAACCATTCATACTTTTGCCTGGACAATACTAATTCTATTGATCACTATGAGCTGCAACTGGAATGTCCTGAAATATTAGAAACTCAAGATAATTTGCTGCCAACCGGAAAACTGATTTCCGTGAAAGACACAGATTACGATTTCCTTACTAGAAAAGAGATAGCAGGAAAACGATTGGATACTCCGTATGTGGTTTCAGATGATGCTAAAAAAGTGGCTGAACTATATTCCCCGGTTTCAGGCATTCAGATGAAAGTTGAAAGCAATCAACCTGCTGTTGTTGTTTATACTCCCCCGGAGTTTGGAGCTATTTGTTTTGAAACCCAAAACTATCCTGATGCACCTAATATTCAATCATTTCCACCAGCGGTGCTTCATCCCGGAGAAACCTATTACAACCAGGCAATTTTTACTTTTGATTTAGTAACTTAGACAAACTAATCAACACTTCTATAATATGAAAGTATTAAAATGGATATTGATCATATTAGCGGCATTAGCGCTACTTTTTTACTTCGTGGGAATGCCCTATCTAAAAGAACAAACTAAGAAAAACAGTCCTCAAAAGATCGTTGTTTACACTGAAAATGGCATGGACCTTACACTAAAATACAGCAGTCCTTTCAAAAAGGGAAGGGTAATTTTTGGTGAACTTGTGCCCTATGATGCCGTATGGCGTACTGGTGCTAATGAGCCTACAACCTTTACCACTAACTCCAAAATTTATATCATCGATAAAGAACTTCCTGCAGGTACCTATTCGCTTTGGACAATCCCGGGTAAAGACAGCTGGCAGGTAATTTTTAATAAGAATGTCCCAGATTGGGGAGTTACTCTTAGTAGCGGTGGTAAAGAAACAACACGTATCCCTGAAGAAGACATTGTTAACGTTGAGGTACCCGTTATTAATTTGTTGGAAACAGTTGAAAGTTTGACTATAAATTTTGAAGAAACCGGGCAATTATACCTCAGTCTCGAATGGGACAAAACCAAAATCCGGGTACCAATTACCAACTAACATTGAGTACGGAAAAAAATAAAGGTACAAAAGGAGTACGCCAGGTAAAAAAACACCGCAAAAAGAAACTCTCTGTTGAGGATCTTACCCGTGGGGTCCTAAATGGAGACAAAGCCATTTTGGCAAGGGCTATAACTTTAGTTGAAAGCACCAAAAACGAAGACTTAAAGAAAGCTTATACTTTAGTTGAGAATTGCCTTTTAAAGAAATCCAATAGTATTAGAATTGGTATAACTGGTGTACCTGGGGTTGGTAAGAGCACCTTCATTGAAATCTTCGGTAAAACCCTAACAAGCCTTGGCAAGAAAGTTGCCGTATTAGCTGTAGATCCGACTAGTACTCTTAGTAAAGGAAGTATCCTTGGTGATAAAACGCGTATGCAGGAGCTGGTTAAAGATCCTAACGCTTTTATACGACCTTCACCTTCGGGTGAATCTCTAGGAGGAGTGGCCCGTAAGACCCGAGAATCAGTTATCTTATGCGAAGCCGCCGGTTTTGATGTGGTTTTAATAGAAACTGTTGGGGTTGGACAAAGTGAAACTGCAGTACACAGTATGGTTGATTTCTTCTTGCTATTGAAGTTAGCCGGTGCAGGAGATGAACTTCAGGGAATAAAAAGAGGCATCATGGAAATGGCAGATGCGATTGTCATAAACAAAGCGGAAGGCGATAATCTAAAAAAAGCGCAACTAGCGAAAGTACAATTTGAAAGAGCATTACAGCTCTATCCTCCCAAAGAAAATGGATGGACCCCTCAAGTAAGCACTTGTTCAGCTGTTGAGAATAAAGGGATAATTGAAATATGGGAGATGATTGTGCAATTTTTGAATACCACAAAAGACAATGGGTATTTTGCAAAGAACAGGCAAAAACAGAATAAATACTGGCTCTTGCAAGCTATAGATGAACTTTTAAAGCAACACTTCTTCCAAACGTCTACTGTTAAAGAGCATCTGGAAACTATGATATTGAAGGTTTCAAAAGATAAAATCTCCCCTTTTAGGGCTGCCGAAGTACTAATGGCCCGGTATAGGAAAGAACTTAAATAAAAAGTATAAATTTGTCCCAACATTTATCCACCACAATGAAGCCGGTTACTCTCTCTCTTTTATCTATTGTTATTCCAATCTATAATGAAGAAGAAAATGTAGAACTTCTTACATCTAAAATTAATGAGAGTCTGCAGGGTTATTTCTATCAGATTATATATGTGGATGATTTTTCTACAGACCTTAGCCGTAAAAAGGTAAAAGAGATGAAAGATCCTAACGTTCATCTCATAGCTTTAAAAAAGAACTATGGCCAAAGTTTGGCTTTGGCTGCAGGCATTGATTATGCCAAAGGGGAATATATTATTACCATGGACGGTGACCTGCAAAATGACCCTCAGGATATACCTAAAATGTTGGAATATGCAGTGAGCGGGGAATATGATGTTGTTACAGGAATCCGGCAAAAAAGAAAGGATTCCTTGGTTAAGAAAATTCCATCCAAGATCGCTAATTTCATGGTTAGACGCGTCACTAAGTTAGACATCAAAGACAACGGATGCGCTCTAAAGGTATTTACCAGGGATATTGCCAAAGATTTGAACCTTTATGGTGAAATGCATCGCTTTATCACCTTACTGGCACATTTAGAAGGTGCTCAGATAAAACAGGTGCCTGTGCAACACCATGCGAGAAATGCCGGGGTATCCAAGTATGGATTGGAACGTGTTTTTAAAGTAGTTGCCGATATGATGTTGCTTCTTTTTATAAGAAAATATTTCCAACGACCCATTCATTTATTTGGTATTCTTGGAGTATTGCTAATTATATTGGGAATTTTCATTAATATCTATTTGCTTATCATAAAAGTAGGTTTCGGACAGGATATAGGAACCAGGCCCCTGCTCATCTTTGGAATGATGTTCATATTAGCCGGGATTCAGCTATTTACCATAGGCATAGTTATGGAACTCCTCATTCGAACGTATTACGAATCGCAAAATAAAAGGCCCTACAGAATTAAAAGTATATCCATAGGTGGCCAATAATCGTAAAAAAGGGATTACCCTCCTTAAAATCCTTTTTAGCTTTGTTCTGCTGTATTTTGTTTTTACCAAAATTCAATTCAAAGAGGTTTGGGATATTCTTAAGGGAAGTAATTTAGGGTACCTGTTTATAGCGCTCTTATTTTTTATCTTATCCAAGGTTTTATCAGCCTTTCGCCTAAACTTGTATATTCATCAAATCAATATATTTCTTACTCAATTAAGCAATTTAAAACTATACCTTCTTGGCATGTTTTATAACTTGTTTTTACCAGGTGGAATTGGGGGAGACGCCTATAAAGGGTATGTATTAAAGAGAAAATATGAGGTAAAGACTAAGAGCGTTGTATCTATTCTTGTTTTAGATCGGCTTAATGGACTTTTGCTAATCTTTGTGATCAGCTGTATGCTCGCACTTTTTTTAGATGAAGGCCGTTTACAGCCCTATAAACTCCTTTTTGGAATTGCTATTGGGCTTAGTATTCTTATTTTTTGGCTTTTTAATAAAAGGTTTTTTTCATTCGTTTATCCTGTTTTCTGGAAATCTTTGGGGTATTCGGCTTTGGTCCAACTAGCTCAATTGGTAAGTGTTTTATTTATTTTACAGGCTTTAGATGTTCAAGGCGATAACATTGCCTATTTATTTATTTTCCTAATATCGTCTATTGTTTCTGTTTTACCACTGACAATAGGCGGAATAGGTAGCAGGGAAGTTGTTTTCTACTACGGAGCACTTTGGTTGGGATTAGGTGAGAATACCTCAGTAAGTATTAGCATGCTGTTTTTTCTAATAACCGCCGTAGTTTCCCTATTCGGAATCGCCTACCATTTCAGAAAACCCGAATTAAAAGAAATATAGCCTAAAGTCATTTTTAGTTTAGGCGAACCAAGTGCATTTTGTTTAGCACTTTTTCCCTGCTGGCAGGATTTAAAAATTTTGGTTGTAAACGTGTTATCCTGAATTGATCTGCAGTAAAATGCCTGTCCCAATGTATACCGGTTTCTTTTAGTTTTTTAAGATCGTCATCTGTGCCATAAACCCAAATAGCACCAATATCGGGTAAATTTGCGATCTCAGTAATTTTAACTGGATGTTGGTTGTAAAAATCCAGGGCCCATGAAGGCCCAGCGGTAATTTTGTATATCTGATCAGGCGGAATGTCATTTTCAGCAACTATACCTGACATAGTAGAGCCTGCCTGATACTTTAATAAAGATGGATAAAAATGTAAATTCAAAACGGCATTTAGAAGAAGAGAGCTGTATAGCGCTATAGTTATTAATCGAAGTCCTTTTTCCTGCTGCTTCAAACAGAAATATCCTATGAGAACAACAGCGAATACTAATAAAACATAGGCATACCAGCTTGAAATTTTAAAAACAAAAAAACATATCAGAATCGTTGTAGTTACCACCAGACCTAGAATAAAATATTGAAGTCCAAGAAATACTTTAATCTTTTTTACTTTTGAAGAATTTATTAAGTCTTGCATAAAGGAAGCTGAAAGTACCGCGAACAAAGGAATCATTATATTTAAGTAATGTGGTAATTTAAATTGCGCAAAACTTATTATTAAAAAAATTAATGTAATACCCCCTATTGTAAGAAACTCAAGGTCCGAATCTCTCCTGAATCTAGTATTAAAAAATACCTTGACCTTTGTCCAATACGCTGCAAGACCAATAAGAGTCCAGGGAAGAAATACCCATAAAAAAGTATGGAAAAAGAAAAAATAATCACTGCTGTTCTTTCCTACCCCTTCTCCGCTTAATCGTTCAAAACTTTGCTCCCACAGAATAAAGAGTATACCGCTTCTGTGATCTTTGCCTCGGATTATTTTCTCCGGATGCAGATCAAATTGCAGGTAATAGGCATAAAGTATAGGTGAAATAGTTAATCCAAAAACGGCCAATGCCACTAATACCTTCCAACTGAACAGCAATTTCCATTTATTGCTATAACCTAAATGGCAAAGTATTGGAAGACCTATAACTAATAGTGCAATTTGCCCTTTCGTTGAAAAAGCAATTCCGGCGCCAAACGCACCCAGAAGTAAATGCCTCAGGGAGTTTTTTTCTATATAAGCTGCCAGTTGCCAAATGGCAAAAGCGGTAAATCCGGTAAGAACAGCATCAGTTCGTACGTCAATATTAGACAGCATGATCGTTTGTGCTGTCATAAAAATAAGTGAGGCCATTTTACCTACTTCCTTGTTATACAACACCTTACCTAATCCATAGCAGCTATATGCACCTAACAAAGTTGCTAAAATGCCGGGGATTCTATAGGCCCAATCATAAAGACCGAAAATTTTAAAAGCAATGGCTGCCAGCCAATAGTGCATATGAGGTTTATCTAAATACTCCTCCGGACCTTTAAACAAATTTATAAAGTCATTTTCCTGTACCATTCGCATTGCCATAACAGCAAACTGAGCGGAATCATATTCAAAAAGTGTTACGAACATTCCCGCCAGATATACCAGGATAGTAAGCAAGAGAAAAAACCAATACTTCGTATTTGAGATCATATACGATATTTGTGAATTGCAAAGATATATAACTTAGCAAATAGCCAACCAAAGAGTGCTCCTACAGCCATTCCTGTAATAATATCTAATGGAAAATGAACTCCGATATATATTCTACTATAAGAAACAAAAGCGGCCCAAACAATTAAAAAGACACCAACATATTTGTAGGTAGTATTAAAAAGAAAAGTAAAGAATAAAGCCAGTGCAGAAGTATTGGCGGCGTGAGCAGAAAAATAACCGAATTTTCCTCCGCAATAGTCTTTTACCAGACGCATCAATTGGTTAACGTCCGGGTCATAGCAGGGCCGTAAGCGTTGAACACCATATTTAAAAAAATTGGATAATTGATCCGTAGCGGTAATCAATAAAACCACGCTGATAACAAGAAAAATCATCTTTTTAGCTCCATATTGCTTAAATGAAAGTACTAGCAATAAAAAATATAAGGGAATGGCGCTCCACTTATTGGTAAGAAACATCCAAAAACCATCCCATTCAGAAGTTCCCAGGTTATTGAGAAAAAGGAATACTTCCTTGTCGAGATGTACTAATTCTTCTAACATCTTAATCTTCGTATCTCGCTATTTCCCTATCATAAAATGCCGTAGCCGCTTCAATTAATTTTTCTGCTTCATCAGACAACTCTTTTTCATCTTCAGCAGTGAAATCCTCAAGCCATTCTACCTCGTCATTTTCAAGGTTTAAAATAAACCTTGGATATTCGGTGTGTACAACAAATATCGCGGTAGGGTAATCTGTATTATCGCCAAGTAAAAATTTTGGAAATTGCATAGATCAATTTGTTTTTTAATTTATCTGGTAACAAAATTTATCAATGATTTGCATAAATATAGAAATAAGTAAAGGTCCTAAGAATTTATAAGTTTTTTGGTCATTTTGTTAAATCGAATATACAACATAATTGCCGATGCCGTCAAGCCCGCCAGCAAACCTATCCATATGCCTGTACTCTTCAATTCTGTATGTAAACCCAGGTAATAGCATATAGGAAAGCCTATCAGCCAATAAGCAATAAGAGTAATAAAAGTTGGGACCTTTACATCCTGTAAACCCCTTAAAGCACCAAGAATAACCACCTGAAAACCATCTGAAATCTGGAAAAATGCCGCTACTAGAAGTAATTGTGAGACCAGAAGAATTACTTCCAAATTATCTGCCTGGTTTATTGGGTCGTTAACATCCAGGTAAATGGTAGGAAACCAATGGCGTCCTAAAAGGAAAAGTATGGCAAAGACAATCTCAATAATAAACGTAAGGAGAAAAATAGACTGAGCAATTCGTCTTAAATCTGTAAAATTTTTAAGCCCTTTCTGATTTCCAACACGAATCATTGCCGCAACTCCTAATCCCATGCCAAACATGAATGTCATGCTGCTCAGATTTAAGGCTATCTGATTAGCGGCTTGTGGATTTTTGCCTAAAACGCCACTCAGCCAGATGGCCGCTGTGAATATGGCTACTTCGAAAAACATTTGTAAAGCCGATGGAAATCCAAGATTGATAATCTTGTGAATTACCTTGTTTTCAATCTTTTTGAAGTTAAACCCTGTAACGTAATCGTGAAATTTTTTCTTCTTATCCAATAAATACCAAAGCATTATCAACATAATTATTCGTGCAGCTAATGTACCAATGGCAGCACCTATAATTCCGAGTTTTGGAAAACCTAACGCACCAAAAATCAGCAGGTAATTAAGGACGATATTAACCACATTAGCTACTATAGTGGCATACATTGGATATTTGGTTTGAGACAATCCTTCTGAAAATTGTTTATAGGCCTGAAACATAACCAGCGGAACCAATGAAAAAGCCACCAGATCTAAATAAGGGATAGACAACTCCACTACCTCAGGTGGTTGGTCCATTAAATAAAGTAAAGGTTTTCCCAATTGAATAAGGCCAAAAAGAACTAATCCAAGTATAGTACAAAGCATCAATCCGTGCTTTAAAGCACTTTTTCCCCCAGCCTTATTGCCAGCGCCATCAGCCTCAGCAACCAATGGGGTAATTGCCGTTGAAAATCCTATTCCCAAAGACATGGCTATAAAGACAAAACTATTTCCCAGAGAAACGGCGGCCAATTCCGCAGTACCCAATTGCCCTACCATTATATTATCTGCGAAGGAAACAAAAGTATGCCCAAGCATTCCCAATATAACAGGCACGGCGAGCCTTATATTATATCTGAATTCCCTGGTATACTGTTGCAACAAAACTGGCTGTTTTTTGAAGCAGCAAAGATAGGGTTTAGGATTGGTTTAATTAGAGTATGGCAGAACCTCCTATCGCCCCGTTTCAAGAGTAAGTGACTCAATATCATGAGAGGTAGAAATTTATAAAATGTTGCTCTCGGTAAGGCCTATATTTTCTTAGCCTCCTCCCAAAAGACATCCATCTCTGCCAGTGACATATCTTTTAGTGTTCTTTTCTGTTCTTTAGCCTTGCTCTCCAGATATTGAAAACGTTTAATAAATTTCTTATTGGTTCTTTCCAGGGCATTTTCCGGGTTAACATCCAGGAATCTGGCATAATTCACTATGGAGAAAAGCACATCTCCAAATTCAGCTTCCAATTTATCTCTGTTCCCTGCATCCACTTCTTCCTGCAATTCTGATAATTCTTCTTTAACCTTTTCAAAAACTTGCTCTGGTCGTTCCCAATCAAATCCAACGCCAGCAACTTTTTCCTGAATTCTATTGGCTTTAACCAATGCCGGAAGACTATTTGGAACCCCTTCAAGAACACTTTTTTTACCTTCCTTTAGTTTAATATTTTCCCAATTCCTTTTAACATCCTCTTCGCTGGTAACAGACACATCTCCGTAGATATGTGGGTGTCGGTTAATTAGTTTATCACAAATAGAATTAGCAACGTCGGCAATATCAAAACTATTGGTTTCGGATCCTATTCTTGCATAAAAAACAATGTGTAACAAAAGATCTCCAAGCTCATTTTTCACTTCCTTAAGATCATTTTCCAGGATTGCATCACCCAATTCATAAGTCTCTTCAATGGTAAGATGCCGCAGTGTTTGAAGTGTCTGTTTTTTATCCCATGGACATTGCTCCCGGAGCTCATCCATTATAGTAAGTAAGCGATCAAAAGCCTTAAGTTGTAATTCTCTTTTATTCATAGAACGGGTATTTGGGTAAAAATACAAATACCATTGATAAAGGTGTATGGAAAATTTAGACTAATTTAGAAGAATACAACTACCTTAATTAAAACAAGAACATCATGCAATCCAGAAGAGATTTTTTACTTCGATCCACTGCTTTTACTGCCGGATCATTACTTCTACCTTCCTTTACTTATGCGCCAAATAAATCGCAAAATTTTGGAGTTCAATTGTATTCTTTTCGCAATGAAATGGCTAAGGATGCTATTGCTACATTAAAACAAATTGCCTCTCTAGGTTTCAAAGAGATTGAAACAGCCAGAAGTCAGAAAGGCCACTACTACGGTCTCGGCCCAGCGGAGATGAAATCTGTTTGTGATGACCTGGATATGAACCTAAAGAGCGGACACGTACATTTAGATGATAAGTGGCAGCAAACCATGGAAGAAGCAGTAGAATCGGGACAAGAGTATCTTATCTGCTCTTCAATGCCCAGTGAAGGACAGAATGTAGATAATTATAAGAAAGTGGCTGAAGAATTCAATAAGGCCGGTGAAGCATGTAAAAAATTGGGGCTTAAATTCGGTTATCACAATCATGAATATGAATTTGAAACTGAAAATAACCAGGTTCTTTATGATGTTCTCCTCTCAAATACCGAAGGAGATCTTGTTCATATGGAATTAGATCTCGGATGGGTGGTTGTGGCCGGCAAGGACCCATTGGACTATTTTAAGAAATATCCGGGGAGATTTCCCTTATGGCACCTTAAGGATATGGACATGAATAAAAAAGAAAGCACAGAATTTGGCAAAGGCGGCCTGGATATCCCGTCTATGATGGCTCATAAAAAAGCTTCAGGTGTAAAACATATCTTCATAGAACAGGAAGAATATGCCAGCAATCCTTTGGAAAGCATGAAGCATAATATGGCCTATTTAAAAAACCTTTCATAGAAATTAATGTAACAGGCCAATAAAATAGCGATGTCCGAATCATTAGATCCCTATTTACTATCCCAAGATAAAATAAAACATCCTCCTTCCACTTTCAGGGAACGTCTCAAATTTCTTGGACCCAGCTTTATACTTTCTGCTTCCATAGTAGGTTCTGGAGAATTAATAGCTACAACAACTCTTGGGGCAGAAGCCGGATTTATTACATTTTGGGTGATTATTGTTAGCTGTTTAGTGAAAGTAGCGGTCCAATTAGAATTTGGAAAACATACAATCCTGACTGGGGAAACCGCTATGCAGGCATTTAATAAGCTTCCGGGGCCTGTTTACGGCAAAGCCAGATGGACAGTCTGGACGGTATTGGCTGTAATGATCATAAAACTAATGCAAGTTGGAGGTATTGTAGGGGGTGTGGCTATAATATTAAACATAGCCATTCCGGGAATTGGTGTTCCGGTCTTTTGTTTTGGAATTGCAATAATCGTTGCATTGATGATTTACAGGGGGTATTATTCTTTTATTGAAAAATTTTCCCTAAGCATGATCGGGTTCTTCACAATTTTCACATTTGCTTCCCTTTATTTTCTAAAGTTTACACCCTATCAGATATCTATTGAAAGCATCTGGAGCGGGCTTCAATTTAATTTGCCGAAAGAAGCCGTAGCGGTTGCCATAGGGGCTTTTGGGATAACAGGTGTTGGTGGAGATGAAATAATACATTACAACTATTGGTGCCTTGAAAAAGGCTACGCGGCGTTTACAGGTAAGAATGACAATTCTGAAGAATGGAAGTCAAGGGCCGAGGGATGGTTAAAAGTTATGAAATTGGATGCGATTATTGCCATGTGTATATATACATCTGTGACTGCCGCTTTCTATTTACTTGGAGCGGCTGTGCTTCATGCTCAGGGTTTTGTGCCTGAAGGATATGCAATGGTAGAGACGCTGTCTGCCATGTATACTGAATCTTTAGGACCTTATGCAAAATCTGCGTTTCTTATAGGAGCGTTTATCACCTTATTCTCTACCCTTTTCGCTGCTTTGGCGGCATGGACCAGACAAATTACCGATATATTTGGGCAAATAGGATGGATCAGTTTTTCTAACTTTAAGCAACGCAAAAAAACAATTGCAGTCCTTGCATGGGTAATCCCTTTATTGTGGGCCTTACTTTTTGTATTCATTAAATTACCTGTTCTTATGGTGTTAACAGGCGGTATTGTTGGTTCATTCCTGCTTTTTCTGGTAGTTTTTGCAGTAATCCACTTTCGATACTTTAGAACACAACCGCTTTTCAAACACGGATTTTTTTATGATTTTGCGCTATGGATAAGTATATTGAGTATTCTAGGTGTTGGCATTTTGGGTATTATTAAATTATATAGCTGAAACGCACCGGAAAAAATGAAGCAGTATAATAGCAAACTAAATGTATAGAATGAAATTGAAACCAATTGTATTAGCCTTACTGGCCCTGGGCTTGTTCATAAGTTGTGAACACCATAAATCTTATGATCTGGTCATCAGAAATGGTATAATTATGGACGGATCAGGTGAACCGTCATTTAAAGGAGACATTGCAATTAACGCGGACACCATAGTTGCGGTTGGCGATTTAAAAAATGCCGCCGGCTCAATGGAAATAGATGCAAGCGGACTCACAGTTGCTCCCGGGTTTATTAACATGTTAAGTTGGGCCAATGTTTCTCTGATTGAGGATGGAAGATCACAAGGGGATATCAGACAAGGGGTAACCCTTGAAGTTATGGGTGAAGGGCATTCCATGGGCCCGTTAAACGAAGCTATGAAACTGGAAATGAAAGAAACACAACAAAATATCAATTACGAAATTAATTGGAGTACCCTTGGAGAATACCTGGAGTATCTCGAAAAAAAAGGTGTATCTACAAATATTGCTTCTTTTGTTGGGAATGGAACCTTAAGGGAATATGTTATGAATTACGAAACCAGGCCTCCAAACACAGCTGAATTAGAAAAAATGAAAGAGCTGACAAAACAGGCTATGGAAGAAGGTGCAGTAGGTCTATCAACATCATTAATTTATGTGCCTAGCGGACATGCAAAAACGGAAGAAATTATTGAATTAGCCAAAATTGCTGCAGACTATGGTGGAATGTATGTTTCCCATATCAGGGATGAAGAAGAAAACCTTTTAGATGCCGTTCAGGAACTAATAACTATTTCTAAGGAGGCCGGTGTACGCTCCGAAATATATCACTTTAAAGCCTCAGGCACCGCTAACTGGCATTTACTGGACAGTGCAATACAGCTGGTGGATAACGCCCGTAAACAAGGCCTGCCAATAACTACTGATATGTATATGTACAATGCCAGTTCCACAGGTCTAAATATTTTATTGCCGTCATGGGCAAAAGAAGGTGGGCATAGCAAAACAATGGAACTGATATCGCAATCGGCAAAAAGGAGGCAGATGATTCAGGAAATAAAATTTCATGTACCACCGGAAAAGATTCTTTTAGTTGGGTTCAGAAATAAACAAATGAGGCACCTTATAGGTAAAACCCTTGACGAAATAGCCAAGGAAAGAAATATTACCGCTGCCGAGGCCGTAGTTGACTTAATACAGGAAGACGATAGCAGAATTCAGGTGGTTTACTTCTCAATGTCTGAAGAGAATATTAAAAAGAAACTGGCCCTACCCTATATGTCCATCTGTTCTGATGCAGGATCCTATACTACTGAAGGCGTGTTTTTAGAACAAAGCACACATCCGAGAGCTTATGGATCCTTTGCACGCTTATTAGGGCATTTTGTGCGTGACGAAAAAGTTATTCCATTGGAGGAAGCTATCTATAAACTTACTTCTCTTCCTGCTAACAATTTAAAACTAAAGCATCGCGGCGCTCTAAAAGAAGGATATTATGCAGATATTGTAGTTTTTGATGCCAATACAATTAAAGACAACGCTACTTTTGCCAGGCCACATCAATATGCAACGGGAATGAAACATGTCTTTGTAAATGGAACCCAGGTGCTCAAAGACGGAGAACATACTGGTGCTTTCCCCGGCAGGGTAGTTCGCGGACCTGGATGGACTGGAAATTAACTCTTATTATTCTATTAAAAACAAGAGAATGAAACATTTAAATGCGATCCTGATCTTACTTTTAGCTATAGGATGTAAAGCCCAAAAACAAGAACTAGTGGCTGATGAGTCCAACCTCACTCTGGTTGCTGCAGAATACAAATTTACCGAAGGCCCGGCAGTAGATAAAAATGGTGATATATATTTCACAGACCAGCCAAATAATAGAATAATAAAATGGACCGCCTCAGATAATTCGGTCTCTGTTTATATGGAAGATGCTGGTAGAGCAAATGGCCTCTATTTTGATCACGATGGTAGTCTTTTGGCCTGCGCCGATGAAAAATTTGAACTTTGGAGAATAGATAAGGCTAAAAAGCCAACAGTGCTGGTAGACGAATTTCAAGGACAAAAACTCAATGGCCCCAATGACCTTTGGGTGGATGCAAAGGGAGGTATTTATTTTACAGATCCTTATTACCAAAGACCGTATTGGGAACGTAAGGAAAAAGAAATTGAAAAAGAACGTGTTTATTATTTGACCCCGGACATGAATGAGTTACGCATTGTAGCCGATGACTTGGTACAACCCAATGGAATAATAGGAACTCCGGATGGTAAAATGATTTATATCGCAGATATAGGCGATAAAAAAACATATAGTTTTACTATTTCGGAAAATGGTGATCTAAGTAATAAGACACTCTTCACGGAAATGGGTTCAGACGGGATGACAATAGACAACCAGGGTAATGTTTATTTGACCGGTAATGGCGTAACAGTATTTAATAAAAAAGGGGAAGAAATACTTCAAATTCCGGTACCCCAAAAATGGACAGCCAATGTTACATTTGGTGGGCACAGTCAAAATATACTTTTTATTACCGCAATGAATTCAGTTTATACCCTGGAAATGAATGTGAACGGGGTGCGCTGATAATTTATTACTGTAATTATTATAAAAGTTAGCCTTTGAAAATCAATGTAAACTGAATATTGCAGATTCTTAAAAAGAGATTTCGTGAAAAAATTTCTTATTCTACAAATGCGACCAGAAAACGAAACTTCAGATAGTGAGTTTGAGGCTATTTTGAGGGTCGGAGGTTTAACAGCGGATGAGGTGCATCGGGTAAGGGTAGAACAAAATAGCATACCCGATATTAATCTTCATAACTACTCTGCCATAATTGCCGGGGGCAGCCCGTTTGATGTGAGCATCCCGGAAGCAAAAAAAAGTGTCGTCCAAAGACGGGTTGAATTATTTTTTACTGCTCTTTTTGACAAGCTGATTCCTCAGGATTTCCCATTTCTTGGTGCCTGTTCAGGAAATGGACTTTTGGGCAGATATTGCGGCGCAACAATATCTAACAAATTTTCTGAACCCATAGGAAGTGTTGATGTATGGATAACAGACGAAGGCACCAAAGATCCACTTTTAAAAGGCCTGCCAAAGAATTTTACCTCAATGGTAGGCCATAAAGAAGCATGCGATACAATTCCTTCTGGTGCTGTTCTCCTGGTATCTTCAGCTTCCTGTCCGGTCCAGATGTTTCGAATAAAAAAAAATATATATGCCACTCAATTTCACCCGGAAGCCGATGCCGATGAATTTATTTTGCGTGTCAAAATTTATAAACATGCCGGTTATTTCCTGCCTGAAGAAGCTGAAGATCTGATCAGGAAAATTCGACAAATAAATACCCCGGTACCGAAAGAAATACTGAATCGCTTTATAGACAAATACAAATCCTATAAATAAAATTAGTTCAGTACCTATTTCTTAGATTTTTTTAAGTAATTTAATCCTGCACTATTACAAGCTGGCATGGCTTCTCAATCTTTAAATATTAACAATAAGACGTATGTTGTAGATCTTAATGAGGATACTTCATTGCTGTGGGTATTAAGGGAACATCTTGGACTAACGGGAACAAAATACGGCTGTGGCATCGCCTTATGTGGATCTTGCACCGTGCATGTTGACGGCCAGCCAATGAGATCATGTGCACTTCCAATTAGTGGTTTAAACAAAAATCAAAAAATTATTACAATAGAAGGCTTGTCAGATGATGGTAGTCATCCGGTTCAGAAAGCCTGGATAGAGGCTCAAGCCCCGCAATGCGGCTATTGCCAATCAGGTCAGATAATGCAGGCTGTGGCCCTGCTTGCGGAAAATCCCAATCCAACAAAGGAAGAGATAAAAGCTTATATGAATGGAAATTTATGTCGTTGTGGCACATATTTGCGCATTGTAAAAGCTATTGAAATAGCAGCAAAAAAACATTAGTAAATACTTAAATCGTTTTCAAGCTATAAATTTTTTACGGAACTAATGAGTAAAGCAGTAAGTAGAAGAGAATTTCTTAAAACCTCAGGTGAGGTTGCCTTATTTATTGGTGTTTCCGGTCTCCTGCCTCAAATAATTTCCTGTAAAAACAACAAGGAGGTACAAAAACTTTTAAAAAAACATCAGCTAACAGCTTGGGTGAAATTAGCTGAAGACGGCCAGATTACTATATATAATCCTGCAGCTGAAATGGGCCAGGGATCCATGACCTCATTACCTGCAATCTTTGCAGAAGAAATGGATGCAGATTGGTCTAAGATCTCTGTAGAGTTCTCGCCACAGGAATCCCATATATACGGATCGGATAAATGGAGCCCAAATAATAAGGTAATGCTTTCAGCCGGTAGTATGATAACCTATGGTTACTACTCCATAATGAGGCAGGCCGGTGCTCAGGCCCGTTATATTTTAATGCATAGTGCCGCCGAGCATTGGAAAGTACCTATGGAGGAGCTTAGCACTTCCAATGGTGAAGTAATTAACGGGCGGGATAACAAAAGGATGGGGTATGGTAATTTGATTCCCTTTCTGAGTATGCCCGAAAAGCTACCCGAATTCTCGGAATCAGAGTTCAAAGATCCTAAAAACTATCGGTTTATAGGGATAGACCGGCCACGCGTAGATATTCCCGATAAGGTAAAGGGAACCACCCAGTTTGCCATTGATATTCAATTACCTGAAATGCTCTATGGGGTACTGGAGCGCGGTAATCTCCATGGAGCACGACCAACCCTGAATAATGAATCTGAAATCCTGGCCTTAAGAGGAGTGCTGAAAATAGTACCCTTTGATTATGCCATTGGCATAATTTCAGAAACTTTAGATCAGGCTCTTGCTGCCAAAAAACGGCTTAATATTACCTGGAGTGAATCTTCTGCAAGCGGTTTCAATTCTCAGGAGTGTTATAAAAAATATGAAAAAATAGCCTCAGGGAAATCAGCAGGTAAAGTGATTACAAATGAAGGAGATATTAATAGCGCCATTAAATCAGCGACAAAAACCTTTAGTGTTGATTTTAAAAATGATTATGTCTATCACGCCCAAATGGAACCTCTAAATGCCATAGTGCAGGTTGGGACAGATGGAAACTCAGCTGAGGTTTGGGTTGGAAGTCAGCAAGGATTCGATTCTAAACTGGGAGTGCCCAAGTACCTAGGGATTCCGGCAGAAAATGTGAAAATTAATCTGCAATATTTGGGAGGTGGCTTTGGCAGAAGGAGTATGACAGATTTTGTTTTGGAAGGAACCGGTTTAGCCAGAGAGGTTGCTCCCAGACCGGTAAAATTAATTTGGACACGCGAAGATGACCTTAGTTATGGTGCCTATAGGCCTTTAACTCTGCAACGATTAAAAGCCTCTGCAGATGCAAACGGGAATATAACCGGTTTATCTCATTGTGTGGTTGGAGATGGTGGTAATTTGGTTGCCAGCGGTATTCGAATTGATTATTATGATATTCCCCATAAATATGCGGAATGGCGGGAAGTTTCTGAAGGTATAAGGCTAAAGCACTGGCGTTCGGTGGGCCACGGCCCCAACAAATTTGCGATAGAGTGCATGGTCGATGAAATAGCTGCTTATTTCAAGAAAGATCCTGCCGATTTTAGAAGGATTTTATTGAGTAAATCACCAAGGGGCCTTGCAACATTAGAGAAGGCTATAGCTATGTCTGATTGGTATTCAGCTATTGCTGATAAACGTGCCAAAGGGATTGCTTTTTTAGAGCGAAGCGGTACATTAAGCACAGGTGTTTGTGAAATTTCCGTGGATAGAAAAACCGGTAAAATAAAGGTACACCATTTTTGGACTGCAAGTGATGCGGGAATAGTAATACAGCCGGATAATGTTAGGGCACAAATGGAAGGTGGCATACTAATGGGTATTAGCAGTGTACTTAAAGAACAGCTGACCGTAGTTAACGGACAAGTACAACAGTCCAATTTCAATGATTATGAAATATTGAGAATGTCAGAAATTCCTGAAAGCGTAGAAACTGAAATGATTGAATCTCGTGAAACACCCCGGGGAGTGGGTGAATCTGGCACACCTTTAGTTGCCTGTGCCATTGCCAACGCCTTCCTTAAATTAACCGGTAAACACCTCAGGCATTTACCTTTTACTCCGGAAAGAGTGTTGAAGGCCTTAAATACCTGATTCTTATTAGGTTGTATATCTATTTAAAATAACAGTTAACCCACCATTTTTATTACCTTTAATATTAAGTTCCATAAGATTTTTAAAGGAGTTTTTAAATACAATAAATAATAGTATTTCAAATTGGTAATTATAAATAATTCCTAATAAGGTAGCCATAATGAAGAGAAGAAAGTTCCTGTTATTGTCGCTTCTTGGTTTATTTATAAGCTTAGTTGCCTATTGGTATTATAAATTTAAATCTGCAGCAATTGGAGATCTGATGTACCCTTCAGACCTTACAGAAATATGCGATCGAGAAACTTTAATTACTATTGGAAAGGCGTATCGGAAGTTAACCGATGAGAATAATAAAAAATCTTTGGAAGAATTGTTGCTCAAAGATGCAGAAGTTCACCGTACCGAAATAAAAACAGGCTTGAAAACTAAAGTGACGGAAGACTTTAACACCGGCAATACGATTCTTATTGATGGCTGGTTACTTTCTATAACTGAAGCCAGACAATGTGCCCTTTTATCAATCTCCGAAGCAAATTAGAATTTATGCATGTAGACGCCAGAGAACTTGATAACAACACCTTAATTGAAGGAGATCTTTGTATTGTTGGTGCCGGGGCAGCAGGTATTAGTATGGCACTGGACTGGAATAAAAGTGGCAAAAAAGTAATCCTTCTTGAAGGGGGAGGTTTTGAATATGACAGTGAAATTCAGGATCTGTACTCCGGAAACTCAACGGGACAAAGGTATTATCCTTTGCGCTCATGCAGGCTTCACTTGTTTGGAGGAACAACAGGTCATTGGGGGGGTATGTGCGCCCCCCTGGATCCCATAGATTTTAAAATAAGAAGTTGGGTGCCAGATAGTGGCTGGCCTATTACACTGGACGATCTTGTGCCCTTTTACACTAAAGCGCAAGATTTATTTGAATTAGATGCTTATAATTACGACTTGCAATACTGGCAAGAAAAGTACCCGGGACTCACCCCTTTTCCTCTGGATAAGAACATTATCTGGTCTAAAATGTGGCAATTCAGCCCCCCTACCCGATTTGGTAAAACATATAAAGAAACTATTGTAAAATCTGCTAATATACATCTGTACACCTATGCCAATCTTACGAATATTGTGGCAAACAATGAAGTTAACGGCATACAGGAACTAATAGTAAAAAATCATGAGGGAAAAACCCATAAAGTAAGGGCTAAAAATTTTGTCTTGGCATGTGGTGCTATACAAAATGCAAGGATGTTACTGGCATCAAGGGGAGTGGCCAAAAAAGGCATAGGCAATGACAGGGATCTTGTCGGGCGTTATTTTATGGAACATCTGGAAATTAAGTCAGCCCAATTATGGCTCAAAAACCCATTTTCAACCGAGTTGTACACTTTTGATTACGGCACGCGTAAACCAAGGGCAGAATTGGCTTTGACCGAAGGTATTCAAAAAGAAACTGGGATTCTAAACGGTTCTGCTTCCCTAACACCGCTCGTTTTAGCAAAACAGCAGACGCCACTTATAGATGTCTGGAGCAATGAAGATCCAAGGAAATCCTTCGATAATTTAGTAGCAAATTTCAGGGAATCCAGAGAGAAAAACCGTGCCTGGAAGGATGATAACGGAAACAGGGCTTTTGAATTATTCACGCGCATGGAGCAGGCCCCGAACCGTAATTCCAGAATAATGCTCTCCGATGAAAAGGATGCTCTGGGTGTGCCTAGACCCCAACTGCATTGGGAATTAACCGAGCTGGATAAATCCAGTATCAGAAAAATGTACCACATCCTTGGTGAACAAATGGGTAAGGCAAGCGTTGGAAGAATAAAATTAGCGGAATTCCTATGGGATGAAAACGACAACGCTATGCCAGATCAGTTAGGTGGAGGTTGGCATCATATGGGTACTACGCGAATGAGCGCAGATCGCAATAAAGGAGTGGTAGATGAAAATTGTAAAGTTCATGGTATTGATAACCTCTTTATTGCCGGTTCCGGTTGCTTTAGTACGGCCGGCGCTCCAAATCCAACGCTAACACTGGTTGCCCTGTCTTTAAGATTGTCAGATTATTTAAAAGCAAGCTAAAAATTACTATAGGAATTAATAATTGGTTTATCAATATTGTAAATTAGTTTAAAAAGGTTAACCCATGCCAACGGGCAGAAAATTTATCCTCGAAAATCCGAGTAAATCGGCTCGCTATGCCTTGTCTGTACTGGCCCCTTTTATATCAGCTTATTTGATATTCTTTGTAGAACTGGACCCTAATAATCCGGCTATCACTAATACACTGGCAGTAGCATTATTAATGGCCCTTTGGTGGATAACTGAGCTAATTCCCCTCGCCATCACCTCCCTCCTGCCCATTGTGCTTTTTCCTGCACTGGGAATCATGAATGGCCGGGAAGTTTCAGCCACTTATTTTAATCATGTCATATTTTTATTTATTGGAGGTTTTTTGGTTGCTCTTGCCATTCAAAAATGGGCGCTACACAAGCGAATTGCATTAAAAATTCTTCGAATTATTGGTAGTAGTCCGGGTAGAATACTATTGGGGTTTATGGTTGCTACTGCTTTCCTCTCCATGTGGATATCAAATACCGCAACGGCAATGCTAATGGTCCCTATACTTTTATCAATAATTACCAAGTTGGAGGAGATAAATGGTAAAGCATTGGTAAAGCACTTTGCTGTAGGCCTTCTACTTTGTATTGCCTACAGCGCTTCTATAGGAGGCATTGCAACTCTTGTGGGTACACCCCCGAACCTTTCGTTCGCCCGTATCTTTTATATTTACTTTCCTAATGCCCCGGAGATTTCTTTTGCAACCTGGTTTTTTTATGCCTTTCCAATATCACTAGTTTTATTTGTGGTCCTATTTGGGTACCTATACCTCATTTTTGTCAAGAGAAAAAAGAATTGGAAAAGTTTGAGTAAAAATGAGATTCTTCTGGATTATGCAAAACTAGGCAGGAAAAACTTTGAAGAGAAAGTATTGATGATTGCTTTTGCGTCCCTTGCATTGCTATGGTTTTTCCGGGCAGATATAATGTTAGGTGGATTTAAAATTCCCGGATGGTCAAACTTATTCAATTATCCACAATTTTTTAATGACGGGACAGTGGCCATTTTTGTTGCTGTGATCTTATTTATGATTCCATCTAAAACGCAACCAGGGACTTTTCTCATGGATTGGAAAGCGGCAGAAGAGATTCCTTGGGAAATAATTTTACTGTTTGGTGGTGGTTTTGCCCTTGCAAGCGGATTTAAAGAATCTGGTTTATCCTTGTGGTTTGGACATCAATTGGAATGGTTAAGTGGCCTGCACCCCCTAATTCTAATTCTTTGCATATGTTTCCTTGTAACTTTTTTGACCGAAATTACTTCAAATACAGCTACAGTAGAAACCTTATTGCCAATTCTTGCCGGCCTGGCGGTTAGCATAGAAACCAACCCCCTGCTCTTCATGCTTCCGGCCACAGTGGCGGGATCCCTAGCATTTATGTTGCCGGTAGCAACTCCTCCCAACGCTATAGTTTTTGGCAGTAAACGTATATCCGTCATTCAGATGGCTAAAACCGGTTTTTTCTTAAATATTATAGGGATTATCCTGGTATCTGTGATAACTTATTATTTCGGTACCTTTATTTTTGATATTGTAGAAGGCGTTTTTCCCGAATGGGCAAAAATCGACTAATAGGAATTTCTTAACTTGCCTTAATAAACATCCTAATGAAAAATACTATCCTTTTTTTGGCTTTTCATCTCATAATTAGCTCATTTGCGTTTGGTCAAAACGGAAAAGTTCTGGACGAACTTACTCTTAACAGTAAAATATTGAAGAGTCAGCGAAAATTTGCAATTTACTTACCTCCGGATTATGATTCCTCCCAGCGAAGCTATCCGGTACTTTATTTACTGCACGGCGGAGGTGATGACCAAACCGGTTGGGTGCAATTTGGAGAAGTTTTACACATTACAGACAAAGCTATTCGAGAAGGTAAGGCTACTCCAATGATCATTGTAATGCCCGACGCAAATACCGGAAAACGAGGCTATTTTAACCGAGGGGACTGGCGCTATGAAGATTTCTTTTT
Organism: uncultured Eudoraea sp.; assembly: GCF_947490415.1. Taxonomy (GTDB): domain Bacteria; phylum Bacteroidota; class Bacteroidia; order Flavobacteriales; family Flavobacteriaceae; genus Eudoraea. The sequence goes on from NZ_CANLGX010000004.1 coordinate 401,719, forward strand.
CGAAGAATTTATGCCCTATGTAGAAACTACATATCGAATTAAAAGGGAAAAGCGATTTCGTGCAGTGGCGGGTCTCTCTATGGGTGGAGGTGGTTCTTTTATGTATGCCTTACATCATCCGGAGTTATTCTCTTCGGCCTGCCCTTTAAGTGCTTCCGTTGGCCCACTTACAATTGATAAATTAAAAGAACGATTAAAAGAAAGAGGAGAAACCTATTCAGAAGAAGAAATAAAAACGTATTTCAAACGGCATAATGCTATTTCTTTGGTTGAATCTATGCCGGTTGAAGACGTTAAATCTGTCAGGTGGTTTATTGATTGCGGAGATGATGATTTTTTATACGAGGGTAACAGCCTAATACATATTACCATGAAGAAAAAAGATATCCCTCATGAATACAGGGTCCGAGATGGCAGGCATAGCTGGACCTATTGGAGAGCGTCACTACCAGTAGTATTAGAATTTGTATCTGATGCATTTCATCAATATTAATCAGGAAGAACATGAAAATAAAAACTACCCTTATGGCTTTATTTTTAATCACAATTATGAATGCCCAGGAAAAGTACCCTCAGGACCTACCTTATTATCAGATTCCGGACTATCCGGATAGCTATACGGCAGGTACTGTGGTTGCCCGAATGATAGATGGTTTGGGATTTAGATATTATTGGGCAACTGAAGGATTACGGACCGAAGACCTGGCCTATAAACCCTCGGAAAGCAATAGAACTATTGATGAAACCTTAGATCACCTTTATAATTTATCACGCGTCGTGTACAACTGCGCAATAAAGGAAATTAATGATAGAACACAAGCCAGGGAAGAAGCACTTTCATTTCAGGAAAAAAGAAAGCGCACTTTATTAAATTTTAAAAAAGCCAGTGAAATTTTTATTAATGCCGGGGACCTAAACGAACATTTGGTGATCTTCAAATCCAAATCTGGCACAATTATAAACCCATTCTGGAATCAGATAAACGGACCTATTGAGGATGCTATTTGGCATAGCGGACAGATAGTGGCTTTGCGAAGGGCATCGGGTAACCCAATAGATCCAAAGGTTAATGTTTTTAGGGGTGTAAGAAGTTCCGAGTAATTGGAAAAAACCAAAGGATAATAAACTATTTAATGGTTTTTCCTTATTCGCTGAAAGGATTTAATCAGTAAAAAGACTATTTGACATTAATTTATTGATTACAAGGACTTTTATCCTTAAATTCTTCGTATATCTATTATAGGATATTCCAGGTTTTATAGAAATCTTTCAAAATATTTCGGATTTGTCAGGCACATGATTAATAATTTAATTAACAACCTTAAAAACATACAAATGAAAAAAATTCTTCTTCCAGTAATTGCGCTTTTCTTACTTGGTTTTGGTCCCACAAGCACTAAACTTACGGATCAGGAAAGAGTTATAGGAGCTCTTGAATTGACTAAAACACATGCATATGTGATGGAAACCCTTAACGGACTAAGTGAGGAACAGTTAAATTTCAAAAGTAGTCCTGAATCATGGTCTATTGCCGAATGTGTTGAGCATCTGGCAATTTCCGAAAATGCTTTGGACCAAATGCTTCAGGAATCCTTAAAAACACCTGCTGATCCCTCTAAGCGTGCAGAAGTAAAGATGACCGATAAGGAACTAATGGCTATGATTAGAAGCCGGGATACAAAAGTAAAAACCTCAGAACCTTTTGAGCCATCCGGTAAGTTTGGATCCTATGAGGAAAGCCTGAAAGCTTTTCAATCAAAAAGAAAAGAACACATAGTCTATATGGAGACTACAGAAGATGATCTGAGAAATCATTACGGGCAAATGCCTTTCGGTACCATTGATGCCTATCAAATACTCATGTTCATTTCTGGTCATACTGAAAGGCATGTAAAGCAAATGGAAGAAGTCAAATCAGATAAAAACTTTCCTGATAAATGATTTGATTTTCTTTGTTTGGAAAAGATAATTGTAATACCCTCGTGCTATTTTGTTCGCTGAGGGTATTTGCTTTTAAATGGTATTGCTTATTTTTAGAGCGATGACATTTTTCACTTTTGTACTCTTTACAGGTTTTGTCGCCCTTTATGCTACCTGGAAACTTCGCCGGGATAAATTAAATACCAAAGACGGTTATTTTCTGGGAGGAAGGTCACTGACAGGTATAATTATTGCCGGCTCATTGCTATTAACCAATATTTCTACAGAGCACCTTGTGGGAATGAATGGTTCTGCATATAAAAATGGTGCCATTATAGTAGCCTGGGAGGTCACTTCCGCATTAGCTCTCGTAATTGCAGCTTTATATTTTGCACCCCGGTACCTAAAAATGGGTCTGACAACAATTCCGGAATTTTTGGAAAAACGATTTGATGGCCTTACTAGAACCCTGGTTGCCCTCTTGCTGATCATATCTTTTGTAGCCACTCTGTTACCCATAGTACTATATACGGGGGCATTAAATATCGAAGCCATATTCGAAATCTCTGAACTTTTAAGTGTAAGTCAAAAAGAAGGTATCTGGATTACCATAGTTATTGTTGGAGGGATTGGTGCTCTATACGCTATTTTTGGCGGTCTTAAGATGGTAGCTTACACAGATACAATAAACGGTTTTGGTCTCCTTGTAGCCGGTTTGCTGGTTCCGGTTTTGGCGCTTTGGAGTATAGGCGATGGAAATCTGGCGGAAGGTTTAGGTATGGTCTTTGAAAAAAACCCCGGTAAATTTAATGTTATTAGCAGAGAAGCGGGCATAGGACCGGGATCAAGGTCTGCAATATTGCCATTTGAAGTACTTTTTACAGGATTAATGCTAAATCAGATTTATTTCTGGACCATGCATCAGTCAATTATCCAAAGAGTACTCGGGGCCGTAAGTCTTAAGGAAGCCCAAAAAGGCTTGCTGTTTACCGGACTATTGAAAATTCTGGTACCCCTGGTAATAGTCCTTCCTGGTCTTATCGGTTTTTATTATTTTGGAGAAGAATTTTATGATAATCCCGACAGTGTTTACCCCAATCTGGTGAAAATGGTTTTACCGGCCTGGTTAACCGGATTCTTTGTTGCCGTTATGATGGGGGCAATACTCACTACCTTCAATAGTGCTTTGAACAGTGCAGCAACAGTTTTTAGCCTGGGCATTTTTAAACGATATATCCAAAAAAATGCCGGGGAAAGAAGACTTGTAAATATAGGAAAATGGACCTCAGCCATACTTGCCCTTTTTGCTATTGGAATAGCACCTTTTGTAGCCAATGCACCAGAAGGTCTTTATCAACTGTTGCAACAACTTAATGGAATATTCTTCATACCAATTGCTAGTGTTATAATCGCAGGTTTTTTACTGCCAAGTGTTTCGGCTGCAGGAGCGAAAACCGGTTTATTATTTGGCTTGTTATTTTATATCATAAGCTACTTTATTCTCGAAGTTGATCTGCATTTTGTGCATATATGGGGAATTGAATTTGTACTAAATATTGGTGTAATGCTTTTAATATCACGGTTTTTTCCAAATAAGGAAACTTTTGTCATTAAAGATGCGGGAATATTAAACCTTAAACCGTGGAAATATGCGAGACAGTTTAGCCTGTTTTTGGTAGTATTCACCATTATTTTGTACCTTTTACTAGGAAATGTTTAGTATGGAAAAAGTATTTAGAAATTATAATGATACAGATGTAAATGCCGCAGTGCGAGACCATTATCGCAAAATGCGGGAAAGACAAACCTTTGAATATGTCCAGCGGATGCACAGGAAGTATTTGATGTTTAATAAGCCTATGGGTCTCTGGGATGCAATGATACATTTAAATGACCTGATTGACGTGAGCGATCCGGATTTGGATTTGCCTAACGTACAGCATCTTATTCAAAGTGCTGAAGCAATCAGAGAGGATAAGCGACCAGACTGGATGCAATTAGTTGGCCTGATACACGATTTAGGGAAAGTGATGTTTCTTTGGGGAAGCGATGAAGATGGAACAAGCCAGAACGAACAATGGGGAATGGTTGGTGATGTTTTTGTGGTTGGTTGTGCGTTGCCGGAGTCTTGTGTTTACCCTGAATTTAATCAACTTAATCCGGATATGAGAGATTCAAGATATAGCTCTGAATTGGGAATATATGAAAAGCACTGTGGTCTGGATAATCTTACTCTTGCATGGGGACATGACGAATATCTATTTCAGGTATTACAGCACCATAAGGGAAACTTAATCCCGGAAGCTGGTATGGCCATGATAAGGTATCATTCCTTTTACCCCTGGCATAGCGGAGGAAGTTATACTTCGCTGCTTTGTGATAAAGACGAAGAATATTTAAATTGGATAAGAGATTTCAATAAATATGATCTTTATACAAAATGTAATAAAACCTATGATCTGGAAGAGATTAAGGATTATTATTTACCCATAGCTGAAAAGTATCTCGGAACTGGCCTAATCTATTGGTAGTGCGAAAACCAAAAAAAGACATCTCAAAATAGCAAAGTAAATTACTTTGCTATTTATATTTAAAACGGAATAGGCCGAACTATAGTTTAGTGCGAATTTTTAGAAGTAAATGCACCATAGATAATTCTACACAAAGAGCATGAAATAGACACATTTCTGCACAGGCATCATTTGTCTAAAGGATATTTATCCTTCAGTATTCTTTAAGAAAATTTATGATATATTAACAATTTAAGATGATCAAAATCATTAAATTAGAATGAAATGCGTTGTATTTTTGCAACTATAGTTTTTAAAAATCTAGATCATGAAACATATCATATTTCTCAAATCCAATAATGTTCTATTATCAGCATTCGCAGGAATTATATTGTTAATAGGAATACCTGCAACCAGCCAGGCATCAACTTTCTTCCAGGATAATCCTCAGGAAGTAACATCATTCAACCAATTCAAAGGAGAGGTAGTTGACAGTGAGAATAACAAGCCGCTTGTATTTGCTACATTAACGCTGGAAGGAAGTAATATTAGTACCATAACCAATACAGAAGGTAAATTTTTATTAAAAATTCCAACAAGTATTAAACAAGGAAATATCATTGTATCCTTTTTAGGTTATAAAACTTCCGTAGTTCCTTTAGAGCAATTAAAGGATAATAATAATAAGATTGCCCTGATGGTCTCAATAACTAAATTGGAAGAGGTAAATGTTGTTATTCCAAAAAGTGCCCGTACCCTAGTTAAGGAAACGCTGCGAAGAAAAGGAGAGAATTACTTTGGAGATCCTACACTTATGACCGCATTTTACAGGGAAACTATTAAAAAACGAAAGAAAAATGTATCTCTATCGGAAGCCGTGGTAAACATATATAAAACCCCTTATTCCTCTGAGAAAAAAGATGCCGTGCAGCTCTATAAAGCCAGAAAGAGTACAGACTATAACAAACTAGACACTCTGGCATTAAAACTGCAAGGAGGTCCGTTTAATGCGCTTTATGTAGATATTATGAAATACCCGGAATATATCTTTAATGATGTTACCATGGAGGATTATGATTTTAGTTTTGAAAGATCTACAAGGATTAATGACAAATTGATTTATGTTGTAGGTTTTAAACAACGCCCTAATATTTATGATCCTCTTTATAAAGGACAATTATTTATCGACGCAGAAAACAAAATACTTACCAGTGCTATATATTCTTTAAATATTACAGATAAGGAATTAGCGAGTAAAATGTTTGTCCGGAAAAAACCTCGCAATGCTAGAGTATACCCTACAGATATAGCCTACAGGGTGGATTACAGGGAAAAAAATGGAAAATGGTATTACGGATATAGTAATGTGCTTTTAGAGTTTAAAATCAACTGGGATAAAAAGCTATTTAATTCTGTTTATAGTATGAGCTGTGAAATGGCCGTAACCGACTGGGAAAAAAATATTTCTGGCGAAGTTCCGAAAGTTAAGGATAGATTAAAATCCTCTATTATTCTTAGCGAGGCTGCCATTGGTTTTTCAGATCCTGATTTCTGGGGAGAATACAACATCATAGAACCTGAAAAATCTATTGAATCCGCTATCAAGAAAATACAGAGACAGTTAAAAAAATCCAATACAGACGGTGGGGAATCCATACCGTAGTATCAGTCTAAGAGATATTTTTTTAATCGGCCTCAGATGAGGCCGATTTGTATTAATATATGCTGCTGAATAACCCTTTTGACAAATAATTGCAAACTTCCTAGTTATGAACAATTGTTCATAAAACAAGTTTATAAACTGTTGATTATTAAATTCTTGCAAAATTTGATTTATGCTCAAAAATTATGTATATTTATTTTATGGTTTAAGAGAGTTACCTGTCTAGGGTAAATCAATGAGGCCATTATAAAGTTGACGTTCTTTATATTATTGTCTAGTCTTAAAATTAAAGTAGGGTAATTTATTACCAGATTTTAACAAAGATGAGCATAACGAAGGAGAGCTGTAGTTTTCCTGAGGTGTGTGGGTTTATTTACGTTAAATTTAGAACTTAGGTTTTAGATTTAAGATAGATGAATTAAAACGATGAGAAGAAGCCTTCAGTTGTTACTTGGTTGAAAAATTAAGAACAAAGAAAGTTTCAAACGTTGATTTAGTTAGTCAAATGCAATCAATGGTTGCCGTGCTGTACTCCGGTACAGAACAAAAAGTTTGCTAGCTAATTCTAGAAAGCCATGTCAATGTACTTGTACAATGATATGGCTTTTGTTTTTTGTTACTTTTCCCTATTAGTTTCATTCTTTTGGCAAGCTCCCTTGACTTAAATTAAAGTTTAAAAAACGGTGGTTTTATGATCTGTTAAAATTGTATATTTGCTGCGCTTAAAACAAATTCTCTTTAATTTATGCCAAGAATAATATACACTAAAACCGACGAGGCACCGGCATTAGCAACCCAATCACTTTTACCAATAGTAAAGGCATTCACTAAAACAGCTGGTGTAGCCATTGAAGTAAAGGACATCTCCCTGGCCAGTAGGATTTTAGCAACTTTCCCAGATTTTTTGGAGGAGGACCAACGAACCCCTGATGATCTGACTGAATTGGGTGACTTGGCAAAAACACCAGAAGCAAATATCATTAAACTGCCAAATATTAGTGCGTCAATTCCTCAACTAAAAGACGCAATTGCAGAGCTACAAAAAAAAGGATACAAATTGCCAGATTACCCGGATGAACCCAAAAACGAAAAGGATTTTGAGCTTAAGTCCAGATATGACCGTATTAAGGGAAGTGCAGTAAATCCTGTATTGCGGGAAGGTAACTCTGATAGAAGAGCTCCAGTGCCCATAAAGAATTATGCCAAGAAAAATCCGCATTCAATGGGTGCCTGGGATTCCAATTCAAAAACACATGTTGCCACAATGGCACATGGTGATTTTAAATCCAATGAAAAATCACTAACAATTGAGAAAGCTACTGATGTTAAAATAGTTTTATCGGGTACTGATGGTTCAGTAAACACTTTAAAAGAAAAAATACCCTTGTTGAAAGGTGAGATAATTGATGCGACCGTCCTCAGTAAAACGGCACTTCTCCAATTCTTAAAAGAACAGTTGGCAGATGCCAAGAAAAAAGGAGTCCTATTCTCAGTTCATCTGAAGGCAACTATGATGAAAGTCTCAGACCCTATTATCTTCGGTCATGTAATGGAAGTTTATTTTGCTGAAGTATTTAACAAGTATGCAGCACTTTTTGAGGAAATTGGCATCAGTTCTAATGATGGTCTCGAAATGTTATTCGAAAAATTAAAAACCCTTCCCGAGAATAAAAGAACAGAAATTGAGGAAGAAATAATGCAAGCCCTGCAAGATGGCCCTGATCTTGCTATGGTAAATTCCGAAAAAGGAATTACTAACCTCCATGTACCAAGCGACATCATTATTGATGCATCTATGCCTGCTATGATCCGTACTTCGGGTCAAATGTGGAATAAGGAAGGAAAGCTCCAGGACACTAAAGCCATAATACCTGACAGCAGCTACGCGGGTGTTTATAAAGCTACTATTGATTTTTGCAAAAAGAACGGAGCTTTTGATCCCCGAACCATGGGAACTGTGCCTAATGTTGGCCTTATGGCTCAGAAAGCAGAAGAATATGGCTCGCACGACAAAACCTTCGAAATTAAAAAGGATGGTTTTGTAAGTATTATTGATAATCACACGGGGGAAGAGCTTTTAAAACATAAAGTAGAAACAGGTGATATATGGAGGATGTGTCAGGTTAAAGATGCCCCAATTCAGGATTGGGTAAAACTTGCTGTATCCAGGGCAAGAACTTCTAATACTCCGGCTGTTTTCTGGCTGGATAAGGAGCGTGCTCATGACGCTGAACTGATTAAAAAAGTAAACAAATATCTTCCGGAAAATGATACTTCTGGCTTGGATATCAGAATATTGTCTCCGGTAGATGCTACAAATTTTACACTAAATAGGATTATTGCAGGTAAAGATACCATCTCGGTATCGGGGAATGTATTGAGAGACTATTTAACTGATCTGTTTCCAATTCTCGAAGTTGGAACCAGTGCAAAAATGCTCTCTATTGTACCCCTAATGAATGGTGGCGGATTGTTTGAAACCGGAGCCGGGGGTTCTGCACCGAAACATGTGGAACAATTCCTTGAAGAAGGTCATCTGAGATGGGATTCATTAGGTGAATTTTTAGCACTTAGTGTATCGCTCGACTTTTATGGAAATAAAAATAACAATATCAAGGCCTTAGTTTTGGCCAAAGCACTGGATAAAGCCACTGAAGAATTTTTGGATAACGATAAATCGCCATCAAGAAAAGTAGGTGAATTGGATACCAGAGGAAGTCATTTTTATTTAGGCCTATATTGGGCCAGGGCTCTTGCCAATCAGGAAGAGGATAGTGAACTTAAAAATACTTTTACAAAACTTGGCAACTCACTTGAAAAAAATTCCCAAAGAATTGTCAAAGAATTGATTGATGCCCAAGGTACTCCGCAGGATATTGGCGGTTATTATAAACCGGATCCCGTACTTATGAGCAGCGCCATGAGACCAAGTAAAACCTTAAATTTTTTGTTAGAACAAATTTGATACTAATTCAGTAATAAAATTAAAGACCTCAACGAATTCAGTTGGGGTCTCTTCATTTTAAAATACTGTTAACAATGAATAGATTGTAATCTTAATGCATATTTTTGGAGAAAATTGCCTTAATGTACCAACCCTTACGACAATTCGTAATTATCCTCTTTTTTATTTCCTCATTTTGCCTCTTTTCACAGCAAAAGTATACCTTCAGTGGAACAATTACAGAAGCCTCGAGCAATGAGACATTAATTGGAGTTACTTTACTGATCCCTGAAATAAATACCGGTGTTACCACTAATGATTATGGTTTTTACTCCCTAACCCTACCTGAAGGAGATTATCAAATCAGACTGAGTTATTTAGGATATCAGGACATCGTGCAAACCATATCACTTACCCAGGACCTCAGAATAAATTTTGAAATGTTTGAAGAGGTTGAACAATTAGACGAAGTTGTGGTAACCGAAGATGTGGAAAAAGTTAATATTCGCAAACCGCAAATGAGTGTGAATACGCTTTCTGTACAAACAATTAAAAAAATTCCCGTGATTTTGGGTGAGGCAGATGTAATAAAATCTTTGCTTCTTCTACCAGGTGTTACCAGCGCGGGTGAGGCGTCTTCGGGTTTTAATGTGCGTGGCGGAGCAGCAGATCAGAACCTCATACTGCTTGATGAAGCAACTATTTTTAACTCTTCACATTTATTTGGCTTTTTCTCCGTATTTAATCCGGATGCCATAAAGGACGTAAAACTATTTAAAGGGGGTATTCCGTCCAGATATGGAGGACGTGTATCTTCTGTCCTTGAAATATTTCAAAAAGAAGGGAATAGTAACAAATTCCATATGACCGGAGGCATAGGAGCAGTTGCAAGCCGGCTGCTTGCTGAAGGGCCAATTGTAAAAGATAAGGCCGCCTTTTTAATTGGCGGGAGAGCCTCTTATGCACATTTAGCTCTTCCCCTATTTGATATTCCCAACAAAGCGTATTTCTATGACCTTAATGCTAAACTAAATTATAAAATAAATGAAAGGAACAATATTTACCTTTCAGGTTACTTTGGACGGGATGTTTTTAGCATTTCAGACAGTTTTGAAAACACTTATGGCAATAGCGTAGTTAACTTTCGCTGGAATCATCTCTTCTCAAATAAATTATTTTCCAACCTCTCTCTAATTTACTCGGATTATTACTATGGTTTGGAGCTGGATTTTGTTGGATTTAAGTGGAATTCCGGGATTAAGAATTTTAATGTCAAGTATGACCTTAAACATTATCTCAGTGAAAAATTGCGAATTAACTACGGGTTAAATAATATCTACTATAAATTTAATCCGGGAAAAATAGTTCCAAACAGTCCGGAATCTGGAATTGTAGAAGAACAACTTATTGAAAAATATGCCAATGAATTTGCGGCCTATGTGGATGTAGAACATAATGTAACTCAGGACTTAAGTTTGAATTATGGCCTAAGATTCAGTTATTTTATGAGACTGGGACAAGATGAATTAAACGTTTATGAAAACAATAACCCGGTAATTTTTGACCCTTTCCTACTTATTTATAAGGAAGCTGAGCCTATTGGGACCATAAATCCAGGCAGAGGGGAAACTTTAGCTTCATTCGCCAATTTGGAACCGCGGATTTCACTGGCATATACCCTAAATCCGGATAATTCATTTAAAGCCAGTTATACAAGACTAGCTCAATACCTTCACCTATTATCTAATACCAGCTCACCTACTCCTCTGGACGTCTGGACACCCAGTGGTCCTTTTGTTAAGCCCCAACTGCTAGATCAATATGCTCTTGGGTATTTCAGAAATATAAAAAACGGGGATTATTCCTTTGAGACGGAAGTCTTCTATAAAGACATAGAAAATAGAATAGATTATATAGATGGAGCAAACCTTATCGCGAATAATGCTATTGAGCAGGTAATTTTAAACGGTACTGCGCGGGCATATGGTCTTGAATTGTTGTTTAGAAAAAACCAGGGAAAGTTTCAGGGATGGCTGGCATATACATTATCCAGATCAGAACAAAGGACTCCGGGAAGAGCTCCTGTTGAAGACAATGGCAGATCTAATATGGAAACAGGCATTAATCTGGGAGAATGGTATAACACTCCATATGATAAAACACATGATATTTCGGTGTACGGAAGTTACACACTCAATAAGAAATGGACTTTTAATAGCAATTTTATTTATCAAACCGGACAGCCTACCAATTACCCCGTAGGTCAGTTTGAGTTTCAGGGAATTGTTGTTCCCTATTACGGATTTCGAAACCTGGAACGCTTGCCGGACTACCACAGACTTGATATAGCTGCTACGCTTACGCCAAAGAAAAATGAAGGGAGAAACTGGAAGTCCGAATGGGTGTTCAGCCTTTATAATGTATATAATCGGATGAATGCAGCATCTATTAATTTCAGGGAAAATCAGGATACCGGTGTTAATGAAGCGGTGCGTACTTCTATTTTTGGTATTGTACCCTCAGTAACCTATAATTTTAAATTTTAATCTCTACTATGAAAAAATATATCTACCTCTTAGTGGTTTTAGTACTAAACGTTGCCTGCGAAGATGTCATAGACGTGGAAGTCCCCAATGAGGAACCAAGACTGGTAGTAGATGCCCTGATACGGGTCGATATAGATGAACTATTTATTCCGGTGGAGGTTAAATTATCTTTAAGCAGTGATTTTTTTAATGATAATACGCCAACGTCGGCAGAGACTGTAGTGATCCAATATGAAGAGTATGAAGGTGATAGGGTAATTGATACGCGCTTTTCAAATTTAGCTGAGTTAGAGCCCGGATCAGGCATTTACACACCAGACCCCAACTTTGATAGTGATCAAAGAATACCAACCAATATATTAGACAGGAATTGGGTGTTTAACCTATTGATAAATCACCAGGGCCGCCGTTATCTTGCCACCACAAAATATGTGCCGGCGGTTCCAATAGATTCTCTAGTTCAAGGAGATGGTACACTTTTTAATGATGATGAAACAGAAATAATTGTAACATTTACGGATGATCCTGAAAGGGATAGTTTTTATCTTTTCGACTTCAGTTTTAGCGAATTTCTGGTTACCGAAGATAAATTTTACAAAGGACAGCAATTTAGTTTTTCGTACTTCTATGACAAAATATTTGAACCTAATACAGAAATAGAGATTGGACTAATGGGGGCGGATCAGACTTTTTTTAACTATATGGATCTCCTGATTGAGCAAACCACTAATGATGCTGGTATTTTTTCCACTCCCGTGGCTACCGTTCGGGGGAATGTTTTTGATATTACTGATATAGACAATATTGACGTATCAGATAGCGTGGGTCAGCCTAACATATTTCCGCTGGGGTATTTCGCCATAGTTCAGGAATATAAGGATACTCTGGTTATCCAGTAAGGGAATTATGCCTGAATCCTAATATGGTAGTGAGCTTTACCACGTACAATCACCCCTTATCTTTTTATGTAATTCTTAAAAAAATTTGCTATGGCTAGTTCAATTAAACTGGAGGCGTTTTCCATACTATAGGAAAGTGACATTGATGGATCTCGTATTTCTATGACTTCAACATTACCCATCTCATTTAAGTGTTTTGCATTTACCTCTGAAACTCCACAAACGACTATGACCGGAATATTGTAATTTTTACCCAATTGGCATACTCCATTTATTAATTTCCCTCTTAAGGTTTGTTCGTCAATTTTACCTTCCCCTGTAATAATGAAATCTATTGAATTGGATTCTAAAAGTTTATCTATTCGTGCCAGTTTGAATATGAAATGGGTACCGCTTATAAACTCCGCATCTAAAAACGTCTTTAACCCATATGCCGCACCACCGGCCGCTCCGGATCCGGGTATATCCGCATAGTCCTTTCCCATTTCCCCTTTAACAATGGTATGCAAGTCTTTCAAACCATTATCCAGGAATTCTATATCCTCTTTATTCCCACCTTTCTGAGCCGAATAAACGTAAGCTGCCCCAGTTGGTCCAAATAATGGATTGTCTACATCGTTAACAGCATAAACCTCCAAATTTTTATAATCTTTTAGGAATTTGGAAGGGATTATAGCATTAATCTTAGATAAATTTCCTCCTATCGGTTTCAGTAAATTTCCAAATTCATCCTGAAATGAAAATCCAAGCGCCTTTGCTATTCCCAAACCCGCATCGGTGGTTGCACTACCCCCCAGGCCAATATATATTTTTTTAGCCCCTTTTAAAACTGCATCCTTCATTTGAATTCCTGTCCCTATGGTTGAGGTTTGCAAAGGGTCGCGTTCCTCATTACTCAATAATTCCAGTCCGGAGGCCTTAGCAAGTTCTATATAGGCCTCTCCTGTTTGCCGGTTTAATAAATATTCGGTAGTTATTTTTCTTCCTAAAGGGTCTGTCGTATGAACTTCAATGGTTTCTAATTGCTTATAATGCTTTACTGAATCAAGAAAACCATCTCCCCCATCGGAAGCTGTGACGCTGTAAATCCCCGCTTTTGGAAATATAGAAGAAACGCCCCTTTCAATTGCGGCTATCACCTGTTTCGCGTTAAGAGATCCCTTAAATTTATCGGGAACCAGTAGAAAATTCATATGTTTTATTTAATGAAGATTTGAATAATCCCAACAGAAAGTTTAATCATAATTTTGATTTCTTCCTGAAATGTACATGTCTATTTATTTAACCCCTTTTGTATAAATATAGCGCAATATTCTTATTTTTAACCAGATCAATCTGGTATAGGCCGAATATGAAAACGAACAAAGATTTAATTATTAAAGGAATAAAATACCTTGCCTATACACTTGTTCTTATGTTTACTGCACCTGTGGTATTGTATCAGGCATTCAAAAATACCGAACATTCATTTTACCTTCCTGTACTCGTCGTTGGTTTCATTCTGGCCATTGGCGCCATAGCTTTGGGTTTCTATAGTATTAAGATACTCATGGAAGGTATTTTTACCAGTAATAAATAGTTAATCGACAAAATATTAGGGTTTTTAAATCTAATGAAAATCATTTAGGGATATTTTGCCTTCATATTCTTAAGATGCTATCTTTGCAAACTTAAATCCTCATACCAGCATATGATTAAAATAACACTCCCGGACGGGTCAGTTAGAGAGTATGAAAAAGGCATAACTCCTTTAGATGTTGCCAAAAGCATTAGTGAAGGTTTGGCCAGGAATGTTATTTCCGCAAAATTCAATGACACTGTGGTGGAAACGGTTTCAGCCTTAAATGAGGATGGCAAACTTGTACTTTATACCTGGAGCAATACAGAAGGGAAAAAAGCATTTTGGCACTCCTCCTCACATATCATAGCCCAGGCCCTGGAGGAGTTATACCCGGGAATCAAACTTACTATTGGTCCTGCTATTGAAAACGGGTTTTATTATGATGTGGATTTTGGGGAGCAATCAATTTCTGAAAAAGATTTTCCGGCTATTGAACAAAAAGCTTTGGAAATTGCCCGTGGAAAACACGACTTTAAAATGCGTTCAGTTTCCAAGAAGGATGCGTTACAATTTTATAAAGACCAGAGCAATGAATACAAGGTAGAACTCATTGAAAATCTTGAGGATGGTAGCATTACCTTTTGTGATCATGATACCTTTACCGATTTATGCAGGGGCGGTCATATCCCAAATACAGGCATCGTAAAGGCCATTAAAATAATGAATGTAGCAGGAGCCTACTGGCGTGGCGATGAGAATAAAACGCAACTTACACGTGTTTACGGCATTTCTTTTCCAAAGCAAAAAGAACTAACAGAATATTTGGAATTACTCGAAGAAGCCAAGAAAAGAGATCATAGGAAGTTAGGTAAAGAGTTGGAATTATTTACTTTTTCCAAAAAAGTGGGACAAGGATTACCACTGTGGCTTCCAAAGGGTGCTGCTCTGCGGGAACGCCTTGAAAATTTCCTGAAGAAAGCTCAGAAAAAGGCTGGTTACGAAATGGTGATTACGCCACATATTGGGCAAAAAGAATTATATGTCACTTCCGGACATTATGAGAAATATGGAGAAGACAGTTTTCAGCCTATACATACCCCTAAGGCAGACGAGGAATTTTTATTAAAACCAATGAATTGTCCCCACCACTGCGAAATATTTAATTCTAAACCATTGAGCTATAGGGAACTTCCAAAACGTTTTGCCGAATTTGGAACAGTTTATCGTTATGAACAAAGTGGTGAACTTCACGGACTAACACGGGTAAGGGGTTTTACCCAGGATGATGCACACATTTTTTGTACACCAGATCAATTACATCAGGAATTTATTGATGTTATTGACCTATCACTCTATGTTTTGGGTTCTTTGGGGTTTGAAAATTTTACGGCACAGGTATCCCTGAGAGATCCGGAGAAGCCTGAAAAATATATTGGTTCTATAGAAAACTGGGACAAAGCGGAAAAAGCAATCATTAACGCCGCTGAAGAAAAAAGTTTGAATTTTATAATTGAAAAAGGTGAGGCAGCGTTTTACGGTCCTAAACTAGATTTCATGGTCAAAGATGCTCTTGGCAGAAACTGGCAATTGGGAACAATTCAGGTCGATTACAATCTCCCGGAGCGCTTTGAACTTACGTATAAAGGCAGTGATAATGAGCTACACAGACCTGTTATGATACACAGGGCGCCTTTTGGCAGCATGGAACGATTTGTTGCCTTGTTACTTGAACATACCGGAGGAAATTTTCCATTATGGCTCACACCAGATCAGGCTATTATTTTGCCAGTAAGTGAGAAACATGAAAAATATGCCGAAAAAGTTTTAAATTCATTGGAAAATGACGAAATTCGCGCGCTCATTGATGTTAGGAATGAGACCGTAGGGAAGAAAATACGAGAGGCAGAAATGAATAAAATACCATTTATGCTTATCGTTGGTGAAAATGAAGAGGAACAAAATACAATTTCGGTTCGTAAGCACGGGGGTGAAGACCTGGGAATGCTTAGTCTAAAGGAATTTGTAAACTTGGTCGAAAAGGAAATAAGTAGTACCTTAAAGTCATTTTAAAAAAATTAAGTTTAATTAAATATATCAGTCATAGCAATACGAAGAAGATTTAGGCCCCAACCTCGGAGGGAAAACAAGAATCCTCATAATATCAATGAAAAAATTACATCACCAAGTGTACGCTTGGTTGGTGATAATGTAGAAGTGGGGGTATTTCCCATTGCTAAAGCAATTTCACTGGCAGAAGAACAAGGTCTGGATTTGGTGGAGATTTCACCTAAAGCAGATCCGCCGGTATGCAAGATTATAGATTACAAGAAATTCCTTTACGAGCAGAAAAAGCGAGAAAAGGTAATGAAGGCGAAAGCCACCAAAGTAATCGTAAAAGAAATTAGATTTGGGCCCAATACGGATGATCACGATTATGAGTTCAAAAAGAAACATGCGGAAAAGTTTCTTAAAGACGGAGCTAAATTAAAGGCCTATGTTTTTTTTAAAGGAAGATCAATAGTTTATAAGGATAAGGGAGAAATACTCTTATTGAAACTAGCACAGGAGTTGGAAGAATTTGGCAAGGTTGAGCAAATGCCAAGACTTGAAGGAAAGCGAATGACAATGTTCATTGCTCCTAAGACGAAAAAATAAGAAAGAAAAGAAGCGAGATTAATAAACAAATAGGAAGAAAATGCCTAAGATGAAAACAAAATCCAGTGCCAAAAAGCGGTTTAAGCTTACAGGTTCTGGTAAAATTAAAAGAAAGCACGCTTTTAAGAGTCATATTTTGACAAAGAAATCTAAAAAGCGAAAGCTTAAGCTAACACATTCAACATTAGTACATGACTCTGATGTTGCGAATATTAAAGGACAATTGGGATTAAAATAAATTGTTCTTTGGGTAATCAGTATTAACCATGGAGTTGGGCTTTTAAAAGTGTTTTGAGAATAATTCTTTGAGCCGCCTGCTACAAAAACAAATGTAAAAAAATGCCAAGATCAGTAAATTCAGTCGCTTCCAGAGCCAGAAGAAAAAAGGTAATGAAGCAAGCCAAAGGTTATTTTGGAAGACGTAAAAATGTCTGGACAGTAGCCAAAAATGCGGTCGAAAAAGCAATGGTATACGCTTATAGAGACCGTAGAAATAAGAAAAGAAATTTCCGTGCACTATGGATCACCCGTATTAATGCAGGTGCAAGATTACATGGAATGTCTTATTCGCAATTTATGGGAAAAGTAAAAGCCAATAACATAGAACTTAATAGAAAAGTTCTGGCAGATTTGGCAATGAACCACCCGGATGCCTTTAAAGCTGTTGTGGATAAAGTAAAATAATAAAAAGAATTCTCGCTTTAAAGCCCTGACTAAAACAGTCAGGGCTTTTTTTATTCAATATGCAAAAAGTTAACTGCCAATACAGCTAAGGATCAAACTACGACCTGAAGCATTATTTCTGTGTTCACATAAATATATCCCTTGCCAAATGCCCAGATTTAAACGGCCTCTACTAATCGGAATTTGAATAGACGACCCCATTAGAGAAGCTTTTATATGAGCAGGCATATCATCTGAACCTTCATAGGTATGGACATAATATGGCGCATCCTCCGGCACCATGATATTCATATGCGCCTCAAAATCTGAACGCACAGTTGGGTCTGCATTTTCATTAATAGTTAAACTTGCTGATGTATGTTTTATGAACACATTTAGGACTCCAATCTTAATTCCCTGTAACTCTGGAAAACTATCTTCAATAGTCTCTGTAATTAAATGAAAACCCCTTTTATATGGTTTTAATCGTATTTCTTTTTGATAAATATTCATCACGATTTATGTTAGTGTAAAACTTCAAGAAAGTTACTAGTATTTTAAACATAAAAAATACCTTTGTCCTTTACAATTAGAAATATGAATTTATCAGCAATTAAAATGGTGGTTACAGACATGGATGGAACACTGTTGAATTCCAGGCATGAGGTGAGCCAGCATTTTTTTGAATTGTATGAGGAATTAAAAAACCGGGGAATCCTTTTTGTGGCGGCCAGCGGTCGCCAATACAACAGTATTGCTGATAAGCTTAGTAAAATACAAAGTGAGATAATTATCATCGCAGAGAATGGTGGATTGGTTATACATAATGACCAGGAACTGATTTCAACTCCTTTGGATTCAGTTTCAAAGAATGTAATTCTTGAAATTTTGGGTCAGATTGATGGGGCATTCCCAGTATTATGTGGTAAACACAATGCATATATACTTGGTGACTCCCCAAAATTCATCAATACGCTTAAAGAGTACTATACCAAATATGAGATTTTAGACGATCTGCAGAAGTTTGATAGCGAAGTGATAAAGATTGCTGTATATCACTATGGAGGCTCAGAAAAATACATATATCCTGCTGTGAAACACCTGGAGGGTATACTAAAAGTCAAAGTATCCGGTGAAAACTGGGTAGATTTATCTCATATAAATGCGCATAAAGGTTTTGCACTAAAGCAGATACAGGAACAACATGGAATTGGTCCTGATGAAACTCTGGTATTTGGGGACTACAATAACGACCTGGAAATGCTTGCCCTGGCAAAATATAGTTTTGCTATGGCAAATTCACACCCTAATGTTTTAAAAGCGGCAAATTACAGGACCTTGAGCAACGATGATTTTGGGGTAGAGCATATCCTGAAAAAACTATTAAAGGATAAAAATTAGGTCTTTTGTTTTTTCTTGCGTGCTGCAGGAAATAAAACATTGTTTAAAATAAGCCGGTAGCCGGGTGAATTTGGATGAAGTTCCAATTCAGTTTTAGGATCCCCTACCCTATGCTGATAGTCTTCCGGATCATGTCCTCCATAGAAAGTAAAAAATCCTTTGCCCTTAATGCCATGAATATAACGCGCTTCACCATTAATTTTATTTTCCCCTAAGACAAGTACTGTTGCTTTAACTTCATCCCTGGCAAAAGCTGTTGTCTGACCCATAAAACCTTTAACCAATGACGTATGATTCTGGCAAAGCATGGTTGGAACAGGATCCCATTTTGCCGAAAAATCCATCAAGCTAAAATAATCAGTTTCCCGTGCAACATTGCTCCGTTTACTGGTCATATCAATGGATGAAAATTCGTAACGCAGTGGGTTTCTCTCTAATGTAAAATTGGTAAAGGCAAAGGTTTTTTTAAAATCCAGTTTGCTTTGATAATTGGCGTCTGACGGATCCCCATCAAACATTGGTTCACAAATATCAACCCCATCTGCAGCGAGAGCGATATCAAAACTATCTGTTGCAGAGCACATTGCGAACATAAATCCTCCACCTATTACATAATTTCTTATTTTAAGCACAACCGCCCTTTTCTCTTCTGAAACCTTATTGAATCCAAGCTTTGCCGCCAAGGCTTCGGCTTCTTGCTTCCCTTCAATATACCATGGGGCAGCTCTGTAAGCCCCATAAAATTTACCAAATTGTCCTGTAAAATCTTCGTGATGTAAATGAAGCCAATCATATAAAACAAGTTTATTGTCAAGTACTTCTTCATCGTAAATAGTGATATAAGGGATTTCTGCATAAGTCAATGCCATGGTTACAGCATCATCCCACGGCTGATTATTCTTTGGTGAATAAACCGCTATTTTAGGTGCTTTCTCAAGAATCACAGCTTCCTGATTTTTAGACGGACTACTTATCTCATCCAAAATTGCTTGCGCCTGTCCGTCTGACAAAATTTCATAGCTAACACCCCGAATCTGGCACTCTTTTCTGATACTTTCGCCATCGGGTAATAAAAATGAGCCTCCCCTGTAGTTAAGTAACCATTGTACCTTTTGTTGTTTGGTTAATACCCAATAAGTAATGCCATAGGCTTTTAAATGGTTTTCCTGACTTTCTGCATCCATGGGAATGAGAATTGTAGAAGCACTGGAATGAAAGGACGTTAAGAAAAGAAATAGAATTGGTATCAGAAAGTTGGTAGTGGCAGGCTTTCTAAATTGGCGTATGCAGGTTTTAAAAAGGTACATCATTGTCATCCGGGTCTAAATCGGAATCCTCATTCATAGTTCTTCCAAAGGCTTCTTCAGCATTAGGAAGGTTTTTTGTAATGAATGGATTATCCCCATCTATATTCATCTTTGACTGAAACTCAAATGGCGAATCAAAGTCATCCAAGTTATCAAATTTACCCAGTTGAGCAATGAACTTTAACCTAATATTATCTAAACCACCATTCCTGTGTTTAGCTACAATAAACTCTGCCTGTCCCTGAGTAGGTGTTCGCTCTTCATCATCCCATTCATCAATTTTATAATATTCGGGACGATAAATAAAGGAAACGATATCCGCATCCTGCTCAATAGCACCTGATTCCCGGAGATCTGACAATATAGGTCTTTTACTACCTCCACGTGTTTCCACGGCCCTTGATAGCTGAGACAAAGCAATTACCGGAACATTTAATTCCTTTGCCAGTGCCTTTAAATTTCTTGAAATGGTTGAAATTTCCTGTTCCCTATTTCCCCCTTTTTGGCTGCCACCCGCAGTCATTAGTTGCAAATAATCAAGGACAATCAGTTTAATTTTATGTTGTGATGCCAGTCTTCTTGCTTTTGCCCTGAGATCAAAAATTGACAGCGAAGGTGTATCGTCAATGAATAGGGGTGCCTTTTCAAGTGCCTTTACTTTTACATTCAATTGTTCCCATTCATGTTTTTCCAATCTTCCTGTTCTAAGTTTCTCAGAAGGTAAACCGGTTTCTGAAGATATCAGCCTGGTGATTAATTGAACCGAAGACATCTCCAAAGAGAAAAAGGCCACCGGAATATTGGAATTGACAGCCATATTTCTAGCCATGGATAAGGTCAGGGCCGTTTTACCCATACCAGGCCGTGCGGCTATAATAATCAAATCACTTGGTTGCCAACCAGAAGTAAGCCTGTCTACCTTATCAAAACCAGAAGGAATACCACTTAATCCATCCTTATTAGATATTTCTTCAATTTTCTTTTTAGCCTGAATCACCAGGTTTTGAGCTGTTTCAGCAGAACGTTTTAAATTTCCCTGGGTAACTTCATATAATTTTGCTTCTGCGCTATCTAAAAGATCAAAAACATCCGTAGAATCTGTATAAGCATCCTCAATAATTTCACTGGAAATCTTAATTAAACTACGCTGAATATATTTTTGAAGAATAATCCTTGCATGGAACTCAATATGTGCCGAAGAAGCCACTTTTTGAGTTAATTTTATTAAATAAAAATCTCCGCCTACAGCCTCAAGTCGCTCATCTTTCCGTAGTTGGCTAGAAACGGTTAATAAATCCACCGGTTCTGAACTTTCAAACAGTTTAAAGATAGCCTCGTATATATAACGATGTGCATCTTTATAAAATGCATCGGGGTGTAAAATGTCAATAACTTCATCCACTCCTTTCTTATCAATCATCATTGCGCCAAGCACAACCTCCTCTAAATCAACAGCTTGAGGGGGTATTTTACCCTTCTCAAGGTTGATGATTGCCGGCTTACCTATTTTATGACCAATAATTGGACTGGGTTTTTCCATGGGTGCAAAAGTATGCAATTAACCTTAAGTTAACTTTAAATAAAGCTTTTCGGATATCAACCGTTAATTAACATTTGGTATGTTGATAAGTTACGAAATTGTGTTGATAACGAAAAAAATCCGAAGAATCAATTCTCCGGATTTTCTTCATCCTGATAAAAACGCTGATTAGCCGTTAAATACACCCATATTTGCATATTTATTCATACGGGCTGTAACTAGTTCTTTTGGTGATAACTTTTTGAGATCATCATAATTCTTAGCAATTTTATTTTTCACAATTTCAAAAGTTTTTTCTCTATTACTATGAGCGCCCCCAGCTGGTTCCCGAACAATCTCATCTATTAGTTTTAATTTTTTCATGTCTGTTGCTGTCAGTTTTAATGCTTCAGCAGCAATTTCCTTGTACTCCCAACTTCTCCATAAAATAGAAGAACAGGATTCGGGTGATATTACAGAATACCAGGTATTTTCAAGCATCAATACCCTGTCACCTACCCCTATTCCCAAGGCACCACCTGAAGCACCTTCTCCTATGATCACCACAATAATAGGTACTTTAAGGCGGGTCATTTCCAGTATATTTCTGGCTATAGCCTCCCCTTGGCCTCGCTGTTCTGCTTCAATACCGGGATAGGCTCCGGGAGTGTCTATTAAACAAACAACGGGAATTTTAAATTTTTCAGCAGACTTCATAAGTCTGAGTGCTTTCCTATAACCTTCAGGATTGGCCATCCCAAAATTCCTGTACTGCCTGGTCTTTGTATTGTATCCTTTTTGTTGGCCAATAAACATATAACTTTGGTCCCCTATTTTACCAAGACCACCAATCATGGCTTTGTCATCTTTCACATTTCTGTCACCATGCAATTCTAAAAAAGTATCCCCGCAAATGGCTTTAATATAATCCAAAGTATAAGGTCTGTTTGGATGTCTTGAAAGTTGCACCCTCTGCCAGGCAGAAAGATTTTTATAGATATCTTTTCGTGTTTCGTCTAATTTTTTTTCAATCTGCCGACAGGTATCCGTTACATCAACTTCACTCTCCTCGCCAATAATCTGGCATTTCTCCAATTGCTCTACCAATTCCTTAATAGGAAGTTCAAATTCTAAATATTCCATTAAAAAAGGTTTTTGCCACTTTTAATATGGCATTAGTTTGATTGTATGAACAAATATAAAATATTATACCGTCTTATACATTAAATTAATAAACACTTCAGGAAACCCCGTCACTTATTCCATTTCCAATATTTGATTTTCTCCTGTTCTTTAAGATCCCATTGGCAATTATAGTGGTAACTATAATTAGCGCTCCAATATAAAAAAGAGGGCTCATCTTTTCGCTTTGTCCAAAGATTAATAACGCTAGTATTATACCATAAATTGGTTCTAAATTTATAGTCAGCATAACGGTATATGGGCTGATAAATCTCATAACTTTTACAGCGGCAATAAAAGCATATGCTGTGCATACAGATGCCAGGATAAAAATGAAAAACCAGTCACTGATTGCGAGTGTAAAAAATGCTCTATTAAAGGATCCGTTTATGGCCAGATAAATTGAAATAAAAAGTGCACCGCTTATCAATTCGTAAAAAGATATTGTCGACGGCTTATTTGTTTTAATTAATTGTCCGTTAATTAAGGTAAATATCGATCCCAGGAGTGCAGAAATAAGAGCCAGGCCCATACCCAGACTATAAGAAGTGCTTACATTAAAAATAAGGTATAAACCAAATACAACCATCAAACCAAATACAACTTCATACCAAATCATTTTCCTTCCATACCATATTGGTTCCAGAAATGCAGTAAACAATGCGCCAGTAGACATTGTTACCAATGCAATGGATACGTTAGACACTTTAATTGCTTTAAAAAATGTGACCCAGTGCAACGCAATTATGACACCAGCCGTCAACATTACCAACAAAGTTTTATTACTGACCCTAAGGGAATAGCGCTTAAATAAAATAAAAACAGCAACTAAAGAGGCGGCGATGAGCATTCGATACCAAACCAAAGGCATGGCATCTATTGAAATTAATTTTCCAAGTACTGCCGTAAAACCCCAAATAAATACAATCAGGTGAAGATGCAGGTAGTTTTTAAACTTATCGCTTGGCATTTTTAAGCAAATAAAATCCTAAAATACCAAATACCACATTAGGTATTATTACGGCCAGCAAAGGTGAAAAACCAGATTGCTCGGCTAGAGTACCAAAAACTTTGTCAAAAAATATATAAATGAAAGCAACCCCAATTCCAAAGGCAAGGTTTACCCCCATCCCACCACGGCGTTTCACCGAAGAAACGGCCACTCCAATGACGGTAAGAATAAATGCGGTAATTGGAAGTGCCCACCGTCTGTATTTTACCAAAATATAAGTGTTTATATTGGATGCCCCTTTATTTTTCTGAACCTCAATAAATTCATTAAGTTCAAATAAATTCTTGGTCTCAGCTACATAGGACACCGGTGTTAAATCTTCAATATTGAATATAAATAAAGTATCCAGTCTCCTCTTTGTCTCAATAATCTCCTTATTCGCCCTTATCTTCCGTTTCATGTATGATGTTAATCTATATAAGCTGTCTTTTGGTACCCAACGGATATTACTGGCAGATATCTTATAATCCAGTTGATTTTGATCATTGAAGTGTTCAAAAGTAAAATTATAACCTATCTTTCTTGCCGGATCAAAACTACTGACATAAATAAAATCACTCTCATTCAGTTGGTTAAAAATATTGCTGGTAATCCGGTCTTTATTACCTCTTTTTAAATATTCAAACTTAAACTCATTGTACCCTTTACTCGCATTAGGCACAATGAACATTCCCATAAAAAACATCATTACAGCAATTATACTTGCCCCTATCCAGTAAGGTCGCAAAAAGCGGCTATATGAAACTCCGGAACTTAGAATAGCCACTATTTCGGTATTATTGGCCAACTTTGAAGTAAAGAAAATAATAGATAAAAACAAAAAGATAGGAAACAACAAACTACCGATGTATATCGTAAAATTAAGATAGTAGATAAGTATTTCATTCAGAGGAGCTTCATTATCAATCATCTTACCTATCTGCTCCGCCAGATTAAGCATAATACCAATGGGCACAAACAGCAATAGCATCGTTCCAAAAGTGACCAGATATCGTTTTAATATGTATTTGTCTAAAATTGTCATGCTTATAGCCTCTTATCCATTTGCCGAACCATCTGATCTTTCCAGTTTGAAAAAGTTCCTTCCAAAATATGATTTCTGGCCTCCCGAACTAATCGTATATAAAAACCAAGGTTGTGAATCGTGGCAATTTGTTTCCCTAAATATTCATTTGCCGCAAATAAATGACGTAAATATGCTTTCGTATATTCTTTATCAACAAAGGTAGTACCCTCCTCATCAATCAGGGAAAAATCATTCTCCCATTTTTTATTTTTGATATTAATAGTCCCATGTGCAGTAAACAGCATACCGTTCCTTGCATTTCTGGTTGGCATAACACAATCAAACATATCTATTCCTAACGCAATGTTTTCTAAAATATTAATTGGTGTACCCACACCCATAAGGTAACGTGGCTTATCCTTAGGTAAAATATTACAAACTACCTCGGTCATGGCATACATTTCCTCTGCCGGTTCTCCAACAGAAAGGCCGCCTATGGCATTTCCTTCTGCCCCGGCATTTGCAATGTACTCTGCAGACTGAATGCGCAGGTCCTTATAAGTAGATCCTTGAACTATTGGAAAAAACGATTGAGAAAAACCATATTTAAAGGGTAAATTATCTAAATGCCTTATACATCTGTCTAACCATCTATGGGTCATGTTCATAGATTGCTTTGCATAATTGTAATCGCATGGATATGGCGTACATTCATCAAAGGCCATAATAATATCTGCACCGATTGCCCTTTGGATTTCCATAACATTTTCAGGAGTAAACATATGTAAAGAGCCATCAATATGAGATTTGAACTTTACGCCTTCTTCCTTTATTTTTCTGTTGGCAGAGAGGGAGTATACCTGGTAACCCCCGCTGTCTGTGAGAATATTTCTATCCCAACCCATAAACTTATGAAGTCCGCCTGCCTGCTCTAAAATGGAAATTTTTGGCCTTAAGAATAAATGGTAGGTATTACTTAAAATAATATCTGGATCAATTTCATCACGAAGTTCTCTCTGATGTACCCCTTTTACAGATGCTGCAGTTCCAACAGGCATAAATATTGGAGTCTTAATTACACCATGGTCCGTTACTATTTCGCCGGCACGGGCCGCTGTCCCAGGATCTGTATGTTCTAATTTAAACTTCAAAGCAAGATTTCAATGGCAAATATACTCAACTGACGTGCATAAAATACTTAACAAAAAAATAAAGTTCTTCAAAGGGTTCTAACGTTAATAAATTATTATAACTACTCTTGTGCAGGCAAAAGTTTGCCATTACATTTGACGCTGATAAAACAGAGATAAAATGTCAGAATTAAAGGAATTACAGGATCTTGTTTCACAAGTTCGTCGAGACATTGTACGCATGGTGCACAAAGTGAATTCTGGTCACCCGGGAGGCTCTCTGGGGTGTACAGAATTTATGGTAGCCTTGTATTATGAAATTATGGACTTAAAAGAAGGTTTTGATATGAATGGACGTGATGAAGATATTTTCTTTTTATCTAACGGCCATATTTCTCCGCTTTTTTATAGTGTACTTGCCAGACGTGGCTACTTCCCAGTTGAAGAATTACAAACATTTAGATTATTGAATTCCCGCCTGCAAGGTCATCCTGCAACACATGAAGGGCTGCCCGGGGTGCGAATAGCTTCCGGTTCCTTAGGGCAGGGTATGTCTGTTGCGATTGGTGCAGCATTGGCGAAAAAATTAAATAAAGATCAACATCTGATATACAGTCTGCATGGCGATGGCGAATTACAAGAGGGACAGAATTGGGAAGCGATAATGTATGCTGCAGGAAATAAGGTTGATAACTTAATAGCCACCATTGATCATAATGGTCAGCAAATTGATGGTGCCACCTCTGATGTATTACCTATGGGCGACTTAAAGAAAAAGTTTGAAGCATTTGGATGGGATACCCTGGAAATTAAAAATGGGAATAATCTGGAGGACATTATCAAAGGGCTCAAAGCAGCGAAGCAAAGAACGGGTAAAGGCAAACCGGTTTGTGTAATCATGGATACTGTAATGGGTCATGGAGTAGATTTTATGATGTATACACATGCATGGCATGGTAAAGCACCCAATGATGCACAATTAGAAATTGCATTAAACCAGAATCCGGAAACACTCGGGGACTATTAATCCTCAATACGAAAAATCGAATTAATGAAAAAGTATATAGATCAAGGAAAGAAGGACACAAGAAGTGGTTACGGAGCCGGTATGACCGTGCTCGGTCGTACAAATCCAAAAGTAGTAGCTCTTTGTGCTGATTTGGTAGGTTCTCTCAAAATTCAGGAATTCATAGATGAAAATCCGGAACGCTTTTTTCAGGTTGGAATCGCTGAAGCAAATATGATGGGCATTGCAGCAGGACTTACCATTGGGGGATATATTCCTTTTACCGGTACTTTTGCCAACTTTTCTACCGGCAGGGTTTATGATCAGATCAGACAGTCCATAGCTTATTCCGGTAAGAACGTAAAAATATGTGCTTCTCATGCTGGTATAACACTTGGCGAAGATGGAGCAACACACCAGATTCTGGAAGATATTGGGTTAATGAAAATGTTACCCGGTATGACGGTCATTAATACCTGTGATTTCAATCAGACAAAAGCCGCCACGATTGCCATTGCAGAACATGAGGGACCGGTATATTTGAGATTTGGAAGGCCCGCCGTAGCTAATTTTACTCCGGTAGATCAGAATTTTGAGATAGGAAAAGCAATCCTTTTAAATGAAGGCACGGATGTTACTATAGTGGCCACAGGGCATTTAGTCTGGCAATCATTAATTGCAGCTGAAAACCTGGAAAGTAAAGGCATTTCAGCTGAGGTAATTAATATACATACCATTAAGCCATTAGATGAGGAAACCATAATTAAATCAGTAAAAAAGACGGGGGCCATAGTAACTGCTGAAGAACATAATTATCTGGGTGGACTTGGAGAAAGTGTAGCCAGAACTTTAACTAGCAGTTATCCTGTACCTCAGGAGTTTATTGCCACTCAGGACATCTTTGGTGAAAGTGGAACACCCGATCAATTAATGGAAAAATATGGTTTGGATAATAAAGCCATAGAAAAGGCCGTTTTGGGGGTATTAAAAAGAAAGGCGTAAAAACTTGTGGTTCCGTTTTAGATACCACAAAGCCAATAAAACGAGAACATTATGAAAAACACACTTGTAATTATCCTATTCTGTATAGGCTGTTTATCAACTTTTGCTCAAAAAAAATCCGGTATCGGCATTAAGGCCGGACTAAATTACAGTTCCAACGGGGATTACCTGGAGGATGTCAACGAAGCGATTCAAAATCCGGATGCAAATGTAGGTTATCACATTGGGTTTTATGGAAAATTGGGAGATAAATATTATCTGCGACCAGAAGTGGTCTATACACACACAAAATCCGGTTATAACGATGGGGACCTTGTAATTGACAAATTGGATATTCCCATATTAGGCGGTTGGAGAATAATTGGTCCACTGAATATTTTTGCCGGACCGTCTTTTCAATACATTTTTAATTCAAAGTTCAGCGATATCACTATAGATAGTATAGAAAACGATTTTACTGTTGGTCTGAATATTGGAGCAGGACTTAATCTGGGCAGAATAGGATTGGAAATACGTTATGAAACGGGTTTCGGTGAAAATATAGCCACTTTTATAAATACAAACATTACCTCTTTACCTGAAAGCAGGGTAGATACCAGGGCTAATCAGGTTATTTTTAGTTTATCATTTTTATTCTGACCCATTAATCAACATAATAAAAAAAGCCTGCAAAAATGCAGGCTTTTTTATTTGACATTATTCTTTCTATTAACTATCAGCATCAAGATAATCGGGAATTCCGTCTCCATCAGAATCAGGAAATGAAATATTTCCTTCACTGTCTATCACAATTTCATCTCTGGTAAGTATTCTATCCTGATCATCATCACGATCTAAATGATTTGGAACAAACCCGAATCCAGAGGACAGTTCCGTACTTGCATCCGTATTATCATCAGAAAGATTTCCATTATTATTTAAATCTTCCATTATAGAAGGAATTCCATCATTATCGTAATCCGTAGCTTCTATAAATAAACCAGTATTTACCTGAAAAACAAGTATGTCGTAATTAAAGATACCGCTACCTAATGGAGGGTTATTATAATACGCTAATCCGGAAGGAATAAACATTAATCCAATACCACTTCCAGTAATTTCTATAGTGCCATCAGGATTGGAAATAATTTCACCACCTACCCTGAAATTTGAAACTCCGGCAGCATATCCCCTAAGAAAAAAGGGCAGATATTGCCACGTATAGGTAGAGTTACTGTCAAAAATATTGCCGGAAAGTAACTGTCCTTCATAGGCAACAAAAGTTGAATCTCCCACTGTAGGACTTTCCCCAATTCCTTCTCGCGCAGCAAGATAATAAAGCGTATGATTCACAGTTACATCCTCATCCAAATTAAAAGTTTCAGACGAAACAGGGATTGTCATGGTTGATACCTGATCTATCAGAGGAATTTTATCATCAGTTAGACTAGTAATAGTATCCAAAACTATCTTATAATCGAAATCCGCAGGTGGGCTCTCAAATTCTTCATAGTTATAGTAATGCGTTTTTAAGTATTCTATAATTGTCGCATCATTTTCTGCTTCAACCTCAGCAAGGGGTCTTGGCGGTATAACCTCTACATTCGTACTATCATCTTTTTTACAGGAGGCTATAATAGCAAAGACAGCAATAAAGAGTATAACTCCTTTTTCTTTCATAGATCTTCTTTTGAAGCCCGCAAGATACAATTTTCCCCTATTTTTGTTGAAGTCCTTAACAAAGATTTTTGTTTGTAAATGCGTATAGATAAGTATTTATGGAGTACCCGCTATTATAAGACCCGAAATATGGCTACTGAAGCTTGTAAAAAAGGGCATGTGCGTATAAATGGTAAAACGGTTAAACCTTCAAGAGAAGTCTATAAACTGGATGAAATTATAGTTCGTAAAAATCAAATTAATTATGAACTTAGTGTCCTGGATGTGCCTTCCAGCCGGGTAAGTGCCAAACTGGTGGATATTTATAGAAAAGATACCACCCCAAAGGAAGTATTTCAAAACCAAGAGTTAATGCAATTAAATAAAAATCAATACAGACAAAAAGGCGAAGGACGACCTACCAAAAAAGAAAGACGTGATATAGACGATTATCTGGATGAATCTGAATAAAG
The DNA here is from genome assembly GCF_947490415.1 of uncultured Eudoraea sp. Lineage (GTDB taxonomy): Bacteria > Bacteroidota > Bacteroidia > Flavobacteriales > Flavobacteriaceae > Eudoraea. The sequence continues at coordinate 431,756 of NZ_CANLGX010000004.1, forward strand.
ACTATTGGGAAGAGCGCTATGCTAGCAATAATTTGGGTTGGGATATAGGTTATGTTTCCACTCCCTTAAAAGAGTATATTGATCAAATTGAAAATAAAAACCTGAAGATATTAGTTCCCGGAGTCGGTAATGGGTATGAAGTAGTTTATCTCTATAATTCAGGTTTTAAAAATATTCATGTTATTGATCTTGCCCGGCAACCTTTGGATAAAATAAAGGCAGAAATTCCGGAAATTCCCGCCAGCCAATTAATATCTGGAGATTTTTTCGATCTGGAGATACAGGATTTCGACTTGATCCTGGAACAAACTTTTTTTTGTGCCCTAAATCCGGAACTACGCAAAAATTATGTACAGAAAATGTTACAGCTTTTAAAACCCGGTGGCAGGCTTGCAGGACTTTTATTTGACTTTCCACTAAGCCTTAACGGCCCCCCATTTGGAGGTAGTCCTAAAGAATACGAAGAATTGTTTAGCCCAACTTTTACCATAAATGTGCTGGAGCGGGCGATCAACTCTATCCCACCCAGAAAAGATAAGGAACTGTTTTTTATCTTTGAAAAATAATTTGACGCCATTATGCAAAATAAAATACTTTCCCATGTTCAGATTCAACATAAGATCAGAAGGATTGCCTATCAGATCTATGAGACCAATGTATCTGAGAAAAAAATTATCATCGCAGGAATTGTGGGGGGAGGCTTAAATTTTGCCAAAAAATTACAAGCAGTCCTGAAAGACATAACTACAGCTGAAATTGTATTGTGTAAAGTGATGATGGACAAAAAGAATCCTATTAAAAGTGGGGTTACAATGTCTATTCCGGAAAGTGAATACAAAAATAAATCAGTTGTTCTTGTTGATGACGTTTTAAATTCTGGGACCACCCTTATTTATGGGGTGCACCATTTTCTTAAAACGCCATTAAAACAATTAAAGACGGCCGTTTTGGTAAACAGAAACCATAAAAAATATCCTGTAAAAGCAGATTTTAAAGGGATTTCTCTTTCCACATCTTTACAGGAACATGTCATAGTAGAATTTAAGGCAAAAAATGATGCCGTTTATTTAGGGGAGTAAAGTTAGTATTTCATCTTTTACGGCTTCAGCATCCTTATGGTCTCCAATTATAGTGAAATGGGCACGAGAATAAAAAACCCCTCTTTCGAAAATATGTTTCCCTATAAACTCCGGTAAATCTTCATCCTTTAAATGTGCAATTAGTGGTCTGTGATCTTTCTCCCTATGGAGTCTTTGTATCAATGAAGCAATGGATAATTTAAGGTAAAAAACCAGGTCTGTTTTTTGAAGAATTGTATCCATATTGACACCGTAACAAGGTGTTCCACCTCCTAATGCTATAACCAAATCACGATTGTCATCAAGTAACGCATTTAGCAATTCGCTCTCCTTTTTTCTAAAGTACAGTTCCCCCTTAGTTGCAAATAAGTCAGCTATCTTCTCGTTTAACCTTGTTTCAATATAGTCATCCAGATCTACGAATTCAAAATTTAGCTCATTTGCAAGCAACTTCCCTGCAGTGGTTTTCCCACTACCCATATATCCTATAAGGACTACTTTCATTTTAAATATTTTAGTAAAAATGTACTAATTATCAAGGAATTCAAAGAAAACCTAAATTAATCTTTAAATGGACTTGAAAAATTAATTAATGATAGTATATTTGCAGCCGCTAATGCCGTTTTATCGATGGTATTGGAATATTAATCACATAATGACCTGGTAGCTCAGTTGGTAGAGCATCTCCCTTTTAAGGAGAGGGTCCTGGGTTCGAGCCCCAGCCAGGTCACGAGAGAAAGTAAAACCCACCGAACAGGTGGGTTTTTTATTTTGAAGGAAATCCAAGCTCGCTTGAGATTTCCGGAGAAATATAAAACGGCAAGCGTTAGCTTGCGTGGTTTTGCTTTTTGACCTTGGGGGCGCTGGGTCAGACGAGTGTAACGAGTCAACCCCAGCCAGGTCAATTAGTGAGATGGAAATCCTGACAGCAACGTCAGGATTTTTTTATGAAATAAAATCGGGGCGAGAAGCCTGCCTGCCGGCAAGCAGGTTTATACCGAGTGCAGTCTAGGTAAGCCCCCGTCCGAATGGCATTGACCCAATTTCAGGTGACTACTGAAACAACAATGGAGGTCAACGCTTTAAAGAGCGATATGGGAGGAGTTGTATTGGCAATCGGTTTGATTTTATAGCTCTATTTCATCCAGGGAACAAAGTGGCTGTATCCTGCTGCAATAGTGGCTTTTGCCATGTTATTTAGAAGGGTGGTCAGTCTTTTTGTAGATGGAGTTTCACAGGAAGCTTTATTGGCGACCTTTTAAGAGCTATTGGCAATAGCTGCTTTTCTATTTGTGGCTAAAAACTATTCAATCAATCACTCTTCATAGCCGTTTGAATATGAAAACTACCTATTATTAAAGAAGGCGTTTCACTCCATAAAAAAGGTATAAATCTTTAACGAATTAGTATTTAATATGAGCAAAATCAGCAAACACTTAAGATAAGATTGGTTAAGGAATTTGTTGGTTAACCTCATTATTTATTGAAGTCCCGTAAAACGAGTGTTTAATAGAAATAAAGTAACATCACAAAAAGCTATATCATATACTGGTTAATCCATAATGCTAATTTCAAAACCACAAAGCTGATGATAGTCATTGCAGTCCCCACGGAAATTGTACAATTTTAAAAAGTTTAATCAATAAAGTGAAAATGATGAATTTAATTAATTTACATCAGGACGGTATGCATTGGGGCGAATGGCATTGGGATGGATGGTTTATTTTCCCGGTAATCATGTTTAGTATATTCATAATCTGGCTCCTATTTGGTAAAAAACGTTATATGTGGTCATGGCCTCATTATTATAACGATCATTATAAGCAGAGAACTTTTGAAACAGCTCTTGAGATACTGAAGAAAAGATATGCCAAAGGGGAAATCGACAAAGAAGAATTTGACCAAAAACGCAAAGACATGCTAGAATGAGTAATCTTTTAATTTAAAGATAAAATTTCACCATTGTAAAAGTTATAATACCAAGGGTATGTTTTATTGAACAATCCCAAAAAACAAACGTTTTATGGGACGTTTCTATTCCTTCCAACCAGTTTTGTAAACGGGCATTTTATGGGACTGTGACATTTGATAGTTAGACCAGTTCCAATTGATTAAATTATTTTATCCTTTTATCAGCGATTCAGTAATTGACCACAATTGTTCACCTACATTTTTATCTTTCCAATATTCTATCAGAGGATATTCTTTTTTTTCCTTGAATACCTTTCCGTTTTTTTCAATTTCAGATGTGAGAACATAAAGAATATTTTCAGCAGCTTTATCCACAGTAGATGAGAATAGGTTTTTGAACCATCCAGCAAGTGGTACTTCTTTTACTAGATTTGATTTAAAAGGCCCAGGGTCGGCCATGAATGTCGATATACCATCATTGCCATATCTCCGTGAATACTCGAGACTGGTAAAAAGAAGACAAAGCTTTGTTTTAAAGAAAGAGTGGTACATGCTATATTTTTTTATGAATTGCAGGTCATCCATATCCAGGCGTAATCTGTCTGAAGGCCGTCCGTTGTTTAATATTTGTGGTGATGAACCTTTCTTTAGGATATCCCGGAACGATGTCATTAGAATAAACGGGGCAAGGTAATTAACTTGAAACATCATTTCAAACCCATCCTCAGTTACGGTGCGCTTCTTTTTCATGATCGCAGCATTATTAAATAGTATATCAAGCTTGGTTTTTCTTTTTAGAAAGGCATTTATGAAGCTTTGGATTGAGTCCATTGAGGACAGATCACAAATCATTAATTCAATTGCAGTGCCGGGAACTGCTCTTTTTATTTCAAGAATAGCCCTTTCGCCCACTTCTTCGTTTATGCACAGCATTACTGTTTCGGCACCATGGGTCGCTAATAGCTTTGTTATTTCAAATCCTAATCCTGAATTTGCGCCGGTAACTAGACAGGTTTTTCCTGAAAGATTCATATCAACCTCTTTATTTTGAAAAATGGCATTATTTCCAAAACATTGAAACTATGCCTTTGCGTAAGAATTATATAAATATTTTACTCTTACTGGAATTCCTTCTGCAAGACTGTTCTTGATTGGGCAGCCTTCGGCGGCCCTTTCCAAACGTTTGCCAGTCTTTTCTGATATACCTTCCGGCATTGTGACGATAACCTCCACTTCATCGAAACGCATGATTGGTTTGTGGGTGGCCGTAATATGTACATCCATCTTTGTCCCAGTCAGGTCAATGTTGTGCTGAATAGCATATGTTCCCATAGCCATTAGCATACAACCCCCTAAGGCTGATTCCACGAGATTGGTAGGTGAAAACTCTTCTCCTTTCCCTGTGTATGGACAATCCATGCCAACAGTTTTTCCCTTTGATTTTTTTAAAGCTGTGCAATGTTGTTTCGCATCATAAACTATTTGTACGTCTTTCATGATTTGTATTACTTTAATTTTGGATATAGTTTCATTAGAACTTTTTCCTTATCGTTCGCAGTTCAATAACAAATGAATGCAGACATTCTCAAATATCCTATGATATGGATCAGGAACGAAATTGATTTTGGAGAGTTGTCTTACCTTACCATCGATCCATTTAGACAAGGCTATGCTAATACTGGATAAACCTGATGGTAATTGTAGAATTTGCTGAAGGAGTACAGCTTTAAGAAATTTTCTCGGAGTATCGAAAATCGAATATTTTATGGGACACTACCAATTTTTCTTAATCTGTTCTTATAAACCGCCGTTTTATGGAACCGTAATATATGATACCTAAATTACTTGCTAAAGTTTAAATAACTAAGATTATAGATATAATGGGAATATAATTACCAGTAGCCATATTTCTTATATTTAGAGTATATCGTTGCTATGGTAACTATATACAATTGTTGTATCAATGTAATTGCTTATAGTTATGAAAATAACTGCTTCAGAAGAAGAAAAATCCATGGCATTACCGGGGGATGATGTCATTCCTGATTTCAAAGGGCGGGTCACCTTTGCTATAAATATCAGATCAAATCCCCAAGAGATCTTTCCTTGGATAAAGCAGATGGGATGTCGAAGGGGAGGGTGGTATAGCTATGATAAACTTGATAATGGTGGCAAACCGAGTGCTCAGGAAATCATACAAAAATTTCAAGAAGTGAAGATTGGAGACTTTTTGCCGGCAAGACCCAATGACCCTCCGGGAACAGGGTTTAGAGTACATGGAATAAAAGAGAATGAGTATTTGGTTTTAACCACATTTAGCGAGTTTCCATCATTTGAACCGGTTAAGGACAATGAACGGCCAAATCGGTTTTGGAGAACTACATGGACATTTTTCCTCAAAAAAGAAGCACGTGATAGGACCAGATTAATTGTAAGGAACAATATTGGATTTGAACCATGGTGGATATCAATTGTTTCAAATGTGATAGCTAAACCATTGCACTTTATTATGCAAAAAAGACAATTGAATAACCTTAAAAACAGAATTGAGGAACAAGACACTGCACACAACAAAAGATAAAATGAATTGAAACTCATTTTATCAAGACCATTAGGCCCACAAAAGGAACGCTTTATGAGACTTTTTAATATCGAAAGTTAAATTCATTCCATTAAATCATGTTTGTTCTATTACCGGAAAATCTACAATCACCAATTAAGATTATTCCACTATATATAAAATTTAGGTTTTAGTTTTTTATCTTTGTGTCTAACGAAAGTTGCTTTGATATAATTCAAATCATATCAAGTTCACAAATCGTCAACACAAGAAGAGAAAATTAGCAAGTGGCCTAATCCCATTGGGATGCGAGCATTAAGCTCCAACCCCAGACAGTTCACAGAGAAAGCAAAAACCCACCGAACAGGTGGATTTTTTATTTTGAAGGAAATCCAATCTCGCTTGAGATTTTCGGAGAAATATAAAACGACAAGCGGTTATGATTTTATCTTCTTATCTAATTGAATTTGAAGTTCGCTTTTCTTTAGTTGGGCATTCAGATTTTTTACTTCGTCCTGCATAAATTCCTTGAACTTCTTATCTATAGATTTTAAACGTTCATTGAAGATGGCATAGACCTCTCGCTGCTGATCTGTGGGCCTAAAGTCGACCCCATTTCCAGTAATATCACTAGCAAGAGCACTCAGCCTTCCGTAGAGTTTCATCGGTGCCCTAAAAGCATCTTCCCTGGCTCCTGTTAGTTGTATATCGTACAAGCTGCCTGCTATTGATTCTGATACTATTCGTAGTTGTATTGCTTTTTGGATATCACCCTTCTTCTTTAATTTGGGGATAATTTCGGCTAGTTCTGAACGAATTCCTTCAATATCGTTGATCATGGTAACCGCTAAGTTTATGGCATCGCGAAGTTCGAGTGAAAAAGCTACTTGATCTTTGATTTCTTCTATGGTTCCTTCAGATGTTGGATCTTTCAACACCACCACTTCCCTAACAAATTCTTCCTTTCCAACGATCAGCTTTACTTTATAAGTGTCCGGAACGACTTTAGGTCCGTATTGTCCTCTCATTAAGTCAAGATCCCAGGTAACCAAAGGACGCCAACCTTCACCGTTGAGTTGCACCCATGGTCTTCCCGGAGGAGTGGATTGCAATTTTGGTTTAAAAGTGGGCTCATAACGAAGGTCCCACATGACCCGATTGATTCCCTTCTTCTTTTTACCTTCCAGCGTTCTTATTATTTCATCATTGCCTGTTAATATTTGTATTTCCACCTTTTGATCCGTACTATCCTTCAGATAATAATTAATGTCCGCCCCATAGGCAGGGTTGGTTCCTGAGTTTGTACTTGGTCCATCTGTCTTAATACTCTGCAGGTTTTGAAAACGGTAGGCCTGGCGCAGACTAAAAAGATGGGTCTCCTTATTACGAGCATCGGTATTGAACTCGCGCAGGGGTGATATATTATCTAAAATATAATACCCCCTTCCATAAGTGCCTACCACCAGGTCATCAAAGCGCTCTTGAATCTCCAACCAATATACGGGTGCCGGTGGAAGGTTATTTTTTAAACGCATCCAACTTTTACCGTCATTATTAGAGATATAAAGGCCATTATCAACGCCCAGGTACAACATACCTTTGCGTTTTGGGTCTTCTTTGATTACATGTGCAAAGCTGTGCACCGATCCAGGTACGGAACCACTAATCAATTTCCAGCTCTTCCCGTAATCTTCAGTTTTATAGACATAGGGATCGAAATCACCCATTTGATGTAAATCCACCGTTATGTAAACCGTACCCTTCGCATAACGGGAAGGCTCTATATTTGCAATAGTTCCCCATTTAGGGAGATTTGGAATGTTCTGAGTAACGTTGGTCCAACTTGTGCCACCATCTCTGGTAAGCTGTACCTGGCCATCATTGCTGCCTGTCCAGATAAGGCCTGGTTCCATTTTTGATTCTACGATGCTAAATAAAACCGATCCATCAAAAGTCATCAAATTATCCGTGGCGATTCCCCCTGAACTTTGTTGATGGGTTTTATCATTCAAGGTTAAATCCGGACTAATAACCTGCCAGCTTTGGCCTCCATCATCACTTTTATGTACAAACTGACTTCCGACATAGACTCTGTGTTTTGTATGGGGCGAAAATGCCAATGGAAAGTTCCAGTGCCAACGGTATTTTAGTTTACCAGGTTCCCACCCGTAGCCTGCTTCTGGCCATACCCGGACATCGCGAGCATGGCCGGTTTTGGCATTATATCTTTGTAGGCCTCCATCATAACAACCAGACCATACAATGTCGTTGTCAAAAGGGTCGGGTTGGGCAAAACCGCTCTCACAACCCCCTACCCCTTTCCATAGTCCCAACGGAATATAGCCCTGTCGGCTGTTGCTTGGCCCCATATATGAATAACCATCCTGACGGTTTCCATAGACATTGTAAGGAATCTGATCGTCTACCGAAACGTGGTACATCTGAGCAATTGGCAGCACAACACGCTGAAAGCTTTTACCATGATTAAGGGTAATACTGGCGCAACCGTCATGTGCAACCATCATACGGTCAGGGTTGGTAGGATCCAACCAAATATCATGATTATCCCCCCCGGCCTCATACCCCCCCTTGATGGTCTTGCCACCATCTTTGGAGGTACTGAACTTTACGCTTGCAAAATACAGTTCGTTTGGGTCTCCCGGCGAAACAGCCATACGCGTATAATAAGGGGCACGCTCCGCAATATCGTGGTTACGGGTTTGCAAGGACCAGGTATCCCCAAAATCTTCGGAGCGATAGAGGGCCGGACTATCAATCTCAAATAACGCATATATAATATTCGGTTCCGAATGGGAAATCGCTACTGCTGTTTTACCAACTGGATTATCTTCACCTCCAGGTAGTCCATTTTTTGAAAGTGCCTCCCAGGAGTCGCCACCATTTGTTGAACGATATACCCCTCCTCCGGCACCACCGCTTCGTAGTCCCCAGGTATTAATATCTACAGACCACATCGCCACTAGAAGTCGGTCAGGGTTTTTAGGGTCGAGGGCCAGTTCGGCCGCACCTGTATTTTCGTCTACAAAGAATATTCGTTTCCAGGTCTTTCCACCGTCCATTGTTTTATATACGCCCCGATCTTGTTGGGGTCCATAGGTATGACCCAAAGAAGCGGCATATACAATATCAGGATTATTGGGATGTATGATGACACGACCAATTCTCCCTGTTTTTTCAAGACCCATATTTTTCCAGGTTTTTCCTGCATCTTCTGATTTATAGATTCCATCGCCCATGGCGTGTGCCGGCCTAATAACAAAAGTTTCACCAGTACCTGCCCAAACAATTTCGGGATTAGAAGGGGCAATAGCTATGGAACCGATGGAAGAAACCTCCTGATCATCAAAAATTGGATCCCAATTGATTCCTCCATCCGTGGTTTTCCACAAACCACCTGAAGCAGCACCGATATAATTGATCATAGGATCGCCCGGCACCCCGGCAATGGCAATAGCACGATTACCTTCAGGGCCTATAAAACGGAATTTAAGATTTTCGAATATCGAGGAATCGGATTGAGCAAAAGTTAAAAAAGAGAATAAAAAAAAGTGGCAGAGGAGCAGTAGCTTCGTCTTCATACAAATGTTTATAGTATTAATACAATGTAAATGTTACTAATATAGCTAAGATTTATGGAATAGGTACTCGCTTTTATATTATTGAAATTATATCATAATTATTTGGTTGGAGCCCCACCTGTCTGCCGTGACCATGCCTTCGGGATGGAGAAGGAGAAGCCAGATCACAAAGTGAATTAAAAATGCTGACACAACTATCAGGGTTTTTAATTCATAACTTATACCATCCTATAGTTGATATCTGAGATAGGTTGGGTAATTTATAGTATAAATAAATAAGACTTCAATTCAAAAATACCTAATTTTAAACCTGATGTATTTATAGTCTTCTTCCAAATAAAGGAAACCACCCCATGCCTAAAAAAATAACAAAATTTATTGTCAGTTTACTTCTGATTTTAGGAATTGTACTTGGGGCTATCTACTTTTTTGTAAAAAGTCATAAAGAAGAAGTTGTCAACTTTATTGTAAATACCGTTTCTGAAAACCATAATGGCACTGTCAGTTTTGACGATGTAACCTTAAAGAATTGGGGTAATTTCACCAATCCTGCATTCCACGTCAAAAATATGGTGCTTCTGGATTCAACTGAATCAAAAATTACCCGTTTTCAAGCAGAGGATGTCTATTTAAAACTATCCATAAATAGTTTATTGAAAAAAAACATCCAGGTAAAATCTCTTCAAATAGAAAATGCGAACTATAAGTCCGTCGTAATTAAAGAAGATCTGGTCACTCTGACTGTAAAAAAGGACTCCACCCCAAAAGAAAATAAGGTTACTGATATCTTTAAACCTTATAAAATGAAAATGAGCATTGAAGATTTCACCATCGATATTCAAAATATACCACGTCATAAAGCATACAGGTTTAAGTTAAACGAAATAACATCAGACCTCCTTATAGCTAGTGATCGGATAAGCTCTTCTCTGGACCTGGACGCAAATATTAAACAATTGGGGTTTAACCTTCAAAAAGGGAGCTATCTCAAAAACACCAAAATCATCGGATCCATGAATCCGGAAATAGACTTAATTTCGGATAAGATTCATATTCCTTCTTTTGATTTATCCATTAATGATCAGATATTTAAGCTAACGGCAGATTTTGATACATCAGGCAGCGGTAGTTTTCATTTTATTATTGTAAACGAAGAAACAGAATATGCCCCAACTGTAAGTCTTGTATCTGACAATATTCAAGAAAAACTTGGCAAATATAAAATTGACCAGCCTTTTTCTACCACTACTACGCTGGATGGTAGTTTTGCGCCATTCTCCAATCCTTTGGTTCATATAGAATTCAATAGCGTTGATAATACGGCAACCATAATAGACCGCTTTGATCTGGAATCCTTATCATTTACTGGAAGTTTTACGAACAGGATTTATGACGATGAGCGGGCCAAAACTGAAGACAAAAAAGATTCAAAACTCAAATTCAGTTCTGTTACAGGGATATACAAAGAGACCAAATTTGAGTTAAATAACGGTATGTTAATAAGCACTCCAAAAGATAAAGCCCTCATTAAAGGTTCTTTAAAAGTAGACGGTATACCTGAAAATTTAGTTTCACTAACCAATAAACCTATTTTTACGCTTAAGGGAGGCCGCTTTAATTTAATGGCCGAATTAGAAGGAGATGCAACTTCTGCAGTTGACCTTCTAAATAAGTCAGATATCAAATTAGAGGTTAGAAATACCGGAATTTTTGACATTGAAGATGAGATATTTATTCCCGTAAACCAGTTAGATATTCGACTCAAAGAAGACCGGGCTGTGTTGGAGATTTTGGAGCTTCCTTTGAGTTCTTCTGATAAATTGAATATTTACGGTCATGTTAACCGTTTTTCTTCACTACTAACAAAAGAAGCTGAAATCCAAGCAACGACTACTTTAGGCTTGAAATCAACAAAATTGAGATGGGAAGATTTTATGAATATTTTTGCGAATTCCAATAAAGGACCTAAAGACAAAGTAAAACAACCTGCATATGTAATACGGGACATGGCAAGAAAAATTTATTTAAAATTTAATCCTTCAGTTGCCGTGGATATTAAGGAATTTGGTTATGAATCCTTTCAATTGACTAATTTCTTTACAGATTTGACCTTTAGTGATGTGAATCATCTTCATCTTTACAATACGACTTTTGACATAAGTGATGGTACTGTTAAACTCAAAGCCGATCTGGACCTTGAACAACCTAAGCAAATTTTAATTGATGCCGATATTGATGCATCAGGCACGCCCGAAATTTTGAATGATATTTTTAATAATGATACCTTCTTTTTTAACGGGGGTAGCTTTTCATTGAATGGGAAAGTCTATGGGGACGTACTCCAAATGGATGATTTTTTAAATGCATTAAATGGCACAATCAGGTTAACCAACAGCAGCATATTTTACCAACCAAATAATCTTACCGTCCCTATTAATTTATTTGATGTACAGATTGACAACAATTTGGTTGTCCTGAATTCCCTGGAAATAGGCATAGGTGAAAAAGATAAATTAAATTTTTCCGGAAGACTGGAGAATTTTAGTGCGTTTCTTTCTTCAACCAATACAGATCAGGTTAATTCCTATATAAATCTTCATTCGGATAGACTGCAATGGGAAGATTTTTTATCGGTTTTTCAAAAAGGAATAAAAAAAGAAAAGAAAGATTCTGTTACATCCATTAATAACAGCGTCAAGGAAACCGTGAGGGGGCTTTATACTAAGTTTAATCCCAAATTAGGAATAACCATTGACAAATTTGAATATAAAGATCTGATAGTCGTGGAAAATTTTTTTACCGGTTTAGATTTTGATGGCCAAAATAATTTGATTCTGGAGGAAAGTGGTTTTGATTTTAATAAAAAAATTAAAGTAGAATTTAAAGCTAGGCTAGATATATCCGAATCTGTTGGAACAGATATAGATATGGACTTCAGGGCCTTTGGTGATCCTTCCCAACTAAATGAAATACTAAACTATGACACTTTTTTACTTCAAGATGGAGATATAGAAATTACAGCTAAAGCCTCAGGTGATATTGAAAATATCAATGAATTAGTATCCTCCGCTTCAGCCATGTTTAAGATTGAGAATAGTGCTTTGATACATAATACAAGTAAGGTTCGTATTCCATTTAGTATTCTTGAAATAGATATTCTCAATGATGATGCTGTCCTTAAATCTTTGAATATTGAATTGCCGTCGGGAGATAAAATAAAACTCTATGGAGAATTAAAGAATATTACCTCAATTATACCAGAAATTAGTGCCAATTACGAAAGAATGAGCTCAAAACTCAATATTTCTTCAAAAAAGATACGTTTTAGTGACTTTTTGGATCTTTTCAATAATGTAGATGCCGAGGAGAAAGTGGAAAATTCAAATCGCCACCTGGCTTTAAAAACGGTGGTAAAAGACTTTTACAATAAATACCAGCCAGAAATTTCCATTAATTTAGATGAATTCATATTTAACAAACTCATCATAAACAATTTCAATACCGGTTTTTATTTTGAAAATGAAGATCTGCTTTATCTGGAAAATACCGCTTTTGATTTTTATAAAGGCAAAGTAACACTTGATGCACATTTAGACATAACCGATCCACATGAAACTGGATTTTCAATTGGATTTACCACCGATAATCTCGATCTGGAAAAGTTGTTGATTTCCTTTGATTATTTTGATATCCCTTCAATAAAGGAAGCGGATAAAATAGATGGAAAAGTTAGTGTTGATACGAGAATAGAAGGAGATTTATTAGATAGTACAGGCATAATATCCAATTCGTTAAAAGGAACTATAGGGTTTGATCTCCAGGAAATGCAAATTAAAGGTTTTGATCCTATTATTAAAGTTGGGAATTTGATTTTCAAGAAAAAACGTTTTGAAGATATTCGGTTCGGGTCCATTGAAAATATCCTTTATGTTGCAAATAATACGGTTGAAATCCCCCTTATGCAAATACAATCCACTGCACTTGATTTTTTTGTGGACGGGCATTTAGGCTATCAGGAAGTGCCTACAAATCTTTGGACGGGGATACCGCTTTCTAATTTTAAAAGTAGAGATCTTGTGGATATTCCAAATAAAACCGGATACATTGAATCAGGTAAAAAGGTTTATATTGAAGCCAAAAGTGGAAAAAAAAATAAAATCAAATACAAACTTCATTTCTCTGAAAGAAAATATTTCAAAGAAAGGGAATTACTCAGTGAATACAGAATAATGGTAAAGGAGGATAGATTGCTCAGAAGAAAATATAAACGGGACTCCAGGGCAGAAGAAAAATTACAAAAGTCGGACTCTACTAAAATAAATTAACCCTGTAATTGAATTTCCTCGTTAAAGATTCCAAAACAAATTTAAGAGATTAACCTCCGGAACTCAATTTTTTACTCTCAGCCCTCTTTATTCCTAATTACTTTGAGCCGCCAACCATTCCATGATAGTGACAGGCCTGTTATTAAGAGTTACAGGTGATCCGTCAAAATCAAAATTGGCGTGGTTTGCATGTGAATAGATCCACGACCAATGCCCATTGTAATAATAATTATCGCCACCAAAAAATCCCGTAATATCGGTAACATGCTCATAGAAAGAAAAATGAACGTTTTTGGCACCCGCCCCAATTAAACGATTGTAAACCGGAACAACCGTCTTTTCTGGAATAGTAGTACCATCGTCCCTGGAATGTACAAACCAGATCGGTACATCCTTTATCAATTGTATTTGCTCATCGGTAATGTATTGCGATTGATAGGCCAACGCGCTGATATATCCTGCTGCAAAGTAATCGGGATAAAGAATAATCAGTTTAAGGGCCATGTAGCCACCATTAGAACAACCTCCCACATAAATCCTGTCCGTATCAATTTTAGGATTGGCCGAAACATAATTCTTAATCAACTCCATTAAACCTTTGTTATAAATGTCGTCTTCCCGTCCATGCGTTGTCACTCCTTTGCTGTTGTGCATCCATGCCCCGGGGCATTGCGGTGCCAGTACATAAGCTCCTCCAAAAAAGGATTGAATCTCATCGGATGCATAATTTGCAGCACGGTTAGCTATAATAGGAATGCTTGGATCTGTACCGCCTTCCCCTCCACCATGTAACCAAATAATTAAGGGAGATTTTTCATTAGTTGTCTTGGGCGAAAAAGAAGCATAAGACATGGTGATACCATTACTGTCTTTAAAAGTTCCAGAAAGGTCAAAGGAATCTATGAGCTGCCTAATGCGGCCAATCTCTTTATCCCAAACCTTATTTGAGGGTTTATGGGTAATGGAAAGTTTGTAATCGATCCAATAATTCCCCCGGTATTTATCGTTACGGATATATTGAATGGGTGATCCTATAGCCAGATCTGGGCCAACTGCTAAAACAAGGGTAATGTGATTGCCACTTTGAAGTCTGTTCCCTTTACCATCTGAGACATAGGCAAAATTTACTGTTCTTTCGCCGGATGCCATTTCAGGAGGAATCTGGGTATATTCTGTATGACGTATGGCACTAACAGCATAATCCCCGGCACTCACTTCGGAAACCTGTTCGTCCATTGAAAGTACTATTCTGCTTACTGCAGGACCCCAATCATATCCCTCAATAATCATAGTATATTCCCCACCCTGGGTTGTTGTAATTGGCAACTTTTCGGTGGCAACTTCTTTTGCCAGCAAGCTCAAAGGAATATGCGTTAACGCTAATATCAATAGAGTAAAAAGAGTGTTTTTCATTAGGACTTTTTTTTTGTGTTTTTATGCTGATTAGATAGTTATAGCTCTTATAAATTAATAACCCTTGTTGAATTCACCAGTTATTCTCAAACCCACTTCATCACTAACGGACATAGTGGAAAGATTTTCACCTACTCCAAAAGCCTGTCTCATTAAACTACCAATTGCTTTAAAACCAAGTTCATGTCGTTTAGCGCGCTCGTTCTCCACAGGGCCAACAAGCCATACATCCAGTGTAATTGGAAGTGTATTTCCTTTAATAATCATATCACCTGTTACTTTGTAATGCTCCCCCGCTATCTGACTGAAAGAAGTACTTTTAAAACTCATAACAGGATATTTTTCTACATCAAAGATATCAGCACTTTTAAGATGTTTATCCCTGTTCTCATTTTCTGTATTAATGCTGGCCGTTTTAGCGGAAAACTCAAAAACCGCATCAGAAAAATCATCTTTTGTAGTTTTCATTGTGGCCTCAAACTCCCTAAAAAAGCCATCAACTTCTGAAATCATATGATGTGTTACAGTAAATCTTATCCTGGAATGCCCGGGATCTAAAGTCCAAACATCCTGTCCTAAAACAGTAAGTGCTGGAAAAACCAATATCAGAATTAATACAATTTTTCTCATTTTATTTATTTCTAGTTTGTTTTCAGTTATTTCATTTTTTATAACTAATAGATAGTCCACCACCAGAATTGTCTACCGTGGTCGTGTAGTTACCCAGAGCTGATACATACTCCAGAAACTCTGTAGTACCAGAAATTCCTCTTTTGCCCTGAGAACTGATATTATGTGCGGTAAAACATCCTCCTGATACCAATTTCGGATTAATGTCCTTAAAATAGTTGGTGTACCATCCCTTGTCAGCATCACTAAAAACGAAATCAAAAGGACCGGGTAATTCTTTAACCAGTTCATGGGCATTAGCGCGTCTGGCATCAATATATTCAGACAACCCTGCTTCTTTAAAATTAGCCAGGGCTTCTTTATGCCTGTCCTCATCTATTTCAACGGTAATTAACTTTCCCCCTGTTTTGCTAAAAGCCCAGGCAATCCAGATGGAGGAATGACCGGTAGAAGTACCAATTTCCAAGCCTTTGGTATAACCATTTTTCAAGATAATATCGTAAAGAAGCTCTCCGTCTGAAGCCGGAACATTTAAATCGCGCCAATGATTTCTTTTACTTTTCAGAAATGCTTCCACTTTCATGTCCAACTCCGTATTAGTCTTAGAATCTTGAGCCAGGGTACAATTCGATGGAAAAATCAATGTAATAAAGAAAAAGAAAACCGGCCAAAAGATAGGTGTTATAATTCTTCTCATAATCGAATACAATTGTTACTACAATATAAGGTTTACTGTCTAAACCGGAAAGTTGATTTTCTCAACGACAGGACTTACCCGCTAAACGACATGTCTTTATCGTTTTGTATCAGCTCGAATTTTTACAAGACCTTTTATGTTCCTTTAATTAACATGTTTCCACCAACTAACAGTTCTCGTTCCAAATATTAATTACGACTTACACAAAAAGTAAAATCACCGTAAGTAACATACCTCCAAATGCAAAGTAGAGTCCCTTTTTGAATATTGGTGTTTTGGGTCTGAACATCCAAAATGCGGAAACAGAGAAGAACAATAGTGCGATTCCGAAAATGATATTTAACCAATACAATGGGTGCCCGGAATGCATTTTATGCAAATTGTTCATATTGTCCAAAATAACAGGCATCTTCATTTCGGTATAACTAGATTGTCCGGTAATTTTATTATAAGTACCTCCTTTAAAGTAAACAATGTCCCCTTCTTGCTTCTCTATTTTAAAACCCCTCTTACCCAGGGCCGAACCCAGGGCCTCGGCTTCCAAGCCTATCCCCAGCTTTTTCTCTATCTGTACTTCCTTTTTTAGGAAGTCGGTATTTCTAAATGTCAATACTATACCACTAATAGCGTAAACCGCCATAATACCTGCTAAAAAGAACCCCAAATACCTGTGATAAGTACGCATGTTTTGTTCTGTTTTTCTTCCCATAATTAAAATAATTTTCAAAAATTAATATATCCGTATATATAAATCATCTTTTAAGATTTAATTTTCCTGAAATAAAGATCTGTTTACAAATAATGCTGAAGAAAAATTCTACTGTGAACGACATAAGATTTCCAGTGAACTGTACGCTTTAATCTTAAAGTAGAACAATTGTCGTTAACAGGTATATTTCTGCCGTTCACATCCGACCATTTTTGGAAATGCATCTATTAGTTTAGATTTGTAGTATTAGCATGATTATGAATAAGATAACTTCAAATATAGGTTGGCAAGAACTCTTCTTTCAATTTGTATTGTATCTATTGGTACTTCTCTTCTATTCCTTTGACAGGAATGATCCGGGTATTACCCTGGCACAGGTGATTTTCTTTTTAGTCTATGCTTGTGCATCAGTTTTTATCACTTACTTTTTGATGCCTAAATTCTTATATAAAAAGGAATATTGGCATTTTTTTGGTTTGGTCATTTTGGTTCTTTTACTCGTAATTGTGATAGAAGAATTATTGGAAGTTGTGTTTTATCCGGGTACACGAAGAGCAGCGATAGTTCCTGGTATATACTATGCCATTTTTGACGTTCTTCCTATAATTGCAATCTTATCAGGATTCAAATTTGCATGGGATGCAATAGGCAAACAACGTGAATTGGAAAAATTAAAAACATCTATTCAGGAAAGTGAACTTCAATTTTTAAAGTCTCAGATAAATCCACACTTTTTATTCAATAACCTAAACAATCTGTATTCGTACGCTATAGAACTTTCCCCTAAAACTCCTGCCATAATTTTGGAATTAAGTTCTGTCCTACGGTATATGCTCTATGAATGCAAAGAAAGATTTGTGCCCTTATCTAAAGAAATTGAACAACTGGAAAATTTCACACAACTAAATCAACTACAGATTGAGGAAAGGGGAAAAGTCAATTTTAAAGCAATAAATATTGCGACTGGTTATCAAATAGCCCCGTTAATCCTCTTGGTCTTCATCGAAAATGCCTTTAAACATAGTCAATCAGGTCAGTCCAGTAATATTAGCATAGATATTGAGATTAAAATGGAAGGAAACACCTTATTCTTCA
This sequence comes from uncultured Eudoraea sp., assembly GCF_947490415.1. Lineage (GTDB taxonomy): Bacteria > Bacteroidota > Bacteroidia > Flavobacteriales > Flavobacteriaceae > Eudoraea. Next base: position 449,774 of record NZ_CANLGX010000004.1, read on the forward strand.
ATTGTAAGAACAATTTTCAGCCTATATCCACTTCCGAAAATCTAACCAAAGGTATTGGGTTGGAAAATGTAAAAAAACGATTGCAATTGCTATACCCCAAGGCGCATGAATTAAAAATTAAAGAATCCTCAGATCAATTTGAAGTTGATTTGAAGATGGAGTTGCAGAAAATAAGTTTCAAATGAATTGTATAATTATTGAAGATCAGCCTCCGGCTCAACGTATCCTTAAAAAATTTATAGAGGATATAGGCTCCTTACAGCTCAAAGGAGTTTTTTCAGATGCCATTCAGGCCATGGAATTTTTAAAAACTAATTCTGTGGATCTTATGTTTCTGGACATTCATTTGCCAAAGATTTCAGGGATAGATTTTTTGAGAACAATGCCAAATCCACCTTATGTCATATTAACAACTGCCTTTTCAGATTATGCCCTGGAGAGTTATGAATTAAATGTAGTTGATTATTTATTAAAACCTTTTTCTTTCCAGCGTTTTGTAAAAGCAGTCTCCAAAATACCTTCAACTAACGGTTTAAAACATTCGGAAGAAACACATTCTCATAATCCGGAAAATCGCAAAGAAATTTTTATCAAATCAGGATATGAACATATAAAAATCGCCGTCAAGGATATTATTTATATTAAATCTGATGCGGATTATACAGAAATCATAACCTCTGAAAAAAAATACTTATCTTCAGAACCCCTTCGTTTTTGGGAACAAAATTTAAATCAAAAAAACTTCTTTAGAACGCATAAGTCCTTTATTATAAATACCTCAAAAATTGAAAAAATAATCGGAAACCAGGTCTATTTGATTGGAAGTATTAAAGCTCCTATTGGACGTGCTTTTAAAGAAAATTTCATGAAAAGTCTATTGCAGTAAATAAAAATACTATTATGAAAAAACTTAAAAAAGAAGATATTAAACAGGAAGTCTTTGATCTTTATGATGATTATGCACATAACAAATTACAAAGACGCGAATTTATTGAAAGACTATCTCTCTATGCCGTAGGTGGTATCACTATTTCATCTCTTATGAGCTTTATGATGCCCAATTACAAGGATACCATGCTGGTACCACCCAATGATCCCAGGTTGGAATCGGAATATATTAATTATGACTCTTCCAAAGGTGGCGGAACCATTAAGGGGCTTCTCTCCAAGCCCAAGGATGCTAAAGGAAAATTGCCTGGCATTGTTGTTGTACATGAAAACAGGGGGCTGAACCCCTATATTGAAGACACGGCCAGAATGGCAGCCTTGGAAGGATTCATAACTCTGGCACCAGATGCACTTTCACCTCTTGGCGGATATCCGGGTAATGACGATAAAGGCCGGGAAATGCAGCGAGAACGTGACCGATATGAAATGCTTGAGGATTTTATTGCCGCCTATGAATTCTTAAAAGCTCACGAGGGATGCAATGGTAAAATTGGCGTAGTTGGTTTTTGCTTTGGTGGATGGATTTCAAATATGATGGCCGTGAAAGTTCCCGGACTCTCAGCAGCCGTACCTTTTTACGGTGGACAACCTAAAGAAGATATCGATAAAATAAACGCGCCTTTAATGTTGCAATACGCCGGATTGGATACAAGAGTTAATGAAGGCTGGCCTGCTTATGAAGAGGCCTTAAAAGCAAATAACAAGGAATATGTGGCCTATATCTATCCTGATGTAAATCATGGTTTTCACAATACAACTACGCCGCGCTATGACAAAGAAGCGGCCGAATTGGCCTGGAAACGTACCATTGATTTTTTTAATAAAAACCTAAAGTAAAGACAGACTATTTATATATAAGTAGCGCTACATGAGTACTCTTTATAATCATTAGTTCAAACAAAAAACCTGCCGGATGGCAGGTTTTTTGTCTTTTATCGTTTGATTTCAGATCTTCTAATCTATCTTCTCAATTTCCATAAGTCTTATCCAAAAATTCATAACGAGCATCATTGCTGGCGTTTTTGGCAACACTTTCTGTATTAATAATCATTATCGGCGGGGTGGTGTCATTAGCTTCTGCAGAGGGCCACTCGGCCAGATTTTCCCCATTTGGATTACCGGTCTTGATGAAATTGGCAAAATAATTTTGCATCGTTTCAGAAACTTTAAAATCATCTTCTGTCCAGACATAGTCGTCTACCAAATGTAAGTTCCCCATGCAATATTCAATTTCACAGGCATGCGGAGCTCCAATGGCTTCCGGCTTTGCTGGGGCATCGGAATCTTTTTTTACTGTACCCCCTGCTAAACCCGAAGCAAGGGTCTTGTCCTTTAAAGGGGGACGCAATTTGCTATACTGATAGCGGTAAACTTTTTGATCGCTGTTTTTTCTGTGCAGATCAAACCATTTCCAGGTACTGTACGCTATAAATCGATCCGAGGCCAGGTCTGTCGCAGATCTTTCTATTTCCTGCACTGAACCATGAGGATATAGTTTTAAAACCTCATCATGCGTTTCCGGATAGGCTTCTTTAACCTTTGCTAAATAATTTTCCTCAGTGTAGGGTTGCCCCTGCATAAAAGCCATCCCCGGAATTTCAGCAGAATTCCATCCCAATAATAAAGGCACCATAGCTTGTTGTTTGCTTTCAAATATTTCGGGTAGGGATTTTGGTAAGAAATAGCCATCGATTACGGCAGGAAAACCGAATCTTTTGGATTCATTGTATATTTCATAGACCTCTCTTGTACTTAGTTTTCTTAATTCGGCCAGGCTGGGGTATCCCGCGTTTTTGGCAAATTCTAATCCGGTATTTTCGGCTTCCTTCAAAGATACCGGAGCCATTGTTGGCTTAATTCCTGCTCCACTTTCCCCAATAGCACCGGCAATCAAATTTTTGGAAAGCGGCGAGGCCATCTGTTGGCTTACCCCTATAGATCCCGCGGATTCTCCTGCAATAGTAATTTTATTGGGACTACCCCCGAAGGCAGCAATGTTCTTGTGCACCCATTTCAAGGCGGCGTTTTGATCCAGCAATCCATAATTTCCTGAAGCTCCGTAGGGTGCTTCAGCACTCAGCTCCGGGTGTGCAAAGAACCCAAAAATATTCAACCGGTAATTTGTGGTAACTACAACAATCCCCTTTTTGGCCATACTCTCCCCATCATAACGATATTCTGAGGCATCACCTGCAACATTTCCACCACCAAAGAAATAAACCAATACGGGCAGGTCTTTGGTGTTTCTGGTAGCAGGTGTCCAAATGTTTAAATAAAGGCAATCTTCACTAAGACCCTTTGAGCGCGATTTCATATCACCAAATACCAGGGTTTGCATGGGTCGCGGGCCAAACTCCTTGGTTTTCTTTACGCCCTCCCAATTGTCCAAAGGTTGTGGTGCCTTCCAACGCAAATCACCTATCGGTGGTTTGGCAAAAGGAACTCCAAAGTAAGTTTGAATACCTGTGTGTGTATCAAAATTACCTTCAATAATACCGTTTTCAACCTTCACCTCAACGGGAAAGGCATTATCATTCTGAGCTACACCAACGGAAATTATAAGTATCAAAAACGTAGAAAAAATCAAGGCTGTTTTCATTGGATAAAATGTTAAAGTTTTATTATTGTCTCATTTTGTTACAATAATACTTTTTTTTCTTGGAATTTTATCATTTATTTGGATAAATTTTAATTCTTGACAAAGATCAAAAAAAAGAAACTGCTTGACGGCAAGGATTATATACCTCATCTGGCTTATGATTCGGTCATCTTTGGATTTAATGGGGAGCAATTAAAAATACTGGTTCTGGAGTACCACAATACGAATTTTTTCGCCCTCCCGGGTGGCTTCGTAAAGCGAACTGAAAATTTGGATGATGCCGTGCAAAGAGGTTTAAAGGAACGAACCGGATTGGATAATATTTATTTGGAACAGTTTCATACGTTTGGTACTATTTCACGCTCGGCGCCTAAGACGATGAGAAAAATTTTAACCGAAAATAATTTTGATGTGAAAGAGAACTACTGGATGTTCGACCGTTTTATTTCAGTGGCTTATTACGCTTTGATCAATTATGATGAAGTAAATCCAAAACCCGATGCACTTTCCGACAGTATTAATTGGTATGCCATTGATGAACTGCCTCCCTTAATGATGGATCATCAGGAAATCGTGGAAAAAGCACTGCAAGTACTCAGAGTTAATCTGGATAGAAAATTAATAAGCATGAATCTGTTGCCTCCTAAATTTACCATGAAGCAATTGCAGCAGGTATACGAAGCTATTTTAGGAGAAAAACTGCGTCGAACCAGTTTTCAACGCAAAATGCTGGCAATGGATATTCTGCAACGTCATGAAAAACTATTTCAGGGTAAAGCACATAAAGCACCCTATTTATATAGTTTCAATTAACAGGGTGAATATAATTATTTAGCATCATAACGAATATTAATAAAAAACAATGAAAAAATTAAAGACAAAAACAACCTTAAAACTCCTATTCTCCATTTTTCTTTTGGCCGGGACATTTATGGTTAATGCACAAGAAAAATTTGGAGGTTTAGCACTATACACTGTGCGGGATGCCATGGAGTCGGATGCCAAAACTACTTTGCAAGCAGTGGCAGATGCCGGATACAGCTATTTGGAAGCCGCCGGTTACAACGATGGTAAATTCTACAATATGACACCCGGCGATTTCAAAAAACTATTGAATCAGTTAGGCTTAAAACCTGTTAGTAGCCATCAGAGTACGGTAACTATGGAGAATGCAGATGCCATGATTGCAGATGTTAAAGCGGCGGGATTTAAGTATTTTGTAATTCCTGTGCCTCCTATGGGGTTATTTAATTTTGATCGTGAAACCAGAATTATGAGTATGACGGGTGGTGCAGCCAATCTTGCCGAAATAGTCAATACCCTTGGTAAAAAATGCCATGCCGCCGGACTTGAATTGCTATACCATAACCATGATTTTGAATTTCAAAAAGATTCCGATGGCATTGTGCCTATAGATTATTTGCTGGAACATTGCGACCCCAAATATGTAAATTTTCAAATGGACCTGTATTGGGTTACCAAAGCAGGAGCAGATCCTGTGGCTTATTTTGAGAAATTTCCCGGACGCTTTAAAATCTGGCATGTAAAGGACATGGATGAGCAAGGCAGGTTTGCACCGGTAGGTAATGGAAATATCAATTTTGCCCGTATCCTTGAGAATAAAAAACTGTCTGGCATGAAGTACTACATGGTGGAACAGGACATGACCTTTGATGGCCTGAAACCACTTGAAGCCATGAAGTTAAGCCATGAAGGATTGAGAAAAATTGGTTTTAAATAGAACAATAGTTATAGGAATACTAATATTAGAAAAATGAAAAAAATTAATCTACATCTAATGGGCCTGGTCCTATTTTTAATGACCATTTCTCTTTCTGCCCAGGAAGTCATTACCGGTGAGAACATCGCCGTGACTAATACAGAATCAGGGAAAGTACGAGGGTATATACACGATGGCACCTATATCTATAAAGGAATCCCCTATGCCAAAGCAGAGCGATTTATGGCTCCAACAAAGGCTGATTCCTGGGAAGGTGTTAGAAGTTCAACGATGTACGGGCCTGTGGCGCCCCTTATGACGCCTACAACACAGGTTATGGATGAACCTGAGTTTGTTTTTGACCATGACTGGGGATATCCTAACGAAGACTGCCTTCGAATTAATATTTGGACCCCAGGTATTGACGATGGTAAAAAAAGGCCGGTTCTGTTTTGGATCCACGGCGGCGGTTTCACTGCTGGTTCCAGTCAGGAATTACCTTCTACTGATGGAGAAAACCTAAGTAAAAAAGGAGACGTGGTGGTTGTTTCTATTAACCACCGTCTGAATATTCTAGGCTTTTTAGATCTATCTGCTTACGGGGATAAATACAAGCATTCTGCCAATAACAGCATTATAGATATCGTGGCCGCACTCGAATGGGTAAAGAACAATGTTGAAAATTTTGGAGGCGATGCGGGTAATGTAACCATTTTTGGACAATCTGGCGGGGGTGCCAAAGTGAATACGCTAATGGCTATGCCTAAAGCCAAGGGCCTTTTCCATAAGGCCATTAATCAAAGTGGGTCTTTCCGTACTGCCATGTTGGAAAAAAACGAAACACAGACCATTGCAGCAGAAGTAATTTCCAATCTTGGATTAAATGATAATCAGGTAGATAGCCTGCAGAACATCCCTTTTGAAATTTTAAGTGCGGCAGGTACCAAAGCGCTAAAGACGATTGAAGAAAAAATGAAGGCCGAAGGGAAACCGGTAATCGGGTTTGGACTTAATTGGGGTCCTAGCCGGGATGGGGAAGACCTGCCTTATCAGTTGTATTCTAATGAAGCTTTTGATCTTTCCAAAGAAGTACCCTTATTAGTGGGAACAACGAAAAACGAATTTGCTCCTTTTGCAAATATGCGGTTTGTCAAAGCTTCTGAACAGCAAATAATGGAGCATATAAAGGAACAGTATAAAGATAAGGCGAATGCCTATTTAAAGGCTGTCAAAAATGCCTATCCTAATGATACGGATCCAAAGGACTTAATTGACGTGGATGTAATGTTCCGTCCCGGTGCTGTTGATCAGGCTAACGAAAAATCCAAACTTCAAGATGGTGCACCGGTTTATATGTACCTTTTTACATGGCAGTCCCCGGTTTGGGATGGTAAATATAAATCCCTGCATTGTATGGAATTGCCCTTCGTCTTTGACAATATCGAGAGGGGTAAAAATATGACAGGTGGTGGTAAAGCGGCACATGCTTTAGCGGAGAAAGTCAGCAATTCCTGGATCAATTTTGCCAGAACCGGAAACCCGAACCACGAAGGTATTCCTGAGTGGCCGGCATATACTCCAACCAATACAGCTACTATGCACCTGAATAACACTTGTATAGTAAAACCTCAATTGGACAAGGATTTATTCGAATTAGTAAGCAACAAATAAAAAGTACTTAATTATAAAAAACATGGATATACAAAAAAAATCAGTTATTGTATTTTGTTATGCCGCAGTATTACTGTCTATATCTTGTAGCCCGAAATTTACCGAGGAAGACAAAGGAGATTATACGCTGGTAAAAAATGAAGGCGGAAAAACACTGGGGTATAGCCCTAATTCTGGCGTCAAGTTATTAAATATTGATCGCTATGCCTTTAAAGATTTGAGCAAGGATGGAAAATTGGATGTTTACGAGGATTGGCGATTACCCGCAGAAAAGCGGGCCCAAGACCTGGCAGGGAAAATGTCTTTAGAACAAATTGCCGGTTTGATGCTCTACAGTGGACATCAATCTATTCCGGCAGGAGGCAATAGATTTTTTGGTCCCGCAACCTATGGAGGTAAACCATTTGCCGAAAGTGGGGCGAAAGCCAGTGACCTGTCTGATGCACAACTAAAATTTCTGGAAGAAGACAATCTCCGACATGTGCTCATCACAAGAGTAGAGTCTCCTGCTATTGCTGCCAAATGGAACAACAATGCACAAGTGTTGGTGGAAAAAATCGGTTTAGGAATCCCCATCAATTCAAGTTCGGATCCCCGACATGGTAGTGATTCCTATGCAGAGTTTAATGCAGGTGCGGGCGGTGAAATATCAATGTGGCCCGGCACTTTAGGTATCGCAGCTTCTTTTGATCCCGCTCTTATGTATCAATTTGGAGAAATTGGTTCAAAAGAATACAGGGCACTTGGCATTGCTACTTCTTTGTCACCTCAAATAGATTTGGGAACGGAACCACGTTGGAACCGGTTCGATGGCACTATGGGCGAAGACCCGGATTTGGCAACGGATATGGCAAGGGCATATGTAGACGGATTTCAGTCTTCAGACAATGGAGTTGGTTGGGGATATCAAAGCGTGAATGCCATGGTAAAACACTGGCCTGGCGGAGGTCCCGAAGAAGGGGGCAGGGATGGTCATTTTGGCTATGGGGCCTATGCTGTTTATCCGGGTAATAATTTAAAAGATCATTTACAACCATTTACTGAAGGTGCCTTTAAGTTACAAGGCCCTACTAAAATGGCTTCCGCTGTTATGCCTTACTACACCATCTCTGATGGGCAGGATACCAAGAATGGTGATAAAGTAGGTAATGGCTTCAACAAGTACCTGATTACCGATCTTTTAAGGGGCGAATATGGTTTTGATGGTGTGGTATGTACAGACTGGGGTATCACCCGTGATGTAAGCGCAGTAGATTTATTTGAAGGCAAAAGTTGGGGTGTTGAGACTATGACTGTAGCCGAACGCCATTATAAGGTGATTGAAGCCGGCGTGGACCAATTTGGTGGAAACAACGATATGGGACCCATTTTGGAAGCTTATAAAATTGGGGTCGCTGAACATGGGGAAGAATATATGCGTCAGCGATTTGAAACCTCCGCAGTTCGTTTGCTGATGAATATTTTTAGGGTCGGACTTTTTGAGAATCCGTATCTGGATATCGAAGAAACTGAAAAAATTGTGGGGAATGCAGAATTTATGAAAGCTGGATTTGATGCCCAATTGCGTTCAATTATTATGCTAAAAAACCATCAAAATACGCTTCCATTAAAAGCGAAGCAAAAAGTGTATGTTCCTCAAAGGTATATTGCTGCGAGCAGGAATTGGTTTGGAAGAGAGACCCCGGAGAAATTGGAACACCCTTTTAATATCGAGGTCGTTAACAAGTATTTTGAAGTTGTAGAGAATCCATTAGAAGCAGATTTTGCGCTTGTCGGAATTACTAGTCCCAATGGCGGGGTAGGTTATAATAGAGAAGATCTGGCTAAAGGTGGCAATGGCTATGTACCTATAAGTCTGCAGTATGGATCCTATACCGCTACTGATGCGCGCGAGACCAGTTTAGCAGGTGGAAGCCCATTAGAAGATTTTACCAACCGTTCGTATAAAGGTAAATCGGTTACTGCGATTAACACTACCGACATGAAAATGGTAAACGAAACCAAATCAAAAATGGGAAACAAACCGGTTATTGTAGTTGTAAATATTTCCAATCCCATGGTATTTTCGGAAATTGAAAAAAGCTCCGCATCCATTCTGGTTCATATGGGAGTTCAGGATCAGGCGTTGATGGAAATAATTACAGGTGAAGCAGAACCATCAGCACTATTACCTTTTCAAATGCCTTTAAATATGAAAACGGTGGAGGAACAATTTGAAGATGTCCCAAGAGATATGACTCCGTATGAAGATTCTAATGGCAATGTGTATGACTTTGCTTTTGGAATGAACTGGCAAGGGATTATTAAAGACGCGAGGGTTGATAGGTATAAATAGAATAAAGCATAATTAGAATTTTATTTGTAATTCAGATAATTGGAACTGGTTAATCTCAAATAAGTTAAGCCGGTTCAATTTACAAAGCGAAAACCTAAATGAAAAAGTCATGACCAGAATCAACAGTTATCCTTTATTGGCAATTCTCCTGATATGCTCAATTTCAGCAACAGGACAAAAAACCAGGTTGGAAGTAGATGTCAACCATTCAATTGCGGAAATTCAACCCACTATGTATGGAATCTTCTTCGAGGATATCAATTTTGCGGCAGATGGCGGGGTGTACGCTGAAATGATCAAAAACCGGGGCTTTGAATTCGACAACCCTAAGATGGGCTGGCAGCAGCCCAACAGCAATTCCTATGGCTTTAATAAAAAGTCTGGTATTGCCAACATAATCAAGTCAGGCACTGATGCTTCCAGTAATAATTTCTGCCGGGTAAGCATAGAAAACGATAGTGGATATGTTTTAATAAACGAGGGCTTCCGGGGTATGGGCATCAAAAAAAACGCTAAATACAGGCTTTCCTTAATGGCCAAAAATTCAAAACTGGCAATTCAAAAGGTCCGAATCCATTTTGTAGACGAGACAGGGCAGGTTTTAGGGGAATGCAGCATCATACCTGCGGCCAGGGACTGGGAAACATATACTGCTACCCTAATGGCTACGGAGACGAATCCAAAGGTTGAATTAAAAATCACCTTTGAAGGCACCGGGGTAATAGATTTGGATAATATTTCACTTTTCCCTGTGAATACCTGGAAGGGAAGAGAAAATGGATTGCGGGAAGACATTGTGCAACTCCTTGCCGACCTGCAACCAGGTTTTTTGCGTTTTCCTGGCGGTTGTATAGTGGAAGGCAGGACATTGGCCCAACGCTATCAATGGAAAAAAACAGTGGGGCCATTATGGGACAGAACCTTGTTGATAAATCGCTGGAATACAGAATTTACACACCGGCCCACCCCGGATTATTTTCAGAGTTTTGGCCTCGGTTTTTTTGAGTATTTTCAACTTGCGGAAGATCTAGGTGCTGAGCCATTACCCATTTTGGGCTGTGGAATGGCCTGCCAGTTCAATACAGGTGAATTAGTTCCACTCGCTGATTTGGATCCCTATGTACAGGATGCATTGGATCTTATAGAATTCGCAAATGGCCCTGCCGATTCCCCTTGGGGTAAGGTACGCAATAGCATGGGACACCCTGAACCTTTTAATATGAAATACATTGGTATTGGAAATGAGCAGTGGGGGCCCGAATATATTGAGCGCTATGCAATCTTTGAAAAAGCCATAAAGGAGCAGCATCCTGATATTGTTATTATTTCAAGTAGTGGTCCATTTCCTGAAGGCGATTTTTTTGAGTATGGCACGTCTGAACTGAAAAAGTTAGATACCGAAATTATTGATGAACACTATTACAATACCCCGGAATGGTTCAGGGATAACGCTACCCGTTACGATAATTATGTTCGCGGAGGGGCCAAGATATTTGCCGGTGAATACGCTGCCCAAAGCGTCCGAACAACCAGCCCGGAAAACAAAAATAACTGGGAATGTGCACTCTCTGAAGCTGCCTTCATGACAGGATTGGAGCGAAATGCCGATTTAGTTGTCATGACCTCCTATGCCCCGCTTTTAGCCCATCAGGAGGGATGGCAATGGACTCCAAATCTTATCTGGTTTAATAATTTGGAAACCTACGGAACTGCAAACTACTATGTTCAGAAATTGTTCTCAAATCATCGTGGAAATGAACTATTGGCCATTTCTACTTTTGACGGAAAAGTGGTTGCCGGAGAAAATAACCTTTTTGCCTCTTCGGTTAAGGATACGCAATCAGGCGAAATATTTGTAAAATTGGTGAACACTTCGGATAAAAAAAAACAACTTGAGATTGACATCAAGAATCAAAAATTAGAGGGGACGGCCACAGCCTTGATCTTAAGTTCAGATCAGCTTACTGATGAGAATTCCTTTGAAAACCCTAAAAAAATAGTACCACAGGAAAGTGAACTTTCTGCAATTAATAACCACCTTAGTCTGGAAATTGACCCATATACCTTTATGGTTGTTAAAATAGGTCTGAAGTAGAAGGATTTTAATAGGGGATAATGAAGTATTTAACAAATTTGATGCTCATTATGGAGGGTAAAATAGGATCAAAGCAATTGTTGCCTTTTTAAATTCCCACTAAAATGAAGCTGTTGAAGAAAAAATTGAGGTGATGACCAGAGCTATGAATCCTTATAAGGGTTCCAAAAGAATTAGTATAACTTAGCCTTTGGCATGGATTGGAATGGGGTAATTTCCGATGACCGTGTAAAAAGTATAAATAATAGCTATTTAGTTAAACCTTTGGATAATATTAATGTCCAAAAATAAATATATTTAAACATTCACTTAAATTATAAAACATGTTAAAGAAAGTTTTAATCGGATTAGGTATTGTATTGATAATTATACAGTTTTTTCGCCCTGAAAAGAACGAATCCAACGACCTGACTTATGACGTTTCCACAAAATATCAGGTCCCGGATGATATCAGCCATCTGTTGCAGGTTTCCTGCAATGACTGCCATTCAAATAAAACGGAGTATCCGTGGTATGCAAATGTACAGCCGGTGGCATGGTGGCTAAATGACCATGTGGTAGATGGAAAGAGACATCTAAATTTCTCAACTTTTACCAAAATGCCCATAGCTGTTCAAAATCATAAATTTGAAGAAACTATTGAAATGGTAGAAGAGAAAGAAATGCCATTACCTTCTTATACCAATTTTGGCTTACATAAAGAAGCTGATCTTTCAGAAGATCAAAGGCAGAAGATTATAGTTTGGGCAAAAGATCAAATGAACTATCTCAAAGACAACTATCCGGCAGATAGCCTGGTTATGCCTAAGAGAAAAAATTAAAGAGTGTTTTAGGTTGCAAGGGATAACCCAGGCATGTTGTGTGTTAACATTCCAAGTAATATTTGAAAAAGAACTGAACTTACTACCTGAACCAAAGTTATAGTTTGGTATTGGTTACGAATGCTATTTTTTTACTATCCGGAGACCAGCTTGGCACATTAATAGAACCCTGTCCGCCATAGATGTATGCAATAACCTTTGGTGTTCCCCCTTCGTATGGCATTATACGCAATAAACAATGCTTGTAAAACGGATGGTCAGCGGGGTCTATATCCTTGGGAAAAGAAATGAAGGCAATCCATTTTTTATCCGGACTGATATGCGGAAACCAATCATTGTATTCATCAAAGGTCAATTGCTTTTGATCTTCACCGTCAGCTTTCATTCTCCATAGTTTCATCTTTCCGGTGCGGGTTGAGTTAAAAAAGATGAATTCACCATCCGGACTATACTCCGGCCCATCATCTAGAGTAGTTTGATTGGTAAGCTGATTTTCCTTACCGGAATCAATATCGATGGAGTAAATATCATACGCTCCATTTCGGTTGCCGGTAAACACCATTTTCTTATTATCAGGTGACCAACCATGTAAATATGATGCCCCTACTCCCGGTTTTGTGACCATTTTGGGTAGAGAATCCCCTTCCGAAGGCAAATAATACAAAGCCGAAGTTCTGTCGTCATCCGGATTATGATTGCTAATCCCTAATAGCTTACCATCAAAAGTGAGGACATGATCATTGTTGTTATTTATGGCAAATCCCGTATTCAAGGGTGAGATGGTACTGGAAGAAATTTCGTAATTATATAAATGCCCTTTCGAATTGTATATTAATTTCTTTCCATCTGTCGTCCAGTTAGGTGCCTGTATGGAATGTGCAGACCTATAGATAATCTCTCGATGTCCACTGCTTACATCCATAATTTCCAGATTGCTGCCAAGATAGTCGCGATAAGGCGTGTAATCAGGATCAACCGGTCTAATAATTCTGACGTTTCTGTATTTCACGGTTTCCATTACCTCAGGGTTATGGGAGCAACTATAAATTCCGATGTAAACAGAGTTGTCCAGTTCCATATCCTTTAATTCCACACTTGTAAATTCTTCCCCAAATTTGGCGGTAGACATAATATAATTATTGCCAATCCTTTCCAATTGAATAACATCCGGAAATGTGTCTGAAGAAATCACTTCTTTGGTTTCCCCTTTAACCTCTTCGCGGTATTGAAGGGTGGTAAGGCCATCACCATGAGTAGTGGCATTTACATGTTTTGAATTTGCATCCAAATTATTCTTAACTATCCATCCAGCTTTTCTATGAGGATCTACCCCTTTTCCTAAGAATTTTACTTCTGCTCTCAGAATAAAATCGCCTTGAATAGTTGTCCATAAATATTGAAAATCATCCTTCCCAAACCACATATTGGTTCCTGAGCCACCAATTTTATAGGTTTGATTTTCTGCAGAATATTCCGAAAATCCCTTTAATTTACAATCGCCGATATCGCTGTTGTTATCAAAAATTCCTATTTGGTTCTGGGCTTGTACATCATTGATCGCAAAGATCATAAAGCTTAGTAGGACGTAATATAATTTTGAAGTTTTCATTTGATATAGGTTTTTGATGAACAGACTAAAAAAAATTAAGACCATTTTGCCATAAGTCCTTCAAATTTTATGCAAATTACTGATAGGTGTTATTTTAAATAAATATATTTAATTGTCGCTAATACTAAGTAATACTACAGATTTCGAAGGTATATTTAACTTAATCTCCGATGTATTCATTCGGTAATCCGAAAACTTCTGAATTTGAATCGATTCTTCTTTACCAAATTCATTTAGTGCATTCATTTTATCAGAAGTAATAATACTAGCGGTGATAGTTCCCCAATTTTCCATTCCAGGAATTTCAATAGATGTCGGCAAATTCCTTTTGGGATCTACATTGGCTATAGTAATATTTATATTTTTATTCTTATCTCTGGAGGCAGAAACGGACAAAGCCGGAATTTCACTATTATCATTTTTATAATTTTGTGCAGTTACTTCAGAAGGTAAATGAAGTGCATCCTGATGTACCTTATACATTTTAAATACATGGAAAGTAGGGGTCTTCACCATTTGATTCCCTCTGGTAAGTATCATGGCTTGCAATACATTTACGGTTTGAGCAATGTTTGCCATCTTAATGCGTCGGGCGTGATTATTAAAGATATTCAGGCCCAAAGCAGCCACCAGAGCATCCCTAAGGGTATTCTGCTGATAGAGAAACCCGGGGTTCGTGCCCGGTTCCACGTCATACCAGGTGCCCCACTCATCTGCAATCAAAGCTATAGTATTATCGGGGTCGTGTTCATCCATTATTGCAATATGATCTTCCAGATTTCCCTCCATCTTCAAAGTATTTTGCATGCTTTTAAACCACTCGTTTTCCACAAAATCGGTTGCAGAGCCTTTAACCTCCCAATTATTGACTATGGTATAATAGTGATAGGACAATCCATGTGCAATATTTAAATATCCGGGAGTACCCTTAATGCCGGCCATAAAGGTTTTAGTCCATTCCAAATCATCAAAGATTCCCCCGCTGGCAATTTTAAATTCTGCGTTGCAGTAGGTACTGAATCTTTTAAAGACATTGGTATAGTATTCGGCGTTCATACTTCCACCACAACCCCAGTTCTCATTACCAATACCCCAAAATTTAACATCCCAGGGACGTTCCCTGCCATTTTTACTCCGCAGTCTTGTAATTTCACTATCCTTATCAGAAGTTACATACTCTACCCACTGATAAGCATCTTTTACAGTGCCGCTGGCTATGTTGACGGCAATATAGGGTTCTGTTTGCAACAACTCACATAGTTCCAAAAACTCATGGGTTCCAAAGGAATTATCTTCCGTAACACCACCCCAAAAAGTATTCACAACAAGGGGTCTGTCCTTAACAGGTCCAATCCCATCTCTCCATTGATACTGTTCGGCAAAACACCCTCCGGGCCATCTTAACACAGGTATTTCCAATTCTCTTAGCGCCTCTACAACATCCTTTCTTATCCCATTAATATTAGGAATTTCTGAGGTTTTTCCCACATAAAAACCATCATAGATACCCCTTCCCAAATGCTCCGCAAAATGACCATAAATGTGTTTGCTTATCGTGTCTTTTGCTTTATTTATGTGTATTGTGATTTTATTTTCCTGACCAATAATGGCTTGCAATGACAGGAATAAAATTAAGAAGGGAATGGTTAGAGTTTTACAGTTTGACATTGTTTGATAATTTTTTTTAATAATTCACTGACTTTTAATTGTGTCTGTAAGTATTGTATTTATACTATGTTGGATCTCCAAGGAGAAAGATAATGGATCAAATCTTTAATCCACCATGGCATTTATAGTTTTAATGGTCCCATCTTTATTGTATAGCAATTCTGTTACCTTAACATTTCTCAAATGTGTTTTCCCTCCCGAAAGGAAGCTGTCATGATAAAACAATAACCATTTGCCATTATACTCAACTATGGAATGATGGTTGGTCCAGCCTAATACGGGCTTCAAAATGACTCCCTGATAGGTAAAAGGGCCGTAAGGATTATCACCAATACCATATGCTATATTATGAGTGTCTCCTGTTGAATAGGATAAATAATACTTTCCATTGTACTTATGAACCCATGCTGCTTCAAAGAAACGTCGTTCATTATCACCTGCCAGTAATGGGTTACCATTTTTATCAAGTATTAGCACATCTGCCGGAGTTTCTGCAAAACCCAGCATGTCATCGGTCAGCTTTGCGATTTTAGGAGTTAACGCCATCTGGTCTTCAGCCGGGTAAACATCTTCACTCATATAAGTTCCGCTGGACCATCGCTGTAACTGCCCACCCCAAATACCACCAAAATATATATAATAGACACCATCGGTATCTTCAAAAACAGCAGGATCCATACTAAAACTTCCTTCGATAGGCTTCTCTTTTGCATTAAATGGCCCAAAAGGATTTTCACTTGTGGCTACGCCAATTTTAAATATATCCGATTTATCCTTTACAGGGAAATAGAAATAATAGACACCATTTTTTTCTGCCGCATCAGGGGCCCACATCTGTCTTCCTGCCCAGGGAACGTCTCTAATGTGCAAAGCAACGCCGTGATCTATAACATTACCTCCTATACTATCCATCGAGAATACATGATAGTCGTTCATATCAAAATGACTCCCTAAATCATCTTCCGGAACACCCGATTCAAAATCGTGGGAAGGATAGATGTACAATTTCCCTTCAAATACATGTGCCGATGGATCAGCAGTATAGATATCTGAAATTAGCGGCAAAGGGTTTACCCGGATGATTGAGACAGTATCTTCGGGAAGCTCATCTATGGAAGATTCTGTTATTTTGTTTGTTGTTTTGTCCTTGCATCCAAAAAGCAGGATTGCAGCCAGCAAATTCACACTTAAGATTCTAAATTTCGAAGGATCCATAAATTGGTTTTAGTTACATTATTTAGTACTTAAAAGTTGTTGATATTATTTATCAAGGGCCTTAAGTTATGTTCTTAACAGACTGATGAAAGTTAATCAAAAAAAACGCTCATAAATGCCCTTGAATTCTAATTTCCTGGGGCATAAGGGAATTTTAAGGATTTATAATACTCCAGGTTTTCCTCTGGTCTTCCCACCCCATCTGGCAATTCTCTTCCTGAAAATGTCTGAAAATACAGAAGGCTTGCATTCCTCCACCATTTTGCCTCCTGAAGCTGAATTTCAAGAAGCATCCTTACTTCATTGTATTGATCATCAGAGATATATGTTTTTACTTGCTTCCAGGTGCTAATCATTTCTTCTACCTGGTCAACACCTTTCTGATATTTCAAAGCAAGGGCATCCCAAAGAATTCTTCCATTTTTCAACTCATAGTCCCATGGTAGATGATGAAACCACAAGAGGTATTCTTCCGGACATGTTTCCGGGTCATTAAAAATTTTAGCAATCTCAGGAGCATACTGAGATGTAGCATTGCTTCCTGTAGGGGTACGATCAAATCCAATACCGTTTTTATCGGCATTGTGATAATACGTAGGATTCCACTCAGGCCTGCTTAAATCACCCACCCATGGACCCGGACCGTAATGATGACCTGTATCCATCAAATGGTGTAAACCCATTGGGGTCATATAGTTAACAACGGCTTCCCTGGAAGCGATCATTATTCTTTTAACGGGCTTGACAAATTCTGAATTATTGGAATAGGTTAAGCGCAACCATTCTTCGGCAATGGTTTCAGAACTCAGATAAGGATCCCACGCCAAACGTCCATATCCATACCAGTTCGCCTGCGCAAATGGATGCCCGGTCCAATTCATATCTGTCCCAATATTTGCCACTCCGGCCATTCCGGATATTTTTTTATTGAATAACGATCCATCGATAACTTTAGCCACTGTGCTATTTTTGCCTTTTCGATAGGTCTCAGCGTCTAACACTTCTTCGTACAGTTTAGGAAGAAATACCAAATGGGAACTAAAACCAAGATATTCCTGGGTAATTTGGAACTCCATAACCAGTGGTGTATTGGGCATAGCTCCAAACATCGGATGAAAAGGCTCTCTCGGTTGAAAATCAATTGGCCCGTTCTTTACCTGAACCAAAACATTATCCAGGAAATTACCATCATAGGGTACAAATTCTGTAAAGGCCTGTTTTGCCCTGTCTGTTGCATCCGTTTCAGAATACACAAAGGCTCTCCAAATTACCAATCCATCAAATGGTTTTAATGCAGTTGCCAGCATATTTGCCCCATCTACATGGGTTCTTCCATAATTCTGTGGGCCGGGTTGTCCTTCGGAATTTGCCTTAACCAAAAATCCTCCAAAGTCCGGGATATATTTATAAACCTCTGTCACTTTATTATTCCACCATTTAATTACGTCCTTATCCAAAGGGTCTGCAGTATTTAATCCTCCTATTTCAATGGGAGCAGAAAACCTGGCCGTTAAATATACTTTTATCCCATACGGCCTAAAAACATCAGCTAAAGCAGCCACCTTTTCTAAATAAGCAGAAGTTAATACAAGGGCATTTGCATTTACATTAGTTAATACAGTGGCATTAATACCTATTGAGGCATTAGCCCGCGCATAGTCTTTATAGCGCTGGTCTATATATTTTGGTAGTTTCTGCCAGTTCCAAAGCGAAAACCCGGCATATCCGCGTTCTATGGTGCGGTCAAGGTTGTCCCAATGATTAAGCATTCGTAAATCAATTTTTGGTGCTTCTATGAGATTAATCTCATCGAGTGATTTTTGCATTTTCATCAATTGCAAAAATTTAAATACTCCGTAAAGTATCCCTGTATCTGCGTTCGCTGAAATCAATAAAATATTCTTTCCATCTACTGACACAGATTTAATAATAAACCCTTCTTTGCCAATTTGTTCAAAATAGCCTTTTAGTGCACTCTGTAACTCCTGGTTAAGACCATCTTTCTTAACCACCCACATGGTATTCGATAAATTGGGGGAATCCTGTATATCGGATGCTTGTCCCAGCATTGCATCAAGACCCTTGACAAGTTCTTTTTCCGCATTTAGAAGAATGCTATTGCCTCCTGAGAAAAATATAGAATTTGTCACCTTTTGATACTCCGATAATATTGTTGGTTCTCTTATTTCAGAGTATTCCAACCACAAATCGTATCCGGCTGGAGTCTGTGAACTGCTAATAGCTATTGAAAGTAAAGCAAATACATAAAACAGTTTTAAGTGGGAAAAGGAGATATTCATCTTTAAGGATATCTATTTTTAGATTTAAGTAACTATTGTACGGCCAGGAACTAAGATGGCTTAAGGTTAAATTATTACTACATGGGTTATTTCGAAAAATGTACTGATAGGTAACTGTAAACCACTTTGCAAGTTTCTAGTTACTAATAATCAGTTGAAAAAATCTCATCATCCGTTGAAAAACTTTTAAACTCTACCATATAACCATTTGGGTCCCTTACAAAAAAAGACAAATGTTCCCCTGTCTTATCTTTCAAAAAAGTAGCTTCTTTTGTTATTTCAAGATCCATTTCTGACAATCTGCCATACAAATTCTTCCATACCTCTGCATTAACTATTACTCCAAAGTGGAATGAGGGAAGTACATGATCACTAAATCGGTAACTCTTAAAGTCAAAATTAAAATTTCCTGCCTGGGTAAAAGTCAATTGATTTCCATAAAGATTTATATCCAGCCAATTCTCTCCCGATCTTCCTGTTTCTGCCTTAAGGATTTCCAGGTAAAATTTCCTGGTTTCTTTAATATTGATGCAAGGGAGGGCAAGATGGAATTTTGAATTCATTGTTTGGTTTTGTTTGGTGAGTAACTTTTAATCGACTAAATAAGAGTTGTTCCTTTATTCTTCCTCATCCTCGATGTCTTCTATTGACAATTCATTCTCAACATCTTCTTCTATTATTTCATCTTCTTCCAGGTCATGATCTTCCATAGCTGCGACCAGACGTTTACTGACTTTTACCAGATATATAGTATCATCCGTCCTTACTTCAACGCATTCCACTATTTCGTTTAATGCGTTTTTAAAGGTGATAATATGGTCATCATCATATCCATCAGGGTATTTGGTAACGAGAAGATCCAGGATGTCCTTATTTAGCTTTTTAAAATCTACGATTACACGTCGCATGTTTAGGGTCTCTTTTATCGTTTAAATTACAAATTTAATTGATATGTAAGAGTAAAATATTAACTATAGCCATCCCTGGCTTTAAGGAGTATATAAAATGAAATTACCAATCTATAGTAAAATGCAATGGCGGCTAAAGGTTAGTTGAATCTTCTTCGTCCGCTTCTTTATGAAAAATCAAATCCTGTTCCTCCATGGCCAAAACCACAAGTTGTATATAATCATCTATCACATTTTTTATATTTGAAGGGTCTGTAATATCTATAATACCGCGCCAAATGAGTTCACGTTCCTTCCCCACACAGATACAGTAAAGGGCAGTCTCTGCATGGTAAACCTTATACTGATCATAATAATTCTCATCATAATAAATATCCTGATGTGATAAATAATCGTCTTTGAAATTATCATAATAACTATTTATATCAACCATTTCTTTTCTAAAGGTCTCTATATCTTCTGAACCAAGAATTTTGGTAAATAAAATAGCATCAAAATCTTTATCCAGGAGGGATTGTTCCACTTCATCAAGTTCTTCTTCAGACCTTTGAGAATCAGTAAATTCAACATCAAATAAATCCACACTGCGCATGGCTTCCACGCCCCTATTGGTAAATTCCTTCTTCATTTTAGTTTCGAATCCTTCCTGCGCTTTAGAATTAGAGGTCATCCCCACAATAAGTACTTTGCTGGCATCGAAAATTACAATGTCCGGATTTTTCCAATTATCCACCAATTCGGTGGACGAACACCCCATGAATAGTAATGCGACTAAAATAAGTGCTTTTTTCATTGCTATAATTAATTTAATAATCGCTTTTGTTTCTCCTTCTTCAGTACACTTGATACTAAGTCAAAAAGTTTTGTTTTGATTTCCCTGTATTCTTCTTTATAATGATCCATGCTGCTGGTCAATTCTCTATGGGTGTCGCGGTAAGCCTTTTCCAATTCTATTTGATCAACATCATCAATCATGATTTCCAGTTTATTTTCATGAGCCTGAACCTTTTTCATAAGTGAAACGGCTTCCTTCTCAAGATCAGAAAGAGTAGTTACAATGGCTTTACTTTTTCCAAAAATTTTTGAATCAACCAATTGTACGGTATAATGCTTTACCAGATTGTTTAAAAACAATTGCTCATCCTTCATAAATCTTAATTCCGATAGCCAAAGTAAGGTTGTCCTATGCATCTCTTCTGGATCTATCCATTCAATATAACGATGCGTGTTTTCTTTGATTTTCATTTTGTTAAATTTTAAAATAGCACATAGTTAAACTCTAATTGTATTGAAATCTATAATTCAATTCCTTTAAAATATTGTATAGGAATATTTATTATGAGCTTCCAATTTAGTTTTTTGTTAAACCAAACGAAATGATAAATATCAGGTAGGTAAAAGGCTAGTTGGTATTAATTTTAGTCCGGTCTTCGACTCTTTAAAATTCCGCCGGCATAATTGAATATCTCCGATTTTAGGATTTGAAACTGCTGAAAACAATTTGCTACATTGGCTTTTAGCTTCTCATGTTCCACATGAATATCTTCATCACATTTGCTGTTTCTGCATTCAATGGACCCCCCCAGATTATTCTCATGTTGAACCATAAGATTTTGTACATTAGTCTTATCAATTTTAATAAGCTTCAGACGCTCGAGAAAGTCTTGCAAACGCTCAAACAAATTGGACGTATTGGGCTCAAATACATAGGAGTGAAGAAGTTGTTCAATAAATACTAATTCATCGTTCATTAAGGAAAAGGAAGATTTCCATTTCTGTGCATCTAAATGTAATTTTTGAATTGTATCCAGTTTTTGATCTTCCGTTTTATTTTCCATACTTATGAATCTGATATTTTAAAGCTACTTCTGTGCAAAAGTATGAGCAATGATAAAAATCATGTGGTTATCAAAAAATAAGTTCCACCGTTTCAAATATTTCAGGAATATGAACATTCCATTTATATACATCTGTAATTTTAATTTTAAATTCTTGTAAGGCTTCCTGCTCTCCATGAATCAGAAAAACACGTTCCGGAATATTTTTAATAGAACCCATCCAATCCAGCAACTCTTTTTGATCTGCATGGGCTGATAAACTTTCTTCATGATGAATACTGGCTTTCACCGAAAAGTATTTTCCAAAGATCTTAAGTTCATGAGCCCCTTCCAAAAGCGCTCTTCCCCTTGTTCCTTCGGCCATGTAACCAACCAATAAAATATTAGTCTTAGGATTATCTACCAATTGTTGTAAATAAGTGAGAATTCTTCCACCCGTGACCATTCCGCTTCCGGCAATAACGATTTTTGGTCTGGGATCGTCTATGGTCTCCCATGTTTGTCTGTAGGAATCAACAATATTTACATGGGCACACATTGCCTTATATTCTTTTGGAGATAGCTTATGCCAATTTGGGAAACGTTCGAATATGGAAAGTACATTGCTGCCCATAGGGCTATCAATAAAGACAGGAATATTTGGTATTTTATTCTTCCTGTAAAGCTTCCAGAATAAATACATCAGTGACTGTAAACGTTCTACGGCAAAAGAAGGAATGAGGAGGTTTCCTCCTTCATAAAGTGTTTTATTAACGAGGGCGACCAGTCTATCCTCGACACTATCTTTCGGGTGTAATTTATTTCCATAGGTACTTTCAACAAAAAGAAAATCTGCCCACTCAGGTTTAACCGGTGGATCTAACAAAATATCATTTGGCCTTCCAACATCTCCGGAAAAAACAAAAAGCTTACCTGAAATTTCTATTTCGATAAAAGTAGAGCCAATTATATGTCCGTTAAATCTGAATCTATACCGGATATTTTCAGAAAGTGGTGTCCATTGGTTTATTTCTTCAGGTCTAAATAGCACTATTGCATTTTCTGCATCTTGTATGCTATACAATGGTAAAGCCGGGCTGTGCTTACTATACTTCTCTTTATTTGCTATTTCTGCTTCTTCTTCATTTATCTTAGCACTATCCAGCAATATTATTCTGGTTATTGCCAGTGTAGGGGCGGTTCCGATAATTTTACCTTTAAATCCCGCCTTTACCAATCTGGGTAAATAACCCGTATGATCTAAATGACCATGTGTTAATAAAATAACATCTATTAAGTCGACCGAAACAGGCAATGGTTCCCAATTTGATTTTCTAAGGTCCTTCCTCCCCTGGAACATCCCACAATCTATGAGAATGTTTTTCTCATCTGTTTCAAGATAAAATTTAGATCCTGTTACCGTACCCGCAGCCCCTAAAAAATGTACTTTAACCATTATATCGAATTAATTGGATCAAATCTTACAAAGCATACCTACTTCGTGAAGAATTTTGGCTTTCCTTGTATCTGAGACCCCCAAATGGTCGAGATAAAAGCTATCTTTTAGCAATTCACGACATAAGACCACATCACGACTTAACAAAAATTGTTTCTCTCTTTTGGTCAAAAGTGATGAAACCGTAATTGGATATAGACCAAGCCTGTCTATACGGTCTTTTAAACTATCCCCTTTTGGATAATCCCAACTTAGGAGATAAAGTCCCATACAATTACCATATAAAATAGCGTCTTTGGTAAAGCGCGTATTGGTGGCAACCCAGCATTCGTCGGGCTCTTTAATATTTGAAATATCATTAAATCCTGCATTTTTTATATCCTGATATCTGGAATAAATATATAAGGGAATCTTAACATTGCAATTGCGACCTTGTTCCCCGTGAAATTTGCATTCAATAATTATAAGCGCTCCGTTTTTTTCTGCAATTACGTCTATTTCATGGCCAACACATTTCCCTGCAACGGTCTTGCCAACTCGAGTTTTATATCCCGCATAAATTAATATAGCACTTAAAAATTTTTCAAACGGGAAACCTGTGGGGCCTAACTCATATATGGCTTTTTTAAGTTTATATTTCGAAGCGAATACTGGCTTTTCGCGTCTTAACAGACTATAGGCTCTGTTATATACTTCTCTGGTTGTGATTCCATCATACAGTTCTTCCTTAACTAGAGTTAAAATTTGATTAATCAAATCATCGTCTACACCACTTCGTTTTAGAGAAGAACGTAACTTCTCTTCTGAGAATAGTACTCTGTCACCCGAAGCCTTAACTATGAAAAAACCTTCATTTGTCATTATGTCCTGCAATTGAGATGGTCCCTAATAAATTTGTAAAATCCTAAGCTCTGCTTTTTTTATTAAAAAATTCTCTGACCATCGCTTTTACCTGATTTTCAGTCATACTATCTGCTTTCTCTACTGTCTTAACTTTCAATGCCAGAGATTTGTAGTTTTCATCTAATTCCTTGTAAAATTTGGAATTGGTATCTGCGGGACCATAAATTGCTATCGCTTCTGCATCTTCAATTGCCTTCGCCAATTCCTTAAAATATAATTTCAATTGATGTTTCTCTCTTTCCAGGTATTTACTATCCTGCACTACATCCTGAGGACCCCATTTTGTCCTGGATCGAGCTCCGCCTTTTGGATGGAAGAATTCAATTTCTGAATAAATAGTGTTGAATCTAACATCTTCATCCCTTATAGTCACTAAATGAGCCTTTTCTTTATCTAACCATATTCCTATTTTCTTCATGGATATATTATTGTGAATTAATATTGTGTTCGAGTATCGGAATTATTATGTTTCTATAAAACTAAATCCAAACCATCATTTGTCCTAAGATAGTGATCAGTCGGTATACGGGAGAATAAGAAAAGGTATATTGATATTAAAACTGACTTTCTCAAGAACCGGTTCACGGGTTAATTTCTCTAAAAAACCGTGTTGGTAATGAATCATTGTCAGCATATCGATACCCAATTCGTCAATAAAATCTGTTATTGCTCTGGTTTTATTGGCAAAATCTGGCATCCAGTGAATAGAATGCCTTATATCGCCTAAATACTCTCTAAGAATATATAAATTGGATTTCTGCACCGGGCTTAGTCTTTCTTCTTCATTTATATGAACGATACGTACAGACGAATCACAAGTCGAAGCAAATGTCAGAAGAGGTTGTAACAATTTAGCATTGTAATTCTTCTTGTAGTCTGTTGCAAAAGCAATCTCTTTAGGTAAAACAAATTCTTTTTCCCCAGGTATGGTGAGTATTGGACAATCCTTAATAGCGTTAATGGATTTGATTACATTACTAGCTAAAAAAATGGATTTGGTTCCCGTCTTCCCTTTATTACCCATCACAATAAGATCTGCATTCGTCTCTTTAATTGCCTGCTGCAGAGCATCAATTAAATTTTCATTTTTTGAATGAATACCAAAATGATGATTACTATTCCCTGTATCAAGATTAATTCTATGTAAAAAGGAATATAAACCCTCCATAGACTCTTCTCCCAGTTGTTGTAATAAACTTAAATTACGGCCCGCAGCCTGGCAATTGCTTTTTAGCGGGGTTTGCTCGGTATAAGCATTGAGAATATGGAATGAACAATTGTAATTTTTAAACAATTGCGTGGCGTAAAAAAGTGCGTTATAGGCATTGTTGGAAAAATCTGTGGCAACAAGAATATTTTTCATCTAAATTTCAGAGTTACATTAAGGAATAACCATAAAAGGGATGCTAACATGAAACCCTATTTTCTTGATAACCGGCTCTATAAAAAGACTTTCCAAAAAGGTGTGTTTGTTCTGGATCATTGCCAACATGTTCATTTTGTTCTTTAGTTGGAAATTATTTATTCCTGTTATGATTTCCTGATTAGGGAGGTCATGGAATTTATGAGGGATTTTTTCTAATATCTTTTCCAGTTTGGCCTTATTTTTCAATTGAAATTCGGTAAGATCATAGCCGCTTGAAATATGAATAACTTCAATACTGGAATTGTGTATTTTGGCTAAATAAAGAAGACCTTCTAATTGTTTTTCACTGTACTCAACTTCATAGTCCGTTGGAAAAAGTATTTCTTTAGGTGTTTCATATTCAAAATCCGCAGGAATTGCAATCACAGGGCAGGTAGCTTTTTTAATAACATGCACTGTATGTGTACCGAGGAAAATTTCTTTTGCACCTGTTGCTCCCTGGGTACCCATAATAACCAAATCAGCTTCTTCACTGGCAACCATTGCAGCCACCTCATCAACAAGGATATTGAAAGCAGAGTGTGTTATTATAGTGTGTTTTGGATTCTTAAACTCCTTTTCAAGTTTTTTTTGAAGTTCTTCAAGTTGATTTATGGACTCTGATTGGTAAATATCTCCCAGACCGATTTGACCGGGGCTGTGTAACAAATATTCTGTTTGGTAAATAGCTGGCGTATACGTATTCATAAGATAAAAAGTTGCCTTTTCATCCTTTAAGAGGTTCAGAGCATAAGAGATAGCATTATATGCATTATAGGAAAAATCGGTAGGAAGAATTATTTTTTTCATCGGTACATATTTTAAATGTTAACGGGACAGATTTTGTAAAACCAAAAATGGTATTTTTATGTGTAAACCTATTTTTTCAATAGTGGATTGATGCAACATTAGCTCAAGATGTGAATATCTGGAATTGACCATTACCAGCAGGTCTATTTCTTTATGTACAATATATTTTGTGATGGCAATGGTTTTATCCTTCCCTTCTGTTGTTTCAAAAAACAAGTTGGCCTTGTACAAACATTCTTTTAAAAATCGCATGTTATCTTCCTGCCGAAGCGATAGCTTCTTATTAGCATCAATATAAAGCATATGAATGGATGACCTAAAGGAACCTGTGAGTTCACACAATAGTTTTAATTCTCTCCTCTTATGAGGCACTAAATAATCTGAGGGGAACAATATTTCTTTTGGTGGATGGTATTTGTAATTTTCGGGAATTGCCAGTACAGGACATTGTACGTATTTCAAAACCTGAATTGTCTTACTGCCAAAGGTTATTGTTCTGTCATTAGTTTCACCCCTTGTCCCCATTATCACAATATCCGCATTCTCCATATTTATAAGATCATTGATCTCATCGGTAAGTGTTCCAAAGGCCGAAATTGCCTTAAACTTATGCCTTGGGTTAGGCGAATACTCAAATATGTCTTTTAAAATTTTTGCTAGTTCTTTTTCGGATTTCTTATAGGTTACCTCCTTTAGCTCATCTAACTTACTTCGTATAACCACCCGGTCTTGCTGGTATACCTCATCTGCATATGCGTGTAGAATATAAAAGTCGCATCTTGTGTATTTGAATATTTGACAGGCATATTTGAGCGCATTAAATGCATTCTTAGAAAAATCTGTGGGCACTACAACTTTCCTCATATCCAAATTATCTTAATAACCGCTCTAAAAATAACACTAAGCAAGACAAGAAACCATGACATTAATCAGTTACTGAATTCTATAACTTTTCTAATTTAGCAATATGTAATTATAAGAAAATGAAACAAAATTTTGGAAAATTAACAGCCGGCAATATTCCTGTTCTTGTAGATTTTTATGCAGATTGGTGCGGACCCTGTAAAATGCTGGGGCCCATCCTTAAACAGGTAAAAGAAGAATTGGGAGATAAAATCAAAATAATAAAGATAGATGTGGATAAAAATCAATCCATTGCTGCTAAATATCAGGTAAGGGGTGTTCCAACAATGCTGCTATTCAAGGATAAAAAGCAAGTATGGAGACAATCTGGCGTTGTGCCAAAAGATGAAA
Source organism: uncultured Eudoraea sp. (assembly GCF_947490415.1). Lineage (GTDB taxonomy): Bacteria > Bacteroidota > Bacteroidia > Flavobacteriales > Flavobacteriaceae > Eudoraea. The sequence goes on from NZ_CANLGX010000004.1 coordinate 477,308, forward strand.
TTATTAATATCGTCGAATCCTACAGGTAATTATATTACAACTTGAGTATCGTTTTCAATTAAGGTTTTTATTGAACATATTATACAAGGCGAGTACCTAACCACATCATCATTTCCATCATCCATCATTCGTGCAATACCAAAAATGGGATATCCGTATGGTAACTAATTTCTTCTACGGCAGGCCTAAAGAGAATTCGCTGAAAAAAGTTAAGATTTTTAGCCACCATGGCCACAAGATCTATATCTCTGCTTTCAACAAAACACTGAACGGAAGTTTCCAATTTGGAACCGGTTAAGGAATGGAAACTATGGTCAATTCCTCTCAGGTAATCATGTAAAAAATCTTTATTACGCAATTGTTCTTCACTCAACATTTCACCTTTTTTAGAAATATGAACAACTCTTAATACAGAGTTATTCATTGTTGCCATCTCAATTAGAGTGTCCAGGACTTTAATATCATAGGCAATGTGAAAATCTGTCGGGAAGGCTATTTCCTTTGGTCTTTTATAGAGGCTATTTTCAGGTACTGCCAGTAAGGGACATTTTACTTTAGTAATCACATCGCCTGTATTGCTGCCCATTGCAGCCTTTTTAAGTCCTGATGAACCTTTAGTACCCATGATAATAAGGTCAATCTTTTTGTCTTCAACTTCCCTTTTAATACCATCCACAAAAAAGTCATACTTTGCTATCGGAACAAAGGAATGTAAATCATTTTTGTGATGCTCTCCAATATACTTTAAAAGTTTTTTAAGGTCTTTTTTGCTCTCAGTTAAGACTGTTTCCTTAAGAAGTACAGAGGTTCCCTTAACTGAAGTCCCGGCACCTGAATATGGTGGTATCGGGTTGATGTGCATAATGTGAAAAATACACTTGGTTTTTTTAAATAATTCAAGCCCGTAATTAATTGCATTACGTGAATTTTTGGAAAAATCTGTCGGGATTAAAATACGTTGCATCTTAGTCTGATTTGTTATATAAACAAAATTACAATCACCAAAAGAACCCTAAAATGATTAGAATCATGTTCGCCACCTTTTGGAATTAAAAATTTAATAAGGTATCCTTTGTAACCGATCCATATCTAAAATTTTAATATCTCTATCCTTAATCTCAATTATACCCTCTTTCTTGAAGGTAGATAAGGTTCTTATCAGGGTTTCTGTAGCCATTCCGGCAACGCTTGCAAGGTCACTCCTTAAAACATGAATATTTCCGGCTTCATCTTCCTGCAACTTTTCGGCAAATTTAAGTAAGGTAGACGCAGTTTTTTTTCGCACGGAACCGTATGCCATTTCTAACAACTGCTCTTTGATCTGTACAAGGTTTTCGGATAAAAGTTGTAATAACTCCATTACCAATTCCCCATTTTGCTCCAAAATCACTTTTAATTGATCTTTGTGTAAACCAATTAGGACAGAATCCTCCATGGCAGTTGCGTATTCCTGGTACGGTATATTCTTGGTGAAACTGGTGAATCCAAAAAAATCATCTGCTTTGTAAATTCCTGTGATCAACTCCTTCCCCTGTTCATCCAGTTTATGAGTTTTGACGTTCCCCTTTATCACCAAATATACTAAATTTGAGTTGTCGCCTTCCCTGTAAATTGAATCCCCCAAATGAAACCTGAACTCCTCACCATTGTCATCAATAAAATTCTTCAGCTGATGAATACTCTTAACCCGGGCTTCACTTGACAAATCATCGTATAACTTTTCTTGTTGCGCTTCTTTTAGAATGTTGATCTTGGCTATTCTGCTTTCAATAGCACCAATAAGTTCTGCTTCTTCAAATGGTTTAGTCAGGTAGTCATCCGCACCCATATCCATACCATGTCTAACATCCTTTCGTTCTGTTTTAGCAGAAAGAAATATAAAGGGAATTGCCTTGGTCTTATTGTACTTAGACAAAGCATCTAAAACGCCATATCCATCTAACTTTGGCATCATTATATCGCAAATGATAATGTCTGGGTGACTAGTTTTGGCAACCAATACTCCCTTTTCGCCGTCAGGAGCGGTAAGCACTTTGTAATTTGCTAATTCCAATAATTCGGCTGTATTCTCCCTTAAAGCAGTATCATCCTCAATTAATAAAACCTTTTTGATCATAATAGTTTTTATTACGGTTTATAAAGAACCCTTTGGTTTAAAACAAAATTAGCTAGTCTTCTTTGCGATTGTAATAAATAGGCAGCACTACCGAGAATGTACTCCCCTTGTTTTCCAAACTTTTAAAGCTAATTTTCCCTCCCAGGTTCTCAACATGCGATTTTACAATATTTAGTCCTATGCCGGTACCTTGAGTCAACAGTACGTTGTCTGCCCTATAGTAAAGGTTAAATATATGCTTTTGGTCCTCTTTTGGAATACCTATACCCTTGTCAATGACATGGAAGCAAATATCATCTCGATTAATATCAATCTGCAAATCTATTTCAGATTCTTCAGGAGAATACTTAATGGCGTTATGCAACAAATTGGTTAACACCAATGAAATAATTTTCTCATCCTGGTGTATTGTAAGATCCTCTATATTAATAGGGTAATTAATTTTTTGACCTGTTTTTAATAACATATTCGCATTGTAAATCACTTCATTAACAACTTTACTAAGCGAAAAATCATTAAGTCTATAAACTTCTTTCCCTTTCTCCATTCGCTCAATAGATAAAAAATCATTCAATATTCCGGTAAGATGATGTACACCGGTTTTTATTGAATTTAAATGTTTATCCCTCATATCCTGATCTTCGGTAGTTTTATATTTACCAACCAGGGTAGCCGAAGTAAGAATAGTGCTTAAAGGAGTTTTAAACTCGTGAGAAACCATCGAAAGGAATTTGGTCTTTAGTTTGTTCAGTTCTTGTTCTTTGACCAAAGCTGCCTTGAGTTCCTTGGTTCTTAATGCAACTGTTTTTTCGAGTTTTTGAGTATAATTTTTTCGTTCAGAAATATCCAGGACAATGGCTACTATCAATATCTTATTACCAAGAATGGAGGATTGCAAATGAATTTCAGCAGGATATGTTGTTCCATCCTTGCGCCTAAACTGTGTTTCAAATGTAATTTTCTTTTTACTACTCAACTGTAAGGGATCTAGAATTTCCCTGAACCGATCTTCAGTAATACCCACAATAAGATCCGTTATTGTTAATCTTTTAATTTCTCTAATGGTATATCCGGTATTCTTCTGCGCACCATAATTTACGTGTGTAAACCTTAGTGTTACGACATCAAAAACATAAATTTCATTAAGTGATTCATCAAAAATATTTAAGAAATGTCTTATCTCTTCTTCGGCTTTTACACGGTTGGTTACATCATTTTGAATTCCTACAAAATGTGTGATCTTACCTTCCTGATTTAGGATTGGATTAATAGAGACTTCATTCCAGAATAAGGTGCCGTCTTTTTTATAATTCCTCACCTGCACCTGGCACCTTTTACCCGCTTCTATGGCCTTGTGCATTATTTTAACGCCTCTTTGGTCATTATCATCTTTCTGGAGGAACCTGCAATTTCTATTCAGGACTTCAGATTCTGAATACCCCGTAAGTTTCCTAAATGCCTTGTTCACATATATTATAGGATGATCCTCTTTTAATGCATCTGAAATAACAATACCGTTTTGGGTAGCCTCTAAAGCCTCACTTTTTATATTTAAGTTTTCTTCAACCTCCTTTCTTTCCGACAAATCATAGACCAGTGCCAGAACATAGGTTCTTTCATAAATTGTAAAGGGATTAAACTTTACGGTCAAAGGAAATTCCTCGCCAGATTTTTTACGTCCCTGCACACAACGCCCACCAGCCATTGAATCTTTCTTTGTGCGCTTGTAGTATTTTTTTAGATGCTCTTTATGGACATTTTTATACTTATCAGGAATTATTTCAGAAAGTGGCTTCCCTAAAAGTTCATCATGGGAAAAATCAAAGAGACGTGCTGCTTTTTTGTTTATAGAGACAATTAGCTGCTCCTGATTTACCACTAATATTCCCTCCGATACAGCTTCGGAAAGTAGATGGAATATATTAATATTTTTATCAAAAACATGCATCTATTAAGCTATGGAATTAATATTCCGAAAGTAAAATGTAAGCTTTAACTAGACCTTAAAAGTAATCACCGGTAAATTTGCGTGATTCACCACATCTTCACCAATGCTGCCTTTAAAAAAATGCGCTATTCCGCTTCTTCCATGGGTAGGAATAGCGATTAAATCTGCTTGTATATCATTCGCATGGTTAAATATGCCTCTTTCAATTGAATAATCGGAGACATAGATCATTTCAGTATCTGAAGGAACCGGACCATTATGAGCTACTTTAAGGAAAAAGTCTGCTTTCTTTTTTATCTCCCCGGAACTCAAGAATTCTTCATTAGGTAAATTTACATATACCAGATGAAGCTTAAGGTCCCATTTGGCAAAAAGAGCCCTTGCAGTATGGTATGCTTTTATACTCTCTACCCGAAGATCACAAGCAAAAACAACTAACTTAGGAGCGAATAAAGGAGAAGGTTCTTTTATGACCAATACCGGAATATCAGAAGAGCGCACTACCTTTTCCGTATTTGAACCAACAAAAATCTCACTAACCCCGCTTGCCCCATGTGAGCCCATAATTATCAAGTCAATGTTGTTTTCCTTGGCTACCTGATTAATCTCACTGAAGATCTTATAGTTTTGAACCATTTCGGTAATCTTAACACCTTTTAAAAATGGCTTATCTAAAAAAGTTTCGTACCGCTTCCTGGCCAATTTCATATAAAAATGAGCCTCTGCGGCTTCATCAGATTCACTTTTGGTTAAGTAGGCTTCAGACAGACCCATCATATGAAGTACAATAATCTCTGCACTAAAATCCTTTGCCAGTTTTGCCGCAACTTCAAGCGCATATCCTGCATGTTCCGAAAAATCTACCGGGACTAATATTTTTTTCATAGTCATTTATTTAAAATATCCTATTCAATACTTTTTAAAGATTTCTTTTCTCTTTTTGAGCTGGTTTTCCAATTCTTTTATTGTAGTGGCCGCGGCCTTTTCAAAATTATCCTGATTAGATTTAGCAAATAATCTCGGGCCGGGTGCACTTAATCGTATTTCGCATATTTTACCTGAACCAGAGGGGTCATTTTCTAATTTAAAAAAGACATCCGCTTTGATGATCCAATCATATTTATTTGCCAGTTTTTCTAATTTTGAAGTTACAATAGCACTCATAGAATCACTCGTTGGCATTTGAACATATTGAATATTTATTGTCATAATTATACTATTTAGAGTTTGTAATAAAGATCGTACCATGCACCATGGTAAACTATGACATTTATCATTGTTGATAGTTGTCTAGCTATAATAATTACCAAATGCTATCCTCTAAATTAGAGATACTAATTAACCTGACCAAAAACAAAGCGGTAGTAGATTATGACCTAAGTTTATTGCTCTCTTTAAGCAAGACAATAAGTGCTCCAAGTATAATTACATTTTTAATAATATACTGACCCAAAAGAGTAAGACTGAATGGAGCCTGCGAGAATACAAGATCAGGGAAAAAAAGAAATGGCAAGAACGTCAGGATAATATGGACCAATGCCAGTTTTAGAGCAAATTTTTCAAAAAGGTGGCCTATTAGTAACAATCCTATCACCGTTTCCCAAATTGCAAGTAAGATAATTGATATTTCAGGAGCCAAAAATCCTAATGTCAACCGACTTATTGTGGCCTTTGCAAGTTCTTCAGCCGGACTTATACCTGCGAAGAATTTCAGCATACCAAACCACAGATATACAATACCAATAGTTGCCGAAATTAAATTGATTTTTGTATTCCTACCTATCAAACGTACTACTAATTCCTTCATAATTTTTCTAAAAGAAGCTAAACTATATACTGCAATTGAGATAAAAAGTGACATATGTCATTTTTCACTATTTATTTTTCATTTACTATACTCATTTTACCATATGCAGGGTTTTCTGCCAGGTAATTCATTAAATAGACCGGATGATTGCTTGTGCTAGGGTATTCGAAAAGTGTAAACTTAACAAACAGGAGAGGCTATTTTGATCATTATTTTCAAGTCTTACCATCAGGATTTTCAATTCTTACCATCAGGGGTGTGTTTTTCTGACCAGGCGGGTAACAGTTGCTACAATGATCAAAGTCATTTGTGTTAATTAACAATGCACGTAGTTTTGTTTTTTTAACAGATAAGCATCAGAGATCTTAGAACTATTTCGAGCACTGTTACAATCATCTTTGTTAATTGGTATTGTTATGAGAAATTTACCCTTGAAGACATTAGTTGTAGAAAATTCAAAAGTGCACTGCAAAATCATAGCCGGGATGGTGAAAAATCATAATGATCTGAATTTGGTAGCTGCATGCAGTAATGCCATAGACGCCAATAGAATCATTAAAAACCATAACATAGATTTAATTCTTCTTGATATTGAAATGCCTTTTATTAATGGTTTCGATCTTCTCGAGGCTTTGGATCAGAAAATACAGGTGATAATAATATCCGGTAATTCAAATAATGCCCTAAAAGCATTTGATTATGGCGTCAGAGATTTTCTGTTAAAACCTTTAAATAGTGATCGTTTTGACAATGCAATACGAAAAGTGGTAACCAATAACAAGCGAAATGAAATTGAAGAAGACAAGGAATTTTTGATGGTGCGGAGTCATTTGAAAAATAAAAAGGTTAGTCTAAAAGAAATTAAATGGGTGGAGGCCTTTGGCGATTACGTAAAAATAATCACAGACAAAGAAAAAGTAATTGCTCTGAGTACAATGAAATCAATCTCCGACAAGTTACCGAATGACAGATTTCTTAGGATTCATAGATCATATATTGTAAATTTAAACAAGATAGAAAAATATGGCTGTACAAGTGTGGAGATAGATGATCATCAAATACCCATGAGTAAAAAGCAAAAACCCAAACTTGAATTTATTTTGGAAAATTTTGATAGTTAACAAGATAAATCATACCCGACAAATCAAAATAAGTTTGATGAGATGCGTTTCTTTTTCTTTTAGAATTTTATTTAGTGTAGCATTGATCTTTGCCTTTTTCGGCTGTAATGATGGTCCGGAAAAAATATTACCTTCCAAAGTAACCATTACAGAATCTGTTTATTCTTCCGTTACCATTCAACCTGATAGCCTTTATCAGGTATACGCGGCGGTAGGCGGTATTTTGGATAAAATTTTTGTTGACGAGGGCGATTCAGTTACCAAAGGCACACCAATAGCTCAAATTATCAACAATACCCCTAAGCTAAATACCGAAAATGCCAAGTTAAATCTCGAATTAGCAAGAGAGAATTACAGCGGCAGCAATGCCATTATAAGGGCGTTAATTGATGAAATAAATGCAGCTGAACTTAAGTATAAAAATGATTCTATAAATTTTACAAGACAAAAAAATCTTTGGGAACAGAATATAGGATCAAAGGTGGAATACGAAAATCGAAAACTGGCATATGAATTATCAGCTAATAGTTTGGCTTTGCTAAAAGGTAATTTTGAACGAACTAAGTCAGAGTTAAAAACTAAATTAAGGCAGGCCGAGAACAATTACAAAACCTCTATGATTGCAACTGAAGATTTTACAGTTCAAAGTAAAATTAATGGAAAGCTTTATGCTCTTTACAAAAATCAGGGGGAAATTATTAGTACAATGGAACCTATAGCAGCTATTGGAAGTGCCGATGATTTTGTAATTGAAATGTTAGTTGATGAGGTTGATATTGTTAAGCTGAAAATTGGTCAAACAGCTTTAATTACTCTTGATGCCTACGGGTCAAAAGTATATTCTGCAATCATTAACAAGATTTATCCCAGGAAAGATGAACGATCCCAGACTTTCAAAATTGAAGCTGTATTCGTAGATACTCCGGAAGTCTTATATCCCGGATTGTCAGGAGAAGGCAATATTATAGTTTCTCAAAAGGAAAATGCCCTGACCATCCCTAAGGATTATCTTATAGGTGAAAACCAAGTGAAAACTGAAATGGGAATTATAGAAATAGTTACAGGGATACAAGATATGGAACGTATTGAAGTTCGATCTGGTCTGGATGCTGAAACCTACGTATTAAAGCCGGAATAATGACAAATTGGAAAGTCATACTAGGTATTGCCAAAACGCATTTGTTAACCAAGATGAAGTCTACCGTAACGGCTTCGCTTGGAGTTACTTTTGGCATTGGGGCCTATATAACGTTGGTAAGCTTTATGACTGGTTTGAATGGAATGTTAGATGATCTTGTTCTTAACCAGACCCCACATATTCATGTGTATAATGAAATTGAACCTTCAGCGGAACAACCAATTTCTTTATATGAAAAATTTGACGGAGGCTTAAATGTTATACACTCCATCAGGCCTAAACAAAGTCAGCTGAAAATACATAATGCCCTTCCGATATTACATTATTTAAAAGAACATGAAAATGTAAAGGGGGCAACACCTCAACTCCGTTCCCAGATATTTTATTTATCAGGCTCCATTGAGCTTGGCGGGAATCTTGTGGGCGTTGATATTATGGAGGAAGTGCGCTTATCAAATATCCAGGAATATATTGTCGAAGGGAGCCCAGAGGCACTCAGGAATACGGACAATGGAATTTTACTCGGTTCGGGCCTAGCCAAGAAGATGTCATTAAGTGTCGGAAACAGAGTGCAGATCAGCACTGTAAAAGGCACTGTTTTTCCCTTGAAGATTGTTGGGATCTATCAAAGCGGTATTGCGGAAATAGACAATGTTCAAAGTTTTGCAAATCTTAAAACCGTACAAAAAATACAAGGAGAAGCCGAAAATTATGTTACCGATATCAATATAAAACTCCATGACATCTCGGAATCCGTACCTATGGCCAGGCAGTTAGAAAGACAGTTTAAAATTAAAGCCACGGATATTAATGAAGCAAATGCCCAGTTCGAAACGGGTACTAATATTCGAAATATCATTACATACGCAGTTTCAATAACTCTACTAATTGTTGCGGGCTTTGGAATCTACAATATTCTGAATATGCTTATTTATGAAAAAATGAAAGACATAGCCATTCTTAAGGCAACTGGATTTTCGGGTAGGGATGTGCAACTTATATTTATGAGTCAAGCTATGATAATTGGTGTTTCCGGGGGAATTGTTGGCTTAATAATAGGCTTTTTTTTATCAAGAATTATTGATAACATACCATTCGAAACCGAGGCGCTTCCAACTATAAGTACTTTTCCGGTAAATTATAACCCCGGCTATTACGTCATTGGAATTATCTTTGCACTTGTTTCCACATTTATTGCCGGTTACTTACCCTCCAATAAAGCTAAAAAAATAGATCCCGTGCGCATAATTCGCGGAACTTAATTCACAATTATGGGAACTGTCCTGGAAACTAAAAATATTAATAAACATTTTAGAAAGCCCGTAGATTTTCATGTCTTAAAAGATATAAGCTTTAATGTGAAAGAAGGAGAGTTTGTATCCATTATGGGCAAGTCCGGTTCCGGTAAATCCACCCTGCTTTATATCCTTTCTACTATGGATACTGACTATGAAGGCGAATTATTTTTAAATGAGGAACTCATCACAGGGAAACACCATAAGGAATTGTCGCAAATAAGGAACAAGCATATCGGGTTTGTATTTCAGTTTCATTATTTGCTATCAGAATTCAGTGTGCTTGAGAATGTGATGCTGCCTGCTAAAAAATTGGCCTCTAAAACCTATGAAGAAATTGAACATGATGCCATGGAAAAATTAAATATGTTGAACATCGGAAATTTGGCAAATAAAAGAGCCTCAAGGGTTTCCGGAGGTGAAAAACAACGTGTGGCTATTGCCAGAGCACTTATCAATAATCCGGATATTTTAATGGGCGATGAGCCCACAGGTAATCTCGACAGTTATAATGCCGAAAATGTCTTCCAGATATTTAAGAGGTTAAAGGAAGAGGAGGGGCTTTCTTTATTGGTTGTTACACATGATTTAGATTTTGCAAAACGCACAGATCGGATCATAGAAATGGAAGATGGTAAAATTCTTAACCCTATTTGAATTGCAGTATCCCAACTTTAGGGATTAAAGCAAAGTATCGGAATAGTGACTAAGGTCTCCATTTTTTTCACAATATCTTTATTAAAAATAGCAGCAAAGAGACCCTTATTTTCTCTTTCCAACATACCTAATATATCTGCATTCTCATCTTTAATATGCATTCTTAATCCCTGTTCAATACTATTAGCCAGTACCATGTGAAAACTTATTTTTTTGTACTGCACCTGAACTTCCAATAGTTCTTTAAACCATTCCATTTGTTGCATGGCTGCATATTCTTCCATTGTAGGGATATGAACCACTTCTATTTCGGCTTCGTAATATTCTGCTATCGCAGACAATTTTTTTATTGCAATAATATCAGAAGATTCAAAATCACTGGCATAAACAATTTTATTTAACTTTTTGTAACTATAATGGGGAGGAATTATTAGTAATGGACACAGTTTCTTATCTATTAATTTATTAGCAATATTCCCGCTTAAGAAACCTCTGGCAGAGTGTTCACTTTTCATTCCTATGACTAGCAAATCAATCTTATCTTTATTTATTCGATCAATAATTCCTTTGCTTATTGAAGCATTTTGGGCAACTTCACAAATTAGTTGATTTTTGCTAAGATTTTGGTCAAGGTTTTTTATGCAATAGTCTTCCAGCATTTCTTTTTGCTCGATCATTGATAAATTATGTAATTGTTCAGACGACCTAATACTAGATGTTCTTACGGGTGGAACATCATATATGTGAAATACAATCAGTTTGGCATTTAAAGTATCGCTGAGATTCTTTGCATAATTTAATGTTGAGATCGAATTTTTGGTACAATCCGTAGCATAGAGAATAGTGTCCATCACAAATCATTTAAAGATTATGTCAATTTACCTCAATCTGGCTTTGAATAATATGACATTGGTCACAAAAGCTTCACATGACTTATATCATAAAAAATAGCCTTTAACTGAACTACTTTTAAGATCCAAACTAAAAGTCAATTTATCATGGATAACAACAATAAATCAACTCAGGAAAATACTTTTGAAGCGGTAAACTGGCAAGAACTTTATATCCTTACCGATCATTGGAAGTCAGATCTGAACTTCTATAAAGATGACCTCAGGTTTTTACATCATTTGATAGAGAAATATATTATTTGGATTACAAAAGACGACAACCTTAACTTGGTACAAGAAATAAAGAAAAATCTTTTTGAGATTCGGAATGAAGGTATTGACTTAATGAAGGAGGTAATCTCACACCAGAGCAATTTGGGACTTATGGTAGAAAATCCGGTTCAGAGTTCAAACCCACAATTTGTGAAAGATCATGAAGCCCTGGAAGATAAAATTTCAAAATTCGTCAAATCGTTCAGATCCAATCGAAAAGAAGTATTTAAAATTACAGAATACATCATAGACAGCGAGAAGTTACCAAATATTCTTAAATCCTAATCCAGTACAATAATCTTTAGATATCTTCATAAACAGTTTTGATAATTGTTGATTTCTGATGCACTAAGTAACCGCGATTAATCTTCCAAATAGAAATACTTCGCTATATTTGCACCGCAATTTTAGTATAATGCCCACGTGGTGAAATTGGTATACACGCTACCTTGAGGGGGTAGTGTTCGAAAGGACGTGCTGGTTCGACTCCAGTCGTGGGCACAAAAAAACTGCTTCTGTTAAAAAAGGAGCAGTTTTTAGATTTAAGGTATAAAAATTTATAAACGCCTTACCCTTACATTTCTGAACCATACGCCTGCACCGTGGTCCTGAAGAGCTAAATAGCCATCATTGGTTTTGCCGTAATCAGGATATTCATTCCATTTACCGCTATTGCGTTTTTCTAACCAATCTTGCGAGTTTTTATCAAATTCAACAATTTTCTGACCATTAAGCCAATGTTCAGCCTTGCCCTTATTAAAAACAATCTTACTTGTATTCCATTCCCCTACTGGTTTCAGGGTTTTGTTTTCATTAGCTACATGCATAGCATAATTGGCGCCGGTCTTTTGCCAGTCTTCAATGGGTTCTTCAAAACCTACATCATCCAATATCTGGTATTCCGGTCCGGTTTCATAAGGTGAATGATATATGGTATCTTCCACAACATGATAAAAAGCACCGCTATTGCCCCCTTTGGATATTTTCCATTCAAAAGCAAATTCAAAATTATCATATGTTTCAGTACTAATGATATCACCTCCAACATCTCCCCCTTCTCCAAAACATTCTATCACCCCATCTTTAATTGACCAATTTGATGGAAGGGAATCCTGGTTGTAGCCCCTCCAGTCAGACGTTTCCATGAGTTCAATCCATTCACTGGTTACTATTTGATCTTCTTTTGCGGCAGGTGTTTCTGCTTTCTTCTTCTCTGTGTCCTTGCAGGCTCCAATTAAGAGCACCAAACCAATAATTATTATTCGCAGTTTCATAATCTTCAAATTTAAAGTAGTTTCATCCCAACAGGATCCCATTTTATCGCTTTATCTAAAAAATAACTATCGTTACAGGCTAAAGCGGGTGCCGCCGCGCGATAACCAAATACAGCGTCTTCAGATACAGCTTTACCTCCTCTGATAGCATTGAACCAATTAGAAAAATGATCATAGTGGGCTCCATTATATCCTTCCTCTGCTTCAAAAACAATCTCTTCCTGAGGAAGCATCTTTTTCCTTGAACTGGCACTTCCAGTTTGTGACGCCTTGGCCTGTAAAAATGGATCGTTGTCAAATTGCTCATTATTCCTCCTTAAAATCACCTTTCTCCATTGGACATCCATAGATCCCTCGCTACCAACAATTCTTAGATAAGTTGTTCCAGAGGTACCATCAACAAAATTACAACGCAATGAAAGATTAAAAGGAGGGTGTTCTTCAGAATCGGGATAATCGAATACCCCCAGAAGTACGTCCGGAACTTCCCTGCCGTCTTTCCAATAGCGCAATCCCCCGGATGAATAAATTTGATTAGGACCTTTTGATTTGGTAATAAAATGAAGGCTGGAAAAAAGATGAACAAAAAGATCACCTGACATCCCTGTGCCATAATCTTTATAGTTTCTCCATCTGAAAAAACGCGTAGCATCAAAAGGTCGTTTATTGGTATTCATCAAAAAGGTATCCCAATCTACGGTTTTAGGAGAAGCATCCTTGGGAATATTATATTGCCAGGCGCCTGTTGGGCTCCTCCTTGCCCAAAAACCTTCCGCATAATTAATATCGCCAATTGCTCCCTGAGCCAATAACTCTTTAGCCTTTTCATTTCCGAGTGAAGACATTCCCTGACTACCCACCTGGAATACCATTCCCGTCTCATTCTGAGCTTTTATAACATCATGCCCCTCGTCTAAAGAATGGACCATAGGCTTTTCACAATAAACATGTTTACCTGCGCGCATGGCGTCTATTGAAATCTGTTTATGCCAATGATCCGGTGTTCCAATAATAACCGCATCCACATCTTTCCTGGCTAATATTTCCTTGTACTGTTTGGTTGTAAACAAATCTTTACCCCATCTTTCCCTGGCTCTTTCAAGATGCCCATCATAAAGATCACAAACTGCAACTAGTTTTACACCATCGTGTTTTAAGGCTGTAATTGTATCCTCAGATCCCATACCCCCGGCCCCTATAAGAGCAATTTGTATATTACTGTTTGCGCTATATTTTTTTCTGCTCAAATAAGAAATATTCGGGATTGTTCCGGCACCGATGATTGATGGTGTGCTGGCCAAAGCCAGAGTTCCGGCTCCGATTCTCTTTAAAAACTGCTTTCTGGTTTGGGTGGTTCTTTTTGACATAGTATTCTATGATTAGCGAAGCTAAATATATCCATTTATTATAGAATTTTTAAAATTTTCACAGCATAAACTAAAAAAAATGATCCCTTTGCGGATTACTTCAGAAAAAATTAACGAAACTATTGAATACTTCCGCTTATAAAATTGTAGATTTGTTTAAAGATTATTCACAAAACATGAACAATGTAAAAAAATCTTTTAGTATTCGGGATTTGGAAAACCTGTCCGGTATAAAAGCACATACTATTCGAATCTGGGAAAAAAGATACGGGCTATTGTCGCCCGAGCGAACCAGTACCAACATCAGGACCTATAGCCTGGCAAGTCTTCAGAAATTGCTCAATATTACCCTTCTCTATAATAACGGTTATAAAATATCTAAGATTGCAAAACTCCAAGAATCAGATATTCCACTGATAGTCAGGGAGATTACGGCCAAAAGCAGCACTAAAAATCATGCGATAAATGCCTTTAAACTATCCATGATTAACTTTGACCTGTCATTATTCCAAAATACCTATAGTAGCCTACTTGCGGAAAAATCATTTCGAGATATTTTTTGGGAATACTTCATTCCTTTATTAAATGAACTTGGATTATTATGGCAGACAGATACCATTAGCCCGGCACATGAGCATTTTATTACTAATTTGATTAAACAGAAGATTTACACGAGTACCGAGAAATTACAGTTGATGGAACCGACTAACGATGAAAAGGTATTCGTTCTATTTCTGCCTGAAAATGAAATTCATGAAATTGGGCTGCTATTTATTAATTATGAAATTATTCTTCATGGTTACAAAACTATTTATCTGGGTCAGACTATGCCTTTAGAAAATTTGGTAGACCTGGAAAATTATTATAATAATATCCATTATTTGTCTTACTTTACTGTGGTACCAAACAAGGACAAATTAGAGAAATACATTGCTGACTTTACAAAATATTTAAACCAGCATAATTCCAATTTATGGATTTTAGGCAGGCAAATTCAACACATAAATAAAGAAAAACTTCCGCCACACATTCGTACCTTTGACTCTATTGAACAATTGTCTAAAGCATTATAAAACACAAATAGCAGTCAAACCATGAATAGCAACAAACAAAAAGTTGTAATCATTGGATCGGGGTTTTCATCCCTTTCGGCCTCTTGCTATCTGGCTAAAAAAGGCTTTAATGTTAGTCTTTTTGAAAAGAACGATACAGTGGGTGGAAGAGCCAGACAACTCATTACTGAAGGGTTTACCTTTGACATAGGTCCTAGTTGGTATTGGATGCCGGATATTTTTGACCGATTCTTTGCAGATTTTGGCAAACAAACCTCAGACTATTACCAATTGGATAAATTAAGTCCTGCTTATAAAATTTTCTTTGAGGACGATGTTATAACGATCGGGGACTGCATGAATAAAATTTGCGAGGAATTTGAACGAATTGAAAAAGGCAGTTCCAAGCATCTTAAAACATTTATTGCCAAGGCTCAAAAAAATTACAATATTGCCATTAATGAAATAGTCTATCGTCCCGGGCTTTCACCCTTAGAGCTAATAACGAAGGATACCATAATAAGAGTAGACCAATTCTTTAAAACAATAAGTCAGGAAGTCCGAAAAAATTTTAAAAACCCGAAACTTATTTCCACACTGGAATTTCCTGTGTTATTTCTTGGAGCAAAGCCCAGTAACACCCCGGCGTTTTATAGTTTTATGAATTTTGCAGATTTTGGACTCGGAACCTGGCATCCCAGAGGAGGAATGTACCAGATAATTATTGGAATGAAAACTTTAGCGCTGGAATTAGGGGTTGCAATTCACACGGATAGCCCAGTAGAAAAGATCGTTGTACGTGAGGGTAAGGCAACTGGGATATTAGTGAATTCTGAAATAATTGATGCAGATATGGTATTAAGTGGTGCCGATTATCATCATACAGAAACCCTGTTGGATAGCCCTTATCGGCAATATTCTGAAAAATATTGGCAAAGAAAAACCTTTGCACCTTCCTCTTTACTATTTTTTATTGGATTTGATAAAAAATTAAAAAATATTGAACATCATAATCTCTTTTTTGACACAGATTTTAGTGAACATGCCTCTGAGATTTATGACAATCCTAAATGGCCAACAAGACCATTATTTTATGCAAACTTCCCTTCTGTAACAGATAAAACCATGGCGCCAGATAATAAAGAAACCGGGTTCTTCCTGATTCCCATAGCCCCAGGCTTAGAGGATACTCAAGAACTTAGGGATCAATATTTTGATATTATATTGAAAAGATTCCAGGAGCGTACAGGGCAGCTTGTTGAAAATAATATTATATTTAAAAAGTCTTTTTGTGTGAATGACTTTAAGGAACAGTATAACTCTTATAAAGGAAATGCCTATGGTATGGCAAATACATTATCACAAACGGCATTTATGAGACCCGGTTTGAAGAGCAAAAAGGTTAATAATCTATTTTTTACCGGGCAATTAACAGTCCCCGGGCCAGGAGTTCCTCCTTCTTTGATTTCGGGAAAATTAGTTTCCGAATTGATGGAGAAAAATAATTAATAGTTAGTAGATGAAAGCAATTTTCGATCATATTTCTTTTGAATGCAGCAAAATTGTAACCCAGTCGTACAGTACATCCTTTTCGCTCGCTACAAAGATGTTATCCTCCTCCATAAGGAGTGACATTTACAACATATATGGTTTTGTTCGATGTGCAGACGAAATAGTCGATGCTTTTCATGACTATGACAAAGAATCATTGTTTAACAAATTTGAAGGGGATCTTGAGGCAAGCTTAAATGACCAAATAAGCCTGAATCCTATATTAAATGCCTTTCAACATACTTACCATAAATACAAAATTCCACATCATTTGGTAATGTCATTTATGAAAAGTATGAGAATGGATCTCAAGAAAAGCGTTTATAGTACGGAAGCAGAATTTAAAGAATATATTTATGGATCTGCGGACGTTGTAGGCCTAATGTGTCTTCGCGTTTTTGTTAAAGGAGACGATGAGCGTTATGAAGCACTAAAGGCTTCTGCCATGGCTTTAGGGTCTGCGTTTCAAAAGGTTAACTTTCTCAGAGACCTTAAGGCAGATTATGAGCATTTAAATCGTTCTTATTTTCCAAATACCAACCTCCTGGAATTAGATGAAACGTCTAAACTAAGGATTGTTGAAGAGATCAAAGCAGATTTTAAAATGGGATATGACGGAATAGTTGAGCTTCCTAATGAAGCAAAATTTGGTGTTTATACTGCCTATAAATATTATTATAAATTGCTGAACAAGTTACAAAAAACACCGTCTTTGGAAATTAAAAATGCCAGAATACGGGTTCCTAACTATCAAAAATTCGGACTTCTTGCAAAGTCTTATGTAAATTATAAACTGAACTTATATTAGCATGAAAATTGTAATTTGGATTTTAGTTTTCCTTGGCACCTTCGGTTTTATGGAGTTTATGGCCTGGTTTACTCACAAGTACATAATGCATGGGTTTTTATGGGTTTTGCACAGTGATCATCATAAAAAAGATCATGGTTCCTGGTTTGAACGCAATGATGCATTCTTTATTTTTTATGCAGTTGTTAGCATGACCTTCTTTTATTTAGCATCCTATACGTCTTTCTGGTACGGTTGGCCCTTAGGCTTTGGAATTATGGCGTATGGTGCAACTTATTTTTTAGTTCATGACATTTTTATTCACCAACGGTTTAAAATGTTTAGAAATGCAAATAACTGGTATGCCAAAGGTGTACGGCGAGCACATAAAATGCACCATAAGCATATTGGTAAAGAAGATGGAGAGTGTTTTGGTATGTTGTTTGTTCCTTTTAAGTATTTTAAGAAATAAATAGTCTTAAATAATTATCCGGTATAACAGTCAATTCCTACGCTTCCAAGTTTTTATTATTTTAAGAGACCATCCAATAAAATATGAACGCTTTCTGAGTTCCAATCAGCAGATCCTGTCTCTGCTATAACAATATTCCCTTTTTTATCAATGATAAACGTTGTTGGCAAAGCCGGGGAATAAAGGGTTTTTGGTGTAAATCCAGATTCGAAATAAACCGGTAAATTATAATTTTTCTTTGTTATGAAGTTCGACACCTTTTCTTTTTTATCCCGGGCAATAAATAAAAATGTGACCTTTTCCCCATAGTCGTTATACAACAGTTGTAAACCGGGCATTTCTGCAACACACGGTGGACACCAGGTAGCCCAAAAATTTATAAATATAACATCACCCTTGTAATCTTTGAGATTCACCACAGTACCTTTTGAATTTACCAGTTTAAAATCATAATCCTCTAAAAACTGCTGAGCTCTCTCTTCAACAGGAACAGGATTATGAGATATTAACCTGTTAAGATATACTTTGGCGTGAAAACCTATCGGTGTAAAAAAATAAAGCGCCAATAATAGAATTATCGCAATATTGATTAGCTGTGTCCTTTTTAATTTCACTTCTATTTTGTTAGTTCATTGAGCAGATTATAGATTGTATTATTATCCCAATCGGCAATTCCTTTTTGTTTTACGCGAATATTGCCCTCTTTATCAATTATGTATGAAGAAGGCGGCTCAAGAATAGCCAAGGGAGATCTCTCACCAATAATAAGATAGGTTACCGGAAAAGTAAATTTATTTTCTTTCATAAACTCTTCTACGGGAAGTCTCTCTTCATCAGTTATAATATAGAAATCGACCTTATTCTTATATTTATCATAAAGATTCTGTATACTTTTAAGTTCTGCCGCACAGGGCAATCGCCATGAAGCCCAGAAATTTATAAAAACTACATTTCCTTTGGATTTTTCAAAATTGAAGAACTCCCAATTCGCATTTTTTAACTTCCAGTTGTAATCCGATATTTGTTGTTGTTCTGCAACTTCAATTACCTCCGGACGAAAGGAAAATATTTGGTTCAATAAAATTTTACCATAATACCCAAGTGGAGTCACAAAAAATGAAAGCACGAAAGCCATGAATAGTATATTGAGTATGGTTTTCCTACTTACTTTCATATTATTGTTGATTGACAAAACTAAATAACTCCCGAGAAATATCGGGAGTTACTTTACTTAATTACAGTTGCGAATTATGCCGCATTATCCTTCTTTATAACATTAAGAGCGGAGCCTTGGTGAAACCATTCAATCTGCTGCAGATTGTAGGTGTGTTTCGCCTGGATTAAATCCTTGGTACCATCTGCATGTACAACTTCAATAGTCAATGGTTTATCTGGTGCAAATTCTTTAATATCAATGAAGTTAAAAGTGTCATCTTCCTGAATAAGGTCATAGTCACTTTCATTAGTAAAAGTCAATGCTAACATCCCCTGTTTTTTCAGATTGGTTTCGTGAATACGGGCAAAAGACTTTACAAGGACCGCCGCTACACCCAAATGTCTGGGTTGCATAGCCGCATGTTCACGGGAAGATCCTTCACCATAATTGTGGTCACCAACTACAATGGTCTTTATACCTTTGGCCTTATACGCTCTCTGCGTATCCGGCACACCACCATATTCTCCATTCAATTGGTTTTTTACAAAATTGGTCTTTTTGTTAAAGGCATTTACAGCGCCGATCAAAGTGTTATTAGCAATATTATCAAGGTGACCTCTGTATCTAAGCCATGGGCCAGCCATTGAAATATGGTCTGTAGTACATTTACCAAATGCTTTAATCAGAAGCTTCATGTTTTGAAGACTATCCGAAGAAATTGGGACAAATGGTTCCAAAACCTGCAGCCTTTCAGAATCTTTTGCTACAATTACTTCAACCCCACTGCCATCTTCATCAGGAGCGAGGTACCCCGCATCATCAACCTCAAAACCTTTTGGAGGTAATTCAATTCCCTCTGGTTCTTTTAATTTAATTTCCTTTCCATCTTCATTTAAAAGTGTATCGTTCATAGGATCAAAATCCAATCTTCCAGAAAGCGCAATGGCTGCTACCATTTCGGGAGAACCTACAAAGGCATGCGTGTTGGGGTTACCATCTGCTCTTTTAGAGAAATTTCGGTTAAAAGAATGCACAATAGTGTTTTTCTCCTCCCCTTTGAGATCACTTCTGTCCCATTGTCCAATGCAAGGACCACATGCGTTGGTGAAAATGGTTGCCCCCAGATTTTCAAATATCTGCAATAGGCCGTCTCGTTCAGCAGTAAATCTGATTTGTTCTGATCCCGGATTGATTCCAAAATCGGACTTAGGTTTTATATTATTGTCCACCGCCTGTTTTGCAATAGATGCAGCCCTGGTTAAATCTTCATAGGAAGAATTGGTACATGACCCAATAAGGCCCCAGTCAACCTGAATAGGCCAGTCATTTTTCCTGGCTTTAGGACCAAGTTCACCTACAGGAGTGGCCAAATCTGGTGTAAAAGGACCGTTAAGATGAGGTCTTAGATCATTTAAATTAATTTCTATAAGTTCATCGAAGTACTTCTCCGGTTCCGCATAGACCTCTGAATCTGCTGTCAGATACTCCTTTACTTCATTCGCCGCATCGGCAATATCACTTCTGTCTGTTGCACGAAGATATCGTTCCATAGAGGCATCATAACCAAAGGTGGAGGTAGTAGCACCTATTTCTGCACCCATATTACATATCGTGCCCTTTCCGGTACAAGAAAGGTTCTTAGCCCCTTCACCAAAATATTCTACAATTGCTCCGGTTCCCCCTTTTACAGTTAGAATACCAGCAACCTTTAATATCACATCTTTAGCAGAAGTCCAACCTGAAATTTTACCCGTGAGCTTGACACCAATTAATTTTGGAAACTTCAGTTCCCATGCCATGCCTGCCATAACATCTACGGCATCTGCTCCTCCAACACCAATAGCCAGCATTCCCAAGCCTCCCGCATTTACAGTATGTGAGTCTGTTCCTATCATCATACCTCCAGGAAAAGCATAGTTTTCTAAAACTACCTGATGAATAATTCCAGCTCCTGGCTTCCAAAAACCTATTCCGTATTTATTAGAAACGGATTCTAAAAAATTGAATACCTCAGCACTTGCAGTATTGGCAGTTCTTAAATCAATAGCCGCCCCGCTCTTAGCCTGGATTAAATGATCGCAATGTACCGTAGTTGGAACTGCAACTTTAGGTTTACCCGCCTGCATAAATTGCAGAAGTGCCATCTGAGCAGTTGCATCCTGACATGCCACTCTATCCGGTGCAAAATCTACGTAATCCTTACCTCTTCTAAAAGCTTTTGTAGGTTGACCCTCCCAAAGATGGGCATATAATATTTTCTCGGAAAGTGTTAATGGTCTTCCAACTATATCACGAGCCTTGTCAATACGCTCAGCAATATTGGCGTAAACCCCTTTAATCATGTCAATATCAAATGCCATTATTTTGAGTTTTTTCTGTTAATTGAATTCCGTAAAATTAGTAAAATACACGTGGTAAAGGAAATTTTTAGAATGGGATTACATATTAATTGTGGATATATGATAATTAATTTTCAAATCCATCCTACTTTAAGAAAAACAGGAAATCAGATTTCCTATGCATATGAGAATCTTTACTTTTTAAAACCTTCAGACCGATACGAAAAATGACCATGTTTCTTCTTTATTAAATGTCCTCGAAAGATGTTAAAGAAGTTTATTTACAATATCTTCCTCCGAGATACCTTCGGCCTCTGCCTTATAATTCTTAATTATCCTATGTCTCAGAATTCCCATTGCCACAGCCTGCACGTCTTCTATATCAGGGGAGAACTTGCCATTAATTGCAGCGTGGGCCTTGGCCCCTAAAATTAGGTTCTGAGAAGCCCGTGGTCCGGCACCCCAATCCAGGTATTGTTTTACATAATCCGAAGAAGTCTCTAATCCCGGTCGGGTACTGCTTACCAATTTTACCGCATAATCCACAACATTGTCCGGAACAGGTATTCTTCTAACCAAATGCTGAACTTCCAGAATCTCTTCTGCATTAAATAAGGGATTCACTTCAGGGAATTCATCATTGGTAGTTGTTTTAACTACTTGTGTTTCTTCTGCAATAGATGGATATTTTAACTCTATTGCAAACATAAATCGATCAAGTTGCGCTTCCGGAAGGGGATAAGTACCTTCCTGTTCAATAGGGTTTTGTGTAGCTAGAACAAAATACGGCCGGGAAAGTTTATGTTGTACTCCCGTTATTGTTACTGCTCTTTCCTGCATGGCCTCTAAAAGAGCTGCTTGTGTTTTAGGTGGTGTTCTATTAATCTCATCTGCAAGAATTATATTGGCAAAAATAGGCCCTTTAATAAATTTGAAATTCCTATTCTGGTCTAATATCTCACTACCTAATATATCGCTAGGCATCAGATCAGGTGTAAATTGTATTCTCTTAAAGTCGAGTCCCAAAGTACGGGCAATTGTATTTACCATTAAGGTTTTGGCTAAGCCCGGCACACCAATCAGCAAGGAATGACCCCCTGTGTAGATAGATAAAAGAATTTGGTCAATTACCTGGTCCTGCCCTACAATTATCTTAGCTATTTCTTTTTTTAAAGCCCTGTGCTTGGCTACTAAATTGTTGATTGCTGTAACGTCAGACATCCGGTTATTCCTTTACCCAATTATTGGCAAATTCACAATCTCTATTATCTCCGCCAACACTTACATAAGTATCTGCAATATGATCATTAAGCCATTTCCTAATAGTACTAAACTGCTTATCTCTTAGTGCAAGTTCCTGAATTTTAATATAGTCTTGAGCAAAAGTTGCCTCATGCTCATCATATCTATTACTAACCATCAAAATTTTATACCTGGGGGGACCTCCATTTGGATCCTGCTCCAGGGTAGGTTGCGATATTTCGTTGTCCTTTAAGTTCCTTACCTGATTATATAAAGATGGATCCATCTTCGTGAGTTCAAAACGCGAATCAAAATTAATTGGATTTCTTAATAACCCTCCGTCAAACTTAGTTTCTTTTTCATCTGAAAAATTCAATGCCGCTTCGGCGAAAGTATATTTACCTTCTATCAAATGCTTTCGTATCGTATCCAACTCAATTCTGGCTTTATCGATAGAAGATTGAGGTATCTCTGGTTGCAACAGAATATGACGCAAATCTAGCTCCTGTCCTCTTATCTTTTCAATATATATAATATGGTACCCAAAATCAGTTTCAAATGGTTCAGAAATTTCACCCTGGCGCAAACTAAAAGCCACATCCTTAAATTCTTTAACAAAAGGGGTTTCCCTTGTCATGCTGTAAAAACCGCCTTTGGACTTGGAGCCGGGATCCTGTGAATATAAGATTGCCTTAACGCTAAAACTGGCATCATTATCTTCACAATCTGCCTTTATTTCATTTAACTTATTAATTGTTTTTTGTTTTTCCTCTTCAGGAATTTCAGGTATCTTAACTATCTGTGAAATTTCAAGTTCTGCACCAAAAACAGGTTTTTCATCCTCGGGAATTTTATTAAAAAATTGTCTTACTTCCTCTGGGGTAACTTCAATTTCACTGATGATTTTTTGCTGCATTTTCTCCGACAACATTCTCAACTTATTAATATTGTACAATTCTTCCCGGAAATCTTCAACACTCTCCTTATTATAAAAATTTAGGACTTTTTCCATAGATCCCACCTGCTGCACCAATTGCTGCATTTGACGGTCACTGGTGGCATTTACCTCATCATCAGACACCAAAATACTATCCTGCACGGCTTGATGGGCATATAAACGGTCTTCCATTAATTTCCCCAATAAACCACAGTGCGTAATATCGTCCATAGCAGCTCCCTGGCTGCGCAAATCTATCAGCGTTTTTTCAATATCGGAGTCCAGGATCAGGTAATCCCCAACTACGGCCGAAATACCATCTAGCTTTATCCTCTTAAAAGTGTTTACGGTATCTTTTTTTACATCTATATCAGCTACCACAACAGTTTCTGGCGGTTCTATTTGAGTATCAGGGATAGAATCATTTTCCTGTGCTTCTACACTGACAAAAACGATAAAAAAGCATAAAACGAATAATACGCTATTCCTGTTTGTCATACACTTCAAATATTTTTTCCTTGGTTGCTTCATCTATAATTTCTGTTTCCAGTTTTCTTATGTAGTCTAATTTTCTTCTATTAAGAAGTACTTGTCTTATGGTAGGTTCGACGTACGAGAGTGGCGCAATTTCATTAACGTCAAGCACATCGTTTATCTTTGTCAAATATACCCCCATTGCATCCTCTAATTCAAAAAATTGTGATTTTTTTAAGTATCTGTCTTCATTATCAATATTCAAGGGAGGTATTTCTTCAATCACCCTTGATGCAGAAACCCAAAGTGAGTCATTAAAATTAAGCTTTTTAAATTGCACTCCTATGGAATCCAAATATCTAATGTCTTCCTCATTAAATCTTCTTAAGCTCTCTGTTACTTCTTTTGTATTAAGAAACTGCAGGGGTAATTGAATAAACCTGAGTTTAATGATTTTTTCCTTGAGCTTGAAATTCTCCTTCTCTTCGTCGTAAAACCTGTTTAATTCTTCCTGAGAGATTAGTGTATCTTCTGCCTGATTTATCAAAGCTTCTTTATAAGCCCTTGTATATAGGTCTGTGCGGTAATTAGACACCAATTGTTCAAATTCGGTGATCTTTTCATCGGGTAAATTAATCTTGGCTTTTTCTAAAAGTATTTGTTTTGTTGCCCAATTATTTATGTAATTGGTAACCATAGATGCACTATCCTGTTTTGTGATATTTTCGCCAAGAACAACCTCTACCTCATCCCAATATAAATAAGTATCCCCTACTCTGGCTAAGGGTTTTTCATTACTATCATTCTTCAAAAAAGAATTACAGGAAAATAAAAAGGCTGCCAATGCTATTATTATCGCATATATTCTGATACCTTTTGTCTGTAGGTTTAAAAAGTGCATTTGACAAAAATAAGAATTCAATCCTGCTGGGCAAATAATAGCAATATGGATTAACAGATTTTTAGTACCTCCACATTTTTATTTAGTACATTAGTAGTGCCAAGTACCTTAGTATTATGAAATATACTACTGAAATAACAATCAGCCTTTCCCGTGAAGAAGTACATAAAAAATTGGATGATCCGGATAATATGAAACATTGGCAGGAAGGACTAATAGGTTTTAAACAATTGTCTGATGAGCCCACAAAAGAAGGTGCAAAAATGGAATTGAATTATAAAATTGGCAAACGAGAGATGACATTAATTGAAACGATCATAAAGAATAATTTTCCTTATGAATTCCACGCTACTTATGACGCGAAAGGTGTTCATAATTTTCAAAAGAACTATTTTGAAGTTATTGATGACCACACTACCAAGTGGATTTCGGAATCAGAATTTCAATTTTCAGGATTCATGATGAAATTAATGGGATTTATAATGCCAGGGGCATTTAAAAAACAGTCTGCTAAATCTTTAAGTGATTTTAAGGCATTTGCAGAGAAAGGTATCTCGGTAGCTAAATAACTAGAACAACTGTGAGTAGAAAAATTAAATTAATTTGGGATTTCAGAGGGCCTACAGCCAAAGAGGTTGCCATGCATCACGAAAAGCATTTGAAAGATTATATAGAGGCTGAAAATTTGAGTCCAAACATTACCGGGAATGCAGATTTAAGTTCTATGCACAGCATTGCATATATGGTGGTCGAAGAAGTTAATATGCCAAGTGTACGAGACGCCCTCATACCTCACAGGGGTGAAGTTTATTCGGAACAGCAGAACTAACTAAATATTCTTTGTATTGAAAATTTTAAAACTAACTATTCTCCTACTATTATTATTGCTGGCATGCAAGACCAAGAGTAAAGAAAATAACCCTATGGCATTGGTTTTGGCCTCTCCAAACACATCAATCAGAAAAGTTATTGACAGTGTTGATCAATATGAAGTCCAAATACTTTATACCCAAATAGATCGAAGCGACGATAGCATTGTTCTAACTGATTATGAATTTCAGTTGGATGATATGAATTACTTCTATCCTGCCAGCACTGTTAAGCTGCCTATTGCTGTACTTGCGCTCGAAAAATTAAACCTTATAGATTCAATAAACAGGCATACTAGATATTATATTGAAGGGGATTCAGTTGAAAACACCTTTGCAGAGGACATTACCAAAATTTTATCTGTTAGTGACAATCATGCAAACAACAGATTACTTGAATTCCAGGGACAGGATGACATTAATTCCAGGCTTGAAAACAAGGGTATCCATCCTGTGAGAATTTCGCACAGACTAGGAATACATTCCGATGACGTTACTACAAAGCCTTTGATATTATATATTAATGATAGTACTACAGGCACATCCACACCTATTATAAATTCAGAGCCCATGCCTCTTAATTTAAAACGAATAAAAAAGGGGGATGGGTTTTATGAAAATGATTCAATACATAGCGAACCTTTTGATTTCAGCTATAAAAATTATTATCCGGTTAGTACTCAACACGGAGTACTGAAAAGAATCATATTTCCTGAATTATTCAAGACAAATGAAAGGTTTAATCTTGGTGAGGATCAAAGAGAATTTCTGTTAACCGCGATGCATACATTACCCAAAGACGCAGGTTATGACCCACAAGAATATTATGACGGTTATTGCAAGTTTTTTATCTATGGAGATTCAAAAGAAAATATTCCCGAACACATAAAAATATATAATAAAGTAGGCTTTGCCTATGGTACCCTAACCGATTGTGCTTATATAGCGGATGAAAAAAATAATGTAGAATTTATGCTGACCGCCACCATTTTAGTCAATTCTGATGGAATATTCAACGACGATAATTATGAATATGATGAGATAGGTATTCCGTTTTTAGCTGCCTTAGGAAGGGAATTTTACGATTATGAATTAAAACGAAAAAAAGCACCGTAAAACGGTGCTTTTAAATTTAATATTTAAGATTGTATTAAGGCATTACTACGTCTTCGATGATATGAATTACGCCATTAGAAGCCATTACATCTGTCTTAGCAATCTTGCTGTAATTTCCGTTTTTATCCATTAGATAAATCCCGCCATCTTTTGAAACTGCAGTAAGAGTTTCACCATTAAGCGTTGTAAGTTCAGCTTTACCATTTCCAGATTTTAAAGCACTGGCAACATCAGCAGCAGCAATTTTTCCAGCCACTACATGATAAGTTAGAATAGCCGCTAACTTTTCCTTATTCTCAGGTGCTAATAAAGAATTCATAGTATTTGAATCTATCTTAGCGAAACCAGCGTTAACTGGCGCAAAAACTGTAAAAGGTCCATCACCCTGAAGAGCGCCAACCAAATCTGCAGCTTTTAAAGCAGTTACCAATGTTGAAAAATCGTCTACAGATGCAGCAATATCAACAATATTCATGGCCTTATCTTGAGAGGTGGCAGTTTGAGTAGAAAACACTAAAGCTACCGTTGAAAGAATTAAGAAAATTTTTTTCATGATTTGTTTAAAGATTTAATATTAGTAATTATTAATGTGCACTTTGCATTGTTAAATACACATCATTTAGAACCATGGATGAGCAAAGTGATTTTTTATCATATCTTTAACATAACTATATGGCAGCAGACCCAAAAGACACTGAATTCATCAACCAACTTCTTAATGGAGATAAGAATGCCTTATATCTCTTATATGACAAGTATTCCGGTGCACTTTATGGCGTAATATTAAGGATGTGCAGAGAAGAAGATTTGGCCAAGGACCTTTTGCAGGAAAGTTTTATTAAAATTTGGCAAAAAATAGGTTCTTATGATCCCGAGAAAGGAAAATTCTATACGTGGGCGTATCGTATCGCTAAAAATACCACTTTAAATGCACTTAGAAAATCTACTCCGCTCATCCAAACAGAAGATTTAAGTGTATATGAAAATAAAAACACAGATTTAGAGGTTACCGATTATTCTAATTTGAATGGGATTTTAGCAGAATTGGAACCTCAACATCAGCAGGCAATTGATTTAGTTTATTTTAAAGGACTAACACATCAGGAGGCCCATAAGGAAATGAACGTGCCGTTAGGCTCTTTCAAATCATATATAAGACAAGCCCTTATGAAAATGCGGGAACGACGCTCAGAGCTTTCATTGCTTGTATTATTAACCCAAGTTTTTGGAAATGGATAAGAAAAAGATTTTAGAAGACGGGCTTTTAGAGCAGTATCTTTTGGGAGAACTTTCAGATGAACAGGAAATCCTAATTCAAAAGGTACTAAAAGAAGATGCAGATTTAAGATCAATATTTGAGGGACTTGAAGAAGAATTCGAAAAAATTGCATTCGAGAATGCAATTTTACCTCCCGATAGTGTAAAAAAAGCTTTACGCAAGGCAATAGAGACTAGTGGTGAAAATACCAAAGTAAAGGACATTTCTAGTCCTAAAAAAAATGATACGTTCAATTATGGCCGACTTGCTGTAGCTGCCAGTTTTGCTGCAATTTTTGCATTAAGTTCCTTTTGGTTTTACAATCGATGGCAGACCGCTGAAGATAACTTAAAAGCACTACAGGAACAGACTATAGCCTTGCAGGATCGTTTGTCAAACCTGGAACAATCATTTGAAATTACCAATGAGCGTTATCAGACCATAAACAATCGTAATGTAATTCCTTTGTTACTTAAAGGCAATACGATATTTCCCGAATCAAGGGCGGTGGCGTACGTGAATCATGCTACAAAAATTGTTATGGTAAATTCTCAGGGCCTCCCGCCTTTAGAGGAAGATAAAACATATCAAATGTGGGCCGATGTTGATGGTGTAATGATAAATATGGGGCTGTTACCGCCGGACAGAGATTTGATCCCTTTAAAATACATAGACAGGGCCGAATCTTTTAATATCACTATTGAACCAGCCGGTGGTAATGACCATCCTACAGTTGAAAATCTGATCTCTAATGTCCTGCTTTAAAACTAAAAGGATCTGTAACGGTTTAATTATACCATTTAGGCCAAAATACCTTATTTCAATGGTCTCCCATAAAGGTCAAAGTCTGCCGCATCTGTAATTTCAAGTTCTACGAATTCTCCTATTTTAACGTAGAAGTTCTTTGCGTCCACCAAAACTTCATTATCCACATCCGGAGAATCATATTCGGTTCTTCCAATAAAATAATTGCCTTCCTTACGATCAATAATACAACGAAAGGTTTTACCTATTTTTTCCTGGTTTAACTGCCATGAAATACCGGATTGAAGCTCCATAATCTCATTCGCCCTATTTTGTTTCACCTCTTCTGGCACGTCGTCTTCCAGTTTATAAGCATGCGTATTCTCTTCATGGCTATAAGTAAAACAACCAAGTCGCTCAAATCGCATTTCTTCTACCCAGTTCTTTAAAGTCAGAAAATCTTCCTCCGTTTCACCAGGATAACCAACAATTAGTGTAGTTCTGATGGCCATATCGGGAACCATATGCCTAAAATCTTTTAAAAGCGCGGTAGTTTTGGCTTTGGTAGTTCCTCTGCGCATGCTCTTAAGGATAGGATCCGAAATATGTTGCAACGGGATGTCAAGATACTTGCAGATTTTTGGTTCATTCTTCATAACCTCAAGCACATCCATAGGAAACCCTGTTGGAAAGGCGTAATGAAGGCGAATCCATTCTATTCCTTCCACCTTAGCAAGTTCTTTTAATAATTCGGCCAGATTTCTTTTTTTATACAGATCAAGTCCGTAGTAAGTTAAGTCCTGGGCAATTAGTATTAGTTCTTTGACCCCATTAGATGCCAGTTTTTGAGATTCGATAACCAATTCCTCAATGGGCTTACTCTTGTGTTTACCTCGCATTAGTGGTATTGCACAAAAAGAACAAGGCCTGTCACAGCCTTCTGCAATCTTTAGATAGGCATAATTTTTAGGGGTGGTTGTTAGACGTTCCCCTATTAATTCGTGTTTGTAATCAGCACCAAGGGCCTTTAATAAATTAGGCAGGTCACTGGTCCCAAAATATTCATCAACATTTGGAATTTCCTTTTCCAGATCCGGTTTGTAACGCTCACTAAGGCATCCTGTAACAAACACCTTATCTACCTCTCCTGACTGTTTTTTATCTACATATTCCAAAATGGTATTCACGCTTTCCTCTTTGGCATTTGCTATAAACCCACAGGTATTTATCACAACTATATTCCCTTCCTCTTCATGCACTACCTCTTTGTCATTCGCTCTGAGTTGCCCCATAAGAACTTCAGAGTCGTAAACATTTTTGGAGCATCCAAGGGTTACAACATTTATTCTATTTTTTTTTACCGACTTTGTTCGCATGGGTTTTCTTTAGCCGTGCAAAAATACAATACAATAGAAGAAGAGCCGCTTTTTAACACGAATTCTTCTCATTATAAGTTAATTCATTAATGGTACTATTGGTCTATTTAGTAATTAAACCAAAAGAAACCACAAGTTCAAGGACTATTTTTAATTTAGTATTATTGGGCTGTTTGTCCTGTGAAAATAATTCGGATAATTTAACAGATTCAGTAATTAAAGAAAATGGTCCGGATGAAAACCCAGATTCCTCCTTATATTTTCCAGGAACCAACTCTGATTATTGAGAAACTGTAAGTCTTGACGAATTGGGATGAAATTCCACCTTCCACCATGAAATAGTAGATTTCCGGGTGGAAAAGATTAGGAACCTTAAAAACTAAAAATACTTTCTTTTAGAATTAGCTTAATTTTTTTAACCGTTCTATTAATGTAATGAATAAGTTAGTTGCAGGTTTATACCGTAGTCATCATTAGATAGCGAACCTTCAGCAGGATTACTATCATAATTGAAATAGAAATTGAAACCAACCTTAAAATTATTATTCAATATACTAATACTGGGATTAAGGTTATAAGCCGCTCGATATCTTTCTTCACCTGTAAAATAAGGGATGAAATTGAGATTGGTCTGTAACGATATTTTTGGGCTCGTGTATTTATAGATTTCATAAGCCACACTTATTGCTCCTGCCAAATCCTGTTGTGAAGCGTTAGAAGGCTCATAAGGAGTTTCTGTTATACCGCTTAAAGCTGCAGTTACGTAAAACCTATTCCATGTGTTATAGATAATATCCTTAACCCCCCCCAGGCTTAAATCAAATCTTCGTTTTGTTCCCAATTGTAAATTTTGGCTCATACCCACTAGTATCAAAGAAGACCATTGGTTTTTAAACATTCGTTGCCATTGAAGATTAATATTAGTGTTAAGGGCAGTTAAACTATCTCCCTGATAAGAGGTGTTAAGATTCCAGTTGGTTTGGTAAAACGTTTTCTTATTCCTGTAATCCAAATTTCCCGAAAAGGCTATTGTAGTTAGATTGCTACCTTTAGAATAATTACCTCCAAGACTCAAATTTCCACTAATTTTCATCCAAAATTTATTTTTTATTGGATGAGCTTCAACAATATCATCAATATATATTGATTCTTTTTGGCCATCTACTAAAATAATCACTTCTCGATTACTATCAGAAGCTTCTAAAGAAGAATAATAAATGAGTCCGTTTTTCATTACTATTTCAAATTGTTTTTTTGAAATAAAAGTATCTATAAAAGGCTGTTCAACATTAATTGTGCCCATACCGTCCATTTTCCATGTAATGATGCCGTATTCCATCTTTTTAAAATCTCCTTTTAGCACATTACCATTTACATGAACTATTGTGTCTGTTTTTTGAGCAAGCCCTTTTATTTGTGGAGTCACTATAAAAAATAAAAATAGAATAATATGTATTGTAGCTTTATTCAAATTTTTAATTTTATGATTTCGTTTATCAAGATTTAGACTGTTATTTAATAGTTGATTTTGATGCCCCTTTAAGTTTCAAAATGAAAAGGTAGGTAATTATTCAAGCTAATTATATGCCAAAGGTGGTTTTCTAATTTTTGTGGCAATCTCGAAAGCACGTCCTAATCCAAGCAAATCGTTTTCATGAAAAGGCTTTGCAATAAATGTAAGGCTTATGGGTTCCCCGGTTTCCTTATAGCCCATGGGAATAGTTAATGCCGGATATTTTGCCACAGCAGCATAGCCAGCATGGTAATTGTTAATGGATAAAATAGCATCCAAATTTTCCTGATCCATGGCGGTATCGAAAAATAGTCTTCCATTTTTCTCCAATCTACTTTTAATAACTTCCAGTTCTTCTAAGGTGGTAGAATCTTTAAGAATGCCATCAAAAATGGATTGTCCGTAAGGAATACGCAGTAAAGAATCTTGTAAATTAAATTCCACAATCTCCTCCATAGTGCGCATAGGAATTACTTCCTTATTTTGGATATTGGTACTAAGGTATTCAGGAAGATCATTTTTCATATCTATATTAAGGAGGGTTAAAAACCCATCCATAGATACCTCCGGTGCATTAAACTCTATTATTTCTGCACCCAGTTTTTTAAGTTTGTTAATCGTATTCCCATAAATGGAATCAGTTTCCAAAAGATCTTTGAAAACACCTAACCGTTTTCCTTTCAGACTCACTGGATTCAAAACCGCTTCAAAATATTTCTCGTCGGTACTGACAGACTTATCATCAGCCATATCCTTCCCCGTCATTGCCGAGAGTAAAATGGCATTGTCTATTACATTCTTAGTCATTGGGCCCGGGGTATCCAGTGTACTTGAAATGGGCACAATCCCTGATCTGCTCAAAAGTCCAATAGTAGGTTTTAAACCAACTACAGAGTTTAAACTGGAAGGGGAAAGAATAGAACCCGAAGTCTCAGTGCCAACCGCTGCAACCGCATAGTTGGCGGCGACAGAAGTTCCGCTCCCGGCACTGGAACCTCCTGTTTCAAAAATTCCTCTGCCATACGGATTCAATGTCTGTCCGCCAATAGCACTGTATCCCAGAGGACAGCCATTACACATATAATAGGCCCATTCACTAAGATTAACTTTGCCCATTATCAATGCTTTGTTTTTCTTTAATTGCCTGACAATAAAGGCGTCTTCGGTTTCATTATCTTTCAGGGCAATTGATCCGGCAGTTGTATTCATCCCGGCTGTACCAATATTGTCTTTAAGGAAAATCGGCATGCCAAAAATTGGATGACGGTCTTCTGAAATTAAATTGTCAAGCTCCCTCGCTTCCTCTACCACATTCTCATTTAAAGCTAGTATGGTATGCAATGTTGTTTTGTTATCAAGTTCAAATCGATAAATTCTATAGAGAAAAAACCGAACTAATTTTTCATAGGTCAATTTTCCATCCTTTATGTGCCCTTGAATTGTGGGTATATCCTGTTCAAGAATCAGGGGTTTAAGTTGTTCATAATCGGTCTCAGACATTTCTGCCACTTCGTGATAGAGCGGCCGGAAAATCTCATTTTTGTCTGACACCCTGGATTGAATCAGTTTGAAGCGCATTCGTGATTTTTCATGCTCCTGGCTCGCTGCTACTTCAGAAGAGTCATTGTAGGTTTTCCATAGTACAAGAGAGGAATAATCTACTTTCTTAGATTCCTTGCAGGAAATAATTAATAAAAGACCAAGTAGGAAAATTAGCTTTTTCATTGTTTTGTATTTATTTGTTTAAGACTCCAAACAGAGATATTTTGTTCATTCATGCGTACAAATTCATCTTTTTCTTCTTTTTGGGCTAATTCCAATGATTTTTGTGCTGAAATAATGGCACTGCCATAATCTTTCAAAGCAGCTTCAACCAAAGATTTAACCCTGTAAAAATAATAAGTATCCCCTCCTAATTCAATAGCCTTATTTAGATAAGACAGCGCCTCCGGGTATGATTCTCTCTGTTCCTGCAGATAGCGTGCCGCTTCATAATACGTTTGAGCAGTAGGATTTTCCGCTATTTTGAATGCAATTTCCTGCCTCATTTTTGTATCTGTATCCACTGAAATTGGGATTTTTATAAGGGTATGTTCCCAAATCCAAAGCATATTAATGGAATTGTGGTCAATTTCATCAAAAGTAATCAGGAAATTTTCCTGATAATTAGGAATTTCTTGTGGTTTTATCCGAATCCTGAAAGCATCTTCTTCCGGATCATAAGCTTTTCTACCATCACCCCAATGCTCCGTATTTTTGTGAAAAACTACGTCCCAGTGACCTTCATAAGGAAAGGCATAAAGCGCATAAGTGCCCTCAGGTAAATTATTACCCATAATAGTCAAATCGTCATCTGCTGTGAATTTGGTAGACTCATTTGCGCCAACACGCCAAATTCGCCCATAAGGAACAAGACCTCCTAGTACTTTTCTGCCCTTTGCCCCGGGTCTTGAATAGGCAATTGTAATTTTTGTAAGACCAACATCCTGCTCAACCTTTGAAAACGGACTGGCTTTAGGAGCCTCAATTTGCGCGGCAAGTACTGTTGAAAAGCAAGTAAAAAGTATGAGGTTTAAAACTTTCAATGGGCTATATTAAAGAAGGAATCCACAAATTCAAATTTATTGAATACTTGAAGATCCTCTATTCCTTCCCCCACTCCAATATATTTAACAGGAATCTGAAACTGATCTGATATACCAATGACTACTCCTCCTTTGGCTGTTCCGTCTAATTTTGTTACGGCCAAAGAAGTTACTTCTGTAGCCTTTGTAAATTCTTTAGCCTGTTCAAATGCATTTTGGCCTGTGGATCCATCGAGTACCAAAAGTACTTCATGAGGTGCATCTTCAATAACTTTTTGCATAACACGTTTTACCTTGCCAAGTTCATTCATTAGGTTCACTTTATTATGCAATCTGCCCGCGGTATCAATTAAAACAACATCTGCACCCTGGGTAACGGCTGAACTCAAAGTATCAAAAGCCACTGAAGCAGGGTCGCTACCCATTTTTTGTTTCACCATAGGGACATCCACACGATCTGCCCAAACCTGTAGCTGATCTATTGCAGCTGCTCTAAAAGTATCAGCTGCTCCTATTACAACTTGTAATCCTTGTTTTTTTAACTGATAAGCAAGTTTTCCAATTGTGGTTGTTTTGCCTACCCCATTAACCCCAACAACCATAATAACATATGGTTTTTTGTTTTTAGGTACACTAAATTCTTCCTCTTCACCCAAATGAGTTTCCGATAATAGGCCTGCAATTTCTTCCCGGAGGATTCCGTTCAGTTCGTCAGTACCCATGTATTTATCTTTGGAAACCCTGGCCTCTATTCGTTCAATAATTTTGAGCGTAGTAGCCACTCCAACATCAGAAGTTACTAAAACTTCCTCCAGGTTATCTAAAACATCATCATCTACTTTAGATTTACCCGCTACTGCCTTGCTAAGTTTGGATAAAAAACTGGTTTTAGTTTTCTCTAATCCTTTGTCTAGTGTTTCCTTTTTCTGGGATGTAAATATTTTTTTAAATAAGCTCATGTCACCGTAAAAGTCGTTGGGCAAATATATGAAATAAAAAAAGCCGCTCTCAATAGAAAGCGGCCCGGAACTCAATTTTAGTCAGTTTGTTACTTCTTATTCAACCATTCGTTCACCATTTCTGGTGGCATAACAGATTCTACAAAAGTATAGGCCCCTGTTTTAGGTGATTTTACCATTTTTATAGCTTTGGTAAGTCTTTTAGAACTGGATTGTAAACTTGCTACCGTCTTCTTTGCCATGCTTTCTTATTTTATCTCTTTATGAACAGTCATTTTCTTGAGAATAGGATTAAATTTTTTAATCTCTAACCTATCAGGGCTATTCTTCTTGTTCTTGGTTGTAATGTATCTGGATGTTCCCGGCATACCAGAGTTTTTATGCTCTGTGCACTCCAATATTACCTGAACTCTGTTTCCTTTTTTTGCCATCGTAATCTATATATTGAAGGATTATTTAATCAATCCTTTTGCTCTAGCTTCCTTTAAAACAGCTGAAATGCCCTTTTTGTTTATCGATTTAAGAGCCCTTGTAGAAACCTTCAAAGTGATCCATCTATCTTCCTCCGGAATATAAAAACGTTTCTTGGAAAGATTTACATTAAATCTTCTCCTTGTTTTATTGATAGAGAAGGATACGTTGTTCCCAAACATAGCTCTCTTTCCGGTAAGTTCACAAACTTTTGACATTACGCTACTTTTTACTTGATTTTAAACAGGGTGCAAATTTAATTCATTTTTGTGTGATGGACAAAATTCTCTTCTAGAATTTTAAAATTTCTTTTTGTAGCATCTGGAAAGCCTTATGTACTGCTTTTTGAACGATTCTGGTACGGTGATTTCCCATTGTAAATTTTTCCACTAAAACATTATTCGGAGTAGCAATTGCAATATAAACAGTCCCTATTTCAGCATCAGAATCACCTTTTGTAGGGCCCGCATTACCAGTTGTTGCCATTGCAAAGTCTGCCTTCAATAATTCTCTGACATTAACAGCCATTGCTCTTGCAACTTCTGCACTTACTACAGAATTCTTTTTTATCAACTCCTCAGGAACCTTAAGAACATCTATTTTAACCTGGGTGGCATAACTTACCACACTCCCTAAAAAATAAGCCGAGGCGCCGGGAATAGCGGTAATTTGCTCTGCTATTTTGCCTCCGGTAAAACTTTCAGCTGTGGCCAGGGTCATTTTCTTTGAAGTAAGCAATTTAGCAACTCCTGATTCTATAGATCCATCCTCTTCTTCCCCATATATGATATCCCCGATTATGGAATACAATTTTGCCGATTCTTCTTTGACAGCATTTTCTATAACATCCTTATCTGCTCCTTTCGCTGTTAATCGCAACCGAACTTTGCCTAAATTAGGGAGGTAAGCCAGCTTAACAAAAGAAGGTAAATTTTCCTCCCAATCTTCTATTCTGGCCGCTATAGCACTTTCACCCAGGCCATAAGTCATAATGGTCTTGTGGTAAATGTGCGGTCGATGAAAAGTAGCTACAATCTTTGGGATAACCTCATTGTCTATAAGGTTTTTCATCTCAAAAGGCACTCCCGGCAGTGAAATAAAAGTGGTTTTCTCATTAGACATCCACATTCCCGGTGCAGTACCGTATGCGTTGTGTAAAACCTGAGCTTTGGAGGGTACTAATGCTTGCTGCCTGTTGATATCAGATATAGAAGTTGCGATATATTTCTTAAACAGCTCCTCTATATGATTTAATACCTGCTTGTTTTCAACCAGTTTATCATGTAAATACTCACATAGGGTGCGTTTTGTAATATCGTCCTTGGTTGGCCCTAATCCGCCTGTAATGATTATAATTTCCGCTCTCTTTTCGGCCTCCGAAAGTGCCTTAAGTATATGAGATCTATCGTCCTGAACAGAAGTTATCTGGAATACCGAAACCCCAATCTTATTTAATTCACCGGCTATAAAGGCAGAGTTGGTATCTACTATTTGTCCAATTAGAATTTCATCGCCAATGGTTATAATTTCTGCAAACATCAGAAATTAAAGTCTTTTTTAAGTTCCGAAATTACCTGATGAATATCTTTTTTTAGTAAAGGAAACTTTTTCTCAATTTCTTCCTTATTATCGGGACTTTTACCTTTTGTTTCAATATCCAGGGCAATTACTCTGCTTTGTTCCATGCCCAATAAATCAACATTCGGCTTAATTTTATGGGCCAGTTTATAGACGTTTTCGTAATCACCATTTATAATTGCATTCTCAAGATCTTCCAGATCCTGTGGTACTTCCTCAAGGAAGACAGAAATAACAGAGTTGATGAAATCCTCATCCCCTTCAGCCATCTCATTTATTTTATCCAAACTGTATATCATTTATTTAATATTTACGGTAAGTAACTCTTCACCTTCAAGCGTAGCCGAAAGGTAATCATTTGCACTTATTTTACCAACACCGGCGGGAGTTCCGGTAAAAATTATATCTCCCTTTTTTAACATAAAGAATTTAGATACATATGAAATTAGTGAATCTATATTCCAAAGCATTAAAGCTGTATTCCCCTTTTGGACAATAGTTCCATTTTTGGAAAGGGAAAAATTCAGATCATTCAAGTCTTGAAATTTCTTCTTATCTACCCATTTTCCAATTACGGCCGAACCATCAAAACCTTTAGAAATCTCCCAGGGAAGGCCTTTTTCTTTTAACCTGGATTGCAGATCCCTGGCTGTAAAATCTATACCAAGTCCAATCTCATCATAATAGGTATGAGCAAATTTCTCATTAATATGTTTACCAACTTTTTTAATTTTTACCAAAATTTCTATTTCGTAATGGATTTCATTGGAGAACTCCGGGATATAAAAATCTTGTTCCTTTGGAAGAACTGCAGAATCGGGCTTGATAAACACTACCGGATCCTTGGGCCTTTCATTGGCCAGTTCCTCTATATGATCCACATAATTACGACCAATACAAATGATTTTCATCTATAATTTCCTAATTGTTTTAGCTCAATTTATTATTCAGCTGACTTAGTTTTATTTGAGTAAGTACCTTTTTTGTATAAAGTGGAAAATCAGCATTCAATATCCATCCAAAATAACCTGGTTCCTGTTCCAGAACCTCCAGCACTTTTTTGCCCTTGTGCTTTCCAAAGGAAAATATTTCCTCATCGTCTTCACCAAAACTGATAAAGCCAGCAAAATCCGCAAATTTTCTATGGGTAGAGAATTCTGCCAGTTTCTTTACATTATTTTCTAATTCCGGATAGCGATCTAACTGAGAAAGTAGGACTTCGTAAGTAGCCATGGTGTCAGCTTCAGCACTATGAGCATTATTAAGGTCCTTATCACAATAAAATTTATATGCTGCCTCCAGGGTACGTTTTTCCATCTTATGAAAAATAGTTTGAACATCTACAGATAACATGTTTTTTAGATCGAAATCAATTTCGGATCGAAGCATTTCTTCCGCCAGTAGCGGAATATCAAAGCGATCTGAATTAAACCCGGCAAGGTCGCAGTCTTTTATTATGTTGAAAATTTCTTTGGCCAGTTCCTTAAAGGTAGGCTCATTGGCTACTTTTTCATTAGAAATACCATGAATTTCAACTACCTCATCAGGAATGGTCATTTCAGGATTAACCAGCCAGGTCCTGCTCTCTTTATTGCCATTAGGATAAACTTTCAGAATAGAAATTTCGACAATTCGATCCTTAGCGACATTGGTCCCCGTAGTTTCCAAATCAAAAAAACAGATGGGTTTGCTGAGTTTTAATTCCATTTTTGTGGGATATTTAGGCAAAGATAATTTTTAATATAAAGTTAAACAGAACTTAAAAACATATCTTTTAAGAGATTTTAAACAAAGGCAGTCCAATTTTCATATCATCTAAAAGTATTTAAGATCGTAGTATTGAAATGAAAGTCTAACTATTTGATATTCAGCATCCTCTAAAATCGGACTAAATCTCTCTATCCACGTCCCAAGCCTCCAGGTAGTCGGCAACTGCCTTAACAAACATCCCACCCAAAGCACCGTTTACTACTCGATGATCGTAGCTGTGCGAGAGGAACATTTTGCTACGGATACCAATGAAATCACCTTCCGCTGTTTCAATTACCGAAGGCATTTTACGAATAGCTCCTAAAGCAAGAATCCCAACCTGCGGCTGGTTAATAATAGGAGTTCCAAAAACACTTCCAAAAGATCCCACGTTTGTAACTGTATAGGTGCCGTCTTTTACCTCATCCGGTTTTAGTGCATTGTTTCTTGCCCTGTTAGCAAGATCATTAACTACTTTGGCCATTCCAACCAAATTTAGCTGATCTGCATTTTTTATTACAGGTACAATCAGATTTCCATCGGGCAATGCTGCAGCCATTCCAATATTGATATTCTTCTTCCTTATCACTGTTTCCCCTTCAACTGAGATGTTGACCATTGGGAATTTCTTTAAGGCCTTTGCAACGGCCTCCATAAAAATAGGCGTAAATGTCAACTTTTCTCCTTCACTTTTCTGAAAAGCATCCTTAACCTTATTCCTCCACGCAACCACCTTGGTGACGTCTACTTCAATAAAACTTTGTACGTGTGCTGAAGTAGAGATACTCTCTATCATATGATGGGCTATAAGCTTACCCATCCGTGTCATTGGAATAATCTCATCTTCGCCATTAGACTGTACCCTTGTAACCTGATGTGGCTCTGCACTAACAGTCGTTTTCTGCTTTACGGGTTCAGGCGCCCTGACGGGCTCCACAACCGGTTTAGCTACTTCAGTAATTTCGGGCTTCCCACTTTTTATATAGGCCAAAATATCATTTTTCGTAACCCTGCCTTCTTTACCCGTACCCACTATGCCATCCAGTTCTGATGTGGTTATACCTTCCTCTCTGGCAATATTTTTAACAAGGGGAGAATAGAAACGAGTAGTATCAGCGAAACTTTGAGCAGTGCTGCCAACAAGTTCCTGAACATTAGCCACTTTTTCTTCTAACACAGATACTTCCTCCGGGAGAACTTCTGTCGTTTCTCCTTTTTGGTCTGTATGCATCGCTCCTCCGGACTCTGACCCTCCTTCTAGCTCAATTACGGCTACCGTTTGTCCAACTTTAATTATATCGTCTATATTAAAAAGTTTTTCCAGTAACACGCCCTCAACTTCACTGGGTACTTCAGAGTCTACCTTGTCTGTCGCAATTTCAAAAACCGCCTCATCCATTTCTATTGTATCGCCTACTTCCTTTAACCAAGCAGTTAAGGTAGCCTCTGCAACACTTTCACCCATTTGCGGCAATTTCAACTCAAATTTTGCCATATTATTATTTAATGTGCTTTTTTGAATAAATATTTTGCAAAAATACTAAAAAAACGCCCCTATTATTAAATTTATTGTATGAATTATCTTCACGTAGCCTTCAAGGAACCTTCAAATGGAATTCTATTAAGAATGCTTCTTCCCAATGTGACTTCATCTGCATATTCCAATTCATCACCTACAGATATACCTCTCGCAATTGTGGAGATTTTTATATCATAAGGCTTTAATTGCTTATATATATAAAAGTTAGTAGTATCACCTTCCATGGTAGAGCTCAGTGCAAAAATAAGTTCCTTTATCTGATTTTGACCTACTTTTGAGATCAAGGAGGAAATGGTTAAATCCTGTGGGCCAATACCCTCCATCGGAGATATTTTGCCTCCAAGCACATGGTATAACCCTATGTATTGACCCGTATTTTCAATAGCCATTACATCTCGAATATCCTCAACTACACAAACCACATCTTGCTCCCTTTTCGGGTTTGCACAAATTTGACATAGTGCAACATCCGATATATTATGGCAATTTGAGCAAAATTTAATATCCTCTCTAAGCGACAGAAGCGAACGAGACAAATCTGAGGTTTGTTCCATGGGCTGGTGTAAAAGGTGAAGTACTAACCGCAAAGCAGTACGTTTACCAATTCCCGGCAACTGAGACATATGGTAAACCGCATTTTCCAAGAGTTTTGATGAAAATTCCATAAAGGCAAAATTACATAATGTTTTAAGTTTTTGTACTTTGCGCTTGTAATTTATTTTTATGACAGCATCGCATATTCTGCTTCTTATTGGCGGTTATTTCTTCTTGCTATTGCTTATCTCTTACTTCACCGGAAAAAACGATTCCAATGCTGATTTTTTTAAAGCAGGAAAACAATCGCCGTGGTATTTGGTAGCTTTTGGTATGATTGGCGCTTCATTATCCGGTGTCACTTTTATATCTGTCCCCGGCTGGGTAGAAAGTTCCCAGTTTAGTTATATGCAGGTTGTTTTCGGATATTTGGTGGGTTATTTTGTCGTTGCCTTTATTCTGATGCCCATCTATTACCGCTTAAATGTTACCTCTATTTACGAATACCTTAAAGAGCGATTTGGAATTATCAGCTATAAAATAGGGGCTTTATCATTCTTTGTTTCCCGGGTATTAGGGGCCTCTTTCCGGCTTTTTTTAGTAGCCATAGTTCTGCAGCAGTTTGTATTTGATGCCTGGAATGTCCCATTTGAACTCACGGTAGTCCTATCTATTCTCCTAATATGGATATATACTTTTCGAGGGGGAATTAAAACAATAGTTTGGACAGACACGCTACAGACCTTGTTTATGCTATTATCTGTAGGCTTATCTATTTACTTCATTAATTCAAAATTAGGCTGGAGCTTTTCGGAGTTTATTGCTTCTGAAGAATTAAAGGAGTACAGCAAAGTGCTATTTACAGATGATTTTTACGCTAAAAACCACTTCATAAAATCTTTTATTGGCGGTATGTTCATCACTATTTGCATGACCGGACTCGATCAGGATATGATGCAGAAGAACTTAACCTGTAAAAACTTAAAAGACGCCCAGAAGAATATGGTTTCCTTCAGTATTATCCTGATTGTGGTAAATTTTGTTTTTCTGCTTTTGGGGGCATTGCTTTTTATTTATGCCAGTAAATTTGATATAGCAACACCACTAATGGACGGGGAACCAAAGTCTGATCTTCTTTTCCCTGAAATTGCATTAAACAGCGGCCTGGGTGTTACCGTGGCAATTACTTTTATACTTGGTCTTATTGCAGCAGCTTATAGCAGTGCGGATAGCGCCCTTACTTCATTGACGACTTCTTTCTGTGTGGATTTTCTTGGAATTGAACAGAAGCCGGTAAACGATCAAAAAATAATACGCAAAAAAACACATATCTGGATGAGTGTGCTCCTGATTGTAGTGGTCATAATATTCAAATATATTTTAGACAGGAATGTTATTGATGGCCTTTTGACTGTTGCGACCTACACATATGGTCCGCTTTTGGGGTTATTTGCTTTTGGTATCTTTACTTCTTACAAAGTAAAAGATAATTATGTCTGGATTGTTGCAATTACGGCTGTACTTATGGTAATTGGCATTGCAAATGTACCCCCTGCTTATCTCGGAGGATATGCTGTAGGCTATGAACTTTTGCCTGTGAACGGGTTATTTACTTTTATTGGATTATATCTTATAAGAAAAAAACCTAACTAATATATTTCATTCATAGCTGCTTTTAGAAAGTCAGGATCTTCAAGAATTGAGCCTCAATCTGACTTCTTTTCCAGTAATTCTACATATTCATTAATTGACAATTCCAATTTCTAATTCGCTTGTTGCTGAGCACTACCTATACATACTAAAAGCAAATAGAAAACAATAATTGTCTTTGGCATAATGCTTAATATTGATCCGTAGCTAATAGCACCAAAGTGCAAGCTACTTCTACTCTTATTTCATTATTTCGCAGGAGTGTATAGAACTCTGGGTTCTCGGTCCCCGGATTAAAAATCACCCGTTTAGGTTTAAGTTGAATAATTTGTTCGTAATACTCCTTTTGTCGTTTTTCATTAAGATATAAGGTAATCGTATGAATATTTTGAAAATCTTCAAGGCTTGAACTAATTTGCACACCTGATACATCACCAACCTTCAGACCAAAAGCCTTGGTTTCAATTTGTTTTGCCCGCAATTTAGTTATGGATAAATTACTGTAGCGATTAGGATTTAAAGAAGCTCCAAAAACAAGTGTCGTTTTCATAAAAAATTGCTTATTGAGTTAAAGTGTGTTAATTACTGTAACTATTCAAATTATAATTCGTCTTTTGATAGTACACCAAAATATACTTCGTTGTTGGTGCTATATTTTTATAGTTAATGGTTAGTGTTTAATGTGGCCCATCAACGAAAGAAACCCCGGCAAATTTGTCGGGGTTTTATTTTTTAGGCCAATAGAAAGCATCTTCCACCCATTGATATACAAAGATACTACTTCAATTTAATCAAATTAAATCCAAATAGATTTTAAAAACAGGGCTAACTTTGAGTTGATAGAATATGTTAAAATTTTTATCTAAAGTAACATTAAGTGATTGTTATCGTCAAGTATGTATCATCAATCAATCAATATCCAAAAGTTCATGAATAAAGTAATTATTCTTTTTACTCTGTTCTTAAGCATCGTAGTCCCCGCAAAAGGAGCTATTCCAAATACGGATATAGTCTTGGGAAGTATTAGTGGCAGAGTAATTGACAATGTTCAGGAGCAGCCAGTGCCGTATGCGGCAATAGTGATCAAACGAGCTTCAGACAACACTACAATTACCGGAGGAATCACCAATGAAGATGGCTCTTTTCAAATAAAAAAAATACCTGATGGATCATTCATTGTGGAAGTCCAATTTATAGGCTACAAAACACATATACAAGAGATTACTTTATCAAAAAATAAACGGAACGCGGAACTAGGGGTTATTTCTCTTGAAGAGGAAGCCGAAGAACTTTCTGGAGTTGAAGTTGTTGCGGAGCTAACCACTATTGAACAGCGCCTGGATCGGAAGGTTGTTAACGTGGGTAAGGACCTTACAACCGCCGGGGCCACTGCTTCCGAAATAATGAATAATATTCCCTCGGTTAATATAGATCAGCAAACAGGACAACTTTCCATGAGAGGAAACTCAAATGTAAGAGTTATGATAGATGGAAAATTATCCAATGTGCCGGTTGCACAATTATTGAGACAGATACCTTCGACTTCCATAAAGTCTATTGAACTAATAACCAATCCGTCGGCCAAATATAACCCTGATGGGATGAGCGGCATCATAAATATCATACTTCACAAAAATTCTAATAATGGTTTTAACGGTAATCTAAACACAGGTCTAACGGTTGGTCAGGAAGCAAAGTTTAATAGTTCAATCGACCTTAACTACAGGAATGGCAAGGTTAATGTTTATGGAAATTACGGAAACAATATTGGTAAATATGTAAATAATGGCTTTATATACAGGATAGATGAAAATTCGGAACAATTGTTCGATTGGTTAGATAATCGTAAATCAGATCTATTTAAAATAGGCATCGATTTTTATCTCAATGATAAAAACACCATATCGTTTTTCACCAACCAGAACTATTTTGACGGCAAA
Source organism: uncultured Eudoraea sp. (assembly GCF_947490415.1). Lineage (GTDB taxonomy): Bacteria > Bacteroidota > Bacteroidia > Flavobacteriales > Flavobacteriaceae > Eudoraea. The sequence goes on from NZ_CANLGX010000004.1 coordinate 521,987, forward strand.
ACCAAAGGACAGACTCAAGTTACTTATTTTGATGACCCGCTACTCAATATGAATCAAATCTTCTTTAATAAGAGTGATAATCACAGCCAGCAGTACAATTTTGACTATAAACTGGAATTTAAAAAAGAAGGGCATAATATTGAGCTGGAAGCGGATTATAACAAATTTGCGAATAAGGAGAATGCAGATTTTAAATCAACCGGCAACACTCTATTCCCCGATTATCAGGATTTTGTAGATACTAAAAGAGATCAGACCATAGTTAATCTGGATTATGTAAATCCATTAGATTCCATATCCAAACTCGAGGTTGGGCTGGAAGCAAGAATTTTTGAAACCAATGTGGATTATTCCTCCACCGGACTTTCATTTACACCCGACGGAAATTTGGTTCCAACTCCGGATACGGATTTTGTTTATGGTATGGATATCTATTCTGCCTATGCCAACTTTGGACAGAATTATGACAAATGGGGATATCAGGTTGGGCTTCGTGTTGAAGATGTTGAGGTTAAGGCCGACACAAACCAGGTAAGGGCCTTTACAGATAAGTATACAGAACTATATCCTTCCGGTTTTGTCAGGTATAGTCCAACAGAAAAAAATCAGTTTCAATTTAGTTTTAGCAGACGGGTGGACCGCCCGGGGCTAACACAGGTAAATCCTATTCGTGAGTGGTCTACTCCTTTATTATCTTCCTTTGGCAACCCGACACTTGTTCCGCAGTTCACAAATTCATACGAGATAAATTATACCAGACGCTTAAAGAATGGAAGTATCACCACAGGACTATTCTATAGAAGTATTAAGGATGAAATTAACAGGGCTGTTTATGTAGACAGATTGGACCTGAACAAACTAATATTAACCTTTGACAATTTCGACGATACTTCGGCATATGGAATTGAGGTCTCGGGTAACTACAAACTTACTAAATGGTGGAGTATTAATGCTAGTTTTGATCTGTATTCACAAACCCAGAGAGGTATTACTGAGAGTTTACAGGCCGATAATAATACAGCTACCCAAGATGACATTATTACGCAGGAAATAGAAGTGGAAAATACAGCCTGGAATTTTAGAATGAACAATAGTTTTAAAGCAACAAAAAACCTTACTTTTCAACTATTTGGATTCTACAGAGGACAAAACAGAACCATTCAATTTGATGTAAAACCCATGTATTTTGTGAATCTGGGTGCTCGTTATAATTTTGCTCAGGGTAAAGGTACTTTCAGTGTTAATTTTAACGACGTTTTCAACACCATGCGTTTCGCAGTTACTGGTGATCAGCCATTTGCCCAGGTTGGGGAGTTCAATTGGGAGAGTCAGACTGTTTTTGCCGGAATTTCGTATAGATTTGGAAGTGGAAAAAACAAAGCTGCAAAGCGAAAAAGAAGGGATAGTAATACTAAGCAAAGCAGCGGTGGTATTCTATAAATATTAATTGATAAAATATGCAGAGTATTGGTTGGTTATCTCTTGTAGTATTTATCAGTTACATAACCCCCGGTTACTTAGCCGGGGGTTTTAAATTTAAGATGATTCATCAAATATCCCGGTCGACAAACCATCCAGACTACTAACATTCTTTAGGCCCATGTATTCAATAAGCCCATCATTACCTTTTTTTTCTGCCCAGATATTGAGCATGTTTCGTTCCGCTTTATAGTCCATAAGCGGCACACCCATCCCACAGGAGGTCTGTACAAGTTTTATTCTCATTTCAATTAATTGCCTGCTACCGGCTATTTTAGGAAATTGTCCAATATGCTCTCTCCAGAAGGAATCGCGCTCATGAAATGCCCGTGCTTCACCATATAGGCGTAAAATCATTGGCTTCCCTTCAAATGCACAAAACATGATAGTCATTCTTTTATCGTATTGCAAATGGGTTGCAGTTTCATTCCCGCTACCGGTAAGGTTTAACCAAAGGATTTTGGTGTTATCAATAATTCTGAAAGAATCCATACCTTTTGGAGATAGATTAATTGAACCATCTTTCATGGCAGTGGCTACAAAAAATATTTTTTGTTTAGATATAAAATCTACGTGAGCAGAATCCAGATTTTCATAACGTTTCCCCATCCAAATTAGATTTAAATATTTACCATCGGATTATGGCACTACCCCAGGTAAATCCACTTCCAAATGCAGCCAATACTACAAGATCTCCTTCTTTTATTTTACCCTGTTCCCACGCTTCGGTGAGTGCTATAGGTATAGAAGCAGCTGTGGTATTTCCGTATTTCATAATATTATTATAAATCTGGTCATCTCTTAACCTGAACTTACTCTGTATAAACTGAGAAATTCGCAAATTTGCCTGGTGGGGAATCAGCATGTCAATATCCGTTACTTCCAGATTATTTGTCTTTAACCCTTCCATGATTACCTCACTAAAACGAACCACGGCATTCTTAAATACAAACTGCCCGTTCATATATGGAAAGTAAGATACGTCATTAGGATCATTGTCTTTTAATATATCCAGGACCCATCGTTTTCCCATCCCCGGAGCAATTAAGGAAAGTTCTTCCGCGTGCGCACCTTCTGAATGCAAATGAGTAGACAAAATTCCTTTAGAATTATCCTCCTCTCTTGTCAAAACAACAGCACCGGCACCGTCTCCGAAAATTACCGACACTCCCCTGCCGCGGGTAGTCATATCAAGTCCGCCAGAATGTAATTCAGAACCTATTACCAGTACGTTCTTATACATGCCACTTTTGATATACTGATCTGCCAGGGAAATCCCATAAACAAAGCCGGAACATTGATTTCTTATATCTATGGCCCCAACAGTTTTTATATCCAGATCTCGTTGCACCTGTACTCCAGGTCCGGGAAAGTAGTAATCCGGGCTCAAGGTTGCAAATACTATAAAATCTATCTCATCCTTATCTATCCCCGCTCTTTCAATAGCTATTTTTGCGGCCTTAACGCCCATAGTGGAGGTAGTATCCTCCCCTTTTATAACATGTCGCCGTTCCTTTATACCCGTTCGCTCCTGGATCCATTCGTCATTCGTATCCATGAGTTTTGACAGATCGTCATTGGTTACTACATTATCGGGCACAAAATAACCCAGTCCAATAATTTTTGAATTGTACATTACCTAGTTTGCTTGTTAGTTAGTCTGAAAATAATTACCTGTAAATTGGGAAATAGTGGTTACAAGAAAAATCATTTTCTCAATCTAAGGTAACTAAAAAATAATTGATGTTTTTAGATAGCTGCCGGAACTAGTTTAAATACTTTCGAAATGAATTTACCTCCACATTCGCCTTAAGATCGTGTAAGAGATTGAACAAGCCGAAAAAGGTTCTGTTAATATATAAAAAATGCTTAGAGCCCCTGTTTCCGTTCATTTTTCGTATGTGTTCGTCTTTAGAATAACGCTCTCCCAGCGCAGCAATTTTGGACCAAAAAACCTCATCCCCAAAATCAAAGTACTCGTCATGGAATGGCGTTGTAAATAGGCCGAGCATTTCTTTAAATAAGGCTTTAAAAAAAATAATTTCTTTTTCAGAATCTGAGGGTGTAAGAATTTCCAACTCATATAATTTATCCATGAAAAAGGCATCGTTTTCTATATTCTCCTTTTTAGCAAGTTCAAAGTACGGGACATAAAATTCATCCGGCACGTGCTTTATGCATCCAAAATCTATGGCAACCAATGTTTCCTGTTTACTAACCAGGAAATTTCCAGGATGAGGATCTGCATGAACTTTTCGAAGTCCATGTAACTGGAACATATAGAAATCCCAAAGTGCTTGCCCCAATTTGTTTCCCAATTTTGAATTAAAACCTTGTTTTGAGAATTCACTTAAATGTTGCCCATGCATCCAATCCATTGTAAGTATGCGCTCACTGGAAAGATCTTTATAGTATTTGGGAAATTCTAAATTTGGAATAATATGGCAGGCTTTGGTTATTTCTTCGCTGTGAATAAATTCAAGGCTATAATCAGTTTCTTCAAGAAGTTTAAGCTCAACTTCTTTAAAGTATTTATCTGAGTCCTTTCCCTGAAGATTAAACATTCTTATTGCTATAGGTTTAACAATTGCCAAATCACTACTTATACTTTCAGCAACTCCGGGGTATTGTATTTTAACAGCCAATTCCTTTCCATCTTTTGTTGCTTTGTGCACCTGACCTATACTTGCGGCATTAATGGAGTTCCGCTCAAAGGAATCAAAAACCTCCTCGGGGAATTTATTTAAATACCTTTTAAAAGTTTTACGCACCAGAGGCGCGGAAAGAGGGGGTACCGAAAATTGAGCTAAAGAGAACTTTTCCACATAAGCCGATGGGAGTAAATTTTTCTCCATACTAAGCATTTGTGCTACTTTAAGCGCGCTACCTTTCAGTGATTTAAGGCCATTGTAGATATCAGACGCATTCTCTTCATTCAACTCTTCTTTATCATGTTCAGGGTTTACCAGTTTTTTACCATAATACTTCATAAAATTACCCCCTACTTTAACTCCTGTCTTAACGAGTTTCCCTGCTCTTTCAATTTTCCCGGTGGGGATTTTATCAAGTGTTTTCATATTATATTACGGTTAAGAGGATTATGAAAAATTTTCTTTATAGAGAAATTTTCCAAAATCTAATATGCTGTCCAAAGGTGTATTGTCAAATACATCAAAAACTGTTTTTACAGATTTTTCAATTGCTATATCTGTTTTTTCAAAATCCGCTGAGGTATCATCCATCCAAAACTTGAGAAGAAATAAAAACTGTACCCAAGCACCTTCTGAAAACACACCAGGGCGGTGTTTTGTGATTTTAGAAATTTTAGCACTATTGTCTTCCTCGATCAATTCTTTTGCAAAATTTCTGATTCCGGTTCGAAGTCCTTTAAGCTGTTCCAGATTTTTTAGTGGGTTTTTGTCCTCATTCAAAGCAAAAAGTACATAGCTCCGATTAAGTTTAAGCATTTCAAAAAACGTAAAAAAGAAAGAGAGCATCTTATCTTTGCTTGAAAATTCCTGATACTCCTTATTTTTGGATAATAAATTCACGGTATTCTCAAAGAATAAATCCCATATAGCTTTTTGAATGCCCGTTACAGATCCAAAATATTTATAAAATTCTTCTTCTTTTATTTTGTTTTCCTTACAAAATTTGAAAACAGATTTAGGAACAGTTTCATGTTCCAGCACAAAATTCATGTAAAAAGAAATAATATTTTCTTTAGAGGGCTTTTTTGCAGTGGTTTTAGCAGTCATAACCTTTACTATTTATGTTTAATTTTTTTAAATATTATATGAACGTTTTTAATGACTATTTTCAGATAATCCCTGAATAAAAAAAGTGTGCTTTTCGGAAAAAGCACACTTTCAAACAACCTAACCAATTAATAAACAATCTGATTACAAAATCAAAAATCTTTTTCATAGCAATTGATGTTTCGCAATCACAAGTCAAAAATACATAATGTTTAATTATTATCCATATAAATTAAACATAAAATTTGTTAAAGTTTAGCTTTGCAGATTCCAGAAGAAGTTAAAGTGTCAGTTTGTCACCTACATACAGTATGGTACTTTTTTTGACATGTGTAAGTTATAATTTAAAAAAACTAATAAATATGGCTACAGGTAAGATTAATGTTTCAGTTGAAAACATTTTCCCATTAATTAAAAAATTCCTCTATAGCGATCACGAGATATTTTTACGCGAATTAATTTCAAATGCCACGGATGCGACTCTCAAATTAAAACACCTTAGCTCAATTGGCGAGGCAAAGATAGAGTACGGAAATCCGATGATTGAGGTTAAGATAGATAAGGAGGGTAAAAAACTTCATATCATTGACCAAGGGATTGGTATGAGTGAAGAAGAAGTTAAAAAGTATATTAATGACATAGCGTTTTCCGGTGCAGAAGAATTCCTTGACAAATACAAGGATGCGGACAAAGACTCAGGCATTATCGGACATTTTGGTTTGGGCTTTTATTCTTCCTTTATGGTTGCGGATAAGGTTGAGATTATCACCAAGAGTTATACCGATGCACCAGCGGTACATTGGAGCTGTGATGGTTCTCCTAAATTCAATTTGAAAAAATCGAATAAAAAAGAGCACGGTACAGAAATAGTTTTGAGTATTGCTGATGATTCTACTGAATTTTTAGAGGAGAACAGGATAACTGAATTATTGCACAAGTACAATAAATTTATGCCTATTCCAATTAAATTTGGAACAAAGACAGAGACTCTTCCCAAACCTGAAGATGCGAAAGAAGATGATCCGGCTCCAACTAAAGAAGTTGACAACATAATAAATAATCCCAACCCTGCCTGGACTAAAAAGCCTGCAGATTTAAAAGATGAGGATTACAAGAATTTTTACAGGGAATTGTATCCAATGCAATTTGAAGAGCCCTTATTCCATATTCATTTAAATGTGGATTACCCTTTTAACCTGACAGGCATACTTTATTTCCCAAAGCTAACTAATGATTTAAGTATTCAGAAGGACAGAATTCAGCTATATCAGAATCAGGTTTTTGTAACTGATAATGTTGAAGGAATAGTTCCTGAATTCCTTACAATGCTGAGAGGTGTAATTGATTCCCCGGATATTCCCCTGAATGTTTCCAGATCATACCTCCAGGCAGATGGTGCAGTTAAGAAGATTTCCTCATATATAACGAGAAAGGTTGCAGATAAGCTTACAGCTTTATTCAAAAATAATCGTGAGGATTTTGAGAAAAAATGGAATGATATTAAAATAGTCATCGAATACGGAATGTTGTCCGAAGAAAAATTCTTTGAAAAAGCAGATAAATTTGCTTTGTATCCCACGGTTGATGGCGCTTATTTCACTTTTGAAGAGTTGAAGGAAAAAATTAAAGCCCTACAAACAGATAAAGATGACAAATTGGTCGTACTCTATGCATCAGATAAGGAGTCACAACATAGTTATATTGAAGCAGCCAAAGCTAAAGGTTTTGAAGTACTACTTCTTGACTCGCCTATTGTATCACATTTGATGCAAAAATTAGAGACTTCAAATGAGAAATTGTCTTTTGCCAGGGTAGATGCCGATCATTTAGATAATCTAATCAAAAAGGAAGATACACAAATAAGTAAATTGTCTGATGAAGAGAAGGAACGCCTTAAAACTAATATAGAAGAGGTAACTACAGATAAAGGTTATACTGTGCAATTGGAAGCCATGGACAGTGAGGCTTCTCCCTTTATTATTACAGAGCCGGAATTCATGAGACGTATGAAGGAAATGCAGCAAACCGGAGGCGGTGGAATGTTTGGCATGGGAAACATGCCTGAAATGTATAATTTAATAGTAAATATAAATCATCCACTAGTTAGTGAAATTCTTGGGACAAAGACAGCTAAAAAAAGAGATCGATTAATAAATCAGTCTTTGGATCTTGCCCGATTATCAAAAGGCCTATTAAAGGGAGAAGAACTAACTAAGTTTATTAGCCGAAGTTACGAGATGATTAAATAGGTGATTTTTAAAGATTAGCAAGAAATTCATGTTCATTGAATGCTTCACGGGCGCACATAGATTATCAATAGGATAATTTCCGGTGGCCCGTGAAGTTTTTTATTTTTAATTTTATGTTATTTCATAGCAAATGAATTATACCTGGCATTTTCTGCTAATGTCCTTAATGTATATCCTTGCAGGTATTATGCATTTTATAAAACCCAAAGTCTACCTCCGCATAATGCCCAGGTATCTCCCAAATCACAGACTTTTGGTAGCTTTAAGTGGTATTTCGGAAATAGTATTGGGAATAAGCCTGTTGTCTCCTAAACTCAAAGATCCCGCCATATATGGGATAATAGCTATGTTAGCTATTTTCCTTACTGTTCACTTTTATATGTTGTCGGAAAAAAAAGCGTCTACAGGAATCCCAAAATGGATCCTACTTCTAAGAATACCGCTACAATTTGGACTTATGTATTGGGCGTATTCCTATTTGTACAGTTAAAAGCTATTTTAGGCTTAAAATATTTTAATGAAGGCTCAGTTTGTAGCATACCTATTTTCTAAATGCTTTTTCAAAAAAATAATCTGCACATAAATAAAAAATGTAAGTCCCATAAGCCCGTAAACCAGGGTATTTGGCAAACGTAACTGTTTAAGAGTATCAAAAAAACCAATTTTGTATGAAGCCACCCGATCGATACTCGACAACCAACCAACGTTGAGGTCTAAATTTCCAAAAATTATGAAAGCAAATAGAAAAAGAGTAATCGCGGCTAAAACTAACCAGCCTGTTTTTGAAATCAAAGGTTTATAAATAGTTATGGTGCTATTCTCTTTTTGAGCAACTATTTTTGACATAATGCTTTGGGTAAAATGATCAGAAGGTGTCTCAAGCCCTATATTTTTTACAACTTTTTTTACAAAATCATCAAGCTGTTTATCTTTATTTTCTTCCATAACTATGTATAATTTCTTTTTCTAAATTATTTTCCAAAATTTTTGCTAAACGCTTTCTTCCTCTAAACAACCGCACTTTAATAGTATTAGAAGATATTCCCATAACTTTTGATATTTCATTCATTGATAGCGTTTCAAAATAATACAGGGTAATCAAAACTGAATCTTCACCAGGTAGTTTCTGAATTGCATTTTTTATTATTTCTGTTCGATCTTTTGCTTCCAGCGCATCTAAGGCATCATCTAGTGATGCAATATTATATTCTTCAGAAATATCTATTTTGGTTGTCTCAACCCGTCTCTTATTCTTTTTCAAATAGTCCAAACTTCTGTAATAAGCAATCTTATACAACCAGGTAGAAAACTTGGAATCACCCTTAAAATCGTTCAATGCATTATAAGCTTTTACAAAAGTATCCTGCGCTACTTCCTCAGCATCCTCCCGGTTTTTTACAATTTTATATGCCAGGGTGTATACCATTTGCTTATATCGGTCTACCAATTCAGCATAGGCATTGTTTTCCCCTTTTATAACCTTATCAATAAGGTAGTCGTCCGGTTTTTGGCTCATTTGTTATATCAGACTTATAAAATAACCTCCTGGTTACATAAAATACTAAAAAAAATATCTAATCCTGTAACCATCCTGGAAATTTGTTCGTCATACCCTATGAACAAATTGTTTAATCCATTAAAAACTAAATAAAATGGGAGGAGAAATTATTATAGTTGCACTCGTATTCGGGGCAATTTTTGGAGTTTTTTATTTATATTTTTCGACACGAAATAAAGAACGCCTTGCGTTAATTGAAAAAGGTGCCGATGCAAGTATTTTTGTTAAGGGAAAACGCGGACATGCGGCCCCTTTCTGGAAAGTACTAATCCTTAATTTTTCATTATTATTGATAGGTGTGGGCTTGGCCATATTTATAGCCTCTGTATTTGTAAATGCAATGGGCTTGGATGAGGAAGTGGCATATCCGGGAACAATCTTCCTGATGGCCGGTCTTGGACTTTTTGCCGGTTTTACACTTACAAAAAAGTTGGACAAAGAGGAATAAATAAGTTTATCCATTACCTTGGATATTAAGCCATCATAAAGATAAGTGATGGCTTTTTTATTTGCTTACTTTGAATTTTGGTTGAACTTCTTAAATAATAGAATTTTAATAATCCAAAAAATGGCAAATGGATCAGGAAATTAAACTCTTTGATTTGTATTTGATTCTAAGGCATAATATCTTTAGAAGATGCAAGTGTTATCTACAAATATTGGGAATTTAACCAAAATTGCCTGGAATGGAAAAGTGCTAAGTACAGGGATCTTTAAATACCCAACAAGCTCACCTTTGGTTTTAGATAAAGAAACAGTGGCGAATGATTCTATTGCAGACCGCAGGGTACACGGAGGTATTCACAAGGCCTGTTATCTCTTTTCTGTAAAACATTATCCGTATTGGAAAAAACGCTATCCGGATCTTGAATGGAATTGGGGAATGTTTGGAGAGAACCTTAGCGTTAGCGAAATGGATGAAACACAGATCAGAATAGGTGATATATATAAAATTGGCAGTGCATTGGTGCAGATATCACAGCCCAGGGAACCTTGTTTTAAATTAGGAGTAAGGTTTGGTAATCAGCAGATTTTGAAAGAGTTCATTGAATACGGTTTCCCGGGGGCTTATGTGAAAGTACTAGAAGAAGGTCAGGTCTCCTCAGGAGATAACCTAAGCCTTGTTAAACCTTCAGATAATTTATTAACTGTACATCAATTTTTTCAATTGCTTTATGCAAAGAAAAAAGATGAAAAAATCTTAAGGCTTGCCATAGAAAATCATGCACTACCTGAATATAAAAGAGAACGTCTAAAAAAACATCTATAATAAAGGGGCCGAAAAGGCCCCTATTTAATACTTAACTAAACAACATACTAATTAACTACAATGCTTTCATAGTATGTATTTTTACTATCCTTTACCACTACAGTGTAGTGATCTTCAATGGCGGTTTCAAAATTAAAAGCTTTTGTTACAATGCTTTCGTTCTCAATTACTTCACTAAACAAAGTGCGGTTATCACTATCATAAACTTTAATTTGCACGTCTTTACCATCCAGGTTAAGTAAGTTAAGAAAGAGCATTGCTCCCTTTTTTCTAAATACCGGCTTGGTATTCTCAATTCTCTTTAGAAGGGTCTTGTTGTTTTTTGAATCCAATTCTACAATTAAGCTTTTAGACGGACCTTCTGTCATCAAGCCTAGTTTAGGTTCTTTTGCCAAGCCTACTACTGAAGCAAACATAAAGGCAATCATTGCGGTAAATTTCAAATTTGTTTTCATAACATTTCGTTTTAGAGTTAATGAATAATTTACAGGACAAATTTACCACCAAAGCATGTCTGAGAATACAACCAGGTTTTCATATTTATATCCTATTTTAACCGCATATTAATCCTATTATAGATTATAGGTTAATATTCTACATATTTTAGGTAATTTTACAACTAGTGCCCGCAATGGTTACTCCTCGGATTTTGAAAGAGTGCATTGAATATGATTTCCCGGGGGCCTATGTTAACGTACTGGAAAAAGGTCAGGTCTACCTAAGCCTTGTTAAACCTTCAGATAATTTATTAACTGCACATCAATTATTTCAATTGCTTTATGCAAAGAAAAAAGATGAAAAAATCTTAAGACTGTTAATATAAAATCATGCGTTTCAAGAATATAAATGTGAACGTCTAAAAAAATATTCGTAAAAAAAAGGGGCCAACAAGGCCCCTTTTTAAACTAAACTAAACAACATACTAATTAACTACAATGTCTTCATAGTAAGTATTTTCACCATCCTTTACTACTATAGTATAGTGATCTTTACGAGCTGTTTCAAAATTAAAGGCCTTAGATACTATATTTTCGTTCTCAACTACTTCACTAAACAAAGTGCGGTTATCACTATCAAAAACTTTGATTTCCACATCTTTACTATCCAGATTAAGTAAATTAAGATAGAGTTTAGCACCGATTTTCCTGAATATAGGTTTGTTATTTTCAATTCTTCTCAGAATTTTTACTTCCTCGTTCTCAACCCTTATTGTATAAGTTAAGGTCCTTAGGGAATCGTCCAATTCAAATAAATAAGAACCGTTCTCAAGTTTGTCCAGGTCAAACTTCTTGGTATAAGAATTTACTGAAATTTTCTCCGAAAATATAATATTCTGATTTTCATCAATTATCTTGAGAATAGTCTTGTTGTTCTTTGAATCTAATGCTACAATTAAGCTTTTGGATTGACCTTCTGTCAACAAGCTTACTTTAGGTTCTTTTGCCAGGCCTACTGCTGTAATAAACATAAAGGCAATCATTGCGGTAAATTTCAAATTTGTTTTCATAACATTTCGTTTTAGAGTTAATGAATAATTTACAGGACAAACTTACCACCATAGCATTTCAGGAAATACAACCAGGTTTTCTAATTTATATCCTATTTTAACCGCATGTTATCATATTTATAAAATGAAGGTTAATATTCCACATATATTGGGTAATTTTGTAACAAAAGACTAAAACGGGGTTGAGTAATTTTATCTTATCAATCATCAAAAAAAAATGAAAAAGTACAAACCGACTTTTGAAGCTATTGCCCCTAATTTTGGGCATTCATATACGTATCAAAAATTTGATTCCTCAAAGAATAACAAAGACAATTTGTGGCACTACCATCCTGAAATAGAATTAGTTTATGTTAACGGAGGAGCAGGCAAACGCCAGATTGGAAGTCACATTTCATGTTATACCGATGGCGATTTAATCTTAATTGGAAGTAATTTACCTCATTGTGGATTTACTGATAAATTTACAGGGAATAAAAGTGAAATTGTTATACAAATGAAAGCGGACTTTTTGGGTAATTCTTTTTTTAATATTCCAGAAATGAGACAAACCCAGACTTTGTTCGAAATTGCAAGGGGTGGCGTTGCTTTTGGTGGTGAAACCAAAAATATAGTTGGTGAAAAACTGGAAAATCTGGAAAATGAATCAGATTTTGAACAGTTGTTATCCATTTTGTCCATATTAAATGAACTGGCAAATTCTCAGGATTTTAAGGTTTTGAATGCGGAAGGATTCTCGTTTAAAACAGATATTGAGGATAACGACCGAATAAATATCGTTTTTAATCATGTAAGAAATAATTTTAAAGAAGAAGTAACCCTTTCTGAAATTGCAGATAGGGCCGGAATGACGGTTCCTTCCTTCTGCAGATATTTCAAAAAAATAACAAACAAAACCTTTATTCAATTTGTTAATGAATATCGCCTGGTGCACGCATCAAAATTACTTGCTGAACAGCCTATGAGCATTACAGACATTTGTTTTGAAAGCGGCTTTAATAATTTTTCGCACTTTAATAAATCTTTTAAGGCATTTACCGGTCAAAATCCTTCTGAATACCGAAACAGGTTAAAAAAAGTAGTCCAATAATAGATTAAAACTTTTGAAAAAATTTAAATTACAACTACCTGATAGCGATATCACATATTTCTCCAATTTCCTGGACTATGAGAATGCCAGCACCTATTTCAAATTGCTAAAATCTTCAGTGCCATGGCGTCAGGATGAAATAAGAGTTTATGGTAAATTATACCCTCAGCCCCGGTTAACGGCACTATATGGAAATAATAATCGATCTTATTCCTATTCAGGTATTGTTATGAATCCTCTGCCATTTAATGAAACCTTATTAGATATTAGGAAAAAAATATCAAAGTTGACTCCCGTTGAATTTTCAAGCTGTCTTTTAAATCTCTATCGAGATGGAAAAGACAGTAATGGCTGGCATTCAGATGATGAAGAGGAATTAGGTAAGAATCCGGTAATAGCGTCAGTATCTCTGGGCCAGGAGCGTTATTTCCACCTAAGGCATAGGAAATTAAAGGAATTAAAACATAAAATCCTTCTGGAGCATGGAAGTCTGCTTCTAATGAGTGGCCAAACACAACATAACTGGCACCATCAGATAGCCAAAACAACCAGGCCAGTTGGGGAAAGAATTAACCTGACCTTTAGAGTTATCCAATAAAAAAATCGACTTATATAAGTCGATTTTTTTATACCATTTACTGCAGAGTTGAGTACTATCTTTAACACTTTGGTATACTATGCTAATTTCCTCATACACAACCTTAATAGTATAACTTGCAAAGTGAAATAAAAGACATAAAACATCGCTTAATTTCCTATTTATTAGGCAAATTACCATTCTAATTATCCAATTCTATATGGCTTAACTAAAAATGTCATTTAATACCTGAGCTAAACGAAGTCCACCTTTTTGTAATTGTTTTTCTACGGTGTTCCAATATTTATAACTGTAAGAATAGCCTAACTTTTCTCCTTTCCCAACGGAGGAATATATTTCATTTACCAATTCCTGTGATTCCTTCACCCATTCCAAAACTGTACCTTTTTTTATTTCTCTTATTTGTTCTTTATCAAGGACCGGTAATTTTTTTGATAGTTCGGTATAACTCATACCATAATCATTAATCATATTAGAATCCCAAACCCTATGCAGGTTACTGCCTTTTCCAAACCACTGCAGTTGAATATCATTACCTCCTTTATCCTCTGCCCGCCCAACATGCATGGGTTGATGCAAATCACCAATTAAATGAATAAGCATTTTTAAATAGAAGATTCTATCTGCTTCAGTACTATTTTGATTTTTTAGTATTTCAATACATTTTTGAATTCCGGTAACCAAATCACCATTTGGGCTTGGTTCCACCTCTGAATAATTCTTGTCCAACGGTATATTTACATAATGCCAGGTTGAGAAATTTTTAAAGGCCCTGTCCGACTTAATTATATCAGCATAATTGGAAACTGCTGCCAGGCTTTGTCCGTTTAGTAATTTTGAAACCTCGCGGTTAGTTTTTCTGTTCAAATGCCCCATTGCTACCTCTCCAACTACCCTGTGCCCGGTTTTGGACCAGAAATTAGAATTTCCCATTACTAAATGGGCACTCAAAAGACATAACAAAACAATACTCCTCATCGCTGAATTTTTTTCAAAATTAAAGAATAGGGCATTAATCTATTGTTAAGGCATGTACTATTTTAATTAATTTATATCATCTTGCACCAATAAATCCATAAAAGTGATTTTTAAAAAGATAAACCCTCCCCTTTTGAGGTATGCTCTGATCGTAATGGTCATGCTTATAACGATGGCCACAATTTTTGTGCTGAGTATTTATTTTGGCGCCTGGGGAGAACTTCCAGACAAGAAATCATTAGCAGAATTTCAACACCCAAGAGCTTCAGAAGTATACACCGCAGATAGTGTTCTGATTGGAAAGTATTACCTCAATGACAGACAACCCATATCGTATAAAAATATTCCAAAGCATTTAATAAATGCGCTTATAGCCATTGAAGATGAACGTTTTTATGATCATTCGGGAATAGATTACAGAAGTTTATTCCGTGTTGCCTTGAAAACGGTTTTATTGCAAAATAAAGCCTCAGGCGGTGGCAGCACAATTAGCCAGCAGTTAGCTAAAAATCTTTATCCCAGAACAAGAACGGGAACGTTCTATTTGACCATTGATAAAATTAAAGAAATGATTGTTGCTTCCAGACTTGAAGCAATTTATAGTAAGGAAGAGGTTTTACAGCAATATTTAAACACAGTTTCATTTGGTGACAATACTTTTGGTATAGAAAGTGCTGCCTTAAAATTCTTTGGTAAAAGCGCCCATTCACTAAATATTGAGGAAGCGGCTGTTCTCATAGGAATGCTTAAAGCCACCTACACTTATAATCCAAGAGTTTTTCCTAAAAATAGTCTCCTAAGAAGAAACCTGGTATTGAGTGCCATGGCAGACCAGGGCTTTATTAAAACAGAAGAAAAAGATAGCCTGGTATCTCTGCCGTTGATAATAAATTATAAGAATTTTGACCATAATCAGGGATTGGCTCCATATTTTAGAGAAGAAGTTCGAAAGCAAATCCTCAACTGGTGTAAAACGCAAAATGAACAGGGAAATTCTTATAATATTTATACCTCAGGGCTTAAAATATATACTACTCTCGATTATAAAATGCAGGTCTTGGCAGAAGAGGCTATGAAAACTCATATGAAAGCACTTCAAAAAAGTTTTGAGAAGAGTTATGGTAATTCTGCCCCTTGGCTCACTAATAAAGAATTAATTCTTAAAACGGTGAAGAAATCAATAGCTTATAAAAATCTTATAGAAAAGGGGTTGAATGAGGAACAAGCCCTTGATACCTTAAGACAGAAGAAATTAATGACTCTTACTTCATGGGAAGGAGAAAAAGAACTCGAAAAAAGTTCTATAGACAGCGTTAAGCATTACATGAAATTTCTAAACACCGGTTCTATTTCAATAGATCCTGGTACTGGGGCTGTAAAGACCTGGATAGGTGGAATTGATTATAAAGTTTTTAAGTATGATCATATTTCTCAGAGCAGAAGACAGGTAGGGTCTACATTTAAACCCATAGTATATACTGCAGCATTGGAAAATGGAATTGCGCCATGCACTTATTTTTCTGCAGAAGAAGTTGTATATAAAAACATGGAGGGCTGGTCCCCATCCAATTCGGGGAACAAAGATGAGCCCTTTATGAATTATTCCATGAAACAGGCATTGAGTAATTCAGTAAATACTGTGGCCGTAAAAGTGTTGGAAAAAACAGGAATACCGAATGTGCTGGAACAGGCTAAAAAAATGGGAATTACGGCAGATTTACCAAGTTTACCATCATTAGCACTTGGTGCAGGTGAAATAGGTGTAGAAGAAATGGCAGGGGCATATGCCAGTTATGTAAATAACGGGAAAGCTGTTAAACCCATTTTGATAAGTAGCATACATAATTACAAAGATTCCATACTTGATACTTTTGTGCCAACAGTTTCTTCCGTTCAAGCATTTAGTGAAGAAAACCGGCAGATTATGCTGGAATTTATGAAAGCTACCATAAACGAAGGAACAGGAGCCCGAATACGCAATACTTACGGTTTAAAAAATGATATTGCAGGCAAGACCGGAACAACCCAGAATAATAAAGATGCCTGGTTTGTTGCCCTTACTCCTAAAATAATTCATGTTACATGGGTGGGTTTAGACAATCACGAAATTGGTTTCAAAAACACTTCGCTTGGTCAGGGGGCCAGTGCGGCATTACCCATTTTTGCTCTTTGGATGCAAAAATTAAATAGTGATACATCCTATAATTACATAACCAGGGCAAAGTTTATTAAACCGGATGCTGCGGTTATTTCAATGCTTGATTGCGAACCTTTAAAACGAGATGGTTTCTTTAAAAGACTTTTTAAAAATCCCAAAAAGAAGAAAACCAAAAATTTCAAGCAGTAAAATTAGCGTCACAGATATAAATCATAGAAAATCAAAATTTGATACTATTTTGACAGAATATAACTGTAATTTTATGCTTCTATACCACATTAAAATATCATTACTAATCTATAAACAACTAAACGAAATTCCAGGGAATATGTCGTTCACAATGCAACTCAGGTCGTTTACAGAAATGGCATTGTCCACAAAATAAAAACGAAGATCTTTGTTATCCTATTTTCTATTAAAAACGATTTTTAAAATTGTCTAGACTTTTTATGATGTCTAATCTATATTTAAGAGTGAAAACGTTTATTTTTTTAACCTTATTTTTTACTTCAATTACCTTTTACGGACAAAGTAATATTAAATCCTCTATTTACTACGGTCAGAATGAAACCAGGTCTTTTATTGTTAAAAAAATCGATAAGACTATTGTCCCCGATGGGGTTTTGGACGAACCCATATGGGAAACAGCGAATAGCGCCAATAATTTTTGGGAATATTTTCCTTTAGATTCCATTCAGGCCAGGCAACAGACGGATATTAAAATGCTTTATGATGATAAAAACCTTTATATAGGAATTACGGTTTATGCTTTGGGTAAGGATTATGCTATTCAATCGTTGAAAAGAGATTACCGAGCCGGAAACAGTGATAACATTAGCTTACTTTTTGACACCTTTAGTGATGGTACAAACGCCTTTTTATTTGGTATTAACCCTTATGGGGTGCGTAGAGAGGGCCTTGTTTCCGGAGGAGGCCAGGACCCCAGGAGTTTTACTACAACATGGGATGTAAAGTGGAAAGGAGATTCAAAGATTTATAACAGCTGGTATACTTCAGAAATGGTTATTCCGCTCACTTCATTTAAGTTTAAAGAAGGGGAGACAAAATGGAAGTTTAACAGTTATCGATTTGACAGTCAATCTAACGAAACCAGTACATGGATAAATATTCCTCAAAACCAAAGAGTATTTGGTTTAGGCTTTATGGGCGACATGGTTTTTGAGAAACCACTCGGCAAATCGAGAACCCCAATGGCACTAATACCCTACATAAATGGAAGCATTCTCAAAGATTTTGAAGAAGGTAATACCACTAATAAGTTTAAGGTTGGAGGAGATGCCAAAATATCAATTGGGAATAGCATGAATCTGGATATTACCATAGATCCAGATTTTTCTCAGGTAGAAGTAGATGACCAGGTTACAAATCTTACTCGATTTGAAGTTTCACTACCGGAAAAAAGGCAATTCTTTATTGATAATAGTGACCTGTTTGGAAATTTTGGTGATTCCCGGGATGCAAATCCTTTTTTTTCAAGAAGGATAGGTATTGCAAAGGATACTGCAGATAACACCATTGAAAATACCATCATCGGTGGTGTACGATTAAGTGGGAAGCTAACGAAAGACCTGCGGTTGGGTTTTCTTAATATCCAAACTTCTGCAGATGAAGAGAATGAAATACCCTCTAATAACAATATGATGCTGGCCCTGCAGCAGAAGGTTTTTGCAAGGTCAAACATTGGTCTATTCTTTATTAACAGGCAATCTATTAAAGACTACGATTTTGTTTTGCCGGAAGATAAATACAACCGGGTCCTAGGGCTCGATTACAATCTGATTTCACAGGATAATGTATGGAATGGGAAACTCTTTTTTCAGAAGTCATTTCAACCGGAGAGTGACGGTAAAGATTTAGCCACTGGCGCCCGCCTGGAATACAACTCAAGAAATTACAAGTCTTCAGGGAAATTAGTATATATAGGCGAAGATTTCAGATCAGATTTGGGTTTTGTACGGCGCACGGATATTTTAAAAAGCTTTGTTCAATTTGAACGTGTATTTTGGCCAAGTAATAGTTTTATCCAAAATCATTCTTTCCAGTTCTTTCCTATATTTATATGGAGCCCAAGTATGGATTTTAAGAATACCGACAATGAATTCAGAGGTCAGTGGGAAGCCAGATTAAAGGATCAGTCCAGGTTCAACATCGAATTCTCGAATAAATATACTTTTTTGATTGATGAATTTGATCCAACAGATACAGATGGTGGTATACCATTACCAGGGAATCAGGGATACCACTACAACAGCGTTAAAGCAGAATATAACTCCGACCGCAGAAAAATTTTCTCTTATTCCGCTGAACCATCTATTGGTCGTTTTTTTAATGGTGACCGCTTTTCTATTCAAGGAGGAATGACCTTACGCTTTCAACCAAAAGTATTTCTCTCTATGATAATGAGGTATGATAAAATTTCACTGCCAGATCCTTACCCCAGTGCAGACATCTGGCTGATAAGTCCAAAAATTGAAGTCACATTTAGCAAATCTATATTTTGGTCAACCTTAATTCAATATAGCAATCAGCGAGACAATTTTGGCATTAATTCCAGATTACAATGGCGTTTTGCTCCACTTTCTGATCTTTTTCTTGTTTATAATGATAATTATTTTGTGGATGGTTTTGCACCAAAGACAAGATCTATTAATCTAAAAATAACTTATTGGCTGAATATATAGGTTCATTTTTAGTGTGATTAGCCCCATCTAATTTCATTATATTTGAAAGCTTTTCACCATTAAATAAGCTTCCATGAACCATTTACCAATAACTGAGGACACCGTAATTTTTGGTTTGTTATGTCTCTGTCTTGGATTTGTATTCTACACTTCTTCCATTAAAACCGGATTTTGGAAAAAATTCTATACAATTGTTCCAACTCTTTTAATGTGCTACTTACTGCCAGCAATATTAACCAGTTCGGGACTTATAACAGAAGAAAATTCAAAACTGTATTATATTGCCAGCAGGTATTTACTACCAGCGGCATTGGTACTTATGACATTAAGTATTGATCTTCAAGCGATACTAAATCTCGGTTCCAAAGCACTTATTATGTTCTTAACCGGAACTGCCGGTATTATTGTTGGTGGCCCGATTGCCATTTTAATAGTTTCCATCTTTTCTCCTGAAACGGTAGGCGGAAATGATTTTGATGCGGTATGGAGAGGATTATCGACTATTGCGGGAAGCTGGATTGGCGGTGGGGCAAACCAGGCAGCCATGCTTGAAGTTTTTGCTTATAACCCCAAAAAATTCGGGGACATGGTATTGATAGATATTGTTGTAGCCAATATTTGGATGGCCATAATCCTTCTGGGGATTGGAAAGTCTGACAGGATTGACAAGTGGTTAAAGGCGGATACATCTTCTATTGAAACCCTTAAAACAAAAGTTTCGGAATATACCGCAAAAATTACGCGGGTTACAACGCTTCACGACTATATAATTATGTTGAGTTTGGCATTTACTGCAGTTGGTATTGCTCATTTTAGCGGTTTCCATTTTTCAGAATTCTTACAAGATAATTTTGAAGTTATCCGGAATAAGCAAAAAGCCCTTTCTTCCCTGGGTTCAGAATTTTTGTGGATGGTTGTTTTTGCCACAACCATTGGTATAATTCTGTCCTTCACAAAGGCTAAAAACTATGAAGGAGCCGGTGCAAGTAAAATCGGGGGGTTATTTATCTATATCCTTGTGGCAACCATTGGGATGAAAATGGATTTAGGAAGCTTTTTAGACAAACCAGGTTTGATTGTAGTTGGTCTAATCTGGATTTCAATACATGCAGGGTTATTAATTCTTGTCGCTAAAATTATTAGGGCTCCTTACTTTTTCCTGGCTGTAGGTAGTCAGGCTAATGTAGGTGGAGCAGCATCTGCCCCTATCGTGGCAGCAGAGTTTCACCCTTCGCTCACCTCTGTAGGTATTTTGCTGGCTGTCTTGGGTTATGTTGTAGGTACTGCCGGTGCTTATATATGTGGTCTGCTAATGGAAATTGCTTCAAAAGTTTAAATTTCCAATAAACTTTAATGATATTTGCGGCAGAAATAAAATACTATGAGGAACGTAATAATTACTTTAATAAGCTTAGCCATATTAACCTCTTGCGGGACTAAGGATACCGAAAATACAATGACCGTTACCGGTAAGGTAAAAGGATTAAAAAAAGGCACGCTTTATCTTCAGCATATACCGGATACTTCTCTTGTAGTCATAGATTCTCTGAAGGTTGAAGGTGATGGTAACTTCACGTTTAAAACTGAACTGGACAGTCCTGAGATTTTTTATTTATACCTTAATAAAAAAGACAATAATGATGTAAATGACAGAATTACTTTTTTTGGTGAACCCGGTACAATTACTATTAATACCAATTGGAATACATTCGATACCAAGGCTAAAATTGAAGGTTCTGAAAGCCATAAGAAACTTGAAGAATACAGGAAAGTCATGTCCCGTTTTAACACAACAAATCTGGAAATTATGAGGGCCGTCTATGACCCTGAGACCCCTAAAGATTCCTTAACTCAGGATTCCATTCAAAAAGCAAGTGACAGGAACTTACGCAGGGGTTATCTCTTTGCTCTGAATTTTGCTCTTAATAACAAAGAATCTCATATTGCCCCATATATAGCCTTAAAAGAAGTTCCGGACGCAAACAAAATTTACCTTGATTCTATTAATAATTCACTAAGTCCGGAAGTAGCCAATGGTAAATACGGCAGGGCCCTTCAAGAATATCTGGAAGAGGAAAAAAATAAATAATACAAGAGGTAAAGACTTACGGTAATTTATTAAGTTTATCTACCAGCGCTCTGGCTTTTTCTTCCAGTTCCTTGCGTACGTTCTTTAAGTGTTCCTTTTTATTGTCCACACCTTTTATATTTACTTTTGAAATTAAATCGTCAAAAGTAGCTATCGCACCATCAATAATCTCTGAACCTTCTTTAGAACCTGGTTTGTCATTGGAAGCCTCAACAATATAAACCGCTTCAATAATATCTCCTAATACGTAATTTATATCTTTTTTTAATTCTCTAATATTTGCCATCGCTCAAAATTTTGTGTAAAAGTACACTTTTTCAAATAGTAATTTCCAGAAGTTTGGCTCGTTCAGAATTCAAAAGAATATGGCTGGTAATAGCCGGTACTAAAACGGTCTCCCCTTTTTTAATTGAGATCGATCCAAAATCGTTAGCTATTTTGACATCCCCATCAAGACACATGTATATGGTAAAGGAATCCCGATCAGAAACATCTAACTTGATATTTTTATTTAAACTGATGAAGTTAGTTTTAAAATAAGGGCAATTAACCATTGGGTTAGAAACGTTTTCTTCCTGCCCATAGCCAACTTTAAAGTCGTCTTGCTTGACGTAACTAATTGCGTCAATCGACAATTCTGTATGTAATTCCCTTAGATTTCCCTGAGCATCTTTTCGATTATAATCATACACCCTATAAGTTTGGTCAGAAGTTTGTTGTATTTCTGCTATTAATACCCCTGCCCCTATTGCGTGTATTTTACCGGCACCTATAAAATAAGCGTCACCTTCTTTTACATTTTCATAATTTAATAAGTCCGTTAAAGTGTCATTCTTCAGACTTTCAACATAAGTTTCCTTAGAAATATCTTCTTTAAACCCAATGATTAGCTCGGCATCTTTATCGGCATCCATTATATACCACATTTCGGTTTTACCAAAAGAATTATGACGTTTTCTTGCAAGTTCATCATTAGGATGCAACTGAATGGAAAGATCTTTTTGAGCATCAATGAATTTAATCAGGATTGGGAACTCTTTTCCAAAACGTTCCAAAACACTTTTTCCAAGTATCTCTTCAGGAAACCGATTAATTAAATCCGTCAGTGCAGTTCCTTTAAAAGACCCATTGGCAACAATCGAAACATCTCCCGTTACTCCGGATAATTCCCAGCTTTCTCCAATAAGATCACTTTTCAATTCTTTACCTAATAATGTACCTAATTTTGTACCTCCCCAAAGACGTTCTTTAAGTATGGGATAAAATTTTAATGGATATAAATTCATTTCGATTTCAATTGCTTAAGTGCATCTAACGCCTTTTTCATGTGTTGAGAAGCATTAACACTATTAAAGACCATCAGTATCACACCTTCCTTGCTTACCACATAAGTTTCCCTGCCCGGAAGTAAATTGAACAACTTACTCTCAACTTTAAACAAAGTACGTACTTTCTTCTGTTTATCGGCCAAAAGTTTAAATGGTAAGTGATATTTCGAAGCAAATCTACGATGTGTATTCTCAGAATCGGAACTTATGCCAATGACAAGCGCTCCAAGTTCGGTGAACTCCTCATAACTGTCTCTGAAAGAACATACTTCTAATGTACAACCAGGAGTGTTATCTTTTGGGTAAAAGAAAATTACAAAGGGTTTCTTGCCTACTATATCATTGCTATTAAATAACTTGCCATCCTGATCAGGTAGCGCAAATTGCGGTATGAGTTGCCCAACTTTCAGACCCATGACTTAGCCATTGTAGGTGACAAAATTACGAGGTGTTTCAAAAAGAATAACTTCCAGCTCCTTGTTTGAATCTATATGAGGCCTTAATTTATTGTAGATAAAAATAACTATATTCTCTGCAGTTGGATTTAATGTCCTAAACTCCGGGACTTCAACATTTAGATTCTTATGGTCCAAAGCTTCTTCTATCTCAGACTTGATCAAATCTTTCAGAATTTTCATATCTATGACAAAACCGGTCTCAGGATCAATTTCCCCGGTCACACTAACTACTAATTCATAGTTATGTCCATGAAAATTGGGGTTATTACATTTGCCAAAAACTGCATTATTCTTATTATCATCCCAATCTTTACGGTACAAGCGGTGTGCAGCATTAAAATGGGCCTTACGGCTGACTTTTACTTTCATATTACCTGATGGTTTTTAACAAGATGATCGTAAAACTTTTCAAATATTATTTTGAACCAAACCGTATATTCATCAGGGTTGTCCGAAATATCTTTTTTAATCTTTGTGGGACTCATCCATTTCCAATCTGCCACTTCGTCCTTATTTATAACTGGTGGGTCTTCATAATATCCAATCATAACATGGTCAAGCTCGTGTTCCGTTAAACCATTGTCAAAAGGAGCTTTATAAATAAACCAGAAAAGTTCTTTTAAATCTGCTTTAAAACCCATTTCCTCCTGTAGCCTCCTTTTACCTGCTTCTAAGCTGGTCTCGCCTTGACGTTGATGACTACAACAGGTATTGGTCCACAATGAGGGAGAATGATATTTATGCTGAGCCCTTTGTTGCAGCATAGTCTCGCCATTTTTGTTCATAATAAAAACCGAAAAAGCTCTATGCAGTACAGCCTTTTCATGGGCCTCCATTTTTGGCATTAAACCAATTTCTTCATCTAACTGATTTACGAGAATAACATTTTCCTCTTTTTTATTTCCCATCTTACAAAAGTAGCACCTTTATGCAATATTCTGGGGTAAGAGTATCGAAAAAAATTGATTAAGTGAAGTAACTAAATATGAGATGATTCTAGAAGAATCGCGGAGACTTTAAGTTTCCTTTGACTTTAATAAATTCATATCTCAGAATTATTTCAAAGGAACCATTATTAAAAGTGGCCTGTCCCAATTCTGTAATTTCCCTATCATAAGCCATACCTATTAGTAAAGAAGGGGATAACTGAAAACCCACCAATGCACTAAACGCGGCATCCCATCTGTAAGCGAGGCCCATGATTAATTTATCATTGTACATAAAATTAGCCGACAAATCCAATCCCAAGGGTGCGCCTTGTGCAGCTTTAAGCAGAATGGCAGGTTTAAACTTCCAAAATGCACTCATGTCAAAAACATAACCTGTAATAAGATAGAAATTCATTTGTTCCTTGGCTGTTGAAAGTGAGGATTCATCAAAATGAGAAGTTTCTAAAATTCTGGGAACAGATAGCCCGGCATAAAACCTATCTGTATGATAGTAGACTCCACCTCCTATATTGGGTGAGAACCTATTGGTAATATCCTCTTGTAATGTTGGGTCCGGTCCACCAGGGTTTGTTACATCCTGGTTTAACTCAGAAAATCTGATATCTAACAAACTTGCACTTGCTTTTAATCCAAAACTTAAGCGAGATTCCTTAGCCAGTTGTATAGTGTACGAAAAGTCGAGATCAAAAAACGTTTCTGATGTAGGCCCTATTTGGTCGTTTACAATAGATACCCCAAGACCAACGCCTCTATATCCCAATGGTGTATGCATATTGAAAGTTTGCGTTTTTGGCGCTCCATCCAAACCTACCCATTGAGACCTATATAGACCTGCTATACTCATATGGCCTCTTGAACCGGCATATGCCGGATTAACACTCACCGTATTGTACATATACTGGGTATACTGCGCATCCTGCTGAGCATTAAGAATTCCGGTTAATAGAACAACCAGAAGACTAGATATGGCTATCAGGCTTCTTTGCAAATGACTTTTATGTGTTAATTTCAGCATTGGTTTATCTATTAATGTAAATATATCCGGATAGTGATTTCTGCATCCCATCTTCATTTTCATAATCAAGGATATAGAAATATGTGCCTACAGGAAGTTTGTTATCCACATCTACTGTTGCTCTACCTTGAGATGTACCATCAAAGACATTGCCTTGTGTATTATAGGCATTTGTAGCATAAACCTGTACACCCCATCTATTATAAATTCGAATGGTATTATTTGGGAAATCTTCAAGCCCTCTAATGCTCAAAACATCATGAATACCATCTCCATTAGGGGTTACCACATTAAATACTTCAATATCCTCTTCGCTGGCATTTGGTTCTAAATAATCCGGAATACCGTCTGCATCCATATCATCATTGGTAAAATCTCCGTCCCCATTGGTATCCTCAGCAGCGGTAGGTATAAGATCATCATCATCATCCGTATCCCTGTAATCAGATTCGGAATCACCATCTGTGTTTGGCAACATATCAAAAGGATCATCAATCTCATCGTTTACATCGTCATCAATAGCTGTATAACCCTCATAACCATCGTCGAGGCCATCATTATCCTTATCAGATCCTATAAAGACTACATCTGCAATGCCATTATTATCCATATCATGCCCCTCAATATTATCCGGAACATTGTCATCATCACTATCGGTATCAACATAATCTGGCAGACCATCACCATCTGTATCTACGGGAAGAATTCCCAATCCGCCGCCATTTTCATATACATCATCGAGACCGTTATTATTGGCATCTATACCACTAGGTGCTGTATAGTCTGCGGTTGATTGCGCTTCTACGTTGTCCGGAATGCCATCATCATCACTATCTATATCGAGATAATCTGCTATGCCGTCACTATCCGTATCCGTTGGATTTGTTGATGGGTCATTGTCCCCGTCTAAATTTAAATCTTCAAAACTGTCCACTATGCCATCATTGTCTGTGTCCAGATCCACCCCAATTGGATTTACCAGAATGGTAACTGTTGCAGTGCTGCAATTGGATAAATTATCGCAAAGGGTATAGGTAAAGGAATCTGTCCCAATAAAACCGGGACTAGGAGTATATGTGATATTATCATCCGAAGGGTCTCCCGGAGTACCATTATTATTGATTACAGCTGTGCCATCAGCGGGACTCGTATTTGTGAGGGTCCCTACTGTAGGAATATCGTTGTCATTTGCTAAAATGTCTATATCAACGGCAATATCTTCTATAGTGGCTATAGAATCAGGTAATGCATCTACTACAGGCAACACATCTACAGTAACTGTTGCGGTACTACAATCTCCCGTGGTATTACAGACGGTATAATCAAATGAATCGGGGCCGTTGTAATCCGGATTTGGTGTATAGGTAACAATGTCATCTGTTGGATCATTCGGAGTCCCATTGTTATTAATACTAACTGAACCATTAGCAGGATTCGTAGTTGTCAAAGTTCCTATTGCAGGGAGATCGCTGTCATTGTCATAAATTGGGACCACGGTGGAAGTATCTTCATCAAGCGTAATAAAATCGTCTACCAGGATGGCTGCCTGTTGCAGACAAACCACTGTGAAACCTGGGAGATCTGTTGAATTACCTGCTTTATTAATTGTGGCCACATAACGAACTACCGAAGTTGTAGATGTAACCACCGGTTGCAATTGATTTCCGGCAACGGCAGGATTCCAGCTTACAGTAGCACTGCCATTTACATTTGCAGCAATATCCAGTGTAACCTGGTTATCTGGAGATGTACAATCTGTTAATATAAAGTATCCTGTGGCATTAGAACCGCAAAGTGTTCCGTCATAAGTTGCAAAGTAAACCCCTGGAGTGCTGGTCTCATAAAAGAAATCCGTACTCAAAACTGTTGAGGTGTCTGAAGCCTCATACCATCTATAATTGCTCTCGCCTCCACCTGTAGGTGCCTGAAGAAGGAATTGCGAATAAGAAAAAGCAATCCCCAGTATTGTAAAAACAAGACTAAGGAAAACTGACTTATGTTTTAATATATGTTTCAAACCCACGTTGTTATTTTTAAAGTCCCCATTATTTTACAACGAAAACAACGTTAATTAAGGAGTTGTAATCAGCGGGTTGCCCTATAATTTCGTAGGATAATACGCCACTGGCATTGATGCTCATGGTACCCGTGTTAAAAACTGTAGGATCTGCATAGGTTACATAATAATATAAGTCGGCTGCGGCGTACGTTGGAACCGATGCAGGAGCACCAGTACTTGCGACTGTTGGAGTTCCAAATTGAGCAATATACTGTGCGTATAAATCCACATTGAATGTTCCATTGGCGGAAGCATCAACCGCTATGGACGGCGGATAAAAGACGCGGGCAGCTTTCGAGGTGATGGGCGCGATCGCCTGTATGACCTCCTCCACGGTGGTTTCGTTCGTGGCATCTCCATTGGTATCCACTGCAGTATCCAGATTGACTTCTGTAGCAGTTTGGTCATCTGTACCCGTGGGTGGCACAGCCCAAGTGTTATCTCCTCTCAAAAAAGTAGTGGCATCAGTAGTTCCGGTTGCGGACAAGACTGCTGTAATGTCTGGGGTTGTCGCTGACCCTACGTTTTGTAGATCTATAAAAGTGCTATTGCCTACTATAAACCCGTCTAAATTTGCATCAACTTCATCTTTCAACTCATTTATTGCAGCTTGAACATCCATGGAGGTTATTGTAAGATATGGCGTATAGGGAACTTCCGAAGCGTTTTGGTCGTCGGTCCCTGTAAAGGTTGTAGTTGTATTGTCTTCCGAGGTATAGGTAAAACTGCCATCGGTATTGTCATTAAGGGTGGTAATGCTCTCATCAATATCGGTAGCCGCACCAGAGGCATCGGTCACCGTAGCTATCAGGTTACCGGCAATGACATTGCTGATCACCATACCATTGGTGTCAATGGTAACATCGCTGCCATCATTATTGGTAAAGGTATAGGTGCCGTCAAGATTGTCCGTAAGGTCTGCCTTGGCTACGGTCTGTACTGTGCCGTCCTCATTGGTGTAGGTCACAAAACCATCGTTGTTGTCTGTCGCATTGGTCAGGGTTTCCGTGAAAGTGGTCACCGTACCATCCTCTGAGGTATAGGTAAAACTGCCATCGGTATTGTCATTAAGGGTGGTAATGCTCTCATCAATATCGGTAGCCGCACCAGAGGCATCGGTCACCGTAGCAATAAGGTTACCGGCAATGACATTGCTGATCACCATACCATTGGTGTCAATAGTTACATCCGATCCATCATTGTTGGTAAAGGTATAGGTGCCGTCAAGATTGTCCGTAAGGTCTGCCTTGGCTACGGTCTGTACTGTGCCGTCCTCATT
>NZ_CANLGX010000005.1 GCF_947490415.1 uncultured Eudoraea sp.
AGAACAAAATAAACCCATCTGCCACAGACGGTCAGGTTCTTACTACCGTAGCAGGCAATGCGCAATGGGCTGCACCAACAGCCGGGGCAGTGCAAACAACCGCAGCAATAGACGGTGATGGACTAGCGGGAAACCCTTTGGATCTCGCTGACAATGCAGTAACAACAGCAAAAATAGCCGATGGACAAGTACAGACGGCAGACATAGCCGATGCTAACGTGACCGAGAACAAAATAAACCCATCAGCCACAGACGGTCAGGTTCTTACTACCGTAGCAGGCAATGCACAATGGGCTACTGTTCCTAGTCCTGTAAAAGGTATTGCAAAGATCAATAGTATAGGAACAATTGCACAAGCAACTTCTGGTTTAATTAATAGCGTTGTTTCTAATATTACTGGGGAATATACAGTTAACTTAAATGCAGGATTTGTTACTACAACCAATTTTATATTGCAACTAAGTGTTCTTGGTGATTATAGAATTTATGCAACGGGACAGGGCACCAATAGTTTTACCATTCAAATAAAGACCGGTCAAACTAACGCACTAGTAAATGCTGATTGGTATTTTACAATTTCGGAATAATTAGATGAAAATTAGGTTAACTATCATATCGCTTTTATTAGGTCAGGTGATACTTGCCCAAACCGCCCTGTACAACAGCGGGAACATTCGTATTCACCAGGACGGGCAGCTGGGTTTTCATACGGACCTTATCAACAATGCCTCTTTTGATGAAAACCTGGGCCTGGCAGGCTTTTACGGCAGCTCCCTGATCTCCGTAACCGGAGCCTTTGCCCCCGTATTTTTCGATACCGAAATTGCGAATGACCTGGGGGTGCAACTCAATACCTCCCTAAATGTGACCAACAACACCAACTTTGTGGTGGGCGACTTTATAACCCCACGTAATTCAGTAGACATCTATTACAATTTTATCCGCGATGCCTTTTATGTAGGCTCCGGAGACGGTTCTAAAATAGACGGTTATGCCTCCCTGACAGGGCAACAAAGCTTTACATTTCCGGTAGGAGATTCACAACAGTTAAGGCCTTTGATTCTAAATTCAGATAGCGCTAATGCCTTTGCCAGATGCGCGTACTTTTTTGAAGATCCCAATAATCCTTCCACTTTTCCAGGTTTTAATACAGATCTAAAACCCAGATCCATAGATGCGATAAGCAACCGGGAATTTTGGCGTCTGGAAGGAACTGTCCCTTCCACCATAACGCTCAGCTGGAATGCCAGAAGCGACATAGCCTCTCTGGCTACAGATATTAATGCAGTAACCCTTATGGGCTGGAATAAGCAGTCAAACAGTTGGATTCCTCTTGGGAGTGCCGCTATAGGGGGCGACCTTACCACCGGATTTGTAAGTTCTGAAACCTTTGTCCCGGATGACTTTGAGGTGATTACCTTTGGAAGCCTGGCCGAACCAGAGGATATTTTAACCCTGGACAACTATTTTGTTTCCCCTAACGGAGACGGCATAAATGATGTTTTGGTCATTGAAGAAATGGAACTAAGCCCCAACAACAGCATCCGGATTTTTGACCGCTATGGTTTGAAGGTCTTTGAAATGACGAATTATACCAATGAATTTGGAGGTATTTCCAACATAGATAATCTGGTAATTAACCGGGAACAAGGCCTGCCTGAAGGAGTATATTTCTATGTTATTTCGCTGGATGACCTGGGTTTAAATTATCAGGGCTTTTTGTTTTTGGATCGATAATTCAGGGCACTGAACAGGTCGATAAAGTGCCATATTCTACGGTAATTAAAAGCTATTCTTCTTTTCACCACACATTTTTAGAGCTACACAACATTTTCTATACAGGTCCTCATCTTAGGGGTATTTTTACGTTCAATTAATGATTTGGCCCAAATCTTTATAAAATGAACCTAAAAAAATTGCTTTTTGCACTGTTAGTCGTGTCTTCAACCCTAGCGACAGCACAGGTAAAAATTGGTGAAAACCCCAATAACATTAATTCTGCTTCTATTTTAGAATTGGAAAGCAGTAACAAAGCTTTAGTTCTTACCCGGCTTACTACAGCTCAAATGCAAAGCATTACCCCATTGCGTGGCGCTTTGGTTTATAATATTGAAGCCCAATGCGTCTTCATGTACAATGGAACACAATGGAATGACCTCTGTAGCGGGTCAGGCTCAACTCCAGGTACTTTTACTTTTGTTGATAATGGAAATGGAACTTTTACCATAAATTATTCGGACGGAACCTCTTTTACTTCTTCAGATTTAACAGGACCACAGGGATTACCGGGTATCGATGGTGCAGATGGCGTTGATGGAACAAATGGTATTGATGGTACTGATGGTAATGGGATTGCCTCTACAACAGATAACGGCAACGGCACTTTTACCCTGAACTTTACCGATGGATCAAGTTTTACCACTATGGACCTTACTGGTCCGGCAGGAGCTAATGGCGCTGATGGAACAAATGGTATTGATGGTGCTGATGGCGCTGATGGAACTAATGGTTTGGACGGTCTTAATGGAACAGACGGTGTTGACGGAACGGACGGTGCTGATGGCAACGGGATTGCTTCTACAACAGATAATGGCAATGGAACTTTTACCCTGAATTTTACAGACGGATCAAGTTTTACCACTACGGACCTTACTGGTCCGGCAGGAGCTAATGGCACTGATGGTGTTGATGGAACAAATGGTATTGATGGTGCTGACGGAACAGACGGTGCTGATGGCAATGGGATTGCTTCTACAACAGATAACGGCAACGGAACTTTTACCCTGAATTTTACAGACGGATCAAGTTTTACCACTATGGACCTTACTGGTCCGGCAGGAGCTAATGGCGCTGATGGAACAAATGGTACTAATGGTGCTGACGGAACAGATGGTGCCGATGGCAACGGGATTGCTTCTACAACAGATAACGGTAACGGAACTTTTACCCTGAACTTTACCGACGGGTCAAGTTTTACCACTTCAGATTTAACAGGACCACAGGGACTGCAGGGAATACCGGGTATCGATGGCATAAATGGTGCTGACGGAACAGATGGTGCCGATGGCAACGGGATTGCTTCTACATCAGATAACGGCAATGGAACTTTTACCCTGAATTTTACAGACGGATCAAGTTTTACCACTATGGACCTTACTGGTCCGGCAGGAGCTAATGGCGCTGATGGAACAAATGGTATTGATGGTGCTGACGGAACGGATGGTGCCGATGGTAATGGGATTGCCTCTACAACAGATAACGGCAACGGAACTTTCACCCTGAATTTTACAGACGGATCGAGCTTTACTACTTCAGATTTAACAGGGCCACAGGGACTGCAGGGAATACCGGGTGTCGATGGCTCAGACGGAACAAATGGTGTTGATGGTGCTAACGGAACAGACGGTGCTGATGGCAACGGGATTGCTTCTACAAGTGATAACGGCAACGGAACTTTCACCCTGAATTTTACCGACGGATCGAGCTTTACTACTTCAGATTTAACAGGGCCACAGGGACTGCAGGGATTACCAGGTATCGATGGTACAGATGGCATAAATGGTGCTGACGGAACAGATGGTGCCGATGGCAACGGGATTGCTTCTACATCAGATAACGGCAACGGAACTTTTACCCTGAACTTTTCCGATGGATCCAGCTTTACTACTTCAGATCTCACTGGTCCGGCAGGAGTTAATGGCGCTGATGGTATTGATGGAACGGACGGTGCTGATGGCAACGGAATTGCCTCTACAACAGATAACGGTAACGGAACCTTTACCCTGAATTTTACAGACGGATCAAGTTTTACCACTATGGACCTTACTGGTCCGGCAGGAGCTAATGGCGCTGACGGAACAGACGGTGCCGATGGTAATGGGATTGCTTCTACAACAGATAACGGTAACGGTACTTTTACCCTGAACTTTACCGATGGATCCAGCTTTACTACTATGGACCTTACTGGTCCGGCAGGAGCTAATGGCATTGATGGAACAAATGGTATTGATGGTACAGATGGTAATGGGATTGCTTCTACAACAGATAACGGGAACGGAACCTTTACCCTGAACTTTACCGACGGATCGAGCTTTACTACTTCAGATTTAACAGGGCCACAGGGACTGCAGGGAATACCTGGTATAGATGGTGCAGACGGCACAAATGGTATTGATGGTGTTGACGGAACAAATGGTATTGATGGTACAGATGGTAATGGGATTGCTTCTACAACAGATAACGGCAACGGAACTTTCACCCTGAATTTTACTGACGGATCAAGTTTTACTACTTCAGATTTAACAGGACCACAGGGACTGCAAGGAATACCTGGTATAGATGGTGCAGACGGCACAAATGGTATTGATGGTGTTGACGGAACAAATGGTGCTGATGGCAACGGGATTGCTTCTACATCAGATAACGGTAACGGAACTTTTACCCTGAACTTTACCGACGGGTCAAGCTTTACTACTTCAGATTTAACAGGGCCACAGGGACTGCAGGGAATACCGGGTGTCGATGGTACAGATGGCATAAATGGTGCTGACGGAACAGACGGTGCCGATGGTAATGGGATTGCTTCTACAAGTGATAACGGCAACGGAACTTTTACCTTGAGCTTTACCGACGGATCGAGCTTTACTACTTCAGATTTAACAGGGCCACAGGGACTGCAGGGATTACCGGGTGTCGATGGTACAGATGGCATAAATGGTGCTGACGGAACAGACGGCACGGATGGTAACGGGATTGCCTCTTCAACAGATAACGGTAACGGAACTTTTACCCTGAATTTTACAGACGGATCGAGCTTTACTACTTCAGATTTAACAGGGCCACAGGGACTGCAGGGATTACCAGGTATCGATGGTACAGATGGCATAAATGGTGCTGACGGAACAGATGGTGCCGATGGCAACGGGATTGCTTCTACATCAGATAACGGCAATGGAACTATTACCCTGAACTTTACCGACGGATCGAGCTTTACTTCTTCAGATTTAACAGGACCACAGGGACTGCAAGGAATACCTGGTATAGATGGTGCAGACGGCACAAATGGTATTGATGGTGTTGACGGAACAAATGGTATTGATGGTACAGATGGTAATGGGATTGCTTCTACAACAGATAACGGCAACGGAACTTTCACCCTGAATTTTACAGACGGATCAAGTTTTACCACTATGGACCTTACTGGTCCGGCAGGAGCTAATGGCGCTGATGGAACAAATGGTATTGATGGTGCTGACGGAACAGACGGCGCGGATGGCAACGGGATTGCTTCTACATCAGATAACGGCAATGGAACTTTTACCCTGAACTTTACCGACGGATCGAGCTTTACTACTTCAGATTTAACAGGGCCACAGGGACTGCAGGGATTACCAGGTATCGATGGTACAGATGGCATAAATGGTGCTGACGGAACAGACGGTGCTGATGGCAACGGAATAGCCTCTACAACAGATAACGGCAACGGAACTTTTACCTTGAGCTTTACCGACGGATCGAGCTTTACTACTTCAGATTTAACAGGGCCACAGGGAATACCGGGTGTCGATGGCTCAGACGGAACAAATGGTGTTGATGGTGCTGACGGAACAGACGGTGCAGATGGCAATGGGATTGCTTCTACAACAAATAATGGCAATGGAACTTTTACCCTGAATTTTACCGACGGATCGAGTTTTACTACTTCAGATTTAACAGGGCCACAGGGACTGCAGGGATTACCAGGTATCGATGGTACAGATGGCATAAATGGTGCTGACGGAACAGATGGTGCCGATGGCAACGGGATTGCTTCTACAACAGATAACGGCAACGGAACTTTTACCCTGAATTTTAACGATGGGTCAAGTTTTACCACTATGGACCTTACTGGTCCGGCAGGAGCTAATGGCACTGATGGAACAAATGGTACTAATGGTGATGACGGAACAGACGGTGCTGATGGCAACGGAATAGCCTCTACAACAGATAACGGCAACGGAACTTTTACCTTGAGCTTTACCGACGGATCAAGTTTTACCACTTCAGATTTAACAGGACCACAGGGATTACCGGGTATCGATGGTGCAGATGGCGCTGACGGAACTAATGGCGTGGACGGTCTTAATGGAACAGACGGTGTTGACGGATCGGACGGTGCCGATGGTAATGGGATTGCTTCTACAAGTGATAACGGCAACGGAACTTTCACCCTGAATTTTACAGACGGAACGAGCTTTACTACTTCAGATTTAACAGGGCCACAGGGACTGCAGGGATTACCAGGTATCGATGGTACAGATGGCATAAATGGTGCTGACGGAACAGATGGTGCCGATGGCAATGGGATTGCTTCTACATCAGATAACGGTAACGGAACTTTTACCCTGAACTTCACCGATGGATCAAGCTTTACTTCTTCAGATTTAACAGGACCACAGGGATTACCGGGTATCGATGGTGCAGATGGCGCTGACGGAACTAATGGCGTGGACGGTCTTAATGGAACAGACGGTGTTGACGGATCGGACGGTGCCGATGGTAATGGGATTGCTTCTACAAGTGATAACGGCAACGGAACTTTCACCCTGAATTTTACCGACGGATCGAGCTTTACTACTTCAGATTTAACAGGGCCACAGGGACTGCAGGGATTACCGGGTGCAGATGGCGTTGATGGAACAAATGGTATTGATGGTACTGATGGTAATGGGATTGCCTCTACAACAGATAACGGCAACGGTACTTTTACACTGAATTTTACCGACGGATCGAGCTTTACTACTTCAGATTTAACAGGACCACAGGGACTGCAGGGAATACCGGGTGTCGATGGTACAGATGGTATTGATGGTGCTGATGGCAACGGGATTGCCTCTACAACAGATAACGGTAACGGAACTTTCACCCTGAACTTTACCGATGGATCAAGTTTTACCACTATGGACCTGACTGGTCCGGCAGGAGCTGATGGTGTTGATGGCTTAGATGGTACAGAAATTTCGGGAACTTCGGGCTCAATCTTTTTTGCAGGTTCCGATGGAAAAATAACCGAAAATAATAGTCAGGTATTTTGGGACAATACCAATAATCGATTGGGAATTGCAACCAATGGCCCAACTGAAAAAATTGATGTTAACGGGAGTGCGAGGTTTAGAACATTGAGTAGCGCCGATAATACTGATGATATTCTGGCAGCAGATGCTTCTGGGGTATTGCAAAGATCTCAAATTAACTACGGTGCCAGATGGATAAACAGCAATACTTCTACCAATCTTAACGTTGATAATACAATTGCACCAATTTTTGGGATACAGGATTATAATGATGATAGTTCAAATTTATATATCGCTACAAGTACATCCCTCACCGTAAAGATAGCCGGGAGATATGATATTAGGGCGAATTTGTCTTTAATAGGAATTGATTCTAACCAAAAAACAGAAGAAGGAACGAACGTAAATGCCCGAATTGCTGTAAATAGTATTCCTATTGGAGCCATTGGAGCCTCAGGCTTTATCAGATATAATTATGATAATGATCATTCCAGCATACACCTTAACGAAATATTACAACTTAACGCTAATGATGTTGTAACGATAATAACCTACAGAGAAGCAAATTCAGGTACCGTTCAATTTAGTGGCTCCGGAGAATCCAGTTTTGTAATAAACAAACTACGATAGTAAATGAGATACCTTATTGCCATATTACTATTCTTGGCGTGGTGCTTTCAGCTAATGAGTCAGGAAGCACTGCACAATTATGGCACTATACAGATCCATGAAACCGCAATGGTTGGATTACATTTGGATCTCATCAATGACGGTAGTTTTGACCAGAATATGGGCCTGGTCGGTTTTTACAGTGATTTTGGTCAGCTAACAGTCTCTGGGGCTTTTACGCCCATCTTTTTTGATGCTGAAATAGCCGTTGAAGACGGTTTGGTACTGCAAACTTCTTTGGGTGTAAACAATAATGGAAATTTAATTACAGGTGATATTATCACGCCCAGGACGCAATCAGGAGTTTATTCAAATTTCTTTGACAACTCTTTTTATACCGGTGAAAGCAGTGTTTCAAAAGTATATGGCTATGCGGCGATGACCAATAAAGATACTTTTATATTTCCAGTTGGTGATGACCAAAGGCTAAGACCTTTAACCATAAGATCTATGGCCACAAATTCTTTGGCAAAATGTGCCTACTT
This sequence comes from uncultured Eudoraea sp., assembly GCF_947490415.1. Classification (GTDB taxonomy): domain Bacteria; phylum Bacteroidota; class Bacteroidia; order Flavobacteriales; family Flavobacteriaceae; genus Eudoraea. The sequence goes on from NZ_CANLGX010000005.1 coordinate 8,207, forward strand.
TTTTGAAGATCCCAATAATTCAAAAACTTTAAACGCCTTTTTCAACACAAATAAAAGGGCCTCAGAATATATGTCTGTCAGTGATAAAGAATTTTGGAGACTGGAAGGAGATGTTCCTTCCCATGTAACTCTAAGTTGGGATGGTTACAGCAATGTTGCAGCCTTAGGTGAATTTATGAGCGATCTCAAAGTGGTCGGCTGGAGCAAATCTGAAAGCCAATGGGTTAGTTTGGGTAACACCGCTGTAGAAGGTGGTATGGCCTACGGCACCATTACTTCAGATCTTTTTGTCCCCAATGATTATGAGATTATTACCATAGGAGGAAATGATGACATGCTTGAAACCTTTGATACCATTGAGTTGGATAACTATTATATGACCCCCAATGGTGACGGTCAAAATGACGTGCTAACCATTGAAGGCCTCGAAAATTCTCCTAGCAATTCCCTTCAGATTTTTAACCGATACGGTGTTTTGGTCTATACTAAAGATAACTACAGAGGCGATTTTAATGGGTATTCCAACATGGAAAATGCAATTCAAAAGGATTCTGGATTAGAAACCGGCATCTACTTTTATATCATTACACTTAATGATTTGCGAAGAAAACACCAGGGCTATCTCTATATTTCCAACTAGTCCGTTATTCCAATTAAATCCTCTCATCATTCTACCAGCCTTCAGGGATTCATTTTGCCTTATCAACAGATAAACCCTCTACAGTGTATATTTTTTTGTCAAAATACTTATTAACTTTGAAGTAAGCTGTTTAGATGTAAATCATACTTTACATCCTTACATGGCAAAATAATTATATTTAAGAATCCTATTTAAATAAATGGTATCTTATTTGATTGGAAGATACAAATCATATAATGTCCCTGATTAAACCGAAAAATTATGGAAAGAAGGTTATTTATTAAAAGAAGTGGGTTTTGTGGTCTGGCCCTAACTATTGTCCCAAGTACCCTTTTAATTCAGGATACCAAATATTCCATTGAGGAATTAATGGGCAAAGAAGATATTGAGTTATACGGTGATGGTATTAATTTAAGGAAGGAAGCACATGATGCATTTGTTGAAATGAAAAAGGCAGCCTTAGCTGATGGTATAGACATAAAAATCGTCTCAAGTTATCGGAGTTTTGATAGGCAGGCAGTAATTTTTGAACGTAAATATTTAAAATATACGGATGATGGGATGGAACCACTGGATGCAATTGATAAGATAATTGAGTATTCTACCATTCCTGGTACAAGCAGGCACCATTGGGGAACTGATATGGATCTTATTGATGGGGCCCCCAAGGTAGATGGCGATGTGCTTGACGCCAGTAAATTCAGTACAGGAGGACCATTTGAAAAATTCAAACTTTGGATGGACGAAAACTCTAAAAAGTTTGATTATTACCTGGTTTATACAGATGATTCCAAGAGGAAAGGCTTTAAATATGAACCATGGCACTACAGTTACGCCCCCCTATCCATACCTATGCTTAAATCTTTCAGACTTAAAAATATTATGAAACAATTGGAGCAGGAAGACTTTTTGGGCAGTGATCATTTGACTACAGAATTTGTAAAGACATATATCGAGGATAATATACTCGATATTAATCCAGAACTTTTGTAGGCATTTTTTTGTTATAAAACGACAGAGATAAATACTATACTATGAGAAGAGGTAGTTGGAAGATTCGAATAGTTATTGGTTTAATAATAGTCGTATTTGCACTCATCCAACGCTGGAACAATAAGGAAGAGAATCCTTATACCGGAAGAGTTCAAAATATCAATATGACCTCTGAACAAGAAATTGCTATTGGTCTTCAAAGTGCTCCCGAAGTGGCTCAACAATACGGAGGTTTATATCCCGATGAGCGTCTTCAAACCTTGGTGGATGTCGTAGGAAACCGGCTAATACAAAACAGTATTGCAAGGGAAACTCCATATAAATATGAATTTCATTTACTGGCAGATGACCAAACTGTTAATGCCTTTGCATTACCGGGCGGACAGGTTTTTATAACTTATGCACTATTCAATCAACTTAATGAATCACAACTGGCTGGCGTACTTGGACATGAAATTGGGCATGTGATAGGCAGACATTCTGCTGAACGCATTGCAGAGAGTAATTTTTGGAAAACTGTATCCATGGGCGCCAGTGTAGGGGCTGACGCTGGCAGCCTGGTTGGTAGTATTGGCCAAAATACACTTTTAACAAATGGCCGTGAAGACGAACTGGAAAGCGATGATCTGGGAGTTTTATTCATGATGCAAAGTGATTATGAGCCGGAAGAAATGATCCGAGTAATGGAAATTTTAAAAGCTTCTGCCGGGCCAAATAGAGTTCCAGAATTTCACAGTACACATCCGGATCCGGATAATAGAATTGAAAGAATTAAGAAATCTATCGAGAAATACAAGAACTAAACCAGATAAGATTTTTTTGGTTATTCTAGGTCATACATCTTTTTTTTGTATATTTGACTTTACCTCCCAATCTGTTTATACCCCTAATTTAACCCTTATAGCTTTGATTTACATTTTAAACGAAACTATATGGGAACGCTATTGCATTTTAAAAGTCTTTATTTAGAGGCATTTGACGACTGTAAACCGGAGTTTATTGTAGTCCTACTAAAAATTTATTCATTTTTCTGCGTATTAATGTTATCCATGGCCATCTATGCTTTTTTGTATAGGGCTTTTACAGGATTTGAATTTTAGTTAACTTTTATTTTTCATTAACTCTTTTACAAGAACACTAATTATTTTAAACCAATCCAAACAAAAAACCCTGACATTACTGTCAGGGTTTTTTTTGATTGATGAATAAACTTTTATTTCTAGATATTGTGCCCTTCTAAAACTGCAAGGGCTTCAGTGGCGTGAGAAAGTTTTGCCAACTTCTTAGCCGTATACCCCTTATCATTTTTAATAGATAAATCCGCTCCGTTTTCAATAAGCAATTGTAATATGTCAGCTTTGTTATACCTGGCGGCGAACATTGCAGGAGTCATGTCTAAAGATTTTTGATTAACGTCTTCTCCAAGTTCGATTAATGATTTTACCGTATCAATATCTCCCTGAAGAATTGCTTTGCAAAAGGAACTGATAGCAAGGTCCTTCACATTCAAAATTGTTTCGGTAGATTCATTAGTTGTTCTGTTCTCGGCATAAACGCCAGAAACCATAAGCAGACATGCTGTGGCCGCAATTAAGATTGTTTTTCTCATGATGAATTGTTTTTAATTGATGAATAGATTTTGATTATACTAGAATAGACGCCTCTTATTGATAATTGTTTCACCATTAACATAATAATAACGTAATTTTAACACTTAACCTTTCGTTGCAGTTGAATATATAAGATGATTTTATCTTCCTGAAAATTTTATAAAAAGCCTGGAAGAATACTGGTAAACCTTGGTAAATCACTGTATTTTTGCTAACTCAATAAATAAAGGACCATGAATAAAAAGGTAATCTTGATGATCTTGGATGGATGGGGGAAATCTCCAGACCCTAAAGTTTCGGCTATTGATAATGCCCATACACCCTTTGTAGATTCGCTTTATAAAAATTACGCTAATGCTAATCTTCTGACGGATGGATTGAATGTTGGCCTGCCAACAGGACAAATGGGCAATAGTGAAGTAGGACATATGAATTTAGGAGCCGGCCGAATTGTATATCAGGATTTGGCAAAAATTAATCTTGCGGTTAAAGAAGGTACCCTAAAGGAAGAAAAAGAACTAAAAGAAGCCTTCACCTATGCCAAAGACCATAACAAGGATGTGCATTTTCTGGGTTTACTTAGTAATGGAGGAGTCCACAGCCATATTGACCACTTAAAAGGACTTATTGAGGTGAGTGAAAATTATGGTGTTAAAAATGCATTCATTCATGCTTTTACAGACGGAAGAGACGTAGATCCAAAAAGTGGAATCACATTTTTGGAGGACCTGACCACCTTCTGCTCAGATAAAAATGCTAAACTGGCTTCTGTTGTTGGCAGGTATTATGCCATGGATAGGGATAAACGATGGGAACGTGTTAAAATAGCTTACGATTTATTGGTTAATGGGAAAGGCGATCCTTTTAACAATATATCTGAAGCGATGCAAAAAAGCTATAGTGAAGGTATCACTGATGAATTCATCAAACCAATTTCCATGGTTAATGCAGCCGGGGTACCACTGACTAAAATAAAAGACGGAGATGTGGTCATATTTTTCAATTTTAGGACAGACCGAGGCAGAGAACTTACTCAGGTATTAAGTCAAAAAGATTTTCATGAACAAAATATGCATAAACTGGATCTCTACTATGTAACCCTTACTAACTATGACGATTCATTTATCGGTGTACATGTAGTTTATGACAAAGACAATCTTAAGGACACCTTAGGTGAGGTCCTTGCCCTTAAAGGCAAAAAACAGATTCGTATTGCTGAAACGGAGAAATATCCTCATGTAACCTTTTTCTTTAACGGTGGCAGAGAAATTCCTTTTGAGGGTGAAGAACGGATATTATGCCCTTCACCAAAGGTGGCAACTTATGACCTGAAACCGGAAATGAGTGCTTATGAAATTAGAGATTCTATAATTCCCGAGTTGAACAAAGGAGAAGTTGACTTTGTGTGCCTCAACTTTGCAAATCCGGATATGGTAGGACATACCGGGGATATGAAGGCTGCCATAAAAGCCTGTGAGACAGTTGATTCATGTGCACAAGCGGTTATCACCGCAGGATTGAAAAACGGTTATACCACATTGGTTATAGCAGATCACGGTAATTGTGATACTATGATTAACCCGGATGGCACGCCTAATACTGCACATACCACAAATCCGGTACCCTTAATCCTGGTTGATAAGGATATAAAAAAAATAAATGATGGTGTCCTTGGTGATATTGCTCCTACAATTCTTGAACTAATGGGAATTCCACAGCCGGCATTAATGACGCAACACTCTTTGATATAGGTGGAATGTATTAAATTTGCATAATGGTAGTTATTAAGACGTTAGAAGAGATTGAACTTCTTAGAGAGAGTGCATTAGTAGTTTCCAAAACTTTAGGTATGCTGGCCGCTGAAATTAAGCCGGGGGTTGACGGACTTTACCTGGATAAATTGGCAGAAGAATATATTCGTGATCAAGGTGCTGAACCAGGTTTTCTTGGCATGTACGATTTTCCAAATACATTAAACCTGAGTCCGAATGCACAGGTGGTCCATGGCATTCCAAACAAAGAACCATTGAAGGATGGGGATATCATATCCGTAGATTGTGGTGCCTTAAAAAACGGATTTTACGGAGACCATGCATATACGTTTGAAGTTGGAAATGTTGATGAAGAGACCAAAAAGCTTCTCCGGATTACTAAGGAATCTCTTTATATAGGAATCAAAGAATTCAGGGCTGGAAACCGCGTTGGAGATGTTGGTTTTGCAATTCAAAATTACTGTGAAAGCCATGGGTATGGCGTAGTACGGGAACTTGTAGGTCATGGTCTTGGAAAAAAGCTCCATGAAGGACCCGAGATGCCAAATTATGGTAAGCGTGGAAGAGGAAAAAAATTCGTAGACGGGATGGTAGTTGCCATTGAACCTATGATTAACATGGGTACAAAGCGCATAAAACAGCTCCGTGATGGATGGACCATCCTAACTGCCGATGGCAAGCCAAGTGCTCATTTTGAGCATAATGTGGCTCTTATTCAGGGGAAACCGGAATTACTTTCAACCTTCCAATATATTTATGAATCGCTTGGTATAAAAAATGATGAAGAAGAAGAATTTAGGGCAAAGAAGCTTCAACTCTAATCTCCAAAAGGATTTTGAAAAAACTATTCAAATATGTCCTAAATAAAATACCCAGGCCTTTATTAATTCAACTGAGCTATCTGGCAAGACCCATCCTGTCTGTGCTACTTAAAGGGGATAAGTATACAGATCCAATTGATGGTAAACAATTTAAAAGTTTCCTTCCCTATGGATATGAAAACCCCAGGGAAAATGTGCTTTCCCCTTCTACTTTATCCCTTGAAAGACATCGGCTTTTGTGGTTATACCTGAAGAATGAAACCGATTTTTTTACCGCACCGCACAAGGTTTTACATTTTGCACCGGAGCAGGCCTTCTATAGAAAATTTAAGAAGCTAAAACAACTGGAGTATACGACTACAGATCTGAACTCTCCCCTAGCCGATGTGAAAGCAGATATATGTGCGTTACCTTTTAAGGATAATTCATTTGATATTATTTTATGCAATCATGTATTGGAACATATCCCGAACGACAGAAAAGCAATAAGCGAACTCTATCGTGTTCTTAAACCTTCAGGTTGGGGTATTTTTCAAATACCTCAGGATCTTAATAGAGAAGTCACTTATGAAGATGATTCTATTACCGATAAGAAGGAGCGGACTAAAATTTTTGGACAATACGATCACGTTCGTATTTATGGACGTGATTATTTTGACAGGCTTAAAGAAGCAGGATTTAAAGTTAAAGAGGTAGATTACACATCGGATATGCCAGTTTCAGATATAGAAAAATACAGATTGGCGAAAGGGGAAATCATACCCGTTGTAAGCAAATGATCAGTATACTACCAGCTTTTTGAATTCCGGTGTCATAAATTCTTTTACCTCTCCAATTTCATCAATATAAATGATATAAGCATCTAATTCTTTGTGGGAGTCCAAAAGTTTTATCGATTCTGATAACTCCATTGCCATAAATGCGGTTGCATACGCATCGGCTTTTGCGCAATTTTTTGCAATAACACTGACAGCAAGAACATTAGCATCCCTGGTATAACCAGTTTTAGGATCAATTGTATGAACAAATTTTTTGCCTGTGATAGAATCCACACGGAATTTTCTATAATTCCCAGATGACGCCATGGCATTATCTCTAAGCTGTAGTGTGAGTTTTAACCTTCTTCCCTCTTCAATCTGAGGATCATCAATACCAACAATCCAGGACTTTTGTTTCAATTTATTCTCGCCTTTGGCAATGATCTCGCCTCCAACTTCAATTAAATAATTTTCAATATCTTTTTGATCTAAAAGTTTAGCCAAGCGGTCTATTGCATATCCCTTGGCAATTGCATTGAAGTCGAAGAAAATTCTGGAATCATTCTTAATCACTCTTCCCTCTTCGGTTATACGGACTTTATCAAAGCCCACGAATTGCAGAATACTATCCACTTTGGTACTATCCAATGCCAGCTGTTTTCCCGGGCCAAATCCCCATGCGTTTACAAGAGCGCCAACCGTGGGATCAAAATAACCATTGGTATTGGAATAAACTTCTTTTGAAAGTTCAAACACATCCCGAAACATCTTATCCACAACAATGACTGAATCTCCCCGGTTAATCTTAGAAATATCTGAATCGGGCAAATAGGTAGACATGGAATGATTTATAACTCTGAATACAGAATCTATTTCCCTTTCAAGATTGAGTTCTTCCGGATATAGGATCGTAATACTATATGAAGTACCCAGCGCACCTCCAAAGTGTGTGCTTTTAACATAGGTACCAGAATCAAGTCCACAGGAAGCTATAACTGCCCCAAGCAGAAAAAGATAAAGCACCCTGATTCTAAATTTCGAGAAGACCATCATATTGTACAAGATAAGCTTCATTAAGATAAACAGGAAGATTTTGATCTTCAGCATTAAACAAACCTACCCCTGCATAATAGGTTTTAGCCTCAAATTTGGATGCTTGTTTTTTAATTTTCATCAAAAGGCCCTTGTCATATATTGCAGGGTCATTGGGATAAACAACATTCCTCACAACAATAAAATACAGCTGTTTATCCTTAAGGCACACAAATTGAGGGTTCTTTAGAGGTTTACTGTTGACACCCATGAATTCATATCCTTCAGATTCCAGCTGTCTCCCTACAATATTCATTGCCAGGTTATGCAATTCTTGTTCGGTTAGCGCCTGCAACTTATTATTCATTTATCAAAAAAACCGATATTGATCAATATCGGTTTTAAATTATATGCTGTTAAAATAATTAGCCTCCAAAGTCATCAAAACGTATATGTTCATCCGGAATACCAAAATCTTCTCCCATTTTTTGAACGGCCTTGTTCATAAGTGGCGGCCCGCAAAAATAGAGTTCAATATCTTCAGGGGATTCATGATTATTTAAATAATTGTCTATGACACAATTATGAATAAACCCAACAAATCCATCACCGGGGGCATCCAGGCTCTCCTTAACTTTCCAGTTATCCTCTTCCAACGGTTCTGAGAGTGCCATATAAAATTTAAAATTCGGGAACTCTTTTTCTAATTCTTTAAAATGTTCAATATAAAATAGTTCCCTTTTTGAACGACCTCCATACCAGTACGTAACCTTACGGTTAGTTTTTAAGGTTTTAAAAAGGTGATATAAATGAGACCTCATCGGTGCCATCCCGGCACCCCCTCCAACATATAGCATTTCCGAATCTGACTCATTGATAAAAAATTCACCATATGGTCCGGAGATGGTAACTTTATCACCCGGTTTTTGAGCAAAAATATAAGAAGAAGCAACCCCAGGGTTTACATCCATCCAACCGTTCTTAGACCTGTCCCATGGTGGGGTGGCAATTCGAACATTTAACATTATTTCCCTGCCTTCTGCAGGATAAGACGCCATTGAATACGCTCGCTCAACCACCTCGTTATTTCTCATTGTCAAAGGCCAAAGGTTGAATTTATCCCATTCATTTTGAAACTTATCAGGTGTCTCATGCTCTTCAGGGTGGGCCGTAATATCTATATCGGAATACTTTATCTCGCAGGGTGGAATCTCAATTTGAATATACCCTCCGGCTTTATAACCCATATCCTCAGGTATTTCTACCACAAATTCTTTAATGAATGATGCCACATTATAATTACGCACAACGGTCCCTTCCCATTTTTTAATACCAAATACTTCTTCAGGAATAGTAATATCCATATCCTGTTTAACCTTAACCTGGCATGCCAATCTTGCACCTTCAGTCAATTCTCTTTTTGAAAAATGAGGTGTTTCTGTAGGAAGTGCCTCGCCACCACCAGACAAGACATGACACTCGCATTGAATGCAGGTACCACCTCCACCGCAAGCTGAAGGAAGAAATATCTTTTGATTACCTAAAGTAGAAAGTAAAGAACTCCCGGAGGCAACTTGTACCTTTTTTTCTCCATTAATAGTTATTGTTACAGGACCTGATGGAGAAAGCTTTTCTTTAGTAAAAAGTAAAAGTGTCACCAGTAGTAACAACAATATCATAAAAGCAATAACCGTAATTGTTATAGTCCCTAAGGTGCTTGTAGCTAATATCATTCCTCTTCTTTTATTAGGTCGTTATAAGAAATCTCTTTCTCATCCAGTTCTTCATCAACTATTACTTTATTCTCTTCAATCTTTTCCGCTGTAGTTTCCTCTACCGCAGCTGGAGCTTCATCTCCACCGGTAAGCATACCACCAAAACTTTGAAAACCTATCCCCATTAATCCTGTAATAATAAAGGTAATTCCAAGGCCTCTTAAAGGTGCCGGAACATTTGAGTATCTTATCTTTTCACGAATAGCCGCAATTGCCAAAATAGCCAAAAACCAACCTATTCCCGAACTAACCCCATAATTGAAAGCCAAACCTAAGGTCTCAATCTCTCTTGATTGCATAAAAAGAGATCCCCCCAAAATAGCACAGTTAACTGCAATCAATGGCAAAAATATACCCAGGGAATTGTATAAGGCAGGCGAGAATTTTTCAACCACAATTTCTACCAACTGTACCATAGTGGCTATGGTTGCAATAAAAAGAATGAATGACAAAAAACTTAAATTGTAATCAGCATATTCAGGGCCAAGCCATCCTAAGGCACCATCTCTTAAGAGGTATTGGTCTAATAACCAATTAAGGGGTACCGTTACTGCCAGTACAAAAATTACTGCAGCTCCCAATCCAACAGCAGTGGCTACTTTTTTGGACACAGCCAAATATGAACACATCCCTAAAAACACGGCGAAGACCATGTTGTCTATAAAGATGGATTTAAAAAATAATTCAATATGTTCTAACATAATCTTCTCTTAAAAAGTAAATTAGTTTTCCTCTATAAGTGCCCTATTCCTGGATCGTTGTACCCAGATAATTATTCCAACAACTATCAGCGCTGCCGGGGGAATAATCATAAATCCATTGTTCTCGTAGCCGGTGGCGTACAATCCTGTTTTAGATACCGGATCTCCAAAAACCTTAAATCCAAATAAAGTTCCTGATCCCAATAACTCTCTAAAAAAGCCTACAATTATCAGAATTATTCCATAACCTAAGGCATTTCCAATACCGTCTAAAAAAGCCTTCCAGGGTCCGTTGCCTAAGGCAAAGGCTTCAAACCTACCCATGATGATACAGTTTGTAATAATTAAACCGACAAAAACGGAAAGTGTCTTACTCAATTCATATGCAAAAGCCTTCAGAACCTGATCAACAATAATAACCAATGTGGCAACAACTATTAGCTGAACAATAATCCGGATTTTAGTAGGAATGATATTTCGCAATAGAGAAATAACAACATTCCCAACTCCTAAAACAAAAAGAACAGAAATGGCCATAACTACAGAAGCCTGCAATTCTGCCGTAATAGCAAGGGCAGAACAAATACCAAGCACCTGAATGGTAATTGGGTTGTTATCCGCAAGTGGATCTAAAATGAGGTTTGTATCCTTCTTTGAAAGTAGTGCCATTTTTATTTAACTCTAATAGTTTCTAAATAGTCCTTATATAAATTTACGCTTTCCCTAATCATGGCTGAAACACCGTTCCCTGTTATAGTTGCTCCTGCCAGGGCATCCACCTCATTGTCATCCTTTGTATTGTTTACCGGATCATTATTGCCTTTAGCCACAGCGATACCTTTAAACTGACCATTGTCTAATACTGACTCTCCGGTAAAATCGTCCATAAAATAACGCTGTTTTATATTCGCCCCGAGTCCCGGTGTTTCTCCTTTATGATCAAAGTAAACCCCCTGGACCACCATATTTTCATTGAGCGCTATAAAGCCCCAAATAGCATCCCAAAGCCCTTTACCATACATGGGAATGATATAATATTTCTTTCCTTCTTTTTCACCTATAAAAAGCGGAAGCTCCGCAGATTCACCTTTCTTTATGGCCGCAATTTGTTTTTTAAGGTCAATAAGATACGCCTCATCATTCTTCGTTATTTGATCTCCACTTATTAAAAGTTGTTCTGTGATATACTTTGAAAACTCGGCTTCTACTTTATCCGTGGGTACGAAATTTACACTGCCCTCATCCTTATTTTCATTCACCCCCATGGCATAGAGAATATTCTGCTGCTTTTCGAATCTTTCATTCTCCTTAATTTTGCCACTTAGTGCCGAGGCAAGATATGCCAGGATTGATCCAACAACAATAACCATTATAGCAGCAAAGATTATGGTATAACTATTATTTTCCTTATTAAATGCCATAATTATAATGTTTCAACCTTAAGTTCTTTTGCTTTTCCTTCTGTACTTTTCGGAAAAATAGTTGCTTGCTTCAAGCGCTTCATCCTTCGTCTGATATTACCCCTAACTACATAGTGATCAATAGTTGGCGCAAAAACATTCATTAAGAGAATTGCAAGGAATACGCCTTCAGGGTATGCCGGGTTAAATACGCGTATCATTACCGAGATAAATCCTATCAGGAAACCGTAAATCCATTTACCCCTATTGGTTTGGGATCCTGTTACCGGATCTGTAGCCATATAAACTATACCAAATGCAAGGCCACCTACTATCAAGTGTTTCCAAAAATCAAAGCTCATCAATCCATAAAAAGTGCTTCCTTCACCAATCCAACCTGCATCTACTACCCCATTAAAGATAAGTCCCATAACCAGAGCACCAGCAACTGCACTTACCATGATTCTCCAGCTGGCTATTTTACTGAAAACCAGAAAAAGACCACCAAGTAATATTAAAAAAGCAGAGGTCTCCCCTACTGAACCAGGAATAAAACCAAAAAACATATCAGATACTGAATAAGAAAAATCACTGGTATTGTTCTGAGCCAGATATCCAAGGACAGTTTCACCTGAAATGGCATCCGCAGTACCCGCGCGTTCAACAGCACCGTGCACCCATACTTTATCTCCGCTCATCCAGGTGGGGTAAGCAAAAAACAAAAAAGCCCTTATTGTTAGAGCCGGATTCAGTATATTCATTCCTGTACCTCCAAAAACCTCTTTCCCTATAATTACACCAAACACAACTGCAACGGCTAACATCCACAGGGGCGTATCAACAGGCACAATTAGTGGAACCAGCATACCTGTTACCAGATAACCTTCCTCTACCTCATGACCTTTAATAACTGCAAAAATGAATTCAATTAGCAATCCTACACCATATGAGACAATAACAAGCGGCATAACCAATACAAATCCTAACCAGAAATTATCCCAGGTAAGAAAATGATCCATAACCGCAAAATTATCCGGGAAACCATTAATCGCGGAATAATGTTGATATCCCGTATTAAAAAATGAAAATAACAGCACAGGAATCAGCGCCATGATTACCGTATTCATCGTACGCTTTAAATCGTCAGCAGCTCTTATGTGAGAACCTGTATGTGTAGTTTCATCAGGAGAAAACAAAAATGTATGAAAGGCATTAAAGGCCGGAGCCATCTTTTTACCCCTAAACCTGTGTTTTAAAATATGCAATCTTTTCTTAAAGGTCAATCGTTTATTGCTCATTTTTATCCTATTTCTTTTTGTAATAAATCCAATCCTTCACGAATTATCTGTTGATGTGGTTGTTTCGAAATACAAATAAATTCAGTCAATGAAAAATCTTCAGGAATAACCTCATACAAACCAAGTTGTTCCATTTCATCCAAATCTTTAACCATACATGCCTTTAATAGCTGAAGTGGATATATGTCTAACGGAAATACTTCCTCATACATGCCCGTGACTACAAATGCCCTGTGTTCTCCATTTGTATTTGTATCAAGATCATATTTTTTGTTGGGTTGTAACCATGAAAATGTTAACGCTCTTGTAGCAGATATTTTATCAAATACCGGTTTGTTCCATCCAAAAAATTCGTAATCATCCCCCTCAGGAATTACACTTACCGTATTGTTATAAAAACCAAGATATCCATCCGGGCTCGTTTTTTTCCCGGTGAGAACATCGCCATTAATCACGCGAAATTTTTCATCTTTCACGCCACTGGCATATAAAAATGTTGCTATCTCTGCTCCGATTTTTGTCGTAAAATATTTAGGAGATTTTACCGCTGAACCGGCAAGAGCAACAGTGCGCTGGGCATTAAATCTACCCGTTAAAAGTAACTCGCCAATTATAACAAGATCTTGAGGTGTAATGGTCCAGACTACTTCACCTTTATTAATAGGATCTAATTTATTTATTTGGGTGCCCACCAATCCGGCTGGATGTGGTCCAGACACTTTATGTAATTCTATATGATCTAGTTTAGCAAACGGAGAATTGGATCCTTTCCCAACGGAAACATGAACCTTTCCCGGGGTAAGTTTTGACAAAGCAGTTAAAGCAGCCTGTAATTCTTCTTCTTTTCCTTTTAGGGTATAATCCACGTCTGCCGCCAAAGGGGCGGTAACATAGGCCGATATGAAAATTGCCTTGGGAGTAGCTGCCGGATCTGCAATATGATCATAAGGACGTTGCCTGATAAATGGCCAGCACCCGGATTTAAGAAGTAGAGACTTGATTTCTTCCGAATCAGCCTCTGGACTCATTTTGGGATGTTCCAGATAGTCCTGGGTCTTATCGGCAAGAATTTTTATGGTCAGAATTTTTCTGCGCGCACCTCTGGTTATATCGATTAATTCTCCACTTACTGGAGAAGCGAAAAGCATGTCCTGGTTATCTTTGCTATAAAATAATGGCTCACCTGCCTTTACCTCTGCCCCTTGTTTCACTAACATTTTGGGCATTATTCCATGAAAATCTAGGAGATTGATGGCGTAAACATTACTTAAAACTGCTTTAGATGTATTTTGTTCGGCAGCACCGACAAGATTTATGTTCAAGCCTTTCTTGATCCTAATGTCTTTAGACATAAATTGTAAACATTTAGTTTATCAAAATTTCGACCAAAAATAGTACTTATGACACTGTTTTCATAATTATTAACTATAATTTTGGGCATTATACCGATATGACTTTTTTGGGTATGCATTTTGTTTACCTTTATCTCAAAAACAGGCTAAAAATGCGTTTATTTCTTAAACAGTTATTCTTCTTTTTCCTTACAACCCAGTTATTTTCGCAGACTCAGGAAGAGGTGCACCCGCCTGAAAATATAAAGACTATTATTTTTAAGGGACCAACTGATGATCAGTTCCCCGTTATTAAATTAGGAGATCCAATTTATCTCGAGTTTGATGATCTGACCGCAAGTGAACAAGACTATTATTATAAAATTGTTTATTGTAATTATGATTGGACGCCATCTGAACTACTAAAGTCTCAATACCTTAGAGGCACAGACAACCAAAGGATTATTAATTACAGCAACAGTTTCAATACTCTCGAGGCCTATTCCAATTATCGTTTGACCATTCCCAATAAAGTCGTGAGTTTAAAAGTCAGCGGTAATTATGTACTCGAAATTTATAATTCCAGTTACGAACTTCAATTTTCAAGACGATTCGTGGTTTACGCGGATTTGGCCAAAGTTGCAGCCACGACCAGGAATTCAAGAAATTTTGATTTTCTAAATCAAAAGCAATCTGTACAATTTACTATTACCCCATTCAATCTTCAACTTGTCAATCCCGTAAAAGAAGTGAAAATTGTTATACTTCAAAATTATCAATGGTCTAACGCAATTACAGATGTACCCCCTCAATTTACACTGGGCAATGCGCTGGCTTATAAATATGATACTGAAACCAGTTTTTTTGGAGGGAATGAATTCCTCAATTTTGATACCAGTGATTTACGTGCTCCTACCTCTGCTATTTCCCGTATTGAATACAAAGAACTTTACCATCATTACCTTTTTACAGACGACTATAGATATGACAAGGCATACACCTATTATCCTGATATTAATGGCGATTTTGTAATTCGCACCTTACAAGGCGATGATCCATCCAGAGAATCAGAATACACAATGATTCATTTTAGCCTTCCATATACTATGGATATTGGATTAAATGAGGTTTATGTCTATGGTAAATTCAACAACTATGCCCTTGAGGAAGAGAACAAAATGACTTACAATTCCGAAACTGGAAATATGGAAGCAATAATAAAAATTAAACAGGGGTTTTACAACTATAAATATGTCCTTAAAAGTGAGGATGGCACGATAGACCTCAACAAAATTTGTGGTAATTTTAATTTTACGGAAAACAATTATTTAATACTTGTTTATTACAGAAATTTCGGCGATTTATATGACAGCATAATTGGAATAGGCTCAACAAACTCTGAAAACATTACCAATTAGTCACTTTTTATTAATCCTGGCAAACATGAGGTTGATAAGCTTAAACAATTATTGAAAACGAATAACTCGTAAAACTTAAAATTGTCTTTTGTAAAGGTAAAAAATGTACTTACAATTTAATTTATGGATCCTGCTTATATAGTGAGAAATTTTTTTGTAAAATGTTGTTTTTTAATTATTTAGTTAGGTGCTTTATTAAAATTTCCTAATATAAAAACCGAGTAATTACAATAATTTTCATAACATTGGGTTTAAATCTATACACTTATAATTCTGAAGTTAGGGATAAATGGTTCTTCGTAACAAAAATTCATATCCAAAAATATGTTTTAAGATCATTGAGCAGTTAAAAGAAAAGCTTCCCAATTATCTTTCTTACCATTCTATGGATCATATTATAGATGTTGCCAACGTCTGTAATGACTATATTGAATATTACGATATTCCGGAAGAAATGGCTAAACTTCTGCGGATTGCCGCTATCTGCCATGATTATGGTTATATAGAATCTTCAATAGATCATGAAGAACGGAGCATTGTTGCCATAAAACCATTTTTAAGCCCTATTCTTAACAGCAAAGAGGTGGAAATTGTAAATGGAATGATAAGGGCTACAAAGGTACCTCAAGAACCAAAGACTTTCTATGAAGAAATTTTGGCGGATGCCGATTTAGACTATTTAGGAAGAAAAGACTATGATGAAATTAGCACTAAACTATTCAACGAATATTTGCATTTCGACATCGTTTCTAATAAAATTGAGTGGTTAGACCTACAAATTTGGTTTTTGGAAAACCATAAATTTCATACCGATTTTGCTAAGAAGAATCGTCAGAAATTAAAATTTGAAAACATAAAGGAACTCAAATCTCTTAGATTAGCAGCCAATCTTTAATGATATTTTATATGAACACCTGTAATTATCATCGCAAACTTTACGACGAAGCTTAAATTAAAGTTGGAGTCCGTTATCTTCTTTAAATTCTATTTTATCATTTTTAATATGATCTTCCATCATGTTTGAATTATAATTTAGATCGTTATTAATCAGTAAAACCCATCAATTACCTATATTTCAGGGTATATAAGGAAGAAATTCATCAGAAAAAAATATACATACACCGATAATCTAATCTTAAGTTTTCATAATCAGTTCCTATTATCTATCTTGGGCACCTAAGTTTACTTAGAACTATATTTTTTATTTTAGGAGGGTTGATGGAAATTTGGTTTTTCTTCCTACTTGAAAAATGATTTTAAGAAAGTTTTTACGTTAAGCTTATATTTAAAACTATTGTTAAATAAAGCTGGCCTAATGCGATTTTTTTTATTTTAGCAGATATAACGGATATGCTACTCATGTTGAGAAATACCGTTATTTTTTAGCATGAAAAAGATGATTACTCAAGTAACCAAAGGCATAAAAATTTCAGTAAATACTAGTTTTGAAGGCACGTTCTTTAAAAACTATAAAATGCATTTTGCTTTTGGTTATACAATTAGTATAGAAAATCAAAGTAAGGATTCTGTTCAATTAACTTCCAGACACTGGCAAATATATGATGCTTTAAATGACTTTGAAGTTTTAGACGGTGAAGGAGTTATTGGAAAAAAACCGGTTATTAAACCGGGAGAATCTCACACTTACAGCTCCGGATGCCTTCTTGCTTCTCCTATTGGAGCAATGAAAGGCCATTATAATATGGTAAATTTCACCACTAATGAAAAGTTCAGAGTTTACATTCCTTCTTTTAAATTCAGTGCACCCTTCGCTCTGAATTAATGATTCCTTTTACCTTCTTTAAATTTTATAAACGTTTGGGGTTTTAGTACCTTTGACATGAAATTTTAACTAACAAAAAGTGATTATGGGTAAAGGTTTTTTTGAAGTCCCGCTGGCTATTAATGAACCAATAAAAAGTTATGCTCCGGGCACTCCGGAAAGAGACGAGGTTTTAAAGCAATATAAAGAATATTTCAATGGAAGTATTGAAGTTCCTTTATATATTGGAAGTGATGAAATAACAACATCGAATACGCGAACAATGTCACCTCCGCATGATCATAAACACATTTTGGGCAAGTATCATCTTGCCGAAAAAAGTCATGTTAGTTTGGCAATTGATAATGCCCTCAAATCCAGAGTCGCATGGGCCTCTTTACCTTGGGAACAAAGAGCCAGTATCTTCTTAAAAGCTGCAGATCTTATTGCCGGGCCTTACAGGGCTAAAATTAATGCAGCTACCATGTTGGCACAGTCAAAAACAATTCATCAGGCGGAAATTGATGCCGCGTGTGAATTTATCGACTTCCTCCGGTTTAATGTATCCTATATGGCTCAGATATATGCAGAACAACCTGAATCATCTGAAGGGATCTGGAATAGGGTGGAATACAGACCTCTGGAGGGGTTTGTTTATGCAATTACTCCTTTTAACTTTACGGCAATAGCGGGTAATCTTCCGGCAAGTGCGGCTATGATGGGTAATGTAGTAGTATGGAAACCCAGTGACAGCCAAATTTTTTCGGCCAAAGTTATTGTGGACATTTTTAAGGAAGCTGGACTGCCAGATGGTGTAATCAATGTGGTTTACGGTGATCCGGTAATGATTACAGACACCATTTTAGCCAGTGCCGACTTTTCGGGAATTCATTTTACAGGAAGCACCCATGTTTTTAAATCCTTATGGAAACAGATAGGGAATAACATAGACCGCTATAAAACCTATCCAAGAATTGTTGGTGAAACCGGCGGTAAGGATTTTATAATTGCACACCCAACAGCAAAACCTCAACAGGTAGCTACTGCAATTACACGCGGTGCCTTTGAATTCCAGGGCCAGAAGTGCAGTGCTGCTTCACGTGTATATTTGCCAAAGTCTACTTCGGTGGAAATTTTGGAATTGGTAAAGCAGGATGTCGAATCATTCAATCCTCCCGGATCTCCTGAAAATATGAGTAACTATATTACTGCTGTAATACATGAAGGATCATTTGACAAATTAGCTTCCTATATCGATCAGGCTAAAAAAGATAAGACTGCTAGTATTTTTGCTGGAGGCAATTATGATAAGTCCAAGGGTTATTTTATAGAACCTACAGTAATACTAACCACAGATCCTCATTATTCAACTATGGAAACCGAATTATTTGGACCTGTAGTTACAATTTACGTCTATGAGGATAAAGATTGGTCCAAAACTCTAAAATTGGTTGATACTACCTCTGAATATGCTCTTACAGGGGCTGTTTTGGCAAAAGATAGATATGCAATAGATGAAGCCACGAAAGCACTCCAAAACTGTGCTGGTAATTTCTATATAAATGACAAACCAACAGGAGCTGTTGTGGGGCAGCAACCCTTTGGTGGTGCCAGGGCTTCAGGGACAAATGACAAAGCAGGTTCTGCTCAAAATTTGCTTCGATGGGTTTCACCGAGGTTGATTAAAGAAACTTTTGTGACTCCTGAAGATTATCGCTATCCGTTTTTGGGTTAAAAAAGATAAAGCAATTAATCTTGGTTTTTTGAACAAATAAGGCTTTGATACTGAAAAGTTGAAGAGCCTAAGTTTGCTATATTTAAAAAATCTGTTAGAAATAATATTTGCTTCTTTTTTTAACATAATTTCAGAGTTGGTTGATTTATCTTATGGTGCTTTTTACCGTTAACCAAACACTACCATGAAAAAATTGCTGCTACTTTTCCTCACTTTTTCCAGTTTAATTATGCATTCGCAGAATCAGAATATAAAGTTGGCTTCTGATATCTATCCTCCATTTACAGATGTAGAAGGTGAGAAAGGCTTCGCTCTAGAAATTGTGAAGGAGGCCCTGAATCGCGGAGGCATTCAAACAGACCTGACCATTACAGGGTTTACCGAGGTGTTGGACGGCATAAATACAGGGACTTACCACGGAAGTGCCGCCTTATGGAAAACGGAAGACCGGGAAAACTATTTGCTTTATTCTGAACCATATCTTGAAAACCGTTTGATTTTAGTGGGCCGAAAAGGAAGTGATGTAAGTGCAAAATCCTTAAAAGAATTAAAAGATAAAAAAATTGCAATCATTTCTGGCTATGCCTATGGGGCTTCTGTATATACGTCACTAGATGTTGTACTTATTCCCGGTAAGAGTGATCAGGAAAATCTGGAGAAATTATTAACATTCAAGACAGATTATATTCTGGTAGATGAATTGCTTATATCCTACTTACTAAACTATCAATTAAATGATATCAGCAGATTTCTAGAAATTGGCAGCGAGGCCTTTATGATTCAACCCCTCCATCTTGCCGTTTTAAAGAATATGCCGAATGCGCAAAAAATAATTGAGGACTTTAATAGCAATATTATTACAATGATGTCTGATGGCACTTATAATAAAATACTGGAATTGAATTGGATTCAGTCGGATGTTGACGGCGATGGAGTTCTTGAACTGGTCATGCATGGAGATAGTGCAGGCAGAGAAGCACCCGCTTCTTACTATAAATTAATGACTGAAACCGCTATGACCGAAAGTACTGAAAGGTATTATATAAACGGAGAAGTTTATGATGGATGGCAGGTCGTTCCGGCTAAATATAAAACTGACATTATTAAGGCGGCTAATATGAATAATTCTCCATCCAACGGTTTAAAATTGAAGTTCTAAGGCAATCTGTCTATTATCTCCGTAAGCACTGAATTTTATTTGAGTAAGTAAGTTCACTTAAAAATATATCTCTGCGTTACAATGTTGTCAAATCTGAAATATGTTCGTTTTTTAAAGTAAAAAGCTACTTTTCAGATTCTATACTGAAATTATAATTTACTTCCATTTTTTAATTTAATACTTGATTTTCAATGTTTTACAGGCCTTATATTTATTATTTCACAATTTTAATGTAAATTTAACGTTAATTAATTGTAAATTAAATTTAAAATATTAAGTTGTACCTAACTCTAAATCAAGATTATGAAAGCGAATGCCGATGTAAAGTCAAATAAAATAAGATTGAAAAAAATAGTCAGCTACGTCAAAACCTATGCGGAAAATTGCAGGTATTCATTCAATATGATGTTGACGCTTTAACTTTTGCCTTTATACTTCATTGGCAAATAGACCACCTTTTTGGTCCTAAAAAAGTCCTCTTTAAAGAATTCGGACAACTCAAATAGCTGTACATTTTTATAGTCTTTTAACTCTTCAGTCAGGTCGCCTCCCTTTAAATATAGGATGCCGTTTTTTAGTTCATGTATAGATTTTTTCCTGATACGGCCCTGAACCCATCTAACAAAGGTAGGCATGGCCGCTACTGCCCTGCTAACAATAAAATCATACTGATCATCCAGTTCCTCAACCCTTCTGTGACAGGTAGTAACATTTTTTAGTTCAAGGCCGGCTACCACTTCTTCCACAACTTTTATTTTCTTACCAATAGCGTCCACCAATGTAAAATGGGACTCTGGATAAAGTATGGCGAGAGGAATTCCCGGGAAACCACCACCGGTTCCTACGTCTAGAATAGAGGCTCCTTTTTTATAAGGTTGAATTTTAGCTATCCCCAGGGAATGAAGCACATGACGCAAATAGAGTTCCTCTATGTCTTTTCGGGATACTACATTTATTTTTTCATTCCAGTCTTTATATAAAACTTCAAGGCGTATAAATTGCTCTTTTTGAATTTCAGATAAATTGGGAAAATATTTAAATATTATATCAGCTTGCATATGTACCTTTGTATTTTGCCAAAAATAATACATTCCCCAATAACCCCCTTTTAATTTATGGAGCAGGAAGGGTATTAAAAAGCAAGATATTACGTTATATTTACACAAATGATTTCTGCATATGGATTCAACCACGATTAAATTTTCTCGAAAAGATTCGGCACAGTTCTTCAAAACCCTGAATAAAAGAGTTAATGATTATTTTAAGGAAAATGAAATAAAGAAAACCGGAAACTGGCGGTTGTATTTTAAAACTGCCATTATGTTTGGTCTTTTTTTGGCTCCTTATTTTATAATTTTGACTTTGAATTTACCTAATTGGGCAAATTTATTATTAACCATTACCATGGGAATTGGAATGGCAGGCGTTGGCATGAATGTGATGCACGATGGAAACCATGGATCTTACTCAACTAAAAAGTGGGTGAATAAACTAATGGGGAGTAGTATTTATATACTTGCTGGAAATGTCTATAACTGGCAGGTACAACATAATGTTTTACATCATACTTACACAAATATTCATTCTCACGATGAAGATCTTGAAGCAGGAAGAATATTGCGTTTTTCAGAACATGCCAAATGGCACAGGTTTCATAAGTTTCAGCATTATTATTCCTTATTCCTTTATGGGTTGTTAACCTTTAATTGGGCAATAACAACAGATTTTATGCAAATGTACCGCTATACGAAACGTAAGTTGTCTTACGGTAAGTTTCCGAATCCTTTCCTAAACTGGAGTGTTTTAGTGGCTACTAAATTGATTTATATAACCATATGGATTGTATTACCTATGCTAGTTTTAGACATAGCTTGGTGGAAAATTTTACTTGGATTTTTTATTATGCACTATGTGGCGGGTGTAATTCTTAGCGTTGTTTTTCAATTAGCGCACGTTGTGGATGAGGCAGAAACACCTTTACCTGAAAAAGATGGCACCATGAAAAATACCTGGGCCATTCATCAATTGCTCACAACTGTTAACTTTGGAACTAAAAACAAAATTGTAAATTGGTTTACCGGAGGGTTAAATCATCAGGTAGAGCATCATATCTTTCCAAATATCAGCCATATTCATTACACAAAAATCTCTAAAATTGTTAAACAGACGGCTAAGGAATTTAATTTACCTTATAACGAGTATAAAACTACAAGAAAAGCTATAATTTCGCATTTCAAACACTTAAAAGAATTAGGCAAAAAGCCTACATTACAGTACCAGTAAATTTATCGCAAGAATGAGCAACCTTTTATCCGATAGAATTAAAAACATGTCTACTTCGGCCACTTTAGCTATGGCCGCAAAAGCCAGAGAATTAAGAACCCAGGGGAAAGATATCATAGGGTTAAGTTTAGGAGAACCGGATTTCAATATCCCTGAGTTTATCAAGGATGCAGCAAAAAAAGCTATTGATGAGAACTATAGCAGTTACTCCCCGGTAGATGGGTACGCAGATCTTAAACAGGCCATCTCTAATAAATTTAAAAGGGATAATAATCTGGATTACGGGTTAAGCCAAATAGTTGTATCTACAGGGGCAAAACAATCTCTTGCTAACGTAGCAATGGTGATAATCAATAAAGGAGACGAAGTAATATTACCTGCTCCTTATTGGGTAAGCTATAGTGATATTGTGAAGCTTGCAGAAGGTGTTCCTGTTGAAGTTCCAACCAGCATAGAAACAGATTTTAAAATGACCCCTGAACAATTAGAGGCGTCCATCACTACCAAAACAAAAATGATTTGGTTTAGTTCACCTTGTAATCCGAGTGGATCTGTTTATAATAAAGAGGAGTTGGAAGGTATTGCTCACATATTAAAAAAATACCCGGAGATCCTGGTTGTATCCGATGAAATTTACGAACATATTAATTTCAGGGGTAAACATGAAAGTATTGCTACAATTGATGGGATGTATGACAGAACCATTACTGTAAATGGTGTGTCTAAAGCCTTTGCTATGACGGGATGGAGAATTGGTTATATAGGAGCGCCTGAATGGATCGCTAAGGCCTGTACGAAATTTCAGGGTCAAATCACCAGCGGTGCAAATGCTATTGCACAACGCGCTACCATTGAGGCCTTAAATGCTCCCGTTAGTAAAATTAAATTCATGATTGATGAATTTCATAAAAGACGAGATCTCTTATTACAGCTTTTGGGAGAAATAAACGGATTTAATTTAAATGTCCCGGAAGGTGCTTTTTATGTTTTTCCTGATATTTCAAGTTTCTTTGGAAAGACCCTTAACGGCTTTACAATCAATAACGCATCTGATTTTGCTTTATATCTGTTGGAAAACGCCAACGTGGCCACCGTTACCGGTGAGGCATTTGGCAATCCAAACTGTATCCGAATCTCCTATGCTGCTTCGGAAGACGAATTAAGGGAAGCTGTAAAAAGAATAAAAGCAGTAGTCTAAATCCTATTTTAGTATTAATCGAATTTCTGAAATATCATATCTTTTTCCAGAAATAGGGATTAAAAAGTATTAAAACAGTAAATAATTCCAGCCTTCCGGCTAGCATAAGAAAACCACACCACCATTTTCCCAGGGCCGGTAAACTATTGTAATTGCTTACGGGATTCAGACTGCCAAATGCGGGTCCAACATTTCCAAGTGAGGATGCTGCACCTCCAATTGCAGAAATAAAATCCAGACCTAAAAGACTAAGAACAAGGGCCCCAATTATAAATAATAACATATAAAGGACAAAGAAGGCAATAACGTTATATACAATATGTTCGCTAACCGTTTTATTATTAAACCTTACAGGAATAATTGCACTTGGATGCAAGGTTCTTTTAAATTCCAAAAGCCCATTCTTAATAATTAACAAATGCCTCATTACTTTAATACCACCTGCTGTGGATCCAGCTGAGCCTCCCATAAACATCAGTCCAAAAAAGAAAACGGTTAAAAATGGTGTCCAGGCGGTAAAATCCGCCGTGACAAATCCTGTTGTCGTAATCACTGCAATTACCTGAAATAAAGCATGCCTGAAGGAGCTCTCCCCTTCGCCAAATGGCATAGGGTAATAGTCAGACACCTCAACATTAGCCATAAAATATACTACTACGGCGGTGATCAATGTGAAAATAATAATAAAAATACCGTAGAATTTAAACTCTTCATCCCTGAGTACTCTTTGAATTTTCCCTTTAAATGCAAAATAACTCAACACAAAATTGCTGCCTGCAAGAAACATAAAGACAATGACAATATATTGAATAAGAGGTTGGTTGCTCCAATACGCCAGACTGGCATTTTTAGTAGAAAATCCGCCCGTGGATAATGTAGCCATGGAATGGTTTAGCGCATCAAAAAAAGACATCCCGGCAACTTTGAGTAAAAGTGTTTCTGCCGCGGTAAATCCCACATAAATTAACCAAAGCCTTTTGGCCGTGTCGGTAATCCTTGGATGCAACTTATCTGCACTCGGGCCAGGCGCCTCGGCTGAAAATAATTGCATTCCCCCAATTCCCAATAAAGGAAGAATGGCAATGGCCAGAACAATAATACCCATACCGCCTATCCAATGGGTGAGACTACGCCAAAAGAGAATCCCCTTGGGAATAGATTCAATATCATCAAGAATTGAAGCCCCTGTGGTAGTATATCCTGAAATAGTTTCAAAAAATGCATTGGTAATACTGGGAATGGCTCCGGAAAAAATATAGGGCATTACTCCAGAGGCAGACATCACAATCCAACCAAGGGTAACTATAATATAACCTTCTTTCTTTTTTACTTCTTTATCATGACCCCTGGTATAAAACATAGCCAGAATTCCCAATAATAAAGTGATTATTGCGGCCAATGTAATATCTAGAGTAGCACCATCATTATAAACACCGCTGACCAAGGCAGCAATTAGCATGAAACCGCCATTAAATAATAACAGCAATCCCATGAGGTGGATTATTATTCTATAATTTAACCCTGTCATTATATAAAGAGCCTTTCAATTTTTGAAATGGAATCTGGCAGACAGCATACCACTACCCTATCGCCTTCCTGAATCCTAAAATCTCCCAGGGCAATATTTCCTTTACCATTTCTAACAACACCACCAATAATAGCTGCTCTTGGGAATTCCAGTTCGCGTATAATTTCTCCATTTACCTTTGAGGTAGCTTTTACTTCAAATTCCAGGATTTCGGCATTTAAGTTATTTAATCGGGTTAGAGCCACAACCTCACCCCTTCTTATATATCTAAAGATATTATTTGCAGCGAGTAATTTCTTGTTAATTAAAGTATCAATACCAATGGACTGTGAGAGTTGAAAGTAGTCCATGTTTTCAACGAGAGCGATAGTTTTTTTGATGTTCTTGGATCTCGCCATCAGACAAGACATAATATTAGTTTCAGAATTTCCGGTAACCGCAATAAATGCATCCATAGATTCCAGACTTTCCTCATCCAATAACTCAACATTCCTACCATCGCCATTTATTACCAGTACATTAGGCAGACTATCAGATATGTCAAAAGCCTTTTCTTTGTTTTTTTCTATTAATTTTACATTAAATTTTTTAGCACAAAGATCTCGGGCCGTATTAAAACCGACTTTACTTCCTCCTAAAATCATAACATTTTTTATGTCTTCCTTCGTTTTACCGGTAAGCTTGTAAAGTTCATCCACTCCTTCTTTGTCAGTTACAAAATACACCTGGTCCTTGTCTTTAAAAACTGTATCGCCCCTGGGAATAAGTGTAAACTGGGTTCCAACCCGTTGCATCGCAATAGGCATAAAATGTAATCCAGGAAATATATTTGCTGCATCTTTGACAGATTTGCCAATGAAAGGGGCCCCCGTAGGCAAGGTAACACCAACCATTATTAACGCCCCTGCCTCAAATTCGTAAGTGTCAAAAAAAGCGGACTGATTCAGTAAAAGCTGAATTTCTGTGGCGGCAAGCTCTTCAGGCGAGATCAATTCATCAATGCCCATTTCAGAAAATCTAATCAGTTCCTTGTTATCGATGAATTCAATATTAGAAATTCTTGCAATCGTTTTTTTACACCCCATTTGTTTAGCTAATAAACAAAGGGTAATATTAGTTGTTTCAGAAGAAGTTACGCCAATTACAAGGTCAGAACTTTCAACTTTAGCCTCCCTTAATATAGAAATTGAAGTTGCATCACCTTTTAGAACCTTTATGTCCAAATGATTGTCTGCGTAGGTTAAACTTTCCTTGTTGGAATCAATCAAAGTAATGTTCTGGGATTCATAAGATAAAAGTTTTGCCAAATGAAAACCTACTTCACCTGCCCCCGCAATAATAATTCTCATCTTTAGTCTTTATTAATTATCAAGAGTCCGAATGTTGCGTAAAGGAGCTATTTTTATATAATATAAGCCATCGAAGCTCATGTACGTTGTATTTGCAAAGTTTGCAATGTCAAAATTACGCAATTTTATTTTGATTAATGTCTAACTTGGCATGCAAAAATGGACATCAAATCAATTTAGATTATCTCTATTAATACCCATTCTCGAAGCAGGCTTTATATTATCTTTGCCCGAAAATTTACCTTATGCCCAAAAAAGTAAAACCTTATAAGACATCTACGCTTGGAAAAAAAGAACAGGTCACACAAATGTTTGACACAATTTCCGGTAGCTATGACGGCTTAAATCGGGTAATTTCTTTTGGAATTGATATCAAATGGAGAAACAGGGTAGTAAAGATTTTAAAGAAGAAAAACCCAAAAAATATCCTCGACATTGCAACTGGAACAGGAGATTTAGCTATTAATTTGGTTAAAACTGGAGCAGAACAAATTATAGGTTTGGATATTTCCAGGGGAATGCTGGAGGTGGGAAAAAAGAAAGTGGCAGATAAAGATTTAAATACCACTATAAAAATGATTGTTGGAGATAGTGAAAACCTTCCTTTTGAGGATGACAGCTTCGATGCAGTTACCGTGGCTTTTGGGGTTCGGAATTTTGAAAATCTTGAAAAAGGCTTATCCGAAATATATCGTGTTTTAAAACCTTCCGGTACGTTCGTAGTCCTCGAGACTTCCGTACCCACCAAATCTCCTTTTAAGCAGGGGTATTGGTTTTATACTAAAAACATCCTTCCCTTAATTGGCAAACTTTTCTCCAAAGACCGTTCTGCCTATGCCTATCTTTCGGAATCTGCTGCAGTTTTTCCATACGGCCAGGCCTTCAACAATATTTTAGGGAAAATTGGGTTTATAGCTATGGAGAACAGGCCACAGACTTTTGGAGTGGCATCTATATATATAGCTACAAAATAGAAGAATGAAATATATCTTATTTTTTCTGATAGGTATCTTACTGCTGGTCACTAGTCCAATGCATGCTCAATTTAAAGAAAAACCCATCATAAATCTTGAAAATGAAGATAAAGCATTATTAAATTGGGGATATTTTCTAGGATTTAATCAATATGACTTCAAATTTGAATACAAAAACGACCTGGATGATGTTTTGGTAGAAAAATCTATTGGTTTCAATGTAGGTCTGATCGGTGAATTGAGGCTTAATGAATTTTTGGACCTTCGCTTTGAACCCGGACTGTTTTACACTAAACGAACTTTAGGATATAAAGGATTTGCCGATCCAAATGATGCACTAAGAGATGTAAAATCTACCTATATCAATTTTCCCTTACTTTTAAAAGTAAGTGCCAGAAGATTTGGCAACTGGAAACCATATATTATTGGTGGTGCGTCTGCTTCTTTAAATTTGGGTAGTAATGAGGCTAGTCTTGACGATAACAGCAGTGGTACTTTTCGAATGACAAAAACACTCTATAACTGGGAAATTGGATTTGGAATTGATTTCTACACAGAATATTTTAAATTTTCCCCTTCTATAAGAGGGGTCTTTGCTCTCAGTAATGAATTAGTCCCTGACAATGATCCAAACAGTCCATGGACCGGAAATATAGATGCAATGAAAACCAGAGGGGTTTTCGTGAATTTTACTTTTGAATAAACAAAAGTATATTAAAGGCCTGGGGGTTTTTCTACTTCCAAATCTTATCTATTAAATAGTTGAACTTTTGTCTCTTCTAATTTCACTTAAGAAAATGGCTGTGGCAGTTGCAACATTTAAACTTTCAGTAGTTTTTTTGCCATATTGAGGGATACTTATTCTGTTTTCATGATCTATCAGAAGGCCTGCTTTATGAGATATGCCCTTGCCTTCATTCCCCAATATTAATAACCCCTTTTCAGGAAGATTTGTCGAGTATACAGAATTCCCATTCATGTATGTGCCATAAGCAACACTATTGTTTTCTTCAAGTAGTGCGGTAATATCGGTATAAACAATATTAACCCTGGCAATAGAACCCATAGTTGCTTGTAAGACTTTATGATTATAACAATCTACGGTATCGGGAGAA
The DNA here is from genome assembly GCF_947490415.1 of uncultured Eudoraea sp. GTDB lineage: Bacteria > Bacteroidota > Bacteroidia > Flavobacteriales > Flavobacteriaceae > Eudoraea. The sequence continues at coordinate 36,859 of NZ_CANLGX010000005.1, forward strand.
CAAACCAAATGTGCTACTCCAAACCAGTCGCATAACCTTATGATGGTTCCCAGATTTCCCGGGTCCTGTACAGCATCTAAAACAACCACCCAATCAGAAAAGTTAATGGCTGTTGGTTCAGGAATTTCAAAAATTCCCAATATTTTATTTGGACTTTTATGAGAACTTATTCTTGATAAATCCTTTTCTGAAATATAATGAACTTCTACTTTGTTTTTTGTCCTAAATTCGGGATCGGCACTGTAGATACTATGGGTCTTAAATTTAGAACTCAAAAGCTCTGAAACGACCTTTTTCCCCTCTGCCACAAAAAGTCCGTTTTGAATTCGGTACTTTTTTTGATATAAGCTTTTTATAAATTTTAATTGACTTTTAACAACCATTCAAATAATGTATTTTTGGCTTCTATGAAGACCCTTCGGAGTTACGAAAAGAATATTGCAAAAATAGGTTTATTCTTGCTTATAGCTGCATTCACTTCCTGTAATACACTAAAAAGGGTAGAGGAGGATGAACTTTTACTAACTAAAACTAACATCTTCGTAAACAGTGAAAAAATCAAAAGTGAAGATATACAGAGTCTTGTCTTGCAGGAACCTAATAGTACTTTATTAGGCTATCCTTTAAGACTTAACCTGTACAATTTAGCTAAAAAAGATCCCGATTCATCTTTCCAGGTCTGGCTTTATAGAAAAGAAAACAGAGAGAAAAGACTTGTGAATATATTATCTCAGAAGCAAGTTAACAGATTAGGTGAATCTTTTTTGGTAAAGGGGTATAGTGATTGGCTCAAAAAGATTGGTGAACCTCCCTCCATTGTAGACACCTTAAAAGCGAAGAAATCATTGCAACGTTTGAGCGTCTATTATGGAAGCAAGGGATATTTTAATAACACAACATCCTATGAAATAGATAGTATCAAAAGAAAGCAGAGAGCTGAAATAAATTATAAGATAGCCCTTGGAAAACCTTTTATAGTAGATTCGATTACCAGAAACATCACCTCACCGGCCATTGATTCTATCTACATTCGCAATGAGGATAAATCCTTAATTAAGAATAGCAAGCAGTTTGATCTTGCAGATTTTAATAATGAGCGAAAAAGACTTTCAGAACTTTTTAGAAATACAGGGGTATATAATTTCCAGGAAAGTTCCATAGCCTATAATATTCTAAGAGATACTATGAGGGTGAACGACGATCAGAAAATGAGCGTAGAACTTAACATTGGCAACCTTAGAAAACGGGGGGATAGTATTATAACTACTTCAGAATATAAAGTCTTTCGCTTAGACAAAATCAATATTTATCCGGATTATGGTTTCTCTGAGGATAAATCCAATTTAAAATCCGTTGAATACGACAATTACACTATTTATTACAAAGATAAACTCCGTTATAAGCCTAAAGCACTAGCAGATGCTATATTCCTGAAAAAGGATAGTCTTTACAGAGACATTGATAAAATTCGTACTTACAGACGAATTACCAATTTAAATACATTTAAATATCCCAATATTCTTTTTACAGAAGATAGTACTCAATCAAAACTTACAGCAGACATTTTTTTAGCGACAAGACCAAAATTCTCTTGGGCTTTTGACTTTGATATTACTCACTCTAATATTAAATCATTGGGCATCGGTTTTAGTACTGCCCTTATCTCACGTAATATTTTCCGCGGTGCGGAAACTCTGAGTTTGTCGGTTGGGGGTACTTTTGGTTTGTTAAGTGATGAAACTTCAACAGAGAATTTCTTTTCAGAAACTGGCGCCGATGTTAACATAACTTTCCCGCGAATATGGTTTCCATTTTTTAACTGGAAGAAGATAATTCCGTCCTATAAACTTCCGCAGTCCAGAGTTTCAGTAGGTACAAGTTTTCAAAAAAATATTGGCCTTGATAAACAGACTTTTAATACCATATTAGGATATAACTGGGCTACAGATAGATTTAATAAAAATAACGTAGAATTATTAAATATTCAATTTGTCAATAATCTTAATCCCGATCGCTTTTATAACGTATATGGGAGCACTTTTGAGCGATTGAATGATATTGCTGTGGATTATGCGGATGATCCCACTTTACAAGATTTTTATATTATACCCGAACCACCAGATGGCCCCGAACTAATTATTCCTGAGGGTACTACAGGTTTCACCAGTGCCATTTTGAATGTTGATGTGCCTTCAACTCCCGAGGATTTTGAAGATGTGGCCAGCATTGAAGAGCGAAGAATTAGGTTAACCGAAAACAATCTGATTTTTGCAAGTAACTATACTTTTAATAAAAATAACAGGACTAATATAAATGATAACGATTTTTATTCTTTCCGTTTCAAAGTTGAAAGCGCTGGAGGTCTATTATCGGGAATTTCCAACCTAATAGAATTTGATAAAAATGAAAATGGAGATCGCACCGTATTTGGTGTTCCCTTTTCACAGTATATAAAAACGGAATTTGATTATATAAAACATTGGGATCTATCCAGATCCAACGTGCTTGCCTTCAGAAGCTTTTTTGGCATAGCCATACCCTACGGAAACTCTAACAGTGTACCCTTTGTCCGTAGTTATTTTGGGGGTGGATCTAATGATAACAGAGCTTGGTACCCCTATTCCCTGGGGCCGGGATCTACCGATAATATCAATGATTTTAATGAAGCTAACATGAAAATAGCACTTAATTTGGAATATCGTTTTCCTATCGTTGGAAATTTTAAAGGTGCTATTTTTGCCGATGCCGGCAATATTTGGAATGTTTGGGATAATGTACAAGATCCGGCCGCCGTGTTTCAAGGCTTTGAGTCCTTATCAGAATTGGCCCTTGGCACAGGAATGGGTGTTAGATACGACTTTACCTACTTCGTGTTCCGCCTGGATATGGGCTTTAAAACCCACAATCCGGCAGAATTACCGGGCCAAAGATGGTTTCGGGATTATAATTTTGCCAATGCGGTATTGCAAATTGGCATAAACTATCCTTTTTAGTCCTTTAATTATTTTACTACATTTGCCACATCTCATAAAAAACTAACAGACCATAAAATTATGTCGCATTCAATAAAACCAGGAGTTGCTACAGGTGACCAAGTTCAACATATTTTTAATTATGCCAAGGAAAAAGGATTTGCTCTTCCCGCGGTTAATGTTATCGGCTCCGATACGATTAATGGCGTCCTGGAAACTGCAGCGGCGTTAAATTCTCCGGTTATTATTCAATTTTCCAATGGTGGAGCGCAGTTTAACGCGGGAAAAGGTTTGTCTAATGAAGGGCAACTTGCCGCCATACAGGGAGCTGTTGCAGGTGCAAAACATATACATCAGTTAGCTGAGGCTTATGGAGCTACCGTTATTCTTCATACAGATCATTGCGCAAAAAAATTATTACCATGGATAGATGGACTTCTTGACGCAAGTGAAAAACATTTTGCAGAGACAGGAAAATCACTCTATAGTTCTCATATGATAGATTTGTCTGAAGAACCTATTGAGGAAAATATTGCCATTTGTAAAGGATATCTTGAAAGAATGAGCAAAATGGATATGACTCTGGAAATAGAATTGGGAATTACAGGAGGTGAAGAAGATGGTGTAGATAACTCAGATGTTGATGATTCAAAATTATATACCCAACCTGAAGAGGTGGCTTATGCATATGAAGAATTGTCTAAAATAAGCCACAGGTTCACGATAGCTGCGGCATTTGGAAACGTTCATGGCGTTTACAAACCAGGCAATGTAAAATTAACCCCTAAAATTCTCAGGAATTCCCAGGAGTATATAACTAAAAAATACGGTGTTGAACATAATCATATAGATTTTGTATTCCATGGTGGCTCTGGCTCAACCGTTGAGGAAATACGTGAAGCGATCGGATATGGGGTGATAAAGATGAATATTGACACGGATTTACAGTATGCTTTCATGGAAGGTATTCGGGATTACATCCAGGGCAAATCTGCTTATTTACAAGCGCAGATAGGGAATCCGGATGGTGCAGACCAACCTAACAAAAAATACTACGACCCAAGAGTTTGGCTTCGGGAAGGAGAAAAGACTTTTATTGAGAGATTGAAAAAAGCTTTTGAAGATCTAAACAATATTAATACCTTGTAAGTAACTTTCAGACTTAAATTATATTCCAATGACTGCTTGGTTCAAAAGAACAGAAAAGGGTATTCAAACTGCAACTGAGCAGAAAAAAGATACACCCAAAGGCTTATGGTATAAATCCCCAACGGGGAAGATTGTTGAATCTGACGAATTAGCTAAAAATTTTTATGTTAGTCCTGAAGATGATTATCATGTTAGAATTGGGAGCAAAGAATATTTCGAGATTCTATTTGATAACAACAAATTTCAGGAATTAGATGCCAAATTAACTTCCAAAGATTCCCTGAAATTTGAGGACACAAAGAAATATTCAGATAGACTGAAGGCGGCCCAAAAAAAGACGGGTTTAAAAGATGCCGTAAGAACAGCTGTAGGCAAATCCTTGGGTAAGGATTTGGTTGTTTGCTGTATGGATTTTAGTTTTATTGGCGGATCTATGGGAAGTGTGGTAGGTGAAAAAATTGCACGTGGAATTGATCATTCCATTAAAAAGGGAATTCCTTTTGTGATGATATCTAAATCTGGCGGGGCCAGAATGATGGAAGCGGCTTTGTCATTAATGCAGCTTGCCAAAACATCTGCAAAATTAGCCCAGTTAGCTGAAGCTAAAATTCCATATATTTCTTTATGCACAGATCCTACTACCGGCGGCACGACTGCTTCCTATGCTATGCTAGGTGATATTAATATTTCTGAACCTGGTGCGCTGATTGGTTTTGCAGGGCCCAGAGTTGTTAAAGAAGCTACAGGAAAAGATCTCCCAAAGGGTTTTCAAACAGCAGAATTTGTTTTGGAAAATGGCTTTTTAGACTTTATTTCTCATAGAAGGGATCTAAAAAAGAAAATTAACCTTTATATAGATCTTATTCAGAATAATGCTGTAAGAGAATAAAAAAAGCCCTGAATTTAGTAAGTCAGGGCTAATAATTAATCATTTGCAGGCTCTTTAGTTCTTAAACCTTCTTAAAAATATTTCCTCAGTTTCTCCATTAGGGTAAGTAAGAATCCCTTTGGAATCACAACTACCATCTCCAAAATCAAGGCTCACCGTTGTATCATTGCGTGAAATTTCAAGTATTCCGCTTACCAGGAATCTGCAAGATAGTTCTCTTCTCAGCGGGCTAATGGTTTCTTTAACGAATACATTATCAAATTTCCCTGTGTAAGTACCTTTACCTGAAATAAGAAAAACATTATCGCCCCAGAATCCACTTCCAAAACCTTCAATCCATTCTCTGGTCCTGTTTCCAGTGAAACTGGCAGTACCACCATCTGGCCATTCTCCCGTAAAATTGGCAACCGCATCTGACTGTGGATTTCCATTTTCATTGGAACGCATTCGCTGAACAGTAGCATTTCCCTCAACAGACACCCCATTAAATGTAAAGTTCTCAAGTGAAAAACTAAGCGTTTTCATAGCCATCTCCATGTCCTTCAGATAACTCAGTTTAATGATACCACTTAAAAAATTCCCGTTGGGTAATTCACATCCCTCACCAAAATCAATAGTTTTTTCTTTACTGGTACTAGTCACCACAGTAGTAATTGTAACACATTCTAGTAAATAATCTGAAATGTAAGAACCCTTGGAGGTAGCCTGGATTTCATCGGTAGTATAAACATCCTCTCCAATGTTTATAATTTCCTCAGAAATTAATTCAGATTCGTCACTGGCCTGAAGTTGTGCCACCTCAAAAGTTTCTGTTTTGCCGGTTTCAATAATTTCCGGAGATTCTTCATTGTTACAGGAAACAATCAACACAATTGTCAAAATCAATAATCCTTCAAAATTCAATTTTTTAAAACAATTTTTCATATTATCATTTTTTTAATATTACTCTCCTATGACCCCAGGTATTCATAATGGTTTAATTGAAGATCAAAAAAGATAAATGACCTCTGCTTTATATAAATTTATTACTATCTTTGCGCTCGATTGAAAATCAATCAGATACATAAAAATCATTTAAAATAATATTGGAATGTATTTAACAAAAGAAGTTAAGGCAGAAATCTTTAAAAAACACGGTGGTTCGGAAGGTAACACAGGTTCCACTGAAGGTCAGGTTGCGTTATTCACGCATCGGATTAATCATTTAACAGGACATTTAAAAAACAACCAAAAGGATTATAATACGGAGAGATCTCTGGTAAGACTTGTTGGTAAAAGAAGAAGTTTGCTGGATTATTTGAAGAAAAAGGACATAGAAAAATATCGTGCCCTTATTAAAGAATTGAATATTAGAAAATAATATAAGGGGGAGGCATTGCTTCCCCTTTTTTTTAACAAAAGCCTCGAAATTTGAGGCAAACACAAAAAGCTTACACATAGTTTTTCATTGGTCGACAACACAACAACACAACTCAGACCGTCTATGTACGACGGTTGACCATTGTTTAACAGCCTGACAAAGATTCAGGTTCTAATTAAAATTTATGATTCCAAAAACATTTAAAGAGGTCATTGACCTTGGTGATGGTAGAGAGATTTCTATCGAAACCGGAAAACTTGCAAAACAGGCCCATGGTGCTGTTGTTGTACAATCGGGAAACTGCATGTTACTATGCACCGTAGTTTCCAATTATAGACAAAGTGATGTAGATTTTCTTCCTTTAACAGTAGATTACAGGGAAAAATTTGCGGCTTCAGGACGTTATCCGGGAGGCTTTTTTAAAAGAGAGGCCAGACCAAGTGACGGGGAAGTATTGACAATGCGACTGGTAGATCGCGTTTTGAGACCATTGTTCCCAAAAGATTACCATTCCGAAACCCAGGTGATGATACAGCTAATGTCTCATGATGACAATGTCATGCCTGATGCGATGGCAGGTCTGGCAGCATCTGCTGCAATTCAACTTTCAGACTTTCCATTTGAATGTGCAATTTCAGAAGTTCGTGTCGGAAGAGTGAATGGCGAATTTGTCATTAACCCTACTAGGGCACAATTACTTGAATCTGATATTGACATGGTCATTGGGGCATCCGAGGATTCCGTTATGATGGTTGAAGGTGAAATGGGTGAAATTTCTGAAGAAGAAATGGTTGAAGCAATCAAATTTGGTCATGAAGCTGCAAAAGTTCAGTGCGCTGCACAGATTAGATTAGCCAAGGCCTTTGGACAAAAAGAAGTGCGCGAATACGAAACCGAAGATGAGGACGAAGCGTTAATGAAAAAGATTCATGACCTTGCATATGATAAAGTATATAAAGTAGCCAAGGCTGGTTCTTCCAAACATGAACGAAGTGCATCATTTGCAGAAATAAAAGACGAAATTAAAGCACTCCATTCCGAAGAAGAACTAGAAGAAATTGGGGATTTAATCAGCAAGTATTACTACAAAGCCGAAAAAGCTGCTGTAAGAGACCTCACCTTAAATGAAGGATTAAGACTCGACGGAAGAAAGACAGATGAAATACGGCCTATCTGGTGCGAAGTTGATTATTTGCCCTCAACACATGGTTCGGCAATTTTTACAAGAGGAGAAACACAGGCACTGGCGACAGTTACTCTGGGAACATCAAGAGAAGCCAATCAAATAGATATGCCGTCATTTGAAGGCGAAGAGACATTTTATCTTCATTACAACTTCCCGCCCTTTTCTACAGGTGAGGCAAGACCCATTAGGGGAACTTCACGTAGAGAGATTGGCCATGGAAATTTAGCACAAAGAGCGTTAAAAGGAATGATACCTGAAGATTGCCCTTATACAGTCCGGATTGTTTCGGAAGTATTGGAAAGTAATGGTTCTTCCTCAATGGCAACTGTTTGCTCCGGTACAATGGCGCTAATGGATGCCGGGGTGCAGCTTAAAAAACCGGTGTCAGGAATTGCAATGGGCTTGATTACAGATACCGAAACCGGAAAATATGCTGTATTGTCAGATATTCTGGGTGATGAAGACCATTTAGGAGACATGGACTTCAAAGTTACCGGTACAGCTGATGGGATTACCGCCTGCCAGATGGACATTAAAGTTAAAGGTTTATCTTACGAAATCCTGGTTAAGGCATTAATGCAGGCAAGAGAAGGAAGGCTTCATATTCTTGAGAAATTGACCGAAACAATCGCCCAACCTAATGAAGGTGTAAAAGCTCATGCACCAAAAATGGTAACAACTACGATTCCGGGAGATTATATAGGTGCATTAATTGGACCAGGTGGAAAAGTGATCCAGGAACTTCAGAAAACAACAGGAACTACCATAGTAATAAATGAAGATCCTGTTACAGAAGAAGGGCTAGTGGAGATCTTAGGAACAGATCAGGCAGGAATTGATGCCGTACTGGCTAAAATAGACTCCATTACTTTTAAACCGGTAGTAGGCAGTGTTTACGAGGTTAAAGTGATAAAGATTTTAGATTTTGGGGCTGTAGTCGAATACGTTGAAGCTCCGGGAAATGAAGTTTTACTTCATGTTTCTGAACTCGCATGGGAGCGTACTGAAAATGTTACTGATGTTGTAAACATGGGTGATGTTTTTGATGTTAAATATTTTGGTACAGACCCAAGAACGAGAAAGGAAAAAGTATCCCGTAAAGCTTTATTCCCAAAACCGGAAGGTTATAAGGAAAGACCCCCAAGAGAAAATCGGGATCGCGATAGAGGAAGAAACGATAGAAATCGGGATCGTAAACCCAGAAGAGACTAATTTTTAACCCTTAGATATATTAAAACCCCTTTAAAACAGGGGTTTTTTAATATAATTTAACCGAAAAGTTAAATTTCTATAACCTTATTGTAACATTTGCCGGTTTTTTACGTATAAGTATATGCAGCCCATGCACTTTGAACTTAATATATAAAGGAAAACCTAGATGAGACAGCTAAAGATTACAAAACAGGTTACGAATAGGGAAACTGCATCCTTAGATAAATACTTACAGGAAATAGGTAAGGTAGATCTAATTACTGCAGAGGAGGAAGTAGAATTAGCACAGCGTATAAAAGCAGGTGATCAGCTGGCTTTGGAAAAACTTACAAAAGCCAATCTTCGTTTTGTGGTATCCGTTGCGAAGCAGTATCAGAACCAGGGACTTACACTTCCGGATTTAATTAATGAAGGAAATCTTGGCCTTATTAAGGCTGCTCAGCGTTTTGACGAAACAAGGGGTTTTAAATTTATCTCCTATGCGGTATGGTGGATTCGTCAGTCTATATTACAGGCTTTGGCAGAACAATCGCGTATTGTTAGATTACCGCTAAATAAAATTGGTTCAATAAATAAGATAAATAAAACATTTGCATTTCTTGAGCAAGCTCATGAGCGAATCCCATCAGCAGAGGAAATCGCCAAGGAATTAGATATGACTGTTGAAGATGTAAAACAGTCCTTGAAAAATTCTGGTCGTCACGTATCGATGGACGCCCCTTTAATTGACGGGGAGGATTCAAATCTTTACGATGTTCTTCGAAGTGGAGAATCGCCCAATCCAGATAAAGAATTATTACATGAATCTCTACGTACGGAAATTGAAAGGGCTTTAGAAACCCTTACACCCAGAGAGGCAGATGTTATCAGATTGTATTTTGGTTTGGCCGGACAACATTCAATGACCCTTGAGGAAATTGGTGAAACTTTTGACCTTACCAGGGAGAGAGTACGTCAGATTAAAGAAAAGGCAATAAGAAGGTTAAAACATACTTCCAGAAGCAAAATTTTAAAAACTTATCTCGGATAATTTCGAGACATGAATTACATGTTAAATATTCCATAAATTGGAATTTTGGTATAAAAATTGTAATTTGTGATAGTAACAACAGTTTATCATGACTGTTCGTTTTTTGATTGATGAATAAACTCCGGCTGATTACCGGAGTTTTTCATTTTACCTAATTTCTATCCATAATTGCCCTTTATTTAAAAAATATTTCTTTTGCCCGGCTAATGCCTGTTTCGGCTGTTCAAACTTATCTTTAGTCTAATATTTCTTTAGGCTACTTTCACTTTTGATTCCCTATTCAGCTATTTGTGCCAACTCATTTATGTATATTTATGGAACCCTATCCGTAACTGAAGCACTCATTTAAAATAATTATTATGAAAGGTCTACCTATAATTTCCATTAAATTTATTTGTGTTGCCTTTTATGTTTTTATGATTTCTTGCCAACAGAGTAAATCGTCTGAAGAAACAAATGACACTTCTGAAATAAAATTTGATATCCCGGAAAATTTTGTACTCGAAGAATTATACCACATCAGCGCTAACAAACAAGGTTCTTGGGTAGCTCTGGCCGAGGGCGCTGATAAAATGGTCTATGCATGTGATCAACGCGGTAAGATCTATTATTTTAAAATGCCGGAAAAAGGCGAGGTGGTCCAAACAGCAAATGTAGACAGCCTAAATCTTGATATTGGCGAAGCACATGGCTTGTTGTGGGCGTTTAATAGTCTGTATGTGGCTGTCAATAAAAATTGGGATGATACTATTGCAGATGAAAACCAAAGAGGGAGCGGTGTTTATAGAATAACAGATTCAAACGGAGATGGCAGCCTTAATGATGTAAGAATGCTCTTGAAATTAGAAGGGGCCGGTGAGCACGGGCCACACAGTTTTGTGTTAAGCCCAGATGGAAAATCTATCTATTTTATAGCCGGGAACCATGTACTCATCCCTGAAAGCCTCAAAAAAAATAGTCGCCTACCTATAAACTGGGGCGAAGATAATCTGTTTACACCCTATCTGGACGCCCGAGGGCATGCCAATGAAATAAAAGCACCCGGAGGATGGGTAGCTGAATTTGATTCCAGCGGGGAAAACTGGGAACTAATTTCTGCCGGCTATAGAAATCCTTTTGACTTGGCATTTAACCAGGACGGTGAATTATTTACTTATGATGCCGATATGGAATGGGACATCGGAATGCCTTGGTACAGGCCAACCAGAATATGTCATGTTACTCCCGGAAGTGAGTATGGATGGCGGACAGGATCTGGCAAATGGCCGGAATATTATCCGGATAATCTGCCGGCTGTTCATAACCTGGAACAAGGCTCCCCAACAGCCATATTGTCTGGAGCCAAGTTAAAATTCCCTTCAAAGTACTACAACGGACTTTTTATTATGGATTGGAGTTTTGGAACCATCTATTACGCAAACCTAATACCTAAGGGAAGTAGTTACTCCGCAACAAGAGAAGAATTTCTATCTGGCACACCCTTGCCATTAACTGATATGATTGCAGGTTCTGATGGCAATCTCTATTTCGCAACCGGGGGGAGAGGCCTGGATTCTCACTTATATCGATTGAGTTATGACGGAGAACTTACGGCATCAGAAATTAAACCGAATGACGGTGGCAAAGAATTAAGGCAGCTTAGGCACCAATTAGAAAATTATTCGGCTATTAATCCTGAAGAAGCCATATCCAAAGCATGGGACAATCTTGACCACGAAGACAGATTTATAAGATATGCATCTCGAATTGCCCTGGAAAATCTTCCTACGGATAGTTGGCAGGCAATGTTCTATTCTGAAGAATCACCAGTAAAAACGATTGAGGCCGGGATTGCCTTGGCAAGACAGGGAGATAAAAAAGATCAAGGAAAGATTCTGAAAAAATTAAATCAAATCAATTGGGAAGGGCTAGATGAACAGCGGCAAATAGATCTTTTGAGAAATTATGCCCTTGTTTTTATCCGCATGGGGCAACCGGATAGTCAATCTCGACAAGCGGTTATCAATAAGTTAAAACCCTATTTTCCTGGTTCAAACAATGCCATAAACAGAGAACTTGCGCAAATTATGCTCTATTTAAATGCAGATGGCACGGTAAAAATTCTTAGTGATTTATTAGAAAAACATACTGCTGAAAAGACTAATATCTCCAGTCAGATGCTTTCTGAGGAAACTACATTAAGAAGTGAACAATACGGGCCATTAATTAGGGAAGTAATTGCAAAAATGCCCCCTAGTGAAGCCATCTATTACGGGATGCTGTTAAGCCATGCCACCGAAGGTTGGAACAAAGAACTTCGGGAGAAGTATTTCCTTTGGTTTTATGATGTTTTGAGTGCTAAAGGTGGAATGAGTTTTAAAGCTTACATGGAAAATGTAAGGCTTCAGGCCATGTCAAATGTCCCTAAAGAAGAAAAAGCATATTTTGAAGAACTTTCCGGCGTCTATTCTCCAAACACTGTTGTGGAAAATCTCCCCCAACCAATTGGTCCAGGGGCAAATTATTCCGGTAGTACCATCAACCAGTTTCTTTGGGGTGATAAAATGAGTGATTACAATGGAAGTTTGGCTGATGGCGAAAGGGCTTATCAGGCAGCCCTATGCGTCCTGTGTCATCGTATGCGAGGTGAAGGAGGGGCTACCGGACCAGACTTAACCCAGATAAGGACAAAATTTGGAAGGTATGATTTGTTGTATTCCATATACAGCCCTAATGATGACATTTCCGATCAATATGCCTTTACCCTTTTTCATCTGGACAATGACAAAAAAATAGCCGGCAGAATTCTTTCAGAAACCAAAGATTCTATTAAAATTATGCCAAATCCTTTAAATACATCATATACAGTTCAACTGGCCAAATCCTCCGTAATAAAACAGGAGTTGTCTCCAATTTCACCAATGCCTTCCGGCTTACTTAACAGGTTAAACGAAAAGGAAATTACGGATCTTTTTGCCTATCTGCTAAGCGGAGGTGATGAATCACATGAACTTTATAATAATAAGAATCTGGAATAAAATAGAAGTTATATATAATGGCTCAGCATAAAACCATAATGAATACTTATTTTTGTATCCAAATATTTTCAGCCATTAAACAATGAACAACATACGTATAGCACCTTCACTACTTGCGGCCGATTTCGGGAATTTACAAAGAGACGTTGAAATGGTCAATTCAAGTCAGGCAGACTGGCACCATATTGATGTTATGGACGGGGTTTTTGTTCCAAATATCTCCTTTGGAATGCCTGTAATAAAAAGCATTGCCGGGAATGCAACCAAGCCGCTCGATGTTCATCTTATGATTATTGATCCGGATAGATATATCAAATCTTTTGCCTCCCTGGGAGCCAATATACTGACAGTGCATTATGAGGCCTGTCCACATTTAAATAGAACCATACAAGCCATTAAAGCGGAAGGTATGAAAGCAGGAGTAGCTCTTAATCCGCACACCAATATAAAGCTTCTGGAAGACAGCATAGCAGAGATAGACCTGGTTTGCGTTATGAGCGTTAATCCGGGATATGGAGGTCAGAAGTTTATTGAAAATACCTATGGAAAAGTCAGGGCATTAAAAGCGTTAATTAATGAAAAAAAAGCCAAAACGCTTATAGAAATTGATGGCGGAGTAAATGCAGACAATTCGAAAGCCCTGGTAGAGGCTGGCGCAGATGTTTTGGTTGCGGGAAGTTTTGTTTTCAACTCACAGGATCCAATGGCCACGATTTCACATATTGCCAATATTGCCAATGCTTAGCACTGTTTTAGCAGGTATTTAATCAAATCTGTAGTAGTTACCATGCCTTTTAGCTTACCTTTTTCCACGACCGGTAAGGAATGAAATTCCCTTTTCACAAGTAATTCTGCAACTTCTTTAATTGTTGTATCGGGAGAAACAGTCTCCAGATTTCCTATCATTAATTGCCTTATTGTAAACATTTCATAAATAGATGAAGAAATATTTTCCTCTTCCCTGTATGCGCCATCGGCAAAACTTATTCGGAGTATATCGTTCAGACTTATCATCCCAATAATCTTTTCATTTTCAATGACCGGTATATGCCGTATTTTATATTTTTTAAATAAATGTTCCGCCTTATCTAAACTTTCTTTTACATCAAGTGTTATAAGGTTTGTGGTCATTATATTGGAAACGGGGAGTTGAATCTGGACATTCATGACTTTCAATTTAAATATTATTTAATAAAGATCAGTTTTATCAAAAACAAAAAGAATGATAAAAGTCATGTTAGTGGTGGTTTAAATTTATTTGCTTTGGTTAATTCTGAGATTCTGATTCTTTAAAATAATACCCTATAATTTATTAGCCATATTGGCTTTGCATGCTTTCTTTGATAAGTTTAAGAATAAATTACATAGCTTTGCCCCTACCTGAATTCTCACTAATTTTTACCTCTGCTTTAAGGAAACATATGGATAGATTTGATCTTTTGATTGTTGGTGGTGGACCAATAGGAATAGCATGCGGACTGGAGGCTCAAAAAAACGGTTTGAGCTACCTGATTGTAGAGAAGGGTCCTATAGTTAATTCCTTATTTAACTATCCTGTAAACATGCAATTTTTCTCCTCTTCAGAACGACTGGAAATAGATGACATTCCTTTTATAAGTAACGAGGCTAAGCCAAAACGCAATGAATCTTTGGAATATTACAGAAGAATTGTTACTTCCAATAAGTTGAATATTCACCTCTTCGAAAAAGTTGAGACCATAGAAAAAGGGATAAAAGATTTTAAAGTCATAACAAATAAAAATACATATACAGCCAGTAATATTACAATTGCTACAGGATTTTATGATCTTCCTAACCTCCTGGAGGTTCCCGGGGAAGAACTCCCTAAGGTGTCTCATTATTACAAGGACCCTCATTACTATTCAGGTCAAAAACTGGCCGTGATAGGAGCAAGTAATTCAGCTATAGACGCCGCCCTTGAGTGTTGGCGAAAAGGTGCTGAAGTCTCTCTTATTATAAGGGGGCCCGAAGTAGGCAAGCGAGTTAAATACTGGGTTCGCCCTGATATTATGAACAGAATTGAGGAGGGAAGTATTAAAGCCTACTATAACGCCTCAGTGAAAAAGATACGGGAAAAAGAAATTGAATTGAAAACTCCGGAGGGGATAATTATTTTAGAAAATGATTTTGTCCTTGCCTTAACCGGTTATACTCCAAATTTTGAATTTCTGGAGGCTGTAGGAATTGAATTATCAAAGGATGAGAAAAAAATTCCAAATTACAATCCGGAAACCATGGAAACCAATATAACAGGAATTTACCTTGCAGGGGTTATTTGCGGAGGCATGGAAACTCATAAATGGTTTATTGAAAATTCCCGTGTACACGCAAAGATTATTATTAAAAATATTTTGCAAAAAAAAGAATCGGAAATCGGTAATTAAGAGTTATTCAAGCGCATGAAAAAAATTGCCCTAGCTGTCCATGGAGGTGCCGGAACCCTCGTCAAGGGAATGATGACTCCTGAAAAAGAAAGCTTATATAAAGCCGTTTTAAAAAGTGCCTTACACAAGGGGTATCTGCTTTTAGAATCCGGTAGATCTGCGGTAGAAGCAGTTGAGGCATCTGTTAAAGAACTTGAAGATTCACATTTGTTTAATGCCGGAAAGGGAAGTGTATTCACTTCTGAAGGGAAACATGAAATGGATGCTTCCATTATGGATGGAAAAACCCTTAATGCAGGAGCCGTTTCTTTGGTAAGTGGTATAAAAAATCCTATTAGCCTGGCTCGGGATGTTATGGAAAAAAGCGATCATGTTTTCCTTGCTTCTAAAGGTGCTATGCAATTTGCAGAGAAACTGAAATACCATCTTGAAGACGAGAAATATTTCTATGATGAACTTCGCTTCCAGCAATGGCAGGAAATTAAAGGTACCAAAGATTTTAAGCTGGACCATTCAGTGAAAAAGGATGCAAAATTTGGAACTGTTGGCGCTGTAGCTTGTGATAATTTCGGGAATCTGGCTGCTGCAACTTCCACCGGAGGCATGACCAACAAACAATTTGGAAGAGTTGGTGATAGTCCGATGATTGGAGCAGGAAATTATGCCAATAATAAAACATGTGCTGTTTCCTGTACGGGTAGTGGTGAATATTTTATCAGAGGGGTTGTTGCATATGATTTGTCCTGCTTGATGGAATACAAAAACCTATCACTTCAGGATGCCGCAGAGGTGCTTATCCAAAAACGTTTGCTGAAGTTAGGAGGAGATGGCGGTTTAATTGCAGTAGATGCCCTTGGCAATATTGCAATGCCTTTTAACACAGAAGGCATGTATAGGGCCTGCAAATCCTCAGACAGCGCAGATCAAATAAGTATTTATAGGAATTAAGAAGTTGGAAAAGGAGCGTCAAGGGGTAATACCTTTACTTTACCTTTTTTCATGTTAAAGCGGTCCCCATTTGCCAGTACATGTGTTTTAAGATTTATCAGAGACATAGGTGTACCTTTCTCAAGGATCTTTTCGTTATTGTGTTTTAGTTTTCTTGGGTCAAACATAATAACCATCCCAGAACCTATGATCTCAAAAGTGCTGCTGTTTTTAATAACCAGGCCAGTATCTTCCGCTAGACCAATACCCATCATGTCCGGATGTTTAGCCACGGCTTCCGCAAGTCGTCCAAAACGGCCTCTACGAATAAAATGGGAGTCTATGATTAAATTAGAAATGAATCCCATTCCGGTATCCATTTTTACAGCTCCTTTTATAAATGATTCCGTACTGCTGCCACCTGCAATCATTTCGCTGGACATGCACATTGCACCTGCGCTGGTTCCGGCTATCACCAACGAGTCTTTTCTATAACGTTCTATAAGCACTTCATGTAACCTAGTGTTGCCTATTTTTGCAGTGATTTTAGATTGGTTTCCTCCGGAGAACATCACGCATTGTGCATTTACAATCCATTCCAGGTTTTTTGGATTTTCAGACTCTTTCCTATCTCGAATATCCATAATATGTACCTTACGACATCCTAATTTGTCAAAGGCCTTGAGGTAACTATCACTTACCTCTTTTGGAATACTTGAGGCAGTTGGAATAACAACAATTTGTGCCTCATTACCCCCACTCTCACTTACCACTCTGGAGAGGATACTTTCCTGAATAAATTCCAGGTGAAACGACTCGCCTGTTTCTGTCCCTTTATCCTCATTTCCTCCAATGGGAATTAAAGTTCCTTTTACCACCATAATTTATGCTGTCTAGCTTGCAAAAATACAGCTATTGTTACAAAAAATGTCATATATTTATGAAATTACAAAGAACTTATCAAACTCACATTAACAGGTAGAAATAGTGTTCTAAGGCAGTTGCCGATTCATAAATCCACGGTTAAGAACCATAAAATCTAAGGTCATGAAAATAAGAGAAATAAATGCCATGAGGGGACCAAATTACTGGTCTATACGCCGCCACAGACTTATTGTTATGGTCTTGGATTTGGAAGAAATGGAAGAATTGCCAACCAACAAAATAGAAGGTTTCGCCGACCGTATTCGAGAGATGTTTCCAAGTATGTACGCTCACAGATGTTCAGAAGGATGTGAAGGAGGTTTTTTTATGCGCGTAGATGAAGGAACATGGATGGGCCATGTAATTGAGCATATTGCCCTGGAAATACAAACGCTGGCGGATATGGATACCGGATTCGGAAGAACACGCGGATATGGGGAAAAAGGAGTATACAATGTTGTTTTCTCTTACATTGAAGAGTCGGTAGGAAGATATGCTGCTAAAGCTGCTGTTCGTATTTGTGAAGCATTAATTGCTGGTGATCCTTATGATCTTGAAGAAGACATACAACGTATGCGCGAACTTCGGGAATCTGAACGACTTGGTCCTAGTACTGGGTCTATTGTTCTGGAAGCCCAAAGCCGTGGAATACCATGGATACGGTTAAACAAGTATTCCCTGGTACAACTTGGTTATGGAGCCAATCAGAAAAGGATACAGGCCACCGTAACCAGTGAGACCAGCAGTATTGGAGTTGAATTGGCATGTGATAAGGAAGACACTAAATATCTTTTGGAACAGGCCGAGGTTGAAGTCCCCAGAGGAGATATCATCAGCAGGGAAAGTGGCTTGGAAGATGCTTGCCGTTATGTGGGATACCCACTTGTTATTAAACCAATCGATGGAAATCACGGCAGAGGAATTACGGTAGATATCAATTCTTATAAGGATGCGCTTGAGGCCTTTAAGGTTGCCAAAGAAGTATCGAGAAGGGTCATAGTGGAGAAATATATTACAGGCGAGGATTACCGTCTTTTAGTTATTAACAACAATTTCGTTGCCGCAGCAAAACGTACCCCGGCTCATGTTGTAGGTGATGGAAAATCTACCATAGAGGAATTGGTTGAGGAAGTGAATAAAGATCCGCGAAGGGGATATGGTCATGAGAAAGTACTTACCGCAATAACCATAAACGATCTGACAAAAACGATTATCGCCGATGCCGGCTATACTGTAGACTCAGTATTAAAGGAGGGAGAGCGATTAATTTTAAAGGATACCGCTAATTTAAGTACCGGAGGTACTGCCGAAGATGTTACCGATATCGTTCATCCTGCCAACGTATCAATGGCGGAAAGGATTTCAAAGATTATAGACCTTGATATCTGTGGGATCGACGTAATGACCAGTGATATTAGCCAGCCTCTTTCAGACACAGGAGGTGCAGTTTTGGAAGTAAATGCAGGGCCTGGTTTCAGGATGCACCTCGCTCCCACCAGCGGGTTACCAAGAAACGTTGCTGCTCCTGTAGTAGATAAATTATTTCCTCAAAAAGGTGATACAGGAAGGATTCCCATTGTGGCTATTACCGGAACTAATGGTAAAACGACGACCAGCAGGCTCATAGCCCATATAGCTAAAATGAATGGACAAAGGGTAGGCTATACCACAAGTGATGGGGTTTATATTCAAAATAGGATGTTGATGAAAGGTGATTGTACGGGCCCTGCAAGTGCAGAGTTTGTTTTAAAGGATCCTACCGTCAATTTTGCTGTACTGGAATGTGCACGAGGTGGTTTATTAAGAGCCGGCCTGGGTTTTAAAAAATGTGATGTTGCCATAGTTACCAACGTTTCGGCAGATCATTTGGGTTTAAAAGGCATCCATACTATAGAACAACTTGCCAGGGTTAAGGCGGTGATCCCGGAAACCGTGCTACCCGATGGTTATGCCATCCTAAATGCGGATGACGATTTGGTTTACGAAATGCGCAGAAACATAAATTGCAATCTTGCGCTGTTCTCCATGGATGAAAACAATCCCAGGATACAGGCCTTACAAAGAATAGGCGGAATAACTGCCATTTATGAGAATGGCTACGTAACCCTTTGCAGGGGTGAGTGGAAAATGCGGTTAATGAAAGCAGAAAATATTCCATTGACCTATGGTGGGAAGGCTCTTTTTATGATTCAAAATATACTACCGGCTATTATCGCAGCCAACGTTCAGGGTATTAGTATTGAAGATACGAAAGCGGCCTTAGAGACCTTTATACCATCGGCTTCGAGTACTCCAGGGCGTTTAAATCTGTTTAAGTTTAAAAACTTTGACATTTTATTGGACTATGCTCACAATCCTGCAGGCATGCGTGCTTTGCAAAAGTTTACAAATAACCTAGAAGCTACAGTAAAAGTAGGGATCATAGCTGGTATAGGGGACCGCAGGGAAGAAGATAATAATGAGATGGGAAGTATAGCCGCAGAAATGTTTGATGAGATTATTATCAGACAGGATAAAAATTTGAGAGGTAAATCAGAGACTGATCTGATTAATATGTTGGATGCCGGAATTAAAAAGCAGGATCCAAACAAAAAAACAACCATTATTCCTTCAGAAAAAGATGCGATTACCCATGCGGTGGCTCATGCAGAAAAAGGATCCCTTATAGTGCTTTGTAGTGATGTGGTTCCGGATGCATTGGACCTTGTAAAGCATTTAAAAGATCAGGAGGCGAAGGGCGAATTAACTTAAGGTATTCGTGATCTGTTTTTAAACACCTATTCATTAGATGGCCTATCATAACTAAAAACACAGGGCGAAACCTGTGATTTTCTCAAGTATTAATCAAATGAAAAAAATATGGATTTGGTCAATTACGGCTGCTTTAGCCGGATTTCTATTCGGCTTTGATACCGTTGTTATTTCCGGTGCTGACAAAACTCTTCAGGCATTATGGGATTCATCCGATGTGTTTCATGGAGTAGTAGTAATAGGAATGGCCCTTTGGGGCACTGTTGTTGGTGCATTATTAGGCGGTATCCCCACGAATAAACTCGGCAGAAAGAAAACCCTTATATGGATAGGTATATTTTATACCATCTCGGCATTGGGCTCTGCTTTGTCAAATGATCCCATAACGTTTGCCATTTTTAGATTTATTGGTGGATTGGGCGTAGGGGCTTCAACTATCGCAGCACCCGCCTACATTTCAGAAATTGCTCCTGCTAAGGATCGAGGCAAACTTGTAGGTTTATATCAGTTTAATATTGTCTTTGGTATCCTGATTGCGTTTTTTTCAAACTACCTTTTAAATGGAATTGGGGAAAATGCCTGGCGTTGGATGGTAGGCGTTGAAGCCATCCCGGCAGCTATTTATACCGTATTCGCATTGACAATTCCCAAAAGCCCCAGGTGGTTGTTGTCTAAACTTCGTGTTGATGAGGCCAAAGAAGTATTGGCAGTTATAAATCCGGGCTTGGATGCAGAACACATGATGCAAGAGATAAAAAAGGAAAGTGAAGGTACGATTCCAGGGGAAAACATTTTCTTAATGAAATATAGATTTCCATTGATCCTGGCTTTTTGCATCGCCTTTTTTAATCAACTCTCAGGGATCAATGCGTTTCTTTATTATGCTCCCCGGATATTGGAAGAAGCTGGCCTGGGCGCCAGTACAGCACTTTTGAGTAGTATTGGCATAGGGATAACCAATATGCTATTTACCCTCTTGGGAATATACCTGATTGACCGAATGGGGCGAAAACAATTAATGTATATTGGCTCTGTTGGATATATTATAGCGCTATCTCTGGTTGCCTGTGCATTTTATTTAAACTGGGAAGGAATTTCTGTCGCAATCTTTTTATTCCTCTTTATAGCAGCTCATGCAATAGGACAAGGTACTGTCATTTGGGTGTTTATTTCAGAAATATTCCCTAATCATTTAAGGGGATACGGCCAAAGCTTTGGAAGTTCTGTGCATTGGATTCTAGCAGCTGTTGTGCCTTCATTAATTCCTATTCTCTTTGCCACTATAGGACCCGGAATTGTATTTACATTTTTCGCATTTATGATGTTTTTACAGCTTCTTTTTGTGGCCTTTATTATGCCTGAGACCAAAGGAGTGTCACTTGAAGAATTAAGCAAGTCGCTTACAAGAACCAGGAAGGTTAAACCTAAGAGTATACAATAAGTAATTTCAAATAAGATTAATTGTAAGGTATAGAAAATGAAAACAGTTTTATTTACCATGCACTTTCAGTCCGGGATTAACAAAGAATACGCTATGGCCTAGGAGAATAATATAATAGGCTATATTGAATCAGACATGAAGGAAATTAGGGAAGAATTTAAGTCTCCTAAAAAAAAGTATTTGAGTTTTTTGACATAAATTTAAAATGATTGTTGAGAAGGCTCTGTGACCTAGTGCATACATATTTATTGTCATACAATCACATTGCCATACGGACTTATTCACCAAAACAAATTGTTGCAAAACTGTAAGTAATCTTGGAAATAATGGACTATTAGAGTATGGTACAGAATATATTTCCATTTCAAAAACAATACAGCCATGAGAAATTTTTTTAGTAATCTATTCAAAAAGAAAAAAACAGATGAATTTGATGAGATCCCCAATGGGGTATGTCCCAATTGTTGGGGAGATCAGGAGTACGGCAACGTCATTCGTGAAAAATTTAAGGACGCACAAATAGATGTAAATAATAAAGAAAGTAAGTATGCTTTTATACAGGACTTTGTAGTAACCCATTTAGATGGAATAAAACTAAAAAGTGCTGTGCATGGCACAGAATGCCCTACTTGTAAAATAAAATATAAAGAATCAAAATCTAAATTCTAAACAATCTATAATGTCAAAACAACTTTCAAAAATGACGGAACAGCACTGTTCCAATCCTCCTGCCAAATACAATGATCTAAAAGTTTTATTCCTTAACTGCACGCTAAACAGAACACCCGTCCTTTCGCATACTGAAGGGCTCATAGGTGTCGCTCAGCGTATTTTTGAAGCAAATGGGGCGGCGACTAAAGTAATCCGGCCTGTAGATTATGTTATCCCAGCCGGTTTAGGACTGGATATGTCTAAAACCCCGGAATGGGAAAAGGACGACTGGCCTATGCTTCAAAAAGAAGTGGATGCCTGTGATATTCTTATACTGTGCACTTCTGTCTGGTTGGGAGAGAAATCCTCGGTATGTAACCGGGTATTGGAACGGATGTATGGATATACCCATTTGTTTAATGAAAAAGGACAATACAGGGATTATGGTAAAGTTGGTGCTACCTTGATTACAGGAAACGAGGATGGGGTAAAACATTGCGCCATGAATATTCTATTTTCTCTTTCACACATAGGTTATACAGTACCTCCACAAGCGGATGCGGGTTGGATGGGTGAAGCCGGACCAGGACCTTCTTACAGAGACGAAGGTTCAGGAGGCCCAGAGAACGACTTTACCAATAGAAATACTACTTTCCTTGTTTGGAATTGTTTGCATCTTGCCCGAATGCTGAAAGATAACGGTGGCATTCCTGCACACGGCAACCAACCCGATGAGTGGGCTGCCGGATGCAAGGCAGGGTTTGACAGCCCGGAACATAAAAGATAATTTTGTTTTTAAACTTTTAGACGCCAATAGGCTTAACGAATTGTTGAATCTAAGAATTTTGGCCCAATCAGTTCTGGAAACTTTTATAGAGGCCCAAAACTTAAACTCTGAAATTCGGATATGGCCCCACCACTTTGACACCGGGGCTTGTGCTATATACAATGATATGTCAGGTGAGGCAATTGGATTAGGTCTTGCGGTCCCAGATAATATATGCAGGGATAATTATTTCTACATTATTGGATACAAAGGAGATAAGGTAATAGATACCTCAGATTTTAAACCATTATCTCTGGGATCCTGGAGTGTAAATGGATTTAAGGGAGCAATCTTATCAGCCACAGAAATTGACAAAAACAAGGGTGTCGCCTTTTTGTCTGAGGTATTCATCCAATATAAAAATTAAACAGCATATAGCATCCAATACCCAATAAACCTATTAATATCCCTTGCAGATTACCGGCTGTAAACTCTAGCTATTTTGTTACTAAGTTCGAAAAATAGGCCAATTTGGATAAGCCTTTTTAGTTTAATAATTATCATAGGTAGTTCGGAAACCTATTCTACCTTTAAAAGATCCAACTGACAAATATCATGTTTTAAGACCCTTTTAATTTCGAATTTTGTAATGGCAAATTATGTTCAATTTTGATTCACGTTTGTCATAAATTAAATCTTAGCATGACAAATGTCCATTCATTTCATATTCCCGTAATGGGAATAGGCTTTACCATAGACACCCCTTTAAAGGTATCCCAATATGGCATAGACTCCGTTATTTCTTTAGTGGATGATATCCTTATCGAAAAATTGAGAAAGATGTATTGTGATAAATTCGGGCGTCCCTATTCTGAGATTACTGAAAAAATGGATGATTTTAGAGCAAAAAGAATCACTTCCTATCTTAACCTTATCTATGATGAAAGCGTAAAGAAATTCGAAGCCCTCAAAGATGTTACGGCTGAATCCGCATCTGAAGTCAAGAAATATTTTTCAATGCTGCCTGATTCGTCCATTTTAAAACAGGAATTCCAGAATTTAACGAAGGATTCTTTTGTTTTACAGGAAATCAAAACCTGGGTAGCGGAAAACCTCTCAATGGGCAGTATTGATGTGAACATTATGACCAAGGTTGATAAGGAAAATTATAGTAAAAAGGTGAAATTGCCTGCAGAATTCAATGATGCCCATGCTGCACTGAGAGGTTACGCCAACAGTGTTCTACATTCTTCCCTGATCCTCTCCGCTGGAATGAACCCTAGATTATATAGTTATTTGGAACAGTTCGAAGATTTTTATCCAGATGAAAACGGAATCATTAAAAAGAAAATAGTATTAAAAGTAAGCGATTATAGATCGGCTTTGATCCAAGGTAAATTCCTGGCAAAAAAAGGATTGTGGGTATCAGAATATCGAATTGAATCCGGTCTTAATTGCGGCGGACATGCCTTTGCCACCGATGGTTTCCTTATGGGTCCTATCCTAAATCAGTTTAAAGAAGAGAAAGAAGAATTGAGGCAATCGGTTCATGAGATTTTGGTGGGTGCTTTAACCCAAAAAAATCGGATTGTTCCAACAATGAACTTACCATTAAAAATAACGGCACAGGGTGGCGTAGGCACTAAAGAGGAACACAACTTTATTTTGAATCATTACAAGGTAGACTCTGTGGGCTGGGGAACACCATTTCTTCTGGTGCCGGAAGCAACAACCGTCGACAAGTCGACCATCTCAAAATTAGTCGAGGCCAAAGAAGATGATTTGTATCTCAGTAACACTTCCCCTCTGGGCATTCCCTTCCATAGCTTAAAAGGAAATACCAAAGATTTGGAAAAATCCGAATTGATTGAAAAGGGAAGACCAGGAAGCCCTTGCCCGAAAAAATTTGTGGCTATGAACAAAGACTTTTTGGATACTGGTATCTGTACGGCTTCAAGACAATACCAACATCTTAAAATAATGGAGTTGGAGAAGCAAGAACTTTCTAACGAGGCCTATACATACTACTACAATAAGATTACCGAAAAATCCTGTACCTGTGTTGGCCTTGGAACATCTGCTCTGCTCACTTATGGACTGGATACAAAAACTGAAGGCGAAGGGGTTTCGGTATGCCCGGGTCCTAATATGGCTTATTTTTCCAAAACCATGGAACTGAGTGAAATGATAGACCATATTTATGGAAGAACCAATGTGATCACAAGAGAAGACCGTCCACATATGTTTATAAAAGAACTCCATATTTATTTGGACTATCTGGCAACAAGAATTGGCGAAACCCGGTTTTCGCCAACCGATAAACAAAGGAAGTATTTGTTGAACTTCGCCAGTAATTTAAGCGATGGAATAGATTATTATCAGACCTTGTTCAACAACCTAAAAGACGAATTTTCAGGGTCCAAACAACAAATATTGGAACTACTGGACGAGGGAAGAAAGACTTTGAAAAGCTTAGTTCAAGAAATCGAAAGTCTGGAAAATAACCTGGCAATCCAATAGCTGGTCATTTATATTTGACAACATAATCTAAAATATCAAGGCTCATTATTTTCTTATGGCCTGCTATAATGTAATAGAAGACATTAAGAGATAAAGACATTTGAAACGTTACAGTGCATCTGCCGTATTATAACAATTTTAACAAATCTCTGAACAGACTATAAAATGGCTAAAGATGCTACTGTTTCAGTTTGCATCACCTATTCCATACTAAACAACCAGCTGCCATCCTTTAACCATTTGTCGTCAATTACTTTTAGCGCTCCCGCTAAATCGAAGGCCTTTAGGTAATTTTCCACCAGGTTATGAAAATGGAGATCATCTGCCGGAAGTGCCATCCCTATCGGTTCTATATTCATAGGGCCATCAAGCGTTACTAAATCTTTCCCCTGGTTACGCATGATGGTAATTACACAAATCGGGTAATCTGCTACCATGGCATCTGCCTGATCATTAAGTATCATGGCAATTCCTTCATCATAATTGCTAACTGGAATAGCCTGTGCCCTGGGCATATATTTTTTAACAAAAGCCTCACTGGTAGATCCCTTTAAACAGCTTATTTTGTAGGCTTCATTATTGGCTTCTTCGGTCCCCTTCAATTTGGATAAGACTGACGTTTTTGCAAGAATTGATTTGCCGGATATCGTATAAGGACCAGCAAACAAGGCTTTTAAACTGCGTTCGGAAGTAACTGTCATTCCTGACATAACCGCATCAATTTTGCCAGCCTCAAGTGCCGGTAAAAGCTCTGAAAATGGCATTACTACAGTCGTCAATTTTACACCAATACCATTAGCCAATACATTAGCAAGGTCCACTTCAAAGCCCATTAATTCTCCAGACTTTGATTTCATATTAAAAGGTGGTTGATTCCCTGTCAGACCAATCCTGATCTCTCCGTTTTTAAGAATTTTAGCAAGTGTCTTTTGTCCATGGACCGGAAGGGCCAAAGCGATAAAAAACAGCAAAACAACAGTTGTGTATTTTATTTTCATACTTTCTTGTTTTTTAGTTGGTTACTTAAAATATTAAGTCATTGAAGATAGTACTTATTCTTTTACAAGCAAAGATGCTCGTAATTGAAGTGTAAAATGAAAATTTCATGCCACTGTTTTGGATTTATTTTGTTCAGGATGGATACAGGATTAACTAACGTTCTTCCCTACAAGGCTCCGCCTTGAAAGTAACCGGGATTAACTAACGTTCTTCCCTAAAAGGCTCCGCCTTGAAAGTAACCGGGATTAACTAACGTTCTTCCCTAAAAGGCTCCGCCTTGAAAGTGACCGGGATTAACTAACGTTCTTCCCTAAAAGGCTCCGCCTTGAAAGTAACCGGGATTAACTAACGTTCTTCCCTACAAGGCTCCGCCTTGAAAGTAACCGGGATTAACTAACGTTCTTCCCTACAAGGCTCCGCCTTGAAAGTAACCTGGATTAACTAACGTTCTTCCCTACAAGGCTCCGCCTTGAAAGTAAAAATCCCAAACATACAAATTCAAGCAAGCTTGATTTGCCGTTTGGGATTTTTACTTATTCGTGACCCCGGAGGGATTCAAACCCCCAACCCTCAGAGCCGAAATCTGATGCGCTATTCAGTTGCGCCACGGGGCCATTTGCTTTAGCGAGCGCAATTTACGCAAAAAGAGCTATTTGGAGCTAATAAAATACGCTCAATTGGTATTTTCTTTTTACATTTTGGACAGACACCAAAATCATTCGTTCCTAATTTGTCCAGGTTACGCTTTAGACCTTCAAGACGTTCTTTAGCTTTAATAAGGGCTGCATTCATAACCCCTTTATTGTTTATAGCATCCATCCGCGATACCCGCCCGATAGCATTGTCGGGAGCAATGGGTTGGGATAGTTCTGCATATTGCTTTATCTTCTTTTCAGTACTGGCAATATCAGATTCAAAGAGCTCACGAATTTCTTGAACATTCATTTTATAATTAAGTAAGTTTAGTACGAACAATACCGGAAATTGTTTTTCCGTCGGCTTGCCCTGCCAATTGTTTGGATACCATCCCCATAACTTTTCCCATATCTTTCATGCCACTGGCACCAGTAGTTTCAATAATCTGGACAACAATCTTTTCTACCTCATCCACACTTAGCTGAGCTGGTAAAAATTTTTCAATTACGGCTACCTGTGCCAATTCAGGTTCTGCAAGATCTTCTCTTCCCTGTTCCTTAAAAATCGCTGCACTGTCTTTTCGTTGTTTTACCAGCTTTTGTATTAATTTTATTTCATCAGCATCAGACATTTCGTCTCCGGCGCCCTTTTCAGTTTGCGCCAGTAGTAAAGCAGATTTTATTGCCCTCAAAGACTCCAGAGCTATGGTGTCTTTTGCTTTCATTGCTGCTTTTATTTCTTCCATAACTTGATTCTGTAAGCTCATATTTTGTGAATTTTAGGAGCGCACAAGATAAAAAAAATAAACCCGAAAATGTAATGTATTTTCGGGTCTATTCTAAGCTTGGGCATATCATCCCGCATTCTGACTAGTCTACATTATCATGTAAAAAGGAGTTGTTAGAACGTAACTGAATTTCATCATTACTGTCTTCACTTAAAGTAGTTCTGGACACTTTACCCTCTTTGGGTCTTTCATTTAAATCGATGCCCTGACGCTTATAAGCCGGTTCCTTTTCTATTTCATCAATATTATTAACACTATTCTGAAACTTGTAATTGAAATCTTTTAGTTTTCTCCTGCGCTCATCCGCCCTTTCCCTTAGTATTTCTTCAATTGGAGTATTCATGGGGTCCCCGTCGTTTGTTTTAACTTCTTCTTTCCCTGCCACAGTCTTTCTCTCGAAAACCAACTCATCCTCAATAAGTTTAGGATCAAACTCTTCCGCTTTGGATTTTGCGCCTGTTAACTTATTTTCCAGTTCCATATAATCATCAAGGCTATAGCGGGTTTCTCCTTCTTTGTTGTATTCCAAAACAGGTATTACCTCTATATGCTCACTAACATCAAGATCGTTTATGTCTTCATCCAGACTAAATGTGATAACATTTTCATTCTCTTCTTCAACCTCATCCGTCAAAGGCATATCAAAACGAAGTGCAATCTGTTCCTTTTCATCTATTTTGCCGGCTAATTCTTCTGGGTCAATTACCTCAATGTCCTTCAGGGACTTTTTAGAATCAATTATTATAAAATCCTCTTCAGCAATTTCTTCTGCTATAACCTCTTCATAGAAAACATTAAAATTTCTTATATAATTGGTTGTTGGAATAAGATCTATTGTTTCTTCAACCTCTAAAGAATGTTTTATTATCGGTTCAAAAACCTCTTCTTCCTCTTCCAGTTGGTAAACGACATTTTCTTCACTCAAATCTTGTTCGGCCTTTTGCTCATCTTCAAGAGTGTGTATAATTTTTTTGGTTTCAGTATTAACAATTTCATCCTGCTGGTCAATGTTAAAACCTGTGGCAATTACAGTTACAGCTATAGCTTCGCCCAGGCTTTCGTCTTCGCCCACACCCATAATAATGTTAGCCCCATGACCTGCCTCTATTTGAATATGATCATTAATTTCTCCTATTTCATCAATAGTAATCTCCTGGGATCCCGAAACAATAAGTAATAACACGTTTTTGGCCCCCGTAATTTTATTATCATTCAATAATGGAGAATCCAGCGCTTTCATAATAGCCTCCTGAGCTCTTGCTGACCCTGATGACATTGAGGAACCCATAATTGCAGTTCCACTATTTGAAAGAACTGTTTTAGCATCACGTAGGTCAATATTCTGAGTATAATGATGGGTAATTACTTCGGCAATGCCTCTGGCCGCAGTTGCAAGTACTTCATCTGCCTTTGAAAAACCCGCTTTAAAACCTAAATTCCCGTAAACTTCCCTTAGTTTATTGTTATTGATTACAATTAAGGAGTCTACATTAGAACGCAATTTTTCAATCCCTATTTGAGCCTGTTGACATCTCATCTTACCTTCAAACAGAAAAGGCATAGTTACAATCCCTACAGTAAGGACATTCATTTCTTTTGCTTGCTTAGCTATAACAGGGGCTGCTCCGGTGCCTGTTCCTCCGCCCATACCTGCGGTTATGAAAATCATTTTGGTAGTGTTATCAAGCATATTCTTAATTTCTTCCATACTCTCCAGGGCAGCTTGTTCACCTACTTCAGGATTGGCACCAGCTCCGAGTCCTTCTGTAAGAGTAACACCTAATTGGATTTTATTGGGAACAGGGCTATTTTGCAAAGCCTGTGAATCTGTATTGCAAATCACAAAATCCACTCCGTTAATTCCGGCCTGGAACATATGATTAATTGCATTACTTCCACCCCCTCCAACGCCAATTACTTTAATTACATTACTTTGATTTTTCGGTAAATCAAAGGCTATATTTTCAAATTCGGTGTTCTTGCTCATGTTTTTTGTGTTACTGGTTAATATGTGCTACGATTTAGGTTTACTCTGCGTTATCTAAAAAATCTTTAAGTTTTTCTGACCAGAGATCAAATACAGATTTTCTCTCTCCTCTTGACTTTTCGGTTGTTCTACCTTCAGGATGACCTTCTAAAACCAATTCTTCTTCATTACTGGTTTCCTCTTGATAAATAGGATTTCTTCCTTTATTTTCAATTGCGTTCATCAGCAATCCTACGGCGGTGGCATATAAAGGACTGGCAATTTCCTGATCGGAATCTCCTGCCAAATGCTCATTAGGGTATCCTATTCTGGTATCCATACCTGTAATATATTCTACCAACTGCTTCAGATGCTTCAACTGGCTTCCTCCACCTGTTAATACAATCCCCGCAATTAGTTTTTTCTTTTGCTCCTCATGTCCGTAATTTTTGATTTCGACATAAACCTGCTCAACAATCTCAACGACTCTTGCATGTATGATCTTGGAAAGATTTTTTAGTGTAATTTCCTTTGGTTCTCTTCCACGTAATCCGGGGATAGAAACTATTTCATTGTCCTTGTTTTCGCCTGGCCATGCAGAACCAAATTTCATTTTGAGAAGCTCCGCCTGTTTCTCGATAATTGAACAACCTTCTTTAATATCTTCGGTAATAACATTCCCGCCAAACGGAATTACAGCTGTATGCCTTATGATGCCATCTTTAAAAATAGCGAGGTCGGTTGTACCACCACCTATATCTATTAAGGCAACTCCTGCTTCCTTTTCTTCCTGGCTAAGAACCGCATCTGAAGATGCGAGGGGTTCAAGGGTAATATTACCCAGGTCAAGGCCGGCACTTTTGATGCATCTGCCAATGTTTTTAATAGATGAAACCTGGCCGACAACCACGTGGAAATTAGCTTCAAGCCTTCCACCGTACATTCCTATAGGTTGCTTAATTTCAGCCTGTCCGTCTACCTTATATTCCTGAGGCAAAACATGGATGATTTCTTCTCCCGGTAGCATGACCAATTTATATACCTGATTACAAAGTTTATCCAGATCGTCCTCATTGATTACTTCTTCAGAATTAGCTCTTGTAATATAATCGCTATGCTGGAGGCTTCTGATATGTTGTCCGGCAATCCCAACAACAACAGACCCAATCTTTAAACCTGAATCGGCTTCCGCTTGTTCAACAGCCTGTTGAATAGATTTTATGGTTTGTGTTATGTTATTTACCACACCCCGATGCACACCAAGGCTTTTTGACCTGCCAATGCCCAAAACCTCAATTTTGCCATACTCGTTTTCCTTTCCGATAATGGCAACAATTTTTGTAGTACCTATATCTAATCCAACTGAATAATTACTTTGTTCCATATTATTTTAAATTTTGGTGCACACTACTTGATTATTAAATTCTAAGCTTACTATATTATAATTTTCTAATGTTTTATCCTTGGCAGCTTTGGTATAAAAAGCTTTGAAATTATTGAACTTCTGTTCTAAATCATCCACATTACCTAAATTCACAACAAAGTTTTCCAGTCGGAATTTCAATTGATAATTTTCTTCATCCTCAATGTGAATTCCAATTACATTTTTCCTTAAAAAGTTGTCCCTGTTTATATAATTTAATATCACATAAACATCTTCTAAACTTTTACCGGTAATATTGCCAGTAATGATTGGCACTCGTGCAGAGTGATTACTGGATAACGGCATGTTTTTACCCTCCTCATCCAGGTAGAATTTTGTTATTCCCTCCACACGTCCTATTGGCTGCCTTTGTACAATGTTTGATGTAAGCTCACCACTTATAGTAAGATAAACTTGGGCACTTTTTACCATTTCATTGGCCTCTATGACCTTTTCTATAGTATCCAAATCTAATTTTTCTTTAGGCATGTTTTTAATGATACCATAATTTTGTATTAACAATTTATTAACCATAGACTGGGTAATGTAGAGATTGTTCTCTCCTGTGAATTTTAGCGTAATGCCTTCTACAGTTCTTGAATCACTTCTATGACCTGAAAATGCATAAAGCCCTGTAATACAAATTATTAAACCAACAAATTTGATGTAATTCCAATTAATTTTCATGCTCTAGTTCTTTTTCTATTTTTGATATTTCCAATCCAATATCACCGGCACCCATGGTAACCAATACTTCCGGTTCTTGTCTTTTTATTTCCTCAATCAGATCCGCTTTTTGGATTAATTTCTTATTCTGAATCTTTATTTTTCCCATTAGCCATGCCGAAGTCACCCCAGCAATCGGTTTTTCTCTTGCCGGATAGATATCCAATAATAAAACACTATCAAATTGCGCAAGACTGAGTGCGAAATCATCGACGAAGTCTCTTGTTCTCGAAAATAAATGGGGTTGAAAAACGGCGAGTATTTTTTTACTCTTATGCATCTCGGAGATGGCATCATATACGGCATTTATTTCCGTCGGATGGTGCGCATAATCATCTATAAAGACAAAGTCGACATTCTTTATTCGATATGAAAATCTCCGTTGCACACCCTTAAAGGTTTCCAATGCTTTAGCAAGTCGATTAGGTGGGGATCCAACCTGTATTGCCATCGCAAAAGCCACCAGACCATTAAGCAAGTTATGCTTTCCTGGTTTGTTAAACTTAACCCCTTTAAGGGTAGTGTCTGGAGTTTCCAAATCAAAAACGTAGGCGCCATGTATTATTTTTAAATTTCTTATACAATAATCCGAGTCATCTTCTATTCCATATGTTATCCCTTCTAAAGGCAAACCATTTCTTATAAACAGTTTCCCGCCGGGCTTTAGTTTATCAACAAATTCCCTAAAAGATTTTCTTAGTTCTGTACTATCACCATAAATATCCAAATGATCTGCATCTATCGAAGTAATACAGGCAACATCAGGCGATAACTGTAAAAATGAACGATCATATTCATCGGCTTCCACAACAGAATATTCACTGCCCCCGAACCAAAAATTACTATTAAAATCTTCCGAAATACCACCAAGAAACGCGGTGACCGGTGTCCCTGTTTCTTTTAACAAATGCGCTAGAATGCTACTTGTTGTTGTTTTACCATGGGTTCCTGCCACTGCCAAACAAAAAGTATCCCTGGTGATAATTCCTAATACCTCCGATCGTTTTTTTATTTCAAAACCTCCTGAGGCAAAAAAATGGAATTCTTTATGGTCATCAGGAATTGCCGGGGTGTAGACAACAAGGGTATTCCCAACATTTTTAAAGTCTGCTGGAATTTCAGAGATATTATCTGTATAATGTATCTCAATTCCTAAATCAGAAATCTCGCGAGTCAAAGGCGTCTCCGTTTTGTCATAACCGGCTACATTCTTTTTTAATAGCTTAAAATATCGCGCAAGAGCAGACATACCAATTCCTCCAATCCCAATAAAATAAATGTTATGTATGTCTCTTAGCCTCATATTAAATTTTCAGCAGATGTTCTATTTCATCTACAATGTTTTTAGTGGCATCAGGCTGTGCCAGTGCTTTTATATTTTCGCCCAACAATTTCTTACTATCCCCGGAATTATTCAGATCTGAAAAAACGCTTTCAAATTTGTCAGCCAGATCTTTTTCCTCCACCATTAATGCCGCTTGTTTTAAAACAAGACTTCTCGCATTTTTGGATTGATGGTCTTCTGCTACATTTGGCGAGGGAATAAATATCACCGGTTTTCCAACTATGCATAATTCAGAAACTGAGCTGGCTCCAGCCCTTGAAATGATTATGTCCGCAGCGGAATAAGCAAAATTCATTTTATTCAAAAAATCGTGGACTTTCACATCTGTAGCATGAAATTTTTTATATTCTTCATAGTATCCACGGCCACATTGCCAAATAAGTTGAATACCTAATTTTGAAAAGAAATCCAATTCCTTTTCTATAAGCTGATTTATTCTCCGCGCACCCAGACTTCCTCCCAGGACAAGCAGCGTTATTTTTTCCGGGTTCAAACCAAAGAATTCATACGCTTTGTCATTATGCTGCAAAGGAGCTATCAAATCTGCTCTGACAGGATTCCCTGTTTTTACAATTTTATCTGCTGGGAAAAACCTTTCCATATCATCGTAGGCAACACATATTTTTGCTGCGTGTTTAGCCAGTAATTTATTCGTGATCCCTGCATATGAATTCTGCTCCTGTAACACACAAGGGATTCCTTTTCTGGAAGCCATTTTTAATACAGGGCCACTGGCAAACCCACCTGTACCTATAACGACATGGGGTTTAAACTTCTTCACTATTTTTCCTGCGCTAATCAAACTACTAATTAGTTTAAATGGGAATATTAAATTTTTTAATGTCAACTTTCTTTGTATTCCACTAATCCACAAACCTTTTATCTTGTAACCTGCCCCCGGCACTTTTTCCATTTCCATCCTGTCTTTTGCACCAACAAATAAAAACGCTGCATTCGGATGTCTTAATTTTAATTCATCGGCTATAGCTATTGCCGGATAAATATGCCCTCCTGTTCCACCACCAGATAATATAAACCTATAATTGTCCACTTAGCACTTCTAAGGGGTTAGTATCATCAACATCAGATTTTTTAACATCAACCGATTTAAATTTTCTGCTCGCACTTAACACAATTCCAATAGCCAGACAAGTCATCCAAATAGATGTTCCTCCGCTACTAATTAGTGGCAAAGTTTGCCCGGTCACCGGAAATAACTCTACTGCCACCGCCATATTTATAAGGGCCTGAAAAACTATAGGCAACCCAACACCAACTACTAATAATTTGCCAAATACAGTCTCATTTGAATTTGCTACTACTACAATTCGGAATAACAAAAGCATATAAAAGAACATTAGCACAAACCCTCCCACCAAGCCGTACTCTTCAATTATAATTGCATAAATAAAATCTGATGAACTCTGAGGTAGAAAATTTTTCATTACACTTTTGCCTGCTCCATTTCCAACTATTCCACCACTTGCAATGGCTATTTTTGCTTTTTCTATCTGATAGTCCGACTCTGTATCTGCCGGATCCCAAAAACTTTCTACTCTATTTATCCAGGTGTCCACCCTGTTTGGAAAAAGATCCGGATAAGCTTTTGCCGTAAGAATAAAAATGGTAAGTATTAACAAACCCGTACCTACTATCCCTGAAAGATATTTTAGTGGATAACCTCCTAAAAAGCATAGCATCAGTACCATAAAAAAAAGTATCGCCGCTGTAGAGAAATTGGCGGGTAAAATTAAAATGGTGACCATAAAAACAGGCAGCCACAAGGGTACCAGGCTTTCATTAAAAGTGATTGTTTTATCTTTAATTCTGGTCAGGTATCTCGCTACATAGATCATTAAAACCACCGCTGCCAGATTTGAAGTTTGAAAAGTTATTCCTACCAAAGGAAGGCGTATCCATCTACTGGCATTTGCACCGTCTATTGTAGTGCCCTGAGCCAGAGTATATGCCAACAGGACCAACACTATGGGCAGAGCAATAATAGATAACCCCTTAAAAAAATGGGTAGGAATTTTATGAACACCATAAATTATTCCAAATCCCAAAAGCAGCAACATCCCGTGTTTAACCAAATGACCAATTGTTGTGCCATTTCCAACTACATAAACCAGATTACTGCTGGCACTGTAAACAGGTAAAAAGGAAAAAAGAGCTAGCAGAGCAACTACGCCCCAAATGGCTTTATCCCCTTTTATATTTCCCACAAACCCAGACATTTTTACAAGTTTTTTATTGCTTCTTTAAATTGATTTCCCCTGTCTTCATAATTTTTAAAAAGATCAAAACTAGCGCATGCCGGAGATAGCAAAACGGTATCTCCTCTTTCAGCAATTTTATAGGCAACTTTTGCAGCTTCGCTCATAGCGTAAGTCTCAACGATTAAATCTACCACGTTACCAAAAGCATATTTAATTTTTGAATTATCCATCCCCAGGCAAATGATTGCTTTTACTTTTTCCCTTACTAAGGGCATCAGAACTTTATAGTCATTGCCTTTATCCACGCCGCCAACAATCCAGACAATAGGTGTTTTTATACTTTCCAAAGCATAATAGGTGGCATTTACATTGGTGGCCTTTGAATCATTTATATATTGTACATGATGAATTTTTAAAACCTTTTCCAAACGATGTGCAGCTCCTTGAAAATTCTGAATACTTTCACGGATAGTATCCTTGCGAATACCAACCAATTTTGCGACCGTTGATGCCGCCATTGTATTTTTAAGGTTATGTAAACCTTCTAGTGCCAAAGAATCTGCTTCCATTTCAATTGTTTTATTTTCTGTCCTAATTAATATTTTGTCATTCTCTAACCATGCCCCTTCTTTGAGTTTATCATTAATTGTAAAAGGCAATAATTTTGATCTAATTGGGTTCTTCTCCAGCCAACTTACAATTACATCATCATCACAATCATAAATCAAACTATCTTCGGTGTCCTGGTTTTGTACAATTCTGAATTTTGAAGACACATAGTTTTCAAAAGAATGATCATACCTATCTAAATGGTCCGGGGTAATATTTGTTATTACCGCTATATTTGGTTTAAAATCTACAATTCCATCTAACTGAAAACTGCTTATTTCAAGTACATAGAAGTCATAATCGCGTTCCGCTACCATTTTGGCAAAACTGTCGCCAATATTTCCTGCCATTCCCACGTTTAAACCTCCATTTTTTAAAATGTGATAGGTAAGCATCGTAGTAGTGGTTTTACCGTTACTTCCCGTAATCCCAATTATTCTGGCATTTGTGTGTTTAGCAGCAAACTCAATCTCCGAAATAACCGGAATACCTTTTTTGACAAGTTTTTTTACAAGAGGTACCGTATCCGGAATACCGGGGCTTTTCATTACCAGATCAGCATTTAGAATTTTGTCTTCCGAATGCTGTTCTTCCTCCCAATCAATATCAAAATGTTCAAGAACGTTTTTATATTTTTCTTTAATCTTACCCTTATCTGAGACAAAAACCTGGTAATCCTTTTTTTTTGCCAGAATGGCCGTTCCAACTCCACTTTCACCAGCGCCGAGTACAACCATTAATTTCATTATCTCACTTTGAGTGTCACAATTGTAATTATGGCTAATAGTATTCCTATAATCCAAAATCTTGTGACTATTTTACTTTCGTGATATCCCTTTTTTTGATAATGGTGATGTAAGGGTGCCATTAAAAAAATTCGCTTCCCTTCACCTGATCTGTTTTTCGTGTATTTGAAATAACCCACCTGCAACATCACTGAAATGGACTCCGCGAAGAATATTCCACACAGTATGGGAATCAACAATTCTTTTCTTACAATTAATGCAATTACTGCTATAACTCCTCCTATGGTAAGACTTCCGGTGTCACCCATAAATACCTGGGCAGGAAATGCATTGTACCATAAAAAACCTACCAATGCCCCTACAAAAGCGGCAATGAAGACCAAAAGTTCACCAGCCTTGGGAATGTACATGATATCGAGGTACTCGGAAAAAATTATATTACCGGAGACCCATGCAAAAATGCCCAGAGTAAGAACAATTATCGCAGATGAGCCAGCCGCTAAACCATCAATACCATCTGTAAGATTGGCTCCATTAGAAACCGCAGTGACTATTAAGATGACAATTGGAATAAAAATTAGCCATGCATACGAAACTGCCTTCTCACCGGCCCAGGAGATCAGATTACTGTAATCCAGTTCGTTATTCTTAAAAAACGGTACGGTAGTCATTGTAGATTTAATATCTTCCCCTTTAACGTTTTCAACCTTATATTGCTCCGTAATTATAGTGTTGGTCCTTTCCCGCATGGTGACTTCCGGATGGAAGTATAGTGTTGCACCCACGATAAGTCCAAGTACCACCTGACCTATCACTTTAAACCTGCCTTTGAGCCCTTTTTTATTATTTCTGAATATTTTAATGTAGTCATCTACAAATCCGATGATACCCATCCATATTGTGGTAACTATCAATAAAATGACATAAATATTCATTATATCGGCAAACAATAAAACCGGAATCAAAGTGGACATTATTATTATCAAGCCACCCATTGTTGGAGTACCTGTCTTTTGCTTTTGTCCTTCAAGCCCCAAATCCCTGATGGTCTCCCCTATTTGTTTGTGCTTCAGAAAAAGAATAATGCGCTTACCATAAACTGTTGCCAATAATAAAGAAAGTAGCACTGCCATAGCTGCCCTGAATGTCTGAAACTGAAACAGACTTGCTCCCGGCAGTTGATATTGCTTTTCTAAATACTCGAACAGATAATACAGCATATTATGTTATCTATTTCTTATTACTTATTTAAACTTGTCAGCACTTCCTTTATAATTTTAAAATCATCAAAATCCATGCGCTCACCGTTGGTTTCCTGATAGGTCTCATGACCTTTACCCGCAACCAGGATTATATCATTGGGTACTGCTAACTGACAGGCCGTCTTTATTGCCTGATTTCGATTTTCAATTGATAAAACTTTCCTGAGATTCTGTGGTTCTACGCCGGCTTCCATCTCTTCAATGATTATAAGAGGTGGTTCGGATCGTGGATTGTCTGATGTAAAAATGGCTTTACTACTCATCGCTGAAGCGATATGACCCATTACCGGACGCTTAGACTTGTCACGATCACCACCACACCCCACTACGGTGATGACGTTTTCATTTCCAGTCCTCAATGTATTGATTGTCTCAAGTACATTTTTTAAGGCGTCCGGCGTATGGGCATAATCAACAATAGCCGTTATTCTTTCTTTAGATATATAGTATTGAAACCTTCCGTCTACATTTTCCAATTCGCTCAGTAATCTCAGGGTCTCAAGTTTTTCTAATCCCAATAGGTCAGCTGTAGCATATATAGCCAATATATTATAAGCATTAAAATGACCAATTAACCGGGTCCAAAGGTCATTATCATCAATTTTTAATAACTGTCCGTTAAATTGATTTTCCAAAACCTGGGCCCTGTAGTCGGCATAACTTTTTAGAGCATAGGTGTATTTTTTAGCTGCAGTATTTTGCAACATTACAAGCCCGTTTTTATCGTCAATATTTGTTAAGGCAAATGCTCTTTTAGGCAAATCATCAAATAATTTCTTTTTAGTATCCCTGTATTCAGCAAATGTTTTGTGATAATCCAGGTGGTCATGTGATAAATTGGTGAATATAGCGCCCTCAAAGACCAATCCTTCTGTTCTTTTTTGGTGAATCCCGTGGGAACTTACTTCCATAAAACAAAATTCAACACCTGCCTCATTCATTAGAGAGAGATATTGATTAATGGTCATGGCATCCGGGGTCGTATGGCTCGTAGGAAATTCTTCGTTATCCACCATTATTCTAATAGTAGATAGCAGGCCAACTTTATACCCCGCTTTTTTAAACAATTGATACAACAAACTGCTAACCGTAGTCTTGCCGTTCGTACCTGTGACACCTACAAGCTTTAAATTTTTGGATGGATTATCATAGAAATTTGACGCCATTATAGCCAGAGCCTGGTTGGCATCAAGAACTTCCACATAGGTTATATCGTTGATCAAATCTCCCGGAAGATTTTCACACACTATCGAATTGGCTCCTGCAGCTATTGCTTTATCAATATATTTATGCCCATCCGTTAAAGTACCTTTGATAGCCACAAAAACACTACCCTCAGCTACTTTTCTGGAATCAAAACATATGGTATTCACCATAACCCCGGTAGATCCGCTCACAGCGGTAAGGCTTACTCCAAATAGTATATCTTTTAGGGGCTTCATGAAAGTTCTAAAATTATTTTCTTTACTTTTTCTAAATCTGTTCCCTTAGAAATTGATTGCTTTTTTACTTTGCCATTTCCTTTGACCTCTACCTCCAGACCCATGTTTTCGAGAATAGAAATTGCATCCATTCCACTCATTCCCTTTACATCTGGCATCTGATTATGATTCTTTTGTGATTCTGCATAGTAGCTTTGAAAACTTGCGTCTAAATCTTCATTCAAAGGTTCTAAGGTTTCTATTTCGTCTATTAATGGGTTGTTGGCATAAATCTTTCTGGCTATGGATTTAAATACCGGCCCTGACACGTCGGCACCATAGTAGCCAACACTTTTATCTGGTTCATGGATCACCACTATACAGGAGTACTTTGGGTTATCTGCAGGGAAATACCCGGCAAAAGTTGATATGTACCTCAGTTTGTCCGGGTCTCGGGTTACATAGTTTTTTTGTGCTGTTCCGGTTTTACCGGCCATAGAAAAGTTTGGAGAATAAAGACGATGACCTGTTCCGTGTTCTTTTTCCACTACATTTTTCAATAAGTAACGCACCTGTTTAGCGGTTTCCTTAGAGCAAATAGCCTCATTAATAATTTCTTTATCGAAGGTATAAATGGTTTTGTTCCATTCCTTAACCTCTTTTATAAGTCTGGGGCGCAATAATTGACCATCATTAGCAATAGCGTTGTAAAAAGCAAGCGTCTGTAAAGGGGTTAAGGATACTTCATAGCCATGAGACATCCATGCCAATGAAATACCGGACCATCCCTTATCTCCGGGGTATCTAATTACAGGCTTACCTTCACCCTTTATTGGCATTCCCAGTTCCTGATGTAGCCCCATAGACATAAGCCGATCTACAAAAACTGATGGTTCTTCTTTATAACTGTTATGAATCATTTTGGCGAAAGCTGTATTTGAAGAAACTTCAAAAGCCTTTGCCATTGAAATTTTGCCATAACCTCCGTGCTTAGAATCCCTTACTATCCTATCGTATATTCTCCAATGTCCTTTTTCAGTATCAATAACCGTACTGGTGTCAATTTTATGATCTTCCAGGGCAGCAACCAGCGACATTAATTTAAAGGTAGATCCGGGTTCATGAGATTCGCCTATCGCATAATTTAATCTTTCATAATACTTGCCATCCTCAGTCCTTCCAAGATTAGAAATTGCCTTTATTTCGCCAGTTTTGGTTTCCATTACAATTACACATCCATGATCGGCTTTATACTTTTCTAATTGTGTTAAGAGCCCATGATGCGCAATATCCTGAATATTGATATCGATGGTCGACACTACATCATACCCGTCTTTTGGTTCAACAATATTGTCTAAGCCAATAGGTTTCCACTGACCTTTAGCAATTTTCTGCTTTAGTCTTTTTCCTTCTACTCCTCTTAAATAATTACCAAAGGCGCCTTCAAGTCCTACCCTGGTTGCATAGCCATTTTCGTCAAATCGTTCATACCCTACGCTTCTTTCTGCTATTTTGCCCAAAGGATGTTCCCTTACAGTTTTTTGCTCTACTATAAAGCCTCCCCTATTTGGTCCTTTATTAAAAAGTGGAAAATTTTTAACCTCTATATAGTCAGAATAATCAAGATTCCTGGCTACCAAGGCGTATCTGTTTTTATTTGCTTTAGCTTTTCTTAAAATTTGTTCATAATAAGCGGATGGTTTTCCAAATAGCTTTGAAAGAGCATCACACAGAGGCTGCACTTCTTCTTCAAAATCTGAGCTTTTCACAGTGACCGCATCAAAACGTATCGTATACCTTGAGACCGATGTAGCTAACAAACTTCCGTCATCTGAATAGAGATTTCCCCTGTTGGGAGCAATGGTAAAAAGCCTTTCCGTACGTTGAAGCGCCATCTCCTTGTACTTATTACCATGAACCATCTGAATACTCACAAGTTTTACGACCACTGCAACCGCAAACAGGAACAGACATGCTGATACTATATAAAGTCTGGTTAATATTTTTTTATCAGTGATGGCCACTTATTTTTTATTGGTTTTTACTTTTATTTTTCTTGGTGGTACTTCAGATGGAAAAAGACCTTCAACCATTACATTTGCCGTGATGGTTGATTCTAATTTCAATCGTTGTACGTCTGAGCGCATATCTACGAATTCGTTTTTTAATTCTTTGACCTGTTCATTCAGTGCAGCAACCTGGTGTACTTTTTTATCCGCACTGTGAGAACTTGCAATCATTATGGTTGCCAAAACGGAGGCAAAAATTATAAAGAGCCAATTTTTTGGTGCATCTCCACTCACCAAGAACTTGCCTTTTAAAATATCGATGATCCCTTTTCTCATGAGTTTTATATTGTTTTAAATTATCCAAATCCACAAATTATATCCGTTCTGCTATCCGCAGTCTTGCACTGCGTGCTCTGCTATTCTTCGAAATTTCACTGGCAGAGGGAACAATTAATCCGCCTACCTTTTTAAACGGAACATTAATATTTCCGTAAAAGTCCTTTTCCGGTTCACTCGAAAAACTACCTGCTCTAATGAATCTTTTAACCAATCTATCTTCCAATGAGTGGTAACTAATTAAACTCAGCCGGCCACCTTTATCCATTAACTCAGGAGTTTGCAATAAAAATTCTTCTATCGCCACTAATTCCTGATTTACTTCAATGCGTATTGCCTGATATACCTGTGCCAAAATCTTGTTCTCTCTAAACTTTGGCAGATATTCCTTCAATACCATTTTTAGGTCTGCTGTTGTTTTAACAGGCTCTTTTATCCGATGTTCTATAATAGTTTTCGCCATTGCATCTGCGCGTCGCAAATCGCCATAACGAAACAATATATTTCTAAGATCATCATAGGTATAAGAATTAATCACTTCATAAGCACTCTTCTTATTTCTAGAACTCATCCTCATATCCAAATCGGCGTCAAAACGGGTAGAAAAGCCCCGCTCAGCCTTATCAAACTGATGGGAAGAAACTCCAAAATCTGCTAAGATTCCGTCTACTTTCCGAATGCCATAGAACTTTAAAAACTGCTTTATATACCTAAAATTTTCGTTGATCAGAGTAAACCTATCATCTGCTATTACATTTTTCAAAGCTTCTTCATCCTGATCAAAAGCAAACAATTCACCCCCACTGCCCAATCTTCTTAAAATCTCTTTGGAATGTCCACCCCCGCCAAAAGTCACATCTACATAAATTCCATTTTCCAATATGTTGAGACCGTCAACAGACTCCTTTAATAAAACCGGGTTATGATAGTTCGTCTCCATCATCACCCATTACCTCTTCCGCTAATTCTGCAAAATTTTCAGCAGTTTCATCAATTACTTTTTCATAGCTATCCTTATCCCAAATCTCAATAATATTTATAGCCGAACTCAAAACAACTTCCTTGCCAATCCCAGCAATGGAAACTAGGTTTTTAGGTATAAGCAATCTGCCTGTCCCATCTATTTCTATGGGTTTCACACCCGCTGAAAACCGCCTGATGAAATCATTGTTCTTCTTCTTGAATCTGTTCTTCTTATTCATTTTTTCCATCAACAGATTCCATTCATCCATTGGATACAGTTCCAGGCAAGGCTGAAACACGGAGCGTTTTATGACAAAGCCCTTGTTGAGAACAGGGGCCATCTGGTTTTTGAGGGTGACGGGTATCATTATCCGCCCTTTAACATCAGCTTTGCAATCATATGTCCCTATAAAACTTATCACTTAAATCGGCTGGTTTTCTAATATAAACTCAAATATATAGAAATTATTACCACAATTTACCACAATTTACCACTTTGTTGAAAAAAAATCCATGCACGTAGAGAAATATAGTGCCAAGACCGGCCATTTTAGAAGCTGCTGCTAATAGCGGGATGTCTTTATTTTTGAAAAAAAATATGGTATTGTAAAGGTACCTTCTTTTTTGCATAAGTAATTGTATTATTAGGAAATGTCTATATTTGCCCACTGAAGCCAGAAGCAGTATTTAATGGAAGAACACATTAAAAAAGAAGGAAAATATAAGTTTATTGAGGTAGGAGAAGGAACTCCTATGATTATTCTTCATGGTCTTATGGGAGGACTCAGTAATTTTCACGGGGTAACCAATTATTTTCCAGACAAAGGCTATAAAGTTTTAATACCTGAATTGCCAATCTACTCTTTGCCATTGTTAAAAACCAATGTAAAAAACTTTGCCAGATTCCTTGAAAAATTTATTGAATTCAAAGGACTTAAAGATGTGATTTTATTAGGTAATTCTCTTGGAGGTCATGTAGGTTTATTACATACAAAACTTTATCCTAAAATGGTAAAAGCTCTTGTAATTACAGGAAGTTCGGGTCTTTACGAAAGCGCCATGGGAGATGGCTATCCCAAAAGAGGGGATTATGAATTTATTAAAAAGAAGGCGCAGGATGTTTTTTATGACCCTGCAGTAGCTACTAAAGAAATTGTGGATGAAGTATTTGCCACTGTAAATGACAGAAGGAAATTGGTGAAGACACTGGCCATCGCCAAAAGTGCCATAAGACACAATATGTCTAAGGATTTACCGAATATGAAGACTCCAACCTGTATAATTTGGGGAGAAAATGATTCCGTAACCCCACCAAATGTTGCTCGGGAATTTCATGAATTACTGCCGGATTCAGAACTATTCTGGATAAAGGAGTGTGGTCATGCGCCTATGATGGAACATCCCAATGAATTCAATGTCATTCTGGACGAATGGTTACAGAAGCGTAAATTCTAACTTACATATTGTCATGAAGATAAAGTCTGCCGACTTTTTGATGAGCAACTCCAGTGTAGAGAAGTGCCCCAAGCAGGCTTTACCCGAATATGCCTTTATAGGAAGATCAAATGTTGGAAAATCTTCACTGATAAATATGCTTACTTCTCGCAAGAGTTTGGCAAAAACATCAGGGAGACCGGGAAAAACGCAACTTATCAATCATTTTAAAATAAATAATCAATGGTTCCTGGTTGATCTTCCCGGATATGGATACGCTCGCGTATCTAAGAAGGACAAGAAAACTTTTCAGAAATATATTACTGATTATTTCCTTAAAAGAGAGCAATTAGTAAGTGCTTTTCTATTAATTGATATACGACACGAAGCCCAGAAAATAGATCTTGAGTTTATGCAATGGATGGGTGA
This sequence comes from uncultured Eudoraea sp., assembly GCF_947490415.1. Lineage (GTDB taxonomy): Bacteria > Bacteroidota > Bacteroidia > Flavobacteriales > Flavobacteriaceae > Eudoraea. Next base: position 81,369 of record NZ_CANLGX010000005.1, read on the forward strand.
GAACGGCATTCCCTTTTCAATAATATTTACCAAAGCAGACAAGCTTAAACCCAAAGCAATTGAAAGAAATGTAAAGAATTACTTAGATCAACTACTTTTAGGCGCATGGGAAGAAGTTCCAAATCATTTTGTCACTTCTTCTTCAAATGGCTTGGGCAAGGAAGAGGTTTTAAATTATATAGAAGAAATAAATAAAGGGTTCTTTGAGGGAAAATAAAACTCACTGCCCTATGCTGTAATTTCCTTGCCTCTTTTTTTGACTAAATCAATTAAGGCTTCCATTTCTTCCAATTCATTGAGTTCTTTCGCAGAAATAAATACCTGTAATTCATCATTTAAGGCTATCAGAACAATCGGGAACTCAAACTTATGCCCGAATTTAGATGCGTATTGTTTTTTAAATTCATCCTTATGCAGAAACTCCATGATCCAGTGCTCTTCTTCCCGAAATTTCTTCCAGGCTTTTTTTTCATTAAATACGCCAAAGGTTAAATCACATAGATTACACTGATATGTATTCGGACTTAATGCTTTATGAGCACCATCCAAAAGGGCATTTCTCAATCCTGAATTGGCATTATAAATAAAAATTAACCGGGCTTCGTGGTGGTTTTCCATAAATAAATTTATACATTTAATTAAGTACTTTACAGCATACTTTTTAGTCAACAAAAATACTCAATTCTTACACCTTATATCTTTAATCAGTTCTTCTATGCGTAAACTTATAAACTGTTGCCTGCTATTGTTTGCCATACAATGGCAGATAAGCTTTGCTCAGCAGCAATCTACGCCATTACCCTCCCCTTTTAAAAATATAGATACTCTTGCCACCAACGACTGGTGGAACAGAGCTCCTAATGAAATTATCAATCTCAAAGTAAACAGAGATAGTGTTGTGGCTTTCGGTCTTTATACCGTACATGCCCATGTCCTTAAATTAACTGCTCAGCTTTTTCCGCTTTATCCCAACGAATCAAGGACAATTAGTTTAGCTCTTTACCAGGATGGCAAATGGAAAGTAGTCCAAAGACAAAATGTAAACGAATTAGGCTGGTCTGCACTTTTCAGGATAGAAGATTGGGACCATTCAAAAGATACAAAATATAGAATTACTCATGGGGAACGCGCTTATTTTGAAGGAACAATTCGAAAAAATCCTGATTATAAAAATGAAATTGTAATGGCAGCACTTTCCTGCAATTCTAACAGGGACAGGGGTTTGAGGGAATATTATGTAAGGAATATTAATTACCAGGACCCAGATCTCATCTTTTTTGCTGGTGATCAGTCTTATGATCATACGGAGCATACGGCTGCTTGGCTTAAATTCGGGCTTCAATTCAGGGAAACTTTCAGGAACAGGCCCTGTATTACTATTCCTGATGACCACGATATTGGCCAGGGTAATCTTTGGGGAGAAAATGGTAAAATATCTACCGCAAAAGGAGGCAGTGATGGTGGGTATACCTATCATCCCGAATATGTAAAAATGGTTGAAAGGTGCCAAACCGCACATCTTCCCGACCCTTATGATCCAAAACCTGTTGAACAGGGCATCGGAGTATACTACACAAATCTTACTTTGGGAGGTATTGACTTTGCGATATTAGAAGACAGAAAATTTAAATCGGGACCTGAAGGCAAGATTCCACAGCAAGGTCCGCGCCCTGACCATATAAGGAATCCTGAGTACGATCCTAACTCTATTGATTTGCAAGGTTTGAGTTTATTAGGTGAAAGACAACTAATCTTTTTAAAGGACTGGGGCAGTAAAAATACTGAGTCCATGAAAGTGGTGTTGTCTCAAACAGGATTTTGTGGAGGTGCCCATATCCATGGGTCATTGGACAACAGATTGCATGCAGACTTGGATTCCAATGGCTGGCCACAAAGTGGCAGAAATAAAGCATTGCGCCTAATTAAAAACGCAAATGCGGTACATATAGCAGGAGACCAACACCTGGCTACCGTTATACAACATGGCATCAATGACTTTAGGGAAGGACCATGGGCCTTTATTGTACCTGCAATTGTAAATGACTATTATAGCCGGTGGTGGTGGCCTGAAGATGAACAAGCCGGCGGTAATCCTAACACGAACACTTCACTACCATGGACTGGCGATTATTTGGATGGGTTTGGCAATAAAATAAGTATGATGGCCTATGTAAATCCTGAAAGTCCTTCCAGTGGAGGAGGTTATGGCCTAATCAGATTTAACAAAAATAAGAAGAATGTAACCTTTGAATGCTGGCCCAGGAATACTGATGTTACATCAGGTAAAGCAACTCAATTTGAGGGGTGGCCAATTACAATAACCTTGGACTAATCCTTTTTCAAATCGAGCTTTTCCGCAAAATAGGCGCAAAAATCCTTCATGGTTGTCGTCATTTTTTCGTCCTGCGTGGCCTTCATAAAAGTATCGGACATTGCCAGCAAGGTTTGATGAAAGAAAATTTTCATTTCATCTACAGGCATATCTTTAGTCCATAGATCTATTTTTAAGGATTCCTGGTTCTTACTGTCCCACACCGACAATAACATGGCTTTTGCCTCCTCGTTTACAATGCCGCCATCTTCTGCGGACCAGGTAAGCTCTTCCGGAACGCGATTTTCATCCAGGCCTACTTTAAGCGTTATTTGAGAAGTATGTAATTTTCCCATGATTTATTTTTTCGGTTTATAATTTGATTTTTTAAAAATTTCATCGGCGGACAGGGCCAGTAATTGATTAAGTTTAACATCATTGTTATTCATGAATGCCCTTACTATTTGCCATCCCATATAGCGGCCCAGCCTACCCGGAGATTCATTATCCAGCTCTAACCTGAATTTTGAAAACGGAGCCGGATCTAAAAAACGGGGAGCCAACATATTGTCTGTACTGTAAAGTATTTCCCGTTCAATAAAATAACGCCAAATCTGTTCCTCATTGGCCTGGGCCCATTCCATTTCCTCAGGCGTATATACAATTTTTTGTGCATCAGTAGCAAGAGGCATTAACTTGTCTTTAAGATATAGCTCTTTCCCATAGTATATCATCTGTGCTAAAAAAGTACGGTCAGAAGGGAAGCGGAGCTTGGTTTTGCCAAAAGCACTTGCAACGTCGCTTATTAAAAAGGTTTTGTCAAGTCCGGCAGCAATATACTGTTCTATTCCTCCATAGAACTTATGGCCTTTACCAAGATAATTGTCCAAACCGATAAGCAGAAGTGTGTCCGCCAGAATTACACGATTCGAATAATCTACATCTGAAATAACTGTAATTACCTCTGGCGTCCGGTATTTTGGAAAGTAGTACACAACATGCTTAAAGAAAAGCTCGAGATCTTCTGTTTCCTTATCAAAATTGGGAAAAGTCTTATTTACTTCGCTGAATATTTCATTCTGCAAGGTATCTTTCAATTTTGCAATCCAAACACTATCTGAATACTGCTTTGGGAACAGGTAAGGGAATTTTTGTTTTAGTTTGGGTATGTCTCCGGGTTTAGCCTCCGCAAATTCCCGGTCAAAACGCTGTACAGTCAGATTTAATTGAATCTTTGAAACATCTTCGGAAACCCTTGTTTCATTTTTACAAGAATGGAGACTAATAAGAATAACTAAAACCGCAATAAATCTTGTTTTCATATAAAGTAATTACTCTTCAGTTTTATTATTAAAGGTATAGGCTTTATTTTTATCGCAGCAAAGTTAGTATTTCCCTATAATAATGTACCCTATGCAAACAGAAAAGGTAGTAGCTCATATTGTAAATTGGTTAAAGACATATGCCACCGAGGCAAAAATCAAAGGATTTGTTATTGGTGTATCGGGTGGGATAGACTCTGCGGTTACTTCAACTTTATGTGCAAAAACAGGTTTAGACCTGTTATGCATAGAGATGCCAATCCATCAAAGTGCAAAACAAGTGACCAGGGCGTCCAATCATATTGCATGGTTACAGCAGAACTTTGACAATGTATCCAGACAAGCTGTGAATCTCACTTCGGTATTTGATAATCTTGTAGAATCATTGCCATCGGTTGACAATGAAGAAGACAGGTTTATGTCTTTAGCGAACACCCGAGCGAGACTTCGCATGACAACGCTCTACTATTTTGCCGCTTTAGAGAATTATCTGGTTGCAGGTACAGGAAATAAGGTGGAGGATTTTGGAATTGGTTTCTACACTAAGTATGGCGATGGTGGAGTTGATCTTAGTCCAATTGCAGATCTTCTCAAAACTGAGGTTTATGAAATTGCTAAGTATTTGGGTATTAATGAAGAAATTATTATTGCTCCCCCTACGGATGGCTTGTGGGGTGACTCACGAACGGATGAGGATCAGATTGGGGCTTCCTATCCGGAATTAGAATGGGCCATGGAAATGAATAATGCCGGGAAGAAGGCCGATGATTTCAACGGAAGAGAAAAAGAAGTATTTCTCATCTTTAAAAGGTACAACACGATGAATCAACATAAGATGCTCCCTATACCGGTTTGCAGAATTCCCGTAAGCCTAAAATAACATCTTGACTAAGAATCAGTTAATTAAGACGAATAATGGCCCTGTTATTCCCAATAATCGAGAAAAAAAGTACACTTTTGTTTAAGAAATTAGATAATTTAACCTTACATTGCATGTCAGTATTTTTAGACGTTTGTTAGCGTTAAAATCTAGAAAACCAATCAAAATGATCAAAGTTTTAATCGCAGACAATCATCCAATAGTCAGAATGGGAATTAAGAATGTACTTAATTCGTCTTCCGGTTTTGAAGTTATTGATGATGCTGCCACTACTACTGAACTTTTTACAAAATTAGAGACCTTGAATCCGGATGTTGTTATACTTGAAATGGACATTCCGGAAATTAATGGAATAGCTAGCTTGAGAAAGCTTAAACAGGAATACCCGGACATAAAGGTATTGATCTATAGTGGTCAATCTGAAGACGTATATGCACTTAGCACAATAAGGGCAGGTGCATTTGGTTATCTTTCAAAAACTGCAGATTTGGATTACATAATTACTGCGGTTAGAAAAGTAAGTGAGGGTAATATGTTTATCACTAATGAATTGGCTCAGCGACTGGCCTTCGATGAAGGAACTCAAAAACCCCGTAGGTTTTTCAGAAAGTTGTCTACCCGAGAAGTTGAGGTTCTTAAGCTTCTGGCCAGCGGAAAGCGAAACAAAGACGTTGCCCTAGGCTTGAATCTAAATGAAAAAACTGTTAGCACGTACAAAGCTCGTTTAATGAAAAAATTAAATGTTGATAATCTTGTGGATTTGCTTCAACAAGCAAAGGCCTTGGAGTTGTACTAAGTTCAGATTTGTAAATTATTGTAACCCTGGCCAAAGTGTCGGGGTTTTTTATACCCCTGAGACTCAATTTAAAGAGCTACCCGGGCAAATGTATTATGAGAGCACCCTATTTAACTTCTTATTTAAGAGTTTGTTTAATTGAAGGTAGTTCATTATCTCTTCCAAGGTTTCCTTATGATCACCATTTAAATCTTCCGTGTTTTCCTGCAGGGATGTAATCCTCTTTTGAATTAGAAAGCATCTTAAAGTTAAAATTGTTTCACTTACTAATTGGGAAATACTTTTTTCTTTGTCTTTTGGATAGATGTCCTTTCGCTCCCAGTGATGCAACTCATACTTTTCCTCTTCCATTAATATCGAAGAAATTTGGGCTACCATTTCCTGATCTAGTTCAGTCATAAACGTAGAGATGGAAAAATCTTCTTTTTCATTTAGCCCTTCTATTAATTTGTAATAGATATTTCTGAACTTATCATGGGTAAGTTCTATTTCATCTTCCTGAAGGTCCAGGTATACCTTTTCATATACTCTTGCTTCCATATTTTCAGGTTCCAGAACAAGATCGCCCTCCTCATTCTCTTTTAGAATAAGGTCCTCAAATTCCTGAAGTTCATTCCCGTAAAGCAGGAGCATTTCAATTATCTTTTTTTCCAACTCATATTGCACATCCAGCTTTTCCTCTTTCTGGCTATGCTTAACAACCTCGAATGCTTTATTCTCCTGTCTGGCTGTTGTGGCCGCATCCTTGCGTTCTTTCCTTCCAATCTGCGCCAGAGTATTAAATAAAACATCTTCTGAAATATTCATTATATGTGCACACTCCTGAATATAGATCTCACGTTTTATCCTATCCGGGATTTTAGAGATGCTGTTTACAATTTCGCGAATAGTATCGGCCCTTTTTATTGGATCATTTGCCGCATCTTTGGCCAGCAAGGAAGTTTTAAACTGTATAAAATCCTTAGAGTTCTCCCGCAGGTAAAGTACAATCTCCTCTACTTCATTGTTCTTTGCAAAACTATCGGGGTCTTCTCCTTCGGGAAAAGTGCAGACTTTTACATTCATTCCTTGCTCAAGAATAAGATCAATACCCCTCAAGGATGCCCGTAAACCTGCTGCATCACCGTCAAATAAAACTGTAATATTTTTAGTAAGCCTGTTTATTAATCGAATTTGCTCTGGCGTAAGTGCTGTACCACTGGAGGCTACTACATTGTGTATTCCCCTTTGATACAGTTGTATAACATCTGTATAGCCTTCAACCAAATAGCAGTTATCCTCCTTAGCGATCGCTTGTTTGGCAAAATATATACCGTATAGCACTTTGCTCTTATGGTATATTTCACTTTCAGGGGAATTCAGATATTTGGCCGCTTTTTTTTCATTTGAAAGTATCCTGCCCCCAAATCCAAGAACACGGCCGCTCATGGAATGGATAGGAAACATTACTCTGCCCTTAAATCTGTCAAATTTTTTGGAGACTCCGGGCATGTTTACATCTTCTTTCACTATTGTCAGCCCGGTTTTTTGTAAAAATTCCTGCTGATATCCTTCTTCAAGGGCCGAATTGGTAAAAGCATCCCAAAGGTCCAGGCAATAGCCAAGTCCAAATTTTTTAATGATGTCATCTGTAAAACCTCTTTCCCTGAAATAGCTAAGTCCAATAGCCTTACCCATTTCCTTCTCCCAAAGGGTCTTCTCAAAATATTGCTGGGCATATTCAGAAACCAGATACATACTTTCACGTTCATCGGCCTGTACCTTTTGCTCATCGGTGCGCTCTGTTTCTTCAATTTCAATATTGTATTTCCTTGCCAGATATTTAATAGCCTCGGGATAGGTAAAATGTTCGTGTTCCATTAGGAAAGCCACAACGTTTCCGCCCTTACCACTACTAAAGTCCTTCCAGATTTGTTTTACGGGTGATACCATAAAACTTGGGGTGCGTTCATCTGTAAAGGGACTCAAACCTTTAAAATTGGAACCAGATTTTTTTAATTGTACAAAATCCCCAATAACCTCCTCCAGGCGGGCGGTTTCATAAACTTGATCTATGCTGAATTTTGAAATCAATGTGGTTAAATATTTTCCCTATAAAAATAAGAAAATTGAATGCTTTAAAATAAAGTATTTTTAGAATACCAACTGAATGTGATTCATTAATTTACTTTAGTAACATAAAAAAATTTAATATGATCTTATTTTTTGGAATTCGGCCGGGAAATACAACAACCATAAATATGAGACATATAAAATGTACTCATTGTAATCAGAACGATACGCTTTCAGGTGAAAGTACACCCAATTTTTTTCATTTATTCTGGATTCCGATATTTCGGGTGTCAACAACGCAGATAATACGTTGTAATCATTGTAAAAAAGGTTATTACAAGGAGGATTTTACAAAAGAAATGCAAGCTGCCTTTGAAAATTAATTCATAGTTTTAAAAAACAGAATAGCTGTCTCAGGCATAATCAAACATAGAGGAAATATGCATGAGACAGAATTCCGGCTTTTCTAATTTTAAATATCAAAACGTAGTCCCATTGAAATATTCCTTTGCTCAACTGATGGGCTCTTGAAAATAGGATTTAGGTCGTACTTAACATAAAGCAGAAAACAATCCACTCCCATGTATGCACTTAGGCCATAGATGAAAGGATTACTGTTTAAACCGCCTTTTATTTTTAACTTTTGGTTCGATCCGTTTTCATTGTATTTAAGTTTCTGGCGAGTCCCCAAATTAAAACCTCCGTATCCCCCTAAACCAATTCTAAATTGATGTCTTAAGGAGTATTTTACGTGATTTCCGGATACCCTTGTTCTGGAAGGGCCAAATTCAAAATGAATAGGGAATACCAGGTTTTCCAATTTTAATTTAGACTTGCTGAGATTAAACGGGAACTCTTCCTGTACTGTTTCTCCCTGCTCATTAACAACATAATAGAGGTTATCCTTCGATTTTAATCCATTGAATTGAAATGAAAATCCATAATGAAACCTCACTGCATTCGTTTTATTAAATACCCTTGTTCTCCATCCCCAACCCATTTCAAAAAATCTGCTTCCCCATACCTTATAGGGTGTATCATTGAGAGATTGTCCTTCTATAATTGCATTGTTTAAACCAAAGGCAATAATAAGGTCTGAATATGTTCGACGGCCATATTTTGGCCAACCATACTTATTATCTGTTATTTCCCATTCATCCCCGTCTATTCTTATAGTAAGACCATCGTCGTCATCCCGGGATTTATCATCTTTTTGATCATTCAATACCTCGTCTTTATTGCGCTCCAATAAAGCAATTTCATTATCTATTATTGCCAGTCTGTTCTCAATATTTAAGGCTCGTTTCCTGGCAGCGTCTTCTTTGAGCTTATTTGCTTCATCAGCGCTAATTTCGCCCTTATCCGCACGTTTATTAATAGCATCCACTTCATCTTTTAAGGCTTCTTTTTCCTCAAGTGTAATCTTTTCTTTCTGTTCTTTAAGTGTTTCGATCTTGTCTTTATAATTGTCTTGTGCCTCCATCGTATTGGCTATAAAAGAAATTAAAAGAAGTACTAAATAGGTGCTGATTGTTTTCATTTTGATTTTTGATTAATTATTGATGAATAAACTCCTTACTGCTTCCTCAAACTCAATTGAAGAAATTATATATAAATATGTACTAAAGGTTAATCATTACGAACCGCAACAGCAGTTCTAACTTTATTATAACCAGACTTAAGTTTCCCAAAAATCTGATCCCGGAATGACTGATCCAACTCTTCCTCTACTTGTGAAAGCAATGTCGATGGATTAACTGTGTTGTCAGCATTTAAAAGGTTTTGTGTCAAAAGTTCTTTTTGCGCCTGTCTTAGGAGGGAATCTACTTCCAAATCTGTCAGCTCTTTGTTGTTTTCTTCCAATGCATTTACTCTGGCCAATACCTCCGCTATTTTAGTATCAAATAGTTCATTTGAATCTTCCGATGTTTTATTTTGGAGTTCTTCAGTATCTGCCAGTTTAGCATCTTCTGATATAACCAATTCTTCTTTAGATTCCTTTTTTGGCACTGTCGTTGACTTTTCTTTGTCCGCTTCATTGGAATCCTCAACCGCAGTCATTAAGCTTTCTTCCTCCGGAACGGGTGCTTTCAAAAGTTCTTCTTTTTCTATGTCAACAAAAGGCGTTGATGGTTTAGCAGCAACCTGAATCTCTTGATTTAAAGTCACATCATCAGTTGTAAAGTAGAACACAGATAATATCAATATTCCAATAAAACCTGCTGCAATCCCATACCAGAAATATCCGGTTCTCTTCGGCTTGTATTCAATATTGATCTGTCCTTTAATTTTATGCCAGGCAGCCTCTGAAGGTTTAATTTCACTTCCCTTTAAGGTTTCCTTAATATGATTTTCAAATTTAGTGGGTTCCATAACCGAGTATACTTTGTTCTTTTAATTTATCCTGCAATAATCTCCTGGCCTTAAACAACTGGGATTTGGATGTGCTTTCTGTTATATCCAACATTTCAGCTATTTCTGAATGCTTATACCCTTCTATCGCATAAAGCACAAAAACCATTTTATAACCTTCGGGCAAATTGTCAATCAACCGCTGAATATATTCAATATCCATTGAAGAAGAGAAGGTAATTTGGTTTGGAATATTATACTCATAAACCTCATCATCAAAGACCACAAATTGTTTTTTCCTGAGATAAGAGATAGCTTCTCTAACCATGATTTGCCTGATCCAACCTTCAAAGCTTCCTTCATGCCGAAATGAATTCAAACTTTTAAATACTTTCACAAAACCATTGATCATTACATCTTCGGCATAATGCAGGTCCTTAATGTACTGTCTGCATACTCCCAGCATCTTAGGTGCAAATTTCTCATAAATAGCCTGTTGTGCATTAGGATGACCTGCAATTGCTTTCCTGATCAGCACTTTTTCATTATTGTAAAAAGAAATAATTTTCAAGCGTTTCATTTTAGCCTTCTATAGATAAAGACGTTCTGGAAATCAAAAACGTTGCCCGAGATCTGAAATATTTTAGAATTAATTAATAACTCTTTGTAAATGTTATGGTTAGGAGTTACTTTTTTCTATCAACCACATAACTTACCATAAGCTTAAGAGCATCTTTATACTCAGAATCCGGGTAGGTATTTAAAAGTTCCAAGGCCTTATTTTTAAACTCGTTCATTTTAGTTTCTGCGTAAGAAAGACCTCCCTTTTCTTTTACAAGGGCGATTACTTCTTTAACGCGCGACTTATCCTTGTTATAATTTTTTACTGAGTTTATAAGCCATTTTTTCTCTTTGGGGGTACTGTTATTGAGCGCATAAATTAAAGGCAGGGTCATTTTTTGCTCCTTAATATCTATTCCTGTGGGTTTACCAATTTTTTCCTCTCCATAATCAAAAAGGTCATCCTTAATCTGAAATGCCATCCCACAAAGCTCTCCAAACTTTCGAAAGGTTTCAACATCTGTGCTATCGGGCTTTACGGAACATGCTCCAAGGCTGCAACAGGCAGCAATAAGGGTTGCCGTTTTTTGTCTGATAATTTCGTAATATACCTCTTCGGTTATATCTAATCTTCTGGCTTTTTCTATCTGAAGTAATTCTCCCTCACTAATTTCACGGATAGCAACGGAAATAATTTTAAGCAAATCAAAATCTTCATACTCCACAGAAAGCAGCATTCCTTTTGAAAGCAGATAGTCTCCAACCAAGACAGCGATTTTATTTTTCCACAGTGCATTTATGGAGAAGAAACCCCTGCGTTTGTAACTATCATCAACTACATCATCATGCACCAAAGAAGCTGTGTGTATTAATTCTATCACCGATGCCCCACGATATGTCCTTTCATTAACTTCCCCATTATTAACAAGCTTGGCCGTCAGAAACACAAACATTGGCCGCATTTGTTTTCCTTTTCGGTTTACGATATAATAGGTGATTCTATTAAGAAGTGCCACTTTGGTGGACATGGAATCACGGAACTTTTTTTCAAAGAGCTCCATTTCTTCATTGATCGGTTCCGTTATTTGCGCGACAATTTTCAATAGTATTGATTTTATCAATGATGAACGATAAATTTAGGGAAAATAACAAGGGGAATGAAGTGAGAATAAAGAAATAAGAAACTCATTCTGATCCCTGGTCCGACTCAGTTTTATTATACCTGAACTGACGGCAAAGTGCAATACTAAATTACGCCCCTAATTATATAGATTTGTTTGCCAATTGTCCGCAAGCTGCATCAATATCTTTGCCTCTTGACCGGCGAACTGTGACGGTTATTCCATTTTGTTCCAGAGCCTCCACATATTTATTAATCGCATCATTAGATGCCTGCTTAAAGTAGGAATCATCTATCGGATTATACTCTATCAGATTTACCTTTGAAGGTGCAAATCTGCAAAACGCTATTAAAGCCTTAATATCCTTATCCTTATCATTAATACCTTCCCAAACGACATACTCGTACGTAATCCTGCTTTTTGTTTTGGAATACCAATAGATCAAAGAATCTCGCAGCTCCTTAAGATTAAAGGTGGCATTGAAGGGCATAATAGACGTACGTACTTCCTCGATTGCTGAATGAAGAGAAACGGCAAGTTTAAATTTGACTTCCTCATCGGCAAGTTTCCTGATCATTTTTGGGACCCCCGAGGTGGAAACTGTAATTCTTTTTGGAGACATCCCAAGGCCTTCAGGGGAAGTTATCTTCTCTATAGCCTTCAAAACATTATTATAATTCATCAGGGGTTCACCCATTCCCATAAAGACAATATTACTCAAAGGCCTATTAAAATATAGCTCGCTTTCATTATTGATGACAACCACCTGATCATAAATCTCGTCCGGATTAAGATTGCGCATCTTTTTTAATCTTGCTGTGGCGCAAAATTTACAATCCAAACTGCAGCCCACTTGACTGGAGACACAGGCTGTGGTTCTTTCTTTTGTAGGGATTAGAACTGATTCTACTACTAATCCATCGTGCAATCGAACGGCATTCTTTATTGTACCATCAGAACTTTTCTGTAATTGATCTACTTTAATGTGATTAATTACAAAACAACCTTCCAGTTTTTGACGGGTTTCTTTGGATAGATTAGTCATTGCGTCAAATGAATGTGCAGATTTATGCCACAACCATTCATACACCTGATTTCCGCGGAATGGCTGCTCCCCTTGATTTTTAAAAAACTCACGAAGTTGCTCCTTAGTGAGCGCCCGAATATCCTTCTTATTTGAAACCATTTCTTAAGTAAAAAAAATCCTGCCGCACCTATCAGAAAACAGGTAATGGCAGGATTCTTTATTTAAATAATACATTATTTATATGATGAGCATGGCGTCACCGTATGAGTAAAATTTATATCCTTCAATTATTGCTTCTTTGTAGGCCCTTTTCATAAGATCATGACCCATAAATGCCGAAACCATCATTAAAAGAGTAGATTTTGGCAGATGAAAATTAGTTACCATTGCATTGGCAATACTAAAGTCATAGGGTGGAAATACAAATTTATTGGTCCAGCCATCATAGGTATTCAGAGTATGTTCAGATGAAACGGCACTTTCCAGGCCTCTCATAGCCGTTGTTCCAACGGCACAAATTCTTTTCTTTTTAATTTGAGCTGAATTTACAATCTCTGTGGCTTTTTCATCAATCACCAATTCTTCACTATCCATTTTATGCTTGGAAAGGTCTTCTACTTCTACGGGATTAAAAGTACCCAGACCTACATGAAGTGTGAGCTCTGCAAATTTAATCCCTTTAATTTCCAATCGTTTTAACAAATGCTTGGAAAAATGCAGGCCGGCTGTAGGTGCCGCTACTGCACCTTCGTGCTTTGCATATATCGTTTGATATCGCGATTCATCTTCAGGTTCCACTTCTCTTTTAATATATTTTGGAAGAGGTGTCTCACCGAGTTCTCTTAATTTCCTTCTAAAGTCGGTATAAGACCCATCATAAAGAAAGCGAAGTGTTCTTCCCCTTGAAGTAGTATTATCAATAACTTCGGCCACTAAATTCTCATCATCTCCAAAGTAAAGTTTATTGCCAATTCTGATCTTTCTGGCAGGATCGACTAAAACATCCCATAACCTTTGTTCTTCATTCAACTCACGAAGTAAAAAAACTTCTATTCTGGCACCAGTTTTTTCTTTATTACCATATAACCTGGCTGGAAATACTTTGGTATTATTAAGAACCATTACATCTCCTTCATCAAAATAATCAATAAGATCCTTGAACATTTTATGTTCAATTTTGCCGGTATCTTTATGAACGACCATTAATTTGGATTCGTCCCTGTGCTCTGCCGGATACTCTGCCATCAATTCTTTTGGCAATTCAAAACTAAAGTGTGATAATTTCATATATGAATTTTAGTTCGTCTTTTTGACGGCTGCAAATATACAATCCTGAAGTAGGCCTTGTCAAGTAAAAGTGGTATTAAATACCTTTATAGGTCTTTAATCTTAAATCCAAGCTGTTCCAGGTCTTTCCAAAAATCCGGGTATGATTTGGAAACCACCTCTGCATCGTTGATCACGATTGCTGTTTTCAAAGCCAGTGGAGCAAATGCCATAGCCATTCTGTGATCGTTATAAGTATCAATTGCCACCCCGGAATTTATTTTATTGGAAGATTCCAGGGTAAGTGAGTTGTTGCTTACTGAAACCTTAGCTCCGAGTTTTGTGAGTTCATTTTTTAATGCAACCAACCTATCTGTCTCCTTTATTTTTAAGGTGTGTAAACCGGTAAGGTGACAACCAATTCCTAATCCAAAACAAGTAACAGCGACAGTCTGTGCCAAATCAGGTGCATTTGCCAGATTGTAGTAAACTTCTGATTTTTGATGGATTTTAGTTTTAGACAGAATAACACTATCCTTTTTAAATTCAGTCTTAACCCCAAAATCTTTATATATTTCCTTAAGGATGCTATCTCCCTGCAAACTATCTTTTCTATAGGACGCCAAACCAATTTTGGTCCCTACTGCACAGAGAGCTGTAATACTGTAAAAATAGGAAGCCGAACTCCAATCAGATTCTACTGTTATGGTTATTTCACCTATTTGTTTTTTTGGAAGGACACTTACCGTATTCCCTTCAAATGAACTGGCTATCCCTATTTGGTCCAACAAGCCCAGCGTCATTTTAATATAGGGAACAGATGTAACAGTACCTACCAGTTGCAATTCCAGCCCATGCTCCAAACTTGGAGCAATAAGCAATAAAGCAGAAATGTACTGACTACTAATATCTGCGGGAAGGCTCACCTTAGATGCATTGAGGGATTTTCCTTTTATCCTCAAGGGGGGATAATCCTTATTTTTCAAATAATCGATATCAGCGCCTAAATTTTTCAATGCATCAACCAATATTTTTATAGGTCGTTCCTGCATTCTCTGTGATCCAGTAAGGGTAACATTCGCTCCTTCCTGGGAAGCAAAAAAGGCTGTTAAAAAACGCATGGCCGTACCCGCATGATGAATATCCACCTTTCCTTCTTTTACCTGAATGCCTTTCTGCATTACAGCAGCATCATCGGAATTGGATAGATTTTTAATTGTAATTCCGGGATAAAGAGCATTTAGCAACAAAAGTCTGTTAGATTCACTCTTGGAACCTGTGACCTTTATATGAGAGTTCAGGAGATTACTTGACGGGCCTAAGAGGTGTAATTTCAAATTGGTGCTGTTTTAAAACCGAATGCAAAGATACTACTATTTCAGTTTTTTATTGTTTTGGTGCCTGTCATGATCGCGTTTTGCTTTCATATCCAGTTTGCGATCAAAAGCCTGCTGCAGATCAATTCCGGTCTGGTTTGCCAGGCATAGAACAACAAAAAGAACATCGGCTAATTCTTCTCCCAAATCCTTTTCTTTGTCCGATTCCTTCTCACTTTGTTCTCCATACCGTCTGGCAATAATACGAGCAACTTCCCCTACCTCTTCTGTGAGCTGGGCCATGTTTGTCAATTCATTAAAATAGCGAACGCCATGATCTTTTATCCAATTGTCAACAGCTAATTGTGCATTTTCAATTTTCATAAGTCTTTATTTTTTGTGTCAATTATTATAGTAACCGGACCATCATTTACCAAGGCGACTTTCATGTCGGCACCAAAAACACCTGTGCCTATCTGTTTTCCCAATTCTGTTTCCATCTGATTCACGAAAGATTCATAAAGAGGAATGGCGATATCGGGTTTTGCTGCCCTGATGTAGGATGGTCTGTTCCCTTTTTTGGTTGCTGCATGTAAGGTAAACTGACTCACCACAATAGCATCTCCCCCGGTTTCCAATAATGATTGGTTCATCACACCATATGCGTCATTAAAAATTCTCAGGTTTACTATTTTCTTTGATAACCATGCAATATCATCTGAGGTATCAGAATCCTCAATTCCTAACAATACCAAAAAACCCCATCCAATTTGAGAAATTGTTTCGTTATTTACAACAACGCTCGCAGAGGATACTCTTTGTATTACCGCCCTCATAATTCTTCGTAATTGTCTATTCTATAGGTATCTTCCTCCCCGGTTACAATCTGAACATAACTCCGATACCTGCTCCATGACACTTCATCTTTATCCAATGCGGCTTTAACTGCACATTTGGGTTCGTCTAAGTGAAGGCAGTTATTAAACTTACAATTGATTTTAAGTCTAAAAAATTCGGGAAAATAATCGCCAATTTCATATTTATCCATATCAACTACCCCAAAACCCTTAATCCCGGGAGTATCTATAATCCGGGCTCCAAAATTCAGGTCATACATTTCTGCAAAAGTAGTAGTGTGTTGTCCCTGAAAGTGTTGATCGGAAATTTCAGTAGTCTTTAAATTCAACTCGGGTGCTATAAAATTAATAAGTGTGGATTTTCCCACTCCGGAATGCCCGGCAAACATACTCGTATGATCTTTCATCCTGTCTTTTACCTTATCAACATTTTTTCCCGATTTTGCAGAAATCCCAATGCAGGTATAACCAATTTCCCTGTATAAGGCAGCCAAATACTTTACTTCTGCCAACTCATCCTCATTATACATATCTACTTTATTGAAAAGAAGTACTGTTTTTATATCATAAGCTTCGGAGGTAGCCAGAAACCGATCTATAAAAATAGTAGACGTTTTTGGATTCTTAAGCGTAATCAATAAAAAAACCTGATCAATATTAGCAGCTATAATATGTGTTTGTTTGGAAAGTTTAACCGATTTTCGAATTATATAATTCTTACGATCTTCTATTTTAGAGATAACACCTAAAGTCTCATCCCCAATTTTTTCAATTTCAAATACCACCACGTCGCCCACGGCAATTGGATTTGTACTTTTAATTCCCTTAATTCGGAACTTTCCCTTTATACGGCATTCATAAATATCTCCCTCGTTAGTTTTTACGGTGTACCAACTACCGGTAGACTTATAAACAATTCCAAGCATAAATGTTTGTATTTCAATACAAAGAAACGATAATACTTTAATTTCGAAGAGTATAATTGGTTAGGAAAGACCCAAAAAATAGTTATCTAAGCAACATTTTATGAAAATATCACTCTTATTGCCTTGCTTATTCTAACTGAGGCCATGGAAGTAAACGCTCAACAATTTAAGGCAATTGCCAATGTAGAATCTATTTTGCCTAATGGTATGGGCAGATCTCCTATTGTGAATACTATGGAAGAAAAAGACTATAAAGCATATACCTCTGTTCAAGCAGATAAGGATAAGACCAGAAATAAATCTGAGCGTGATGAAATTCGAATAAGAAATTACCAGGAATCAAAACTCCTTAACCTTTATAATATTGCGGGTATCCGGCTCCGGAATATTGCTGTAACGACAGCATGATTACCTCCATGCTTTAAAATATTATAATAGATGACAAGGAATTATCATTTATGAGCGGTGCTGTTTAAAGTACCGGTAAAGTTGACAATAATGGATACTTTATAACACACAATATTTTCAAAAAATAATTTACAGCAATAAAAAGCCCGGCAAAATACCGGGCTTTTTTTTATTGGGTTAACTTATTAGTTTTTAAAAACTATTCTGCCACCGGCTAAAGTTGTTTTATTTACATCTTTTGGATTCCCATAAACATAAACATCACCCCCTGCCTTAACATTGATATCTACTTTTTCTGAAACATAAAGCTCTGCCTCTCCACCTGCGGAGATTTTTACACTTGCTACTTCTGTCAACAACTCCCTGCCTTCAAAAACTCCGCCTGTATTCAAAACAATTATTTGATTTTTTGCTAATCCCGATGCCTCAATTATACCTCCCGTCACCGCCTTCATTTCCACATCTTTTACATCCATTCCAATTTTGATATGCGATCCTTCCTGAGCCCTTATCTCAATCTTCTCCTTCTCAATAAGTTCATTACAAACAATTTTAGCTCCTTCATTGCCGTCAATAATCCGAAGATCTGTATAATAAACTTCTACAAAAGTATCTTCTCCCTGGAACTTTTTATCTAGCTCCATGCGTAATTTTAAAACACCATTCTTATTTACGAATTTGATATCGTAAACGTTATGACCTTTTATCATTATCCGATTATCATCAGACTTAATCAGGTTCACTTCAATTAAGTCATATACCTTTATTTCCTGAAAGTCACCAACCTCCTTCTCCAGCATGCTTTGTGAAAAGGAATTAAGGGAAATAAGCACGAGGCAAAGCGACATTATTGTTTTCATATTTATTTGTGTTACACGTTTTTTTAAAGACAACATTATTCTTTTTTTGTTACACTTTACATACCAGTTACATACCAGTTTTAAAAATAAAGTTTGTTAAAAAATCCAACCTCTATTTCTTTAAGACCTCGGCATTAATTATTTTCTCCTGATGATTTATTGATTCCTGGTGTATAGCTTTAAACATGCGAAGAACAAATTCTTCACTCAATCCTTTAGATTCCCCCTCAAGGATCATTTTACCCAATATTGCATTCCAACGGTTCGTTTGAAGAACGGCCACATTGCGCTGCCTTTTTAATTCACCAATCCCATCAGAAACTTTCATTCTTTTGCTAAGAATGTCAATTAGCTGATTATCAATAATATCAATCTGGGTGCGGAGATTATTAATTTTTTGGTTGTATTCTGCTTCCTCATCAGTTTCCTTTCTAATTTTTAGGTCTTCCATGATTTGCACCAATCTTTTAGGAGTTACTTGTTGCGCAGCATCGCTCCAGGCATTATCAGGATCATGATGTGTTTCAATCATTAATCCATCAAAATTCAGATCTAGAGCAGTTTGTGAAATATCAAAGATCAATTCCCTATTGCCACTAATATGTGAAGGATCATTAATCAAAGGCAGGTCTGGAAATTTAGTTTGCAATTCAATAGCCATTTGCCATTCCGGGATATTCCGATATTTGGTTTTCTCATAGGTAGAAAAACCCCGATGTATTACCCCTAACTTTTTAATATTGGCCTTTGATAATCGCTCCACGGCACCCATCCATAAGGATAGGTCTGGGTTTACCGGGTTTTTAACAAGAATAATTTTATCTGTACCTTCCAAAGCGTCTGCAATTTCCTGAACTATAAATGGGCTAACTGTAGAACGTGCGCCTATCCAAAGCAAATCCACATCATGTTCCAATGCAAGATCAACATGAGCCCTGTTGGCCACTTCTGTAGCTGTCTTAAGACCGGTTTCTTCTTTTACTTTTTGTAACCATTTGAGACCAATAGCTCCAACTCCTTCAAAGTTTCCGGGCCTGGTTCTCGGTTTCCAAATACCAGCGCGATAATAGTTTACATCTGTATCTTTAAGCTCATGGGCTATTCCCAATACCTGATCTTCAGTTTCTGCGCTGCATGGTCCTGCAATTACCAGAGGATGTGATAAATTCATATTATCTAACCATGATCTTAAATTTTTTGAATTCTCCATTATTATCTGTCTTTATTATTTTGGTATTCCTTTTAATATTGCTTTTATCTTATTTGTATTGTCCATTTCTTTATAGATGCCTTGAAAATTATTATCAATTAGTTTTTGTTTAAAGGTTGCCAGATTCTGAATATATTCATCCAATGTCTCTATGACATTTTCTTTATTTTGTTCGAAAATAGGGGTCCACATGGCTGGTGAACTTTTTGCTAATCTAACCGTACTTTCAAAACCACTGCCCGCCATGTCAAAAATATCCCGCTCATTTTTCTCCTTTTCAATTACCGTTTTACCAAGCATAAACGAACTTATATGTGACAGGTGGGAGACATAGGCAATATGCTTGTCATGTGCTTCTGGATTCATGTATCTTATTCGCATGCCCAGGCTGCTAAAAATACTCAAAGCCCTTTCCTGGAGTTTAAAAGCTGTTTTTTCTACTTCACAAATTATATTTGTTTTACCTGCAAACAGTTCTGAAACAGCAGCAGAGGGACCGGAAAATTCGGTTCCTGAAATAGGGTGACAAGCCAGAAAATTTCGTCTTCTCGGATGATCTGCTACTATCCTGCAAATTTCAGACTTTGTAGACCCTGCATCTATGACCAATGAATCGTCACCAATGACATCCAATATTTTAGGAAGTTCCTCTACAATAGCATCCACAGGGATACTAACTATAACCACATCTGCCTCAGATAATTCTTTTGAGCTCGCTATACCGTCTATAATTTGCAGCCTAACAGCTTCTTCAAGATGGGCTGCACTTGCATCCATCCCATAGATTGACACCTCCGGATACTTGCATCTCAGATCCCTGGCCATTGAACCCCCAATTAATCCGATACCTACTATTATTACATTCATCCTTTTAACTTAATCAAAACAAATATCCGGGTTAAGTTGGATTGCATTGTAATATTTCGGATAAAATCCCTTAAACCATCGTCAATGAGCCGATTGTTCTTTTAACTTATAACCCTTTACGCTATTCACAATTCTTAAGATATGCCTTTACTAAATTCCAGTTCTTGTTTTTATTCTGTTTAACAGCTTAAAACCTTTCGATAGCCTCTTTTATCTTTGATTTTCCCACACAAAGTGAAAATCTGATATAACCCTCTCCATTGCTTCCAAAAATAGTCCCAGGTGCAATAAAAATGTTTTTATCATGTAATATTCGATCTATAAAATCTTCTGAATTCGGTGATCCATCCGGCAGTTTAGCCCACACAAACATCCCTACAGCATTAGTGTCATAGGTGCATTGCAATTTATCTGCCAATTGAAACATCAACTTTCTGCGAGCTTTATATGTGGTATCTAATTGATCAAACCATTCCTTTCCACTTTTTAATGCCTCAATAGCACCTTTCTGAATACCATAGAACATTCCGGAATCCATATTGCTTTTAACTTTTAAAATCGCATTTATATTCTCTTTATTTCCCAAAACCATTCCAACTCTCCAACCTGCCATATTGAAAGTTTTGCTCAAAGAATTGAGTTCTAAAGCTGTATCCTTGGCTCCCTTTATACTTAAAATGCTCAATGGACTCTTACTTAAAACAAAACTGTAAGGGTTGTCATTTACCAATAAGATGTTATGCTCTTTCGCAAAGGCAACCAGTTTTTCCAATTGAGAAGAATTTGCCATAGCCCCAGTGGGCATATGCGGATAACTTACCCACATTAACTTTACACCAGACAAATCTTCCTGCATTAATCTTTCTAAATCTGGGAACCATCCGTTATCAGCAACAAGGTCATATTGCCTTGGAACTGCTCCGACCAATTTTGTAACTGACGTATAGGTGGGGTAACCCGGATTGGGAATTAATACCTCATCACCCTGATTTAAAAAAGCCATACTAATGTGCATTATCCCTTCTTTGGAACCCATAAGGGGTAATATTTCTTTAGAAGGATCTGCATCTACATTAAATTTTTCCTTGTAAAACTGCGCTATTGTTTCTCTTAGTTCAGGAAGCCCCTGATAACTCTGGTACTGATGGGCGCCCGCATGTCTTACAGATTCCTGGAAAGAAGTAATAACAGCTTCAGATGGTGGAAGATCCGGACTACCTATACCAATATTTATTATTGGTTTTCCCGCAGCTGCCATTTCTCTGACTTCACGTAATTTTTTTGAGAAATAATACTCCTCTATGGTCTGTAAACGATCAGCGGTTTGTATCATAAACGAGCATTTTTATATTCACCTAAAACCTTGAAATCTTCGGACATGATATCCATTAATGATTTCGCTTTGGCAAAATGATTGTAATCATCAAAAGTTATATCCACAAAAAATGCATATTTCCATGGTGTTTCAATAATTGGTAACGACTGTATTTTGGTCAAATTCAAATTGCAATCACTCATAACATTTAGAACCGCAGCTAAACTTCCTCTCTTATGATCCGTAATAAAACGTATGGAGGCTTTGTTGATCTCTTCTTTTGGCATTTCCTTATTCTGTGTCTTTACAATGATAAATCTTGTGGAATTATTCTTTATGGTCTGTATTTCGGGTTCAATAATTTTTAAATCGTACAGATCTGCAGCCACTGCCGGAGCAATGGCAGCTATCCCTTTCAACTGGTTTTCTTGAATTTGTTTTGCTGTTTCGGCAGTATCAACATCTTCAACCATTTTTATATGGGGTTGAGACTTTAAATACTCTCTACATTGTAATAGCGCCATTGGATGCGATCGAACTTCCTTAATGTCTGACAATTGCTGCCCATCTAAAACCATCAAATTGTGATGGATATTCAGATAATATTCCCCAATTATGTGCAAATTATTATGATACACAAGGGCATAATTAGGTATTATTGATCCTGCAATTGAATTTTCAATAGCCATTACACCCTTATCCGCTTGCCTATTAAGCAATTGGTCTACTAACGTATGAAATGACATGCATTCCACTAAATCTATATCATCCCCAAAATAATTCAAAGCCACCTGATGGTGATTAGAACCTTTAATTCCCTGTATGGCTATTTTTAAACCCATATAGTTAAGTTTCTTTCAAAAAAAAATCCCGTATTTCACGGGACCTTATCTGATATATTGTTCACAATATTCTAAAACAGTCCCGTACTTCTTTTAAAAAAGAAATAAAAATAGAAACCATTCCAAAAATAATTACGAGTCATTTTCCTATAAATCTGTGGCTAAGGTAAATATTAAATTTAAAAATCGATGTTTATAAATATATTTTTTTGAATATTCACAATATCTCCGATTTCTTTGCGGATAATTACTTGAATGTAAATTTTTTTTGAGAATTTATCATTACTTTAAGCCAGGTCATACTTCAAATTCCAGAATTTTTTAATGGATTGATTAAAATTACATAAATGAAATTCCAGCTTAAACCTGCAATGTTTATTTTTACCAAAAATTTAGCACATGTCTTTAAAGGTCATAAATATCTCTAAGAGTTTTGGTTCGCAAAAAGCACTGAATAATGTGTCGTTTGAGATAAAAAAAGGGGAGATTGTAGGTTTCTTAGGTCCAAACGGAGCAGGGAAATCTACCATGATGAAGATTCTGACCACTTACAGTAAAGCCGACAAAGGCGAAGCTTTGGTAAATCAATATGACGTTCTCCTGAAGCCGAGAGAGGTACAAAAATGTATAGGTTATTTACCGGAACATAACCCGCTCTATAAGGACATGTATGTAAAGGAATATCTTGCTTTTAATGCCGAGGTTTATAAAATATCCAAAAAAAGAATAAACACAGTAATAGAACAAACCGGTTTGAGCCCGGAAGCCCACAAAAAAATTGGCGCATTATCTAAAGGATATCAACAGCGAGTGGGCCTTGCCTCTGCTCTTCTTCATGATCCGGAAGTACTTATTTTAGATGAACCCACGACAGGCTTAGATCCTAATCAACTTATTGAAATTAGAAAACTTATTAAGCAGATAAGCAAAGAAAAGACCATCCTGTTATCAACTCATATTATGAAAGAAGTAGAAGCTGTTTGTGACAGGGTACTTATTATTAACGAGGGAATTTTAGTGGCAGATAAAAAACTTGCCGATCTAAGGGAAGAGAATGAACAGATAATAGAAGTTGAATTTGATTATCGTGTGGAAGAGGCATTCCTGAAAAGACTACCGAACGTTACCAGCGTGGTTAATACCGGCGGGTTTATATACGAAATTACCTTTGACACTTCTAAAGATATGAGGTCAGTTGTTTTTGATTTTGCCCATGACAATAAACTAAAAACGCTGCAACTCAGTCGAAAGAATAAAAATCTGGAAGGTTTGTTTACTGAATTAACCGGCAAATGAATCAGTTAGTCATCAAAAATTAACCTCCCTTTATAGAGTTCCTGCACTTCTACAATATCCGGACGATTATAACTCCGAACATCCCCGGTCCCCCTAATTGTTCCTCTTAATGACTCCAGTGGATTAATTAGTATATCATTGCTTCCTCTATGATTTACAATAACATTTGGAACTACTAGTGCTGCCGCTTCAACTCTGGAATCCCCGGCTGCAACAACCACACTAAAATTTTCAGAACTACCGCGTAATTTAAAATATGCGATACCGTTAACTACTACATTTACACTCTGTGATGCCAATTCCAAGTTAAACGCACCATCTGTCGTCAGGTTTTCAGGGTCATTAAAGCTCTCAGAAATAAGAGTAATCTGAGGATAAGCCAACACCCCATCACTAACTGTAGAAAAGCCTGTATTACTTCTGATTTCTGTGATATTTGGCGCTGTTACATAAAAAGTAGTAAGGCCGTAAGGCCTGAAAAAATTACAATTATTAGTGTCGGTTAGTAAAAGCCTCCCGTCCTTAACTTCAGCATTTACCTGGTTACGCAAAAATTCCCCGGTTTCAACTTCTACTGATATGGTACTTCCCTCTTTAAGGACCAATTTGGTATTTTCATTAACTGTTATTTTTGTAAAGTTTTCTACCGGAATCGCATCACGTATGATGTCCCCTGCGTTTTGGAAGCAATCTGGCACACTATCTCCATTGCAACTTATCAAAAAAATGAATCCAATGGCCATCATCGCTTTCATATATATACTTTTTAAATACTTCATGCCTTAAACAAATTTATTGCCTGTAACTTCTATAAACGTATGCCAAGTCCAAATTCTACCGCTTCGGCTGCAGCACCATGGGATTTTAAAGTAACTGCTCCAAATAATTTTTTTCCAAAATAATATTTTAAACCAATTCTGTTATACACTTTACCTTCAAAATCAAAAGGATAATAAACATAATAACCCAGCTGAGCAATTGCACTTAATTTAGAAATATAGAGTTCATATCCCAGGAACATCCCCACTCGTTTATAATCTGTATCAGGGTCAACATCCAACTCAGGAAAAGCAATGGATTGGTAACGAATAAGTTCTTTTAAAAAATTTGAAAAAAACGTATCCGCTCCCAGCTGTATTCCACTTTTTCGGGATAAGCGCTTGTCTGCATAAACCGAGAAAATATAAAATGGAAACTGGCCCGAGTTAAGTACATCACTCTCATTGATTCCTGATCTAAAAACCAGATTAGCCTTAATGGGTTGTGTGACCTTCGTCTTTTCGGGGTTTTTTATATAAACCATTTCCTCATTCCCATCTAAATCATAGATAAGTCCTGCATTAAAAGCAAACGTATTCGTAGATGTGTTAGGCGCTTTTACATTTGCATTGGAATAATGAATAAGAGATATTCCTGCTTTAAAGCCCAAACCTTTAAATATTTGTTCTTTATGATAATTGAGCATTATATACGTAGCACTCATGATATGTGAACCATAAGCATTACCCCTGAAATTTTCATTCTTATCGTACGGATTAGTGTTATAGGCTAAGCCCTGACCAATTCTGAATTGCATATTTCGCTTAAAGAAATAAAAATTATAATGTGCGTACAAACTATAATTTTTGCCTAAGGTTTCATCCCTCATATCCTGATAAATAAATGAAATTCCGGTATCAGGATAGTTATATTCCTGATGCCATTCCTTAGATCCAAAATTTTTCTTATTAAACCCAAGAATAACCCCTGCAGGATGTGCATTTATTAAATGAGAAATATCCGGGTTGTGAAGAAGTACAGAACCATAAAAGGGATTGACATCTATTGTAAACCTTTTATGTGTTTCTTCTTTTTGGGAAAAACACCACACACAGGAAAGTAGGCATGCGTAAAAAAATCTGCTGTCCATTGGGTGTAAAAATAGCAAATAATACGAGTAATTAATTCTGAATTTCAAGGGATAACTTTAGAGAATTGAAGAAAGGCGCTTATTACAAATATTGATATTTATTCTCGCGGTATCTCGTTGCAGTTACGTTGCTTTTAAAGGAATCTATATTGAGTCAATATACAATTAAAACACTGCTTGGGCAATGGCTTTAATATTATCCGACTTACCCATGGAATAATAATGCAACACCGGAACTCCTGCCGCTTTTAATTCTTTAGATTGCTCAATTGCCCATTCAATCCCAATTTGTCTTACTTCCTTATTATTCTTACAAGTTTCTACTGCATCAATCAAATCCTGTGGGAGATCAATTCTAAATACCTGAGGTAACAATTGCAAATGCCTTTTGACTGCAATCGGCTTTATTCCGGGAATTATCGGTACGGTAATACCCATATCTCTAGCCGCTTTAACAAAATCAAAAAACTTTTTATTATCAAAAAACATTTGTGTTACCACGTAATGGGCTCCAAGCTCCACTTTTTTCTTTAGCCATTTTAAATCTGTTAGTAAAGAAGGAGCTTCCATGTGTTTTTCGGGATAACCGGCTATACCAATACAAAAATCTGCACAATAATCGGTTTCCACAACCTCATGTAAATACTGTCCACAGTTTAGGTTATGTATTTGTTCTACGAGTTCTGATGCGTATACGTGCCCCCCCTTAGAAGGTTCAAAATACTTTTCTTCTTTCAGCGCATCTCCCCTAAGAGCCATGATGTTGTCTATCCCCAAATAATGACAGTCTACCAATAAATATTCCGTTTCTTCTTTTGTAAATCCACCACAGAGTACATGTGGAATGGTATCTACATCATATTTGTGCTTTATTGAAGCACAAATCCCGACAGTACCGGGCCTCATTCGTGTAAGTTTTTTATCTAAAAGGCCATTTTTATCTATATAAATATACTCTTCCCTGGAAGTAGTTACATCTATAAAGGGTGGGTTGAAGTCCATTAAAGGATCTATATTATCGTATAGCTCCTGTATGTTTCTACCCTTAATTGGAGGAATAATTTCAAAAGAGAATAGCGTATTCCCCTTAGCCCTTTCTATATGTTCGGTAACTTTCATTTATGCTTACTACTTTTCAATATTTTTAATTCAATTATTTTTGAATATCTATTTTGTAATTCCGGAAAACTGTTGATTTAGCTCACATCCAACAGGATATTTCACTTAATCATCTGCTATATTTGGAGCAAGCCATTTCCTGGCTTTATCCAACTTAATTTCTTTTCTCCCTGCATAATCTACAAGCTGGTCTTCTGTTATCTTACCCAATCCAAAATATCGAGCATCCGGCTGTGCAAAATAATATCCACTTACACTGGCCGCAGGGAACATAGCCAGGTTATCTGTCAATATAACTCCAATCTCCTTATCCACATCCAGTAATTCCCAAATGGTCAATTTTTCAGTATGATCGGGACAAGCCGGGTAGCCCGGTGCCGGCCTTATTCCCTTGTACTCCTCTTTTATTAAATTTTCATTGGAGAGTTGTTCTTTGGCTGAATATCCCCAATATGTTGTTCTTACTTCTTTATGTAAATACTCAGCAAAGGCCTCGGCAAGTCTGTCGGCCAATGCTTTGATCATAATAGCATTGTAATCATCAAGATTTTTCTCGTATTCTTCAGCAAGTTCCTTCGTGCCAAAACCGGCAGAAACGCAAAAACAGCCTATATAATCCTGTAATCCTGATTCTTTGGGCGCAATAAAATCTGCCAGGGCTATATTTGGAATACCTTGTCTTTTTTTGGATTGCTGGCGCAGAGTCCTAAAAACAAAAAGCCTATTTTCCTCTTTTTTGCCAGCAGTTTCGGTATTTAAAGGGTGAGCAATTACTTCAATATCATCATCATTAATGGTATTAGCGCAAAAAAGTCCGAAAACCGCTTTTGCAGTCAGTAATTTTTCCTTGAAGATCTTTTTCAGCATTGACCGCGCATCTTCATATAACTCCGTAGCCTGGTCACCGACAATTTTATCGCTTAATATTGCGGGATATTTTCCATGCAAGTCCCAACTTCGGAAAAATGGGGTCCAATCTATAAATTCTTCTAAAAGTTGAAGGTCCATATCCTTTATGACCTCTATCCCTAAATTATTGGGTTTTATAATATCAGAGGAATCCCAGTCTATATGAAACTTATTCCTTCTTGCTTCTTCCAGACTTAGGTATTCCTTTTGTTTCCCTCTACTTAGAAATTTCTCCCTAAACGAAGAATAGTCAGTTTTAACCAGTGCCTTATACTCATCTGCAGAATCTTTCTGTAAGAGGTTGCCTAGCACTGTTACGGCCCTAGAGGCATCATTTACATGCACTACGGAGGCACTGTAATGTGGGTCAATCTTTACTGCAGTATGTGCCTTACTTGTTGTTGCCCCGCCTATTAATAAGGGTATGTTAAACCCCTGGCGTTCCATTTCACGAGCCAGATGAACCATTTCATCCAGAGAAGGGGTTATAAGGCCACTTAACCCTATTACATCTACCTGTTCTTCTTTAGCTTTTTGAATTATTTTTTCAGGTGGAACCATTACGCCCAAATCAATAATTTCATAATTATTACAAGCCAGTACCACACTAACAATATTCTTGCCTATATCATGTACATCACCCTTAACCGTAGCCATTAAGATTTTACCTGCAGACTGTGATACACTGTCTTTGTCCTCTTCAATATAAGGCAATAAATAGGCAACTGCTTTTTTCATTACCCTTGCAGACTTAACTACCTGTGGTAGAAACATTTTTCCACTTCCAAAGAGATCCCCAACAACATTCATCCCTTTCATTAAATGACCTTCAATTACCTCAATAGGCTTTGTGACGGCCAATCTTGCCTCTTCCATATCGGCTACAATATATTGGTCTATTCCTTTAACCAAAGCCCGGGTAATTCTTTCCTGAAGCAGATCTTTTCGCCATGAATCATCCACTTTGCTATCCTTTGCTTTACCCACCACAGTTTCAGCAAAATCGAGCAGACGTTCTGTGGCGTCATCCCTTCGGTTTAATATGACATCTTCAACCCTATCCAATAAATCTTTTGGAATATCGTCATAGACTTCAAGTATGGCAGGGTTAACAATTCCCATATTCATACCGGCTTGAATAGCATGGTACAAGAAAACCGAATGCATAGCCTCACGAACTGGTGTATTGCCTCTAAATGAGAAAGATACATTACTCACCCCACCGCTAACACTGCAATAAGGAAGGTTTTTCCGTACCCAGGCAGTAGCTTTAAAAAAATCTACAGAATTCTGTTTGTGCTCCTCCATTCCGGTTGCAACAGGAAAAATATTAAGATCAAAAATGATATCTTCAGGTGGGAAATTTACCCTATTTACCAATATATCATATGATCGTTTGGCTATTTCAATCCGTCTCTCAAAATTATCTGCCTGGCCTTTTTCGTCAAACGCCATGATTATTACTGCGGCCCCATAAAGACGAATTAATTTTGCCTGGCGTATAAATTCTTCTTCTCCTTCCTTTAAACTAATAGAATTGACAATACATTTTCCCTGAACAAGTTGTAATCCGGCCTCAATAATCTCCCATTTTGAGCTATCTATCATTATAGGAACCCGTGCTATGTCTGGCTCGGCCATTACCAAGTTCAAAAACCTGATCATGGCTTGCTTTCCATCTATCAGGCCATCGTCCATATTTATATCAATAATCTGGGCTCCACCTTCCACCTGGTGCCTGGCTATGTCCAGGGCTTCCTCATATTTTTCTTCTTTAATTAATCGAAGAAACCTTCTTGAACCAGCAACGTTAGTTCTTTCCCCAATATTTATAAAATTGCTTTCCGGAGTAACAACCAGTGGTTCCAGACCAGCCAACTTAAGAAATCTTGGTTTTGAAATGGAACCGATACCAGCCACCAGTTCATTCTCTGAATTCAATTCTATGTTAGTTTTATTACTCATTTTTTACAATTGAACTCCTTCTGTATCAGAAAAAATAAATTTTCTAGGTTTATAGTCCTTTGACAATTCAGCAATTGCTGTAATATGTGCGGGTGTAGATCCACAGCATCCTCCAATTATATTTACCAGGCCTTTATCAAGGTATTCCTTGATTTCTTCAGCCATCTGATCAGGCGTTTGATCATAAGTTCCAAAAGCATTAGGTAAACCTGCATTAGGATGTGCTGAAATAGCAGCTTCTGTGCGAAACGCAATAGCGTCTAAATGGGGTACTAACTGCTTTGCTCCCAGAGCGCAATTAAATCCAACAGACAATAAAGGAATATGAGCTATAGATATTAAAAATGCTTCTGCGGTCTGCCCGGATAAAGTTCGCCCCGAGGCATCTGTAATTGTGCCGCTAACCATGACCGGCGTTTGAATATTACATGCCTGTTTTACCTCTTCAATGGCAAAAAGTGCGGCTTTTGCATTAAGTGTATCAAAAATTGTTTCTACCATCAGGATATCTACTCCTCCATCCAGCAGGGCTTCCACCTGTTGTTTGTAAGCTAATCGCAGTGTATCAAATGAAACTGCCCTAAAACCAGGATCATTTACATCTGGAGACATACTTGCAGTTTTATTGGTTGGACCTATACTTCCGGCTACAAACCTTTGTTTATCTGGCTCCCTTTTGGTAAACTCTTCGGCTACCTGCTTTGCTATTTTGGCGGACTCATAATTAAGTTCATAAACCAAATCTTCCATATGATAATCAGCCATGGCAATAGAAGTGCCAGAGAATGTATTCGTTTCCACAATATCTGCACCTGCTTCAAAATATTTTCCATGAATTTCAGCGATAGCTTCTGGCTGGGTTAGCGTCAATAGGTCGTTATTACCCTGTAGTGGAAAAGGCCAGTCTTTAAAACGGTTTCCCCTAAAGTCTTCCTCCGTAAATTTATAACGTTGCAGCATGGTACCCATAGCACCATCCAGTATCATAATCCGTTCCTTTAGTATATCCTGTATTTTCTTCATATGTTTCCTTTTTTTTAGGAATTACATCGCTTCAATTGGCATGTTCGCCACACCTAACCATTAACATTTAGAAAAGGCATAATCAACATCTTATTCTTAAATGTGATTGTCGGACTATTCTATAAATATTATCAAGAAAAAATAGGTAAAGACTATAGCCTTTACTTTGTGTTATCTAGCCTTAATTGCCGTAAACAAGCAACATAGTGGTAGAATGTAGCACCTTCTTTATAGTTAAAGGGTTGCTAAGGTTTCAACGGGTCTAGTCCCTCCACCTTTCTTGATAACAATGTCAATGTTGTAATGAACTTGTGCAAAGAAACGCCACGTGTCATTTAAAAACAAGGAAAATTTACTTTTTTTGGCTTGAATTCATATTTATCGAGAGGTCTATTGAGATCTTTCTCTTTACTTTCAAGCATAAATATGGTCATTACTAAACCTCACCATCAGACTACTATAAAATACTTATTTATTTCTTTTTGCCGTAAACCAGTACTTCTAATTATGCCTGCTAAAGACTGCCTGCAAATCAAAAATGGAAACAGAGTTATTTTTCAATATTTGAAACCAAAGTCTGTGTTACTTCATTCATTTTATCAACCTTCTGTTCAAAATTTCCTTTAATTGTTTTTCGATATATATTTAGATTCTGAACCATCCTGCTAATATCTTCCGGTATAACCTCTTCAAAAAATTGTCTCAACCTCTTTGCGGTTGTGGGAGATTTACCGTTAGTAGATATAGCTATCTTAACATTCCCCTTGGTAACAATCCCACCCATATAAAAATCACAGTAAGGAGGATTGTCCGCAACGTTTACCAGTTTATCCATACTTCTGCAATCATTATAAACCTGTATGTTAATATCAGGTTTATCTGTGGTAGCAATAACCAAATGCTTCCCATTAAGAAATTCAGTATTGTAAGTGGTTCTGATAAGTTCCACATTATAATTTGCAGCTAACTTTAAAGTGTTTTCTCGAAACAAAGGGGATACCATAGTGATTTTAGCATCCGGACTGGACTTAGTTAAAAAGGACAGTTTTTCTTCCGCCACATTACCCCCTCCTACTATCAAAATATGGAGAGATCCTGTCTTCAAAAAAATGGGATATAAATTATTCCTTTCCATTATTTTGTGATTTGAAATTGATGTTGGTGGCTTATCTGAATTATTTGGGCTCTTTGGTTAACTACTTCGCCTATGACAATGATCGACGGGTTGGTTAATTTCTGTTTTTGAACTATACTTTCTATAGAATTAATTGTTCCAATGCCAATCTGTTCTTCTTCTTTTGTTCCATTTTGAATAATTGCAACGGGAGTATCTGATTTGTTCTCTTTAATAAATAATTCTACAATAGCTGAGAGTTTTGACATGCCCATTAATATGATCACTGTAGCATTTGATTTAGCAGCGAGGTAAATATCTGCTGAGAGTTTATGTTCTTTTGTAGTTCCTGTAATTACCCAGAAACTCTCTGCAGACCCACGTTTGGTAACAGGGATATTCTGAATTGCTGGAACTGCAATACATGAAGATATCCCGGGTACTATAGCTACTTCCAGACCATATTTAGCTGCATAAGTCATTTCCTCTGCCCCACGTCCAAAAACAAATGGATCACCACCTTTTAATCGCACAACATGTCCCTGGCTTTGTGCTCTTTGCACTATTAATTCATTAATCTGATCTTGCTGAAAGGCATAACAACCTTTTCGCTTGCCTACAAAAATGCACTCTGCTTTGAAGGCATATTCTAATAAGGCGCAATCTACAAGTGCATCATAAAGAACCACGTCAGCATCCTGTAATGCTTTAATTGCCTTCAAAGTTATGAGTTCCAAATCTCCCGGACCTGCACCTACGACCGTTAACCTGGCTCTTTTATGCATTTGTAAGTTCAAGTTTTCTGTAGGATTCTACTTTATTTAAAAAATTCTCAGCATTGGTCAGATAACTTATAGCGAAGGCCTCACTTGGTTCATTTTTATTTAATTGCAATACCAAATCTTCGAATGAGGAATTCAGTGCTATTCTACCATTTTCTATAAAATGCATGTTAAAATCCTTTATAATACTGGTATGGGTATTTGTTTTGGTTTTTTCGGCAGTTAAAAGTGCTTTCGCCGTATTTACCATAGAAGAGTATGAATAATAAATACTTGCAGACCACTTTTGCATGTTAATAGCTTCTTTCGCATTTTTTATCTTTTCATCACTTTCAAATAATAATGTAGCTATTAAATCTATTACCACTCCTGCGCACTCACCTATTCCTATCGCTTTTTGATAGCGCTTATTACTTCCCCAATCCAAATAATCCGCAGGAGATAAATTTTCTATATCTGCAAGTGGCTTAAGAAGTTCATAAAAATAATATTCACCTTTTTCTGCATAATAAGCCTCATAAGACGCTCCTTTGCCATTGACCTCAAAATCATTGAGTATTTGTCTGAGTGCTTCGGGCCCTCGTTTACTGGGAATCTTAATAACCTTATCTGCAAATAAACCCCGGCCATTTCCTAAATTACCTCCCCCAAGTAATACCTGCAAAGCTGGAGCCACCAGCTTCTCCTTAGTGCGTATAGACATCCCCTGAAAACCAATATTGGCCATTGAATGCTGACCACAGGCGTTCATGCATCCACTAATTTTTATGACCACATCGGCATTGTTTACATATTGGGGGTACTCTTCCCTGATAATGCGCTCTAATTCCGAAGCTATCCCCGTACTGCTTGCAATTCCAAGGTTACAGGTATCGGTACCCGGACAAGCTGTAATGTCTAATGCCTTATTATAGCCGGCATCTGCAAATCCCATTTTCTTAAGCTCGGTATAGAAAAATGGAATCAGGGATTCCCTTACATGAGGGATTAATATATTCTGTCTTAATGTTAAGCGAATTTCACCCGCCGCATATTTTTCAACCAAATCCGCTAACAATCTGGCCTTATCCGTATAAAAATCCCCTAACATTACCTTTATACCAACAGCTACATATCCGGATTGTTTTTGTAAAACCAGGTTAGTTGTTTTCCATTGTTCAAAAGCTTTGTTATCAACTATAATTGCATCATGAGCCTGCTTATTTGAAATTAGCACCTTGGGATAAGTACTACTATCAATAGGGTATTTTTTAAAAGGGACCGCTTTCTTCTCCGCAATTAATAAGTCTTTAAAGGCTTCAAGCCCAAAATCCTTTAAAAGAAACTTTAATCTTGCTTTAGCCCTGCTCTTTCTTTCACCATATCGGTCAAAAACTCGAACTACAGTTTCCATCATGGGAATAATTTCATTGGCAGGAAGAAAGGAAAACAGCTCATCTGCATGACGAGGTTGAGATCCCAGGCCACCTCCCAGCATTACCTTAAAACCTTTAACACCTTCCCGAATTTTGGCGATAAAACCAAGGTCGTGCATATACGAAAGTCCCGTATCTGCATCACTTGAAGAAAAGGAAACCTTAAACTTACGGCCCATTTCCTGACCTATTGGGTTTCTTAAAAAATATTCAAAAACGGCCTGAGCATAAGGTGAAACATCAAATGGTTCATCCCTGTCAATTCCGGCTGTTTCACTAGCCGTAACATTCCGGACAGTATTACCACATGCTTCCCTAAGTGTTACGGAATCCTTTTCCAGTTGTGCCCAAAGTTCCGGGGTGCGTTCCAGGTCTACATAATGAATTTGAAGGTCCTGCCGGGTTGTAATGTGCAGTCTTCCTGTAGAATACTCATCTGCAACATCTGAAATCCTGCGTAATTGCCTGGAGCTTACCTTACCATAGGGTAATTTGATACGTATCATCTGAACTCCCGGTTGTCTTTGTCCATATACACCACGGGCCAGGCGCAGACTTCGGAATTTTTCCTCATCAATAGAACCTCCTTTGAACTCCCTTATTTTTTTCTCGAGTTCAATGATGTCCTTCTCTACAACGGGATTTTCTATTTCGGTTCTAAAACTTTGCATAATATTATTACCTATATTTCCTATATATTTTATAGATTAAACTAAACCAAATGGTCTTAATAATATGTTCCAATTACTCTGTAGACCGGTAGTAAGCTTTTCTTTTTAGTGTTCTAGGTGTGTAAACCGCACTCCCTGTTTTCTAAAACTTTTGTCGGATCAAAGTAGTTGTGTTCGTTTGGCAGCCCTCGTTCATTTAAATAGGCATCCAGGCGTGTGTCATTCCAATGATAAAACGGACTTACCTTAAGGACTCCTTCCTTACTTAAGCTTAAAATATTTAATGTATCTCTTAAAGCTGTCTGGCCTTTTCTAAGGTTCGTAAACCACACATCTGGTTTGTGTTCTGCCATTGCTCTTCGGAAAGGTTCCAGTTTCACCTGTGCTGTAAATTCTTTATGCTTCGGGTCATCAATATCCGGTATCCCCATTACCGCATCTCTATGTGCAGTGGTCTGCCTGGGAACAAACAATTTAATATTTAAATTCAAACCAGAGATCAATTCTTCTGCGTGTTTGTATGTATTGGGTGTATTATATCCGGTATCGCACCATATAACCGGAATATCCGATTTAACCTCAGTAACCGCGTTTAATATGGCCACTTCATACGGTCTGAAGTTGGTAGTAACTACAGATTTGGAACCATAAAGAATCGCCCAAGAAATAATCTCTTCAGGAGGTATTCCTCTAAAATGATTATTTAAATGTTCTATATCCTGCGTAGACAAACCCATATCTTATTTTTTAAAGTTAAAATTACCTCCCCCATTTAATAGTGTTCCACAAGCGTTCATGTAAAAAATACAGGACCATCTTTGTGACCAATTCTACTAATCCAATAGAAAATGCAGAGAAAGTTTACCTGTAATAATCCATGATATTATTCTGAAATCTAATGTTCCGATAACACGCCAGCTAATAGACTTTGCAATGCTTCGTTTTGGTTGTTCAGAAGCGCTATCTGTTTTATAGCTGCTGCTGGCCGCTTCATTATTAATTAAAAATTGGTCTGCAATCATTTAATTTCTATTATCCTATCGATTTAATAGAGTAATCAAAAATAGAATAATATTTCTAAGTAATATGTTAATTATTTTCAAATATTACTTTAAGTCTATAGTTTTAGTAGATTTGTTAAAAAACCAGATAATTATTGCGAATGATTCAGTAGTATATCAAAGATTTTGAAAAATTTTTATTCCGATATAAGATCAGCGAGGGTATTATTTCTATATACTTCCAGAACACTGTCACGTACCTGAAGCATTAATTTGTGGACAGCGCATTTATTTTCATCCGGGCAGTCGTCACACTTTTCATAAAAGTTAAGGCTTACACAAGGGACCATGGCAATTGGTCCTTCCAACACACGAATAACAGTCGTCATATGAATTTCACTGGGGTCCTTTAGCAAATAATAACCGCCTCCTTTTCCCTTTTTTGATCCTAAAAAGCCTGTGTTACGCAAAGTCAGCAAAATACTTTCTAAAAATTTTTGAGAAATGTTCTCATGTTCCGCAATTTCGGAAATCTGAACTGGCTCTCTTTTACTTTGTAATGCCAAATAAGTAAGGGCCTTTAATCCGTATTTTGTCTTTTTAGAAAGCATGATGCGAAGATAGCTAAAATAGGAATATTCCCATTTCTCATATCTTATCCAACGCTTGTTCTATATCACCAATGATATCATCAACGTGTTCCAGGCCAACAGAGACTCGCACCATACCATCAGTTATTCCACATTCCAATCTTTCTTCCACAGATAACTTGCTGTGGGTGGTAGATGCGGGATGCGTAACTATACTTCGAGTATCGCCCAAATTGGCTGATAGAGATAATAGGCCAATAGAATCAAAAAATTTCTTTCCTGCATCAATTCCTCCTTTTATCTCGAATGCGACCACACATCCTCCGGCCTTCATCTGTTTTTTGGCAAGCTTGAATTGAGGGTGGGATTTTAAGAAAGGATATTTGACCCAATTAACACTTTTATTGCCTTCCAAAAATTCGGCAACCTTTAGTGCATTTTCACAATGCCTGTCTACTCTTACCCCCAAAGTTTCAAGACTTTTAGACAGAACCCATGCATTAAAGGGAGATAATGCAGGGCCTGTTATTCTTGAATACCGGTAAATCTGATCTATTAGATCTCTTTTACCAACCGTAATACCAGCCAATACCCTACCCTGTCCATCCATGAGTTTTGTGCCCGAATGAATTACCAGATCTGCCCCAAATTTTATGGGTTTTTGCAAATAAGGAGTAGCAAAGCAATTATCCACAATCATTATTAGTTTATGTTTTTTTGCAAACCTTCCCAGTGCTTCAAGGTCCAAAATATCAACACCCGGATTTGTTGGGGACTCAGCAAAGAGTATTTTGGTTTTTGGTGTAATTAGTTTTTCCAAATTTTCTAATTCCCCAATTTTAAAATAGCTATGGCTAATATTCCATTTTGGAAAGACCTGAGTGAAAAGGCTGTGGGTTGAACCAAAAATACTTCGTGCTGAAATAATATGATCACCGCTGTTTAACAAAGCGGCAAAGGTTGAAAAAACAGCCGACATCCCCGAGGAGAATGCAAATCCATCCTCTGCGCCTTCCATTTTACATACTTTTTCTATAAACTCTGATGAATTAGGGTTAGAATATCTCGAATAGATATTTCGCTCTTTTTCTTCAGCAAAGGAAGCCCTCATATCTTCACTATCCTCAAAAACAAAACTGGATGTAAGGTATATTGGACTTGAATGTTCTAAAAATTTTGAACGTTCTATTTGGGTCCGTATCGCTTCAGTTTCAAACTTTTTTTTATTCATCTTTTTCTATTAGCAGGATTATTCAAAAGATTATCATATTTTTTCTGCTATACGTAAAATATCCCCAAAAACCCCTCGAGCAGTTACGGCTGCACCAGCTCCTGCACCTTGAATTACCAATGGATGTTCGCCATATGACTCCGTATAAATCTCAATAATGGAGTCCGAGCCTTTAACCTGTCCCAAGGCACTTTCCTTAGGCACTGAAACCAGTTTTACTTCAAGTTCTCCTTTCTCTTTCTGTAAATCGCCATACAAATCGCCAACATAACGGAGTACATGATTCGGCTCCTGGCTGTCCTTTATTTTACTAAAATAATCATCAAGGACTTCAAGTTCATTCAAGAATTCCTGCACATTTCCATTTCGGAGAGATACCGGTATAAGATTTTGGATTGAAATATCATCAAATTCATTTTCGAGTTCCAGTTCGCGAGCTAATATCAGCAATTTTCTGCCCACATCGTTACCAGATAAATCCTCTCTTGGATCGGGTTCTGTATATCCATTTGAAATAGCGGTTTTTAAAACCGCAGAAAAAGAAATGTCTTTTTCGGAAAAAGTATTAAAAATATAACTCAAAGACCCAGAAAAAACACCTTTAATCCGTGTAATATTTTCGCCGGATAAATGCAAAAGCTTTATAGTATCTATTAATGGTAAGCCGGCACCTACATTAGTTTCATATAGGTATTGTTTCTGTTTTTTTGCCAACTCATCCCTAATCAATCTGTAGTAGTCAAATCCCAGGGTATTAGCTATCTTATTTGAGGACACCAGATCAAAGCCATTTTCAATAAAATCAAAATAATTGGCCACAAAATCCTGACTTGCAGTATTATCTATGGCAATTAGGTTTTCAAGATGATGTATTTTGGCATACTCAAAAATATGTTCAACAGTATAAGGAATGCCCTTTTCATTAATATCTTCCTCCCATTTTTTAGAAATACCGTCTTTGTTTAAGAGTAATTTTTTCGAATTAGCTAAGGCAAATACATTAAGATTAATGCCTTTTCTTTCCTCAATCCCCTTCCTCGAAGCTAAAATCTGATCTACCAAAGTGCCCCCTACATTCCCATGTCCAAATATAGCCAGATTCACTTTTTTGCTAATTCCAAAAATTTGTCCATGCATTACGTTCAGCGCTTTGTGAAGGTCTGTTTTTTTAACCACCAAGCTTACATTCTTACCTGAAATCGTATTATTAAACAATAAAGGAACTATTTGATTCTTGATTAGGGCATTATAAGGTTTATGAAAAGTGCTAAGGTCCTGCCCCACTATAGAGATGACTGATACTTCGCTTACAATAGTTATTGTATTAATATCACGTGATTGAAAATCGCTCTCAAACTCCATTTCCAAAGCCCTTTTTGCCAAATGTGCCTTTTCCGAATTAACTACCAATCCAATTCCTCTCTCAGAAGAACCCTGGGAGATGATACTTACGCTTATATTATTTTGGCTTAGGGTCCTGAAAATACGGGCATCAATTCCCACTTTCCCTAACAATCCTCTCCCCTCGAGGTTAATTAAAGCTTCATTTTCAATAACAGATAATGATTTTATTCCTTCTTTACTAGATTTAGCACTGATAAGTGTACCTTCATTTTCATTATTAAAAGTATTGAGTACCCTAAGTGGGATATTCTTTTCGATTAGGGGAATAATAGTCTTTGCGTGTAAAATGGTTGCCCCAAAATTTGCAAGTTCATTCGCCTCACTATATGACAATTGATCTATTCTTTGTGCTTCAGAAACAAATTCCGGGTTTGCTGTGAAAATACCATCTACATGAGTATAATTTTCCAATTCTTCCGCGTCCAAAAAGTTTGCAATAAGAGAAGCCGTATAATTACTGCCATTACGCCCAAGAGTTGTTGTTTCATCTGTCTCAGTAGAAGCTATAAAACCTGTTATCAATGGTACCTCATCTGGTTTTAAATTCGAAAATTCATGAATTACATTTTCCCTGGATACATCTTCCAGCAATTTGGCATCTCCGTAAGAATCATCTGTTTTTATGAGTCGGCGACTATCAAGTAATTTTGCTTTGATTCCTTCTCCAATAAGCAATTTTGTGATCAACTTACCCGATATTAGCTCACCATAAGCCAAAACCTGGTCTTTTATTTTAGCACTATAATCTCCAAGCAAAGTAACTCCTTCAAATAATTTCACCAATTCCTGAAATTCCTCTGAAAGATTTATATTTTTAAAAGTATGTTTCTGATATCTTTCAAAATTTTCAAAATCTTCCCGATAATCTAATCCCTTTGCGGCTTTATTTAATATAGCTTCCAATTGATCTGTGGCCTTTTCACGAGCTGATAAAACCACTGCAATATTTTCTCCATTTTTGACTTTATTGGTTATAATTTCCAATACCCTTCCCAAGCCTTCTCCATTGGAAAGTGACTTCCCGCCAAACTTCAAAATTTTTATTCTCGCAGATTTTCCATTAGCATCAAAAACTCCTTTGAGCAATTGCTGCATTTGTTCAAATTCAATCAAAAATGCATCATGACCATGCAACGATTGAATTTCACCATAAGTTACATTACTTTTAGCCTGAGCCAACTGTTTAAAGGTATCCTTATTCTCATTTGCTGTAAAAAAAAGATCAGAATCTACCCCTATAATATGAATATTGGTTTTACTGTTTTGAAGATTGATAAATGCATCTTCTCCTTCTCTTGTGATATCAATCGTTTTTAATAATTGATTGGCTAATTTGTAAGCTGAAAGTTGAAACCTTTCATTCAATTTTTTTCCATGATGCGTTAGCCAGCTTTCCACATTAAAAACCTGTAATTCCTCATTCGTGCTTCTTTGAAACCTTGCTTTAAAAGACTGGGGAGTTCTGTAACACAACATAGCATGCATCCTGGCATCATGGACAGGCTGCCTGGAATTTACAAGAAATTGTTCCTGAATCTGACAATTCGCAATGAGCCAATCTGTTGACTTCCAATCAGCAGCCACAGGGATCAAATGTTCCGTTAGCAATGGATTTAGCGCTGCCATTTCCCAGGCAATTCCGCCTCCTAATGAACCACCAATAAGCGCATAAACACGATCTATATTGAGCTCTTTCAATCCTTGAAGAAATATTCTGGCAATATCACCAGCCACAAAATCTTTATAATTGTCAACAACAAATCCATCATAACCGTTACCGGGGATGTTGAAGGCCAGCACGGTATATTTGTTTGTGTCAATACATTTACCATCTCCAATTAATGAAGCCCACCACCCATCTTGCCCTGCAACATTTGAATTTCCCGTAAGGGCATGATTTACTACTACAATGGGTGCAGAGTGCAACTTTTTGCCAAACAGTTGATAAGACAACTCCATATCTTGCACAACGCCGCTATACGTTTTATACTGAGGGATTTCTATTTTTTTAAGTGTTGTATTCAGGTCTTTCATGCAAGTGATGTCAATTAAAGCTGAGTAGATGTGCTTCTTATTAGAGCTAAATTCTCGACTCAGCTTATATCAGTATTGTTTTGATAACTATGCCAGAACAGATTTATCAATTGTTGCAAAAGCCTGTTTAAGGTCGGCTTTAAGATCATCCAGATTTTCCAATCCTACAGATAAACGTATTAAATCCTTAGTGACTCCCGTTGCTTCCTGTGCAGCATCATCTAATTGTTGATGGGTAGTACTAGCCGGGTGAATTATTAAAGATTTAGTATCTCCTATATTAGCCAATAAGGAAAAAATTTGGGTTCCGTCAGCTATTTTCTTTGCAGAATCAAATCCCCCTTTAACACCAAATGTTATTAATCCACTTTTCCCTTTTGGCAAATATGCCTCTGCCTCAGCAAAATATTTACTGCTTTTTAGGCCTGGATAATTTACCCATGTTACTTCATCCCTACCTTCAAGCCATTCGGCCAATTCAAGGGCATTTTCACTATGTTTTTTCATACGTATCTCAAGAGTTTCAAGCCCTTGGATTATTTGAAAGGCATTAAATGGACTCAGGCAAGCGCCGTGATCCCTTAAGCCTTCTATCCGCACCTTGGCAATAAATGCAGCGGGCCCTAAGGCATCGTGATATACTAAACCGTGATATCCTGCCGAAGGTTCTGTAAATTCAGGAAATTTCCCGTTTGCCCAATCAAAGGTTCCGGCATCTATTACGGCACCACCAAGTGCTGTGCCATTGCCATTAATATATTTGGTAAGAGAATGAATTACAATATTCGCTCCATGCTCAATCGGATTTAACAAGGCAGGTGTTGCCACTGTGTTATCAACAATAAAAGGAATTTTGGCAGCCTTTGCTTCTGCTGAAATAGCTTTTAAGTCGAGAACATCCAGCTTTGGGTTCCCCAGTGACTCTACAAAAATTGCTCGCGTATTCTCCTTTACGGCTTTCCCAAAATTAGAGGGATCTGAAGGGTCAACAAATGTTGTGGTAATCCCAAACCGGGGAAGGGTAACACTCAGCAAATTATAAGTCCCCCCATATAGGCTATTGGAAGCCACAATATGATCTCCTGACTTCAACAGAACTAAAAGAGCCGTATTAATAGCTCCTGTTCCCGATGAAGTAACCACTGAAGCAATACCTCCTTCCAGTGCAGCAAGCCTTTGTTCTAAAATATCATTCGTAGGATTATTAATCCGACTGTAAATATTACCAAACTCCGCTAAAGAAAATAAATTAGCCGCGTGTTCAGAATCGTTAAAAACATAGGCAGTACTTTGATAAATTGGCACTGCCCGGGTACCGCTCGTTAAAGTTGTGTCATGTCCTGCATGCAATGCATTGGTAGAAAATTTGTGTTCACTCATGATGTTTGTTTCTATGTATTCAATATGAATACTGGTTCTTAATACAAATTGTTTTCAAAACGATCTTTATATCGTCCTTAAATATAAAATTCAGCACAATCCAAGCCTAAGAGCTACACCGAGCAAATGGGAAATATTAAAATGTTATTAAGAAAGAGAAATTACCTCAGGTAATTCTTTTTTGTTATCTGTCACAATTTTTATGTGATAGAATTTAGCACCTTCTTCGCTTTGGACACAAAGGGTTGCTAAGGCTTCAAAGGGTCTATTCCCTCCACCTTTCTTGATAACTTTTCAACAAATGATTGAACTTAGTAAAAGCAAATATAGGTATGG
Organism: uncultured Eudoraea sp.; assembly: GCF_947490415.1. GTDB lineage: Bacteria > Bacteroidota > Bacteroidia > Flavobacteriales > Flavobacteriaceae > Eudoraea. Next base: position 123,837 of record NZ_CANLGX010000005.1, read on the forward strand.
AAAAACTGAAATTCCTATTATTTGTACAAAAAATTACAAATTAAAGGCCAATTTTACCTTATCTACCATATTTAATTTTTCCCATGTGAATAACTCTACCGTTTTTTCAACCCTACCGTTATATGGGGATTCAAATACTTTTGACACCATTCTTGGTTCCTTCCCAAAGTGTCCATAGGCGGCCGTTTCCAGGTAAATGGGATTTCTTAATTTAAGTCGTTCTTCTATTTCAAAAGGCCTCATTTTAAATAGTTCTGCAACTTTCTGGGCTATTTCACCATCGCTCAAAGCCACTTTTGAGGTTCCGTAAGTATCTACAAAAATCGAAGTCGGCTCGGCCAATCCAATAGCATAACTTACCTGTACCAGTATTTCATCGGCAACACCTGCTGCAACCAAATTTTTTGCTGCATGTCTCGCGGCATAAGCGGCGCTGCGGTCTACTTTACTAGGATCCTTTCCGCTGAAAGCACCTCCCCCGTGAGCTCCTTTACCTCCATAAGTATCAACAATAATTTTTCTTCCGGTCAAACCGGTATCCCCATGAGGCCCACCAATCACAAATTTACCGGTAGGATTGATATGGTAGGTAATCTTATCGTTAAACATGCTCTGGGTGTTCGGCGGTAACTTTGCTTTAACTCTTGGTATTAAAACAGTAACAAGGTCTTGTTTTATTTTTGATAGCATTATCTCATCATCCTTATCAAACTCATCGTGCTGGGTTGATATTACGATTGTATCAATTCTAACAGGGATATTATCATCCGAATACTCAATAGTAACCTGCGCTTTTGAATCAGGTCTTAAATAAGTTAGCTCTTTATGTTCTTTTCTTAACAGGGATAATTCCTTAAGTATTCGATGTGAAATATCTAATGCCATTGGCATATAATTTTCACTTTCGTTAGTCGCATAACCAAACATCATACCCTGGTCACCGGCACCCTGTTCTTCTTTTTTTTCGCGATCTACTCCCTGATTTATATCCTTAGACTGTTCGTGTATCAATGAGATGACTCCACATGAATCTCCACTGAACTGATATTCCCCATTGGTATATCCAATTGTATTAATAACATCTCTTGCAATTTGTTGTAAATCTACATAAGTATGACTCTTTACTTCACCAGCTAATATAACCTGACCCGTAGTTACCAAGGTTTCACAAGCGACCTTACTTTCTGGATCAAAGGCTAAAAAGTTATCTAATAAAGCATCACTAATCTGATCTGCAATCTTATCCGGATGTCCTTCACTTACAGATTCCGAAGTAAACAAATAGGCCATAAATTTTACTTTTTAAAAATTAAAACTGATTTGACGGATGCTCGAAAAGAAGTTTACAAGACAACTTGATCTGTAGAAACTGCTTTAGCATTTTTTCTTTTGCAGAACCTGAATAATAATTTTAAACTAAAATTGGGTTCTGTATAAGAGGTTGCAATCAGTCAAATCCCTCCTCTTATTTAATGTTAACAAAAGTACATAATTTCTGTTGAAATAAAAATTATGATAAAATATAATTATCTCCGGTATTTCAACAACTATTTTTTCTCATCAAGGTTATACTTTGTATATTGTGTTGCTCTTAAATTTAAGACACCAACCATAAATTCAAATACTATATGCATATTGCCGTTGCTGGAAATATAGGAGCCGGAAAAACTACCCTCACCAGGCTTTTAGCAAAACATTACAGATGGGAGGCACATTTTGAAGACGTAGTTGACAATCCTTATTTGGATGATTTTTACAATCAGATGGAACGGTGGAGTTTTAACCTGCAGATTTATTTTTTAAATAGCAGATACAGACAAATACTTAAGATCCGGGAAACAGGTAAAAATATAATCCAGGACAGGACCATTTACGAAGATGCCCACATTTTTGCGCCTAATTTACATGCTATGGGCTTAATGACCAACAGGGATTTTAGCAACTACTCCAGCCTTTTTGAACTTATGGAAAGCCTGGTACAACCACCCGATCTATTAATCTACCTTAGAAGTTCTATCCCTAATTTGGTGAACCAGATTCACAAACGAGGCAGGGATTACGAAAATTCCATATCTATTGATTACCTAAGTCGGTTGAACGAACGATATGAAGCATGGGCCCACGGTTATGAAAAAGGCAACTTATTGGTAATTGATGTAGACCAATTGGATTTTGTTGATAATCCGGAACATCTAGGTGAGGTAATTAATAAAATTGATGCTGAAATACACGGACTTTTTTAGAGCTATTAAATAAAAAAAACCCCAAGCTGAGCTTGGGGTTTTTTTTGCTTTAAAGAGTTCCCTATTCCTCGGTCACTTCTTTTCAACCTTTTCTATGCGGATTTTCGCTTTCTTATCGGTTTCAGGTAATGCCTCTATCTGTGCTTTTACTTCTTCCTCGCTTCCTTCAAAAATAAGCTCACGGGTATTATCCACGCCGTTTTCCATACTAGTTATTGTAACAACTGCCTTTACAAGACCGTCATCATTTTTATTCATTTCAACATGTACTTCCTTCTGGACCTCTGTAATTACTTTTTGCTCAGCATACGCAGTTAAGGTGTCTGAAGAAATCGCAATACTCGGTGCTATCACCAAAGCTACTACAGACATAAGTTTTAAAAGGATGTTCAATGAAGGACCTGAAGTATCCTTAAAAGGATCTCCAACGGTATCTCCTACTACTGCTGCTTTATGAGCATCTGTCCCTTTACCGCCATCAGCTTCGATCATTTTTTTGGCATTATCCCATGCACCACCGGCATTAGATTGAAATATCGCCATAAGCACACCACAAGTAGTTACTCCTGCTAAAAGGCCTCCAAGCATTTCTGCGCCGCCAATAAACCCAACTGCCACAGGTACTGCTATAGCCAATAATCCTGGTAATACCATTTCCTTGATGGAAGCTTTTGTTGAAATATCAACACATTTGTCGTATTCAGCTAACCCATCGGCGGCATCAAATATTTTTCTATCCTCGACACTTGCCTTAGACATATCTGAATCATACTTGCGCATCACTTCCAATGCAGCATGTAATTCCGGAATGTCTCTAAATTGTCTTCGAACTTCTTCTATCATTGCCATTGCTGCACGACCTACAGCATTCATAGATAAAGCGGAGAATACAAATGGAAGCATCCCTCCCACTAATAAACCAGCCATAATCTGAGGTCTTGAAACGTCTATTGCAGTAACATTAGCCACTTTCATAAAGGCTGCAAACAATGCCAAAGCAGTCAATGCCGCAGAGGCAATAGCAAAACCTTTTCCAATAGCTGCTGTGGTATTCCCTACAGCATCTAATTTATCAGTGCGTTCACGAACTTCCTTAGGCAATTCTGCCATCTCGGCGATACCACCGGCATTGTCAGAAATAGGACCATAAGCATCAACTGCTAATTGAATTCCTGTATTTGCTAACATTCCGACCGCGGCAATTGCAATACCGTATAAACCTGCAAAATGATGTGAAACTAAAATAGCTGCAGCTATTAGCAAGATTGGTACTGCTGTAGACATCATGCCAACACCCAGACCCGCTATAATGTTAGTAGCGGCTCCTGTATCAGATTGCCTTACTATAGATTTAACAGGTTTTGTCCCGGTACCTGTATAGTACTCTGTAATTTTACCAACCCCAAAACCGGCAACTAAACCGGCAAGTGTCGCCCAAAAAACACCTATTGCTCCTGAAGGCAAACCTTCAATATTTTCCGGTAACATATTGGTTATAATAAAATATGAGGCAATGATCATTAATGCACCAGATCCGAATTCGCCCAGGTTTAAGGCCTTATGTGGGCTTCCACCGTCTTTTACCTTTACAAAGAAAGTGCCAATAATAGACATCACAATACCTACTGCAGCTAATACCAATGGTAAATATACTGCTCCTAATCCCCCAAATTCAGGGGTAAAAATAAATGCCCCCAAGACCATAGTACCGATAATCGAACCAACAAAAGATTCAAATAAATCGGCCCCCATTCCTGCAACATCCCCAACATTATCACCAACGTTATCTGCAATGGTTGCCGGATTTAAAGGGTGATCTTCCGGGATTCCGGCTTCAACTTTACCTACTAAATCGGCACCAACATCTGCTGCCTTGGTATAAATACCACCACCAACACGAGCAAATAATGCTATGGATGATGCTCCCAGGGAGAATCCAGAAAGTACATTTAGTACCATAGGAATATTTTCAGCTCCCGGCCAAATCATTTGGTAAATCATAAACAACCCACTCAATCCAAGAACACCAAGACCTACAACACCTAATCCCATTACAGAACCACCTGCAAAAGCTACTTCCAAAGCCTTACCTAAGGATTTTCTTGCTGCTTGTGTTGTTCTAACGTTTGCTTTAGTAGCAACGCGCATACCTATAAATCCTGCCAATGCAGAACAGATAGCACCAACAATAAAAGAAACGGCCACCATTCCATTTGAACCTTCCTCAGCATTCCCCTTGAAATACAATAAAATGGCCACAGCGACGACAAAGATTGATAAGATTTTGTATTCTGCCTTTAAGAAGGACATTGCTCCATCAGCAATATTTTTGGCTATCCTTGCCATTTTTTCATTGCCTACTTCCTGTTTGGATACCCAAATATTTTTTATTAATACAAAAAGCAGTGCCAAAACACCAAAAGCCGGTAAAATGTTTACGATTAATTCCATATTAGTTAGTTATTAGCTATTTAAAACGGGTGCAAAAGTAGTAAAATGGATTAGAATAAAAAAGCCTAAATATTTTCCCTGAATGATTTAAAAACTAAAACCAAATGTTCCCTTAATACTAAAAGGACGGGCATCCGGATTCTCCAGGTAATTGCCTCTGAAATTAAAGTCGATTCTGAAAATTTTAAAGATATTACCAATACCAAAAGAATATTCCCAATAAATACTATCAGACGGAGCAATTAACGGGATGTTTGTTGGGCTGCTAAGTGTAATATTTTCATCAGTTAAACTACCCCATGCTCCTCTTAGACCTACAATTTCCCTTAAATTCCAATTTCGAATAATTGGAATCCTTGATAAAAACCGGCCATTAAAATTATGTTCCAAATGAACAGTGGCATAAGTATCTGTTACAAACTCGTAAAAATTCAAATTTGGAAATGTATTATAGATCGTCCATAAGGTCTGGTTTCCTGGTATTACGCTTAAAAGTCCAAGTGGAACGGCTCCGAAAGTTTTACCAACCTCAACTGTACTTAACAATCTGCCAAAACCTCCAATCTGCCAAGGTTTTGTATAAGAAAACTGAATTTTATCAAATTCAAAATCACTTTGAAATAAACCTTTCAGCCCCTTTGTGTAATTTAATAAAAGAGTGCTATAATTATCATTTACATCTCTGCGCTCCACCCCGTTGCCGATAGTTTTTTTTCCCGGTGTGAATAATAGAATGGTATTTAATTCAAATTGTTTAATCTCAGAAGATATCCCCGTGGGAGATGTAGCATCTATATAATCCAGGCTGAATGCATCAGGTAGTGCAGAGCTTAAGGTACGATAAGAACTCCCAAAACGAACCCTGAAGTTGGTAATTGGCTCAATTTCAATATTAAATGTGGACAGCTTAATATTGGTAAGCCTGTCATTGGAACCCACAGTAAAAATGGCAGATGAGGCTACACTTCTTCCAAGTACATCCGTTGTTTGAGTGAGGTTTAGACCTAATTGTTCTATATCTCTGCGGTTCCCCCCGGATAGTATTAGTCTGGTTTTTTTATCTACCAGCCATTTGCCTGAAATACCATGTTTAAATTTTTCATCCTTAAATCCATAAGCCATATATCCTTCAATTCGCCAGGGATCATTTTGTCCAAAATAGGTTCTTGCCCCCCCTCTTAATCTAATTCCTTCGGCTTCATTATACCCAAAACCGCTGTAGATGCTTCCAAGATCTATATTCCATTTATCAATTTCCACATAACCCGATGCCAAAATACTTGCAATGTCATAAGCTGTATTAAAACGCGGTACAGTCTTTAAAGTATCTAAGAGGTCATATATCCCCTGTTCATCCTTGTTTAGGGATTCCAGTCGATTATTTTCCCAAAATATGCTGTCTCTTTCAAAGGTTATGGGATCAAAAGGGTCTGTCTTATTTTTATAAAACTGTTTTGGTCTTTCAATATCAAATTTATAATTACCATAAACTGTAGTTCTTTTCCCATAAATCCCCTTGGACTCCTCTTTTTTAAAGAGGCTAAAATCACTAAGCATATAATCTCTTTCTAGTAAAAAGACCGAATCATTAACTACCTCAAAGTCCTGCTCTATATAGATTTCTTTCACCCAATTTATATTAGCACTCTTTGTAACCTCCAGGTTAATTTTCTTTATGGCGAACGTTGAATCATTTACCCAAAAATCACCTTTAAAAGTGAGTTCATTTTTACGCCTGGGGTAATAAATAATATGGTAGCACCATTTATTCTCTATATAAGCACTATCTGAAAGCACGTAATTATAAGCATCTATTCCTGCTTCGGAAACCGGACTGGGAAAACTCTTGTCAAAAAACTTTAGATACTTATCATAGATATCATATTCCGAATAAAGATCTTTTACAAATCCAATTATAGCCTGATTATTGCTAAATCCGGAATTTTTATTCCCTAAAACATCCTCTTTGGTCTGAGCAAGGATATTATCACCATAAACTTTACTTGAGGTTTCATTTAAGAAAATTGGCAAATAGGTTTTCCCTGTAATTCGTGAAGTATCCAGATCCTGAAATACAAATTCCATTCCTTTGAAAAGTTTACTCTTCATCATGGCACTATCAATAGAATTAAGGTCAAATTCCACCTTTTCATATTTATCATATTGATATTGCTTAAACATTCGAAGACCATTGATCTTCTTTTTTGCCCAAATTTTCTTTAGGATATCTATTGCCGGATTATTCTTTTTAGATTGTTTCCCCATATAGACTATAACCTCATCTAGCTGTTCGCCCTGCAACATGACAACTCTGAGATTATAGTTTACCCGTTGCGGTAATTCCAATTCTTCGGTTTTATAACCAATAAATGATATGATCAGGGAGTTGTACTCTTTTGAAGATTCCAAATAGAATAAACCATCTTCGTTAGTTATGGCGCCTTCAGTAGAGCCTTTAAATATAACATTAGCAAATGCTACAGGGTCCCCTTCCTCATCTACCACAATACCACCAGCTTTTGTCTGAGACCAGATAAATAATGGCGTTAATAAAAGAAAGAAAAGCAGGAGTCTTCTCATTAGTATGGCATATTGCAATTCCCGATCCTAAATAATCGAAAATGAAAAATTTGCAGCTACGGTTTAAGGTAAATTGACTTCGAATAGAATTCCTTTTATAAAAAAGCTTCGTTCAACCTTGGTTGACGAAGCTAAGATACCTTTACAAAGTCATTTAACTTATTTATATAACACTTTCTTAACAGCCTTAATCACATCTTTATAATTGGGGATCCATTCTTCCAACAATACGGGAGAGTAAGGTGCAGGCGTATCTGCGGTGTTAATTTTTACAACAGGTGCGTCCAAATAATCAAAAGCCTCTGATTGCACCAAATAAGTAATCTCTGTTGCAACGTTTCCAAATGGCCACGCCTCTTCAAGAATGACTAATCTGTTTGTTTTCTTTACAGAGTTCAATATTGCTTCACGATCCATTGGCTTTACTGTGCGAAGGTCAATTATTTCACAACTTATACCTTCCTTCTCCAATTCGTCAGCCGCTTTGTAAGCTTCTTTTATAATTTTACCGAAAGAAACAATAGTAACATCTTTACCTTCCCTTTTAATTTCAGCTACTCCAAGGGGAATAGTATACTCTCCTTCAGGAACTTCACCCTTGTCCCCATACATTTGTTCAGACTCCATAAAGATTACAGGGTCATCATCGCGAATTGCCGTTTTCAAAAGTCCTTTAGCATCATTGGGATTAGATGGCACAACCACTTTTAAACCCGGACAATTGGCAAACCAGCTTTCAAATGCCTGCGAATGGGTCGCCGCCAATTGACCAGCAGAACCTGTAGGTCCTCGAAATACAATTGGGCAATTAAACTGACCTCCGGACATCTGTCTGATTTTTGCGGCATTATTTATTATCTGATCTATACCCACCAAAGCAAAATTAAAGGTCATAAACTCAATGATAGGCCTGTTACCGTTCATTGCAGATCCAACACCTATTCCTGAAAAACCTAATTCAGAAATTGGAGTATCTAGAACACGATCCGGACCAAATTCGTCTAACATTCCTTTTGATGCCTTATAGGCACCATTGTATTCTGCGACCTCTTCACCCATTAAATAAATGGATTCATCTCTTCGCATTTCTTCTGACATTGCTTCAGCAATTGCCTGCCTAAATTGTATGGTCTTCATCTAATTGTGGTCCCCCTTTTAAATAATTCATTTACAAATGCCCACAAAAATAGGAAAATATCTACCAATTAACCCTGCCAGGGTATTAAAAAAAGATACAAAATTTACTATGCATGCATAGTAAATTTGAAAATTAATAGCTATCTTAGCAGCCACTTTTTGAATGTACAAAACGCGAAATAAGTATGAAGATATTAGTTTGTATCAGTAACGTACCGGATACTACTTCCAAAATCAATTTTACTGAAGGAGATACTAAATTTGATACCAATGGTGTACAATTTGTAATTAATCCAAATGATGAATTTGGTTTAACCCGTGCCATGTGGTTTAAAGAAAAACAGGGCGCAACTATTCATGTAGCAACCGTGGGGGGACCTGCTGTTGAACCAACCATTAGAAAAGCTTTGGCCATTGGTGCAGATGAAGCTGTTCGCATAAATGCAGAACCAACAGATGGACTATTTGTTGCACAGCAGCTTGCCGAAATTATTAAAACTGGCGCTTATGATCTTATAATTGCTGGCAGAGAATCTATCGACTATAATGGGGGTATGGTTCCCGGTATGATCTCAGCCATATTAAATTTTAATTTTATAAATACCTGCATAGGGCTCGAAATTGAAGGAAATACTGCTACTGCCATTAGAGAAATTGACGGTGGTAAGGAAAATATCTCTACTACCCTTCCCTTAATTATTGGTGGGCAAAAGGGTCTGGTAGAGGAAAGCGACCTTCGTATACCAAATATGAGGGGCATTATGATGGCGCGTCAAAAAAAGCTAAACGTTCTGGAACCGGTTGAAACTAACCATGGAACAGAAGACATTAAATTTGAAAAACCAGCAGCCAAAGGTGCAGTGAAATTAGTGGAAGCAGATAATATTTCGCATTTAATTGATCTGTTACACAATGAAGCAAAGGTCATCTAATTATTAAATCAGGTTTCAAAGTTCATCGAAATTTTGAAATTAATCTTTAAAAGAAAATTATGTCAGTACTTGTTTATACGGAATCCGATAACGGTAAATTCAAAAAAAATGCCTTTGAGGCTGCCTCTTATGCGTACAAGTTAGCGGAACAATTAAGCACTTCAGTTACCACAATAACTATTAATGCGTCTGATTCTGAGGAAATTGGAACTTATGGAGTTTCAAAAATATTGAAAGTTACTAATGATAAACTTTCCATTTTTAACGCAAAAGCTGTCGCAACAGTTATAGCTCAGGCAGTGGAAAATGAAGGAGCTAGTACAATTGTTGTTAGTTCAAGTACAGACACGAAATATATGGCATCCATACTCGCCGGATTACTAAAAGCGGGATATTGCACTAATGTGGTTGCTCCGCCATTAAGTACTAATCCTTTGGTGGTAAAAAGGACTGCTTTTAGCAACAAAGGTTTTGCCCATACGCAGTTTAAAACCGATATAAATATTATTGGGGTATCTAGTAATGCCTATGGAATATTCGAAAATAAAGTGAGTCCTGAGGTGGAAAACTTTGAACCCAACTTAACTGATTCCGATTTCTCTGTTCAATCAGTTAATATTGATAAAGTAGTTGGTAAGGCAACTATAGCCGACGCAGACATAGTCGTGTCCGGAGGAAGAGGACTGAAAGGTCCGGAAAATTGGGGCATGATAGAAGAATTAGCCGAAGTTCTCGGAGCTGCCACAGCATGCTCTAAACCAGTTTCAGATATGGGCTGGCGGTCTCATAGTGAACACGTTGGACAAACAGGGAAACCCGTTGCCAGTAATCTTTATATAGCCATTGGTATCTCAGGAGCTATACAGCATCTTGCCGGAATTAATGCGTCTAAAGTAAAAGTTGTAATCAATACTGATCCCGAAGCACCATTTTTTAAGGCTGCAGATTATGGTATAGTGGGTGATGCCTTCGAAGTAGTACCCGAACTCATTGAAAAATTAAAAGAATTTAAGGCCCAAAACGCTTAATTTTTGTTAATTTGTGCTCCTAAAGGGCTATTTAAATATCTGGATAACCCTTATTTAAAAAGCCCTGAGTGGTTTACTTATAGATATGAGCTTAGTAAGGTTAAAAATAAAAGGTATTTCTTATAGCCAGACACAAAATGGGGCTTATGCCCTTATTTTAAATGAAGTAGATGGCGATAGAAAATTACCGATAGTCATTGGGGCTTTCGAAGCACAATCTATTGCCATTGCCCTTGAAAAAGAGATAAAACCTCCAAGGCCTCTTACCCATGATCTTTTCAAAAATTTTTCAGACAGGTTTGATATTGTAGTAAAACAGGTCATCATACATAAATTGGTGGATGGAGTCTTTTATTCAAGTATTATCTGTGAGCGTGATAAAATTGAAGAAATAATAGATGCGAGGACAAGTGATGCCATTGCTCTTGCACTTCGTTTTAACGCACCCATTTTTACTTATAAAACCATTCTGGACAAAGCGGGTATTTTCCTTAAGTTTTCATCCAAGGATAAGGATAAAGAAGAGGGTGATGACAGTATAGTGGTTGATGAAATTTTACAGGAGGGTGAAACCGTAGAAATAGATCCGGGTACTACTACTCCGTATAAAGAATTAAGCCTCGAGGAACTTAACAAAGAGTTAGCCAAGGCGGTGGCCAACGAAGACTATGAAAAAGCTGCGAAACTGAGGGATGAAATATCCAAACGCAATTGATAATATAGCATCTCTTCTATGAACCTTAGGTTTTGGATTCTTTTATTTTTATTGACCTTTTCATTTCCTCTAACAGCTCAGACAGATCTTATTCCCGATTCTCTGTCGATTACCATAGATACCCCTACCATAAATGACATTTCCACCCAGACTATGGACATCATAACTCCTAATCAGGGATTCTCATTTAACTCATTTTGGAGAGGCACTTTGGGGATGTTTATACTCATATTAATATCCTATATCTTTAGTGCAAACCGAAAGGGAATTAATTGGAGAACTGCTGGAATTGGACTTTCTATTCAATTATTAATAGCCATTGGTGTTTTACAGGTCCCTATTATACAATCGGCCTTTGAAGCAGTTGGGAAAGTATTTGTAAGTATTCTGGATTATACAAGGGCTGGTAGCGAATTTTTGTTTGAAGGTCTTGTAGTGGATATGGATACATTCGGATTTATTTTTGCATTTCAGGTGTTACCTACTATTATTTTCTTTTCCGCCCTGACATCAGTTTTATTTTACCTGGGAATTATTCAAAAAGTGGTAAAAGGGCTGGCATGGCTTTTATCTAAATCCTTGGGTATATCCGGTGCCGAAAGTCTGAGTGTTGCGGGCAATATATTTTTAGGGCAAACGGAAGCTCCCTTGCTTATCAAAGCGTACTTAGAGAAAATGAACCGGTCTGAAATGCTTCTGGTAATGATTGGTGGAATGGCCACTGTTGCCGGAGCTGTTTTGGCTGCATATATCGGATTTTTAGGGGGTGATGACCCCTTGTTAAGACTTCAGTTTGCCAAACATCTGTTAGCTGCTTCTGTGATGGCGGCTCCAGGGGCTATAGTAGTATCTAAAATTTTATACCCTCAAACGGAAGCCGTTAATAAGGATATTCATATTTCTTCAGAAAAAATAGGAACCAATCTGCTCGATGCGATTGCAAATGGCACTACTGAAGGTTTAAAGCTTGCAGTAAATGTTGGTGCCATGTTACTCGTATTTCTTGCCTTTATAGCCATGATCAATGGTATTTTGGGTTGGGTAGGAGATTTTACCAGCTTAAATGACTGGATCGCTGCCAATTCTTCCTATCAGTCTTTTTCTCTTGAAGCCATTTTGGGGACCATTTTTGCCCCGTTAATGTGGCTAATAGGAGTGAATACTGAAGATATTATGCTTATGGGGCAATTGCTTGGTATTAAACTGGCTGCCAGTGAATTTGTGGGATATCTGCAATTGGCAGACCTGAAGAATATGCTAAATACCACTCATTTTGCCTATAGTAAATCTATAATCATGGGAACCTATATGTTATGTGGTTTTGCCAATTTTGCTTCAATAGGAATTCAAATTGGCGGAATAGGCTCCTTAGCACCCGGTCAGAGAAAAACACTATCAGAATTTGGTATGCGAGCCGTTTTAGGCGGAACTATTGCTTCGCTGCTATCCGCTACCATCGCAGGGATGATATTGGGTTAGATCCTTTTTAATAGTCTGTTAGAAATCCAGCCTGGTTAATAAGTTTTTAAAACTCAAAAAGCAACCCAATCTATCTTTCATTAAATTCGTCTCAGAAAGTTTATTTTTTATGAAGCAATACCACGATCTACTAAAGCATGTTCTTAAAACAGGGGCTCAAAAATCAGACAGGACCGGAACCGGCACCTATAGTGTATTTGGTTACCAAATGCGATTTGACCTCAGCGAGGGATTTCCCATGGTAACTACCAAAAAATTACATTTGAAATCTATCATTTATGAATTGCTATGGTTTTTAAAAGGTGATACCAATATTAATTACCTGCAGGAAAATGGAGTTAGGATCTGGAACGAATGGGCTGATGAAAATGGTGAATTAGGTCCAGTATATGGCCATCAGTGGCGCAATTGGAATGGGGAGCACATAGATCAGATAACCGAAGTCATCAAAACCTTAAAAGAAAATCCGGATAGCCGAAGAATGCTGGTGACAGCATGGAACCCAAGTGTATTACCAGATACTTCAAAATCCTTTTCGGAAAATGTGGCAAACGGAAAAGCGGCATTGCCCCCCTGCCATGCATTTTTTCAGTTTTATGTTTCAGATGGAAAATTATCATGTCAGTTGTATCAGCGAAGTGCAGATATATTTTTAGGGGTTCCTTTTAATATTGCCTCATACGCTTTATTTACACTTATGATAGCCCAGGTATGCGGTTATGCACCTGGTGAATTTATCCATACTTTTGGCGATGCCCATATATACAACAATCACTTAGAGCAAATAGAGCTCCAACTCAGCAGAGAGCCCAGATCATTACCAAAAATGGTCCTTAATCCTGAAGTCAAAAATATCTTTGATTTTAAATTTGAAGATTTTAAGCTGTTGTATTACGATCCGTATCCGCATATCAAAGGAGCCGTAGCTGTGTAATTAATAAATAATTTCATCGCCGCGCATAAATTCTTATATTTAAAAGAAAAACTGCGTTATGCTTCTTACCCAGACACTCCTGGAAACATTCATAAGTACCAGAAAAGAAAGTGAAACCATATGTGCCCCTCTGGAAATTGAAGACTATGTGGTTCAGCCCATAGAAGATGTTTCCCCTCCTAAATGGCACCTTGGACATACGACCTGGTTCTTCGAAGAATTTCTGCTCAAAGCATATTTAAAGGATTATAAGGTTTACGATGAGGACTTTTCATTTGTATTCAACAGCTATTATGAAACTGTGGGAAAAAGAGTCATCCGCGCAGACCGTGGCAATCTTTCAAGACCATCAGTCCAAAAAGTATACGCCTATAGAAATTATGTAACAAATGCCATCAAAATACTTTTAGATAAAAACTCGGATGAGAATCTACTTCAACTTTTAGAAATTGGTATACATCATGAAAAGCAGCATCAGGAACTCTTATTAACAGATATCAAATACATTTTAGGTAATAATCCACTTTTACCAGCCTATTCAGATTCAATAAAAGAACATAAGGAAGAAAGTCACCAACAGGATTGGGTCGCAATTGATGCCGGCATATATGAAATTGGCCATGACTTAGATACATTTTGCTTTGACAATGAATTAGGAAGGCATAAGGTGTATTTACATACTTATGAAATTTCAAATAAACTTATTACCAATAAAGAATATTTAGCATTTGTTAATGCCGGTGGTTATACTTCATTTGAATTCTGGCACGCCGAAGGATGGGATTGGGTTTGTAAAAATCAGATTTCTTCCCCCCTCTACTGGCATATTATTGATGGAGAATGGTATAGTTATACTCTTGAAGGACTACAAAAAATTAATCCGAATACTCCGGTTTCTCATCTTTCATATTTTGAGGCCTTTGCCTTCGCACAATGGAGAGGTTGCCGCCTGCCTACTGAATTTGAATGGGAAGTAGCGCAGCAATATTTTCCATGGGGCGACCGATGGGAATGGACAGAAAGTGCATACCTGCCTTACCCTGGTTATCAGAAAGAAGAAGGGGCCTTAGGTGAGTATAATGGTAAATTTATGGTAAGTCAGAAAGTTCTTCGGGGAGGATCATTCGCCACGCCATCCAATCATACGCGCCCCACATACCGTAATTTTTTTCACCCCCATCTAAGATGGCAGTATACCGGGTTAAGGTTGGCCAAATAATTCCGACAAAATCAGCATGCAACAAAAAACAACATTGATTTCAACGTCTCAATTCCATAAAGACGTCTATAAAGGACTTACTGATTTTCCTAAACATTTATCTTCAAAATATTTCTATGACGCAAAAGGAGATAAGTTGTTTCAGGAAATTATGGATATGCCAGAATACTATCTGACAAATAGCGAGTTTAAAATTCTTGATAAATTTAAAGATGAAATATGCCGAGCATTTTTTAAAGATTCAAAAGAATTTAACCTTATTGAACTTGGTGCAGGAGATGGAAAGAAAACTAAAATTCTGTTAAGACATCTTGTGGCTGAGGGAATTCCTTTTCAGTACGTCCCGATAGATATTAGCGAGAATGCCCTGATTCAACTTGAGGAGTCAATCAACAATGAACTTCCTTCAGTAAGTGTGGTGTCTTTACAGGGAACCTATTTTGAAACCCTTGAAAAGCTCTGCAAAATGCAGCACAAGAGGAAAGTCATTATGTTTTTGGGGTCAAATATTGGTAATTTACTTCATCCGCAAGCAGTGGAATTTTTGATGAGTATACAAAAATTAATGACTGATGATGATCTTTTGTTTATTGGTTTTGATCAAAAAAAAGATCCGCAGACCATTCTAAATGCCTATAATGATGCTGCAGGGATAACCGAAAGGTTTAATAAAAATTTGTTAGCAAGAATAAATAGCGAGTTGGATGCCAATTTTGATCTCGATAAGTTCTTGCACTGGGAAGTATACGATCCGGAAACAGGTACTGCCAAAAGTTACCTGGTGGCCAAGGAAAATCAAACAGTGCACATTAACGGGCTTGATCTTACCATAACTTTTGATGCATGGGAAACCATACATACAGAAATTTCGCAAAAATATGACGACAAAATAGTTACATGGTTAGCGGATAAAGCAGGAATGCAAATAAGTAGAATTTTTAGTGATGAGAATAAATTTTATAAAAATTATATTTTAAAAAAATAGAAATGAAAGCTATTTGGAATAATACAATTATAGCCGAAAGTAACGATACAATTGTAGTTGAGAACAATCATTACTTTCCTTCTGAAAGCATAAAAAAAGAGTATTTTAAACCTAGTACAACACATACTACATGCCCATGGAAAGGTATTGCATCGTATTATACCCTGGAGGTTAATGGAACGGAAAACAAAGATGCGGCTTGGTATTACCCTGAAATCAGTGAACTGGCAAAACAAATTAAGGGTTCTGTAGCTTTTTGGAAGGGTGTAGAAATTATTGAATAAAAAAACCGGGATATTCCATGAACATCCCGGTCTCTTTAATACTAACTGTTAATTACAGCTCTAATACAGCATTTTCAGAACCAGCGAATTCATTCCACTGGTAACGGTCTGCTTCTGTCTCATTAACATAATTCCCATCTACGAGATATTTAAACTCGTAAGTATTCTCTTTTGGCAAATCAAACGTTCCTTTAAAAGTTCCGTTTTTAAGTTTTTTCAACATGCTTCCTTTGGGATTCCAGTTATTGAAATCTCCGACTACGGCTACTTTTTTTGCATCTTCAGCAGGTACTGTAAAAGTAACCTTGCATATTGGTTTTGTTTTCAAATATTGTTTTGCGATTGACATGTTTTTTAATTTATGTGATTTCGGTGCAAAAATAATACATTAAATTCCTCATTTCCAATGATTAAAATCATAATTATTGATTTCTTAAAATATTCATGTCTTTTAGTTCACTTTAATAAAAAGGTCCGGGTTCTTTTCTCAAGTAGGTAATTCCTACCTCACCTTTCTAATGATCTCTAAAATAGAATCTATATCTTCCACAGTATTATAATGGTGAAAACTAAGTCGAATACCTTCTCCACGTCTGGAACAGACTATATTTTCTTCCCTTAAATGGTTAAATAACGCATTATTTCCTTTAATGTTAAAAATGGTACTATGCTGATTTCTATGGATAATATCTTTATTTAACAGTCCTAATTCGCTAAAACCCTTAGAAGCCTTTTTACTTAAATTCTCGTTATGAGCCGTAATTTCTTTCATGCCAATATCATTCAGAATGCCCAGTGCACATTTAAGGCTTCCAAAATTTAAACTATCTAGATGCCCTGGTTCAAACTGTTTATTAAAGGGTATCGTATTCTTTGCTGTGAGAACAGCATTTGCAGAATTGAATCCAGTGGTTTTAATTGTGAATCTTCCTTTGGCTAAATCCTTGAATAGCATAAACCCATTACCCGTTCCTGCCAACAGCCATTTATAGCCACTCGCCCCGAGTACATCGATCCCCGAATTTTCAAAATCAATTTCAAAAGCCCCACAAAATTGTGTGCCGTCTGCAATGATCATAAGCTGCGGAAATTCTTTTTTTAAAGATTTTAGGAAATCCAGATCTACACGTATTCCGTTTATCCATTGAACCAAACTAAGAGCTAGTATTGTTATAGAATTCGTCCTGACTTTTTCTAAAATATTCTGTTCTAACTTTTCATCTATTTTAGCATAAGAAATTTGAAAACCTCTACTTTCAAAAGGCCAATTAACGGAGGGGTAGTCATTTTCAAGTAATAAAATACGTTCTCTGCTATCTAGTCCTTCGAGCAACATGTTCAGACCTAAAGAAAAATTAGGAACCAGGGCAACCAGATCCCTCTTGCACTTAAAAAACGTTCCAACCATATCCCTTGCCTCACTTATAAAGCCTAAACTCTCAATTTTCATAGAACTGCCCCCAATCAGGTAATCCAAATCGTGATTTTGACGCCACTCCAAAAGTTCATCCCCCAAAAGACCATATGCCGCAGTATTTGCATAAATACAATGGCTAAGTACAGGATATGATTTTCTATTATTTAGCATCCCTGATAGTTATTGTAATTTTTGATTTGCTGTATCTTTGTACCTAAAGATAACTATTAGAATGTTTTCCAAAAATAAAAGTGAATCCATTATAGATAGAGAACAGCATGAACAGCTCGAGTATGCCCATAAACGAATTAAGCAAAAAAAAAACCTATACGTTCATTTTGTGCTATTTCTTATAGGTAGTGTATTTCTTATTTTGATAAACAAAATTCTAAAATACGGTGAGGAATATAACTGGTTTATATGGGCTATTACTTTCTGGGCGTTCTTGTTTGTTGTGCATGTAGTAAATGTCTATTTCACTCAAAAGTTTATGGGAATTGACTGGGAACGTGCACAACGTGAAAAATTAATCGCTAAACAAAGGCAGCGGATAAAGGAACTTCAAAACGAAATTGAAATCGATTTTCCGATGACTAATTATAAAAAAAAAGATTAGTGGGTAAGATTGTTATGATAGCTGCCATTGGAAAGAATAATGCCTTAGGAAAGGATAATGATCTTCTCTGGCATCTTCCGGATGATTTTAAACGTTTTAAACAATTAACAACTGGTCATAAAATTATTATGGGCAGGAAAACATTTGAAAGTTTTCCAAAACCACTTCCAAACCGCACTTCTATAATCATTACACGAGACCTCAAATATAATCTTGAATTACCCCAATGTATTGTGGTACATTCAATGGGGGAAGCTTTGAAATTGGTACAGAATGATTCCCTTTCCTATATTATCGGAGGAGGAGAAATCTATGATTTAGGGATGCCCCATGCCGATGTCTTGGAAATAACAAGAGTCCATGAATCTTTTGACGCCGATACGCATTTTCCGGAAATAGATGAAAAAATATGGAAACTGACTAAAGAGGAGTTTCACCCAAGTGATGAAAGACATAATTACAACTTTACTTATCTCACCTACCAAAGACGGAATACCTAGGAAAAATTTAAATTATTCATTTTCAACCCTGATAGAAACAATAATTATAAATTGAAAATATAATTTATTTTGCAGGCAGTAGTTTCAAAAGTTTAGATATTCGATTTGTTTTAATTCATCAACATCTTGCAGAAATGAAGTTAAGATCTTTGTATCCTTATTTGTGAAAAACTGAATTTTACCCGGGGCTTTTTTAGGATTTTGGAGATTTTCTTTATTAAGAACCGCAAGGGTTTGCTTGGCCACAGCAGCACCGCAATCGATAATGTTCACATGAGGAGGCAATATTTCCCTTAAGACCGGAATTAAATAGGGGTAGTGAGTACAACCTAAAACCATATGATCCATATTTGCCTCGAGCATAGGCTTAATATAGTTAATCAATAATTGTTTCGTCTCTGTAGAATTTATTTTTCCACTTTCAATTAATGGAACAAGTCCAACACCTTCCTGTTCAACAAGGGTTATTTCGCCTGCATGATCCTTTGAGGTTTTTAAAAAGAGACTGCTGCTTAAAGTGCCCTTTGTTGCTAATACTCCCACCGTTCCTGTTCCGGAATTGAGTGCCGCCGGTTTAATAGCTGGCTCTATACCTATAAAAGGGACCTTGTAATTTTCTCGTAAATATGATATTGCATTGGTGGTAGCTGTATTACAGGCAACAACAATGAGTTTACAGCCTCTTGAGAGCAAAAGTTCAGTGTTCTTAACACTTAAAGAAATTATTTCTTCTTTGGTTTTTTGACCATAAGGTGCATTCTTACTATCTGCCAAATAAATAGTATCCTCATGAGGCAGCAGCGTATGTATTTCTTTCCATATGGAAGTACCTCCTACGCCCGAATCAAAAATACCTATGGGTTTTGCATTCATGTAAAATGCGGTTTACTATAAATAATTTTCAACAACAAAGTTATACATTCCTAAAACAAGACTTCAGTACCTGAAAAGATATTATAAAAACCCCTTCTCCCGATAACGCTATTAGTAAAATATTGCCTGCTAATTGGTTAATGATCTAAAAAGAATTGAAGCCTAGTTGCTTTTAAAATAATTAAACAAAAAAAACTGCCCTTAAAAGGACAGTTTTAATATAAGTTAGAACAAAACAAAAATTAAAATCCTAATTCCTGTTTTACTTCGGCTAAAAGATCCTTTCCTTTTGCAACAATTAAACCACCACCTTGGGTAGCATCTATCACATAATCATAGCCTTGAGCAGCAGCTACTTTTTCTATAGCGGCTTTTGCCTTTATAGAAATAGGCTCAAACAATTCTGCTTGTTTTTTGGCTAATTCCTGCTGTGCAGCTTGTTGAGCGTCTCCAATATTTTTTTCAAAACCCTGAAGTTCCTGAGCTCTTTTTTGATTCTCTTCTTCAGATTTTGAAGTAGCTTCATTGGAATACTGAGTATATTTATTCTTAAGCTCTGTCATAGAACTTTCAATATCTGCCCTGTATGTTTCCTGTAGTTTTTTTAATTCTGCCTGTGCTGCCTTCATTTCCGGCATCTCGCCCAATAATTCTGTTACATTGATGTGCGCGATTTTGCTTTGTGCATTTACAAAACTAGTAGCGGCTACTAATAAAACTATGGCTATTGCTACTTTTTTAAACTGTTTCATGATTTTTGAATTTACTTTTTGAGTGTTAATTTAATTTAATTTCGAGTTTTAGTTTATAGTGTCTTCCTTCTTTTCAATTACTTGTTTTCTTTCTTCTACTTTTTCTTTTTTCTTTGCCTCCCGCTCTTCTAATAATTTCTTTCTTCTTTCTTCATAGGCCTTTTTTCGCTCTTCTCTTATTTTAAGTTGCTCTTCTCTCCGCTCCTCGGCAGTTTTGATTCTTGTTTCTTCCGCCTGTTTTGCCATTGCTTGTCTCTCGAGGAGGGCATCACTAATTTCCTCTTCTTCCGGGTCACCTTCAAAGGTTTCTAACTGGCTTTTGGCCTTCGCCTTCGGCGCACTTACCTTCCTGGTCCTCGCTATTCCCCTCAACACCAATTCACTTATGTCGTGTCTTTTTTGGGAGTACAACATTACAACATCCGCCGATTTATCAAAAATAAAATCGTATTTTTTATTTGATCCAATTTTTTGCACCTCATTAAAAACCTGATCCTGTATAGGCTGAATTAACCTTTTCTTTTGCAGAACCAAATCACCATTAGGCCCGAATCGGTTTTGCTGGTATTCAATCATTTCTTTTTCCAGAATTTGGATTTCTTCCTCCCGTTCTAGTATAAGTTCATTTGTCAATAACACTTTTTCTGCCATCAAATCCTTCTTCATTTGATCGACTTCGCTTTGCTTCTGGTCTATTTCAATTTTCCATCGTTGTACTTTATTTTCCAACTGCTCGCTTGCATCCCGGTATTCTTCAACATTTTCAAGAATATACTCCATGTCTACATAACCTATTCTTACACCCCTTTGTGAAAATGTGTTAGACCAAAGCAATAAACCCACAACTACTAAAAGAACTTTTGTCTTCATCATTTAATTCATTTTATTACATAGAAAATATCGTGCCAAAATTACTAATTATTTTAAAATGAGTGGATTAACTTAAAGTGTTATTGGAAAATTCCTAGATTAGAACTGTTGTCCTATAATAAAGTGCGTTTGCCATCCGCTAGGACCAGCGCCTGCAGACTGTGGTCTGCCATCTTCATCAAAACCATAACCAAAGTCAATTCCCAATAGACCAAAGGCCGGCATAAATATCCGGACACCCACTCCGGCCGATCGTTTTAAGAGAAACGGATTATATTCCTGAAAATTGTTGAAATTATTTCCAGCTTCTAAAAAAGTTAAGGCATAAATAGATGCAGAAGGCTTTAATGTTAATGGATATCGAAGTTCCAAGGAGTACTTATTAAATATGATTCCACCTTCCTGTTGCCCGGTAACAGGATTTAATGGTGTAATGGAATTATTCTCATAACCCCTTAATTGAATGGTCTCTCTACCATCTAATGTAAAATTACCCCCAAGACCATCTCCTCCCATGAAGAAGCGTTCGAATGGTACTGTTCCCACATCGCTGTTATAACTTGCCAGAAAACCAAACTCAATATTTGTGCGCAGTACTAATTTCCCTACTATTCGTGTATACCAGTCTCCCTTAAATTTAATTTTGAAATACTCTAACCACTTAAATCTCTCCTGTTCTATTGACTCCTGTTCCGAGATTTCATCCGGGGTCAAAGGACGTTGTTGATTTATCTCACTAAGCTCATTGCTTCGGTCCTGTAAACCTTTATAGTCTTTATCGTTAAAAAGAGAATACGGGGGTGTTAACTTGGCGGTCACTTCAAAAATAGACCCTGATAATGGAAATATTCTTCCAGGTCCTGCCGAACTCCTGGATATGCCTAAAGTATAGGCAAGGGAATTAGATGTCCCATTACCAAATCTAAAGAGGCCGGAATTGTAATTCTGAAAATCATATAGTTGATAACCCAATGAATGAGATATGGTAAAAAAATCATCTGGCCATTGCAATCTTTTTGCCAGTCCAACGGAAACGCCAGTTATGGAAAATTGCTGATCTTTATTTACCTGAATCCTTCCTGAGTTGTCAAAAGAGGCCAAGAATTGCTGTGTCCTGGAAAATGACATATTAAACCTTACCGGCTTTTTGCCACCAAGCCATGGTTCTGAAAAATTAAGACTATAAACCCTAAAAGTTCTACTGGCTTGCAAACGCAATGCAAATGTTTGCCCATCTCCCATAGGAACAGGTTTATAAGCCTTACCATTAAAAATATTTTTTATAGAAAAGTTATTAAAAGACAAGCCAAGGGTACCAATAAATCCGCCGCCGCCATAACCTCCTTGTAACTCTATCTGACTCGATCCGGATTCCACAAGGCTATACTTCAAATCAACCGTCCCGGCATTAGGATCCGGGTTTAAAATATCTGGTTTTATTTGTTCAGCATCAAAAAAGCCTAGTTGCCCCAATTCCCTTACACTACGAACAATGTTGTCTTTACTGTATTTCTGCCCGGGACGAGTTCTTAATTCTCTATAAATAACATGATCATTGGTTTTGTCATTCCCTTCAACAAGGACGTGATTTAAAAAAGTCTCTTTCCCTTCAATGATCCTTATCTCAAAATTTATCGTATCGTTCTGAGCAGATACTTCAACCGGATTTATTTGTGAGAACAAATAACCATTATTTTGATAGAGGTTTGTGATATCTTCAGCATCAGGTTTAGAGTCATCCGCAATACGTTCTCTCAGGAGTACACCATTGTATGTGTCTCCTTTTTTAATTCCCAAAACCTTATTTAGCTGAGCATCAGTATAAACAGAATTCCCTACAAAATCTATTTCCCCAAAATAGTATTTGTTACCCTCCTCAACTTTAATATCTATATTTATTTTCTTATCATTAATTATGGTA
Source organism: uncultured Eudoraea sp. (assembly GCF_947490415.1). Lineage (GTDB taxonomy): Bacteria > Bacteroidota > Bacteroidia > Flavobacteriales > Flavobacteriaceae > Eudoraea. The sequence continues at coordinate 146,773 of NZ_CANLGX010000005.1, forward strand.
ATTGAATCTGTAATCACTCTGGCATCCCTGTATCCTTTCTCAGCATATTTGTCGACCATTGCTGCAAGATCTTCCTGATAGTCAGCTTCAATATATTTCGATTTTTTCCAAACCCTGCCGAATTGCTGTTTTTTGGTATTCTTCAGTGCTTTTCGAAGCTGCTTGTCCGAGAGCATTTTATTCCCGTCAATAGTGATATTTTTAATCTTAACCTTATCTCCTGTCTTAATATTAACCACCATGCTTTCCGCATTGGTGTCTGATGTGTCCACGGCGGTAGCAATTGTAACCTTGGCATTTAAATAACCATCCTTTTTATATTTATTCTCAATATAGTTTCTGGTATTTGAAATAAAACTCTCCGTTACCTTTTTTCCTTTTTTAAGGTCTGTTTCTTTAATTATTTCATCAATTTTTTTCTTCTTAATCCCATAAACCGTTACCTTAGATAAGGTTGGTCTTTCCACTATATTAAGTTCCAGGAAAACCTTATCACCTTCAATATTTGAGATATAAAAATTAATATCGCTAAACAATTCAAGATCCCATAGCTTTTTAATTACCGCACTAATTTGATCACCTGGAACCGTAATCGGCTGGCCATCCCTAAGTCCGGTAAATGTTTTGACAGTCTGCTCATTATAACTTTGCAAGCCTTTAACTTCAATTCCCCCGAGTATATACTTTTTGCCATTTCCATAGGAAGTTTCCTGAGCAGAACTGAAAGTAGTAAAAAGGAGTAGTAAAAATAAAATAAGAAGTTCAAGTGATATGAACTTCTTCATATCGCTAGTTGAGTTGTTCGCTAGTTTTTCCAAATCTTCGTTCTCTGTGCTGGTAATTCTTTATAGCCTCTAACAAATGATGCTCTTTAAAATCGGGCCAAAATACATCGGTAAAATATAGTTCAGCATACGCTATCTGCCAAAGTAAAAAATTGCTAATCCTGTGTTCACCACTGGTTCGGATTAGCAAGTCTACGTCTGGTAAATTTCGCGTGTAAAGATGGTTATTAATAATGGTTTCATCAATATTTTCGGGAGAAATTATATTATTTTTAACTTTGGCACTAATGCTTTGAATTGCATTTTTAATCTCTTCTCTTGAACCATAGCTTAGAGCAAGTGTCAGGGTCATTGTTGAATTCTGACTAGTCTTGGCCATTACTTCTTTAAGTTCTGCAAGTGCCCTGGCGGGAAGAGATTCAATATTGCCAATGGCATTTAGTTTTATATCATTCTCGTTTAGAGTAGGAAGTTCTTTTTTTAAAGAGGATACCAATAATTTCATTAAGGTATCAACTTCTATTTTAGGTCGTTTCCAGTTTTCTGTAGAAAAGGCATATAGGGTAAGGTACTTAATTCCAATCTTTGAAGAGTTTACAGCTACATCGCGTACTGCTTTAACACCATGTTCATGACCAAAAACACGCAGTCGTCCCTTTTGTTTAGCCCATCTGCCATTACCATCCATGATAATAGCCAGATGCTTCGGAAGTTTCCCGTTTTTTATATCATCAATAGTGTTCATAATAAGTGTTACTCAAAACAATCGGAACATGGTTTTCTACCAAAGGTATAAGTTAATGTAATTCCTGAGAAAACGTACCAATCATCACTAAAAATATTTCCAAATTTAAATTGCTCAAAATTAGATCCTTCCGGATTACTGCCATCTAAATTGTCAGTAAAAGTCAAGCGAGCTCCTATTTCCGCACCTAAAATCAAAAACTGCGACAACCTTATCTTCATACCCACAGTCATTGGAATGGCAAAAGAACCATCTTTTTGATCTATATCCTGCACCTGCCCGGCATCAAAATATTTATACTCATATCGGAAATACGTAATACCGGTATACAAATACGGGGTAAACGCAGGTCCCAATTTATGCAAATTATAATCCACAAAATTAAATTCCAGTCCTGCTGATGCCTCTATCACAGAATTATCCATCTTATAGGCCCTTTGGCGTCTGGAAGAAATACTTGATTTTGTATCATCGGCAGTAAACTTTCCATAAATCACGCTGGCTCTCCAAGCATAACGTTTACTTTTATTCCATTTAAAAATACCCCCAATCGCCGGACCCGAAGGTGCTATATAGTTTGTTCTGCCAACATCTCCAATATTATTGGTACCCCCCGCATAAACTCCAATTTCATAAGTTTGGGCATTTATCAAGCCAAATCCAAGTAAAAGAATAACAACAATAAACGCTCTCATTAAATTCAAAAGTTTGCAAATATAATTAATATAGTATTTTACAACTATTATCTTATACCCCTATTTACTTTTGATAAACAGTATTTGCCGTTTTTTATTGTTTTAAGGAAGTATCTAATTCCGCTTATCCTGGCCCCACAGCAATTTGTTTCTTATGGTTTCCAAAAAGCTCTCGGAAGTATAGGCAATCATTTTTATAGTAAATGGAGCCTTTTTAACGATTATTTCTTTACCATTTTCGATGGTAGCGATTCGGGAATCTAATGAAACAAGATGATTTACCTCGCGCCCCGATACTTTTAATCTAATGATGGTGTCGTCTGAGATAACCAGGGGTCTTGCATTTAAGTTATGGGGGGCAATTGGGGTAATTACAAGAGATTGTACTCCCGGCATTATAACGGGGCCTCCACAACTCAAAGAATAGCCAGTAGATCCTGTTGGTGTTGCTACTATAAGGCCATCTGCCCAATAAGAGGTTAAATATTCATTATTAAGATGTGTTTCCACAGTTATCATTGAAGTAGTATCCTTCCTGCTTACAGATACTTCGTTCAACGCGTAATTCATATCCCTGAATTCAGGAATATCAAAATCGGCAGTTACTTCGACCAAACTGCGCTCGACTATGGAATAAGCCCCGGAAACAAATTCGGTAACCACTCTTCTGACTTCTTCTTTTTTTAAAGTGGATAAAAAACCAAGTCTTCCTGTATTTACTCCAACTATAGGAATTCCCAAATCGCGGATATACGTAATAGCTCTTAAAATAGTTCCATCCCCTCCAAAGCTCACGAACATTTCAAAAGTCGGATCCAAACCAGTTTTGCGATCAAAAGTCCTGTAATTTTCAATTTGTCTTGAAACGGATAATTGAGTATAAAAATCCGATTCAATATATACTTCAGCGCCAACATTTTTACATTCATCCAGTAACTCCAAAACATAATCTAAGGCCTCGCTCTCGTAGCTCTGACCATATATTGCAATTTTCATATTAGGATGGTTTACGAAATTAGCCTACAATTAGTTACGCCAATGGGGGTAAAATCTTTTTCTTCAGAACACTTCCCCGCATAGAATTTAAACATTAAGGTATTTGTCGAGATAATCTGATCTTTCCTTTAAATTCTCAATAAACTGATCATCCTTGTTACCAAAGAGAATATTGTAATTGTATCGCCGGAAGGTTTGGACCACTTCACTAAAATTACCGGTACTAATTTTTATTGTAATCTGAATAATATCATTTCGAATATCAGTAATAAATGCTCCGAGTAACTTGGTATTATTACTTTCAACTATCTGAGATATTTCACTGAAAGAATAGTCTTTTATACCTTTTGCTACTACGAGCATTCCCCCCGGTTCTGTAAAGAATGGCGTATCTATAAAAACACCAACAATATCATTAAGGTCATAATAACCTATTACCTGTTTTTCGTCATCCAGCACCGGTAACAAATTACATTCATTTCTTGCAAATTGTTCAAGGACATCGAGCCATGAAGTACTTTTTAATGCAAAAAAGGACTCAAGATTATATTTGTAGTCTTCAATTTTTTTCTCGCTCTCAAAGGTTTCAAGATCATTTTCCGATAAGACCCCTAAAAAAATATTATCCTCAACTATAGCCACATGTGAATAGGTGGTATGCTTAAAAAAATGAATAACCTCATTAAGCGTTCCTTCCAAATTAAAAACTGGAATTGTATCAATTATATGGGATTGAATCTGCATGGGCTTAAAATCTTACGCAAAATACTAATTTTAAACATCAAAAGGTATGCCTAATTTGTATTTTTGAGCCCTGGAAAATATAAATATCGCAAAATGACAAAACTAAGTGTTAATGTTAACAAAATAGCTACTCTAAGAAATTCACGAGGTGGAAATGTTCCAAATCTCTTAAAAGTAGTTGCCGATATAGAAGATTTTGGTGCGCAAGGAATCACTATTCATCCGCGACCAGACGAAAGACATATAAAATATGAGGATGCTCGTAAGCTCAAGAAGGTAGTAACTACTGAATTGAATATCGAGGGGAATCCAATTGATAAGTTTATTGATTTGGTCCTCGAAGTTCAACCCGCTCAGGTCACTCTGGTTCCCGACTCAGTTAACGCTATTACCTCTAATGCCGGCTGGGACACTATAACTCATAAAGACTTTCTAAAGGAAGTTATTGGAATTTTTAAAGAAAAAAATATTCGAACTTCCATATTTGTTGACCCCGAAATAAGTATGATTACCGGTGCTGCCAAAACTGGTACCGACAGAATTGAGCTCTATACCGAAGAGTATGCAAAGAGCTATGAAGCAGGCAACAAACTTGGGATTCAACCTTTCATTGATGCCGCTAATGCTGCCCATGAACTAGGTCTGGGTATTAATGCCGGACATGATTTAAGTCTCAATAATATTAAGTATTTTAAAGATAATATCCCCAATCTGCTTGAAGTATCTATTGGGCATGCCCTAATTTGTGAGTCGTTATATCTGGGATTGGAAAACGTTATAAATATGTATTTACACAAATTACGCTAATGTCATTACTTCATTCAAACATCATAGGTGAAGGTAAACCTTTAATGATCCTTCACGGCTTTTTGGGAATGTCGGATAATTGGAAAACGCTGGGTACCCAATATGCACAACATGGCTATGAAGTTCATCTTATAGATCAACGAAATCATGGTAAGAGCTTCTGGTCAGAAGAGTTTAATTATACGATTCTTGCTGAGGATTTATACCACTATTTTAACTATTATAAGTTTTCAAGTGCTTGTATCCTGGGGCATTCTATGGGTGGTAAAACGGCAATGACCTTTGCTTGTAAGTATCAGGATTCAGTTGATAAACTAATAGTTGCCGACATTGCTCCAAAATTTTATCCTCCTCATCATCAATATATTATTGATGCCTTAACAACCCTACGAATGGACGAAATTCCCTCTCGAAGTCAGGCCGATTTTCTTCTTGCAAAACACATTCATGATTGGGGAATAAGGCAGTTTTTATTAAAAAACCTTTATTGGAAGGAAAAAGGAAAATTAGCCTTTCGTTTTAACCTTGACGTCCTGGCACAAAAAATGGAAGAAATTGGGGAACCCCTTGGCCATACAGAGTCCTTTGCCGGCCCGACCTTATTTTTAAGAGGCAGCAGATCAGAGTACATTACTACTGAAGACCTGTTTGAAATTAAGCGTCATTTTCCGAAAGCCGAGCTTGAAACAATCGATGATGCAGGGCATTGGTTACATGCCGAAAACCCGCAACAGTTTATTGAAAAATCTATGGTTTTTCTGAATGCTTAAAAAAAGGGGCTAACCTGCATAGACTTGACCCTATGGGTTCTGCGGGCCCTAATAATAAATATTAAAAAAAATAACTACTTTTAAGGATACCAATTGACTTTGACACTCTTTTTATTAATGCTAAAGACCTAATCAAATGAAACTTATTATTCGAATTTTATTAAGTGCCCTGGCAGTAGTCATACTGGCAAATATCCTGCCTGGTGTTGGAGTAGATTCCTATACTACGGCGATCATAGTGGCCATTGTATTAGGCCTTTTAAATTTTATTGTTAAACCTATTTTGATAATACTTACTTTGCCTATTACCATACTAACATTGGGCTTATTCTTACTTATTATTAACGCCCTGATTATATTGCTGGCAGACAGGTTTGTCTCCGGGTTTACCGTAGATACTATTTGGTGGGCGTTGTTGTTCAGTCTTCTGTTAACCTTCCTTGAATCTCTCTTTTTCTCCTTTTTAAAAGAGGATAAAATTTCCTGATTCAAGATTTGATAATCAGCTATTTAAAAACTTGTCCCAGTTCATAAAATATCTTATTTTTGCATCCCATTTTAGAAAGCAAATAAGAGATATCAATGAATATTCAGAAAGAGCAGATAGACGAGTTAAATGCCATTGTAAAAGTAGCTATATCGAAAGAAGACTATAGTGACAAGGTAGATAAAATTCTTAAGGATTATAAAAAACAGGCAAATATTCCGGGGTTCAGGAAAGGTCAGGTTCCCATGGGATTAATCAAGAAACAGTACGGTAAAGCCGTTTTGGTTGACGAAGTAAATAAACTTTTACAGGATAACCTTAATAAATATCTCACCGAAGAAAAATTAGATGTCCTTGGAAATCCCCTTCCAAAACAACAGGATAATTTTAATTGGGAGGCAGAAGATTTTTCTTTTGAATTTGAATTGGGCCTTGCTCCTAATTTTGAAGTAACTCTAAAGACAAAAAAACCGGTTATTCATTATAAAATTGTAGCTGATAAGAAGATGATAGATGAACAGGTTGAGCGTATTAGAAAACAATACGGCAAACTGATTAGTAAATCTGAAGCTGGGAAGAACGACGAACTTACAGGTGTTTTTAGAAATGAAGAAGAGGAAATAGATCATAAGTCCAACCTTGAAATGTCTAAAGTGAAAAGTAAAAAGGCCATAGACAGTCTTCTGGGAAAAAAAGCAGGTGATACAGTAATTTTGAAAACCAAAGGCCTATTTAAAGAAGACTATTTATTATCAGGAGCTTTAGGAATTCAAAGGGAAAAGGTAGAAAAACTAAATATAGAAGTAAGTTTTACTATAGAGGAAATCAATGAGAGGGAGTCTGCGAATTTAGATCAGGAATTGTTCGATAAACTTTTTGGCAAAGATGCTATTACTTCAGAAAAAGATCTCAGAGAAAGAATTAAAGAAGATTCAGAGAAACAATTTGAACAACAGGCAGATCAGAAATTATTGAATGATGTTACAGAACGGCTTATTGAAACTATAAAATTTGATCTTCCAGCCGGATTCCTTAAAAAATGGATTCAGACCACAGGGGAAAAATCCCTATCCGAAGAAGAGGCCAATGATGAATATGAAAAGTCTGAAAAAGGACTTCGCTATCAATTAATTGAAGGCAAAATCATTAAGGATAACGGTATTGAAATCCAATTTGATGAATTGAAAGAGTTTGCCAAAGGTTTTATTAAATCTCAGATGGCACAATACGGGCAGTTAAATCCACAAGAAGAAGAACTGGACAATATTGCATCCAGAGTTTTGGGCAATCAGGAAGAAGTAAAAAGACTATCTGAACAGCTAATGAGTCAAAAACTTCTTGCCCTTTATAAGGAAAAGGCGAATTTGAAGAAAAAAGAGGTTACTTATGATAATTTCGTGAAAGAGGTTTACGGGTAAAATTAAAAAATAAATTAAGTATCTTTACGGTGCCGAAAGCAGTAATTTCGGCACCTTTTTTTTTAAAAAAATATCATTATAAATATGGATTTCGGAAAAGAATTTCAAAATTATGCCATTAAGGACCAAGGCATCAACAGCATGTACTATGAGCGTATTATTAGTAGTATGTATCCGGTTAACATGACCCCAAACATTATTGAGGAAAGGCAATTGAACGCCATTGCAATGGACGTTTTCTCGCGACTTATGATGGACCGTATCATTTTTCTAGGAACAGGAATTAATGACCAGGTAGCCAATATTGTGCAGGCGCAATTACTTTTTCTGGCCAGTGCAGATTCATCAAAAGATATCCAGATTTATATTAACTCTCCGGGAGGTAGTGTTTATGCAGGCCTGGGCATCTATGATACCATGCAATTTATTAAACCGGATGTGGCTACTATTTGCACAGGAATGGCCGCTTCCATGGCTGCAGTTCTTCTATGCGCCGGAGAAAAAGGCAAACGCAGTGGTTTGACACATTCACGGGTAATGATTCACCAACCGATGTCCGGAGCCCAGGGGCAGGCAAGTGACATAGAGATTGCTGCTATTGAAGTCCTTAAAATTAAGGATGAATTATACCAAATTATATCTAAACACTCTGGTCAAAAATTTGATAAAGTATATGAAGATAGCGATCGGGATTATTGGATGAAAGCTCAAGAAGCGAAAGATTATGGTATGATTGACGAAATTTTAGAAAGGGATAAGGATTAATTTCGACGAAATACCCATATTTAAAGTATTATGGGGTTATTTTAATGAACCAAAATTGCTTTTGTTTCGTTATTGTTTAGAAATCTAGTTAAAGTTATGGCTAAGGAAAATCTGGAATGTTCTTTTTGTGGAAGAAAAAAACCTGAGACCAATCTTTTGATTGCAGGTTTGGACGCTCATATTTGTGATAGATGTATAGAACAGGCACATGGCATAGTAGCAGAAGAATCCAAGCAATCTAAGAATGATGATCTGTCTTCAGAACTTATCTTAAAAAAACCTATAGAGATAAAAGATTTCCTCGATACATATGTCATTGGTCAGGAACGCACAAAGAGGGTATTATCAGTGGCGGTCTATAATCACTATAAAAGGCTATTGCAACCTCATTCCAAAGATGACGATATAGAGATACAGAAAAGTAATATTGTCATGGTGGGCCAAACCGGGACGGGCAAAACATTGATGGCTAAAACTATTGCCAGAATGCTTAATGTACCACTAGCCATCGTGGATGCTACCGTATTAACGGAGGCCGGATATGTAGGCGAAGATGTGGAAAGTATCCTAACACGGCTTTTGCAGGCAGCAGATTACAATTTAGAAAAGGCCGAGAGAGGTATTGTTTTTATTGATGAGCTTGATAAAATAGCTCGTAAGAGTGATAATCCTTCTATTACACGTGACGTTTCCGGAGAAGGTGTACAACAAGGATTACTGAAATTATTGGAGGGAACCATGGTAAATGTACCACCAAAAGGTGGGAGAAAACATCCCGATCAAAAATTTATAGAAGTGAATACTGAAAATATTCTTTTCATCGCAGGTGGCGCTTTTGATGGAATAGAGCGGATTATAACCAAACGATTGAATATGCAGGCCATTGGCTATAGCGCTGCAAAAAAAGAAGAAAGTTTGGATAATACCAATGTACTTCAATATATAATACCAAGAGATTTAAAAGAATTTGGGCTTATTCCTGAAATAATTGGAAGGTTACCTGTGCTAACGCATATGAATCCTCTGGATGAAAAAACATTAAGAGCTATATTAACAGAACCCAAAAATGCCATTATTAAACAGTATGAAAAATTATTTGCCATGGATGGCATTAGTTTTAAGATTACTGAACAGGCATTGGATTACCTCGTGGAAAAGGCCATTGAATATAAGTTAGGAGCAAGAGGATTAAGATCCTTATGCGAAGCTGTTTTTACAGATGCAATGTTTGAAATGCCCAGCAGCGATGAAACAGAATTTAAGGTAACTAAACCTTATGCAGAGAATAAATTATCTTATGAAACTATTAAGAAACTAAAGGCCGTTTCTTAAAACTCATCGTATTTTTTAATAAGGCATCCAACAAATCCATACATACTTTTTGGATTACTTTGTCGTCGCTATATAATTCTCTGCCGAATTTAGGCATAATCTCCATATTCACATCCATTTCTGACAACCACTCCGGTGTTGGCTTATCCTCGTGATATTCCCCATAAAGTAAATTGATCTTACAGTCTGGTTGTTCTTTTAGTAAATGAATATTCATTGGAGAGATTGCCGTTAAAGATTTTATTGGCAACCCAGATAAACCGGCATTCCAGGCAATAGTGCCACCTGCACAAAAAGTGAGGTAATGGCTTTCTTCACTTTCTTTCCTTAGAAGCTGAGCCAATGCCGTTCTCATGCCTCCATTATTAAGCGCTTCGCAGACATGTTCAACTGTATCACTTTTAGGATTTATATCGGAAAGTTGACGAATATCATAAAAAACAATATCAAAATATTGTTGCAAATAGCCAAGATACGAAGTAATCCATATGCCCTTTTTAGCGCCCCACATGTCGGATAAAACAACCAATCGTTCTGCCATAAGAATAAAGTTAATTAATAAGCTGGTTAAGTTTAGAGTGGCAAAATCATCATTATTTGTCCATTTCCACTATTTTTTTGTTCACTGGATGCATTTCATCGATATACCAGCATTATAAACAATAGTCTAAAGTGAGAACAGGTAGGTTTATGTGTAATTCCTATTTATTCATTTCGAGCAATTCGTCTACATAGACCCTGTCATTAGACAATCGGGGGATCTTATGTTGGCCACCTAATTTTCCTTTAGACTTTAACCAGTCGTAGAAAAGGTTTTTTCTGGCCATATGAACTTTGGGCATTTTTAAAGTCATGCTGTTATATCTCTTGGCCTCATAATCAGAATTTATAGATTTAAGGGCATTATCCAATACTTCTGTAAAATATTCAATTTCCTCAGGAGCCTTTCTGAATTCAATAATCCATTCATGCGCTCCTTTTTCATTACGTGACATAAAAATGGGAGCTGCCGTATAATCCATTATTTCCGCGCCGGTTTTTTGACAACTACTTCTAAGAGCCTCTTCGGCATTTTCTATAATGAGTTCTTCTCCAAAAGCGTTAATATGGTGTTTGGTCCTTCCTGTAATCTTTATCCTGTAAGGATTGGTAGAAGTAAAACGAACAGTATCCCCTATTTTATAACGCCAAAGTCCGGAATTGGTAGTAATTATAATGGCATAATTCTTATGAACCTCCACCTCCCATAATGGAATTACTTTTTGATCCAGGCTTCCATAAGTTTCCATAGGAATGAACTCATAAAAAATCCCATAATCAAGCATTAATAATAAATCATCTGCATTATTCCTGTCCTGAATGGCAAAAAACCCTTCAGACGCATTGTAAATCTCATAATAATTAAAACTCTTCTTTGGGAGTAGATTATGGTATTGTTCCAGATATGGATTAAAACTCACTCCGCCGTGGAAATATACTTCAAGGTTTTCCCATATTTCAAACAAGTCCTGCTTACCTGTTTTTTCCAATACTTGATTTAACAGAACTAACATCCAGGATGGAACACCAGCCAAACTAGTGACATTTTCATGTATGCTTTCCTTTATAATAGCATCCATTTTAGTTTCCCATTCACTCATAAGAGAGACCCTACTGCTTGGTGTACTGCTCAATTCTGCCCAAAATGGCATATTATCTATTAAAATGGCCGAAAGATCCCCAAAAAATGTACCGTTATCTTCGTATAACTCCTTGCTACCTCCTAAGCGAAGACTTTTACCTGCAAATAACTGAGAATTTTCATTATTGTTTAAATAGAGGCATAATAAATCCTTTCCTGATTTATAATGGCAATCTTCTAATGCCTCAGCACTTACGGGAATAAATTTACTTTTAGCATTTGTTGTCCCGCTACTTTTTGCAAACCACTTTATGGTAGTTGGCCAAAAGATGTTTTGTTCTCCTCTTCTGGTGCGCTCTATTAAAGGTTCTATTTCTTCATAGGTAACAATAGGAATACGTTCAGCAAAAGTCTTATAGCTTGTAATTGAATCAAATTCATGCTCCCTGCCAATCTTTGTATCTTCAGCTATTCCCAGTAATTGAAACAATACTTCCTCCTGTACTTCACCAGGGTACTTCAGAAAAAGTTCTATCTGGTGATAGCGCTTTTTTAAAAGCCATGAAGCAATGGAATTAAATAAAGGTATTGGCATTTTTGGGTATCTTTAGCGGTTTAAACCTAACTGCTAAAGTTAGTATTTTCAAATGAATTTTTAATAAAAATCGCCATTCATGGGTTACGAGGGTGTATTGCGTAAGATGCAATCTGAAATGGGGCAACCCATTCAGTATTATTTGATATTTAATGACGACTTTTTAAATGTCAATCAGGTATTGGACAAAGAAATGCAGTTCAATTTTATAAAATACCAGTGCCTGAATTGTAATGAAGACAGGCCAATTTTCAGGCAAGGTTATTGTCAAAATTGTTTTTTTGAAACTCCTGCCGCGGGTGACTGGATAATGAGACCAGAACTTAGTGTGGCACATTTAAACAAAGAAGACCGGGATTTGGAATATGAAAAAAAAGTGCAATTACAACCTCATATTGTTTACCTGGCAAATTCCAGTAATGTTAAGGTGGGTGTTACACGGAAATCGCAGATCCCTACAAGATGGATCGATCAGGGTGCACATGAAGCCATCGAAATTGTTGAGGTTCCCAATCGTTATTTGGCCGGTATAACAGAACTGGCCTTAAAAGAACATGTCAGCGATAAAACCAATTGGCGTAAAATGCTAACTAATACAATTGAAGACGTAGATTTAATTCAATGGCGAAATAAGTTAAGTAAATACATCCCCGAAGAAGCTGCTACATATTATATTGAAAACAATCAGGAAACCCATATGGAGTTTCCAGTTCTGCAATATCCGGTAAAAGTGAAAAGCCTTAATCTCGAAAAAACCAGAGAGTTTAAGGGTGTCTTAAAAGGAATAAAGGGACAATATTTAATTTTTGAGGATAATACGGTGTTCAATATTAGAGGTAATGAAGGTTTGTATGTTTCTCTCGGTGTCAGTTAATTGTATCCTCCTGTTTCTTTGAATTATTTGAATTTTTTTTCTTTCCACCCAAAATTCCACCTAAAATCCCTTTTGCCGTTGTAGTCAGGGGATCTTCTTTTGCCAACGAGTCCTTAGTAGTGGTGGTTGTATCTTTGTTTTTTGTATTGTTCGACAGCACATCACCCAAGACATCATTTAATTTTACATTTTCTGCGCTCTTATCACTCAAAGAATCTTTTTTAGTCTCATTTGCCGATAAAAGGCCTCCAAGTAATTCTCCTGCTTTCTCAGTACCCTTATTAATCAATTTTTGCTTTTGCACAGCTATTAATCTTGAAGTTAGGTCCTTTATTCCTGTAGTTAGGTCTGTATTTATTTCCGGTGCGTCATAAAAGCCCCCAACAGTTGCCTTTACCGGGAGCGTTAAATTATCCAGTTCGTTTTCATCAATCTGTGCAATAAGTGAATTAACCTGTTTACCCAAGTACTTTCGGGGGACCTCAAAATTTAAATTATAATTCAACTTTTTATCAAATGAATGGCTACCATCGACGGTAATGGCAATGTCCTCATATTTTATCGTAAATGGTTTAACATTTACAATCCCATCTTTGAATGAAAGAGCAGTTTTCAAGGTCTTTAAATTAAATTTGTCCGCTTCAATAAAATTTAGCTGGGAATTTAAGCTGTTTAAAATTTTAGCGTTTTCAGGATTCAATTTCACTGCCAATGCTTCAGCAAGTACATTCCCGGAAATTGTTTTTAGATCCGGAGTAAAATCATCCTTCAGGTTTCCAGATATTTTTATAACGGAATTAAGTTTCCCTTCCAGAGCAGCGGCCATAGGAGCCAATACCCTAAAAAGCTCCACAGATTTAAAGGTCTCTTCTAAATTTAAACTGCCCATATCCAGTTCCATTGAAAAACTGGGTATTTCGCCTTTTGTACTTGTATACCCATTTAAATTAAGGGTTCCATTGTATAAGGACGATTGGAAATTGGAAAGGATTGCCTGTTGATCAACAATTTTTAATTGCCCTTTTACATTTCTCAAAATTAGGTTGTCATAAACAACCGAATTTGCCCTGGCATCAATAGTGCAATCAAGGAATGCCGGGATTTGTATTTTTTCTGTTTTAAGCTCAGTGCTTTCCTGCCTTAATTCGGATTTATCACTTCCCGATTTCGCAACATCTTCCTGTGACATAAAATCGCCCAAATCAAAAATGTCAGAATTCATTTTAAAACTACCTGTCACTTTCTCATCGTTAAACAAAAAACCCAGCAGGTTTTTAATGATTCCGTCAATTTTAAAATCCGTTTTTCCAAGCTGTCCATTCATATTGTTGAGTAGGACCCTTGCCGGGGAAAATTCCATACTTGCCTCATGAATTGTAAGAGGACCAGATAAATTATTAGAATTGTATCTTAGTTCATTTACCTTTAAATGACCGTTTAGCACTGTATTTTCATACCTCTTTTTTTCAATGGATTCCATATCAAATGAGGTATTTATATCGGCATTGAGCAGACCTTTTAAATCTACCGCCTCGGGCATGGGGTATGCCTTAGAAATATTAGCAAGATTCATATTGCATACTAAATGCGAACGAACTTTGGTATTGCCTAATAATTCTGTAAGCTTTGAGCTTAATTCAAAACGATCATTTTCAATTGCGAAGGATGCCTTCGTAATATCAATATAAGTATCCTCAGCAAGACCTGAAGTATTTTTAATACTAAGATCCATATTGATGTTCTTTATGGCCTTTGGCAAATCAGGATATTTCATGGAAGCGTCCCTGGCATCAATCTGAATATTAAATTCCGGGATATGTTCATCATCTATAGTACCGGCTAGCTCTCCGGCTATATTGAAAATTCCTGTGGTTTGGACATCCTTTATATTTTGGGAATAAATTTCAGGAATAACTGCTAAAAAATTATCAAACTCAGATGAGGGAGTTTTAAATTTAATGGCCACTTCCTGTTTTTCTTCAAAATTCCTGACAAATCCCTCAAACACCAGAGGAAGTTGGTTTATAAAGCCCTCGTTCTTTAAAAAGGAATAGGTATTCGTTTTAAGATCAACGCCTATTAACGCATCCAGGTTAACCTTTGTGTTATCCAGATAGCGGGTACTGTCTAATTCAAATGATACAAGAGCACTGGTTTGTGTTTCTAATTCACTCAATTCCAAAGAAAGATCTCCTTTGCCTGTATGTTCAATGTCTGTCATCTCCAGGAGTACTCCTGAACTTAAATCTTCATAGATTATTCCAGAATTCATCAACTGAAAAGACTCAAGACTAAAAGTAAAACCACCGGCTTCTGTATCAATTTCAGACTTTCCCCCCCCCTCTTTGGCGATCTCATAATTTGCATTTTGCTGCTTATCTGTTTTGAGCTTTAAAACTGCTTTGTCAAGAATCAGGGTATTTATTGTTATTGGTTCCCCGGCCCCTTTTAATAGTTCTTTAATGCCCATTTCTAAAGAGATAGATTTCGACTTAAAGAGGGTGTCACCTTCAAACGGATCTTTGGTTAACAAATACAAATCCTGAATTCTTAGTTCGGCCTTGGGAAAGCTCCGCAGCAGACTCAGGTTAACTTCGGAAAAATCCAAAGTCGCGTTAATGTTCTTATTAACATTGTTTTTAATCAGGTCGCCAATCTTAGCCTCGAGGAAAAAAGGCACAGCGATCAGGATACCTAGTACGAGTAACAGAAACAGGCCGGTAATTTTTAAAATTTTCTTTTTCATAATATATTGGAGCTCAGTCCGATTAAAACTTAAAAAAGCGAGTATTAGTATACCTTTTGTCGAAAAGATAAAAAATAAAAAAGCAGGTCAATCAACAGGACAAACTTTAGATTCAATACAACTAATCTGTACTAGGTATCAAGGTCTATTTCTTCACCCACGGCCAGATTAAATCGCTTTCGGAAGATATATACGAACAAATAAAGAAAAGGGGTGTCCAGAAAAGCGATAAAAATCTTAAAAATAACACCACTAATTATCAACCCCTGAAACATCTTCCAGGGAATTACCCCAAAGATGCAAAGAAGTCCCACCACAGTTGTGGTGTCAATAATCTGCGATAAGAAAGTAGAAAAATTGTTACGAAGCCATAAATATTTACCTTTAGTTAAACGTTTCCAAAAATGATAGATAGCAATGTCCACATACTGTGCACATAGATAGGCCAGCATTGAAGCCAGAACAGCTAAGGGGGACAATGCGAAAACATTACTAAAAACTTCATCCCCCACGGGTGAGGAAGAAATTGCCGGAACCAAATTGGAAACCAGGATGATTCCCATGGAAAAAAAGGAAGCAAAAATACCAGTCGTAACAATCTGATTCGCTTTTTTTCTTCCATATATTTCTGATATAAGGTCCGTTATTAAAAAGGTGATAGGATAAGGTAGTACCCCAACAGAAATTTCAAATAAAGGTGCTCCAAAAACAGTTACATCTCCAAAAGGGTACCAAAAAAAGAATTTTTGGAAAATTAAATTGGAAACCACCAGGGAAGTAATAAAAAGTGCCCCCAGGTATATATAAATACGATATGCTTCTTTTCTGCTTTTGGGAGTCATTAAGCTATTTAATGGTTAAGGTAAACGGCAAGCGCGCCTGAATTCCTTTTTGCTCCATTACCGATTTGACTTCCTTTAAAACACGGTAAGCTTCAGCACCAATTTCTTCCCGGATCAAATGTTCTTTATTAAGAATACTTGCACCTCCAAAATCTTCCATAAATCTTTCCAAACTAGTTTTATACTTCGGATATTTTTTAATGGAGTAAGAATCCACATTGGCCAGTAAGGCTGCCGCTTCTATTGCATCTTCAAGACCTCCCAATTCATCTACCAGTCCTAATTTTTTGGCTTCGGTGCCACTCCAAACTCTCCCCTGGGCAAGACTATCTGCCTGGGCGATTGTTATATTCCGACCCTCAGATACTTTACTTAGAAAAGTCTGGTAAATGGTTTCTATCCCTTCTTTTACAAAACCTCTAAATTCATCAGTCATAGGTTCAAACAAAGAATAATCAACAGAATTCTTATTGGTTCCCACCTGTTCCGCATTAATTCCGATATTTCCTGCCAGTTCACTAATATTTGGAATGGTTCCAAAGACCCCAATAGATCCGGTAATGGTGGTGGGTTCAGCAAATATTTTATCAGCGCCTGTCGAAATATAGTAACCTCCTGAGGCTGCAACATCTCCCATTGATACGACTACTGGTTTTTTCTCCTTTGCCTTCTCAATTTCGCGCCAAATAATGTCTGATACAAGTGGGCTCCCTCCTGGAGAATTTACGCGCATAACAATTGCCTTGACCGATTTATCATCTCTGGCTTTAATAATAGCCTTATTTATGATTCCCTGCCCAATAACATTTGGGCCTCCTTCTCCATAGAGTATATTCCCCTGTGCAAAAATGACCGCTATTTTATCTTTGCCATTGTGCAATTTCTTTTTGCGGGAAATCTTTGTATAATCTTCCAGTGAGATAGAATTGAGTTTATCCTCCTTGCCAATACCTAAGGCCCGTTTTAAACGATTTTCATATTCGTCGAAATAAACTATGTCATCTAGCAATCCAGAAGCTTTAGCATATTCTGGTTTTCTGCCCCCCAGAGTATCTGCTATAATATTTATGTTTTCCTCAGTAATTGATCTATCCACTGCAATTTCAGAAACAATTGAACCCCAAATTGAGCCCATAAGTTCCTTGATTTGAGTTCTGTTGGCCTCACTCATTTCATTGGATAAAAAAGGCTCAACCGCACTCTTGTATTTACCATGCCTTATTACTTCCATCTTAACTCCCGTCTTTTCCTGCAATTCCTTAAAATATAAGACTTCTGCAGAAAGTCCTTTAAAATCCATTGCACCAACCGGGTTTAGAAAAACACTATCTGCAACACTGGCCAGATAGTAATCTTTTTGAAGATAATAATCCCCGTAGGCATATATAAATTTTCCACTTTCCTTAAAATCAGACAAGGCTTTCCTTATGGCCTGAGTTGTGGAAATTCCAGCAGTAATATAATTATTATTAATGCTGATCCCCTTAATATTATCATCCTCTTTGGCCACTTTTATTGCGTGAAGAATTTGATCCAAGCCCTGCGACTTATCAAAAAGAATGTCAAAAGGATCCCCTTCACTATTCCCCGTATAGTCATTGATGGGGTATTTCATTTGTAATTCCAAAACGGAATTCTTCTTAACGCTTACGGTTTCTTCAGTATTAACAAGACTTACAAAAAAGACGAACATGAAGAACATGATACCAAATGCTATCAAAGTGCCGACGATTGCGGCAAGGAGGTTTCTTAAAAATTTCATACAATTCTATAATTTATAGATACCAAAGATAACCAAACTTAGGATGATGTAATTAAGTTATTTTTTAGGTAATCATAATTCAACTTAAGTAAAAGAAGTAATTAGCATTTAATAAATAGAGTGCCTTTATTGTAATTTATTTATCATCTGGCTTACCTTTGTTTACACAATATGAAGGAAGCTAAAACTATATATCTTTCGCTTGGAAGCAACCTTGGAAACAAACTTTTCAATTTGCAGCGGGCCGTCCTCCTTTTAAAAAAAGAGCTGGGAATTATTCTTCAAATATCCGGAGTTTATAAGAGTCCTTCCTGGGGATTTGAAGGAGAGGACTTTATGAATGCATGTTTGTCTCTCGAAACTCAATGCACAGCTGTGGAAGTTTTACATATTATCCTGAAAGTTGAGCAGGAAATGGGCAGGAAACGGGTTACGGAAGAGGGCTATCAATCCAGAAATATTGATATAGATCTGTTGTATTATGGTTCCGAAATAATTAAAACAGATGAGCTTACCGTACCGCATCCTCAAATGCATTTGAGACGATTTGTCCTGAAACCCCTGGCAGATATTGCACCCCAATTCTATCACCCCGTATTAGGCAAGGATACCAGAAATTTATTGCAGGAATGTAGGGACAGGGATAACTTAATTCAAACCAATTATAAATTATATGCCAGCAGGGAGTTACTCCTATCTCAACTTCATTTGGTGGCAATTGAAGGTAATATTGGTGCAGGAAAGACCACCCTGGCCAAGAAAATAGCTGGCGATCATAATGCCAAACTCGTATTGGAACGTTTTGCGGATAATCCGTTTTTGCCCAAGTTCTACAATGATCAAAGCAGATATGCCTTTCCATTGGAAATGTCTTTTTTGGCAGACAGATACCAGCAATTTACAGATGACACCACCCAGCTTGATCTTTTTAAGAATTTTATGGTAAGTGATTATGATATCTACAAATCGCTGATTTTTGCCCAAATAACCCTTCAAAAAGAAGAATTTAAGCTCTATCGTAAAATGTTCAATTTTATGTACAAAGAAGTAAAAAAACCTGATATCTATATCTTCCTTTACCAAAGTACCGACCGCTTGTTAGAAAATATTAAAAAAAGGGGACGTGATTATGAGCAAGGAATAAATAGAGAATATCTGGAGAAAATTAATCGGGGTTATTTTGATTTTTTAAAGGGTTTTCCGCATCGCCAAAGTTTGATAATCGATATCGCTGATCTGGATTTTGTGGATAATAAAGCAGATTACGAATTAATACTAGATAAAATTCTGGAGCAGGTACTTAAAGATTAAGGCCTTTATTTGAGACCGAATTTTAAGTAGAAGGCAATAATTTTTTTAACATATATTTGGCAATTTTCTTGCATAGTTGAAAGGGAATTACTTTATTGCACCACAATTTATGAGAAACTAACTAACTCAAACTATATATCCAAAACCCTGACATTTTTGTCAGGGTTTTTATTTTCAGGCAGTTACAAGCCGAAATACCCAATGAAATTTATTTCTTTTTTGAAAGAAGCTGAAGTTTGGACCAAAGGTCCCATACAACTACCCCGACACTTACAGATATATTTAAAGAATGCTTAGTTCCAAACTGAGGTATTTCTAAAACACCCTGACAACTATCCACTACTTCCTGTGAAACCCCTTTTACTTCATTGCCAAAAACCAGAGCGTATTTGGTTGAAGTTTTAGGAATAAAGTGATTAAGAGGAGTGGCATTTTCTGTTTGTTCTACCGCCAGGCACAAATAGTCTTTCTGAAGTTCAGCAATTAAATCTACAGTGTTCTTTTTATACTCCCAGGCCACACTCTCAGTAGCTCCCAAAGCTGTTTTGTGAATATCCTTGTGTGGAGGAACAGCAGTTATACCACATAAATAAATCTTTTCAATCCGGAAAGCATCTGCGGTTCTGAAGACTGAGCCAATATTGTTTAAACTCCTAATGTTGTCCAAAATAAGAACCAGGGGTGTTTTTGAAGCGCTTTTGAACTGATCAATGTCCAAGCGGTCTAATTCACTGTTTTTTAGTTTTCGCATAAACTGACTGAGATTTCCTAATGCTTATTTTTGATTTAATTTTTGCTTTTGGTGAGTTAAATCTATCGATAAAGCTCTTCTTTAAACTAAGCTAAACTAAGTTATCCGAAAATATCAACAAGGTGTGACAATCCCTGGGAAAAATAGTATTTTCGTTTACTCTCCAGTTCACAAAAATAGGAGAATAAACTACTTTGGCCAATTCCGATAAAATAAAGAAAGAAACGCCTCTGATGAGGCAGTACAATACCATCAAGACCAAATATCCTGATGCACTTCTGCTATTCAGGGTGGGCGATTTTTACGAAACTTTTGGAGCGGATGCAGTAAAAGCAGCAGGAATTTTAGGGATCGTGCTTACACATAGAAACAATGGGGGTGAAAAGACAGAACTGGCAGGTTTTCCGCATCATTCCCTTAACACCTATCTCCCTAAACTGGTTAAGGCAGGGCAGCGGGTTGCCATTTGTGATCAATTAGAAGATCCTAAATTAACCAAGACCATAGTTAAACGCGGGGTTACCGAGTTGGTTACCCCGGGAGTAGCATTAAACGATGATATTCTAAGTGCTAAATCCAATAATTTTCTCTGTGCGGTCCATTTTGGAAAAAATATTCATGGTGTTTCCTTTCTTGATATCTCTACGGGTGAATTCCTCACTGCAGAAGGTAATCTGGAACAAATAGACAAATTGCTGCAAAATTTCTCTCCCAATGAAGTGCTGGTTTCCAAAACGCACAAGACAGATTTTACAGAAGCTTTTGGAACGCGTTTCCATACCTTCTTTATGGAAGACTGGATTTTTCAGGAAGATTACGCTTTTGAAACGCTTACCAACCATTTTAAAACAGCTACTTTAAAAGGTTTTGGCGTAGCTCAGCTGAAGTATGGTATAATTGCCTCAGGAGTCATTATGCATTATCTATCTGATACCCGGCACAGTCAATTGAAGCATATCAGTAAGATACAAAGAGTAGCAGAAGAAGAATATATATGGATGGACAGGTTTACCATTAATAACCTGGAATTGTACACTTCACATAATGAAAACGCTGTCACTCTAATAGATGTTATTGATAAGACGATTTCTCCAATGGGAGGCAGGATGTTAAAGCGCTGGCTGGCACTTCCCCTTAAAAATATTGAAAAAATAAGAAGCAGGCATGAGGTAATTTCTTATCTCCTTGAGAATGAAGGTTCACTGCAAAAACTGCAATATGGGATTAAACATATTGCTGATCTTGAACGGCTGATTTCCAAAGTTGCGACCGGAAAAGTAAACCCCAGGGAAACGGTACAGCTAAAAAATTCTTTGGAAGCTATTGTTCCTATTAAGCAATTAATAACACAAAGTAAAAACAAATCATTAAGCCAAATAGGTGATCAGTTAGATACCTGTGGTCTCGTGCGTGAAAAAATAAAAAAGCTGTTACAGGAAGATGCCCCTGTTAATGTTCTTAAAGGTAATGTTATTGCAAAAGGATATTCTGAAGAACTGGATGAACTAAAGGCTTTAGCTTTTACCGGAAAGGACCATCTTGATCAGATGCTGAAAAGAGAAACACAACGAACCGGGATTACTTCTCTGAAAATTGCTTCTAACAATGTTTTTGGATATTATATTGAAGTGCGTAATACACATAAGGATAAGGTGCCTGAAGAATGGATACGCAAGCAAACCCTGGTAAACGCAGAACGCTATATTACAGAAGAACTTAAGGAATACGAATCCAAGATATTGGGGGCTGAGGAACGTATTTTAAGCCTTGAACAGCAATTGTTCTCCCAATTGATTGTATGGCTGCAGGAATATATTTTACCTGTACAAAAAAATGCTTATCAGATTGCTAAACTCGATTGCCTTTGTGGTTTTACGCAATTAGCCATGGAAAATAACTATGTGGCTCCATCTTTAAATGACAGTACGGAAATATCTATTAAAAATGGCCGGCATCCTGTAATAGAAAAGCAACTCCCTTTAGGCGAATCATATATTCCCAATGATGTTGTTTTAAACAGGGAATCACAGCAAATTATTATGATTACCGGGCCAAATATGAGTGGTAAATCGGCTATATTAAGACAAACTGCACTTATTGTTTTGCTGGCACAAATGGGAAGTTTTGTTCCTGCCGAAGCAGCTCAGATAGGCTATGTTGACAAGATTTTTACACGGGTTGGTGCCAGTGATAATATTTCTCTGGGTGAATCTACCTTTATGGTTGAAATGAATGAAACAGCATCCATTCTCAACAATCTTTCTGAAAGGAGTTTGATACTACTAGATGAAATTGGCAGGGGTACCAGCACCTATGACGGTATTTCTATTGCGTGGGCTATTTCCGAATACCTGCATGAACATCCGGCCAGGGCCAAAACCTTATTTGCGACCCACTATCATGAACTGAATGAAATGGCCGCGACCTTTGAGCGGATAAAGAATTATAATGTAGCTGTTAAAGAGCTTAAGGACACGGTCTTGTTTTTAAGAAAACTTGTACCGGGGGGAAGCGCACACAGTTTTGGTATCTATGTGGCTAAAATGGCAGGGATGCCGCAGCAGGTTATCCACAAAGCCGAAAAGATCTTAAAAAAACTGGAGAAATCCCATAGTAGTGAAGAGCTCACCGATAATTTACAAGCGGTACAAAATGAAATGCAACTCAGTTTTTTTAACCTCGATGATCCCTTACTGGAGCGAATTAAGGAAGAACTATTGCATTTAGATATCAATACTTTAACCCCCGTTGAAGCTTTGATGAAGCTTAATGAAATTAAGCGGATGCTCAACAAAAATAAAAAAGCCTCTTCCTGATTTAAACGTGCTTATAAGTCCATTCCTGAACTACCAATTTCCGGTTTAAAATAAATTCATCCCAAATGGTCATTAACCTGATTCTTTTTAAATAAAAGTTCTTTGCTTTTTATAGAATTGTATTAAATTTGCGTCCGCGTCCATTTTTGGGATGCGACGTTCTTTAAAAAACGCGAAAATAGCTTCCCGATAGTTATCGGGAGATGAGCGCCACATTGCCTTAGTAATTAGCACTCGATCTTTTAAAGCCTATTTTCTAAAAACGCGAAAATAGCTCAGTTGGTAGAGCGCCACCTTGCCAAGGTGGAGGTCGCGGGTTCGAATCCCGTTTTTCGCTCAAAGAAAGCTCCACGTGCTGCCCGTGTTTAGGCAGCCGCTACCAAGGTAGTTAGGCTCGAGTGGTGGAATTGGTAGACACGTTGGACTTAAAATCCAATGGCCATTAGGCCGTGCGGGTTCAAGTCCCGCCTCGAGTACTTTTAACCCTCTTAATCATTTGATTTAGAGGGTTTTTAATTTCTATCTAGCCAACTATTAGACAACAAATCTATAATTATTAAAAAATACCCCCTTGATTAAGTCTCAAGAGATTATAGTTTTGAATCCTGTCGAGGTCACTTAATAGAAACGTAACCAATTAAATGTTAATAGGTTTCGTTTTCTTCCTTTGAATAAAAGCCCATATTTAGTCCAAAATATTTCTTTAAGGTGAATTAGGTTGTTTTATTTACCTTTAGTCATCTTATATAAGTCTGAGTCAATAAATCAAAGGTCAACCTATTACTTTTTATGATTCTATTCTAACACTCAGATCTCAATAAGCATTATAAAACAATATTATGAATAGGGTGGTAATCATTGGCAATGGATATGATTTGTCTCTTGGACTAAAATCATCCTATAAATCGTTTTTAATGTGGTACTTGCATTTAAAAGTGATTCCGGGAATCCGTTATATGCCGAAACCTTATGATGACAACCTTATTCGCCTAACAGATAATAATGGTCCATTCCCCAAAGAAGAATTTGACCAAACCGATTTAAAAAATTGTCTTAAACAAATACTCGAAGTAGATACAAAACATTCAAGGAGTAGCGTCTCGCCACTTCTTGATAAGTGTATCAATAATGGGCAAGAAAATTGGGTAGATATAGAACAAACATATTATGATTTGCTATGTAACTATTCAGTTAAAAAAGTAAAGACCGATCAGGATGTTGATATGGTTAATGTGAAGAATCTAAATCGAAGTTTGAAACAGATAAGAATCTTCCTTATCGAATATTTGATCCAGATTCAAAAAGAAATAGATTCGTCGATCTTTCCTATTAAATGGCAAAAACTAAAAGCCCCATTTGAAACTTCTGAGGTTCGTAGCAAGAGATTAGAAAAAATTGAAACAACTAAATTAGAAAATCTTTTAATTTTAAACTTCAATTATACCTCTACGCTTACTCCCTTGATGTTACTCTTTAAAAAGCAACGTATAGAAGCAGAATTAATAAATATACATGGAAACATAGAAAAACCTGATGGGCCAATAATATTTGGATATGGCGATGAAACTATTCAAAGTTATTTGGAACTCGAAAACTTAAATATAAATGAATGTCTAAAAAACATCAAGTCTTTTAAATATTTGGAATCACAGAACTACCAACGCTTAATGAATTTTATTGATATAAAGCATTTCGATGTATTAGTGGTTGGACATTCCTGTGGTATTTCAGATAGAGTCTTACTTAAAAGTATATTTGAACATTCCCATTGCATATTTATAAAACCTTTCATATATCAAAAAATGGATGGAACTAGCGATTATTTCGACAAAATAGCAGCGATTTCAAGACATTTTGAATTAAATCAAGAGATGAGAGACAAAGTAGCACAAAAAAAGTATTGTCCTGATTTCATAAAAAAGTAGCCATTCATATTTAATTAATTCAAGAACAATTTTCGCTTATATATTATGTTGAAAACCGCACAAACCATCCATTTTAACATTTGAATATACTTTTTTAAACTTATAGGAATTAAGGCTAAAAAACCTAGTGGATTGCTAAAGGAATCCTAGTGATTTAAGTATGTTTTTAAGGATAATACTTTTAAATAGTTAGCGTAATACGTTTTAATAATTATCTTCAATAATCAATCTACTGTTTCATTAGATGGACAAGTTTTACAACTCAGTGGGGAGGTTTCTCATACTTGTCCCTAAATTTTGAAATCTCCCCTAGGGCTTCTGATTTTATCTTTTTAAGACTGTCTTGTAGTATTTTTTCTATCCAATCATAAACTTGTTTTTTATACACAGTGTCAACCTCGTTATCGTTCTCTCCCAAAATTTGAAGTGAATCATTATGAACGAGAGAAAATGCTATTAAATCACAGATATTTCCTACTCGAAGTATGCTTTTAACACCAAATTGATAAGCGTAACCCTTTACCCAGTCATTAATATAATCAACTTTGCCTCTATCGTTAAATGGGCGGTCAAGTTCACTCATTTTGCTTTTGAGGATAACCATTGCAATATTTTTTGGAGTATGTTCAAAGTTTTCAGATATAGACCATAGTCTTTGGTTGTTGCTATTAAAAAGTTTTATTTTTTGCATGATGTTTGAATCTATGACCCAAGTTATTAAAGATAGAATTTTTAACATTTAAACAAAACTACACCTTAACAGAAAGCGTTAAGTATTCCTAAAAGGTCATTTCCCGATAATTGTTTTAATATAAAAATCACCATACATAAAGATCTCCCATACGTCTAATTTCTGATGGTGATCTTCCATGGATCATCATTGCGTCATTTAAGACATTAAGATAACGATGAAATTCTTTGACTTGAGAATCTGTAAAGTGATGAAGACAATATCCCGCAAGATGTCGCCTAAGCCTTTCTTTTGTAAAATCCCTTGAGATACGGCTAATTCCAGTAGATAATCTTACTATTTCCTGTGCTTCATCTAGGCTAATTCTGTTATTCAGAATGTACAGTAGTTCATTAGCGGCTGCATTAATGTCCTTGTCTCCTTTTGGAAATCTTGATTCCAACAAATTCTTTAAAATCCTCATTGTTTTTTGTGTCCTTCTTTTTTCTGGATTAAGAAAATCAAATAGTCCCATGATCATCAAGTTAGGTTATTTAATAATTAAATTATCAATTTTCGTTCGTATTCTGTTTGTACAATTACTCAATATTCTTGACATATTTTTTAGCAAAACCTGGAATATTTGAAGTATTATAATAGCTACTGTATTTTTCCCAACACGACAATGTTTTTAAATGATCAATAACTTTTTCATAAGTATAATCATGATCATACTCAAATATTGAAGATTGATACTTACCCCGTTTGAACTTAACTCTTATGACCAATCCCTTTCCATAATCTTTCTCTGAAATCTTATAATGGGAAAGAATTGTACTAGCAATTGATCTATGATCATTATTACTGCTACCAAACTCAACTGATGTTGTTGGTTGTTTAGTCGTCTTGACTTTCTTTACAACTAATCGCTGATTTGATAGTTTTGACGAAAATTTAATTAACATGTCTTGCCCTATGTTTATTATCTTAATCTTATTCCCTGCTGCTTCAAGAAACTCAATAAACTTCTCTTTCTGAATCGATGTTTTATAATACTCTTGGTAAAGAATTTTTTTAACCAGATTTAGGAATATATAATCTTCTCCAAAATCTGAACTCATTTCATATTTCCTAGGTGAAGGAAAGGGAAAATGATTCATTGGAGATAATAATCTTATCATTCTTGAATCTATCGATAATTCTTCAAGTGATTCGCCACGGGGTGCGCACTCAAGAATGTGACAGTGCTTTAAACCAGAAGAAGAAAATAAATTTTCTCGAGAATTTTTCCCATATCTAAAATGATCATTGGAATACTTTTTTTCTTCAGATTTAAGTGCAAATGCAATTGGAAAAGACTTGTTCTCCTCATAAGAAGAGAAATCACTGATTTTCTCCTCAAAACATTCCATATAAAACCATAGAGCAGGCTCATTATCTGTGACGGTAAAGGTTCTATCCCATTCGTTATAAATATTTCCACGATGGGGGTAAGATTTAAACTTTCTGATATAACGGACTTTATTTACATCATTCAAGTAGCTGTACAACGATTCAGTAAACGAAATAATATCATCTACTTTTGGCAATGAGGGAATAATTATTTCTTTAATATAATCTGAAGCAGTTCCTGAATAAGTTGTTTGATCGAAACTTTGCACTACGTTCATAGACGCATTTCTAATTTTTCTGTCCATTTGAATTATTTTTTGCTTTTGAAAATCAAGTAACCCCATGATAATATAAATATTAATTAAAACTATATTATCAAAAGGATTTCGTATTCTGTTTGTTTTTTTTGACTCTCTTTTAGCAAATTATACCTGTTTGAAATAAAATAATTGCATTTTGATATTGATTAGTAATAATTATATAAAATATTGCTAACACATTTATATTAATATCATGTGTTTCCTTTCAGCGTTTTTCCTTTTTGAACCCTCATTACAGAAAAATTTTACACACAAAATTAAAGGCCCCTAATAAGGGTCTTTATTTTAAGTGGGTTGGGCGGTTAAATTAAAACTCCTTAGGAACATTGCTATACCGATCCAGACTATCTCCTTCTTTGAATGTTCCCTTGCCTATTATCTCATCCTTTTCTATATCCCATAGTACCTCAACAAAGAACATATTCAAAGCATAAAGGACATATTTAGAATTACCTTCAATAACTAAATCTAGGAACTTGCCTTTGGCAAATACCGTGTCGTACTACTCATCTTCTGAAAGCATTTTGTATTCGTAGAGTGTCATAGACCTAAATTAAGTATGTTGAGAGCAACTATAATGCAGGATTAAGATGATTTAATACTATTTATATCTATGTTTATGTCAAATAGAGCCTTATGGAAGGAGTGCCTCAAGGCTATCCCTAAGAGCAGTCAGTTTGATGATGATAGGATGATGGCTGTCAGCAGCATTATCACTTATTATCCCTATCTCCCTATCTAGGTCAGTTATCATAGTCTCTACGCTGTCAATTTTGGCTTGAGACATTTCTGGTGACTTCTTAACTACTTCTCCACAACTAATAAGGAGAATCAGAATGGATAATATTGCTGTTGCTTTCATATTTATCAGTTGTTAGATAGTTAAGGAACGAAAGTAAGATATTACTTAATAAAAGCACCTAACATTTATCCCCATTTCAAGCATGCTTATTTAAGGACTGAAAAATGAATTTGAGTCTTATAAGGAAGAAGGGAATAGCTTCCCTGATTAGGCCCAAATTGGGATATTTTTCCAAATCTTAGTTATCTTTATATATCAATGACAAAATATATCCTTTCCAAATCAACCTTTATATTAGAGGTCTTCAGTGCGAAAAGACCTTATATTTATGCAAAAATCACTACAATTTAAAAGACGAGACATCGGCTCATTTTAAAGATATTTTTGATAAGGGCAACACCGTGGGACTTTTGGCTCAAGATTTATTCAATTGCGAAAAAATTGATAACATTGCCTAACAAGAACGATAAACGTGCTGCTATCGCATCACAATTTTATAAACAAACCCTTGAAATTCATTCTAAATATGATTTAAACATAAACACATACTATCTTTGTGAAACGATAATAGAATAAATAGGATTTGTGAATTGTATAGATTTATATAGTGGTATTGGAGGATGGACATTAGGGATGAAGCTTAATGGGATTGATCATGTTAAGTCTTTTGAGTGGAATAAGGATTCTAATCAAACACATAATATAAATTTTGGAACGAATACTGAAGAGATTGATATTAGAAAACTTGATTTCAAGACGTTGCCAGAAGTCGGCACAATAGATTTTGTTGTAGGAAGTCCACCTTGCACACAATTCTCTTATTCCAATAAAGGTGGCGGTGGGGATATCCAAGATGGATTGGTGGATATGTACCAATTTCTTTGTGTGGTTGAATATCTTAAACCAAAGTATTGGGCTATGGAAAATGTGCCAAGGGTTAAAAATATCTTGGAAAAAGCTCTAAACGAAGATTCAAAATTTAAGCGATTCAAGAAACTATTTAATTATTTGGAAGTTGTTGATTCAAGTGACTTTGGTGTTCCGCAGAAAAGGAAAAGAATGATCGCTGGGAATTTCCCTTATAAATTATTTGAATCATATAAAGAACATACAGTTGAAAGAACGCTTGGCGATATTCTTAATGCCCTAGAACAAGATGTTGTAATTGACCCAGTTTATAAATATTCCCTTCCCAAAAACGAAATAACAGACCATATTATAGAAGAAGCACTCAATCCAGAGGAATTGAGATTAAACAGAGAATCAAAAACTTACCACCCAATTTACAATGGCATGTCCTTTCCAGAAAGATTAGATAAACCTTCTAGAACCATAACTTCAACTTGCACAAGAGTTTCTAGAGAAAGCTTGGTCATTAAAAATGGAGTTGGCTATAGAAGACTCACTGTTAGGGAAAGAGGTATGCTCATGGGATTTCCTGTTACATACCAATATTATGGCAAGACATACAACTCTAAATTAAAGATGATTGGAAATGCTATACCCCCAGTAGTAACATATTATTTGTTTCAAAGTATGAAGGAAGTTCCAGTTGAGCAATTGACCTTAATAGATGATGTCAAAGTTTATCGCCATAACTCGCCGACAGAAGAAATCCCTATTACGCCTCCGGATAAAGTAAAGTTCAAATATAGAGATGTGCGTTCTTTTAGATTAGCTATTCCAGAATACAGATTAGGTAGCGGGGTTAGATTCGAACTTTCAAACAAGTGTACAGAGAATATTTGTGTCTGGAGTATAAAATTCTTCTACGGTTCATCAAAGAAAATTAACCAAGTACTATTTACACATAAAAAATATAAGCAAATAATAGAATTTTTGAAAGTTCAGGACGTCAGAATTGACTGTGAACTTAATGAATTAATAAGCTTTTCCAAGACTGTTAGTTCTAGTCAATTGCAAAAAAGGTGGACCCATAAATCTAAGGAGTACACTCATCCTTATGATGTGTTGGATAAGCTTTCTGAGTTTGGATTGAATTTGAAGAAAAGCCTATTAAATGTGAATATTTCTGATTCAGAATTTACTTCAATAGTTGGGAACAATTTGAATGCAAAGCTATTTGATAATAAGGGTTTGATTCTTTCTGGAATTGTTTTAGGGTATGTATTCAATAAAAATATTAAAAAATGAAAATAGGAGCGCAATATTCCCATCTAAATGGTTTCGAATGGATTCAGTATCATCAAAAATCCTTATGGATGGAAATCGAAGAGGTAATCAACGCTATTAATGCAGATGAATATAGAACAAAGATAAGTAAGGAAAAAACCATGAAGGGTAAAAAACTATTTAGCCCGGTTGACTTAAATGGTAGGATAAAGGTCGAATTTGAACATAGAGCATGGTTTGAAAGTAGGACCAGCTATTGGGTTACGGATGATTACAAATTGATTACGAAAACTATGCACTTAAAAGCTGAGGAGCAAAAGGCAATTATAGAAGAGTCAAAAAGAACCCCAATCTATTCTTATAATCAAACAGATTTTGTTAAGAATAGAATTGCTGTAGAAGTTCAGTTTGGTAAATATAGTTTTATTGCATACGATTTATTTGTAAAGCATTTGGCATTTTATATTGGAGATACAATTGATGTGGGCGTTGAGATTTTGCCTATGAAATCAATGCAAGTTGAAATGTCTTCTGGTCCAGGCTACTATGAATCTGCACTCTATGATCTGGCAAGACAGGGAAGGGGTGTGCCAGCAGTTCCACTTGTATTAGTAGGTATTGAACCTTAATTATTCGCATTAGATCATTCTTTCAAATAGGTAGAAGTGTTTATAAAGATCATGCAACAACTCAATTCCACTTTCATTCTCATGGCATAGGTCTTCTATAATATCCAACTCTTCAGATTGTGGAAGTATTGAAATATTGATTTTTTCCTTAAATGACTTTCGAATCTTTTCCATTACAGCAGCAGAATTAGTGTTCGTATAGATTCTAAAAAGTTCATAATATTCTAATTCATGTGTGGTTGAATCTAATAGAAATTCATTTTGAAGGATAAGATCTTCTAATTCTTTTCTCTTAATGTGATAACCTTTTGGATAATCTTTTCTTTTGGCAGTATCAAATAGAGGAGTCTGGACAAATCCTTGAGCAAATATCTCCAAATATTTTCGATTAAGTGCTAGTATAAATTGGTGCAAAATTGGAGTATTGCCCTTAAAAAAACTTTCTCTATAAGACTTGATCAACTGATCAAGGAAGAGGATTGTAATCTTAATCTCATTTATATTTTCAAACTTAAAGTTCAAATGCCAAGCTCTAGTAAAAAGAATATGAATAGTAATCATCTTTTTGAGATATTCAGTATTTTCTATATTAGATATAAGGAACTTAGTATAGATGTGTATGACTTCAACCTTGATGGAATTTGTAGTATTATTACGTTTAATTTCCCAATTATTTGGTCTTAGACTAGTAAAGGAACTTAAATGATCATTCAAGAAATCTTTTAGGGTTGATGAAAAATAAATATCTGTTTCATCTAAGAATTTCTTAAAGAAAAATTCTAACCCCCACATTAAATCGTTATTATAGCTTAGTCTTGTTTCAAAGACCCTCTGATTCTTATCAAGACAGGTGATTACTGAATTAAAATCCTTCTCAAATAACAGATTTGTTAGAATAAAGTCCTTGTCATAATCCCAAATTAATTCTATTAATTCTTTATAGAATTTACATATCACTGCTGGACCACTTTCAGAAATGTTATTATAATAATGAGTTATCCTTTTGAGTAATTCATCTCGAAAGGATTTATATAAAATATCTTTTTGATCAATAGAAGATTTATAAAATTCAGATGTAAATCGCTGGCGTAAAAAATACTTATTTTGTTCTTCAAAACCCATTTAACAAATCTTTAAAAAATCCTTTATCCATATCTACGAGCAATTTTCGGTCTAAATATAAATTTCTATGCTCACAGGAAGTTTCACTTACTAAACTACAGGAAAAGCAAGAAGCAAAATTTAAATCGAATAATCCTTGACCTTCAGACTCCCAGCACAATGGATCGCTATTACAAATAGTAGCTCTTTTTATAGCACTTTTTATTAAATTATTTAGATTTTGACGTCTAGTTTGAGCTATCAATCCTCCCATACTTCCTTCTGCTCCCTCAGCCGTATATATTAAACAGCCATACATTTTATGTTTTATTTCATTGGATACATATATTCTTTCTGACAAAGAGGCCGTGGGATAACCACATCTAAATTCCAATTCTCGCATTATCAAATGAGAAAATGTATGAACTAAATATAATTGCCAATTCATAACATTAGCAAAATCAACAGCACCTTTATTGAATGAATTTGTTTGCTTATGCAAATAAGCTAATTGAATTTGCAATTTTTCTATAATGTTATTATTGTTAATAAACTCATCAATCAACTCATTCTTAAACGAAAAGAAGATGCCTTCACCAAAATTCTCCACTACGGGGTAAACTTGGACTTTATCATTATTACTTCTAAATATATTTTTAGAATGTACATTTTCTGCATCCGGATCTATTGGAACAACTCTTGAAAAATCTAGCTGAGCAGATGTTACTTTCATGTTATCTACTCTAAGTACTCGAGTGAAATAACCTTTAGTTTCTTCATCTAAATTTTGGGTAACCTCCTTTACTTTTAAGTCTTTAGGGTATTTTGTTAATAAAGCCTCATCTTTATGAAACGCTTGGAATTCATTAAATCTATAAATCATTTCACGCTCTGAATCCAAAACTACTGTCTTTTCCTCCCCAGGCTGTTTAGCTTCTAACTCTTTAATTTTATTGTTTAACTCTTCAGCTAAACTGTATTTTTCATTACTAACGGCCTGTTCCTTCTCCGATTCTAATTTCATAATCGCTAAAGCAATGTCACTCTCAAATAATTCACTATGCAAGTATATGCTCGATTTTATTCTTGAATAATAAATGTTATTCCCTGTTGTTAAGGCCACCTTCATCGGTTTTTCACAATTACAAGTTTCGAAAGGAGGCCCCTTTATTCTGGAATTCATATTTCCAGAATATGGAAAACGAACATCTAATGCTGTAGAAGATTCCCAAGGTTTATGGCCAGGACATTTAATTTTAACACCCATTAAACCCTTAAGTGATGTTCCTTTATTTCCTAAACAACCAGGATTATTACAGCGCAGATATTTACCATCATATCCAGATGCATTCCCTATGTTTGAGGTTATTTTAATTTGAGGATTATTACAACAATCTTGATTAATAAATATTTCTACAGAATTTTCTACATATATGGCTAAGGGTTCTTCTTTACGCCATCTTAAAAATTTAGACCATGGAAAATCACTTATATGGCCATGTTCACAAAGTAATATTATATTGTCTTGTTTTAAATCACTTGTCCACCCCTTTTTTTCATTAGCAACATATTTTGGTGGATGAAACTGTTTTCCATATTCATCTGTTTTCTTACCATCACTATCACTTCTTTCAGTCCATTCTTTATACCATTTTCTATATGATTTATAGTTCTTGTTGTCATCTGCAAACACTTTAGGCATATAGGTGCTTGGAATAGCTAATTCAACGCCACTTTTTATTTTATTACTATATGTGACCAACTCAATATCTGGTATTAACACGAGGTATTTCAAGTTTGGCAATTCCTTACTTATTTGCAAAGATTCTAATAATCTATTGTCATTTGAGATTCCTATGTTTCCATTTCTTTCCAATCCAGCATCTATAGAAACTTCTTTAACGATTTTATCTTCAGCGGTTCCTTTTTGAATAAATTCATTATGAATTTCTAAAACCTTTTTTAGAAATCCCCACTCTTCAATACAAGAAATAATGATACTGCCATATTGTGTATGTACTAAAGACCCTGGTCCGCCATATGCAGATAGCAACTTGTATTTACTGACAGATTCGTTTGCAGCGCTATTTTGGACATGTTCTTTTTTTGCCATAACCTATTGTTGTACTGTTTTAATAACTGCAGAAGCTCCTATTTCTCTTAAGGAATATGAAACTTTCCAATGATTTGGATAGTTATCGTCACTTGCATTAATAAACAATGATTTTAATCTATTTTCATGATTTCTATAATTCAAATCAACAGGCTGTGGCAAGTTGTCGATTAACCCTATCCATCTTTCTAGTAATTCATTCACTTTAAAATCAATATCATCAACTTCTTCTTGTGTGATTATACCGTCAATAGTTGAAGTTATTCCTGCTGTTCTGGTTTGCAAATGTTTGTCTAACTTTTTTCCGTTATTATACACTTCTTGAACTTCTGAAGTTATTAAATCCTTGATAATTTTAATTTTATCGTTGTCAATATCTCTAGCAGATTCATTATTTATCAATCCCAAATCTTTATTGTGGCGAATGATGACAATTGCATACATAGCTAAATAGCGATCTAAAGCTTTACTTGCAAAAGGAGTTACAGATATTGGTTCAACATAGCTATAAAATTTTTCGTGAAATTCTTTGAATTTTTGATAATGAGAAATATCTCTCGACCTGAATGGGTGATGCACTGTAAAAACAACACCATCTTCATCTCTTGCTACCCTACTTGAGGCCTGTATGTATTCAGCAATATTTCTAGGCATAGAATTAATCACAATAGTATTAAACCGTGAAACATCAATACCTACAGATATCATATTGGTAGAAATAACGAATTCTGGCGAGCTAATTTTTTTTAATTTCAATTTATCTGAATCCTCTATTGGCTCCAGGAGAGTCCATTCTTTTTCAATATCAGCTAAATGTGTTTTAACCTCTTCACCAGATAATCTACCTGTAAGTTCGGAATACTCTATTCTTTCTTTCCTTATTAACTTATCTAAGAAGCTCCAAGGAATGGTGTTTTTTATAACATGGTTTATATCTCCAGGTAAATAATGGTCTAACTGTGATTGTGCCTTACCAACATCTTTTAAACTGTTATAATACGCTAGGATAGTATGATAATAATCAAATACCTTTTTAAGCTTTTCAAGAGTTTCTGGAGTTTCAAAAACTTCATCAATGGTATATTTTTCTTTAAAATATTTTAGCCTATGACTTAAGCTAATGGATATGATACGTAATTGCATCCAAACTTGAGTTTTTCCTATAGGTAATACTCCAATATACTTTCTTTTAGATTCATATTCCCATATGTTATCTTGATTTACTTTTCTTTTATAAAATGCAAAAAATGAATCGTCACATGTAATTCCTTGTTTGGGAAAAATTTCAGACCTCCTATTAAACAAGGCAAAAATTTGTTTGTCGGTATTTCTGGTTGTTGCCGTGGAAGTGACTATTTTGGGTTTTATTTTGTTCCCATTTTCATCATGGTAAGTACATAAATAGTCTATACTTTTCTCAAACAAACCAACTGAAGAACCTAATGGACCTAACAAAAGATGTAATTCATCTTGAATTATTAATTCCGGTGGTAAAACATCCCTTTCATTATATCCTTTGCCCACTAATCTTTGAGAGTCTTTATTTCTTCTGCCACTTTCTGTAGATACATTATTAGCAAAAGCTGCAAATTTATCTACCGTACCAAATAATAAGGTTGGAGGATATTTATAAATATCCTCATCAAATAATCTAAATGGCAAACTTTTTGTATTAGATGGTCTTCTGCTATGAAAAGTGCAACCTGTTGTATTGCAAGCGATATTTAATTGATCATTAATCCCATAATTCCCAAAGTGATTTGGTTTTATATTCTTTAAATCCTTATCAACAAACAAAGCTCCCCCACACCAAGGACAATTTGTAAAAGGAATATTCGTGGAAATTGATTGATCATTTTCGATTAAATCAGAAATCTTCTTTAACTCTTTAATCATAGATTTATCACCTTGACTCCAATAGTTTGGCAACGAATCTCCTCCTACAAATAAACCAATAGAAATACGTTCATCGCCTAAAGAAAAGTTTTCGGGTAAAGAAAATTCATCTTTTCTAATTACATCTAATGCAAAAATTAGTATTGTAGCCCTTTGAAACTGTTGAAGGGTTAGCATTCTCAAAGTATAACGCATTAGAATTGTAGTGCCATAACCGTTTTCTCCTTTGGTAAATCTTCTTAAGGAAATAGCGAAGGCAATTATTCCTAAATATGCCTCAGTTTTACCACCACCAGTTGGAAACCAAACCAAATCTGCAATTTCATTTCTTTCAGGCCAACCTGAACCAAATACATCCTCTACAGTGTTATCTTCCTCATTTGGTTTTACAAAAGCATCTATGTTAAGAAGAATAAATGCCAACTGAAAAGAACGCCACTTATAATCATTTTCCAATGAGACATTTTTATAATACTTCTCATCGTTATTTTTAGGCACAAATAGTTTGTTCCCTTTATCAGTTTTGATACTATGATGTAACTGCATAAACATAGCAGTGTTCATTGTTCTAAATGAAGCAATAGCTTCTTTATTTCTTTCTAATAAAGCAATGTTTCTCTGTAATCGCCTATAATCTTTTCTACAAGCTTCTAATTGTTTGTTAAGTAGTTGTTTTGATTTATCATTAAGCTTTTCATTATTTAAATTTAAATTTTCTTGTTTGTCATTTATCCAACAAATAGAACCTTCATTACCATAGGCATCAATAAATGAATTTAAACCATCAATAACTTCTTCGTCTTTAGCGTTGCTCAAAGTAGACAAATAGCGCATAGATAAAATACCATCATCTAAAAGCCTATTTTTTATATCGTTGCCTTGAATTTCACTAGGCTTGAAATCAACCGATGGAGTTTCTTGTGTCGGTAGAAAATCAGATGATATGAAGGTTAGGTTGTCCTTTGATTTCCCCCAATTAACTGATGTATTATATCCTTCTCCATAATCTATATATTCCCTGTATATTAATTTATTAAAACTATCTTCTTCATCAAAATCTAACAATTGAGGAGGGTTATATTGTAAGAGTGAATTTTTAGTGGTTTCATTAATTTTTAATTCAACACCAAAGAATGATAATTTATTTGCTCTGTTTTTTTTATTTAATTGAGGAGTCTCATTTGGTTCTAACTCATATTTATTAGCGTTTTCAATTAATATTTTCACATAAACTTCATTCTCCTCCGCTTTAGGAATTAAGTATTGAACATAATATTGCAAACTTTCTTTATCCTTCTCGTCAATTGCTTTTCGTTTATCTCTTTGAATTGCTATTCCTTTTAACTTTGGTAAAGTAATTTTTCTACTAGATATTTCAGATTCCCAAACTGGTGAAGAGTCCTTTTCTTTTAGAATTGTTTTTAGGTCTGTTGTAATTTGAATTAGCTGATTATAAATCTCTAGTTCTTTTATTAAATCTTTATATATAGAATAGTTAACGATTCCACATTCTAATTTTTTTTGAATAAAGCTGCTTATTGCGTCACTGAAAATTGTGAAAACATTGGAATGAGAATACTTTGTATCTGAGATAGAGTAAAACTGTTTATTCCCATCCTCTAAACCAAAATACTTTACTCCTTTGACCATATTTAATTCAACTATTTTATTCTCAAAAGGTTGAATTAAAGCTGATAGGAATTGATCTCTTACGTATGCATTTAATAAATTATAATCAATACTGTAAATATCATCTTGATTAAAAATCCTTTTTGGATAAACAAAAAGATTATTATCCTTTTCCTCAATTCCAAAATCTTGTGTTAAATATTTTGTTACGATATGTTTTATTTCAGCCTTATACTCTTTTATGTTTATTGCTATTCTGTTTTCAAGAAGGGTCTTTTTCGAAACTTGCTTATATTTCCTGTAAGAAAGTGAAATTAGCAAATCATCATTAATGTTTTTGTTTTTGTCAAAAACAAATGATAACCCAAAAGTATTAGGATAATTTTGCTGTGTTAGTACAATATTTGAAGATGTGTCTTCAGAAATATTTTCATCATCTGCAGAAGTATTTGAGCTTTCTTCTTCAATATCTTCACTTTCATCAATTACCTCTTGACCTTCTTTTCTGTTTTGTGGTTGAGTGGGTTGAGTGGTTATTGGAAATAAAATGGCGGAACTGTATTGATAAGCAGGAACCTCTGGGATAATTTCATTAAAGTTCTGTAAGGCAGGAATCTGAGATAAATCTTTTCTATAATACTCTGATTTGTCCCAATCTTTAAGAAAAAAGTATTTTTTATTGTATGCTCCTGGGCCTATAATTTGTTCCTTAACAAAAATCTCTAAACCATTTCTTTTTTCTATGAACTCATTCATTTTTTAATAGTTTTTATTTCAGTTAATGTGAGTTGACTTAATATTGTTGATATTATAGATTCAGAAATTTCTGTGATTTCAGTTTTATCAGTAGTATTGAAAATGCTGTTGTATTTATTAACAATTTTAGATACTGTATTGATAATAGTTGGGTCTTCAATTTTGCCTAACCAATTATTTTCTAACAACAACTCAATAATTGATTTATACATCTTTTTTAAATCATTCTGCTTGCTTCTTCCATAATATGCAATAAATGCTAGTTGTTGATCTGAGTGGTTAATGTTTAAGAACTCGCAAATTATTGCCCAATCTTTTTTTCTTCTTGAAATTCTAAATGTATGCTCTTCATTTATTTCTAAGACATAGTTATTATCAAAGTAATTTTGATGCTGATAAGAAATACCTTTATTTTTTAAAGTTTGATAAACATTTTCTTTTTTAAATAACTGATTTTGATACTTCAAAACATCTTGAGGTATATTTACCAATTTATCGTACAAATTATTCGATTTATACAATTCTGATATATCAATATTTCTTACAAAAAAATCACCCTTTTTAAGATTAAAAGCTTTTACAAATATCAAGGTGTCCTTTTGTAATAGAACTTTTTCTGTTGATGAAATTGCTAGTTCATTTTCTAAGTATTGATTTATTATAATTATTTTATTCTCGTGGTTAACTTCAGAAGCAGTGTTTTCAATTTCTTCAGCATTTGTGAATTCTAAATCTTCCAAATTTGGATTTTCATCTTCTATTTCATCTTCTATTTCATCTTTGTATTTGCTTCTATAATTTTTTAAATCCAATTTAATTCCTCTTTTTATCTCTATCTTTAACTCTTCAATTTCCTCTTTGTTAGAAATATAATTCTCATCCAAAGCTTCTCTCAAGCCAATAAATAATGGCGTAAATTGATAATTGAATAAATATAATTTAATAAAAGGCTTGTATCCAAAATATAAAAAATCAGGTACCATTACATTAATAGTATCCTCACAATTAAACTGATTTAAATTTGCTAAATAGATAATATTAAATGAGTCAAATACTTTTACGTTTTTATAATTATGAGATTCGACTTTATCGATAAATTCAACATTTTTGTTAAGAGAAGTGACATAGTTTCTAAAATTATTATATACAAACTCTAATCTTTTTTTTCTTAAACTTTTTAATTCTGGAAATAGGATTATTGTTGAATCTGTTAATACACTTTCAATCCAATTTAATTCAATCACCTCATCTATAATTTTTTCGATAGTTCTTATTATTGGCTTTTCAGCAACCGCGGGAAAGTCTTTTTTAAATTGCTTAAGCCATTCCTCATTGGTTAAGGAAGCATTTAAAAACAGCAACCAATATTTAGGGAAAGGAGTTGTGAATTTATTTAATTCTAATTGAAACCACTGCTCATTAAAAGATCTAAACAATTCATATAAATCTTTACTGTGGTTTGTATCAATTATAGTATACTCTATTTTAGTTGTTAGATTAGCTTCGTCTTTTAATAGAACCAAATCATTTTTTAAAATGTCATTGTATGCAAAGCGATTATTAAAAACTAATTTGAATTTCTTTTTAGCAATATCGATTAAATAATCGTGTGGTTTTTTAGAATATGGATATTTTATTAAGAGACTATTATTTAATTCTTGAGCCATAAGTTGGTCCTCTAATTCCATAGCCGAGTCATCGTCTAAAGTGCTATCAACAAAAAATAGATTTTCAGAAATAAATTCATTATCAATATTTTCTAAATTATTAAAGGATAACATCGTTTCATCTAGTTCAATTAGTAGTGGGAAATCAAAAACCTCTGTTTTTCGGATGCTTTTAAATAATTCAAAAGTGTTTTTGATTGTTTTTGATTTATTAAGCCTTATTATTTCTTCTTTACTAAAAACAGGTAAAAATGCATCTAATTTTGCAAGCGTATTTTCTCCTTTTGTAAGCGTATTTTCTCCCCATAAAACGTGGTTTTCGTTTAGTTTGATAAAATCTAAAGTCAATTCATCCATTTTTTCACAGGATGATGCATTGAATATATCAAATAGGCAAGTGCCTTCAAATTCAGTTAGTTTTTCCCCTTTTAACAGATTAAAAACTACAGTAAAAGCCCTGATATAATTAAAAGATAACGTTAATAGTTCCTCAGAACAATAGGGTAAATGCAACGAAAGCTTTTCTTGATTTGATACTAGAAAACGAAAATACCAAGATCCTATGACTGCTAATTCATTATTATTTTCTTCTTGTAGAAAATCAATAATTACATTATGGATTTTTTTAAACTCTATTTTGTCCATAAGACTATTTTAACCTGATCCATAGCTCTTGTAACTGCTACATAGTTTTGAATCTTAGACTTTTCATCCAAGTTATTTGTAATTAAATACACAGATTTGTTTTCTAGACCTCTATATTTAATTGGGGTTGTAAACCTAATTTTAGAAGATGGAATATTAATGTTACTTTCGACTAATTCCTCTAAATCATTTTTAAAATAATCTTTAACTATTTCTTTAAAATAATCAATTAATGAGCTGTGAATTAAAATTATTTGTTCTGTTTTTATGAATTTAGTTTCGTCAATAATTTCTTTAATTATTTTTAACTTTTCTACTAATTCTAAAACTATTGCATCATGTTTAATCACATTACTATTAAGTAGTTCATTAGAGAGAGTTACTATATGTTTATTTTGTCCACATCTGTATGTTTCGTCAAATAGATAATGTGTAAAACCATTTTCAATATAAAAATCTGTATAAAAGGAAATGTCATTAAAATTGTAGATTATAGTTTGTTTAGGATCATATAGGACCAGCAGTTTGGGAAGTTCCATGTTATATTCAAATTGTTCAATCAACTCGAATAATCCTTTATTAAAATATTCCTGAGCTTCATCAAAAATTACGAACTCAATTTCATTAGATAAATCTTCATTTATGGAATTTTCATGGTACACTTTGAATGTAATTAATGTATCGTCTACTCGGTAATCTCTAGTAATAGAATGTTCGATTTTTGCCTTTATTAATTTATTTGCACAATAGTATATGCCTTTTTGTTGCTTCAAAATATTTACTG
Organism: uncultured Eudoraea sp.; assembly: GCF_947490415.1. Lineage (GTDB taxonomy): Bacteria > Bacteroidota > Bacteroidia > Flavobacteriales > Flavobacteriaceae > Eudoraea. The sequence continues at coordinate 188,097 of NZ_CANLGX010000005.1, forward strand.
CTAGAAACTTCTTAGCCAAAACAGTCTTTCCTGTTCCTGGCCCTCCTTGAATAATTACCTTTCTATTTCTACTTAAACCTTTTAAAGTTTCATAATTTTCATTTAGTATGATTTCTGAATTGATTCTCTCTGGATTAAATCCATATGAAGATTGAACCGGAAATAACTCGGATTTTAAAGATTTTAACTTCTTTGAAGATAGTTCAGGATACTTTTCAAACCTTTTATTATTTACCTTTTCAGTTGTCCAACTAGGATTCAACTCTTTTAAAATTTTACTCCTTGAAGATTTGGATAAATCAATTAAAAAGTCAAAGAAGATTTTATTTATGGTCTTATCATCTTCACCCTCTTTTAAATTAGAAAAGCTCTTCTTAGAAAAAAATAAATTCTTATAGCCTTCTAATTGAGGTCCTTTTAATTCAAAACCAGCTTCATGAGGCAAGACAACGGCTCTATAAATAAAAATTCCCTCATCTAATAATTGTTTTAATGTATGAGTATATTCTTTAGCTTGATTAAATGGGTTCTGAGTTTTATATTCACCTGATTTATCAAATGAAAAATAATTATCATTCTCATCTACTCTTAATCCACCTCCTTTTACTTCAATAATCAATATTCCATATTTAGATAATAATAGAAAATCTATTTGACCTTCTACTTTGCCTTTACCGGCAGGATGGGTTGATAGGTTATAGTCGTGTTTAAGAATCCAGGTTTCATTTTCATTTAATAATTGAAATTCATTAAACTTCAAAAACTGATTATAGAGCCATATTTCTCCAAAAAGTGGAGACCCATCTTTTTTAGTTATTGAAGTTTCAAGATTATTTACCGGGTAGTTATTTAAAAGTATAATTGACAATATTTTTTTGGTTTTAATGAAACAATAGAATAAAAATTTTGATAATGAAGTTACCGGTAATTAATTTAATACGAACAAACAAACACCTTAAAATAAATATGGTTTTACTTGTAGTGTGTATCTATATGTAAACAAGCCATAAATCTACTTAAGTTGAATATGAATATTTGTGATATATGTCATAGAAATAATTTTTGTCTATATTTTTTGTAATAAACCTACAACAATATAATTCTGAATTTATTTGATTTTAAGAATCCCAAATTGAAAATTCAAAAAGTATTTTCTATATTTGTAATGCATCAGGAACGCTATTGAGCGTACCAACCGAGCAAAAAAGCCACGGTGGTTTCGTATGTGGACATTCAGTCAAAATAAATAATTCCATTCCGTCCATATTTAAATTCTGTTGCATAAACCTTTAAAAATTTATGCATTATAAAATCGTTCAAAGCAACCCGTTTTTTAGAAAAGGGATACGACTATTTCCCGTACATCGTTGTCAGGATACCTTGCGGTTTGTACAAGCTAATACCGATTTACCGAAGATTGCGAAAACTGTCCTGGTTTTTTTGGAGAGGAGTGAATCTGTATTACTAAATCAGACTTTTTTCAGCTTTCATTTCAGAAAAATTATTTAGATGGAATACATAGTCTAAAGTGAGTATTCTCCTCTGAGGGGGTGGGGTCTAATTTTTGCTGGTTCCAATTACATTATTATCAGTGAGTAACCTAAATTTAACAACTATTCCGCAATTTAAGGCTTCTATCCTATATTATGCATACTGATTATCAATTATTTATGGCTCTACTTGACATAATGAATATTATAGCACATACTTGATTGTGATTGTACATATGACAAATTCATTCTTTTTGCGTGCTTTTTAAATTATGAGAAATTTTGAGAATTTAAAACGACAAAAACACGTCTATAAAGGTTTTTTAATTACTTCTTTTAATTCTCTGTAGTACTATTTTTTAAGTTGGTTATTACTGTTACAACCCCGTTACAACCTCTTTTACACCCATTTATAGACTTATTTTATTGGTAATCATATAGTTACAATCTCTGTTACGGTTGTTACAACCTATTTTAAGTAATTTTATATATTGACTATTATTATTTACATTTTTTCCTTTCCCCCGCGATACTTTATATTAACCGTAATGGTTGTAACAACTAACCAAAACATCTATAAAATAAAGGCTTCCTAGACATCGATTGGTTGTAACACGGTTGTGCATCCGTTACAACCGTTACAACTAAACCTTAAAAATCAGTAGGCTCAACATCTAAGCACTTCCATTTCCTTTCACGCTGTACATATTCAAAAGGTAGTTTTTTATGTTTTATATAAATATTTATCATCTTTTTGACATTATTCTTGTGAAAATATTTCTCCACTTTCATAGGATTATCATAGGCCTGATATATTTCAAGAAATCTTTTCACAGTAAAGTCTTCAAGCTTAACTTTCTCAAAAATTCTCTCAAATTCGTCAAGAACGGAATCGCCGTTAAAATTTGCAAGAAAGTTATCCTCATCTTTGTCGTAGTTAATAGGTGTAATACCGAATTCTAAATAAAGTCCTACACAAGAAAAAATAAAAGAATAGAACTTATCCCACTCCCGTTTATCCCATTCCTCAAAAAATGTGCAACCAAAGAGTTCATCAACCTTGTTCTTCATGTTAAAAAAATCAGTCAGTTTAAACTCTATAAAGCGTCGATTAGTAGATACATTGGTTTCATCGTACCTTACCGCCCAATTTGTTGTGATAAGAAATTTAGGAGCTTCTATAAACGAGATTGTTTGCGCAGCCGTTCCTTTCCTTTGACAGCTTATGTCTCCCAAAATGTTTGTATAAAGAGCATCATAATTAAATCCTGCCGGAACATCATCAATAACGTAAACATTCACATCTTTCGTAAGGTCGGCAAAATTGTGGATATAACTCGGTTTGAACTCGTCCCCTCCTTTTAGCATGGTCTTTTGGGCATGCCCTATTGCCCTAGCAATTATAGTCTTTCCTCTACCACCCATACGGTTGAGGTCATTAGCCCCCGTGTCAGATAGAATAATAGCAGGGGAGAATGAGAACCTCTTGTACGAGTGACATAAATAGCCTATCATACAGCAAAAAGCATCAAAATCCATCACTTCCTTCTCACTTAAATCATACTTTCTTGGGTCTTTTCCTGTAGAGGCCATGATTAGAAATTGTTCAAACATACCTGGATCACTTTCCTTATAATCGAATATACGACCCTGTATATCATGCGGAGGAAAGAAACCATCTACTGCACTATACTCCAATCTCTCAAGTGCCTCTGCCCCTTTTGTATATTTATAAAATCCATTTTTAAAGGGCAATCCAAAGCAATCACGAGTATCAGAGTAATATTTTAATGGTTTCGGATCCATTAAAAAGAAAGCTTGATTAATCGCCGTATTCACCTCCCTGGCTATTCTGTTTTCTACCTCATCAACATAATTTTCATTAATATTTTCTTTAAAAAAGGGAACGGTATCTGTTCTATGATTAAATGGTGCTACTACATTGTTTGAATCCTTAAAGATGGTAACTTTATCATTATCCTTTTCGGTAACTCTTATAAAGTTTTCATCCGATAAGAAATCAGCATACTGCTTCGGACTTGTCTGTAATTTGCCCTCAGAATTGAATTTGTAAAAGTTCTCTTTTTCGTTTAGAACTACAGGCTTAATACATTCTTTAATTGCAAACTGAACGCCATCAATATTGAGGTTAGAACATTCAACATTTTTAAGAACAAACACACCATCATGTAGACGCGCGTAATTCTTTAATCCATTGTTTTCTACGAAACCCTTTATAGCATTTTCTTCTAATGATACTAAATCTCTAAAAACACCTCCCTTAGTGTTAAAACGTTCCTCTGTAATAACCTCATCCACCCTTTCACCATAAACCACCTTCAATTCCCTCCTTATGGCCTCAATAGACCCCCCCCCTACACCAGAATGAGTATTTATTAGGGTATTAAACTTCTTTTTGTCAATAATGTCATATACATCATTGATTCGCTCAATACCTAGCTGTGAATCGATAAATGTGGGATAAGCCCTCTTAATGTCATATTCTTTAACCTCTATAGGCAATTCACCTCGAAGGACGCTGGGTATTCCGGTTAAAGGATTGTATTCTCTATGCCCTTGCTTCTTTACATTGAATAAAGGGTTAAATTCCTCTTTGTAATGTCCATTTAGTTTCAATATCATAAACAGAACATATCTCTTATAGGATTCCATATTAAAGGGATCATATCCGGCCTCGTCAGCATTCTTATAATACCGTTTTAATTTATCAATATCATGACGAAAAAACTTAATATTCAACTCCTTGCCATTGATATAAGAATCAACATATTTGTAGTAGTCGTTATGCCTTAATGGATTCCCCTCTATAAACCTATGATATATCAGAAATGATTTATCGTACGAATTAGTGTAATTCTCTAAACTATTCACTGCATCCTTAAATGTAAAACTACCTTTTCCTTTTTGTGAAACACTCCTTATACGCGATGTAAAATCATCTTTCCAGTCCTCAATTATGGACCTATATCCTGCAATATATTTCATACTATCACAAACGGTTTATGGATATTCGCTTCCTCAAGTACTTGCCTTGCCATTTTTATTATGCCATTTTTATCTCCCCAAATTGATCGACAAAACACTCCGGTAATTCTCCTATTCTGATACTGTAATTCGTAAATAGGCAATACCCCCCCTAACAAAGTGCAAATGATTTTTAACTCCGTGCCTTTATGCTTATCTTTGCCCTGTCCGCTCTCCAACGGTTTAAGGCTTTGTTTTCTGTTAGAATCCATGGCCTTATTTTTTTAGGGGTGTTAAGGAATTTTCAACTTCTGACCTTTTGTAAAGAACACGATTGCCTATTCCATAGCTTTGTAGTTTTCCCTTTTTAGTATAAGACCATAGTGTCGTTTTGGTTATTTTTAGCAAATCGCAAACCTCATTTATTGTAAGCAATTGTTCTGAGAAATTCGATTTTTCTGAATTTGCAGTTAATATCTCATTAATAGAATCAGTGATTTTACTTACAAGGCTTTTTTCTGAGACACCTTGTAAAATAATAAGTTTTTCGTCCATATCTTTTTGTTTTATATGGCCGCAAGTACCTAATTGAAAGAGGTTTAAAAAAAGTACTAAAAGGGTTAAAAAAGGGTTTTTATAGGGTTTTTGAATCTAGCTTTATTTTTCCTTATAACTGTTTGCCAATTCCTGCAATTTTATCCTTTCAGAATCTTCATACTTATATGTTGAAGTTTTGAAAGTAGTTAGTTGAACATTAAAGTTTGTTTTTACAAACTCCGTATATTGTTTCTTTGTGAAATTAAATCTATACAACTGACTATCAGGGTTATCTTTTTTTAAGAAATAGTATAAATTATGATACTTTGTCTTAAATTGATAATTGTAGTTTTCATGAAGAAATGAGTAAAGACGGAACCCTTTTTCACTAAAATGGTTTTTATCAAAAGTCCCGTAATCCCTGGCTTCTAGTTTGTCGATCTTCAATTCTCCTTGCCATTCTGCTTGTACTATGGAAAACAAAAGTTCAAGTCTATCTGAACCCATATTTAAGTCGCGAACCATATTTGAATCTTTATATCCTGAGAACCCATTTAAAGTTGCCAAATTATTTAATCGGCCGCCTTTTCTTGATATATAGTTTATTCCGTACTTTTCTTTTAAGTATTCAGAAAGATCTAATTCATTCTTTGGAATTATATTGATACCTTCCTCCGCTAACTTCAAATAACGATTCGTTATTGCCTTGAAACCAAACTTAGGACTATTCATGGACCAATGAACAACAGTTTTAGAAGGGTTAGCATTTATTAAGGTTTCAAAAGATTTAATCACATCGATTTCATCCTTATCAGCAAAATAATATTCCTTAACATTGTCTTTGAAATAAATTGCTCCTATCCAATAAATTTCATGTTTTTCATTCTCAAAATCGGCACAACCATAATGCGTAATGATTATATCTTCCTTGTAGGGTAGTTCCATGTTTACGGTGTTCGGTTAATTAAGATTTTAGTTTTTCAAAATATTCTATCATTTGATAGGCATTATCATAGGTTGTTTTTCCAATATATTTTAGGAACATCTTTTCAGTGCCGTGACCGGTAATGTTAATTAGTATAGGCGTAGGAATCTTACCATAGAAATTTGTTGCGAATGAACGCCTGCAGACATGTGATCCTATTAATTCATATTTAGGATATATCCCTTTCACACTTGGCATGATCCCTTTTCCGCTTGACCTTTTAAGTCCAGGAGTCGGAGTATCCAATCCCCCTAATTTGCAAATCTCCTTTAAATATGCATTAAAATTTTGCAAAGATATTTGATATGGAAAACCATCTTGTAATATTTCCTCCGCTTGAGGAAGTAATGGAACAGCAACTAATTTTCCGGTTTTGTTTTGCCTAATCTCGACAATTCTAGTTCCTTCTAATTGTTTAATATTATTATTTGAAATGGCTAACAGATCACTGCCTCTTTGTCCAATCAAACAACCAAGTAAAAGCCATTTACGGGCGTTTATTAAAGCCTCCCGCTTTAATGATAACTCTGATATGGTTTGCTGCTCCTGTACTGATAAATAGATTATAGCTTCATTTGACTTCTGTTCAGAAAAACTTCTAATATTCTGTAATGTAGATGAGGTTTCAATGCCATTCATCCTGGCATCATTACATACTGCCTTTAAATTATCAATATTTTTTCCTGCATAATTAATAGAATAATTTTTTGAAAAAAGCCAAGATTTAAAATCCTCAGCAAAACTCAAATCCACTTCTTTAATTAATATAGATTTCCCTTTTCGGCTTTCTTTTTCATACTTAAGTATCATTCCTTTAAAAGTAATGTATCCTTTAATCCTTCTTATAGAAAGTCCAAGGCTACCCTTTTGATTTGATCTTTTATCTGCTGTTTCAATAATATGTTGAATGTAGTTTGTCAACCAGTCAAGTCTAAATACCGGTTTTTTATTATTGTACAGATCAACTTCATTTTCTAACCAAACACCGTCTATGCCTACCCCGTTTATAACAGCTTCGTTTAATCTCTTTTCAAGTTTAAATGAAAGTTCTTGTAAAGATGATTTTAGATTTTTTAAGTCAGCATCTTTGCCAATTGGTAAACCTTTTGAATTACTCCAATTCTTTGGGTTAATTGTTAACCCGGTTTTACGTTTAAAATCCTTTCCCCTTCCTAATGAAAGCCGGAGATATATATTTGCTTGCTCGGCACCACTTTGAAGAAGATATTTTATTGATGCCATAGAAATCACTCGTAGATTTTAAATTTAACAATTCTAGCCAACATTTAGCCAACATATCCTAAATATTAATAAATTTATATGAACATCATTGAATGACATTTGCTAGAAAAGCCTATATTTATTATGATTTTCGAATCAACGAAGTTTAACGCGTTTCAAAGAATAACCTCCCGCCTCGAGTACTTATAAACCCTCTTAATCATTTGATTTTGAGGGTTTTATTATTATAGTAACAAGAATAGGTAGATTTCTTGAAAAAATCTTGATTATTCAAGATTGAAAAAACTTGATTAATCAAATCTCCTTAGGAACATTAGTGTACTTATCCAGACTTTTTCCTTCGATAAACTGTCCTTTACCTATGATCTCATCCTGTTCTATATCCCAAATTACCTCAACAAAGAACTTATTTATATCATAAAGGACATATTTAGAATTACCTTCTATTTCTATAGATTTTGGCAGGGGTGCCAAGCAATTTAAATAATATAGGGGAGTGTTTAGGAGCTTACCTCCAAGGAAGGTATAAGGGCCTGATATCAAATTTCAAGATTTTCCAATAGGTAAATATGTACGGTCAGAAAATAGAGGTCTTATTTATGTCAAAAAATAACCTTTAGAGGATAGCTTAAGAAAGAATAAGATAAACAACTCTAAGTTATAGTAGTGGTATTAAATACTGGTTAATACCCTAAATAACCTTTAATCCTCATTAATCTACACATAATCTAATATTTAACGCTTTGTTTAGATCAGAGTTTAAAATCTCTAATATTGTAGTAAATATTAAATAAAAAAGAATGTATAGATAAGACAGTCTTTATATTTATTAAACTTAAGGTAGGGTTTTTGTTTATGAAACTGTTATATATAACAACATGTATATAATATTAATCCTTGGATTAATATTATATTATTTTAATAACCATTTAATAAAATAAAATGACTTTAAAGAGTTTAAGAACCTTAGTGCTCATTTGTTTTGCTATTTTTTCATTAGCAAGCATTCAAAGTTGTAGTGAAAGTATTTCTCCTACAGAGGAATTAAGTTCAGAAAGCCAAACTTCAAGAGTTCGATTAGTCTTAGTTGATGCTCCTGGAGACTATATGGAGGTAAATGTTGAGATTGTAGATATTCAATATAATAGTTCAGAAGATGATGGAGGGTGGAAAAGTTTTGACCGTGAATATCCTATTAATGTTGATCTAACAGAACTAATTGCTGATAATACCCTTTTATTGTCAGATGAAATTATTCCTTCAGGTATGTTAAAACAAATAAGATTAGTCTTAAGCGATAACAACAATATTGTTATTGAGGGAGAGCCTGAACCTATTGACCTTGACACTCCTAGCGCACAACAGTCTGGTTTGAAATTAAAATTAGACACAGAGTTAGAACCTGGTTTTTCATATACTTTTATACTAGACTGGGATGTTGATAAATCAATTGTGAAAGCAGGCAATTCAGGTAAATATAATTTAAAACCTGTTATTAATGTGATTGCTGAAGTTAATTCTGGAACGGTTAAAGGAAACGTTATTGGAAAGTTGAGTATTAGCGAAGCTGATGCCGTTGCTCTTGAAAATGTTACAGTAGGTGTTTTTTCTGTTAATGATTTAGATAATTCTGTTAGTTCCACTCAAACGGATGTAAATGGAGACTTTACATTTTTAGGTCTTGCAGGAGGTTCTTATATCTTTAAAATTATGAATTTAGGATATCAAGACTATGAAACTCCTCAAGATACTCCAATTGTTGTTGAAGTTGGTGTAGTTAATGTATTAGGAGAAAGCATTGAACTATTGCTATCTGATTCTATAAAAGGGAATGTTGTAGGGAAATTAACGGTGGATGATGAAAACCCTATCGCATTGGAAAATGTGACTATTGAAATATTTGCTTCTAACGACCTCGTCAATGTGATAACCAAAACAACTACGGATATAAATGGAGATTTTTCATTTCAAGGACTGATGACAAATTCGTATGTTCTAAAAATAACCAATGAAGGATATAATGATTATGAATCTACACCTATTGATGTTGAATTTGGTGTTTTATATGAAATAGCGGAAAGCATAGAACTTTTGTTAATAGAATAGTATTCTGGAATATATTCGTTGAGTTAAGGACAAAAGAAGGACTTACCTTTTCTAAATACGGTGTCGTACTGCTCATCTTCTGAAAGCATTTTGTATTCGTAGAGGGTCATAATGAAGGCTAACGGTTTCGTAAAAAATTAGTACTTGTATTTATTTTATGCGTTGTTGTGCTTTCGTTAATTACTGGTTTAGTTCTAAATCATAAAGCCTAAATTACTTTTTGCCAGTCATGTCTTTTTGAATGGCAATTAATCGATTGAGTACTTTTTCGGTTGCAGTCAGAATTTCATTTCTATTAATACCTCCCTTGACATTCATCCATTTCCTTGACGCAATAAAACCCTCTACTGTTCGGTACAAATCATCAGTATCTACATTTGTCCATGCTTCTTCTGTTAATGGACCACTGAGTGCTTTATATTCACCTATGGTATATTTTGAATTTATTGCCCGATATTGAATAGTATGACCCTCTATTTGCCCATTTAGAATAGTACCTTTAATATTTTGAATTGTTTGTAACTCAATTAAATAATTATAAGTCTTATCATCAAAGTATTCTAACGTTCCGTTGGATTGAATAGCAAGTAATGTATTAGTGTTTAGAGGTCTTTGATATAAGTAAAGAGAAGGTAATTCATATCTTGTTATCTTAATTAGAGTATCATTATTAGCATTGGGATGAGATAATCTTCCTATTAAATTTTCTAGTATTCTATTGTCCTCATTGGTAAACCTAATCTGTTCATTCAAAATTATTGTGTCTTGTTCTAAATCCTTAATTAAGGATTCTGTATAATCAGACAGCGTTGCTTTCTGTTTGCGCGTTTCGTTCCAGTTATTAACTTGAAGTGCCAACAAAATTCCAATCATGACCAAAATTATTTCACCAATAGCATATTTTAGGTATTTGCCTGTTTTATTTTTTTCCATAAGGTCGTAGCGAATTTTTCTAAAGAATTTTATCATTGGCTTTTGCTGAAGATTTTAATCATCATTTAGTTTGTCTAATTCTGCTTTAAGCAATATTTTTAAGGCTTTGGCCTGATTATAGATATTGTCATAACTGTTTTCAGCCCCCAACTTGTTTTGAATAACATAGGGTATGAACTCCAAAAATTTGGGTTTGTTCAACATGCGTTCAAATGTTTCTTTTGCCTCAATCGCACTATAATTTTTGGTAATATAATAATCGCCCATGTCTATAACTTGACTTGTTGTAAAAATGCCCTGTTTAAGGTGAGCATAATTAAGCTGAATGTCTTGTTGGATAAAATTATATTGCCCTTCGGATGATGTCCAAGAGTAGTATTTTTGAAGTGCTGCCCTGAGAGCCTCATTACTAATTAGAGAAAGATTTCCACTGGATTTAAGTTCTTCAAATGCATTGTCGGAAATAAGTGGTATGTTGGTATAATTAGCATGTTCGATACTTTTCATAAAGTAACTGGAAGAATCTATGGCCAGCTGTGGTTTATCTATCGTCCTCAACAAAAATTCAGCACGATGAATACGGCTTTTATTTAAAGAAATAGCGGTCAAAATGTTTTCTAGATTGGTGTTTAACTCAACTTCAAAACGCTTAAGGAATATTTTTTCTTGAATGCGTTCTTTCCTCTGTTCGTTCCAATTATTAATCTGAAGTGCAATTAAAATCCCAATAACGACAAGAATTATTTCTCCAATAGCATACATTAAATATTTACTGAACTTGTTTTCGGTCAGTAATCGCTGTCTAATTTTTCTAAATAATTTTATCATTGGTTAGTGGTTGGTTGTCCTTTCTAAGGTAATGAATTATTAAATATTGCTAATTCGTTTTGGTTGAAATCGTAAGACTCGTTACATAAATCAAAAAATATTCGTTTTACTTTAAACTCATACTACCTACTATTGTTAGCGGATTATTAAGAGTTCCCCAAGGAAATCATTGTAATAAGTTTTTTGGGGATTCCCGCAACTGTTTTTTCTCCATATCTACTTTACTTACTAAGCGATGATTGTAGTTTGACCTCAATTATTTGAAATGAAAAAAAGATTAGCTGTAGTATTTGTATTTCTTTTATTCATCCTAATTGATTCATGTTCTAAAGAGGATATTAAAATATACGAATTAACAACTTATGCCAGACCTACAGAAGGAGGAAGTGTAAGTCCATCTAGTGGCTCTTATGTTTCGGGAGAAGAAGTTTCTATAACTGCTAAAGCATCAGGCGAATATGTTTTTAAGAATTGGAGTGGCAGTGTAACCGGAACTACCAACCCATTAAAAATGAATATGAACTCGGATAATTCTTTACACCAAGCTGCTCTACACCACGGAAAAAGGATTTTTCCTGGCTGTTAATCCGGGATCCTATATGAAAAAATGTCACATTTCCATTCTCAAAATGTTCGGTCGGGACTCGCAAGGTACTGTGCCGAGGAATTCCCGCCATTAAAATTTCCTGCACGCAGTAATAATTCTAAGAATTACTTCTCTTCATTTTATCTCGATGCAAAACGAATGAAAAAATCGAAATTATAACTCCTAAAACTCTATTTTTATAAAAACTGCTAAATGTTACTATAATTCAATCAGTCATGAACTCTGAAAGAAAATACAACATCATCTTTAGGGCTTGCGATATTGTCAATGCCGTAAACAAGAACCCCAGACCTTTTAATTTGGAAAAGGCGCAGTTGATAAAACTATGTTTTCTTAGTTTGGTTGAATCCTTAAAAGATTTAGATTTTAAGATTATCGTTCTGGGTGATAAGCTCTCTGAAGAAATGATCGCCTTTTTTAACCGTTTCGAAGTTGAATTGTATCTTGGAAACTTTGGAAATGATGCCTCCTTCAGAGAAACACTAAAAATAGCAAGTACAATACCGAATGATGAATGGATCTACTTCTGTGAAGATGATTACCTGCATGTTCCTCATGCCTTTGAATTTATAGATCATTTTCTGGATGAACGAGAAACACTTTTTAAACAAAAAAAGAAGTTCTTTAACCTATTCCGCGAAGTTAATTTAAAAGATAAAGACCTTTTTATTTTTCCACCGGATTATCCGGATCGTTATGACCCGGGAAACCGAAAATCCTCTTTAATTTTATTTTCAAGTGATTGCCATTGGAGGGAGGTGAGCAATATTACCCTCACATTTCTTACAAAATCTTCCACAATTAGAAAACATAACGCACTATTCAAAAAAGCCTCATTTAAAGCCAGAGAAGGAAGTATGGGCAATGCCGATCGAAAGATCAGTAGAAGGTTATTCGGAAAATTAGGTTTTGGTTTCCGGACCAGTTCGGTGTGTTTTTCCCCCCTCCCGGGATTATCGACACACATGCACCGTGATACCATGACACCCCTGGTGAACTGGGAAAAGTTAATACGGGATTACATCTCTAAAGTAGAAGCATTAGAGAAATAAAGGAATTTGTCTAGTTAGAATTTTTTTGCTCTGACCAAAAAAGGCAGTTGCAAATATCGTTACAGGCTCTTTTTCGCCTGGAGAAACGCACTTCCACTGCAGGCATTGTTATTTCCGAAAACCCGTAGGAAATCATTAAACAATAGCTTTGATTGATTGTTGACGTCACTAAAAATAGGCATTCAGGATGAACTAATAACTAAGGAAGCTGCAAAGAATAGTTGCAAATTCATAAGATTATCATCCAAAAAAAGGTAATTGGATCGTAAATTAGCTGAAGATACATTCAGACACCAATTATTAATTTCGGATGAGATTAAGTTTGAGAATTTGTTGTTTACTTATTGGAGTTTTCCTTTCCTCAACAGAATTTTCTTTCTCTCAGAATACAAGTGACTCACTTAATTCAGTGAAGCTGGTTGGGCTCAAAGTTCACAAAGGATCTGTACTTATTCATAGCCGTGAGCTCAGACCTATTAAAGATTCCTACCCTGCCGGAATCGAATTTGATTTGGCCTGGCACAAAATATCCCAAAACGCCTGGGAGTCATGCATGTGTTATCCGAAACTCGGTATTGCACTCACCTACTGGGAATACGATAATAAGGAAGTGCTCGGCCAGGGAATAACAGGACTCTTTTACATCGAACCCGTTTTTAACACTAAGGGAAGAGTGAACTATTCCATTCGGGCGGGTTTAGGTTTATCTTATCAGAACACTCCGTATGATTCCATATTAAATCCCGACAACTTAAGTTACAGTACCTCTCTGGCATTTCCCTTGCAACTGGGAGGAACAGTACATTTCAGAATAAAATCCCGGTGGTTATTGAATGGAAGTCTGATGTATAACCACTTTTCAAATGGGGGTATCAGGCAACCAAATAAGGGTATTAACTGGCCCTCGATTGGAGTTGGTCTCGCATATTATTTAAAAGAGTTTGAGTTTAAGAAAAGAGCTGTAAACAACTGGAGAGATATTGCCCCGCCCCAAAAAAGGTTGGATTTTACTTTTTTTATTGCCTATGAAGAACCGAGAGATAATCTATTCCTGATTTCCCCCGGACTAGAAATCAAATGGAGCAGGCAGTTTGCCAGGGTAAATGCCTACACCCTTGGAGGGGAGGTTATCTATGATAATGGTACCGGCTACGTACTTGAACAGAACGGAGATGAAGCTAGTCCAGTGAAGGCCGGAATGGCTATTGGTCATGAATTCTTATTAGGGAAGTTTTTTTTCAGCCAGCAATTTGGAGTCTATCTCAATAATCCTAATCCCATGCACTCAGATGTGTATCAAAGATACGGGCTGGTTTTCAGAATCAACAAAACCCTAAACGCAGGTATCAATCTGAAAGCACACGGTCATGTAGCTAATTTCCTTGATTTTAGAGTGGGTATTATCCTTTGAGATTAGGAATGATGCAGATTCTCGCGCTGTTTCGTCAGAAAACTGTTTGGCATTGGAGCTAATCCGGGAAGTATGAAGGAAATTTAAGGAATGGTGGAGTATCCACCTGTGTTTTTCCAATTCCAATCAAAGTGCCTTAAATATTTTTTGCGTCAAAATCCAGAGCAGTATCCAACCCTATTTCCACCCCTTTTATTGTTTTTACATAACGAATGGCTAGTAAGGCACCATTGACAAAAGACTCATAGGAAGTACTGCTGTGATGTATTGAAAAAATCTCTCCATTATTGCTAAATGCAACTTCCTGGTCAGACAGCATACCCTTCATTCTCAGTGAGTGCACACGAACCCCTGAGATTAATCCGCCTCGTGCTCCTCTAACTACCTCCGTGCTGTCTTTCTGTTCTGATGGACTTCTGTGCTTTCCCATTCGCATGGCTGTGGCCAATGCCGTACCTGAAGGAGCATCTGGTTTGGTATCTTCATGCCGCTCAATGACCTCGGCAGAATCAAAATAAGGTGAAGCCATTTCCGCAAAACGCATCATCAGTACTGCTCCTATTGAGAAATTAGGAACTATCAAACAACCGGGATCATCTTCGCCCCAGAAAGATTTTAACTCTGCTATCCTATCTTCTGTAAAACCGGAGGTTCCCACAACAACACTCATCCCTTTTGCATGCCACTTTTTAAGGTTTTCCATCACTACCCCGGGATGGGCACATTCTACTAGTATTTGAGCATCTATATTTTCTATAACATCATCTACCCCTACCCCAGCCACAGTTTTACCGGCATGACCCGGCGCATAAGCCCCGCTAAGCTGCAGTTCGTTTGTGTTTGAAATACCATGTGCAATTACACTGCCCAAACGGCCCATTGCCCCTGAAACTGCTACTTTCATAATAACTTAGTTTTATAGTGTGTTTTCAATATGTCATCTATTTGTTCTACAGTTTTAAACGCATCTTCTTTGGAAAAACATAAAGGAGGCTTTGTTTTCAAAACACTGTCATGCGGACCATCTGTACTGATAAGGATGTGTCTGTTCCTCAGTTTGTTTTTAATATGATGTGCCAACTCTGTATCGTGCTCCTTCGTATTATCCTTTACAATTTCTACCCCAAGATATAAGCCGGAACCTCTCACATCCCCAATACAAGGATACTTTTTTTGAAGCGCCGCGAGTAATGATTTGTAATAATCGCCTGTAATTTTTGCATTTTCCTGTAAATTTTCTTCTTCAATAACTTCAAGAACCGACAAAGCAATAGCACACGACACAGGATTCCCTCCAAATGAACTGAAGAATTCCACGCCTTTTTCAAAAGATGCGGCAATTTCTGAAGTGCAGACTACGGCTCCCATAGGATGGCCGTTCGCCATGGGTTTTCCAAGAATTACCATATCCGGAACAACTTCCTGAGCTTCATATCCCCAAAAATGATCCCCCAAACGACCAAATCCTGTTTGTACCTCATCATCTATACAAACACCTCCCTGCTTTCTTATTACGGGATACAGGTGTTTTAAATACCCTTTTGCCAAAGGCACCTGACCTCCGCAACCTATTACAGGCTCACCTATAAATGCCCCTATGGGTGTCTCCGAATTTTCAATCAAGTCAATGGCTTCTTCCGCATAACTTTTTCCGGCACTTCCATTATCATTCGTATACTTACCCCTATAAGTATCAGGAATAGGCGCTACTAAGATGTGTTCTTTTTTTCCTCGTCCTTTCGGATTACTAAACTTATAGTAGCTCACGTCTATGGCTGCCCGTGTGTTACCATGATAACCGTGTTCCATGACCATTATATTTTCATGACCGCTATGGATACCAGCCATACGGAGTGCCAGATCTGTAGCCGCACTTCCTGAGTTTACAAAAAACACCTTGTTTAACGAGTCGGGAAATTTTGCCAATAGCTTTTCAGCATATTCATTTAAAGAATCGTAAAGATATCTGGTGTTCGTATTCAGTTTTGCCATCTGCCGTTGTCCCGCCTCCACTACTTTAGGATGGCTATGCCCTACATGGGGAATGTTATTGTAAGCATCCAAAAAGGTATTCCCGTAGGCATCATACATGTATTGAAATGCAGCTCCTTTCATGTAAATAGGCTTGTCATAACTAACCGAAAGTATGGAACTCATATGCTCATATCTTTTTGACAGCATCTTTTCAACAGGTAATGGGTTTTTAGCAGGAAAACCCGCTGCCGTGCGAAAACTTGTTTCCGCCGCAATCGGATTTATAGCCAACCAGCGATATAGCATCTGCCAGGCATATTTTTCGCTTACAAAGGCATATTCATTATCACCATTTTCAGCTCTTGCATTGGCAGAATTACAGACACTTATACAAAGTCTGGCTGCAATGAGATAGTAAAGCACCTCTAGTTCTTTCTTCTGTAAAGGCAATATTTCATGATAGGCTTTTATAAGTATTGAAGCCCATTCCAATGAATTTTCTTTGTCATAGCACGAATAGGTAATGGCAATTGCCAATTCATTAATCAGTAATGTATGTGCCATATCACCAAAATCTATAATTCCCGAAACTTCTTCGTCGGCAACGAGGACATTCCATTCATTGGCATCGTTGTGAATTATGGACGTTCTTAACTCCGGGAGAGAAGGCACTATATTTTCCACATATTGCTTAAAATAATGGTAAACAATACTTCTGTCTTTTTTATCGGGAATATGTTCAAGGTATTGTTTGCTCATATCCAGGTGCAGAATGTCCCATTTGAGTTTCCTGGCTTCTATCCTGTAATTCACAAAACTTTGAAGTTTCAGGTCTAAATGTGCCAGAAACCTGCCGAGAGATTGAAACAATTTTTCCGTATGAGGAACATCTGCCAGAAACACTCCATCCAGATAGGATAACATTCTGCAGATACATTTTTGTCCATTGATATCCAGTACCGTGTAATTTCGATCTTTCAACGGAATGGGTCTTTGTGTACCCTTCTGATCCTCATTCTGAAGAAATAGTAGCGCATCATTTTCAGCTTCTACCAATGTCAGTATATCCCGGGTATATGGGTAAGTTTTGAAAATATAACGCTCATTTTTCGTTTCAACAAGGTAGTTGGCATTATCCAATCCACTTAGTCTTTCAACTTTTAGGGCATTTATACCAAATTGTTCCCGTAAGATGGTCTTCATTGAAGTTTTAAAATTATTAATCAGTAAACCACGCTTAGTAACCAGCTGCCTGCCCGTCCTTACGGGATTCCGAAGCCCCGGTATAGACCTTGTTTTCCAAATCTACCCCAATGGCCTGATAACCACCATAAATCCCAACACTAAAAGAGATCCGATGATCTTTTTTTCGTAATTCCCGAATGGTCTTATAATCAAAGTCGCTCTCCAGATTCAGGGTGCCACCATTGCTCATTACCGAGCCGGTAGGCTGAGAGCTCCCCTGATGCCTCATCCGGGGGGCATCACCGGCTTCCTGAAGATTCATCCCAAAGTCGATCAGATTCACTACTATCTGAGTATGCCCCTGGGGTTGCACTGCTCCGCCCATAAGCCCGAAGCTTAAAAAGGGTTTTCCATCCTTTGTAATAAAGGCAGGAATTATGGTATGAAAAGGCCGCTTCCCCGGTTCCAGAGCATTGGCATGGTTCTTATCTTGTACATTAAACATCTGTCCGCGGTTCTGCAAGACAAAACCCAGTCCGTCAGGCACCATCCCGGAGGCAAACTCCGAATAGATACTCTGGATGAGTGACACCATGTTCCCATCTTTATCTGCAACGGTTAAATAGGTAGTATTCCCGGTCTCGATCTCAAGGTCTCCTGCCGGGTAAGTACTTGCTGCTTTATCCGGATTGATTAGCTCGCGCCTCCGGGCAGCGTATTCCTTAGACAAAAGTTGGTCTAGAGGGATTTTATTAAAGTCGGGGTCTGCGTAGAATTTAGCCCGGTCTTCAAAGGCCAGCTTTTTAGCCTCAGTAAGTACATGCAGGTAAGCTGCACTTCCAAAACCCATGGATGCAATGTCATAACCCTCTAAAATATTCAGCATCTGCAGGGCTGCTGTGCCTTGTCCGTTAGGGGGCAGTTCCCAGATGTCGTAACCCCGGTAGTTAATGCTTACCGGTTCCACCCAATTTGAGTTGTGGGAGGCCAGGTCTTCATAAGAAAGGAAGCCACTGTGTTTTTTCATATAGGCATCAATAGTGCGGGCAATGTCGCCCTTATAAAAAGCATCCCTCCCACCTTTGGCAATCATTTCGTACGTATTGGAGAGGTCCTCGTTTTTAAAAACTTCGCCTTTTTTTGGTGCCCGACCATTGGGCAAATAGGTAGTGGCAAATCCCGGCAAGTCTTCCATACCTTCAGAACCGTAGCCCATTTCATAAGCAATGACTTCCGATACGGGGAAACCTTCCCGGCCATAGTTAATAGCCGGTTGTAATAATTCTGTTATAGGTAATTTTCCAAATTTCTGATGCAAGGCAAACCAGCCATCTACGCAACCCGGCACAGATACCGGAAGGGGTCCGTGTAAGGGAACATATTTCATTCCCCGATCCATAAAGTATTCGATAGAGAGGGACTTTGGTACACGGCCACTACCGTTAAAGCCATAGAGTTTTTCTTCCTTTGCGTCCCAGACAATCGCAAAGATATCGCCACCGATTCCGCAACTGGCAGGCTCTACCAAACCAAGCATTGCATTCGCTGCAATTGCGGCATCCATGGCACTTCCACCTTTTTTAAGAATATCCAGGGCAACCTGTGTTGCTAAAGGCTGACTCGTGGCGGCCATGCCGTTGCGGGCGAGGATTTCAGAACGGGTGGTAAAGGTTTCCCCTGTGAGCCGGTCCTGTGCCCAAAGATTGAAGTTAAGGAATACCAATAAAAATATTGAGAAAAGCTTTGTCATAGGAATAAGGTTTAATTACCCTAAACTAGCAAAAAAGTTAGTGGATACAAGGAGAATACATTGAAATATTCATGAAATTCTTCTTTCTAAAAGCGTATAGCTAGAATAGTGTATGGAAATTCGGCTTCTCTATATATTTCGAAAGGAAATTGGGACACTTTGATTGAAAACTATAAAATATTAACTTGCGGTATGACCAGAAAAATCAACTTCGTAAGCATTTTGCTTTTACTGGCTGCCATTTATGGATGCCAACAATCAACAACATTAATATCAGTAACATCACCCTCAGATAACAATGAAGTTCAGATAGTTTTGGACGACCAGGGCAGTATGTATTATCAGGTTCTTCACAATGGTGAGTTCATAATTGATACTTCATATATGGGCTTCGACTTTAAAGAGCAGCCTGCCTTAGCTAAAGGACTTAAGATAGTTAGTTCAGAAAGCACTTCTCAAAATGAAACATGGGAGATGCCCTGGGGTGAGCAACGTGAAGTGGTAAACAATTATAACCAGGTGACGATTCATCTTGAAGAAAAAGAAGCACCAAAAAGAAAATTTGATCTGATTTTCAAAGTCTATGATGATGGGCTTGGCTTCCGGTATCATTTTCCGAAGCAGGAAACACTCTCAGAAGTCATCATTACAGATGAAAATACGCAGTTTCAGCTTACCGGTAATCCTATGGTTTGGTGGATACCCGGAGATTGGGACATTTATGAGCAACTGTATAGCACCACGCCATTCAATAAGATTGATGCAACCAGTAAACGGAATCATCCCAATCTGGCGGCCACCTATATTCCTGAAAATGCGGTGAATACACCTGTAACCATGAAAACGGAAAATGGATTATACCTGAGTTTTCATGAAGCCAACCTTACTGATTATGCCGGTATGACGTTAAAAGTTGATACCTTGAATCTTTCGATGCAAAGTGAACTGGTAGGATCGGACATCACCGGATACAAGGTAAAAAGGGAAACCCCATTCAGTACCCCCTGGCGCACCATTCAAATTGCCGACAGAGCCGGTGACCTCATTGAGTCAAAATTGATTGTAAATCTGAATGAACCCAATGCATTGGGTGATGTTTCCTGGATAAAACCCATGAAATATGTGGGTATCTGGTGGGATATGCACCTTGGCAGGAGTACATGGGATTACGCCGGGACACAGGATATGAATAGCTGGGAAAATCTTGCAAATGCGAAACCCACAGGTAAACACGGGGCAACTACCGCCAACGCCAAAAGATATATTGATTTTGCTGCCGCTAATGGGCTTAAAGGACTGTTGGTAGAAGGCTGGAATACGGGATGGGAGCATTGGATAGGGTTTGAAGACAGAGAAGGCGTATTTGATTTTGTCACCCAATATCCGGACTATGACTTAAAAGAGGTAGTACGTTACGGAAAAGAAAAGGGAGTTGATTTAATCATGCATCATGAAACATCCGCAGCGCCAAGAACTTATGATCAGCAAATGGATGAAGCATATAAGTTAATGGAATCATTAGGCATCCATGCCGTCAAAACCGGCTATGTGGGTAAACTGATCCCGAAAGGGGAATACCACCACGGGCAATGGATGGTGAACCATTACAGAAGGGCAATATTAAAGGGAGCAGAACACCAGGTGGCCATCAACGCACATGAGCCTATTAAGGCTACCGGGATACGGAGAACCTACCCTAATGCCATTGCGCGCGAGGGCTTGCGGGGCCAGGAATTTAATGCCTGGGCAACAGATGGGGGGAATCCACCGGAACATTTACCTATAGTCGCTTTTACGCGCATGCTTGCAGGACCAGTTGACTTTACCCCCGGTATTTTTAAAATAAAACTGGCGCCGGATAAACCGGATAACCAAATAAACACTACCCTGGCACAACAACTCGCCTTATATGTGGTCATCTATGGCCCTGTACAGATGGCTGCAGATCTCCCTGAAAATTATGAAGGGCAGGCTGCCTTTCAGTTCATACGGGATGTAGGCGTGGACTGGGAACAGAGCAAGGTATTGGATGGGGAAATAGGTGACTTTGTGACCATAGCCCGTCAGGAAAGGGGAACCGAAAAATGGTTTGTCGGATCCATTACCGATGAAAATGCGCGTGAGGTAACTATCAATCTGGATTTTTTATCACCATCTAAGAAGTATAAAGCCATTTTGTACACCGATGGGGAAAATGCACACTGGAACGATAATCCCCTGGAACTGGAAATTGAGGAGCAGGAGGTAGATCATACAACTACACTAACACTCCAACTGGCACCGGGAGGTGGAGCTGCTATAAGTTTGGTGCCTGCTGAATAATCAAGAGATGAGCCTGGCTTTTTTTACCTATTTGTTCAGTACTTAGAACTGTTTCGAAAGAAAATCCTATGGAATTGATTAATCATCCTAAATGAGTTGCCCCGTAATAAGCGGCTCCCAAGAGAGGCGTTTTATCATTTAGAACTACCTGTACCGGCATTAGTTGAAGCAGGGGTTTCATACGGCCAGCCGCAACAAAGTTTTCAGTAAAAATCTCCCGGTTTATTATCCCGATGATTTTTGGAACAATCCCACCTCCTAAATAAACCCCTCCTGTAGCCTTGGTCTTTAAGGCAAACTGGGCAGCTTCTATAGCCAGATAGCGCACAAATAAATCCAGGGTTTCTATACAAACAGGGTCGCTTTTTTCGTGGGCAACAGCGGTAATCACAGCTGCCGCATCTTCCTGTTGGATTTTATCTTCTAGCCATTTGGGTTCCGCGTTTCCCCTGAAACCTCTTAAAAATTTATAAATACTACAAATTCCGGGGCCGGATACGACTCGTTCCCAACTCACATGTCCAAACTTTTGATGCAGGTATTTCCATAATTCCCAATCCAGATCGTTACGAGGACTAAAATCGCAATGTCCCCCTTCTGTAGCATAGGGATGATAATGGGTCCCATCCCAATACAGTCCGGCCTCTCCAAGACCTGTGCCCGGCGAAATGATGACAGCGTTCCCGGGGATATTTGATCCTTCTTTTAGAATTTCAAAGTCCTTGTTCCGAAGCGCCACCAGGCCAAAGGCATTGGCTTCCATATCATTGATGAGGGTAACCGAATGAACCTGGAGTTCCCTGCTAATTTCTTCACTATCTATTTCCCACGGAAAATTTGTCCCTTTTACTTTGCCCCTGGTTACAGGGCCGGCTACGCCCAGGCAGATTCCATTTATGATAGGTAACTTATCGCTGTGAAACGAACGCACCATCTCCGTAAAAGCATTGTAATTCTTTGTGTGATACGATTTCTCCTTTATTAATGTAAGTAGTCCTTTATGGATTTCAAAAAGTGCCAGATTTGTTTTTGTTGCTCCAATATCTGCCGCTAAAATTACACCGTTGCTATAAGCGCTTTTTTTATTCCTTAAAAAAGCCAACGGAATTTGGGGCTCATCAGATAAGGAGTTTGAAAAACTTTCCTGCTTTTTCATGGTAGTGATCTATATAGTTGTGGTAATCTTCTTTTCCCAAATAACACTGATCTTATAAAGCTGAGAAACGCTTTTAATTACAACTTTTCAGGACGGCTATTACCAATACGTATTTAAATACAAATATCTCCCGGATGTCAGAAGTTTAAAATGATAAAGGTCATCAGGAATGAATTATACCTGATTACAAAATTAGTCCCCCTCCGAAATTGAAGCAACTAAGTAACCATGTACTGTGAGCAAAGTTGAAAGAAGGAAAAAAGATAACTGGAATGGGGTTTTTGAATGTTTTGGTTAACTCAAATAGCTACGAAAAAATAGAGTGATGCAGAGGAACCCTTAAATTGAACGGAAAAGTATTAAACTACCTGTGCTTCCTTACCAAATCGTATGGTTACAATTATTTTACCAATAAAATATCCAATGACAAATACAGCAGCAGATATGCCTACAATAAGCAGCATTGCACTCCACACCTCAGTAAGTGGTATATTGTTCGCAGGAATTTTTTCCAAGATCTTTAAGCTTCTGAAAACTCTAAAAGGAAAACTAAAATAATTAATCAGAGCATCCTTGAATTCACTAAATGTAAGGAACATATAGACATTGCTGGAAATTCCATAGGCTATAATACTCAAACCAAACCCAAACATTCTACTATATGTTTTGCTATACGCAACTTTATAAGATTTTATTAATTCATTATTATTAGGAAGTTTATTATTGGTTAAAGACCCGCTTAAATCTTTGTCGTACCTGAATTTTTTCACATATTCCTTAGAATAGTAAATCCAGCATAATATTAAGAACAGGGGAGTAACTACAACAATCAGTGTAATACATAAAAGCAGTAGTAAAGTTACCAATTCACTAAGTCCTTCATAATTGAAATAACGCTCAATTGGAGCCTCGTTAGTTTGTAAAGTATAAAAGGTTTTTACTAAAACGTTTACATAATTAAGAACTACCAGATTCATTGAAATGTAATTTTAGATTGGCGTGAGTTTTAGTAAGATATCACACACATAGAACATACTCCAGGATCAACTGAATATAGTGAATTATTTTAAATCAGAAAGATATATTCAGCAGTATGCTATTCTAGTTTTAATTTGAGTAAAAACCAAGCAGAAAGTGACGGAACCTCTAATTTCTTGTCCCAATGGGTATATTTATTTATCTAATATTCGTCCTGATATAAATTTTTTAAATTAAAAGTCCGGTAGATTTCCATATCTATTATGGATAAAATCGTGACATTTAATCTTAGAATTATTAAAAATACTAAAGACACCTAAGATTTTTTATCTTAGAAGGATCGTTATTATAAAAGTTTAAAATGTTTCATTTTGTTAAAACAGCCATTAAAAAAAAGTTAAAGTTAGTATCAATTTTAGCTTTCGGATTAGTTCTGACCACTTATTCACAGGAAATTCAATATGAAACCAAGCAGAACATTCCTTATTACAATGCTTCGATAAACCTGGCTGATGAGTACATAAATGAGCGTTGTGTCTTAGATATTTATTACCCGAAGAATACAAAGGATTTTCCAACAATCGTATGGTTCCATGGAGGCGGATTAACCGGTGGTGAGAAAGAAATTCCTGAACAGCTTATGGGCAAAGGCGTTTGTATAGTAGCTGTCAATTATCGATTGTCTCCAAAAGTGAAGGCCCCCATATATATTGATGATGCGGCCGCGGCTGTAAGTTGGGTCTTTAAGAATGTAGCTGATTTGGGCGGGGACCCTTCACTGATTTTTGTATCCGGTCATTCTGCGGGAGGTTATTTGGCCAGTATGATTGGGTTGGATAAGTCCTGGTTAAACAAATATGATATTGATGCAGATAAAATTGCCGGCCTAATCCCTTTTAGCGGACACACCATCACGCATTTTACTATCAGGGAAGAAAGAGGTATCCCCGGAACCCAGCCTATAGTTGACAGTTTAGCACCCCTCTATCACGTTCGTCCTGATGCACCTCCCTTATTGCTAATTACAGGAGACAGGGAGTTAGAACTTTTAGGGAGGTATGAGGAAAATGCCTACCTGATGCGCATGATGAAAATTGCAGGGCATAAAGAGACCACACTATATGAGTTAGATGGTTATGGGCATAGCATGACCGAACCGGCATTTCCGCTACTGTTAAAAGAAGTTCAAAGAATTAAAGAAGAGAAAAATAATGATAAATGAAAACATTAAAAAAATTTGTAATCCTTGCTTTGTTTACAATGACCTACCTGTGTCAGGCTCAGGAAATAAAGCCCGATGAGGTAAAAAAAATCATGGAACAGGTAGCCGATTGGCAAATAGCACATTTCACCGATTTATACAGCGGATCTGAAGAACCCCATCACCCATTGGATTGGACGAACGGTGCATTATACGTTGGGATGGTAAAATGGGCCGCAATGGCTGAAAATGAAAAGTATTACAATTGGCTTGTGGATATCGGGGAAAAATATGAGTGGAAATTGCACTTTCGCAAATACTTTGCTGATGACCATACTGTGGGTCAGATGTATCTTGAACTCTATCGCAAGTATAAGGATCCAAATATGATTGAACCAACAAAAGAACAGTTCAACTTTATTATGCTTCATCCCGCAAAAACTTCATTAAAGTGGAATACCCCGTATCACCAGGATCGCTGGAATTGGTGCGATGCCTTGTTTATGGCACCTCCGGTATGGGCAAAGCTTTTCAAGATTACCGGAGAACAAAAATATCTCGATTTTATGATGGCTGAATATAAAGCCACAACGGACTTTCTATTTGATAAAAAGGAGAACTTGTACTACCGGGATGAAAGTTATATGGGCAAATTGGACAATGGTACCAAAATATTTTGGTCTCGAGGTAATGGCTGGGTATTTGCCGGACTAACGAATATAATGAATGAGTTGAATCCTAACAGTGAGGAGTACAAGTATTTCCTTGGGATTTATAGAAAAATGGCAAAAAAGATACTCCAAATTCAAACACCGGCAGGTCATTGGGCAATGAGTTTATTGGGGCAGGAGTTTTATCCTACACCTGAAACAAGCGGTTCTTCATTTTATACCTATGGTCTGGCGTGGGGTATAAACAAGGGAATTTTAGATAGAGAGACTTATGGCTCAGCCGTAAAAAAAGGATGGGAAGCTATGGTTAGCTATGTAACAAAAGATGGGATGCTAGGCTTTGTCCAACCCATTGGAGCAGCTCCCGGCAAGGCCTGGGCAGATAAGACTGAAGTATATGGAACCGGAGCGTTTTTAAGTGCCGGTTCAGAAGTATACAAATTGTATGGAGGAAAATAGAACCTGCATAGACGCAAAATAAAGTTTGACTCTGCTTGATAATTATCCCTAACTTTATAATTAAAAGAAACTTTAATTATGTCAAAAGGTAAAGACTCAAAGAAAAACGTCAAAAAGGAACCGCTCTTAACTGCAAAAGAAAAAAAAGAAGCTAAAAGAAATAAAAAAGCAAAGAGGGTCTAACTTTTAAATCTTATTTCAGAACATCTCCAAAGAAACTCAAAGCGGATTTATCTTGAAGCGCTAGGGGCTGATTATATTATATCTTTACATTGAATAAATACCTTTTTAAAAAGGTAAAAAGAAAAAGATAGTGGCCCAATTTGTTCTGTGATACATTCTGCGAGCTAAATATGATTAATTTGGCTGCATTAATAAAAGAAGTATCAAATTATCCTAATAGCTTCTCTATTTCCTTCATTACTTCTTCTGCCTCGAAAACCTTGTCATCACTCAACTTACGATTCGATTTTGATATGCGATGTGCATCTTCCATCAATTTTAGATATTTTTCCTGAAGTAATTGCTTTTGAGTTTTCTTTTTAAAGATTCCGAACATAGCATGGATTTTTTGAAAAAACAACAATTACTGGATACTGTTGCTCTAGTAGCACAAAAGCATTATATGTTTATGTTTTGTGCGAGTTTATTAAACATATTAACTTATCAATCCGGTAATTTATTGTTTAGATCTCTTATTCTAAACTTCCTCTTCTATTCGAGATATTTTTTTGTTTATTCTTTAACATTTTTTATTAAACATTAATTCTATCTTTACCCTTCTGAAGTGAAGGTGTTTCTGAAAAAATAAATCCCTCATTTAGAACTAAATTTTCGTTTAAAAAACGGATAATGAAATTATTTAATAATACCACCAAATGAAAGATCAGGATTTGCTATTAAATACACTAATTGAATCAGAAGAATTATTAAACGGGTATTCGCATGAAGAAATAGGCGATGATCACCTCTTCACCGGGTTAGAAACTCCAATGAAGCCAAACGCCTTTGCAATCAGTGATGAAGCAAAAAAGGAACGTATTGCACAATTATTTGCTCAAATTATGGATGTTATGGGTCTGGACCTGAATGATGATTCACTTAGAGGTACTCCCAAACGTGTGGCTAAAATGTATATAGATGAAATCTTTTCCGGGTTAAATCCACAAAACAAACCCAAAGTGGCCCTATTTGATAATAAGTATCAGTACAATCAGATGTTGGTAGAAAAAGATATTACCTTCTATTCCAATTGCGAACATCATTTTGTGCCTATTATTGGTAAAGCACATGTGGCGTATATATCTTCAGGGAAAGTTATTGGCCTCTCAAAATTAAACCGAATAGTTCAATATTATGCCAAGAGACCACAGGTACAGGAGCGACTAACCAACCAAATAGCAGTGGAATTGCAAACCACACTTAATACCCATGATGTGGCAGTAATTATTGACGCAAAACATTTATGTGTTTCCTCGAGAGGGATTAAAGATAATACATCGGCTACTGTTACCTCATTTTACGGAGGAGCTTTTAATTCTCCTGAGAAAATTGCAGAATTACAGAATTATATCAATAATTAAACTGTACCTCCTCTTGTGTAGTTTGAGCATATTGGATAGCTGGTTTGCCTTTGTTTTTTCTCAATGCATCAAAGGTTTTTGTTAACGTTTAAAAATCCTAATTCCCGAACAGAACACAGATACCGGAATTGATTAATAATTATCAATTAAAACGAAATTATACACCTCCTAAAAGAAAATTCAAAACACAAAAAGTTCTTTAAAATACCTTTATTTATAAGGGTTTTTTAACTAATTTTAACTATTATTAATTTAATACTTATAACTAAAACCATAAGTAATGAAAAAACTAAAAACTCTATTCGCAATTATCATTTTATGTTTAGCATTTAGTACAACTATGTATAGTCAAGCCAATATTGAAGCTGGTGTTCGATTTGGTGATAATACCGGTATAGATGCTACCATACCACTCGGCATCTCACCAAGACTTCACCCTACTGTATATTTGGAAAATTTTGGTATAGGTACTTATTTTGACTGGATGTTTGCGCTTACTGACGGACCATCAGGACTAAAATTTTACCCCGGTGTCGGACCTGAATTTTTCTTCGAAAACGATTTTGATTTTAATATTGCCGGGAATTTTGGAGTAGAATATTCATTTAAATTTCCCTTGACCATTGGATTTGATTGGAGACCTGGTTTTGCGGTTACCAATGATTTTGATTTTTACACCAACAATTGGGGAATAATGGCAAGATTTCGTTTTAAAGAAGGAGGGTTTAAAAAAGTAGATTAAACACCTTCAGTTAAAATATTTTCTTTAATAAAAAAAGCTTGTTATTATCCAACAGGCTTTTTTTATTAAATGTATCATTTAACATCAAACAGAGCCAATCTTTAATTCATGAAAATAAAAAAGTCCATTCGAATTGTGTTGGGCATACTTTTATTGGGGGTATTACTAGTCATTTTTGCAAATGTCATCCTTAAATCTATTGCCAGCCCTTACCTCAATCAGGAAATTACCAAAATTAATGAGGAAAAAGAATACATCCTTAGTGTAGAAGATTTTAACATAAATATTTTTCTAGGTCGAATTAACATTGAAGGCCTAAGTATAAAACCAAAGGAGGAATTTCTTGACAGCTTAGTAAATGGCACTACAAAAGAGCGTACATTAAAGGCTATATCAGCTTCTAAAGTCACTTTTTCCGGTTGGACTTTCCTAAGTTATCTTACCAAAAAACAAATAGATGTTAAGAAAATAATTATTGACCAACTTAACTTCAATCTATACAGGCCACAAAAAAATTACCAGGTAAAGATGGTGGACAAAGAAAAGGAATCTTCTTTTTCTATAGACTCCATTTATATATCCGGAGTAAAAAAGATCTCTTTGACTGAAGTGAAAATTGAAAATTATGGATTTCATATAATTGATGCCTCCAACATGGACACCATATCGGCTTACAAAGGTAATGAGCTGATTATTGATGGTATAGATTTGGAGCCAGTTGAAGACAAAATAGGTTATTTTCATTTGGACAATAGTGCATTGGAAATTCAACTTCAAAAACAAGAATTCAACCTTTCCGGCGGATTATATGTCCTAAGTTTTGAAAATTTTCTCTATACTTTTGGAGATGAACATATTTCCATAGATGGACTAAATTTTAAGCCCCGGTTAAGTAATGCTGAGGTGATGAGTACCTCTAAATATTCTTCTGAAGTATATGATATTGCCATTAAAAACATTTCCATAGCTGGTTTTGATTTAGACCCCTTCATTCATTCCGGGGTACTATACATTGATCAGATAGCTATTGATAGCATGACCACCCTTATTGCCAAAGATAAAAGCAAGCCATTTTATGAAGACAAACGTGTCTTATTGCCTGTTCAAGGGCTTAAAAAGACTAACCAGCCCCTGCAGATAAATTCAATTAGTATTACCAATTCTTTTTTGAATTACTCTGAACAGGATAAAGCACCAAAAGACCTTTTGAATTTAGATATGTCTGAGATAAATGCAACCATCCTTAATATATCTTCTCTAAAAGACTATGTTTCGATCGATAAAGATTTAACCATTGATTTTAAGGCGAAATTATTATCCACGCCAATTGAAACCTATATTAAAATGCCCTATAATTCGTCTGATGGCCGGTTTTATTTTTCCGGCAATTCCCTTGGTGCTACAAATTTCACCTTTTTCAACTCAACTATTTTACCAGCCATAGGCGTAAAACTCGTAGGTGGGCGTTTAAATGGGTTAAGCTGGGAAGCAATTGGCAATTCTACAGCAATGGACGGCAGTTTTACAATGTTATACACAGATTTGGAGGTTGAATTATTTAAAAAGGATAATTCAGAAAATAAAGCCTTGTCATGGATAGCCAATACACTGGTAAAAAGTTCCAACCCATCTAAAAGTGGAAAGACTACAGTTTCTACTATGCATTTTGAAAGGGTTCCCTATAAAGGAATTGGCAATTACTTATGGAAATCCATACAATCAGGAATAGTAAATGCCCTGGTCCCTACCGGGAAACACGAGTCTGTGAAAACCGAAAAAGAAGAAAAACCGGTTAAGAAAAAAAAGTCAAAAAACTCGAATTAGAACCACTAAATCCTCATCTTTTTAAACCTTAAATCAGGTTTTATTCATAACTAATGACCGGTAAATAACTTAAAATAAAATTTTTGCTATTTTTATCCCCTTAAAATAATATGGTATGCTTCAAAGACTTAGAATTAGTTTAGTATTTATGATCATAGCCTATGCGACCGGCTTTTCTCAAATAGACACACTACTCCTGGATACGAATACTATCATTGTGGGGGAAGTTAAATCTATGACCAGGGGAGTCCTTACCATAGAAACCAATTACAGTGACTCTGATTTTACCATTGAATGGCTTAAGATAAAAAAAATCTATACCCAATCAGTTTTTTTGACAAGCTTAACAGACGGGAGCCGTATTGTGGGTAGTCTAAAATCCAGTGAGGATAACACCCTTATTATTACCAATAGGGAAGGGGTTATTGAAAGAGAAGTACAGATACCTGAAATAGTTTTTCTTCAGCCACTTAATAAAGGCTTTTGGAGCAGGCTTGATGCCGCTGTTGATTTTGGAATAAGTTTTACTAAAGCCAATAACTTAAAACAGTTCACCTTTGGAACCAACCTAAAGTATACTGAGGATAAATGGTCAGCACTTATCAATGCAAATATGTTGCGTTCTTCTCAGGACAATGCAGAGGATATCAGAAGGGAAGATGCCTCTTTTGTCTTTAATTACTTTCTCCCGAAAGACTGGTATCTTTCTCCTCAGGTATCCTTGCTGTCTAATACAGAACAACTTTTAGATTTGCGAACTATAGTTTCCATGGGGATTGGAAATTACATAGTAAATACCAATAAAATGTATTGGGGCGTATTAACGGGCTTGTCCTATAACAATGAACAATTTTCCAATGACGCACAAGACAGGTCGAGTTTGGAAGGAATAATAGGGACTGAACTCAATATGTTTGACATTGAAGATCTAAGTATAATTACACGTTTAATAACATACCCCAGTCTTAGCGAGAGCGGTCGTTGGCGTGTAGATTGGAATTTTGATATGAAATATGACCTGCCACTTGACTTTTATGTAAAAACCGGTATTACACTGAATTATGATAATCAGCCCACGGCCGGGGCAAGTGATTCGGATTATTACTGGAAACTGGCGTTTGGCTGGGAATGGTAATTACTTTAGTGTATTAAAAGGAGGAATACCTGCAGCTAGCATCTCCCGAAAATTTGCAGTATACAATCATTGAACCAAGGCATTTTACTGATTTTTGAATTCATTCAAAAGCAAATATAAGGGCATGAACATCTATTTGGTATTACAATAATATTTGTCGTACATCCTGCCAGGAATTTACCCGCTCAAACCCATTTGTATTTACATTATGAGGAGAGCTAAACATAATTGACCTCCCCGTAAAATTTTCGAGGTTGTATTTCCGGTCGTCTATAAGGATATCTCCCCTAAGAATGTGCTTATCCCCGCATAATATTCGCCGTTTCCAATCAATAAAAGGAAAGTGCTCATCTAACCAATAGTGTTTTTCAATTAATGAATTTGGAAATTGCATAGCCGCTGAAGCAATAAAAACGTCGTAAACTTTGGTTAATTCCCTGATTACCTCTTTACTGCCTTCAATAGGAGGCAGGGCACGAAAAAAACCTTCTTCGTGACAGTGCCCGTGAATATGGCTTCTTCGATTTTCAGGGACACTTTGCCATACTTCGCCTCCTCTACAATCCTCTACGCTAAGGTTTTCTCCGAACTCTTTGTTATAAAGTGAAATATGTGCCCTGTAGGTATCCGCTATTACCTCATCCATGTCTATAAATAATGTCATAATTGAATTTAAGTATGTGAACTACTAAAAAATCCTAATACTCAGGAAATGAGTATTAAAATGTCAATCAATTGGTAATGATTGGAGTATTAAAATTAACTAATTGATAATATATAAGTCTATTTTTTTAGCTTCAAATCGATTTTTTTTGTTTTTGTCTCTATGCCCAAAAAGATAGCCACCGTTTCCTTACCTTTAAAATTGAAATGAAAATATCCATTAAAAGGAAATATCGTTTTTTAGCGGCTATACTGCTGCTCTTATCGCTTCTCGTAGTAGTGATTTCCAATTTTACTATTGAAATTTCAGCCAGAGGCAAAACCTTTAATGATCCGGCAGTTATTCCAAAAAATAAAGTCGGCTTGGTACTTGGCACTTCAAGAATGCTTGTAGAGGGCGGTGTAAATCCATATTATGCCCATCGTATCAATGCAACCATTAACCTTTATAAAGCAGGTAAAATAGAATATGTTCTGGTAAGTGGAGATAATGGGAGCATATACTACAATGAACCTACTACGATTAAAAAAGATCTGGTAAAAAGAGGTATCCCGGGCGATAAAATTTTTCTTGATTATGCCGGTTTCCGCACTTTAGACTCTATGGTAAGAGCTAAATTTATTTTTGGCCTTGATAGTGTTACCGTAATCTCTCAGCAATTTCACAATGAACGCGCAATTTATCTGGCTGAGAAAAAAGGCCTTATGGCTATAGGTTTTAATGCAAAGGGGATTTCCGGGAAAGAAGGCATTAAAGTTCAGTTTCGTGAATATTTTGCAAGAGTAAAAGTATTTATAGATTTACTTTTAAATACACAACCCCGCTTTTACGGCGAAAAAATTGAGATAAAATAGGAGTCTCCTCTTTTTGTATAAAATAACCTATTTTAGTCACTGAAAGTTAAGCCAACCACACATGTCAAAGTTTAAAACACTACTTAAAAACCTTGGTCCGGGGTTGTTGTTTGCAAGTATGGCGATAGGCACATCACATTTGGTATTGTCAACCAAAGCAGGTGCGCAGTACGGCTGGGTTATGGTGATACCCATCATCCTTGCCAATATTTTAAAATACCCTTTTTTCGAATTCGGAATACGATATACCAACGTAACCAACAAAACCCTGATCGAAGGGTATCTCAATCGGGGTAAAGGTTATTTATGGCTTTATGCGTTTATTACCTTAGTAACCACCTTTACAATCCTGGCTGCACTTTATGTAGTTACTGCCGGATTGTTTATAAACCTGTTTAATGTTGAGAAGCTTTCTGTTGCCATGGTTGCCCTTGGTTTATTTGTATTTATTAGTACCCTGTTAATCATTGGACGCTACCGCTTTCTGGAGACCTCCTTAAAATTCGTCATCTCCATTTTATTTGTGGCTTTACTTGTTACCACATTATTAGTGATTTATAAAGGGCAGGTAGAACCGGTTTCCGGTTTTGTAAGACCTCCAATATTTAATGAGGTGGGTATCCTGTTTTTAATTGGGTTAATTGGTTGGATGCCCACAGCCGTTGAAGCTTCGAGTTGGATCAGCCTTTGGAGTCTGGAAAAATATAAATTAAATAAGGCAAAACCTACATTAAAAGAAGCATTACAGGAATTTAATTCCGGGTATTTGATGACCGCCGTCTTGGCTATTTTCTTTTTAGTCATCGGATGGTTGACCCTTTATGGTACAAATACAGAATTGAGTGGTAATGCTATCACTTTTGCAGATCAGGTGGTGCAATTGTTTACTACACATATTGGTGAATGGGCATATATCTTTATTGCAGTATCTGCCTTTGCCACCATGTTTAGCACTTGTATGACGGCTCATGACGCTATATCAAGGGTAAGTATTGACATAGTTGGTTTGCTTACCCCTAAGAATAAAGATTTTTCAGGTAGAAAGTATTACGCCTCAGGGGTTATACTTTTAGCCCTCGTTAATTTTATCGTAATCACAGCCTTTGGAGCAAATATGGGGGCCCTGGTAGCTCTTGCAACTTTTGTCTCTTTTGTTCTAGCTCCGATAGTCGGTTATATGAATCTAAAAAATGTAATGAGTCATGACCTTCCTAACCATTTTCATCCCAGTAAGGGGTTACAAGTCCTGACTTTCGCCGGAATAATATTTCTGTCGCTATTTGCAATTTATTATTGCTGGATGGTCCTTTTTTAAGATAGCAACTCAAGCCTATAAAGCGTTATCCATAACCTCTTTTACCACTTCAGGATTTAATAGCGTACTAATGTCTCCAAGATTTTCAGTGTCTTTAGAAGCGATCTTTCGTAAAATACGTCTCATGATCTTGCCACTTCGTGTTTTAGGTAAACCGGAAACAAACTGTATCTTGTCTAACTTAGCAATTGGACCAATATGTTCGGTGATTTGCTGGTTTATTTCTTTCCTAAGGTTATCTCTGTCCCTGGCTTCCCCAATTTCCTTTAGAATCACAAAGCCATAAAGTGCATTCCCTTTAATATCATGCGGGAAACCAACAATGGCAGATTCAGCCACAGCGGGATGTTCGTTTATTGCATCTTCAATTGGAGCAGTCCCCAGATTATGACCTGAAACAATGATCACATCATCAACCCGACCGGTTATCCTGTAATATCCTACTTCGTCCCTGAGGGCACCATCACCTGTAAAATATTTGTTTTTATAGGCAGTAAAATAAGTATCCCTGTACCTGTCATGATCTCCCCATATGGTTCTGGCCATTGAAGGCCACGGAAACTTGATACACAACCGTCCGTCTACCTGAATTCCCATAATTTCATGACCTTCTTCGTCCATGAGTGCAGGTTGTATTCCTATAAAGGGTAAGGTTGCATATGTTGGGGTTGTTGGGGTAACATAGGGTATAGGCGATATCATTATTCCGCCGGTCTCTGTCTGCCACCAGGTGTCTACAATGGGGCTTTTACCGTGTCCAATATTATTATTATACCAATGCCAGGCTTCTTCGTTAATTGGCTCGCCAACAGATCCTAAAACTTTAAGGGAAGAGAGATCATATTTTTCAACATAATCCAGGTTTTCCTTTGCCAATGCCCTTATTGCAGTAGGAGCAGTATAAAACTGATTTACTTTATGCTTTTCAACAACCTCCCAAAATCGTCCATAATCCGGATATGAGGGCACCCCTTCAAACATAACCGTAGTTGCCCCGTTTGCCAGGGGTCCATAAATAATATAGGAATGACCTGTAATCCAACCAATATCAGCGGTACACCAATACACATCACCATCCCTGTATTGAAATATATTTTTAAAGGTATAAGCTGTATATACCATATAGCCTGCACAGGTATGTACCATACCCTTTGGCTTGCCTGTTGACCCCGATGTATAGAGAATAAAAAGGGGGTCTTCAGAATTCATACGTTCGGCATCACTATCTGCATAGGCATTTTCCAATAATGGTTTTAACCACAAATCCCGGTTCTTCTTCATCTTTACCTTTCCTCCGGTACGCTCAACCACCAAAACCTTCTCCACGCCCGGGCATTCTTCCAGAGCCACATCAACAATACCTTTTAGGTCTATGGTTTTATTACCCCTGAAGGATCCATCAGAAGTTACCACCATTTTACAATCACAATCATTTATCCTGGTAGCCAGTGCATTTGAAGAAAATCCTGCAAAAACAACAGAATGTATGGCACCAACCCTGGCGCAGGCTAATACTGTATAGGCCAATTCTGGAATCATGGGGAGGTATACACAAACACGGTCCCCTTTTTTTATTCCGTTTTCCTTGAGTACATTAGCCATTCTGCATACGCTTTCATGCAATTGTCCATAGGTAATATGCTGTGCTTCTTCTTTAGGATCATTAGGTTCGAAAATGATTGCAGTATTATTGCGTTTAGTTGGCAGGTGCCTGTCAAGACAGTTTTCCGTTATGTTAAGCTCCGCACCTTCAAACCATTTAATTTCGGGTTTTGTAAAATCCCAACTTAGCACTCTATCCCATTTTGAACGCCAAACAAAATGCTCTTCTGCTATTTCTTCCCAAAAAGCTTCAGGATTTTGAACAGACTTACGATATACCTGAAAATATTCTTCTAAATGTTTAATGTGATAATTACTCATGCCAACTATTTTTTTAATGCGAATTTGCTTCCATAACACCGCTAGGTATTCGAATATTCTCCACAATTTCCTGCACCTCCTTTGGAGGATCGGGTGTAAATAAGGATATAATTATAGATACCATAAAGTTAAGCAACATAGCTACAGTTCCAAAGCCTTCGGGAGAAATTCCAAACCACCAATCTTTCGATGTCCCACCTCCAAACATATCGAATTTAAATTTTAACATATAAAACAACATGGCTACCATACCGGCAATCATACCGGCCACCGCGCCCTCTTTATTCATTTTTTTATAAAAAATACCCATTACTATGGCAGGGAAAAAAGAGGCAGCGGCTAAACCAAATGCAAGGGCAACCGTAGCCGCAACAAAATCCGGAGGGTTTATCCCGAAATACCCAGCGATACAAACTGCTACAACGGCCGACATCCTTGCAATTACCAATTCATTTTTATCTGAAATATCTGGTTTGAATTGTTTTTTAATCAGATCATGTGAGATTGACGTGGAGATAACCAATAACAAACCTGCCGCAGTAGAAAGTGCAGCTGCCAATCCTCCGGCCGCTACCAATGCAATTACCCAATTGGGCAAATTAGCTATCTCAGGGTTAGCGAGTACAATAATATCCTTATCTACTTCCAATTCATTAATCATGGGGTCCGCTACATACTGAATAATCCCATCGGAATTTTTATCATCAAATTTTAAGAGGCCGGTGGATTCCCATTTAGAGAACCACGCGGGCATCTCAGCATAATTTTTATTGCTTACGGTCTCAATTAAATTTGTTCTGGCAAAAACGGCAATCGCAGGGGCCGTGGTATACAAGATGGCTATAAAAAACAGGGCATAACCCGCAGATTTTCGGGCATCCTTTACTTTAGGTACCGTAAAAAACCTGACAATGACATGAGGTAATCCTGCAGTTCCTACCATTAAAGCCGCAGTAATAAAAAATACGTCAATCATAGGCTTGGAGCCCTTAGTGTATTCATCAAATCCAAGCTCCGTCGATAATCCGTCTAACTTGTCCAGCAAGGAAACACTTTCACCAATTACATTACTACCCATTCCTAATTGAGGAATTGAATTACCGGTCATCTGAATGGAAATAAATATAGCAGGCACCATAAAAGCAAAAATCAATACGCAATACTGGGCCACCTGGGTATAGGTAATACCCTTCATGCCCCCCAAAACGGCATAAAACAATACGATGATCATACCAATAATTACACCTGTATTTATAGGAACTTCCAGAAATCTGGAAAAAACGAGGCCTACCCCCCGCATTTGACCTGCCACATAGGTAAATGAAACCATAAGGGCACATACAACAGCCACTGAACGCGCTATATTGGAATAGTAGCGATCGCCTATAAAATCTGGCACGGTAAATTGTCCAAATTTTCTAAGATAGGGTGCCAGCAGAAGTGCCAGAAGCACATATCCGCCGGTCCATCCCATTAAATATACAGAACCGTCATAACCGTCAAATGATATTAATCCGGCCATTCCCAAAAAAGACGCAGCCGACATCCAGTCTGCGGCTGTAGCTAATCCATTCGCCCAGGCAGGAACGTGGCCCCCGGCAACATAAAAATCTTTGGTAGAACTGGCCCTGGACCAGATGGCTATTCCTATATAAAGTAAAAAAGTAAAGACAACAATGGTTAGTGTCCAGGTTTGTACATCCATGCACTGTAAAAGTTTGGTTGGTTTAATTTATTCGTCGAACCCGTATTTCTTATCAAGGCGGTTCATCAATATGACATATATGAATATGAGCACAACAAAGACATAAATGGATCCCTGCTGTGCAAACCAA
This sequence comes from uncultured Eudoraea sp., assembly GCF_947490415.1. Taxonomy (GTDB): domain Bacteria; phylum Bacteroidota; class Bacteroidia; order Flavobacteriales; family Flavobacteriaceae; genus Eudoraea. The sequence continues at coordinate 225,844 of NZ_CANLGX010000005.1, forward strand.
AAACCGAGCTTAAATCCCCCCAGGGAAATAGTATCCAAGGTTTCCTTGAACAGAATTCCAAAACCATAGGATACTAAAAACCAAATACCTAACAAAATAGAAAGGTATTGCAGGTTTTTTTTCCAATATCCCTTAGCTCTAGAATCGCGACTCATATAAAATTTATTTCTTTAAATATAAGTATTCCAAATAATTAAAAGGTATGCCGGAGCAAAATTTTGGTTTGCCCGCATGGAGCTATTTTACCGATTATGGCGACATATGCTTTTATGGAATCATTGTGGAATGTTAAGGAGATTCCCTGTAGGAATCGTCAGAACCTAATAAATGAGGTCATAATTTAAGACAACTATCAATTGCCGCTCATTCTGGTTATGTAATTGCTCCAGACAGAATACTCCATTCTTACAAGAATTGATTATTTTATCCTCTCCGTAACCAATTGCGTACAGAATATTTGAAGTTGAAACACCATGCTGTTCTAAATAGTCCTTTATGGCATCTGCCCGCTGCTGTGATAATCTAAAATTTGTAGCACCTCCACCACGACTATCGGTATGAGATTCTATTCGTAATTGTAATTGAGGAAAACTTTTAACCACGAGTACGGCTTTGTCCAGCTCAGCAGCAACCTCAGGAGTTATAACGGACCTGCCTTTTTGAAAATAGAACTTCTTCAATTTGAGTACCGTCTGATCCTCCTTTTCTTCTACAAGGTCATCCAGAAAAAGAAGGTCCATATCAACGGAACCATTCTCCTCAAGGTTTTCGATTGCAGCTTCATCAAAAGACTTGATTTGTGAAGAATATCGTTCTTTGGAAACCTCAAGTACAACAGAATCTCTCCAGGGAATTTCCAATCTGTAGGTGCCATCTTCATTGGAATAAATTTCTTTAATTAAGTTTTGCTCTGTATCGTAAATTCTAACTGCTGCCTTAGAAACTCCTTCTTTAGAGCCAGAATTAGTTACCTGTCCCCTTAACACCAATGTTTTAAGACCTGGTTTCTCATCTACATTAAATCCATAAATATCATCTTTGCCTTTACCTTCAGCCCTGTTTGATGAAAAATAACCCGTAAGCCCCTCGGTTTTATTATTTTTAATAATGAACCCAAAATCATCCTCCGCAGAATTAAGACCTAAACCCAAATTAACCGGGATGCTAAAAGATTCATCGCCTTGCATTTCTGATTTATAAATATCCATGCCTCCCAGGCCATAAAAGATATCCGATGCAAAATAAAGGCTATTTTCAAAGACAAAAGGTGAGACCTCATTGCCCGGAGTATTTATCCTTGACCCCAAATTTATGGGTGCAGACATGATCTTTCCTTCGTTAGTATCTACATAATAAAGATCTGTGCCCCCAAATCCTTCAGGGAAATTAGCTGCAAAGTAAAGTCTGCTGGTGTTTGCATCATAGAACGGATAATAAAAAGATGTACTTGGATCTCTTAAGAGATATTGTGCAGATTCTTCCCCGGCAGCCATCATAACGGCCAGGCTATTTTTTCCGTTTTCATCAAAAATCAGCTGACCCTCCTGAGTATTTGAACTCACATAAAAAACAGCATCCTTGGTTTCTGAATAGAACGGTGTTGCCTGATGAAAATCTGACTCAGGGACACCTAAAAACGGATTGGGATTGAGAATCTGACCATCAACCCCAACTTTGGCTACAAATATTTCCAGGTATTCTTTTTCCTTGTTTCCTTTTTTAGTATTGGCTTTAAGACTTCTGGTACTGGTAAAAAGTAATTTATCATCCTTGTAAAAAGATGGTGAAAAATCAGAGGCCGGACCATTGGAATTGATATTAAAAATTTGATAATTGAGGTCATTGGCAATTTCAGAATCCTGAAGTTCATAATTAAATTCCGCGTTTTCCAGTAGCTCGTTGGATAAAACATCTGTCTTTGTTGCAAGAAACGCCTTCACTCTGTCCTGGCCGGAAGTTTTTGCCATGGCCTGCAACATATTATTAAAGTGATAGGTAGATATTTCAGTATCCTCCTTATATATTGAAAGATACGTATCCATTGCATTTTTATAATTGTTCGTGCGCAAATAAGAATCTGCTAAATTGAGTATTTGTCTTTTACTTAAGGGTTTTTCGTTTTTTTCCTTTTTATATTCAATAATTGCCTGGGGATATTTGTACTCAAAAAAGAAGTCATCGCCTTTTGATTTTTTATCCTGGGCAAAAGAAAAGCTGCTAACCAACAAAAAAGCTATCAGAATTAAGAATTTATATTTCATTGCCTTTACGTTTAGAAAAACCTTGGTGAATCTATTTGTTTTGGTTTGCCCTTTAGATTTTCGTTTTTATCTACTTTAGTTTTAGCGCCTCTTCCAACATAAAACTTGAGTATTATTTCGTGTGAACCACTATTATATTGACCTATTGGATTCGTGTTATAATCGTAAGAATATCCAGCAAACATGCTGTTGGATATCTGAAATCCTACCAACCCACTTATTGCATTATCAAACCTATAAGAGGCCCCGGCAGTTAACACATCATTAATTAGAAAGTTAGCTGATAAATTTGCAGTTGCCGGTGCTCCCGAAATAAAATTTGCTAAAAAAGCAGGTTTAAATTTAAGATTTTCAGATAAATCAAAAACATAACCCCCTATAAAATTAAACTGAAGTCCATCATCTACTACCTGGGCTACATCATCGTTGTAAAGACCGCCAGGCAAAAAGTTAGGTGCCGATGCCCCTATGTACCATTTGTCCTGATATAAAAATAACCCCGCCCCAACAGTGGGATAAAACTCGTTGATTTGTTGCCTACCCAAAATAGGCTCTCCAGGGTTTTCAAAATCTCCTTTGGAAAAATCGACATTTAAAAATGACCCCCCTACATCCATACCAAAAGACAATTTTGTATTTGCAGAAAGAGATAGTTGGTACGAATAGGAAATATCTACAAAAGTATTTGTTGTTGGTCCCAGCTGATCACTTTGAACATTAAAACCAAGCCCCATTTTGTCATTGTCCAATGGATAATTAACGCCAAACCTAATGGTCCTGGGGGCACCCTCAATATCTATCCATTGTGCCCTGTACAGGCCTGTAATATCTATATTTTCTACAGTTCCCACATAGGCAGGATTAAAACTGCCAATATTATACATATATTGGGTGTACTGAGGTTCCTGTTGGGAATACCCCGTACTACACATGGCTAGTAAAAAGCCAAGTAGTAGAAAGACATTGCTATATAAAGATCTGCTTGAGGTACAAGTCATTATTTTTATCATCTTATGAGCTGAATCCAGCCTTTTCTAATTTCTGAACCATCTCCTAAATCCAGTACATAATAATAGGTGCCTGCAGATAACTGTTCACCGTTTCTTGTTCCATCCCAGGTATTCCCATCTGTCATGCCCTGAGCTTCAAATACCTTATTTCCATATCTGTTAAAAATCTCAAGGGAATTGTTTGGATAATTTTCCAGGTTATTAATCTTAAGCAGGTCGTTTGTTCCATCACCATTGGGCGAAAACTGATTAAAGAGGAAGCCGGGTTCCGTGCTGGTTGGTTCGTTTACATTAACCCGGACAAATGCTTCCGGATTCGCTCCTGGCACCAGAGGAGGACTAAGTATGGTTGCGGTATTGCCCCAAATACCTGATCTGGGAACCCTTACGGTAATCTGTAGTGTCGCCTGCTGGTTTAGCTGTAAGCTGGGTATTTCCCATAAACCACTAGCACGGGTGTAAGCGCCTATGTCAGCAATATGAGAGATATACTCGAACTCAGTATCCGGAGTGTCCGGTATTATATCTTCAACCACAATTTGAGATACCGTTCCCTCTAAGGATTGGTTAGTAACTAGAATTGTAAATACAACTTCTTCTCCCACTAATGGGTTTGCGCTCTCTACAGTTTTTTCAATTAACAGGTTTACCTCTTCAGGCGCGCCAATACTTAGCGTTACAGTATCCTCGTTATTGGCATCATTGTTATCCACTGGTAAGGAACTTATAAGTGTCGCAGTATTGGAATAAATCCCCTGATCTAAAACTATTGCTGTAATATTGAGGGTTGCACTGGCCAAAGGCTGCAATTCATCAATAACCCATTCTCCGGTTGTATTGTCATATGTTCCCAGAGAAGCGGTCTCGGATACATATTCAAAGCCACTTTGCAATACATCGCTTATGAGTACATCCGATACAGTGCTGTCTGCAAGATTGTTTACAGTAACGGTAAAGATAACTTCCTGCCCAACCTGGACAATTTGAACGTCTACGCTTTTGGTAATTTCAAGATCAATACCCGTGCCTGTGCCATCATCATTAATTATTGTTCCCAGTGAGGTTGCTGTAGCAAGGGTTGCTCCACCGCTGGGATTGCTTAAAGTAACGGTAAAAGTTTCATCAGGTTCTACAGTTAGATCGCCATTTACATTTATATTCAAAGTCCCTACAGAGGAGCCTGCAATAAAATTTGCAGTGCCACTGGGTAATGTGCCTCCTACAAAGTCCTCTTCATCTGCAGGATTTTGACCGCTACCTGTAACAGCATAGTCAACCGTAGCTGCCACAGATATATCACCCGTACGGCTTAGACTAAAACCAAAGACCGTAGTACCATTATTGCCCTCAAGAAGAGTCACGCCAGCCCCAATAGAAATATCATTAATACAATCCGTTACCGTTATGGTTACTGTAACCGTCTGGTCTACACATGGTGGAACCGCCGTATTAGTGGTATAAGCAAACTCATAATTCCCGACTGCAAGCCCGCTGAAATCCACAACATTTTGTCCGTCGATAATAACATTTCCTTCTGAGGGATCGGTTGTTATTGCCCATGTACCAGGATCTGCACCAATTAGGAGATCATCGAGATCTACTGTTGTAATACCATTGTCTGCAACATTACATGCAGAGCCGTTTACAGGTGTCCCCGGAGAGGGTTCTATATTTACGGCAACTGTTACCTCCTGTCTTGCCGAAGTACAACCATTGGCCGTAGCCTCTACCCAAAAGGAAGTTGTTTCTGTTAAAATAGGGGTTGTATACGTATCTGTATTAGATAAAACAAGCGTATCCAAAGGATCATCTGTTGCATACCAGTTAAAATTTGGATTAGTTGTGCCGGGAGGGATTATGCCTTCAACAGTAAGTACTGCCTGCCCGGATCCACAGAGGGTCTCGCTTCTTGTAGCTGTTATGACAGGGGTATTATTAACTACAAGAGTAACCTCTGAAGAAGGGCTCCAGCATAAGTCATCCGTAGCATAAAAAAAAGCATAATACGTACCTGTGGTAGGATTGTCTATCTCGGCCTGAGTTAAATGATCGCTAGCAGGATCCGTTGGATTAGGGTTCCTGCTCCAGACTAAAATAGTGCCCGATGGTGAGCTGCCATCCGTATAATCATCTAAACTAAGGGAGACAGGTATTTCATCACAATACCCACGGGGTACAATATCGGCAGGAATTAAAATCGGCGGTGCAACATCACAATCGAATTCACATGTGGTTACGGTTATTGTAACTGTACTTGTGGCCTCTGAGCAAGCCCCCTGCGCTGTATTGGTGGTATAGGTATATACATAGACACCCACGTCCTCACCGTCAAACTGAACTCTATTACTATCATCCGGAGCTACCTCGGCCGGGCCACTGGTCCAGGACCAATCTCCATTATCTTCCCCTGTGATGAAGTTATCTAATTCTACTCTTGTTACACTATTTCTCCCTCGATTGCAGGCTGCTGTATTCGTGGTAGTACCGGCAGAAGGTGTTGTGTTAAATTGAAGATCTATCTGCAATACCTGACTGGCACAATCATTAAGTGCATCATAGAAAAACCCATAATAGTTATCAGAACCTGTTACTACGCTACTTGATAAATGCGCTCCCGTATTTAATGGATCAGAATTTGTACTCCATGTAAGTACTGAATTAGGTGGTGCCGGGGTATTTGTATACGCATCTAAATCCTGACCGTTGCTATCGCATAATTCCGTGGGCACACCCCCATTTAAAAGCGGGGCAGAAGTACCGGCAGCACAATCGTCATCATTAAGTATCGTATAGGTTGTAGATGTTATTCCTGCCAAACTTGCATCTCCCGTAGCTCCAACTAAATCCAG
>NZ_CANLGX010000006.1 GCF_947490415.1 uncultured Eudoraea sp.
TCACTTAATGTTACCGTAGTAGCCGAACTAACTGTACCCGTAACTAATAAAGTTGGTAAATTTCCCCCAATATCTTCGTCATCTGAGCTATTTGCCGTGGAGAAACCGACTGTAACACTTTGCCCAAAGCCATTCATTACCAAAAGCAAGAAAAGCCCTAAAAAAGAAATGCCTTTTAAAAGCTTCTTACTATAATCCCCGACTAAAAATTTATTTTTAAGGTTTACACCCATAATTATCATCATTGAATTCATTAAAATTCAAACCATAGCAGTTAAGGCAGGTTAGGCAAAATAGGGAACCAATATTACTAAAAATGTAGTCTTCTGACTAATAAAAGGGCTTAAAACTGACTTTTTAGGTTGAAATACAAAATCTAAAGGTTTTTCTCCTAAGATACTACCGCCGAAGTAGCTTCAGCTGAAGGTTCAATTTTTTTAACCAGCCCTTGTAATACCTTTCCGGGACCTACTTCTGTAAAAAGCGTCGCCCCATCTGCAACCATATGTCGTACACTTTGTGTCCACTTAACCGGGGCTGTAAGTTGAGAGATCAGGTTTTGTTTAATTTCATCTACATTTACAACAGCCGTAGTTGTAACATTCTGATAAATAGGACAGCTAGGTTTACTAAAATTCGTATTTTCTATGGCTGCTGCCAATTCTTCCCTGGCAGGTTCCATCAAAGGTGAATGAAATGCCCCGCCTACAGGCAATACCAGAGCCCTTCGGGCACCTGCCTCTTTTAATGCCACACATGCATGATTTACTGCTTCCAGTTCACCCGAAATAACTAATTGCCCGGGGCAATTATAGTTTGCCGGAACAACAATACCTTCTGTTGCCTCACAAATTTTCTCCACCACCTCATCCTCTAAACCTAATACAACAGCCATGGTACTGGGAATTAGCTCACAGGCTTTTTGCATAGCCTTTGCCCTTTGAGAAACTAATAACAAGCCATCTTCAAAGCTCAACGCGCCATTAGATACCAATGCAGAAAATTCACCTAATGAATGTCCGGCAACCATATCCGGCTTAAAATCTTTTCCCATCATTTTTCCCAAAACAACCGAGTGTAAAAAAATAGCGGGCTGCGTAACTTTTGTCTGTTTTAAGTCCTCAGCAGAACCCTCAAACATAATATCGGTAATTTTAAACCCAAGTATGTCATTGGCTTTTTCAAATAATTCCTGAGCCAAAGGAGATTTTTCATACATATCAAGTCCCATTCCGGAAAACTGTGCCCCTTGCCCGGGGAAAATAAATGCATTCATTTTAATCAATTTTTTGGTTGAACAAAAATAATGATAATTGAGTTCTAATTGCTAATTTTCTTTAAACCAACCTGAATATTTTACATAATTATTGGCAATCCTGTCTATTTCGCCTGAACTCAATTCCACACTGATATCCTTGATCTTTTTTGCCGGCATTCCGGCAAAGACAGACCCTGCCGGCACATGGGTTCCCGCGGTAACCACGGCGCCGGCCGCAATAATACTGTTGCTTTCTACCACACAACCGTCCATGACTATACTGCCCATCCCTATTAATACATTATCCTTTAGGGTGCAGCCATGCACCAAAGCATTATGACCTATTGAAACGTTGTTCCCTATGGTGGTGGCAAATTTTTGATAAGTGCCGTGAATAACAGCTCCATCCTGCACATTAACTTTGTTCCCCATGGTGATATAATTCACATCACCCCTTACTACAGCGTTAAACCAAATACTGCATTGGTCTCCCATCGTGACTTCTCCCACAATGGTGGCATTTTCTGCGATAAAACAATCCTCCCCTATCTGTGGTGTTTTACCGTTAACTGTTTTAATGATCATAACAACTAGTAATTTATAGGTACCGGTTAAAGTCCGGAAAGTTATTCAAAATACGATAATAATTGTTTCTTTCTGGAAGCGGAAACCAATAATTCTTTTCCGTTGGATACGATTACACTCCCCCCTTTACCTTTTCTATATTTTATCACCTCATTTACATTTACGAGATAAGACTTATGGATGCGGGCAAAAGGGAAATCGGTAAGTGCCTCTTCAAAGTACTTTAATGTCTTGCTTACCAGTAATTTTTTGTTTTCCAGATAGATTTCTGTGTAATTATCATCGGCCTTGCAATAGAGGATCTCGGATATATTTAGTACCTGAAAGCCGTCTTGTTGAGGCAGTGTTATTTTACCTTCCGCCTTATTCAGTTTAGACTTAAGAATCCGGTCCTCCAATGCATTTTCCTTTTCTTTTATTTCAGTCACATAGGAAACTGATTTAATAAGGTCATCTATATTTATGGGCTTCATTAGGTAATATGCAGCGTGATTGTTCAAGGCTTCCAAAGCATATGAATTATAGGCCGTAACAAATACGGTTTCGAAGGATCTTTCCGGCAATTGATCCAATAGATCAAAGGCATTTCCAAAAGGCATTTCCACATCCAGGAAAACAACATCCGGCTGTGTTTGAGCAAGTAGTTCTAAACCTTCCTTTACACTAGCCGCCTCACCCAGTACATCTACATTTTTACAATATTTTGCCAGGTAATTACGCAGAATTTCCCTGCTGCTGCTTTCATCCTCAATAATAACTGCCTTTAGCATCATACCACCTTCCTTAAAGTTAAGATTACCCGCGTGCCCGTAGCATCTTCGTTCAGGTCCTGCACGGAAACCGACACTTTATCTTTATACATCGTATTGAGAATACCGATCCTCTTTTTAATATTCCCCATCCCTTTAGAATTTTGGGTTTTTTGATTACTCGTTTTTAACTCCCGTGACCTTTTTCTTCCGATCCCGTTATCGGAAATGCGGATTTCAATTATATCCCTTCCTTTTTGGGTCAATTCAATACTCAAGGTTCCCTTCTCTTCCTTATATCTAAGTCCGTGCCAAATGGCATTTTCTATATAAGGCTGAAGCAACATGGGAGGGATTTGGAAAGCCTCTGTATCTATTTGTTCATCCAAATTTATGGTATAATCAAACTTCTCCGGAAAACGCGAATGTTCTAATTTCACATAAAGTTCAATGAGTTCCAATTCCCTTGACAGTGAAATAAAATCTTCTTCCGAGTTTTCCAGTACGGCCCTCATTAAAGTTGAGAATTCGCTTAAATACCGATTAGCACTACGTTCATCATTTTTGGCTATAAAATTATTTACCGAATTCAGAGCGTTAAATATAAAGTGCGGATTCATTTGGGAACGCAAAGACTTTAAGGCTAATAAGTTATTAGCCAACTGCTGTTGTCTGTTACTCCTGTAAAAAAAGTAGGCAGCGAGAGCAGTAAGCAACATTCCCACTACAAGAGAATAAATTATCCATTTTTGCCTTCTGTTGCTTTCCAGGGCCAGTTGTTGCTCGGTTAATGCCAGATCGTATTTACTTTGTGAAAGTTCCCTTTCTTTTTCCAGGCCCGTAATTCTACCCTGACTAGCGGCAATTTCTCTGCTAAATCTCGAGGCCTGAGAAATTTCCTGTTCTTTTCGAAGATAAAGTGTATCTACTATTGCTACATATTTCTGATAGGTTTCAAAGGCTTTCGAAAAATCACCTTTATCCCTGTATACCTCAGAAAGTTTACGCGTAGCATCCTTTTGAACAATAAGGTCATTTTCACTATCCGCTTCTTTTATACTCTCCTCCAAATAGGGTATGGCTTCATCGTACTTATCCTGAGCGGCATAGGCATTTGCTATCTTGTAGTTAATCCGTTGAGCCGTAATAGAATCCTTTTCAGCTTTAGCTCCTGCAGATTTTGCTGCCATCCCCGGCAGTGCCTGCAATTCATTCAGACTTTTTTTTCTCAATTTTATTTCATCCTCATACTGATTTTTTCTATTGTAGAAATCTGCCACCTTTTCTTTTTCCTGAATAGCCCGTTGGGGAGCCTGCTGACTTGAAAGCTCCAATGAATTACCGTAATAACTTTCCGCTTCTTCAAGCCTGTTATCCTGGGCATAGGCATCCGCAATTTTAGAATTTAAGTCGGGTATTTTTGGGCTAACCTGATTTTTAACCGCTACTTTTAAACCTTCTTCATAATAGGCGATCGCCTTATTAGTTTCATCAAATCCCTTATAGACATCCCCTAATAGTTCATATAACCCAATTTTTTGATAAGGCACCAGGCCTTTTACTTCCTCAAGAGGATGCAATACTGTTGCCGCATTTTCATACTCTTGTAATTGAAGATAGGCCTTGCCAAGCAATAAAGCAGTTTTGGAGGTTTTATAGGCTTCCTGAGCATCCTCAAAATTAGAAATAGCGAGATCGTATTGTTTATGATATTGATACACCTCCCCCAAATAAGTGAGCGCCAAGGCAAGTTCCTTCTTCCCGGGATTTTTGCCAAGACTACCAATTGCCTGTGCGATAAAATCAATGCTTTTTGCAATATTGGCTTTCTTATAAAATTGCGCTGAATCTAAATAAACCAGATAGGAAGTTTCCCCTGAATCTTCTGCCTTCTTTTGCGGCTGAGAATAGCCTACAAAAAGAGCAAGATAAAAAGCCATAAACAGGTACCTCTTCTTTTGCATGATTTGCATTTATAAGGATAAACTTACTTGATTTATACGGTATTAAAAAATGCCCTCATTTCAAATCCTGGTCCGTTTATCCCTGAATAATAAGCTTTACGCAATCATTGTGCCGGTTCACTCAACCAGGGGGTCGTTTTGCTCATTCCTTATTTTTTGAGAAAAAGTTCGGACCTACATTTAGCTAATAATTATCATTAAAAAATTACATCATGAAAAATTTAAAACACACTATTGGTCTTATATTTTTAACTCTGACTCTTGGCACGGCATTCGGTTATGCCCCACGAAACAAGGAGGAAATAAATAACTCCGGGATAGAAAAATTTTTAATTGACAAAAAAGGCAAGGACAACAACGCTGTAAAAATAGCACTACTGTTGGATACAAGTAATAGTATGGACGGGTTAATTAATCAGGCCAAAGCACAACTATGGGATATTGTGAATCAGTTCTCTTATGCAAAATGTGGTAATGGGCACAGGCCTAATCTTCAGATTGCACTATACCAATATGGAAATGACGGACTTTCTTCAAGGGAAGGCTATATTCAACAGGTTATCGGATTCAGCAGCGATCTGGATGAGATTTCTGAAAAGCTTTTTTCACTAAGCACCAATGGCGGAGAAGAATACTGTGGTGAAGTTATTCAAACCTCCCTACGTCAATTAGACTGGGGTAAAAATCCTGATAATTTAAAAATGATATTTATCGCAGGAAATGAGCCTTTTACTCAGGGGAAACTTAATTACAGGGATGCCGTGACTAATGCCAGAGAAAAAGAGATCATTGTGAACACCATATTTTGCGGTAACTATCAGCAAGGTATTAACACGGATTGGAAAAAGGGAGCTACCCTCACCGGTGGAGAATATATGGCAATAGATCATAATAAACAGATTGTTCATATAAATACTCCCTATGATGATGTTATCATTAAACTAAATTCAAAATTGAACAGCACCTATATCTCCTATGGTGCCATGGGAAATAGAAAACTGGAATTACAGTCACAACAAGACAGCAACGCTATGGAGCTGGAAGAGGCTGTAGCCGTCAAGCGGGCAGTTAGTAAAAGTTCAGGGATGTATAAGAATTCGTCATGGGATTTGATAGATGCATCGGAGGAGGATGAATTTGATGTATCAGCAATAAAAAAAGAGGCATTACCCAAAGCACTAAGAGATAAGTCGAAGGCAGAACTTACTTCATTCATAGGTAAGAAAAAGTCCGAAAGAAAAAGGATTCAAAAAGAAATACAGGAACTAAATGCCAAACGGGAAATCTATATTAGCAAGCATGCCCAACAGGAAAAAGGAGAGCTTGAAAATGCAATGTTAAATGCCATAAAAAGACAGGCTGCAAGGAAAAGTTTTAAATGGGAATAAACTAAAGTTGTACTAATTATTAAAAGTGGGTTTAGCAGAATACGTTGTTAAGCCCATTTTTAATTTGCAGATGGACAGAAACAGTCGTATCTGTTTTCCCTGGCAGGTCCAAAGTCATAACCCAGGGTAATCTGGTGAAACCCTCCGTTATCTAATCTAATATCTCCGGATTGGTAAGAATAATTATAGGAAAACATAAATCTGTTATAATTAATGCCCACGATTGGAGTAAACAATTGAAGTCTCTGTTCACCAAGAGTGCCATCAACCTGGAATTGGGCACCATCAAAACTTCTTCTGTATGAGAGACCTGCCCAAATAGTACCGAAGCCTAATTCTCTATAAACCTTGGCATTGATATCCACGGTTTTCTCTTCGGTAAATTCTGTTAATTGAAAAAGAACCGAAGGTTCAATCTTCCACAAGTTTTTACCAAAGATATAGCCAGCATTAATTAAATACCTTCTTAAATTATCAAATTCAATAGCTGTATAAAGGTCTCGTCCGGTACCCAAAAGATTTAAGACTGCGAAATTTGCATAGAATTCCATATAGTTATAGGACATGCCTAAATCTATATTAAAATAACCAACACTATTTTTTCCGCCCGTTATTATAGGATCAGGGATAACCGACCTGAATTCTGATTCATCAAGACTACTTTGAATAAAACCTGCACTCAACCCGAATGACAACTGATTTAATATCCTGATTTCCGGTCCTAACTGCAAATGATGCGCATAAGTAAGTTTTGCTCCCGTTTGAGAGTGATAGCCATTGGCATCATTAAAAATGATAACCCCTACTCCGCTTGAACTCTCGGGAATCCTGTAATTTGCGCTAAGTGTCTGTAAACTTGGAGCCTCATCCACACTAAACCATTGTTTTCTGGCCGTGAGTCTTATTTTACCACCCTCGCTAATACCTGCCATAGAGGGGAATACTAAATAGTAATTGTCGGCTAAATAATCAAAATACACAGGAACACCCTCCTGAGCGGTCAAAGAGCTGGAAAAAGCTACAGAGGCTAACAAAATCAACAGGAGTTTTTTCATTTAAGAATAGGGCGTGATTATTGAAGTTTAGGTCAAATATAAAGTATAACGGATGAAATACAACATTATTATATATGCGTAGGAAGGGAAAATGGTTGTATTTTTGCAGAAAACAAATACCATGAAAGAATACGTTATTACAGTAGTAGAAACCAATAACCCGGCCATTTTAAAATTTGAGGCTAATCATTTTCTAACCAATGGTAGTAATTTCGAATTCAAGAATATAGATGATGCCAAAAATTCTCCGCTGGCTCAGCAATTATTTTACCTTCCATTTATAAAGACAGTATATATTTCGGGGAATTTCATAGCCCTGGAACGCTTTGACATTGTAGATTGGCCATCAGTTAAGGACGAGGTGGCACAACAGTTGGTTGAATATTTAAACGCCGGGGAACCTATTGTTAATGAAGAAGAAGATAACAAGAAAGTAGCTGTTACCATATATGCCGAAATCACTCCAAATCCGGCCGTGATGAAATTCGTTGCAAATAGGAAAATAGTTCCTGCTATGTTTGAATTTAAAAATCTTGATGAAGCAAAAGGCTCTGACATGGCCAAAAAGTTATTTCATCTACCTTATGTTAAAGAGGTTTTTATGGATGAAAACTATGTTTCCATAACGAAATACGATGCTGCAAGCTGGGATGAGATTACCATGGAGCTCCGGGAATTGATCCGGAATTTTATTGCCGATGGAAATGAAGTAGTCTCCAGTGAAGAAGTTGCTGTTAAATCTATAGCCACATCTAATCCAAATACAGAGAACGAAACAATAGATGATACCTCCCAGGAGATCATTGACATTCTGGAAGAATATGTAAAACCAGCTGTTGCCAGCGATGGCGGAAATATACTTTTTCAGTCTTATGAGAAAGAGAGTAAAACAGTAAATGTTATTCTCCAGGGTGCCTGTAGCGGATGTCCTTCTTCTACCTATACCCTGAAAAATGGTATTGAAACCATGTTAAAAAATATGATGGGAGATAAGGTGTCTGAAGTGGTTGCTTTAAACGGATAAATTCAGCTGAAGTTGTTGTTCCCTAGCTTTTAATTTGCTACCTTAACGTACAACTAAAAAGAAGTATTATGTCAGTTTTAAAAGTTATTGAATTACTAGCAAACTCAAATGAAAGCTGGGAAGACGCTGCTAAAAATGCGGTTACTCATGCTTCCAAATCTGTTAATAATATACGTTCCGTATATGTAAGTGAACAAAGTGCTACTGTTAAAGATGGTAAAATAGACGACTATCGCGTAAATGTTAAAATCACTTTTGAAGTTAAGTAATGAGTCTGAAAAAAATTAAAAGCGCCTTTATGGCGCTTTTTTTATGCTCTTTAATTAGTAGTAACTTTGTCTATGTCTAAGTTTAATTACACATTACTTTTAGTATTAATTACCTTAAATGGCTGCTCTCAAAAAAAAGAAACCATGTCGTACAAACATACCAATGCCCTAATAAACGAAAGCAGCCCGTATCTGCTGCAACATGCTCATAATCCTGTAAACTGGGAACCCTGGAGTACAACAGCCTTGGAAAAAGCCAAAGATGAAAATAAATTAGTGCTTATAAGTATAGGTTATGCTGCATGTCATTGGTGCCATGTTATGGAAAAAGAATGCTTCGAAGATGAAGAAGTTGCAAATCTGATGAATGAAAATTTTGTCAATATAAAAATAGACAGGGAAGAACGCCCGGATATAGATCATCTTTATATGGATGCAGTTCAAATGATGACAGGAAGAGGTGGATGGCCATTAAACGTAGTCACCTTACCAGACGGGCGTCCGTTTTGGGGAGCGACTTATGTGAAGAAAGACGACTGGATGAAGGTTTTAAAAGAGCTCACCAGACTTTACAAGGAACAGCCCGATAAAATAAACGGATATGCTAAAGACCTCGCAGAAGGGATTAAGGCAATTAATCTTGTTGAAGTTGGCTCCAATTCTCAGATTTTAACTGAGGATCAATTAGATGATTCGGTTAAAAAATGGTCTCGCTATTTTGATCATAATTATGGGGGGTATAACCGGGCCCCTAAATTTATGATGCCCGGCAACTTGGATTTTTTATTGCATTATGGCACTACCAGAAAAGATGATGACATTTTGGAGTACGTCAATTTAACACTTACGAAAATGGCTTACGGAGGAATTTTTGATCATCTGGGGGGTGGTTTTTCAAGATACTCTGTTGACGGAAAATGGCATGTTCCCCATTTTGAAAAAATGCTTTATGACAACGGCCAATTAATAAGTCTATATTCCAAAGCATATGCCGTAACACAAAACCCTCTTTACAAGAAAGTGGTGGAAGAAACCATTGACTTTGTTACCTCAGAGCTTATGGACACTACCAAGGCTTTCTATGCTTCACTGGATGCCGATAGCCTAAATGAAACCGGGGAATTAGAAGAAGGTGCATTTTATGTATGGCAGAAAGCAGAATTACAGACCCTTCTTGCCGATAAGTTTGAGTTGTTCAAAGACTATTACAACATCAATGACTTTGGACTTTGGGAGCATGGTAACTACGTATTAATAAGGGATGAATCGGACGAGGCAATAGCTAAAAAACACAAACTTTCTGTTTCAGAATTGAATGTAGCTATTGCAGAATGTAAACAAATCTTAAACAAGGTCAGGGAAAAAAGAGAGCGCCCCAGATTAGATGATAAAATACTTTGTTCCTGGAATGGATTAATGCTGAAAGGATTGACAGACGCCTACAGGTTTATCAAAAATGATGAATATATGGATCTGGCTTTAGAAAATGCCACATTTATTAAGGAAACATTTATAAAAAAAGATGGCAGCCTTTACCACAATCATAAAAACGGAAAAAGTACCATCAATGGTTATCTGGAAGATTATGCCTCGGTCATAGATGCCTTTATAGGTCTCTATGAAATAACCTTTGAAGAAAATTGGCTTAATGAGGCAAAAGAGTTATCAGATTATTGCATTGCCAATTTTACAGATGACAGCAGTGGTTTATTTTTCTTCACTCCCAAACAAGATTCATTTATTATTAGGAGAACCATAGAAATGGCAGATAATGTGATACCATCTTCGAATTCTATTATGGCTAAAAATCTATTTAAATTATCCCGTTTTTTTCCGGATATGAATTACGAAAAAATTGCACATCAAATGGTGGTGAATCTGCAGCAAAGTTTTGAGAAAGATACGGCCAGTTATGCCAATTGGCTTCATCTGGTATTGTATTTTCAAAATCCCTTTTATGAAATAAGTATAGTTGGGGAAGACTATTTGAAAACAGCTGGTAACATGCAGCAATCTTATTTACCCAACGCGGTGTTTGCTGGCGCTAAAGAAGAGAGCGAGTTATCACTAATTCAAAACAGATTTGTAGCAAATAGTACGCTTATTTACCTCTGTGAACATGGTTCCTGCAAGTTACCAACCACCAATATTGAACATGTATTAAATCAACTTAAATAAGAATGCCTATTTCCATTACTTTTTCACCCCTTTTACTGGTAATATTTGATTTGTTTTAATAATATTGCCTTTCAAAAAAATAAGCTATGCAAGATTTATCCAACTATGACAAACATGTAGAAAACGCCATAAGCTGGTTTTGGGAGGTTTTTCCCGATATGATCACAGCTGTTATTATTTTAATAGCCGGTTTATGGTTTATTAAATTTATCAACCGCCTTACGCGCAAATTTTTTGACAAAAAAGATTACGACCCTACGCTGGAATCTTTTCTTATGAATTTGATAAGTGTGGGCTTAAAGGTTGTTCTCTTTGTTGCGGTGATAACGCAGTTAGGCGTGGAATCTTCTTCACTACTCGCTGTTTTGGGGTCTGCCGGACTAGCGATTGGCCTCGCACTTCAGGGTTCTTTGGCCAACTTTGCGGGAGGAATATTAATCCTTTTATTCAAGCCTTTTAAAGTAGGAGATTTTATTTCCGCTCAGGGAGTAGATGGTACGGTCAAGGAAATTACCATTTTCACTACCAAGTTAAATACCTTTGGTAATCAGGTAGCAATTATCCCTAACGGACAACTCTCTAACAATAACATCATTAATTACAACGCAGAAGAAACCAGGAGGGACAAAATTGATGTGGGTATTGGCTACGGCTCCAATATTAAAAAAGCTAAAGACATTTTATTGGAAATATGTGCGGAACAAACAACTATACTAAAAGAACCCGAGCCACAGGTATTTGTCGGCGAATTAGCAGATAGTTCTGTAAATCTGACCTTGCGTTTCTGGGCTAAAAACGAAGACTTTTGGGCAGCTCATTTTTTTGTAATGGAAGAACTTAAAAGCAGATTTGATGAAGCCAATATCGAAATTCCATTTCCACAAAGAGTGGTGCATAACCCCAAGTAATATAAGGGGCCATTTTTGTAAGTCATTATTTCGTAGAAAGGTATTTATTTCTTGCTTTGCTGAATAATAAAATCCTTTAAATAATCCGGTTCAAAATAAGCGGTGTTTTGAAAATTATTCGCCCTGAACTGCCTATAGGATAATTGACACATTTCTTTGGCTGAAGGTATTATGGAATCATCAAATACAAAATTCGGATGTTGCAATATTTCCCTGCATTTTACTGCTCCACTTCCAATGATATATACCTTTCCCTGCGCCGCATATTGGGCAAACGAATCTGGCTTTACCTCCTCTACTTTAGTCTCCCTTAGCTTCTTATAATTCGAATCATACACTGCGGAATACACCTCCATACGTCTGGCATCTAGAACAGGTATTATTACGCTATCCTTTAGTTTAATTTGAGAAGCCATACTCTCTAAAGTGGAAATTCCTATTAAAGGAAGGTCCAGGGCAAAACAAAGACCTTTTGCTGCGGAAACACCTATCCTCAAGCCCGTATAAGAACCCGGGCCCTTGCTTACCGCAATGGCATCGAGATCATTGGTTGATAGGGATGCCGCCTCCAGAGATTCCTTTATAAAAAAATGTAAATCTTCTGAATGGGAATAGGAACTACTATTCAGTTCCTTTAGTGCAAGCATACGGCCATCTTCACCAATGCTTACAGAACAATTGGTGGTTGCCGTCTCAATATTTAAAATTAAAGCCATATCTGAGGAGCAAATATAAAAAGACCTGTTGGGGTTTAAACACTCAACAGGCCCAAACTAATTTAAAATTTATATTTAATCAATTACAATAGGAAGTCCAAAGTAGAATTCCAATACTTTTATTCTAAAAGCGTAGTCGTATTTAGTTCGGATTACCTCTGCTTCTGCATTATCAACCCTTGCTTGCGACTGGCTATAATCAAATGAATTCATAATACCAACATCAAATCTTTCTTTGGAGTAGTCCAAAGCCAATACCCTCGCTTCCCGGGTTTTAAGAGCCGCGTCATAGGCTTTCGAGCTATTAATAACATCCACATAGGCCTGATTTATATTTGTTTCCAGATTCAGTTTATTCTGCTCCAGTTCCAATTCAGCCTTTTTGACATCTATTTGTGAGCGCTTAATATTATTCCGTGTACTCCAGCCATTAAAGACGGGTATATTTATTTGTGCGCCAAAAGCGATACCATCATTAATCCAAAGTTGTTCTTTAAAGGGGATTACCTGCCCGGTAATAGGATCCAAAAACTGATCCGAGTAACGGGTATTGTAATTAAAAAAAGCACTAAGTGTTGGATAAGCTGCTCCTTTGGCTATGGAAAGGTCTTTTTCGGCCAATTCGACATTGGTCTCGAAAAATTTGGTCTCATACCAATAACTTATGGCTTTATTAAAAATATCTTTTGGTGAATTTTTCAATATGTCCGCCGGAGGTACCTCAAATTCCGTATCCGAAATATCAAAATTTTCATAGTCCGTAATCTGAAGTAATTGGGCCAAATTAATACGTGATATGAGCACGTCATTTTCAGCATTTATAATTTGTTGTTCACGGGTTGCAGCAGTTGCCTCTATTTCCAATAAATCTCCTCGTGCAACAACGCCTGACTCAACTAATTCTCTGGTTCTTTTTAAATCCTGTTCCGTTACAGCATATAGTGCTTTAGCAACTTTGGCAGCTTCCTTATTGGACAAAATATTTAAATAATTTATGGCCACATTTAAACGAATATCGTTTACCAGGTCGTCTAAACGGTATTGATTTGCTATTGCATTAAGTTTAGCCCTGTTAAGCCTGTGTATGTTCCTAAGGCCATTAAATAGTACCGCTGATGAAGTAACACTCCCCGAAGAAGTAATTTGCGTGGTGTTAACCGGTTGATTATTAGTTGGATCAAAAGACAAACCAGTATTGCTCTGACCATTTAAAGTCCCGTTTAAATTGGGAAGAAAGGCCCCAACGGCATCCGATTTATCTATAGTAGCATTCTCCAGATCCAGTTCGAATTGTTGGATGGAGAGGTTATTTTCTACCGCATAAGTAACGCATTCTTCAAGGGTCCATATCTTTTTCTGTGCTATTGCCATTCCTATAGCACATAAGAATAATAGTGCAGTTAGTTTAAATTTCATCTGTCGTTTTTTGATAATTATAATTGATTGACTATTCGTATTTAGGTTAATTAATCTTCTTCTTCACTTTCCTCCTCTTCGTCTTCACCTTTTTTAATAGGTTCAGTTTTATTCCAGACTTTCACTTCATCTTCTTCAGTTAAGCCCGAGATAATTTCCACGTTAACGCCATCGGAAATTCCTATTTCAACATTTTTGCGCTCAAATTTCTGATCGCCCACAGCTATTTCAACATAGGGTTCATCTGTTTCCTTATCAAATTGCAGGAGTGCTTCAGGTATTACCATAACACTGTCTTTTTTCTCAAGTACCAGTGATGCATTAGCACTATATCCGGCCCTGATCATAAAGTCGCCTTCAACGACCACATCACCTTCAATTTTAAATTGAACGGCACCTGATTCTTCTATTCCTTTTGGCGCGATGAACTTTAACTTTGCTTCAAATTTTTGATCATCAATGGCTCCCAAACTAATTTCAAGGGGCATGCCTATCTCTAGTTTCCCTACTTCCCCTTCATCAACCTTTCCTTCAAAAATCATCTTGCCCAAGTCGGCAATGGTAGCGATGGTTGTCCCATCGTTAAAGTTATTGCTCTGAATTACCTGATCTCCTTCCCTTACCGGAATTTCCAACAATGTGCCCGCAACCGTTGCCCTAATGTTGGTATTAGCACTTGAAGAACCTCCGGCAGAACCTCTTCTAATAATCTGATAATCTGCACGGGCATTGTCCAATTCCTGAACTGCCTGATCATATTGCAACTGCAAGGCATTAAAGTCCTGACTGGAAATAACCCCTTTATCAAAAAGGGCCTTATTCCTTTTGTATTCAATTTCTGTGTTATTCAGTGCAATCTCAGCATTCCTTACCCTTCCACGGGCCTGATTTAAGGATTGCTCATTGGGCACTACTTTAATTACGGCAATTAAATCGCCTGCTTTAACCTGGGCCCCTTCTTCCAGATAAATTGTTTCAATAATTCCGGAAATTTGAGGTTTGATCTCAATCTCATCTTCCGGGATTACTTTACCTGTAGCAACCGTTTTCTTCTCAATATTTGAAATAAATGGCTTTTTAGTTTCGTATGTTATGGCTGATTTGCTATTGGATTTTATAA
This sequence comes from uncultured Eudoraea sp., assembly GCF_947490415.1. GTDB lineage: Bacteria > Bacteroidota > Bacteroidia > Flavobacteriales > Flavobacteriaceae > Eudoraea. Next base: position 14,631 of record NZ_CANLGX010000006.1, read on the forward strand.
AAAAAGCAGCAGCCCACAATGCTCCGAGCCCTACAATCCCAATCAATACATATTTTACAATTTTATTCATCTTAATCTAATGTGTTAGTATATAGTTAATGGTTTTGTTTATTCTTCTCTTAACGCATCTATGGGCTTAATGCTCACTGCCCGCTGTGCAGGAATTGAACCTATTAGTGTTCCCAATATTATCATAATAGCTAATGCTCCCAGGACATATGGTATAGGAACCGTTGGATTCGTATATGGAAAATTAACATCCTTGGTGAGGTTATTGATCAAACTTAAAACACCTGCCCCAAGTATAATACCTATAACCCCTGCAAACATGGTAAGAAATACAGATTCCAAAATAATCAGAGAACGCACTTCCCTAGGTGTTGCGCCTAAAGCCCGGCGAATTCCTAATTCCTTGGTTCGCTCTTTCACGGATATTAGCAGAATATTGCCAATTCCGATCACCCCGGCCAGGATGGTGGCTATCCCAACAATTAAGGATAAAAAGGTTATCCCATTGGCAAAGCCCATAATCTTACCAAATATTTCACCAAGATTAAAGGCTCCAAAAGCGCGTTCATCTTCTGGGTGAACCTTATGAATACTTCGTAAAACAGCTTTAATATCCTTTTCTACCTGAACAACATCGGCATCGTCATATGCCGCTATTGTGAAAAACTGAGCATCATTCCCTGTATTATAAAGTTTTTTGAAAGTTGTGAAGGGAATAAAGATGTCCCCGTCAGTACCAAATGGCGTAGTCTGCGTAAATTTATGTACTCCAACTACCTGGAAATAAATATTTTCAACCCTAATATAACCGCCTATTGGATCCTCATCTTTATCAAATAACTCCTGCTGGGTGCGATCACCAATAACACAAACTTTTCTCGCCTGAGCGATGTCTTCATCATTTATAAACCTTCCGTTATCATAAATTTTTTGTGTAGCAATCTTTGCTATTTCGGGAAAGTAGCCATACACCGCATAGCTATTGGATTTAATTCCCCGTACTGTCAAAGCGGATGCTCCTCCAAATGCTCCTCGTGTATTTACAGGTGCTATATATTGTATTTCAGGAATTCGGTTTTTCAACACAATAGCATCCTGGACTTTTAGTCGTAACTGCCTGCCGGTCTTAAAACCTGCGTAGGGCATACTTGTACTTTGAGACCAGGCCCAAATACTATTTTTGGCAACAGTTTCGAAGTTTTTTTCAAATCCGTTATCCATTCCTTTTGCGGCGCCAGCCAGAGCGATATAGATAAAAATACCCCATAGCACTCCTATAACCGTAATTATAGTCCTGGTCTTATTTTTTCCGATAGATCCGAAAATTTCCTGCCAGGTATTTTTGTCAAAAAGAAATCGAATACTATTCATCTCGTAATGCTACTATAGGTTTAATACGGGCTGCCCTTTTAGCCGGAATATAGCCCGCAATTGCACCAAATATTATTAATATCAGGGTTGCAAATATTGCCACGCCAGTATTTATATATGGATTAGTAATGAAATAATCTTCAGCCAAACTTTCTCCTAAAGAGGTTAGCAATGCAATTCCAATTAGCATCCCCGTAAAGCCTGATATTGTTGTAATAAACACCGATTCGAGCAGAATTGTACTGATTACTGCATTTGGCGTAGCGCCCAAGGCTTTTCGTATTCCCAATTCCTTAGTGCGTTCCTTAACGACAAACACCATGATATTACTAATCCCAATAATTCCCGCAATTATAGTCCCAAAAGCCACAAACGCCACGATAATTTGCAGGACGCGCGCAAATTGTTGATTTTGCTCTAATTGATCTGCAACATTTCTGATAAAAATTCCATTTTGATCTTTCGGGCTTATGAATTTCTTGTCTTTGAAGAACTTATCCAGACTACTTTCGAAGGCCATGGCTCCCATATAACCCATTTCCGGTTTAAAGGCTACAACTATCTGGTCTATTTTATCAGTGTTTTTTTCAATTAGCTGGAGCGTGGTATAAGGGACATATATGCCACGTTCTTCCCTATCGCCCCCATCGTCCTGAAAAACGCCAATGACTTTAAAAACACTTCCCCCAATATCCAAATATTTACCTAGCGCATTTTTAGATCCAAATAAGTCCTGTTCCACTAAACGCCCAATCACTGCATACTTTGCCTTTTTCTTAATATCCTCCACATTTAAGTACCGGCCTTTCATTATAATTGTCTTCTCAGCAAATTGGTGGCCCCAATCTACACCGGTGGTTGTATAATTATCAGATTCTTCCTCGAATTTTACCAACCTGTTTCTTGAAATTCTCGGGGTTACATATTCAAGGAACATCGGGAAATTCTTTTTAATATCGGCAAGGTCGCTATTTTCAAATTCAATTCGCCTCGATGATTTATACCCTTTATATGGGAGTGTCGTTTTTCCCGGAAACAGATAGAGTACATTGGTGGCGTCTTCCTGGAAAAATTTGTCAAAGGTGTTAATTAGGCCGTTTCCCAGACCAAAAAGAGAAACAAAAATTAATATCCCCAGGGCCACTGTAAAACCTGAAAGGAAGGTTCTAAGTTTATTTTTTTGAATAGTTTCAAATATCTCGTTCCAGGTGTCTCGGTTAAACATGCGCTGATGCCCTTACTTGCTTTACTTTTTTATCTTCAACAATAACACCGTCTTTAAGGTAAACGATTCGTTTACACATATGTGCTATATCATCTTCGTGAGTTACCACTAAAATGGTATTGCCCTGATCGTTAATTTTCTGAATTAAATCCATCACTTCATAGGAAGTAGTGCTATCTAAGGCTCCTGTAGGTTCATCTGCAAGAAGAACCTTTGGCTCTGACGCCATAGCCCTCGCGATGGCTACTCTTTGATTCTGACCTCCTGAAAGTTCACTGGGCAAATGATTAGCCCACTCCTTAAGGCCCACCTGGTCCAGGTATTTCAATGCCCTTTCCTGCCGTTCTTTTCTGGGAACTTTCTGGTAATATAAGGGCAAGGCTACATTTTCAAGGGCACTTTTATAATTGATTAGATTGAATGATTGAAAAACAAATCCTAAAAATTTATTCCGGTAATTGGCAGCTTTAGTCTCATTGAGGTTTTTTATTGGCACACCATCCAGGGTGTATTCGCCGGAATCGGCCACATCCAGCATCCCAAGAATATTCAAAAGGGTAGATTTTCCCGAACCGGATGAGCCCATAATTGCAACTAATTCTCCTTCTTCAACAGTAAAATTTATACCCTTTAAAACATGCAGGACATTGCTCCCCATCTTATAGGATTTGTGCAAATCTTTTATTTCAATCATGGTTAGTGTCTTAAGAGTTAAACTAATTCAAATCCGACAATAGGACAGACAAGTTGTTAAAATGTTACAAATAATCTACAAAATATTTTGTTAAAAAGCTATCCTTCAAACTCATCGGGTTTCACTTCATTCCATACTTTTATTTCATCTTCTTTATCCAAACCAGACTTCACTTCTACATAAATTCCATCGCTAATCCCCAATTCTATATCCCTTCTTTCAAATTGCTGATCCCCGGTAGCAATTTCCAGAAATGGTTTTTTGGTTTCCGGGTCAAATTGAACCAACGCTTCTTTTATAGAAAGAACACTATCTGCTCTGTCCAGTATTATAGATGCATTAGCACTAAGACCTGCCCGAATAAAGACTGAATCCTGTTTCTTCAGGGTTCCTTTAATTTCGAATTGAATAGCTCCATTTTCCTCATTACCCTTAGGAGCGATATAATCCAAAATAGCATCAAAAGTTACATTTTCTAGAGCTCCAACAGTAATTTCCAATGGCAGGTCCTCCTTTATTTTTCCCACCTCAGATTCATCCACCTTTCCTTCAAATATCATTTTATCAACATCTGCAATAGCTGCAATGGTGGTCCCCTCATTAAAATTATTACTTTCAATCACCTGGTTACCTACTTCTACAGGTACTTCCAAGACCATTCCGGTTACAGTAGACCTGATCAAGGTGTTTGCGGAATTACCATAACCTTTAGTAGTTCCTGTTTTAACAATATCATATCTTTTATTTGCTGCACTATAGGATTGCTTTGCCTGGTCATAGCTTACCTGTGCTCGTTCCAGGTCTACTTTTGAGATTACCCCTTTGCTAAAAAGACTGCTTTGCCTATCAAAATTTCGCCTTTGGTCATTCAAAGCAATTTTAGCCTCATCAATACTATTTTTGGCATCATTAAGTGCATTAAGGTTGGGCACTACTTTTATTTTTGCCAGTAAGTCCCCAGATTTTACAAAATCTCCTCCCTCGACAAAAATTTCCTCAATAACCCCTGAAATATTGGGTTTTATAAGGACTTCTTCCAGAGGTAGTATACTGCCGGTAGCCACTGTTTTTTTGATAATGGTCTGGGTAGAAGGTTTCTCGGTTTCATATACTATTGGATCCTGTTCATTCTTTTGATAGAGGTAATACATAGATCCTCCGAAAGCCACAAAAATGACAATTAGAATGATAATGGTTACTGACTTTTTCATTTTTTATAGTTTAAATGATTGATGTTTCAAATTTATTCTGTTCGTAAAGCATCTATTGGCTTTACTTTTATAGCACTTTGAGCGGGAATAAAACCTGCAAGTAATCCTGACAATACCAGAATGAGTAGTGCCACGGTAACTACACCTAAGCTCACACTGGGATTCAGAAACATATCCACAGGGCCGTTAGCATCTAATAAGGCATTAACACCATAAATAAATAGTGCTCCAATGATAATTCCTGTCATACCTGATATAATTGTAAGAAAGATTGACTCTAAAAGAATCTGCTTTTTAATAGACCAGGGATCTTCACCTAATGCCCTGCGTATTCCTATTTCCTTGGTCCTCTCCTTAACCACAATCAGCATAATATTGCTCACACCGATTATTCCGGATAATAAGACTAAAATCCCTACGAAATAGGCGATAAAACTCATTGCCCCGAATAAGCTTTCTACTCTGTTATACTGTTCATAGAGATCAAAATAACCAACTGCCCTTGTGTCTTCAGGATGTATTTTGTGTTTGGTTTTCATTAAATTAACAATATCTTCTTTTATACTGGAAATAGACGTTCCATCATGGGCGGTAATAGCCATCCAACCTACGTCATTGCCCATATTAAATGCCTGCGAAAAAGAAGTAAATGGTACATATATTTCCTTTTGTGCCTCTTCCCCATCTCCATCATTACTCTTCTTCTTATAGGTACCCACTACCATAAAATTTACCCCCTGAATCTTTATATAGCTCCCTATTACTTCTTCTCCTTTATCGTACAACTCATTTCTAACTCCGGCCCCAATAATTGCTATTTTCCGTTTTTCCAGAATATCATTCTGATTTATAAAACGTCCTTCGGTAATGGTCATGGGGTCCTGGTTGATTATCTCAGGATAGTCACCATATATGTTATATGCCCCGGTATTTAGCCCTCTTACCACATTATTGTCGTTCCCAAAGCCCCTTAATTGATTTCTGGGTGATATAAACCGTAGATTGGGTATATTATCACTTATACTCTTTACATCTTCTACCTTAAATCGAAATCTTCTTCCAATAGGTAAGCCCATGTGTGCTTTAGTTGTACTGCGCGTCCACATAAACATAGAATTTGTAGCAATATCTCCAAAATCTGCTTTTATACCATTTTCAAGGCCCTTTCCTGCAGAAAGTAAAATAATTAATATGAGTATGCCCCAGAAAACACCAAAAGCGGTAAGCAAAGTTCTGAACCAATTAGTGGTCAGTACTTCTAAAATCTCTTTCCATCGATCTCTGTTAAACATATTCTCAAATAAATTATTCGTCTCTTAAGGCATCGATAGTATGAATACTTGCCGCCCTCCATGCAGGGAAAAATCCAGCAACTGCTCCGGCAAAAATCAGAACGAAAACTGTAGAAATGGCAACATTAAAATTAACCGAAGGGTTTAGGATGTAATCCACTTCTATATATGGCCCTACTATTTCCAAAAGCCCCATGCTAAAAATAAGTCCTGCAAAACCGGAAATGGCTGTTACAAAAATAGATTCATGCAAAATCATTCCTACAATCGACCAGGGTTTTGCTCCCAAGGCTTTTCGAATTCCTATTTCTCTTGTTCTTTCCTTAACAACAATCAACATAATGTTGCTTACACCCACAACCCCGGCAATAATTGTACAGATCCCTACAAACCAGAAAAAGAACTTAATATTTCCAGTGAGACTATAATAGCGCTTCGCTTCCTCCAATGCACTCCATACCTGTATTGCGCCTGTATCTTCTGGGGACACTGTATGAACCTTCTGAAGGTGTGCCTGTAAATTTTCCTTAAAAGCTATAGCCTGAACCACAGCCTCGTCAAAATTTTCCATCATTGGCATTGTGTAGCTCATATTATTAATCCGGTCTCCCCCATTAAATACTCGCTGTGCTGTAGTTACTGGGATATAAATACGCTCTTCTTCCCGATCTTCCCTCTCGGAATAGATCCCAACAATTTTAAATAATACACCAGATATATTTATGTACTCACCCAAAGGGGTTTCAACGTCCTTAAATACATCGTGCTTAATTTTATTTCCTATAATGGCGACCTTAGCCGTATTTACTTCATCCTGGTAATTTAAAAATCTCCCTTCAGACATTTTTGCATTTTCAATAAACTGAAAATCGTAGGAAACGCCCTGTATTCCATAAACCAAGGCCTCTTTTCCGTAATTTACCGTGACATTCCGCACAAATACCCTAGGCGATTTGTATTCAATTTCATCTCCAAACAAGGCCAGGGAAGATGCATAATTTTCATTTTTCAGTTGGATACTCCTACCCGGATTAAGTCCTTTAAATTCTTTAGACGTAACTCCTGGCCAAACCCATACACTGGTGGCAGAATCTTCTTCAAATTCATGGGCAATACCGTTACGCATCCCCTGACCAAAACCTAGTAAAATTACAAGTATAAAAATTCCAGAGGCAACAGAAAGACCAGTAAGGAAGGTCCGTAATTTGTTTTTACGGATAGTATCGAATATTTCCTGCCATCTTTCGAGATCGAACATGGAGTTGGATGATTAACGATTGGTGTTATAACTACTACTAAATAAGACTTTCAGAAACCGGAATTGTTACAGTAGGATTTGTAAAATAGTGTTAAAGTTGAGCCTTTAATCTTATGACCTCATTTTCCTGTAAACAAAGTAAAAAAGAACACCTAGTAAAATGTACGGAAGCGCCATTAAATATACAATCCCATTATTAATTCCTTCAGCCATAGAATTGTCGTCCTGACTTTCAAGAACTGCCCTGCACATTGCACATTGAGCTGTTGATAGCCTTGGCAGTACAAAGAATAAAACTACGAGTAAAAGACCTTTAATTTTCAATCTACTATTTTTTTATAAATGGTATTGATAAAATACAAACTTTTAATATTCATAATATGGTGAAATCATTAAATAAACAATAACTCCTGTAACGGCCACATATAACCAGATAGGGAATGTAATTCTGGCAAGTTGACGGTGGCGTTCAAAATCTTTTAAGTACGCCCGGGCATAAGTCTTAAGAACAAGCGGTATAATGACAATGGATAAAATTATATGCGAAACAAGTATAAAATAGTAAACATACCTTATTACACCTACTCCTCCATATGATGTGGAATCTGCGGTCATATGATAAGCAATATACATGAGTAAGAAAAGCAAAGACAGGATAATACAAGCACTCATAATATTCTGATGCAAAACTCTTTTACCATTCTTAATGGCCCAAACAGCATAAATAAGTAAGACTGCTGTAAGTCCATTAATCGCTGCGTAAATAGGAGGCAGAAATCCTAAAGGTTCAGAATTTGGAATTTTTACGCCAAATAAAACAGCTACTACCAAAGGAACCAAAATTGATATTATGGTAATTATCCTGTTAAACTTCCGTTCCTTTATTGTTTTGTTTAGTTTATTCACTTAGAAGTTTTTTTATGTCTTCCTTTAAAATACTAATCTCTTCTTTTTCTCCTTCATTATTTTCTCCCTGAGATTCGCTTATTGTTCCCCGGTAATAAATAATTGGGTTTCCAAAATCATCAGTTCTTGAGCGGAGATATCCATTTTTATCAACCAGTGCAAATAAACCAGAATGTTCAAATCCGCCGGGGACTCCCGAATTTTCCGCAGCAAAAATATTAAACCCAATATTTGCAAGGTCATAGATTTCTTGTCGGTCCCCCGTCATTAGATGCCAATCCATATCATTTATGCCATATTTTTCAGCATACTCTTTCAACACCCTTGGTGTATCGTATTCCGGGTTAATTGTAAATGAGGCTACACCAAAATTATCAAAATCCCTGAATTCTTCCTGAATTTCAACCAGATTAGTATTCATAACAGGACAAATTGAAGGACATGTTGTGAAAAAAAACTCAACTATATACACCTTTCCTTCGTAGTCTTTTTGTGAAATTAACAGACTATCCTGATTTAGAAATGAAAAAGCCGGAACCTTTCTTTTCTCATTATTCAAATAGATAAAACCAAGTGTTTCACCATTGTCAGCAAGATTCATGCGATCATGTTGCGTGATAGTCCCTGTCTTTATGCGTTCAATGATTTTAGGTATAAAAATGATACCAAAAACCAGGACAACCAGTGAGACCCAGACATACGTGTATTTATTTTTCATTAGTTTGTTCTATCTGCATTGTTCTTCTTAAGGGCCAAACGGTATTCCGCTAAAATGATTTTGACGTCATCCTCCATTTTGTTGTTAAGCTCTGCAACAGAAGTGGCCTTAAAGCCATATTTGGTAGTCTCCTCTTCATCGTCTGTTCTACCCCTGAGGTTTTTCTTCTTGTCAATTATAAAAACATAATGGGTTCCCAAGTTTTCATCAAGACTAAGATTTGTCTTTAGTGAATTGAAAACCGCCCTGATTTCTTCATCTGTAATAAATACAAATTTCCAGTTCTTAATATCCGCTAAATTTCCAAGTTCCAACTTTAATTCCTCAATCTTATCCTCAGTTCCCATGGGCATAATCATTACCATTTGAAAATCATTAAACTCATAGAACGGCTTGTAGATTTTTTGATTCAGATTAAATGCGTTGCCCTTTTTAAGTTCTACATTATTTCCCAAAAAACCCAAAATAGTAATCTTATCCTCGAAGGTAACTTTATCTGTATTTTCAGGAATATCTAATACCCCTTCAGTCAGTATAGGGAGTTTTCCAAAATTGTTTACCCCTGAGGCAAAAAATAAATAGGCAACCAGTGGCAAGATAAAAAGTACCACTAAGACGAATGTCTTTTTCATTGGTTATTTATTTAGACATTACAAAAATAAAAAAGACGGCTGTTATACCGTCTTTAAGTGCTGTTAATTCCTTGTTAGAAATTCCAAGTTACGTAGCCGTCTTTAAAGACATTATAAATATAATCTGCTTCGAACAAGAGTATAAAAATAAGGTAGGCTACCAAAAAAATTGGTGTCCATACAATAGCCCTTCGCAAGGAACTTTTCTCATCACGCAAATGCATAAAATCCCATGCAATATAGTAAGCCTTCACCAGGGTTAGGATTATAAAAATCCAGTTAAGCAGTTTCATCCCCAAAAAAGTATTAACTACCAGAACATGCGGTTTAGATATCCCTAGCGCTACTTCTATTCCGGTAACAATCGTCAGGAAAATCAATACACCCCAAATTTTTTGAGTGTTGGATTTAAATTTTATTAGTCCTCTAAAAATCTCCAGCTTGTGCGCGTGTGCCATTTTAAATAGTATTATATTAAATATGATATTCTTTTAGTACTTCTTTTTTTATTAAACCAGATAGAAAAAGGTGAAAACAAATACCCAGACCAAATCTACAAAATGCCAATAAAGCCCCACTTTTTCAACCATTTCATAGTGACCTCTTCTCTCATAGGTACCCAGGATAATATTAAAGAAAATTATGATATTGATAATTACACCTGAAAATACGTGGAACCCGTGAAAGCCTGTAATAAAGAAAAAGAAATCAGCAAAAAGTCGACTCCCATATTCGTTCCTTATTAAATTGGCTCCTTCAACCACTAATTTTGCATCCTTGATTTTTGTCAATGATTCTTCCCTGGTCAAAAGAGTTTTTTCTCCTTCCTCATTTATGGTTTCCGTTCTGATCAGGATGTTGGGATTCGATTTTAATCCTTCTACAACTTCATTTACACTATAAGTTGGAAGTGCTTCACCCTGGTAAAACCATACTCCATTTCTACTTTCGTGATCAACGCGTTCAGATGGCAATGTCTTCGCAAAATCTGATAGTGCAGCCCTTTCACCGGAGTCTGCCTTTACAAACTGCAAAATTCTTCCACCTCTTGTTTCTATCGCGCCATAATCACCCTTTATAAATGTAGCCCATTCCCATGCCTGTGAGCCCACAAAGATAGCTCCTCCGATAATGGTAAGGAACATATATATAATGGCCTTATTCTTCATCATCTTGTGACCAGCATCAACTGCAAGTACCATAGTTACCGATGACATAATTAAGATAAATGTCATAAATGCAACATAGTACATTGGGAAATTTCCATGAAAAAATGGAACGTGAGTAAATACCTCATCAGCTATTGGCCAAGTTTCAATAAACTTAAACCTAGAAAAACCATAAGAGGCTAAAAATCCTGAAAACGTCAAAGCATCGGAAACTATAAAGAACCACATCATTAGCTTTCCATAACTTGCTCCTAAAGGTCGGTTTCCGCCTCCCCAAACGCTTTCTTCTGTACTCGTTGTTACCGTAGAATCCATAAACAAATATATCGTGTTATAAGAATAATGGCAAATTTACATTTTTTTCAACTATAGAAAAGCCCAATTATGATACAAATCAAATTTTGTATTCATTTATTATCCAAAGAAATAAAAAAACAGTATTAGATAGACCCATAACAGATCTAAAAAATGCCAAAAAGTCGCCCCCAGTTCAACTCCCAACATGTTCGTATTGGAGTAATTATTCTTAATGTTATTATACAATACTACCAAAAGTGAAATTAGTCCTGCAATGACATGAACAATGTGCACAGTTGCAATTAAAAAAATGTAGGACATTGTAATATTGCTGGTAGGACCCGTAAAATAATAACCCTGGTTAATCAGCTGTGAAAATCCAGAGAACTGAATAAAAATAAATGCAATACCCAATACTAGTGTAAGCAGCAACCATTTGGTACCCAGGCTTGCATTATTTGATTTAATCGCTTTACTTGCCAGGATATAAGTGCCGCTACTTAGTATGATAATCAGAGTACTATATAAAAATGCCGATGGTAGTTCAAATTCTTTAAGCCAATCTGGACGAGAACTACTTACAATATAGGCGCTGGTCCATCCCGCAAATCCCATAAGCAAACTTGCTATTCCAAACCACAGCATCATTTTCTTCGCCCTGGCATTCTTTTCTTTACTTGTCCCTTGTGTAAGATCCATATGAATTATAAAAATTTATCAATAACATAAACCAATTGCATAAGAGTGATATAGCTTACACTAATTAACATGAGTTTCCTGGCCGATTTATTATCTCTTTTTTCAAATAATCTAAAGCCAAAAAACAACATTACTAATCCCATAATAAGGATTATTAAAGCAGCCGGAATAGATAAATGTAATCTCCCGGTTATTCCAAAAACCGGAATTACGGAGATAATTATCATCCAAATTGTATACATTATTATCTGAATTGCGGTACCCTTATCTTTTTTCCCGGTAGGCAACATTTTAAATCCTCCTTTTTGATAATCTTCATCCAGCATCCAGGCTAACGCCCAAAAGTGAGGGAATTGCCAGAAAAACTGGATCATGAAAAGTGTTCCCGGTTCTATTCCGAAATTATTCGTGGCAGCTACCCAGCCGAGCATAAACGGAATTGCTCCCGGAATTGCGCCAACAAAAACTGATAGCGGAGTTTTTGTTTTCAAAGGAGTATAAACACTCGTATAAAGGAATATTGAAATAGCCCCAAACATAGCCGTTTTAGGGTTGAGGATATATAGGCTAACCACGCCTAAAATTGTCATAATTATAGCCAGGGTCATGGATTTATTACTAGACATTCTACCCGCAGGAATGGGTCTGTTCCTTGTTCTGTTCATCAAAGCATCAAGGTCTTTTTCTATAACCTGATTAAATGCATTTGACGCACCTACCATGCAGTAACCTCCAAATGCCAACAGAAGAAGTGACAAGGGATTTACCTCATAGGCCCCTAAAAGATAGCCGGCCAAAGATGAAAAGACAACGCTGAGTGCGAGTCTCGATTTGGTAATCTCCTTAAAATCAGCAAAAGTCAATACGCTTTTTGTATTGTTTGCCGTTCCAACGACCGTCTTCATTTGAAATCCTTAATCTATTGAATGCGAAGTAAAATGTTCGCTTTTATGCGGTGGCAAAGATAAGGCCCATTACATTTTCCTGCAACGAAATACGTTTGTTTATGCTATCTTTAAAGTATACACTAATAAATATAGGAATCTATGAATATTTATAAAACTAAAGTTATGTTTCTGGTCTTTATCTCAACCATTTGCATTTCATTGTCATCTGCGCAAGACCAGGAAGTGGTTATTGGCATTGATAAGCTTTCGGATGAAGTTTATATGCTTACAGGGCAAGGTGGCAACATAGGTGTCTACATCGGTCAAAAGAATGTCTTTATGATCGATGACCAATTTGATCGGTTAAGCGAGAAAATAAAAAAAGCTATTGAATCGCTGACCGATAAGCCCATTGCATTTCTCTTTAACACACATATGCACGGTGACCATACCGGAGGAAACGCGAATTTCAATAATGACCTTACCACACTTGTAGCACACGACAATGTCCGGAAACGGGTTATGGCCAATCAGCAAAAAGAATTAGATGATAAAAAAATTACCAAAGAGTATTACAATAAAATGCTGCCCGAAGTTACCTTTTCGGAGGATATTACATTTCATGACGGAGAAGAAACGATCATGGCTTTTCATGTTCATAATGCCCACACAGATGGCGATGCCATGGTCTATTTTGTTAATAATGACGTTATACATTTGGGTGACACTTATTTTGCCGGGAGGTATCCCTATATTGATTTGAATAGTGGTGGTAGTTTACAGGGTTTTATTGATGCTCATAAAAAAGTGCTCATGGTAATAGGTGAAGAGACAAAAATTATTCCTGGTCATGGCGGGCCTTCCACAAAAAAAGAGCTGGAAATTTATGTTGCCATGTTAGAAGATGTAAAGACTGGTATTCTGGCTGCTATTGAAGCAGGAAAAAGCCTTGAAGAAGTAAAAACCGACACCAGCATTAGTGCGGCCTATGATAACACTCATGGTAATGGCTTTATTAAACCAGAAGTCATGCGCGAGACCTTCTATAAAAGTTTAAAGGGCGAATAATTTGGAACAGAAAAAAACCCTGCCGTTGTCTGGTCAGGGTTTAAAAATATTTATAGTTTTTGAGCTTATTGTAATTTAAAGGTAATTGGAATACTAAAAGGTACCCTAACCGCTCTTCCTCTCTGCTTGCCAGGAGTCATTCTGGGAAGTTTTTCAATAATTCGCAATGCTTCTGCTTCCAGGTTTTTATCCGGACCTCTGTATCTAATATTTCCAATGCTTCCATCTTTCTGAATCGTAAACATTACATTTACTCTTCCCTGAACACCCATTTCCTGAGCAATTTCTGGATAACGGAAATTTTTACGGATATGTTTTTGCATCATTTCATTAAAACATGCTCTTTTATCGCTGGCTCCTTCACAACCAGGAAATACAGGCACATCTTCAATTACCGCAAATGGAACATCTACATCTTCTTCCATTTCTTCAACATCAACATCCTCAACTTCAATAACCTCTTCTTCCTGACTAGTCTCTGTTGATTCAATAACAGTTTCTTCTACTTCTTCCTCATCCTCTACGACTTCAATTACTTCAGGAGCAGCTGGTGGTGGAGGTGGTGGAGGTGTTTTGATCTGTTCTGTCATGGGAACTTCCTCATCCAAATTATCCTCAACATTTAAAGAAATGTCATATTCATTGGATTTATCGTAAGTTTTCCACTCAAATGCACCCCAAACAATTAACATAACAAAGGCCAAACCTAAAACAAAATAGAGTCCACTATTGTTTCTTAAATCGGCTTTTGGATTCTTTTTTAGTTCCATCTTCTAAAATTTTAATATTCGCTAATTTAACTATTAATTTGATTAAAAAGCAATTAATCTTTCCATTTTAACTGCGTTTTACCCGAAAAAAGTATAATTATAAAAACTGCACCAAAAAAAGCACCAAGGCTATTCGCCAGAACATCATATAATTCACCACTTCTGTTCTCGGTAAATGTATCTTGAATTACTTCAATAATTATACCATAAATAATAACGCTCAGCGCAGTAATTATAATAGCCCGGGACAGCTTAAATTGGCCCTTTGTGCGTTCTCTAATTAACAGTATTCCCAGGATTGCAGCAACAAAATAGAAAAAGAAATGAATCAATTTATCCAGGTGAGGGATGTTTATCCCCTCCGTGTCTATGTCTTCAAATGAGGATAGGCTGAGTATAGTAATAATTAAAATCCAGCAGATAAAGCCAATAGTAAACCCATAACGTTTAAACACCAATAAGCTCCTTATAATCTGCTTCACTCATAAGACCGTCAATCTCCGAGGCATCATTTATCTTTACTTTAATCATCCAGCCATCACCATAGGGATCTGAATTTACTTTCTCCGGTTCATCCTCCAGCAATTCGTTAAATTCAATGATCTCCCCGCTAAGTGGCAGAAAAAGATCAGAAACTGTCTTTACGGCCTCGACAGTACCAAAAACCTCATCCTTATCTAAAGTTTCATCCAGTGTCTCTACTTCAACATAAACTATATCACCAAGTTCCCCCTGTGCAAAATCTGTAATGCCAACGGTAGCGATATCCCCATCAATCCTTATCCATTCGTGATCTTTGGTATATTTTAATTCGGATGGTATATTCATTTTAATTTATTTTGTTATGCCCGCAAATGTAGTAGATAATCTGTTGGTTTTCAAAAAAAATAGACAGGATAAGAGGTTAAATCCTCTATTGTGCGGATAACATATAAAAACAATATCCTAAATAAATATTGTAAGGACGTTTATTCTAATAAACGGCTAAAACAACTTTAGTTTCCGAAATTATATCGAATGGTAAACCCGGTATTGATTGTAGTTTGAGGAAATGCAGTAGAAACAGCGAACTTCGAGAATGAATAATCAAAGAAGAATAAAGCGTTCAGGTTTTTACTTAGGGCATAGTCTGCTGTAAATTTAGTAGACAATAAATTCTGCCCAGCAGTTATCTGATTGTTATCCAAGCTGAGATTTCTAATAATGGTAAGATTATCTCTTAGAGTAAAATCTGCCTTAAGGTTTAAATCGCCTTTTAGTCGTTGCTTCTGCCCTCCAATATTTGTTACAAATTTTACATCCTTAAAACGATATCCCAGCCCAAGGGTATAATCCTGGCCATTAATCTCTGTAAGTAAGTTATTGTCGAAGCTAAAAGAATACGCTCTGTCCGTACCTATTTCTGCCAAAATACTCAGCGAACTTTGCATTTCAAAATCCACTCTAATTAAAGGATTAAACTGGTCTGTAAGGACAACATTATTAATAATATTCTCCGGAAGATAATCCTGTGTTTCCGGATTAATGGGCGGAAGATTATCATTGACAAGCTGAGATCTTTCCAGATTAGTTTGAAAAGTATTTATACTGTAGGCAGATCGGTAACCATGGCTCAATGAAAAACGTTTGAACATCTTTTTAAAGGATTTAATCCGCATTAACCCGGTATATTTAATATTCCAATTTGGTACGGGAATATCTCTAAAAGCATCTAAATTAACCCTATTTACATCCTGACCGGTGTAGGCTGCAAAGAAAGCCGGTAGAATTACGTCCTGACTTGTTGGGCCATATCTTAAAGGATATCCATTCTCATCCAGGCCTTCATCCGGACTCGACCTGTCTGAGAATAACCTTTCTGAAACAACAAGCCTGTTATTTTTGAAAGTTTCAAAATTCTTTGATTCAAATTCATCACTTTTACTAAATGATGTACCAATCATTATTGTGGATATACTGAAGTTTCCAAAAGTGTTAGGTGTTTGCGGGATATACTCTCCCGCGTCGATCTCATAATTCTCCTGTAAACTGCTGGAAAATTGCCTGTCTGCCAATAAATCAATAGTCAAATCCCGAACGGGTTGCGCCGTAGCGGTAATGTTCAGCTGTTTGTTTGTACGCTTTATAAATTGTTCGTTAAATTCATTATAAGGGGTAAGCCAGCCATTACGTGCTGCTTCAAAACGCACATCTTTCTGGCTTCCGAAGACAAAACCTAAAGTTGGCCTTGTGGTTCCAATAAATCCGATAGACTGGGTATATCCGGGTAAAACCGTACCGTTATTCTCTCTGTAATTGACGTTAATACGTTTTACCATTGTTACTATATCAATAACCGTGTTGAATCCGGCACTACTCTTCTTTTTGGGCTTTTTCTCCCCGGCAGCAGGATTTCCGGCTTTATCGCGGCGAACAGGAGTATCCCCAACCTCCCCTTTGCCGCTCCTCCTTTTAAGACCTATTTGATCATAAAGTCGTTGCATGCTCAGTGCAGTGGTAATCGTATGTGTATTGGCATTTTGAATAGTGTTAATAACAGCATTGGGATCTCCAAGGGCTTCCTGTACCACTTCATTTAGAGCGTCGCCACCTCGTTGCCAATCAAAATTACTGGTGTAAGTATATTGCGCATTGATAAAATCAAGGATAGGTATCTTGTTTAGTGGAATATCATAATTTAACTGAAACTGCTGGGCATGCCTGTTGGGTTCTCCGATATCAAAGAAGCCATTCCAAATATTCAGGTCCTGGTTAATATCTGAATCAGGGTTGCCATCTTCTTCAAAATAGTTTCTTACAATATTATTGTTGGAGGCCGTGATATTCAGGCGCAATGATTTGGATAAACTATAATTTAGCGCATATTGCCAATTAAAAAGATAGTTTCTTTGCTGGAGCAATGGTAATGCAAGTTTTTCTACACCAGCTTCCAGTACATCCCTAAAACGTTGCTGGTTGAATTGACGATTGTAATCTGACTGAACTGAAAAACTGGTCGGCAACAGATTAAAATTTATGTCTTTCAACCATTTTAAGTAACTCCCTGTAAATAAGGAATCCTTTTTTTCAAAAGGTGCGACCGAAACAGGGTTAAAATTATGGTTGTAAACAAAACCTGTCTTTATATTCTGATCCTTTAAACTCGCAACTTCAAAATCCCTGTGATCTGTCTGGTTATAAGAGTAATTAAAAGTAAAATTTTCAATATCATAAATATGGGGTTTAGCTTCAGGACCCCTATTTTTGCGTACACCAATAAAGTTTATACTTGTTCTCTTTGTATAGTCTTCTGACTGCTCTCTAATTTCGTCCTGTTCGGCCTGCGTAGCGGCCGCATCTATCCTGTCCTCAAGTTTTAAATCGTCATAGACAGGATCAAATTCGGGTGTTATTAATTGCTCTGAAATTCCATAATTAAAAGGAATTTGAACATTCCATTTTTTAGGCAGAAGTTGTCCGACAGATACATTCGTGACTACATCGTAGGCTACTGCGTCCTCTCTGGAACGTTCATTTGGCCTTTGATCTACTGAACCAAATCCCGGAGTGCTTTTACCTCCCGTGGCAGTGACATTAGCAAAATCAGCTATGTTAGCATCAACGGCGGCAAGTGCTGCCCAACCCCCATTATTATCCAAACCTGCCATACGTAATTCGTTAAACCAAACTTCACCGCGAGCGGGAAGATTATCAATATTTTTAACTCCCAACATAGCGCTTCGCAGCGTACCTATAGAAGGGTTTCCCCTGATTCCAATTCGGATCTGCCCCAATACCCTGGGAGCAAATTCATCAACCGAAACAACTTCCCCATCAATTATTTCATAAAAACTAATTTCATTTAGGGTTTGGTCAGCAATACCTTGTGATTTAACTTTCGTGAGGTCGCTTAGAGCAATATCCAATTCATTTATTTCCGGCCAAATTTCTTCCGGAGTTGTAGAACCAAAAGGAGTAAACTTTAAAGGGACTTCTATCTGATAAAAATTTTCAGAGAAATCTGTACCTATCCTTAGAAATGCGACCAACGGTACATCATCATCCAGATAATCAGAATTCACAATCTTTTCAGCATGTAAAAACATTTTTAACTTCTTGTATTGTCGGATATCAATATTTACATTTTTAAAGACACCTCGGGAGTCCTGAGGCTCAAGATTCTCGACTTTGAATGATAACGACTGTTCATTCTGACGAATGATAGTGTTATTATTATTTAATTGTTCTCTTAGCACTCCCGGAGGTAAAACATAAGGAATAGGCGTTCTGGAATTATTCTCTTCTATGTTTACAGTATTAACATCAACTATAGTAGCATCATCCGTTGGATCATCGTTATTTGATGACAGGGATTTTAAATAATTTCTCCAATCGATACGTACAAGATCCAGGGTAGCAAATCGCAAAACCACATCATCTGTAAAGCCCGTAAGATACATCCGCATAAAACTAATAGATCTAAAATCTGTTACTCCTCCTACTGCATCCGTAAAATCACTTAATGGAATTTTGTACTGAATCCATCTGCGGTTTAGTGTAGTTCCATTTGGCAACTCTGGCGTTGATCCTTCACTGATATCAGTAACATAGAGATCGTTAATAGTGGTGTTAGGTTTAATAGGAATACGATACTCAAAATAGCTGTTAATAGTATTCATTGTAAGGTCACGGTTAACGTCTTCCACGTCGGGCAAAGTTGTGGACCCCCGATCGGTATTTGTTACGGTAACAGGTGAATTTCCCTGTGGATTATTAAAGTCAAGGTAACGTTCTAAAATGCCCCCATCTCTGTTCAAATAGTATTGGAAGTTATCGAGAGCGGGATCTTCAGCGGGACCATTGTACCCTTGTGCAGCTTCCAGACTATCATCAAGGCCATCAAAACCAATATCCTGCAGAGAACGGTTAGTTTCGCTGGCATCAAAAGCATAAACAAGAGATTGGGTAGCTGGAACCACGCCCCAATCGGTTGCTGTGGTCAGATCATTGCTGTCTAGTCCCGGTAAACCGTTTTCATATTGTTTTCTTCCATCATCCAGAATATCCTCAGAGATATTCCCTAAATTAATAACCAATTCACCCGGACCGGTAGCTATACCATCTACATATGGATCCATAACCCAGAACTGAACAAACTCAACATTCGATTGCTCAAAATTTGTACTGCTCAAAGAACGCATCATTCCCGCCCATTTTTGATTTGGCTGGAGGCCATCAAAATTTGAGCTTGCATTATATGGTCCTTTTTCACCCGGATAATAGGCCATATCGAACGTATTCTGAACGGTAGTTTGACCCTGGGCGATATCTACCTGTGGAAATACTTCATCTATAAAAACTCTACGGGTCTCATTTGTAGATATATCATTATCATTAATACCAGAAGGACGTTGATTCGTATAAAATATAGGATCTATCGTATACCAGGCCATTTTTGCTCTTTCAAAACCTGTTTCCAAATCCTGCTCACCATCAATTCTAAACTCTTCCGGTGTGCTGGCCAATGACCAGCCTAATGAAGAACGGATATCTATTAGTGCCTGGGCTCCTTCAAAATCATCTAAATAAGTTGTAGTTTCTCCCTGAAAGTCTGCATTTTTAGGAGAGTTAGGGTTGAGGTATGCGGCTTCAGCACGAACAGATACATTTGAGGCAACATCTGTATCTATATTAGGTAATTTATTTACCAACCTGGTTAAAAAAGGAACTTCGGTGGAAAAATTAGCATTAAGACCAAAGATGCTATTGTTTACCGGCTCCACTCCATAATTAGACTTTTGGGTAAGAGGCCTTTCATTTAAGTTTTGAAAAGTTCCGCCTAAAATAAAATTCTTGGTGAATTGATGTTCAATATTAAAACCAGTAAATCTCCTGGTTTGCTGACCGAAAATCGCATTGTTCTCTACAGAGATATTTATTGGTGTATTTGAAGCCTGCAAACTGGGATCTAATATCTGAACTGTTCCTGCCTGATAATTTACCGTATAATCTATTCCTTCCTGCAATTGCCGGCCACCCGCAGTTACTCGTACTGATCCTCTGGGAACATTAAAGGCACCTATAGGGATACCGCTTGATCCTTCCGATTTATAACGTCCTTTTAGCTTAAATCTGTTTTTCTCAGCATCTTGTAAAGATGCCGCTTTAGTTAGGGCATACATATTTCTGAAAACATATTTTTGTTGGTTTTCATTATATCCCTGATCATTATCAACATCATAAGTACCACCCCCTAATACATCAAACAGAAACTCCCCAAAAGGTTCAACTTTTGTGAAAAGTAAGAGGCCGTTTTGAGTGTTGACGGTAATCCCGGGAACAAAATCGAAGAAACCATCTCCACCACTCTGAACGTCATTAAAAGTATTAAGGCGATCCAGATTAAAAACATCCAGAAGAATTCTATCCTGCAAAGCCCCATCAGGAGAATTTTCATCGGGCCATCCGGAACCCGGACCTTCAACCACCGGTAAAATATAATTTCTTGGGGTCGGATCTGAATATAAGATATTGAACCTAAAATCTTCCTGACTTAATTGAAAAGCACCCGTGGCATATATGTTTTTCATCATCAGGTCCCAGATAGGGTCATTCACATTGGTAATATTACTTTTTAGCAATTTCAAAACAAGTGTATTGTTATTAATTTGCGGAACTTCGACACCTGGGGTAACCGTTGTAGCATCAATTCCGCCATTCGCAAATTCACCAACCTGAAATATTTCGCCATTGTAGGTATACTGAAAGGCTACAGCGAGTACTTCATCATTACTTAAGCGTTGGTTCAAAGAAATATATCCCAATTGAGAATCAAACTGGAAGTCCCTTCCCGTTTCAAGTTTTCTGGCGTTTTCCAAAATAGCATAATCAAATCCCTGATTTACCTGATATCCAGTATTTATGTCAAAACCATCATCAACCGTAGCAATATCCCTTATGTTCGAGTTTAGCACCCCTCCATTATCAATTAACAGCGGATCATAGTCATTCGCATTATTTCTGGGTAAATCCTGGTTGGAACCTGAGGTATTAAAAAACCCTGCCGGTTCACCATTTGCCAATCCAATCCTTGTTTTTTCCTTAAGCGCCTCGCCTAAATCCTGGATGGCTACTATGTTTCTTACATTAAGTGTTTGCTGACCCCTGTTTGTGACCCAAACTTCAAGACGTGTAATTTGAACCTGACTTTTGATAAAAGGATAATTGGTTAAAGCCCCATCATACTGATCCCTAAAATATTGAGCTAAAAAAAAGTGCTTATCCTCATCGTAATCCAGAGCAGACAATTCAAAATCATTCAAGGTGCCGCCACCCTGAGCTACTACTGAACTATTTTGAGATTGCTGCTCAGAGAAAACCGCAGTTACACTGGTCCTGCCAAACTGCAATTGAGTTTTTACACCAAAAAGGCTTTGTGCTCCTCTAATCAGAGAGCTGTTTAGAGGGAAACTTACGTTACCAACCTCTATTTTTCTTATAATATCGTCTTCTGTGGGTGTGTAATCTAATTTTATTAAATTCTGAAAGTCGAAAGTAGCTTCAGTATCATAATTAGCAGTTACCTGCAGACGCTCACCAATTTTTCCCAGCAAGCTTAAACTAATACGCTGGTCAAAATCAAATGAGAGATTGGTACGGTTTCTTGGAGAAAGTGCCGGATTATCATTTTTTTGCCAAATTACACCAAGGTCCATGGCAACAGATCCCTGAGGTATTACTTCGATAGTATTCCCCCCAAATATGGTTTCAAAAAATCCGCTATTCACGTAGAAATTAGGAAGCAGGTTTTTTCGAGCTTCTTCGGAACCTGCTTTTTTTCCTGAGAAGGCATCTATTTTCTCCTTAAAATAGGACTTCATGTTTTCTTGTTGTACCAGATCCAAATACTGTTCAGGTGTAAGTATTATGGGATAGCTAATATCAAAATCTCCCACCATTTCAGAATAGATATATCTGTCAAGCTTGGGATCATAAGTATATTTGGAAACAATGCTATTAGGGTTCTCCAGTAAAATTCTCCCCAAGGCAAATCCTGTCTGAACAGAATCTATCTGTACAGAATCGGTTTCCTGTTCATTAGTTTCCTGAGCCCGTATTGTATTTATAACTCCAAGAAAAATGAAGGAAAGTAAAAAAAGCTTAAATGAATATGATTTAAGAATTGATTTTGCCCCTGTTTTCAAACTTATTTACAAATTTTTAAGCGCTTGTTTTATAATGTCCTCTACGCTTAGAGTAGGGTCCTGGGATAAAACCTTGTCTACAGCCTTTTCTGACTGCCTTCGGGCAAACCCGAGAACCTCTAAAGCAGATAACGCTTCTTCTTTATTTGTATTGTTTAAATTTGGTGAAACTTCGTCAATATTATAGATTTTTAAAACCTTGTCTTTTAGGTCTAAAATAACGCGTTGGGCTGTTTTTGCACCTATACCCTTAACCGCCTGAATTGTAGGAACATCCCCACATGCAATTGCATTTTTAATCTGTAAGGGTGTTAGTGAAGAAAGCATGGTTCTTGCAATATTTGATCCGATTCCAGAAACAGACAGTAATAATCTGAATATTTCTCTTTCAGAGTTTTCTGCAAAACCATAAAGGGTATGCGAATCTTCCTTTACCTGTAAGTGCGTGTAAAGTTGAATATTTTCAGAATCTGTGATTTTTGAAAAAGTATGAAGTGAAATATTTACGAAATAACCAACTCCGGCACATTCTATTACCACATAAGTGGGATTCTTTTCTACAAGCCTGCCTTTTAAATGGGTAATCATTCGTACTTTATTTGTTGATGAAATGGTTTATTGATCCGTCTCGTTACTTAATCCCATTTTGACTTTCCGCCTTTTCTCTCGCTCCTGAGCATCTATAACTGCCACGGCAGTCATATTTACCATCTCCTCAACACTAGCCCCCAATTGCAAAACGTGAACCGCTTTTCTTAGGCCCAGCATAATTGGACCAATTGAATCCGCAGCATGAAGTTCTTTAAGCAGTTTATAAGTAATATTTGCAGATTCAAGATTAGGGAAAATTAATGTATTCACTTTTTTCCCTCCCAGCATGGAAAAAGGGAACTGACTTTTTCGAAGTTTTTTGCTGAGCGCAAAATCAGTTTGTATTTCGCCATCCACTATTAATTCTGGACTTCTTGAGTGTAGAATCTTGACCGCTTCCCTTACCTTAATTGCATGTGGATGGTTGGAAGAACCAAAATTAGAATACGATAGAAGTGCCAAAACTGGATCAAAACCAAAGGCCATACCCAGATTGGCTGTCATCTGAGTTATCTCTGCCAATTCTTCTGCAGTAGGATCAATATTTATTGAGGTATCTGCAAGAATTAAAGGACCTCTTTGGGTAATCATAATATGGGCCGTTGCCGCCTTTGAAACATTATTTGCTTTTCCTATGACTTCAAAAATTGGCTTCACCACATTTGCATATGCCCTTGAATGCCCTGAAATCATTCCATCTGCATCTCCTTCAAGGACCATCATTGCCCCATAATAATTACGCTCCCTCATTTTAGTGCTCGCACCATATAAGGTAACTCCGTTCCTTTTTCTTGCTTCGAAAAACTTAGCTGCGTAACTTTTTCTTTTCGCTTCAGAAGATTCGTCCTTAGGATCAATAATTAGCACATCTGCATCAAACTCTAATTCATTTTTCAATTCAAGGATGACCTCTTTGTTTCCCAACAAGATAGGGATAGCTATACCCTCCTCATGGGCAATTTGAGCAGTTTTCAGCACATCAATATGATTCGCTTCGGCAAAAACAATCCTTTTTGGATTTCTCTTGGCTCTACTCATCAACAGGCGCATCACCTTATTATCATCTCCGGATCGTTTTAGAAGTTCTTCCCTATACCTGTTCCAGTCTTCTATAGGGGCCTTGGCAACACCACTCTCCATGGCTGCTTTTGCTACCGCAGGTGGTATTTCGGCTATGAGTCTTGGATCAAAAGGTTTTGGAATTATATAATCCTTGCCAAAAGTTAATCTGGTTTCGCCATAAGCAATATTTACCTGTTCAGGGACTGGTTGCTTGGTCAATTCAGACAATGCCTTTACAGCCGCCATTTTCATGGCTTCGTTAATTTTGGTTGCCCTGACATCCAGTGCCCCTCGAAATATAAATGGAAAACCCAACACATTATTTACCTGATTGGGGTGATCGGATCTACCGGTAGCCATAATAACATCATCTCTGGTGCTGCAGGCCAAGTCATATTTTATCTCAGGATCAGGATTTGCCATAGCAAAGACTATTGGGTCTTTTGCCATAGATTTAAGCATTGCCGGAGTCAGGATATCGGCAATTGAAAGGCCGATAAATACGTCTGCATCAATTATGGCTTCCTCCAAAGTGTTTATCTTCCGCTTTGTGGCAAACTCGAGTTTTTCTTTGGAAAGATTCTCTGCATCCTGGCGAATTACACCTTTGCTATCTAACATTACGATATTCTCTGATACAGCTCCAAAGGCTTTATAAAGTCTTGTACATGAAACCGCTGCAGCCCCTGCTCCACTAACAACGATTTTTACTTTTTCAATTTTTTTATTTGCTATCTCCAATGCATTTAACAATGCTGCAGATGAAATTATAGCCGTTCCGTGCTGATCGTCATGCATCACAGGAATATCAAGCTCTTCCTTTAATCTTCTTTCAATTTCAAAAGCTTCAGGAGCTTTAATATCCTCCAGATTTATTCCCCCAAAAGTGGGTGCAATAATCTTTACGGTTTCAACAAACTTGTCGACATCTTTAGTGTCAAGTTCTATGTCAATACCATCTATATCCGCAAAAATTTTAAATAGTAAACTTTTGCCCTCCATAACTGGTTTGGAAGCCTCCGGGCCAATATCTCCAAGTCCCAGGACAGCAGTACCATTGGTAATAATAGCTACTATATTTCCCTTGGCAGTGTATTTATATACATTTTCCTTATCCTTTTTAATTTCCAGACAAGGCTCGGCTACGCCGGGAGAATATGCAAGAGCCAAATCTCGTTGAGTGGCGTAGGGCTTCGTAGGAACAACTTTAATTTTACCCGGTGTAGGTTTGGCATGATAGATCAGTGCCTCTCTTCTTTTTTTCTCGTCGGCCATGAATACATTTTGAATCTCAAATTTAAGAGTATTTCTTGGGATACGAACATATCTTTGAATACAATTAAAATTACATCAATCTTTGGATAATTCTTTTGGAACCTTCATTAATTTTTGCAGAAATAAAGAAAATTCTCATAATGCACTATCCATCTATAGAAGTTATGGGATAATTGAGTTTTCCTTTTTCGGTATTACCCTATGCCTGGGATTTTTCCGCGGTCACATTTAAGCGCATGGCCAATATCGCGGCAATAATAAAGAACCCTCCGGCAAAAAGAATCGCATTGATTGCATTGCCCCCCAACAAATATTTGTAAATCGGGCCAAACGTTAAGGTTTCAATTCCCATAGGTATCACAATCATCATATTCAAAATTCCCATATAAACCCCTCTCCGTTCTTGAGGAACCACTTTTGAAACCATGGTATAAGGTATACCCATCATGGCGGCCCATCCAATTCCGAATAAAACCATAGGCGCTAAAACCAGTAGGGAATTCTCTATAAATGGTATTACGAAGAGTGCCAAGCCGGTACCTACTAGACTAAAAGCGTATATTTTTTTACCTCCATATTTTAAGGTAAGCGGTACTAGGGCAAGCGCAACTACCATTGTAACTATATTATAGGTCAAACTCATTTGAGCGGACTGCGATGCAGCTTCCGAAATACCATAACCCATTGTTTTCATAAACAGTGGGGTAATGTATTGAAAATAGACAAAAAGAGCGTACCATTGAAACAAATACACCGCGCTTATCTTCCACATAAACGATGGCATTTCTCTTATAGCACTTGCTATTTCTGCAAAAGGCTTGGCAATACGCGCACCAATCGGTTGGCTCTTATCATGATTGATTTCTTCTAATTCCTCTGCGGAAGGAGGAATTTCCGGAGTCTTTAGAACAGACCATAAAACAGTAGTTATAGAAAGGACACCTCCTACATAGAAAGAATAATACATCCAGGTAGGAACAACATCTGTGCCTTCAACAACCTCAGCACCAAATATCTTTTGAAATAAAACTATAGAACCCATAGCCAATAAGATACCAGCCCCTACAAATAAACTTTGCATTTGATACCCTAGGCTCAACTGCTTTTCAGGTAATTTATCCCCTACAAAGGCACGATAAGGTTCCATAGCCATATTATTGCCAACATCCAAAATCCATAAAAGGCCTACGGCAAACCAAAGTACTGGACTAGACGGAAAAACAAATAAACACATACTTCCGATTAGCGCACCTATTAAAAAATAAGGCTTACGTCTTCCCCATTTTGGAGACCAGGTTTTATCTGACATTGCTCCGATAATAGGCTGCACGATCAGACCCGTAACTGGACCCGCGATATTTAAAATAGGAAGCATTTCTTCAGAAGCTCCTAAAAATAAAAACAAAGGATTTATAGCAGTTTGTTGTAGTCCAAAACTATACTGGATTCCAAGAAACCCAACATTCATGTTGAAAATCTGCCAAAAACTTAAGGTCGGCTTTTTAATTATACTCATGATAAAGGTGGTTTGGTCGCTTATTCTGCCTCACAATATAGTATATTAAATGGTTTGGCAACTGAAACTTAACACTTAAAACAAATCGAAAATTACCGAAAACGTTGTAGTTGGCCCTTGGCCCATAAATGAAGTTACACTAACTTCATTACACTACCACCCTTTGCCTATTTGAGGAATTTGATATTTCGCTCCAAGCCGGAATACTTGGTTCGCTTCACTGCGGATTTTTGAAATACTTTTTTAAAAACGTCTTCCGTGATTTCTTCCCAATCCTTTTTGGTCATAGACAAAAGTTTCGGATGCGGATTAAATAGCGGTTCGCGGTGAGCTTTGGAAAACCTGTTCCAGGGACATACATCCTGACAAACATCACAACCAAAGATCCAGTCATCAAACTTATCTTTTACAGAGGTTGGAATTTCATTCTTAAGCTCTATGGTAAAATAAGAAATACATTTGCTGCCATCCACCACATAAGGTTCCACAATGGCTTCTGTTGGGCAGGCATCTATACAGGCCGTACAGCTGCCACAATGATCCGTAACCGGGGAGTCGTATTCCAGTTCCAGATCTACAATCAGCTCCGCAATAAAGTAAAAGGAACCTATTTGTTGGGTGAGAAGATTAGAATGTTTCCCCATCCAACCCAGGCCACTTTTGGCTGCCCAAGCCTTGTCTAGCACAGGGGCGGAATCTACAAAGGCCCTGCCATGTACTTCTCCAATTTCTTCCGAGATGAATTCCTGAAGTTGTCTTAATTTGGATTTGATAACATGATGGTAATCTTGGCCATAGGCGTACTTGGAGACTTTATAGGTGTCTTCGTTTTGAATTTCCTGAGGATAATAATTCAGTAAGAGTGAAATAACAGATTTGGCCCCATCTACCAACAAGCGGGGATCCAGGCGCTTGTCAAAGTGGTTCTCCATATACCGCATCTCCCCATGCATATTGTTCTTCAGCCACTTCTCTAACCGAGGTGCCTCTTCCTCTAAAAATTCTGCTTTAGAAAACCCACAAGACAAAAAACCGAGGCGTTTGGCTTCGGTTTTTATGAGCTGAGCATTCTTATTTTTTGTGCTAAACAAAGTATTTTAAGCTTTTAAGGGATAATACCTGCGATGGCTTCAAGCTAAGATACAATTTATCCTATTGAAAATTAACTAGCTGTTGCCGGGCGGATTATGGTTGCAATTTCATTTCTCATACTTACAGTAAACCCTCATTTTTTACATATTCCATAATCTCTTCTTTATCTAACTAAATACGATTTTAATTATCATACAATTGATCGTTCTTCAAAAAAGAGAGGGACTGTTATGGGTTTCAATGAGATCAGGGGGTTAACTTCAACAGTATTAAGATCTGTACTAATTTGAAATTTCTTAATGACTTGGGCTATGGCGATGATCATCTCATACATGGCAAAATTATTCCCCACGCACATTCTGGGACCAGCACCAAAAGGATAATAATAATTAGAATAGTCTCTTTTTAATGCGGTATCAAAACGGTCCGGATTAAATTTCTCAGGGGCTTCCCAAAAAGCAGATGACCTGTGCAATTCGTAAATAGACATTAAAACCAAGGTGTCTTTGGGAAAGCTTTGCCCCTGAACCACATCATCCGCTATAGCAGTCCTATCAATGACATATGCCGGCGGATATAGTCTTAAGGCCTCCTCTATACACTGTTTCGTATAGGTTAATTGAGACAGACACTGCATCAGGTCATCAGCTTCCAGATCTATATTTTCAACTTCCTTTAAAACTTTATTCTGAATGGTCGGGTGTTTAGCCAACAGAAATAATGTAAAACTAAGCGCATTTGCCGTGGTCTCATGGCCCGCGGTAAACAGAATAAGGACTTCATCTATTAACTGATGCCTGGGCATATGTGTACCATCTTCATAGGTAGCATTTAAAAGCATGTCCAGCAAATCATCCTTATCTTCCTTAGAAGCCAGGCGTTCTTCGATAATATTATTTAAAATATTCCTTCCCTGTTCGGCGAGGTTCAGATGCTTTTTTATTTCACCACTTATATTAAACCACCACTTAAGGTAAGGTTGCCTCATTTCTTTAATTAACATCTTCTGATTGCGCTCGGTAAAATCCTGTAGTCGTTGCATGTCTTTTTGAATATCTGACCGACTAAAAAGGGCTTGTGCGACCACCTGGAATGCCAAATCGCCCATTAAAGGAAAAACATCCTGAGAAGTGCCGGGTTTAATTCTTTTTAATTCAGCATCAATAGCCTGTTTCATGATGCTCAATAAACCTTGGAGCTTCTTCTTGTGAAATGCAGGTTGTACCATCCGCCGGTGTACGCGCCAGTGTTCTCCATTAGAAGTAAGAATTCCGTGTCCAATATATTTGGCTAAATCGACTGTTTGAAGTTCTGATTTCTGATACTTCTTATGCTGTTTTTGAAGTATATGTCTAATTATGGTAGCATCCCGAGTGAAAATTACAGCTTTCCTAAACCCAATTTTGACCCTGAAAATATCGCCATATTTTTCAAAATTCGCCCTGTGAAAAGGCAAGGGGTTTTTAAGAATTGTTTTTCTGTTTTTAAAAACGTCGAATTGAGAGATGGTATGGAGGTCTTTCATTGATAAGCTATCTGTCAGGCTGAGCGCAGTCGAAGCCATTAATTGTAACGGTCGTGGTATTTATAATGTGTTGCATTCCTACACTCGGACAGAATTTGAAGCAATTGATCATCACCACGAATCAAAGCTTCTTTTTTTCTTCTAGTCCAGCCCTTTATTTTTTTTTCAAAGTAGATAGCTTGCAATACATCACTAAATTCCTGATAAAATTCAAGTTCAAGAGGTCTTCTATTATAAGTATAGCTATCTTTTTTACATCCCGATTGATGTTGTTCTATTCGTTTGTCAAGGTCATTTGTAATTCCTGTATAATAGGATTGATCTGAACATTTTAATATATAAACGTAATAACTATACATTTTCTGTTATGGTTGAGCTTCGGCTGCGCTCAGCCTGACTTATTGGAATCTTTAATTATTTTAGGCTTCGGCTGCGCTCAGCCTGACTTATTGGAATCTTTAATTATTTTAGGCTTCGACTGCGCTCAGCCTGACATACTATAAATAAACTAAAACAAACCGGGTTGTGTGCCTCCTTTTGTTCTGCCCAAATGGGTATATGCCAGTTCTGTTACTTCTCTCCCCCTTGGTGTGCGCATAATGAATCCCTGCTGGATTAAAAAAGGCTCGTAAACCTCTTCAATTGTTTCCGCACTTTCTGAAACGGCTGTAGCCAATGTAGTAATGCCTACAGGCCCGCCCTTAAATTTATCGATTATGGTAGTTAATATTTTATTATCCATTTCATCCAATCCGTGAGTATCTACATTAAGGGCTTTTAATCCATATCTGGATATGTCCATATCAATATTACCATCTCCTTTTATCTGAGCAAAATCCCTTACCCTTCTTAACAAGGCATTGCTTATTCTTGGTGTTCCCCTGCTTCTTCCCGCAATTTCAATTGCTGCATCATCTGTAATAGGAACTTTTAGAATCTCTGCACTTCGCAATACTATAGTGGATAGTAGTTCAGTTCTGTAATACTCAAGTCTGCTGGTTATTCCAAATCTCGCCCGCATAGGAGCCGTTAACAATCCCGAGCGTGTGGTGGCACCAATTAGTGTAAAGGGGTTCAAATTTATCTGCACCGACCTGGCGTTTGGGCCGGTCTCAATCATGATATCAATTTTGTAATCTTCCATAGCTGAGTACAAATACTCTTCAACTACAGGACTTAATCTGTGAATTTCATCAATGAACAATACATCGCGTTCATCCAGATTGGTTAGTAATCCTGCAAGATCGCCGGGTTTGTCTAAAACTGGTCCTGAAGTAATTTTTATTCCAACCCCCAATTCATTGGCAAGAATATGTGCCAGTGTAGTTTTTCCTAAACCAGGCGGGCCATGAAATAAGGTATGATCCAAGGCTTCATTGCGCTGGTTGGCCGCCTGCACAAATATCTTGAGATTTTCTAATACCTGCTCCTGACCCGTAAAATCATCAAAAGTTATGGGTCTTAGTACACGTTCAATATCCAATTCCTCTTGTGAAAATGAAGAGCCTGTTGGATCAAGATTATCGTTCATATTTTCAAAGATACTAAAAAACAAAAGGGGTAAATATCACAAAATGTTCTTACTTTTTTATAATGTCGCAATTCCCGGCAACTATATGATATTCGTCATCTTTTTTGCGAAAATTTATTGTATTCTTTGCATAGAATTTATGAATTATCACTAAATTATCGAGAGTTAGAAAAGTACAATCACCAAAAACAAAATATTAATGAAAACATCATTTAATCTTCAAAAATACGGGATAGAAACGGAGCAGGTATATAGGAATAGTAGTGTTCCTGTGCTTTATGAATTAGGATTGCGATTAGAAAAGGGAACGGCTATTTCCAGTGTAGGCGCACTGATGACTTACTCTGGCGAGAAAACAGGTCGTAGCCCAAAGGATAAAAGAATCGTTAGACATCCCGATTCTGAAAATAATATTGACTGGGGGCCTATCAATATAGGTTTAGATGAACATACCTTTATGGTAAATCATGAACGCGCATTAGATTTCTTAAATATTTGTGATCACCTTTTCGTAGTTGATGCTTATGCCGGTTGGGATCCAAAATACAGGCTTAAAGTTCGAATTATATGCACAAGAGCCTATCATGCTCTGTTTATGCAGAATATGTTAATCATGCCAACAGCAGAAGAATTGGAAAATTTTGGAGAACCGGATTATGTTGTTCTTAACGCAGGTGGGTTTCCGGCTAACAGGTATACATCAGAAATGACTTCTAAGACCAGTGTAGATCTGAATTTGGAACGCAAAGAAATCGTCATTCTCGGAACGCAGTATGCCGGTGAAATGAAGAAAGGTATTTTCTCCGTTATGAATTATTTAATGCCACTAGAAAATGTATTGCCCATGCACTGTTCTGCAAATGTGGGCGAAAAGGATGACGTAACTATTTTGTTTGGTTTATCAGGAACAGGAAAGACCACTTTAAGTGCTGATCCTAAACGCAGGTTAATTGGAGACGACGAGCACTGCTGGACAGACAAGGGTACATTTAATATTGAAGGAGGATGCTATGCTAAAGCCATAAATCTTTCACCCGAGAAAGAACCGGATATATATAATGCCATTAAGTTTGGTACAGTTCTGGAAAATGTGGTCTATGATAAATTCACAAGGGAAGTAGATTACACAGATACCTCTATAACACAAAATACAAGAGCCTCTTATCCGATTGAATATATAGATAATGTACAAATACCTTGTGTAGCAGGTCATCCGGAAAATATAATATTCCTTACCTGTGATGCTTTTGGTGTATTGCCTCCGGTAAGTAAACTAACTCCTGAACAGGCCAGTTATCACTTTATTTCAGGATATACTGCAAAGGTAGCCGGTACTGAAATGGGTGTAACAGAACCACAGGCAACATTCAGTGCTTGTTTTGGAGCAGCATTTATGATGTGGCACCCAAATAAATATGCTGAATTACTGGCAGAAAAAATAAAAGAACATAAAGCTACGGCCTGGTTGGTTAATACCGGATGGACCGGTGGAGCACATGGTGTAGGTTCAAGGATGAGCCTGAAGTATACCCGTGCAATGATTGATGCAATACACCATCATGATTTTGACAATGTTGAATTTACAACAGATGAGGAATTTGGTTTTCAAATTCCACTTAGCTGCCCGAATGTACCTTCTGAAATTCTCATACCAAAGAATACCTGGGAAGATAAGGAGCAATATCAGGAAGTTAAGAAGAAACTTGTAGGGCTTTTTAATGAAAATTTTAAAAAGTTTGCAGCTAACGTAAACGCCAAGATTGTGGAGGCAGGGCCAAGCGTAGACCATGCCTTGCAGTCCTGACAAGTTTGAGTTTAGTTAAAACCCCCATCGCCTCGGGCCATGGGGGTTTTTTTTGTTTACAGTTTATTCTAAAAACTAATCTTCCCTCTTATATAACTCTGAAGTATTCAGAAATTCATTCAAAATTATCACTGGGTTACCCCACAAATAAGTCTTGGCCGAACCGGCTGAAGAGAGCTCAATACTTTTATAGGCGTATAACCTTGCTTTGGTTGTTTCTTCAAGACGCGCGTTAATGACTGCACTTTCCATTTTTTCTGCCTTGAGGTCGCTGCTTCCAGATAATTTTATATTCAACGTATCTGCAGTTCCTTCAACCACCGCGGAGGCATTATTATGCATTTCGATACTACTTTTACCTGTTATAGAATAAATGTTAAGATTTATTTTATCCTTTAATATAAGATTTAAAGAATCTGACTGCAGGTTAAGATCCCCGGAACTGCTTCCTTCCATCTCTATATGGACAATTGAAGCCTTGCCATTTAATTCAAGTTTGGAAGAACCAAATATGCTGATATCAAGTTTATCGGCATTAATCAAATCTTTTGTAACAACCTTCCCTTGATGTAGAACTATACTCTCCAACTCATTGTAGTTAACCGTTATATCAAGTTGTTTTTTGGCTGTAATCTTGTAAAACGATCTTATAATAAGCGTGCTGTCTACTACATCAAATCTTAAAATATCTATCAAATTATCATCTGCAGAAATAGAATATCCGGGAATAGTGGTCTCTTTTAAAAAGATTTCAAGATCATCCTTAACTTCAATGGCATTAAAGAATGGCAGATCTTCGTTAACGTCCACGATGGATTTATTGCCTTTAATTTTAGGTTTTCGCTGGGCACTAACCGCTAAAGTGGTGAATGCTAAAAAAAATAGAATAAAGTTCTTCACGATAACGAATTTAATAATTATTCCCGCTAAAAATAAGTCAAGCTAATTATTTTATAAAAGGCTTATACATAATCCTCCAATACTAATATAAAAAAGCCCATCAAAAGATGGGCTATATTATATGAACTAACAATTTTCTCTTTAATGATTCAATTCTTCTTCATCCTGCTGAAGCGGAATGTTTTGAGGCACAAAATCCTGACCAGGGATTACATATTCTCCATTATCCTGAGTTTTACTGTAATCATAAGCCCATCTATGTACTTCTGGAATCTTACCTTCCCAGTTTCCGTGGAAGTGCTCAATTGGTGCAGTCCATTCCAGTGTATTAGATTTCCATGGATTCTGTTCAGTAGGTTTCCCATAAAAAATACTACTGATAAAATTATATAAGAAAACTAATTGAGCCAGACCGGCTATCAGTGCAAAAACAGTAATAAGAACATTTACATCCGTTAATTCATCGAACATAGGGAATGCGGTGTTTTCATAATAACGCCTTGGTACCCCTGCCATTCCAACAAAGTGCATGGGAAAGAACACGCCATATGCACAAATCGCCGTAATCCAAAAGTGTACATAGCCCAAGTTCTTATTCATCATTCTTTTGAACATTTTGGGGAACCAGTGATAGACTCCGGCAAATAATCCATATAAGGCCGAAATACCCATTACCAGATGAAAGTGAGCAACTACAAAATACGTATCGTGAACATTGATATCCAATGTGCTATCGCCAAGAATAATCCCTGTCAAACCTCCGGTAATAAATGTTGACACTAATCCTATTGAGAATAGCATTGCAGGATTAAGTTGCAAATTACCTTTCCACAATGTGGTTATATAATTAAATGCTTTAACCGCAGATGGGATTGCTATCAAAAGGGTAGTAAACGTAAATACGGATCCAAGGAATGGATTCATTCCCGAAATAAACATATGATGTCCCCATACAATTGTAGATAAAAATGCAATTGCTAAAATTGATGCCACCATAGCTCTATAACCAAATATTGGTTTACGGGCATTCGTGGACATAACTTCAGAAGTAATTCCAAGAGCAGGTAAGAGCACTATGTATACTTCAGGGTGCCCTAAAAACCAAAACAAGTGCTCAAATAATACAGGAGATCCTCCCTGATAATGTAAGACTTCACCCTGAATAAAAATATCCGATAAAAAGAAAGATGTTCCAAAACTTCTGTCCATTATCAAGAGTAAGGCTGCAGATAGTAATACAGGGAAAGAAATTACTCCAATTATTGCGGTAACGAAAAACGCCCATATGGTTAAAGGAAGCCTTGTCATAGACATCCCTTTGGTTCTTAGATTGATTACTGTAACAATGTAGTTCAATGACCCTAATAAGGAAGAGGCAATAAAGATAGCCATAGAAACCAACCAAAGTGTCATTCCCATTCCAGATCCAGGCTGAGCCATAGGCAATGCACTAAGAGGAGGGTAGATAGTCCATCCTGCAGCTGCAGGTCCTGCCTCCACAAAAAGTGAAATAATCATGATTACACTGGACACAAAGAACATCCAATATGATAACATATTCAGGAAACCTGAGGCCATATCCCTTGCGCCAATTTGCAACGGTATTAGAAGATTACTAAAAGTACCACTCAAACCGGCTGTTAGAACAAAGAATACCATTATAGTACCGTGTATAGTAACCAATGCCAGGTACATATCTGCATCCAAAACACCTCCGGGAGCCCAACCTCCTAATAAAGTCTCGAAAATAGGAAATGATTCACCGGGCCAGGCTAATTGCATTCTGAATATAAGAGACATTGCAATACCAATAAAACCCATAATCAAACCAGTAATAAGATACTGTTTTGAAATCATCTTATGATCCTGACTAAAAATATACTTTGTTACAAATGTCTCTTTATGATGATGTACGTGATCATCTGCGTGATCATCAACGTGGGCATGTGCAGTAACAGACATAATCGAATTTTTTTTATATTAATTTTACTTCTTTATAGCTTTATTTATTGCATTGATGCCATAGTCTGACTAAAAGTCTGCTGACTTTCCATCCATGCATTATAATCTTCCTCGCTTTCTACTATAATCTTCATCTGCATATTATAGTGCGATTTACCACAAATTTTATTACACAGCAGGATATAATCAAATTCCCATGGATCCGAGTTGTCTTCTCCATTAGCTGCGCGTTCTGCTCTGATTTCGTTTGTCCTTTTTACCTTATCTACCACATCCTGATTCATCCTCATCTCCTCAGTAGTTATGGTTGGTGTAAAAGAAAACTCAGTGGTCATTCCAGGTACGCAATTCATCTGAGCTCTGAAATGAGGCATATAGGCGGAATGCAATACATCCTGTGAACGCATTTTAAAATTTACCTTTCTACCAACAGGGAGATGCAATTCTTTTACAATAACGTCATCAGAAGCATTAGGGTCAGATTCATCCAATCCTAAAACATTTGCCTTATCAATATCAATCATTCTAACATTGGCACCTCCTAATACATTGTCTGCCCCACCATATCTTGCCGTCCAATTGAATTGTTGAGCGTAAAGTTCAACGATTAGTGGGTCATCCTCGTCATTGATATCCATTATGTTGGTCCAGGTATATAAACCCCACAAGATTAATCCGGCCAAAACGATCACTGGTATTATCGTCCAAATGAATTCCAACCTGTCATTATCTGCAAAGAATAAGGCCTTTTTCCCTTTTTCCCCGCGATATTTAAACCCAAAATAATGCAATAAAGCCTGAGTAATGGTTTGAACAAAAAAGATGATAATAAATGAAACAAGCAATAGGTAATCATAATCCCCCCCATGGGCTGAAGCAGCTTCAGGCAATAATACTTTCGTGTATTTATAAAAACTAAATATGGTAATCCCATAAATAAATATCAAAAAAGCAAACAACAAGTAACCATTATACTTGTTATCCTTATCGGTTGCCACTTGTGAATCTACTGTCTTTAGTTTGGACAATTCAAAGATTTTGGTCATTTGCCAAATTGCAATTGCCACTAGTACTAAAACAATTAAGATCAATAATGTAGTCATTGTATGTATTGAAATTATACTTTAAAATTACTAATAATGAAAATGCCTGCTTTCCTCTATAAAAGGATTTCGGGTAGGTTGCAAGGGCGCATGGGTTAATGCTCTGAACACCCAGAAAATAAATGCTCCTGCGAAAAAGAGGATAGCGCCCAATTCAGGAATCCCAATATACCATTGGTCGCCCACCGTTGCCGGCATTATCATATTAAATATATCTAAATAATGTCCTGCAAGTAACACGATACCCGTCATAATCACAAACCAATTCACTCTTTTAAAATCACTATTCATTAGCAGTAACAATGGAAACACAAAATTCATTACTACCATACCAAAAAACGGCAGATTATAGTCTTCAATTCTCGTAACAAAATAAGTGACTTCTTCAGGAATATTTGCATACCATATTAACATAAACTGACCAAACCAAAGGTAGGTCCAGAATATACTAAAGCCAAACATGAATTTAGCCAAGTCATGAATATGACTATCATTAACATCCGGTAAATATCCTTTAGATTTGAGGTAGATGGTTACCATAGCAATTACAGTTATCCCAGAAACGATCATACTCGCAAAAACATACCATCCAAATAGCGTACTGAACCAGTGCGGATCAACACTCATTATCCAATCCCAGGACATAATGGATTCTGAAATAAGATAAAACACCAGGAAAGCAGCAGAGAATCTGAAGTTCTTTTTAAAATTGGAATTATCATCCGCATTATCCTGCGCAATAGAAAGTTTTCGCGATATTTCACGATAACCAATCCATCCTCCAAGGAAAATTGCAGCTCTTATGAGAAAGAAAGTAGGATTAAGATACCCCGCTTTATTTTGCAGCAATTTATCATGAGCCACAACATCAGCATCCATCCATGTAAACATATGATTAAAATGTAATACAGATAGTACCAGAATAACAAATACTATTATCCCTCCCGGAACAAGGTATGCTGTGATTCCTTCCATTACCCTGAATAGCATAGGTGACCAGCCAGCTTGCGATGCCCTTTGAATTCCATAAAACGCAAGAACCCCTAAGGCAATCATAAAGAAAAAGAAAGCTGCCACATATAAGGCAGACCAAGGTCTGTTCTGTAGTTGATGCAGCAAGTGCTCATCATGAGCTGCACTGTGATCAGTGGCCTCTCCATGATCGGAGGCTATTGCATGTGATGCTTCCTCCCCATGTGAATCTCCGTGACCGTCATCATGCGCGGCAACCATAGCTTTGGCTTCCTCTACCGTACCAGGTGCGGATACAAAGCCAATGCCAATTCCCAATACCCCAACGGCCATGAGAATTAAAGAAGTTATTTTTAGTCTGTTTGAAAACGTGTACATATTAAAGGTCTATGTATTATTTTGTTAAGTCTTGTTTCAATTGCATTACGTACTCCGACACCTGCCAACGTTCTTCATAATCAAGTTGTCCCGCATATGATCCCATGGAATTTAACCCATAATAAATCGTGTGATAGGTACTTCCAACACTAATATTCCTCGCAGCATCATCATAGCTGGGTACACCTAGTATTTTTTCTCTTTTTACAAGAGTTCCCTGTCCTTTACCCTGATTGCCATGGCAAATGCCACAATATATAGTATATAGTTCCTTACCCTTTGCAAGATTAACTTCCCTTTGCAAAGAATCCAACGGACTATTTTGCAATCTTGCCATTTCCTTACCCTCCAGATCATTAGCAAACTCATAAGGCAACCATCCTCTGTGAATGGTATTTTCCGGCGGGGTCATAGCTTCAGATCCACTTGGAAGAAAATCAACCTGCTGATAAGTCTCATAACCTATCGGTTCATACATATTTGGCATATATTGATAGTTTGGAGTCTTGTTATCTGCACAGGCAGAAACAAAACCAATTACTACCAGAATCATTACTATTTTTATAAAACGCTTCATTATCTAATGACTGTTTTTAATAATGTTCAACTCTACAGCTCCCGTATCTAACAATAAATCTTTTAATTCAGACTCATTGTTATGTACTTCAATTTCCATAATAAAATGCGCATCTGTTGTTCGCACATCAGGATTCTCTGCCTTTTTAAATGGCCATAGCCTACTGCGCAAATAAAATGTGATCACCATTAAATGTGCAGCGAAAAACACCGTTAATTCGAACATAATGGGTACAAAGGCAGGCATGTTTTCTATATAGCTAAAGCTGGGTTTCCCCCCAATATCCATTGGCCAGGCGTCAATCATTATGTATTTCATCATAACAATCGAAACAATTAATCCCAAACAGCCATACATAAAGGATGTAATTGCTATTCTGGTTGGAGCCAAGCCCATTGCTTTGTCCAAACCATGCACAGGAAACGGACAATAGACCTCCTCTATATGATGTTTTTCAGCTTTAACCTTTTTAACGGCGTGCATCAATACATCATCATCATCATAGTATGCGTGGATAACAGTAGTAGCTGCCATAATTATTTATCGTTGTTTAAAAACATTCTTGCCTGTCCTGCCCAATCATCTCTCTGTGCTCTGCCAGGGAATGCACCTGTAAGGGAATCAAGCAAATCATATTCTTTTTGGGTCATTTTACTCACTTGTAAAAAGCTGAAAATTCCCAATTTGTTTAGGGTCTTTTCCATTAAAGGACCAATCCCCTTTACTTTCTTAAGATCGTCTGGATCCTGAGTTCCCGAATCAAAACTACCTAGTGCACTAAGTAAACTTTCTCCTTGATTTGATTCTGAAGAGACTTCAGCCTCCGGATTATTATTAATAATGGTTTCTCTTACAATACCATTTTTACTTATTGTATATAATGGTTTACCTGCATCTCGAAGGGCTTTATAACGGGCTCCTGACGATTTTAATATTGATTTTACCTCAGCCTGTGCAATTACCGGGAAGGTTCTTGAATATAGTAAAAAGAGTACAAAGAAGAATCCTATTGTTCCTATGAAAATTCCAATATCTACAAAAGTTGGTGAGAACATGGTCCATGAAGAGGGCAAATAATCACGATGTAATGAGGTAACTATGATCACAAATCTTTCAAACCACATACCTACATTTACTACAATAGAAATAATAAATGAAATTACTATACTGGTCCTGATTTTCTTGAACCACATAATTTGTGGTGAAACAACATTACAGCTCATCATTAAAAGATAGGCCCACCAATACGGTCCTGTTGCTCTGTTTAGAAAAGCATATTGTTCGTATTCCACTCCCGAATACCAGGCAATAAAAAGCTCTGTGATATAAGCACATCCTACAATAGAGCCAGTAATCATGATCACTATATTCATCAGTTCAATATGCTGAACCGTAATATAATCCTCAAGATGACTTACTTTTCTCATGATAATTAACAGCGTTTGAACCATGGCAAACCCTGAGAAAATAGCCCCGGCAACAAAGTAAGGCGGGAAAATGGTGGTATGCCATCCCGGAATAACTGAAGTGGCAAAATCAAAAGATACTATGGTATGTACTGAAAGTACCAGCGGTGTTGCCAAACCAGCGAGAACAAGGGAAACTTCTTCAAAACGTTGCCAATCCTTTGCACGACCTGTCCACCCGAAGCTTACCAGACCGTAAATTTTCTTTTGAAAAGGCTTAACGGCCCTATCCCGGATCATACCGAAATCAGGAAGTAATCCTGTCCACCAGAAAACCAATGAAACAGACAAATACGTTGATATCGCAAAAACATCCCATAACAGGGGAGAGTTAAAATTAACCCATAGTGAACCAAATTGGTTAGGAATAGGCACCACCCAATATGCCAACCAAGGTCTACCCATATGAATTATTGGAAACAAACCCGCCTGGATTACAGAAAATATGGTCATGGCCTCCGCAGATCGGTTAATCGCCATTCTCCATTTTTGTCGGAATAATAATAGAACCGCAGAAATCAGGGTTCCTGCATGACCAATACCAACCCACCAAACAAAGTTTGTAATATCCCACGCCCAGTTTACTGTTTTATTCAGTCCCCAGGTTCCAATACCTGTAGAAATTGTATAAATTATAGCACCTACGCCCCAAAGGAGTGCTGCCAATGCAATGGAAAAAACAATCCACCACTGTGTGTTAGCCCGTCCTTCAACCGGAGCTGCAATATCTACCGATACATCATGGTAGCCTTTGTCCCCAAGGACTAAGGGTTTACGTATTGGTGCTTCGTAATGCGACGCCATATAGTTCTATTATAGTTGTATTCTTTCTTTATTGATTATGCTTCATTTGTGTTTCTCACTTTTACCTGATAAAACACATTCGGTTTTGTTCCTACACTCTCTAATAAGTGGTACATCCTGTCATCTTTCTTTAATTCTGTTACTTGGCTTTCTTCATCATTTGAATCCCCAAACACTATTGCCCCATTGCTACAAGCATTGGAACAAGCAGTCTGAAACTCGCCATCTACAATTACTCTTCCTTCACGTTTTGCATCAAGAATGGTCTTTTGGGTCATTTGTATACAAAGAGAACACTTCTCAATTACCCCTCTCGAACGTACGGTAACATCAGGGTTAATTACCATTTTACCAAGATCGTTATTGAAATGGTAATCAAATTCTTCATTATTATTTAAAAGGAACCAGTTAAACCTCCTCACTTTATAAGGACAGTTGTTGGCACAATATCTGGTACCCACACATCGGTTATAAGCCATATGATTCTGGCCCTGACGACTATGTGAAGTTGCCGCTACCGGACATACGGTCTCGCAAGGTGCATGGTTACAATGCTGACACATGACAGGTTGAAATGCAACCTGTGGATTGAC
This sequence comes from uncultured Eudoraea sp., assembly GCF_947490415.1. Classification (GTDB taxonomy): domain Bacteria; phylum Bacteroidota; class Bacteroidia; order Flavobacteriales; family Flavobacteriaceae; genus Eudoraea. The sequence continues at coordinate 56,171 of NZ_CANLGX010000006.1, forward strand.
TGCCGCCTGCTCCATTTCTTCAAAGCCCGACTTTGTCTGTGAAGCTCCTGAAAATTCATCTTTTTTGGTATTGTCCTGATCAAAAGTATCTTCTGAGGAATAATATCTGTCTATTCGCAACCAATGCATATCTCTCGATTTGCGAACCTCTTCTTTACCAACAACAGGCACATTATTCTCTGCGTGACAAGCAATAACACAAGCACCACAACCTGTACAGGCGTTCAAATCTATAGACATATTAAAATGATGCCCTATAGACCTGTCAAAACTATCCCAAAGATCAACCGTTGTAGCAGGAACTTCCTGATGGTTCAATGATACCTGAGGTACATGATTCCACTCCGAATGATCTTTTGTATTAAATATCTCTAAGGTGGTCTCTTTTATGATATCACCTCTGCCCATAAGGGTATTATGAAGCTGAATACATGCAAACTCATGCATTCCTGTTGCCTTTTCAAGAGTGACATTTTGAATGCTATTAAATCCCTGATATAGAGCATATGCATTAACCCCGGTCTGCATTTCAGTTTTCATACCTACCTGCCTGCCATAACCAAATGATAGACCCACAGTACCAGCTGCCTGACCTGGCTGAATGAGTACGGGAACATTTTCAAGTGCCACGCCGTTAACCGTAAGTTTGGCATAACTTCCGTTCAAGCCGCCATTAGCCACATTTTCATTTATAAGTCCTAATGAGGAGGCATCTGCTCTGGATACGGTAACATAATTATCCCATGAGACCCTGCTAATGGGGTCCGGAAATTCCTGCAACCAAGGATTATTGGCTTGCTTACCGTCACCCATTCCAATTTTTGGATAAAGGATCAGTTCCATTCCATCGGCCGATGCATTGGCCAGCGAACTTACCGCTGAAGAAATTGGAGCTATAGCTGTATTAGCTTCGGATTGTTGTTCCATTGTCTGATTACCAGACCTATTATTTGTAGCAGAAGTTCCTCCTTCAGTGTTTGATTCCAATACAAAAACACCATCATGAAGTGCTTTATTCCAAGAAGCATCTCCCAGAATACCGGAATTCCATGTCTCTTTAATGTAGTCGTAATAACTTAAATCACTACCCATCCATTGAAGGAGTGATTGCTGAAATTGCCTGGTGTCAAAAAGTTCCTTTATGGTAGGCTGTATCAGGCTGTAATATCCTTTTACAAGTTCAGCGTCCCCCCAGGATTCTAAAAAGTGGTTAGCTGCCGCTGTAAATTCTGTAATTTCCGTAGTCTCATTCCAATTTGTAGAGAAAGTGACCGATAAATCTACTTTTGCAACACCTTCAGAAAACTCAGTAGCATTAGGGAGCGTATACATAGGATTAACACCATCCATGATTAAAGCGCCCACTTTTCCGGAATTCATATCCTGAATGAGCTTATTAACAGCCTGGCTATTTCCCTGTCTGATATATCTTGGCACACTTGGGCTATAAGCAATACTGCCCAACATTTCATTTATTGACAAAGTAACTGCCTGAGCGTTTACATCATCCAATCCTGTTACGACAACTGCTTTATTTCCAGCCTTCCTTATTTCAGCAGCAACATCGTCAACCGCTTTGCTGATATTCTCGCTAAGATCAACATTAACCGAACTATTATTTAGTTTTCCAAATAAACTAGCGAGTGCCTTTTTCTGCTCCGACGGTTTAATTGCAATTCGCTTATCTGCATTTGCTCCGGTAAGAGACATATTGGATTCAAACTGAATATGCCTGGACATTTTACCCTTTTTGGGAATTCGCCCTTTGGAATAGCCACTGTCATAACCTCCACCTTGCCAATCGGCCAGGAAATCTGCACCAAAAGAAACAATGATATCAGCTTTTTCAAAATCATATGTCGGTAATGCCCTTTCTCCAAATTTAGCTTCAAATGCAGTTAAAGCCGCATCTTCGCTTATGGCATCATAGGCAATGTGATTTACATTCCCGTAAACTTCCTTAAACTCACTTATCAATTTTGAGGTAGATGGACTTGCATAAGTCTGAGTGAGCAATACTATTTGTTTCTCTGAGCCTTTTAATGCTTCCAGCTTATTTTTTACTGAAGTGTCTATTGCAGTCCACTCCGCAGGTTCTCCATTTGCTAATGGACCCTGTAATCTCGTGCTGTCATATAAAGAAAGAACAGATGCTTGTATTCTGGCATTGCTATTACCATTGGTTTTTGCATCCTTATTATTTTCCACTTTAATTGGTCTGCCTTCACGTGTTTTTATCAGTATACTGGCAAAATCATAGCCATCAGCTATAGTGGTCGCATAATAATTTGCGATACCCGGTATTATTTGTTCAGGCTTAATAACATAAGGTATAGACTTTCTCACCGGACCTTCACAAGCTGCCAAAGAAGCTGCAGCGGTGCTAAATCCCACATATTTTAGAAAATCGCGCCTATTTGTTGTACTGGCAGACAAATTCTCCTTATCTCCTAAAAATTCATCAACTGGTATTTCTTCCGGAAATTCGTTTTGTCGCAGCGTCTCCACAATGGAATCGTTGGGATTTAACTCCGCTTCGCTTTTCCAATACTTTTTTGATGCCATATTATATATCTGTAATTAGATGCTTATTTTTTTCTAATAGTGACACTTGCCACATTCCAAACCGCCCATTTGAGCAGCGGTAAGATTTTCAACGCCATATTTTTTGGATAATTCTTCATGTATTTTGGCATAGTAAGCGTTATCCTCTACCTTAACATTTGTTTCTCTATGGCAATTAATACACCATCCCATTGTCAATGACGAATATTGGTACATGATTTCCATTTCCTCTACGGGGCCATGACAGGTTTGACATTCAATACCTGCAACGGAAACGTGTTGCGAGTGATTAAAGTAAGCTAAGTCCGGAAGATTATGAATCCTAACCCATTCTACTGGCTGACTCTCACCTGTATATTTTTGATTCTCTTCATCCCAACCAACAGCTTTATACAACTTCTTAATTTCCCCGGTATAAAATTCATTAGTATACCCGTTAGCCAAATCTTCAGGACTTGGACCTTCAGGGTTCCCTTTGTATTCATAAATGGATTTATGACAATTCATACATACATTTAAAGAGGGGATTCCTGAATGTTTAGATACCCTAGCCGATGAATGACAATATTTACATTCAATTTTGTTATCTCCAGCATGCACCTTATGCGAGTAATGGATGGGTTGAATTGGCGCGTAACCCTGGTCTATACCCACCTGCATCATCCAACCATATGCAAAATATGCACTCGCCAATAACAGGAAAATGGAAGATACGAGTACCAGGAATTGGTTATGTGCAAATGCCTTCCATAATGGAGTTCGTTTAACAGCTTTATCTTTTTCCATTACAACTCCGTTAGCCTCGGCTATGCGTTGCAAAGTATTGTTGACTAAAAACAGCATCATCACCAGTAAGGCAAAAACCATTACAAGTGCTCCCAAAATAATTTCATTGGTAATCCCCGAAGAATCACCCCCTCCCTCGCTTGCAGCCGTTGTTGCAGCCGCTGCAACCGGTGCTGGAGGTGTAGCAGCAGTATAAGCCAAAATATTATCAATATCTGCATTTGAAAGCGTAGGAAAAGCAGTCATCGCAGCCTGATTGTATTCGGCATACACCTTATTTGCATATGCATCCCCGGAACTAATCATACCGGCGCTATTCTTAATCCAGGTATATAACCATTCCCTGTCCAATCCTTCATCTTCAGCGAGTCTGGTTTCGACATTAGCTAATGCCGGCCCCGTCATTTTTCGATTTAACGCATGACAAGCCGCACAATTCTGATTAAATAATTGTTTCCCTTTCGCAGCATCGCCAGAGTCTGAACCAGCCTGCTCAGCGGCAACTTCAGTAGCGGCTGCAGCATTTTGTTCCGGGCTTTCTTCCTGGGCAAAAAGAGAATTTGAAAAGAGTAGATAAACTACTAAAGCAAAAGCAAAAAGTTTAGAAATCTGATGGCGGTACAAAACCTTTTTCATATTTAAAATATTTCTATCTTAATTCTGGCACGATAATTACTACTATAATAAGTCAAAAAGGTAATTTATCGCCGCTCAAATTGACGACAAAAATAAGACTTTGACTTTATTTGAGAAATGTTAAGGGTTTTATAATTTATAATTTATATTGATTCTAAATAAGCATGAAAACTTTTGTTTAACCTTCAATAAATTACTTTTGCATTTTATGTTTGATCTCTTTAAAATTAATATCATGAAAAAAGCAATCCTATCAGTCATACTAGGTGGATTCATTACTTGCGGAATGGCACAAAGCGGGAAAATAAACATTGAACAAGACGCTAATATTACCCGCCTTCTGGAAGTATATAAAATTAGTAATTCAAAATCTAATTTCTTTACAATTCAGGTTGGCTTTGGCTCTTATTCCAAGGCAGAGGAACTTAAACAGCAGGTAGATATTGATTTTCCCGACTTAAAATCAAAAATAATTTTTGATTCTCCTACGTACAGAGTTCAGATTGGTCAGTTTAAATCTAAATTGGATGCGGAACGCAAATTTAAAGAGGTTCGCATAAAATATCCTGAATCGCTTTTATTAAAACCAGAAAAAACGACCAAATAGGTCGTTTTTTATTTTATTGTCATCTAAGTCTATCTGAGGACTACTATTTCGTTTCGCGGTACTTCCAAAATTTTTCCAAATTTCAGATCAAAGCTTTTTCTTTACCGCAACTTCCTGGAAGGCCTCCACAATATCCCCTTCTTTTATATCATTATAATTCTTAACCTGAAGTCCACAATCATAGCCCTTGGCCACTTCTTTAACATCATCCTTAAACCTTTTTAAAGATGATAGTTCTCCAGTAAAAATTACCACACCATCCCTAATAAGACGAATACTCGAGTTTCTAAAGATTTTTCCAGTGGTTACCATACAGCCGGCGATTGTGCCTACTTTAGATATTTTAAAGGTCTCTCTAATTTCAGCCGTACCCGTAATCTCTTCTTTCATCACCGGAGACAGCATGCCTTCCATTGCATCCTTAAGATCATTAATGGCATCATAAATAATAGAATACATCCTAATATCGATCTCCTCTTTATCCGCAATATCCCGGGCATTGCCCATTGGCCTAACATTAAACCCAATAACAATGGCATCAGATGCCGAAGCCAATAATACATCAGATTCTGTGATTGCACCTACTCCTTTATGAATAATATTGACTTGTATTTCATCGGTTGACAATTTCTGGAAGGAATCCGTTAAAGCCTCTACAGAACCATCCACGTCACCTTTTAGAATAATATTCAACTCTTTAAATTCGCCTAATGCGATTCGTCTGCCAATTTCATCGAGCGTAATATGCCGTTGTGTCCTTACAGATTGTTCGCGTTGTAACTGACTCCTTTTGGAAGCAATTTGTTTTGCTTCTTTTTCATCTTCAAGCACATTGAATTTATCCCCGGCCTGAGGCGCACCGTCTAATCCCAAAATTGAAATTGGTGTAGATGGACCCGCTTTTTTAACAATCTTGCCACGTTCATCCTGCATTGCCTTAATCTTGCCACTGCATGTTCCCGCCAAAACGTAATCACCTATTTCCAAAGTACCTCCCTGCACCAAAATAGTGGAGACATATCCTCTTCCTTTATCAAGAAATGCCTCTACCACAGTACCAGAAGCTAATCTGTCGGGATTAGCTTTTAATTCCAAAAGTTCTGCTTCTAAAAGTACTTTTTCTAAAAGTTCCTTTACCCCATCTCCGGTTTTTGCCGAGATATCATGAGATTGAATTTTTCCGCCCCAATCCTCTACAAGTAAATTCATAGCGGCCAAACCTTCTTTAATCTTTTCAGGATTTGCTGTAGGTCTGTCTATTTTATTAATCGCAAAAACTATAGGAACTCCAGCGGCCTGTGCGTGACTAATGGCTTCCTTGGTTTGAGGCATAATATCATCATCTGCAGCAATTACAATTATGGCAATATCCGTTACCTGTGCTCCCCGTGCACGCATAGCAGTAAATGCTTCGTGACCCGGTGTATCTAAAAAGGTAATTCTTTGCCCCCCAGATAAGGTAACGCCATAAGCACCTATATGCTGTGTAATTCCTCCACTCTCCCCTGCAATTACGTTTTCCTCACGAATGTAATCCAATAATGAGGTTTTACCATGATCTACATGACCCATTACAGTAACAATAGGGGCCCTGGGCTTTAAATCCTCTGGTGCATCTACTTCTTCCTCAATCGATTCTTCAAGGTCTGCCGTAATAAATTCAACTTCATAACCAAATTCTTCTGCAACAATAGAGAGAGTTTCAGCATCCAGTCTTTGATTCATGGTAACCATAATCCCAAGAGACATACAAGCAGAGATTATCTCAGTAGAAGCAACATCCATCATCGTAGCAACTTCTCCAACAGTCACAAATTCAGTAACCTTAAGTATTTTGCTTTCCAACTCTTGTTGTTCCAGATCCTTCTCCGTCTGTTGTCTGTGCTGGTCTCTCTTATCTCTCCTATATTTTGCTCCTTTTCCTTTTTTGGATTTACCCTGAAGTTTTTCAAGAGTCTCACGCACTTGTTTTTGTACTTCTTCTTCCGTTGGCTCAGCCTTTGGAGTAGAGGCAAAACGCTGTCCCTTTTTAACAGTAGTTCTCGCTCTGCCAGCACCTGGCGCACCATTATTACTAATAATCCTCTTCCTTCTTTTTGGCTTTGCTGTTTCGGAAGGTGCCTTTACAGGTTCTTTCTTTTTCTTAGGCTTATCAAACTTAGAGAGATCAATTTTATCTCCCATAATTTTAGGCCCGGAAAGCTTTTTATACTTTGTGGCAATAGAGCTGGGCTCCTCTGGCTTTTCCTCCTCCGGAGCTTTCTCCTCAACCTTCTTTATCTCTGGTGCGGTTTCAGGTTTTATTTCCTCTTTTACTTCTTTAACTGGTACTTCTTCCTTTACCTCAGCAATTACCTCTTCCTTTGGGGCTGGTTTCTCTTCAACCTTCTTAGGTTCAGGCTTAACTTTCTTCTTGGGGGTTAGATCAATTTTACCTACTTGTTTCGGTCCGGAAAGTTCAACCCTTGCCTTCACTACTTCCCTTGAAGCAGCTCTTTTTTCTCTTTCCAGTCTTTTTTCTTCCTGCTCCTGCTCCAGCTGCAGTCTTATAGCTTCTTTTTCCTTTCGTTTCTCCTCACCAACTTCCTGGGATGCAACTTTCTTGCTCATATCCGTCTGGAATTCGTCTAAAAGAACCTGATGTATGTCTTCAGAAATCTTTGTGGTAGGTCTTGCCTCCACCTTGTGTCCTTTAGACGCAAGATATTCCACCGCTCTATCCAAAGAAATGTTAAGTTCTCTCAAGACTTTATTAAGCCTTATTGTTGCATTGTCTGCCATAAATACTGTTTACTCTCTACTTTTAAGTTGCTAATATATAGCTTAATCTTCAAATTCTTCTTTCAGGATACGCACAACGTCTGAAATAGTTTCCTCTTCCAGGTCGGTACGTTTTACCAAATCGTCTATATCCTGCTCCAGAACACTTCTGGCAGTATCAAGACCTATCTTTTTAAGTTCTTCAATTACCCAGCCTTCAATTTCATCAGAGAATTCTGTAAGTTCCACATCTTCCTCCACGCCTTCACGGAATACATCTATCTCATAACCCGTAAGTTGACCAGCAAGACGTATATTATGACCACCTCTTCCAATGGCCTTTGAAACTTCCTCGGGCCTTAGGTAAACTTGTGCGGTCTTTTTTTCATCGTTTAAGGTCACGGTAGAAACACGTGCGGGACTAAGGGCACGGGTAACCATTAACTGAGGATTATTTGTCCAGTTAATCACATCTATATTTTCATTTCCAAGCTCACGTACTATTCCATGAATACGGCTACCTTTCATTCCGACACAAGCCCCTACGGGATCTATCCTATCGTCATAAGAATCTACCGCTACTTTAGCTTTTTCACCTGGAATTCTAACTGCCTTTTTTATTGTAATTAATCCATCAAATACTTCCGGAATCTCCTGAAAGAACAATTGCTCAAGGAAGATTGGTGAAGTTCTAGACATGATGATCATTGGTTTGTTACCCTTGAGCTCTACGCTTTCGATAATTCCCCGAACGTTATCACCCTTTCTAAAAAAATCAGAGGGTATTTGTTTATCCTTAGGAAGAATTATTTCGTTTCCTTCGTCATCCAACAAGATAATTGCCTTATGTCTTATGTGATGCACTTCAGCCGTATATATCTCCCCTTCAAGGTCTTTAAATTGCTTATAAATGGTTGTATTGTCGTGTTCGTGAATTTTGGATATCAGGTTTTGGCGCAAGGCTAATATTGCCCTTCTTCCGAGATCTATAAGCTTTACTTCTTCAGAAACATCTTCACCAACTTCAAAATCCGGTTCTATCTTACGAGCTTCTGAAAGGGATATTTCTTCATTTGGTTCTTCTACTTCCCCATCTTCCACAACAATTCTATTTCTCCATATTTCCAAATCTCCCTTATCAGGATTAATAATGATATCAAAGTTATCATCGGAACCAAATTTCTTTTTTAAAGCATTCCTAAAAACGTCTTCTAATATCGCCATTAGGGTCACCCGGTCAATAAATTTGTCATCCTTAAACTCGGAGAAAGATTCGATCAATGCAATATTTTCCATTTTGCGCTGTGATTAAAATATTAATTTAACTTTTGCCTCTTCAATTTCAGAAATGGCAATTTTTTTTCTTTTCTGAACGGTTATTTTGCCTTTCCCCACCGGTTTAGGTTCTCTTGCTTTCCATTCCAGGGTAATGGTCTCCTCTGTTGCTTCGGTAAGATCACCTTCGTAATTTTCGGTCGCTGTTTTTACGACTAACTTCCTGCCAATATTTTTAGGATACTGGCGGGCCAGCAAAATAGGCTCCGCAGCACCGGCTGAAGTAACTTCTAATGAAAAATCATGTTCTTCCCTATCCAAATTATGTTCAATAGCCCTGCTTACGGCCATACAGTCCTTAAGATTCACTCCTTCATCTCCATCAAGAACTATCTTAATAGTGTTATCAGGAGTAATTGAAAAATCAATTAAAAACAAGGTTTTATTCTCCTCCAGTGCTTTTTCCAAAAGCTCTTCAACTTGTGCCTTTAACATAACCATAAGTAACAAAAGAGGGGACAATTTGTCCCCTCATGAATACAATTATATCCTTTCAGTGGGCAAATATACAATTTTTTTTGATTTTAAAACAGAAGCTTATTCCATTTATATAAGATACTTATAGCAAGATCACCAACGTTTCACTTTTAATAGTAACTTTAGTATAAATGAATTAAATCTAATCGCATTAATCAACATTTAAATGGACGTCTTTAACTCCTATAACCTTATTATTGAAGCATCGGTAATACTTATTCTTTCTTTTCTATTTAATGGTATCTCAAAAAGAACAAATATTCCGTCTGTCCTATTACTTATACTTCTTGGGTTTATTTTGCAATTTGTACTTAAAACTTTTACCTCCGAAGAAGTTGACTTCTTTCCAGCATTGGAGGTGCTGGGTATTATTGGCCTTATAATGATAGTACTCGAAGCTGCACTTGAACTTGAATTAAAAAAGGAAAAAATAATCCCTATTTTGAAATCTATGGCAATAGCACTCACAGGGCTGATAGGTTCTGCATGGGTAGCTACGCTAATTCTTCATCAATTTATCCCGGATATGTCTATGCAGGCCGCCTGGTTGTATGCAACACCTTTATCTATACTTTCCAGCGCTATTATTATTCCAAGCGTTAGTGAGCTTGCGGAAAAGAAAAGGGAATTCCACATCTATGAAAGTACATTTTCTGATATTATGGGAATCATGATGTTCTATTTCCTTGTGAGTGGGCTAAATCCTGCAGAGGATTCGGGTGCCGGAGGTTTTGCTCTTAATATTCTACTAACTATAGTAATTTCACTTATTGCGAGTTATGCAATTATTCTTATTTTTCAACAGATAAAAAGTCAGGCCAAACTTTTCCTGCTAATTGCCGTCTTGCTTCTTTTATATGCAATAGGCAAACAACTTCATCTCTCCTCTTTACTTATCATTTTGATATTCGGTTTAGTAATTGCGAATATGAAGTTATTTTTTGGTGGAAAATTATCACACTTTCTAGAGTATGATAAAGCGCATCGTATTTATCATGAACTTCATATTGTGACCCTCGAAACGGCATTTGTAGTGCGTACTTTCTTCTTCGTTATTTTTGGGTTGACCATAGCCATTGCATCTTTATTTAACTTTCAGGTAGCCCTGGTAAGTGTCCTTATTATTCTTTCCATCTACGCTATTAGATTTGTAATCTTAAGAACTTTTATAGGCAGCGATATACTGCCACAACTATTTATTGCTCCAAGGGGCCTCATTACAATATTACTGTTTTATGCAATTCCTTCAGAAGTACAGGTAGCTACATTTGAACCGGGGATTCTGCTTTTTGTGATTATAGGCACAAGTCTTATCATGACATGGGCTATGATTAAGAATAAGAAAAAAATGAGCACCATATTGGACCTGGTAGACGATGAAATAGATGAATTAAAGGAAGCAGACGAACTACTAAAACAAAATGATCTGAAAATTCAAGATGAGCCTCAAATTCCTGAGGACTTAGACTAAGAAACTAAAATTAAGAATCCCAACACTAAAGAAGCATTGGGATGGGTATACAATTTTCGTTGGCCTACTAGGACTCGAACCTAGAACGACTGGACCAAAACCAGCTGTGTTGCCAATTACACCATAGGCCATTAGTGCATAAGAGCCTGCAAATTTAAGACAAACTTTTATTTGCACAAATATTTTGGATACAATCAATCAAAAAAAAGAACAATGGCCTCCTGTTAAAGGTTTGACAAAAATATAAGCCCATATCTATTTTAATTAGTAAATTCGCCCAGACTGGTAAACTTCATAGTACATGTTTTCAAAGAACTTCGAGAAATGGGACACCATCCTTGGGTGGGTCGTTTTTTTTATAGCCCTTATTACTTACACTATTACGGTAGAACCTACAGGTAGTTTCTGGGATGCAGGAGAATACATTACAACCTCTGCAAAATTACAGGTGGCGCACCCACCGGGCGCACCTTTGCTTCAAATGATTGGCGCTTTTTTTGCCATGTTCGCTTTGGAACCGGACCAGGTTGCAAGAATGGTAAATTATGTTTCTGGGGTTTCCAGTGCTTTTACCATTTTGTTTATGTTCTGGACCATTACCAATCTAACACGAAAGTTAATATCCAAAAAAGATAAGTTCACAAACAGTAATGCCATCGCCGTATTTAGCAGTGGCATTGTTGGTGCTTTGACTTTTACCTTTTCAGATAGTTTTTGGTTTAATGCCGTAGAAACTGAAGTCTACGCCATGGCCAGTTTTATAATGGCGCTGCTGTTATGGATAGGGTTAAAATGGACAGATGACCTTGAGGATCCAAGGGGTAATCGATGGTTGATCCTCATTTCCTTTGTAGTAGGGCTTACCTTTGGTATTCAATTTATGGGCTTTTTGGCAATTCCAACCATAGGTTTACTATACTATTTCAAAAAATATAAAACCACCACCGTTAAGAATTTTCTCTTAGCCAACATTAGTGTAATTGCAATTTTAATGTTGGTCTATAAATTTTCGCTTACATACGTGCTAAAATTATTTGGCTGGAGCGAAGTTTTCTTTATCAATAGCATAGGTTTACCCTTTAATTCGGGTTCCATAATTATGCTTTTGGTATTTATTGGTGCCTTTTACTTTGGATTGCGGTATACCAGAAAAAACAATTACAGAGTAGCCAATACTTTGGTGCTCTGCGCTATGTTTTTATTTCTTGGTTTTTCTTCCTGGCTTATGTTACCAATCAGAGCAAATGCCAATGTGGTAGTCAACGAAAATAATCCTTCAGATGCTCGTTCGTTGCTTGCCTATTACAACAGAGAACAATACCCACAGGTAGACAGCCCAATTTATGGCACTTATTATTCAGATACGTTTGCTCCGGCAGGACCTGAGAAGGATGATAAACCCAAATATGAAAAAGATAAAGAATTGGGCAAATACATTGTTGTAAATAAATACAAGAATGCAATGCAGGGGCCCAATGAAGATCACAGGGGTTTATTACCACGAATGTGGAGTGATCAGAACGCTGAAAACTACATGAAATATTTCGGCCCTTTGAATTTTAGGATGAAGACATCTAACGAAGAGTTGCGCAAAGCAGTTGCCCAAGTTAAATCTGGTCTTGCCAATGGTGAAATAGATGAAGCACAATACATTGGCTTTTTAAGGCAGTTTGGAGAATATCTGGAAGTAGAACCCCCGAGCGTTTGGCAGAATGTGAAATATATGTTTCAGTTCCAATTTGGTTATATGTACTGGCGTTATTTTATGTGGAATTTTGTTGGGAAACAGAATGATGTGCAGGGCCGTTATAATGGCAATGGTGAATGGTTAAGCGGAATTGGGTTTATAGACAGCCTTCGTTTGGGAACTCAGGAAAATCTCCCAAAGGATGTATTGGATAATAAAGGTAGAAATACGTATTTCTTTTTGCCCTTAATTCTGGGCATTATAGGTTTGGTTTTCCAGTTTACCAAAAATCCTAAGCAATTCTGGGCTCTTTTTGTGTTTTTTATTTTTACAGGAATTGCAATTCAATTCTACACAAATCCCTATATTTTTCAGCCACGTGAACGTGACTACTCGCTTGTAGGTTCCTTTTATATTTTCGCCTTGTGGATTGGTTTAGGGGTTTATGGCCTCTATGAAGAATTTAAAAAATTAATAAATCCAAAGGTGCTTGGACCAGCTATCCTTGTGATCTGCCTTTTGGCTGTCCCGGGGGTAATGGCCTTTCAGAATTGGGATGACCATGACCGTTCTAATCGCTATACCGCCCGCGCAAGTGCCATGGCCTATCTTGATTCATGCCAGGAAGATGCGGGTGCCATGTTATTCACTATTGGAGACAATGACACTTTTCCGCTTTGGTATGCACAGGAAATTGAGGGATACCGTACCGATGTACGAATAATTTGTACCAGCCTTTTTGCAACAGATTGGTATGTGGATCAAATGAAGCGAAAGGCCTATAAAAGTGAGCCTATACCCTCTCAGCTGACGCATGATCTTTATAGATATGGCAACAGGGATGTAATTTATTATCAGGGTCTTCCTGGTTTGGAGGAAAAAAGATGGAACATCAAGGATTTTATGAATTGGGTAGGCAGTAATAAGCCTCAGACAAAATTCAAATATATACTTGAAAAACAGGGTGCTGATCTAAGCGAATATTCGGAGAGCACATTAGACCTTGTATATTATCCAACTAACAAAATAAGAGTACCGGTTAACAAGAAAAACGTACTTGAAAGTGGCCTGGTCAAAGAAAAAGATTCTGCATTAATTGTTGATTATATTGATATTGACCTGCCGAAAAGTGCACTGCCGAAAAACAGGATTATGATGCTGGATATCATTGCTAATAATGATTGGAAACGCCCAATCTACTTTTCCGGCGGTAGTTTCGACAAAGCAGAATACATCTGGATGAAAGAGTATTTACAGCTGGAGGGATTAGCCTATAAATTAGTGCCTATCCAAACGAAAAATCAAAGTTCTTTTGAGATGGGGCGAATAGATACAGAACTGATGTACGATATCGTAAAAGGATGGGATTGGGGCAATTCAGGAAGTTCAAAGATCTATCATGATCCACAAACCAGAACACAAGGTTTATCTTTCCGGGGCAATCTTGCACGATTAACAGAAGCTCTTATAAAAGAAAACAAAATAGACAAAGCAAAAGATGTGATTAACATTGCCATGACAAATATGCCTTTGGAATACTATGGCTTTTACGCTTTTGTTGAACCTTATGTGGATGGATATTATAAGGTAGGAGAAACAGAGAAAGCCCGAGATTTATTTTATAGGTTAAGGAATATTTATCAGGATCGATTGGACTATTATTCAAGCATTCCTTTGGACGAACAATATGATAATATTGAAGATATTATTGGTGACATGGAAGCTTATAGAAGAAACATTGATATTCTTATCGAAAATAATGACCGGGAGTTGGCAGAAAAAGAAACCTTAATTTTTAATGAGCATATAGACAGGTTCAGTCACTTTTACAAGGATGAGATCTTGGAAGAGCCTCCATTATTAGAGCAATCTAATCCTGATATGAGAGATACTTCGCCCCTTGAAGGTGATTCGGTTTCAGGTAACTCACTAGATTCAGCGACTGGGCTGGATACCGTTAGTGGTGGAAACTGATTCTCCAATCATCCAGGTTATTGCTATAAATACGAAGTTACTTTTATAGGTATTCGTTAAGTATCCCTATAAGTGTGTTTGCATCCTGCTCGCCACTTTGTCTCCACACCATTTCCCCTTTTTTGTAGATCATAAGGGTAGGGAGACCTTTAATTCTAAGTGCTTGTGATAGTTCTTTATTCTTATCAACATCTATTTTTATAACCTTTCCTTTATCTCCTAAAGCTGCTGCAACATCCCGCAGAACCGGATGCATAGAGGTAGATTGCTCATTCCACTCAGCATAAAAGTCAAGTAGTACAGGTATATTTAGATCTATAAGTTCACCGAATTTGGACATATAAATTACATTGGGTTATAGATCAAATGTATGAAAAAATGTTAAAAAATCGGGTATGCCCATAATTTTGGGCAGAACATGCAAGTTAAATTCACGTTAAATCTTTCTTTATTAGAGTAATTACAGTGATTTCCGGCCATATACCTACTCTTCCCGGGTACCCTAAAAATCCAAAACCCCGGTTTACATTTATAAACTCTCCCAGTTCCTCATAAATACCTGCCCAATATTTATAGCGCCATTTAACCGGGCTCCATTTGACCCATCCTGGAATTTCTATTCCAAACTGCATTCCATGCGTATGACCGCTTAATGTGAGATGATAATGATACTTATCTTTTAAAACTACATCCTCCCAATGAGATGGATCATGACTCAATAGGATTTTAAAATCATCCTTGCTAATTTCAGAGGCTGCCTTTTTTAAGTCACCCGACTTTCTAAAACCGCCTCTTCCCCAGTTTTCAACACCAATTAAAGCTAATTTATCTTCCTCTTTTTTCAGATATCGACTCTCATTCAGCAAGAGATCAAAACCCATTTCCTTTTGCATAAGCTTAAGTTCATCCAAATTTTTCATCTTTTCTTCTTCGGTATTCCAGGTAACATAATCACCGTAATCATGGTTTCCCAGAATTGAATATTTCCCATCTACAGCGCTAAGGCTTGAAAACAATTCAGCCCATGGTATCATTTCTTCCGCTTTATTATTTACCATATCTCCGGTAAAAAAAATAACATCGCTCTTTTGCTTATTAATCAAATCAACCGCATATTCGATTTTTCCTCTATTGTCAAAACTCCCACTGTGAATATCTGAAATTTGAGTAATCTGATATCCGTCAAAAGCCGGGGGCAGATCTTCAAATTCCATTTTGTATTTTAATACCTTAAAATTGTATTTCCCTCTATACATTCCGTATAGTAATGCCCCAAAAGGAATTGCTGCTATACCCATGGCAATTAAGCTCAAAAACCTTCTTCTCTCCGGTAGGCTGAACTCCCTTGTAGTGCCGTAAAATTTCTGGTACCCCGCCGCAATGACCCTGAAAATATCTTCAGAAAAAAGAAATATAATTGTAATTATTTTGAAGGTAAGGATGGCTGCCAAAAACCCAAAAGCATAACTTTTAGGTCTGCTTAAAACCCTGCCGTCTGTTTCGCCCCAGGTAAATTGAAAAATAAAGTTCCCAAGTACTATTAACGACATGGCAACAAAAACAAAGTAAACCCAGGGAAACCTGGTTGCGGTCTTCAAGGCTTGTAAGGTATAGAAGCCCAAAATAAAATAAATTATTATAAAAACAATCCAGCGTAACATATGCTATTTTTTACAAATATATTTCTTTAACAGGGTATCGCTTTACATCTTTACCTTTTATTTAACGCTTTGAATTAAGGCACGAACAATCTCGAAATCAGTTAGGGCAATTTCATCATCTCTGAGATACGAGGCAGTATTCATTGAAAGTTGGGGTTTTTTATTCAGGGTTTTACTAAACTTTATTCCCGAAAGATGAATCGCTTTAAAACCTTCATTTTTAAAAACCAGTGCGTTGTGTTCTCGTATTCCTCCACCAGGCATAACAACACATTTTTCTGCCTTCTTTCTCCACGAGACCAACTGATTTATACCCTCCTCTGCTGATTGTCTTCCTCCTGAGGTTAAAATACAGTCTACTCCCAAATTCTCAAGTTCTGTCAGTGTTTTTAAAGGATCAGTTACCCAGTCAAATGCCCGGTGAAAAGTAAATTGTAAATCCCCGGCTGCAGCTATCAGTTCGCCTGTCCGTCTCTTATCCAATGTACCGTCGGCATACAAAACTCCTGAAACTATTCCCGATATACCAAGATCTGCACAGATTGCAATATCTGTTTTCATGATCTGAAATTCGTCCCTGGAATAAGTGAAATCCCCGCTTCTAGGTCTAATCAAAACATGAATGGGAATACCAAGTTTTTCTGAAACTTTCTTTATCAAACCATAGGACGGAGTTATACCTCCAACCGCTAATTCTGAACAGAGCTCAATTCTGTCCGCTCCGGCTGCCTCTGCATTGACAGCAGATTGATAGGAATTAGCACATACTTCTACGATCATTTCATATATTTAGACCTATAAAAGTAAGCAACCCAGCCCAGATGAAACGTAGAAAATTTTTAAAAAATTCTTCCTTAAGTACAGCCGGAATCTTTTCCGCATCCTTATTAGCTTCCTGCGAAACGGATAAGAAACCTCAGGCAGTTAATAAAACGATTAAACCTATTGTCATAGCAACATGGGATGTCCTCAATGCAACAAATAAAGCCTGGAAAGTTCTTAACAATGCTGGTACCGCTTTGGACGCTGTAGAACAGGGAGTAATGATTGAAGAAGCAGATATAAACAATCAATCTGTAGGTAAGGGAGGCAGACCGGATCGGGATGGCAATGTTACTCTGGATGCCTGTATAATGGACAAAGACAGTAATTGCGGAGCTGTATTATATCTTAAAAATATCGTCCATCCTATTTCGGTTGCCAGAAAAGTAATGGAGGAAACACCTCATGTAATGCTTGCAGGCAAAGGGGCGGAATTGTTTGCCTATCAAAAGGGTTTTAAAAAAGAAAACTTACTTACTGAGAAGTCGAAGGCAGAATGGTTGGAATGGAAAAAAACTTCGAAATACCAACCAATAATAAACATAGAAAATCACGATACTATCGGGATGCTTGCTATTGACAGTAAAGGAGATATTGCCGGTGCTTGCACCACAAGCGGGATGGCATATAAAATAGGGGGTCGGGTTGGCGATTCCCCAATTATCGGAGCCGGATTATTTGTGGATAATGAAGTTGGGGGAGCTACGGCCACAGGGGTTGGTGAAGAAGTTGTTCGTACTGTTGGAAGTTTTCTTATCGTTGAATTGATGAGGCAGGGTAAAACGCCTCAGGAAGCATGTGAAGAAGGAGTCAAACGCATCATATCCAAAAACAATGAGAAACTGGATTTCCAAATTGGCTTTATTGCCATCAACAAAAAAGGAGAGACCGGAGGGTATTGCATACAGCCCGGCTTTACCTACAGGGTGTATTCTGAACAAGGACATAATAATAAAACAGCAAGCAGCTATATAAGCTCTTAAATACTTTACTAAAGCGCATAAACTTTGTAGTTTTGGAACTCTACAAGCACATTAAATATGGCAGACCAGAAGCGACTTTTTTTATTAGATGCATATGCATTAATATTTAGGGGGTATTATGCCCTTATAAAAAACCCCAGGATAAATTCCAAAGGAATGGATACTTCGGCAATCATGGGGTTTGTAAATTCCTTGTTCGACGTAATTAAAAGAGAAAAGCCAGACCACCTGGCCGTTTGTTTCGATAAAGACGGCAGTACGGAGCGCACAGAATTATTTGCAGAATATAAGGCAAACCGGCTTGAGACCCCGGACGCCATTCGGGTGGCAATACCTATAATTCAGGACATTCTTAAAGCCATGCATATTCCCTGCATAGAAGTATCTGGCTTGGAAGCAGATGACATTATTGGTACACTGGCCAAACAGGCAGAGAAAGAAGGATACAAAGTATATATGGTTACGCCCGACAAAGATTTCGGGCAATTGGTTTCAGAAAATATTTTTATGTACCGCCCTTCCCGCATGGGCAATGGAGTTGAAATTTGGGGAATCCCTGAAATACAAAATCGATTTGGAGTAGAACATCCCGAACAGGTTATTGACTATTTGGGAATGATGGGCGATGCCAGCGATAATATTCCCGGACTTCCGGGAGTTGGCGATAAAACCGCCAAAAAATTTATAGCAGAATTTGGCACCCTTGAAGGCCTGCTTGCGAATACGGATAAACTGAAAGGGAAAATGAAAGAGAAAGTGGAAGAAAATGCCGAATTGGGACGCCTCTCAAGAAAATTAGCTACTATTTGTGTGACCTGCGACGTTACTTTTGATGCAAAGGATTATGAACTCTCTGAACCCGATAGCGAAGGAGTACAGAAAATATTTGAGGAATTGGAATTTAGAAGGCTTAAAGAACAATTCTTAAGGATCTTCTCAGAAGAAGCTGCTGTGACAGATGAAAAAGTGAACAGTGATGAACCACAACCAAAAAAAGAGCCCCAGGCTGCTGGAAGTGGTCAGTTTTCACTATTTGGAAGTACTGGCGATTCTCCTGCAACTTTAAAAGAATTTTCCAGCAGAAAAACCATTAATGATGTATCTCATGTTTATCAGAGTGTCTCATCAGGAATGGGCATGAAATTATTCCTTCAAAATTTAATGAAACAATCTGTAGTTTGTTTTGATACCGAAACAACTTCTTTAAATCCTCTTGTAGCCGAGCTGGTTGGAATAGCTTTCTCCTGGGAAGCCGGTAAAGGTTTTTATGTTCCTTTTCCTGAAGAACGGGAAAATGCTCAGGAATTAATTGAACAACTCCGACCTTTTTTCGAGGCTGAAAACATAGAGAAAATCGGACAGAATTTAAAATATGATATAAAAGTACTTCACAAATATAATGTTCCTGTAAAAGGAAGTTTATTTGATACAATGATAGCGCATTACCTTATAAATCCTGATATGCGTCACAATATGGATGTTTTAGCAGAGACTTACCTGAACTATACCCCAGTATCTATAACTGAGCTTATTGGAAAAAAAGGTAAAAACCAATTGAGCATGCGTGAGGTTAGTATAGAGAGACAAACAGAATACGCCGTAGAGGATGCTGATATAACTTTTCAGTTAGCAAAGCAGTTTGCAAAAGAACTTAAGGAAGCTAAAACAGAAGATCTTTTCAGGAATATTGAGATTCCTTTGGTAAATGTTCTGGCAGATATGGAATTAGAGGGAATAAACCTTGACATAGAATTTCTTAATTCGCTTTCAAAAGATTTAGAAAATGATATAAAAAACCTGGAAGTCAAGATCTACAAGGAAGCTGGTGAAGAATTTAATATTGCATCTCCAAAGCAGTTAGGTGATATTTTATTTAATAAGCTGAAACTTGTAGACAAGCCAAAAAAAACAAAAACAGGTCAGTATTCCACATCGGAGGATGTGCTTTCCTATCTTGCCAAAGAACACCAAATAATTAAAGATGTCCTAAATTACAGAGGCCTGGCCAAGTTAAAGAGTACCTATATTGATGCATTACCGGAACAGGTTGAAGAAAGTACTGGCAGAGTACATACAGATTATATGCAAACTGTAGCTGCCACAGGAAGGTTAAGCAGCAATAATCCTAACCTTCAAAACATACCAATACGCACAGAAAGAGGCAGGCAGGTACGTAAAGCTTTTATTCCCAGAGATAATAATTATCTTCTTTTGGCAGCTGATTATTCACAAATAGAGCTTAGAATAATTGCATCCCTAAGTGAAGAAACAACAATGATTGAAGCCTTTAAAAACGGGGAAGACATTCATGCCTCAACCGCTTCAAAAGTTTTTAATGTACCCCTTGACGAAGTTACCAGAGATCAAAGAAGTAATGCGAAAACGGTGAATTTTGGTATAATTTACGGTGTGTCTGCCTTTGGATTGAGCAATCAAACTGATCTATCACGGACGGAGGCTAAGGAATTAATTGATACTTACTACAAGACGTATCCAAAACTGAGAAATTATATTAGTGATCAGATAGACTTTGCGAGGGAACATGGATATGTACAAACGGTATTAGGCAGGAGGCGTTATTTAAAGGATATAAATGGCAGTAATGCCATTGTTCGCGGTGCTGCAGAAAGGAACGCAGTGAATGCACCTATACAAGGAAGCGCAGCCGATATAATAAAAATAGCCATGATCAATATCCACAGAAAGCTTAAAGAAGGTGATTTTAAAACCAAGATGCTTCTCCAGGTCCATGATGAACTGGTCTTTGACGTTTTTAAACCAGAACTGGAAGATCTCCAGGTTATGATTAAAACCGAAATGGAAAACGCCTATGAACTTCTTGTGCCTTTAGATGTAGAATTAGGAACAGGAACAAATTGGCTCGAAGCCCACTGATAAGAAAAGCAGGAATTATCCGTTTTATTTTTAGGGTAAGATTATTACTCTGTGATATGATTATTTGCCTCGAAAAATGAGGTTATTAATCTCTTCAAAATAAAACTAAGTCATGGCAAAAGTTCCTGTCTGTTTCTTTTTTTTGGTTTTGAGCACTTTATGTTTAAATGCTCAGCAAGATGTTAATTCGGATAATAAAAATTATCAGACTGAGATAAAGGTGTTCCCCAACCCGGCTACCAATGTTGTTAATCTGCTTGGACTAGAGAATAGTTCAAAAGCAGATATCCTTATTTCTGATATATCCGGTAATATCATCCAGAAATATAGATAGGAAATTCGCATCCATGCCCTTAATATTCCAATTGCCCTCCTCAAGGCTGGAATAGAAAGAATTTCTATTTCATCTAAAGAACAGAGTTTACAAACCAAGTTTTATAATAACTAAAAACCCTTCGTTAAAAAACGAAGGGTTTTTAGTTTCAGTTGAATTTCTTATTAC
Organism: uncultured Eudoraea sp.; assembly: GCF_947490415.1. Lineage (GTDB taxonomy): Bacteria > Bacteroidota > Bacteroidia > Flavobacteriales > Flavobacteriaceae > Eudoraea. The sequence continues at coordinate 77,332 of NZ_CANLGX010000006.1, forward strand.
TTTCTGGTAAAGACCAAAACACCGCCATCATTAAAATTCGTAAAATCTAATTCCGTGGCATTTACTCTCATAGTATTTCCTGAAATCTCAACATTCACAGTAGTCTCAACCTCATTCTCATCTATATAGGTTAATACTCCTCCTTCAAACATATAGCTATCTATGCTAGTGTCTTTCTGAGTTGGACATGGAACATCGAGTCCTGTACCTCCGGGATTTACGTTTATCTCGAGGTAGTTTCCTGAATTTTCCGTAATGACGCTTAAGTCTGCATTAAAAGTAATGGTCATAATAGAACAATTTATTGCAGATAAGAAGCTTAAAATATCCTGGGCGTATTTTTCATCATCACTTGCCGTACTTTCATCAATTTCCAATGCGGTTAGTTCCCATGACCCAACAATATCATTATCTTGATTTGAATCATCCTTGTCTGATGAACAGGAAAATAAAAGAGCTGTTGCAATAAAAAGAGTTAATAGGTTACGTATCATTTTAATTGGGTTTACAAATGTTTTTATCTGTTGAAAAACGTAAAAAATGGCCATATAGTATATCTAGGGGGCTAGATTAGAGGACGATTTTAAAGTTCATCTAACAGCCCTTATATATTGCTTTATACATTATTCTTAAAATCTTGCTTAAAATATCAGATTTAAACAGTCATCATTATTTTTAAAAATTAGAGAAATAACGGTTTGCATTTAAACTTAATAGTTGTACATTTGCAGCCCGTTAAACGGGATTGAAGTGTTTAATTAATAAAAAAAAGAAGTAGTGGATACATTAAGCTACAAGACCAAATCTGCTAATAAGAATACTGTTGAAAAGCAGTGGTTATTAGTAGATGCTGAGGGCCAAACATTGGGACGTCTTGCTTCTAAAGTGGCAAAAATTTTAAGAGGTAAGAACAAACCAAATTTTACGCCACACGTTGATTGTGGTGACAATGTTGTTATTGTCAACGCGGAGAAAATTCAACTTAGCGGTAATAAATGGGAAGACAAGACCTACACTAGGTATACCGGATATCCCGGAGGTCAAAGATCAACCACTGCTCGGGAACTCTTGGATAAAAATCCTGCAAGTATCATTGAAAAAGCAGTAAAAGGTATGCTTCCTAAAAACAAATTAGGAGCTGAGCTGTTTAGAAACTTAAGAGTTTATGTTGGCACTGATCATGATCAGGAAGCACAAAAACCAAAGGCTATTAACTTAAATGACCTTAAATAGATGGACATAATTCATAAAATAGGTAGAAGAAAAACGGCTGTTGCACGCGTTTATATTTCAGAAGGAAAAGGCAACATTACCGTTAATAAAAGGACATTAGAAGATTATTTCTCTACAGCTACTTTACAGTATAAAGTAAAACAACCTTTTGCTTTAACTAATACTGTGGATAATTATGATGTGAAAGTTAATGTTTACGGAGGTGGAATTACAGGACAGGCAGAAGCAGTACGCCTGGCTTTGTCAAGGGCTCTATGTGAGATTGAGGCCGAAAACAGGGAGGTTTTAAAACCTGAAGGATTACTTACTAGAGATCCTAGAATGGTTGAGCGTAAAAAGTTTGGTCAGAAAAAAGCAAGGAAGAAATTCCAATTCTCGAAACGATAAAAATATTATATAGTCCTGGAATAAATTCAGGATTTTTAACCCAAGTTCATTGAAAGTCTCTTGTATTAGAGACAATTAAAAATCTAAACCTTTTAGTTACTTATATTTAAGGTAACTATAAAGCAGGTAAAGGTTAAATTTAGTTTAGCATCTAAATGTTGGAGGCTTTCCACTAAGAAGGAATACCACTTCAACATTGCTAATTCAAAAGAACGTAAACTAAGTATTAAAATGGCTAAGAAAGCTGAAGTTAAAGAATTATTAGAAGCAGGTGTGCACTTTGGACACCTTACACGAAAATGGAATCCAAATATGGCTCCTTACATCTACATGGAGCGGAATGGAATTCACGTAATCAATTTATATAAAACGGTTGCAAAATTGGAAGAGGCTAATGAAGCCTTGTCTAAAATTGCGGCCTCTGGCAGGAAGATCCTATTTGTAGCCACTAAGAAACAGGCAAAAGATATTGTTGCTGAGAAAGTATCTAACGTGAACATGCCATACATCACAGAAAGATGGCCCGGAGGTATGTTGACCAACTTTGTTACTATTAGAAAGGCAGTAAAAAAAATGGCTTCCATTGATAGGATGAAGAAAGATGGAACGTTTAACACCCTTTCTAAAAAAGAACGCTTACAGGTAGATCGCCTTCGTGCTAAATTAGAAAAGAACCTTGGTTCAATATCTGACATGACGCGTTTACCCGGAGCCTTGTTTATAGTGGATACTATGCGTGAGCATATTGCCGTAAAAGAGGCTCAAAAATTGAATATCCCCATATTTGCTATGGTGGATACCAACTCAGATCCAAGACCCATTAATTACGTAATTCCTTCTAATGATGATGCATCTAAATCTATTGATGTGATATTAACGGAAGTTACAAATGCAATTGCAGCTGGACTGGAAGAGCGTAAATCCGAAAAACAAGCTGGAAAAGAAGGTGGTTCTGATGAAACTACTGCTAAATCCGAAACAGCAGTTGTAGAAAAAGAAAAGGAAGAAACCGTTGCGGTTACCAAAGCACCTAAAGAAGAAAAAGCTAAAGCTGTTAAAGAAAAAGATACGCCTAAGCAAACAAAGGAAGATGCTGAGCCGATAACCGAGAAAAAGGAAGCTGCTGCAGTTAAAAAAACAGTAAAAGCAGATGCTGACAATCTTACAAAGATTGAAGGTATTGGTCCAAAAGCAGCCGAGGCACTTACCAAGGCAGGAATTAATTCATATGCGAAATTAGCTAAAGCAAATGCAGATAAAATTAAGGAAATCCTGACCGAAGCAAGTTCCAGAATGGCACATTTAGATCCGGGCTCCTGGCCAAAACAAGCAAAAATGGCGGCTGATGGAAACTGGGATGAATTAAAAGATTGGCAGGATAAGGCTAAGGGTGGAGTAGTATAATTATAAATTAATTGACAACTGAATACGGGCTATCGTGTTCTATAAAAAGAAAATAAAATGGTAAAAATTACCGCTGCAGAAGTTAACAATTTAAGAAAGACCACAGGTGCAGGAATGATGGACTGCAAAAATGCATTGGTTGAGGCCGAAGGAGATTTTGAAAAAGCTATTGAAATCCTTCGAAAAAAAGGACAGAAAGTAGCTGCTAAAAGAGCAGACAGAGATTCCTCTGAAGGGGCCACTATAGCTCAGGTTAATTCTGACAAAACTAGTGGAGTTATTATATCGCTGAATTGTGAAACCGATTTTGTTGCCAAGAATGATAGTTTTGTTGCCCTTGCTAATGAGCTGGCTAAACTTGCACTTGATTTTGATAGTAAAGATGATTTCCTTAATGCTAATTACAATGGCATATCAGTACAGGAAAAACTAACTGAACAAACCGGTGTAATTGGTGAAAAAATTGAAATCGGTGGCTTTAGAAAACTAAATGCTCCTTTTGTAGGATCTTATATTCACGCGGGCAATAAGATTGCAACATTGGTAGGTCTTTCGAGTGCCGTTGAAGGTGCTGCCGTAGCTGCCAAAGATATAGCAATGCAGGCTGCTGCTATGAATCCGGTTGCGCTTGATGAATCCGCGGTAGATCAATCCGTTATTGATAAGGAAATAGAAATAGCCAAAGATCAATTACGTCAGGAAGGTAAGCCTGAGGCCATGCTGGATAATATTGCAAAAGGAAAATTAAAACGTTTCTTTAAAGACAATACTCTGGTTAACCAGGATTTTATTAAAGATAGTAAACAGAGTGTTTCTCAATATATCAAATCTGTTAATCCTGATTTGAAAATCACAGGTTTTGAAAGGGTCGCTTTAGGATAAAAAACCCATTTAATGTTTAATAAAAACCACTTTTCAAAAAGAAAAGTGGTTTTTTTATTTGATCAATTTAGTTCAATCCTGTTCTTCCAGTCAAAAAGTTTATTTACTGAAATCTTAACTATTCCGAAAAGACACTTAGCCTTTGAGCCAGGCTCTCCTAAGTTTGGATTGTGGGGTGTTTTCCAAATTATCTATGGGTACAATAGTGGTTACTTTAAGGGTTGGTGTCCCAACTTTTCCTTGCAGTATTAATTCTTCCTCTCCGCGTTGAACGACCATAGTAATTTTCCTGTCGGATGTCCATCCAAAACTTTGACCAATTATAGGCCTAATCGATTCTAATGAAATAGGCATCCCATCAATACTTCTTATAGTATCACCACCCTTTGCACCAAGATCTGTAAAGAAAGTATTTAACTCAATACCGCTTCTAATAAATATCGCATCATTATTAGTTTGATCAATATCTATAAATGGTATTTCACCATTTAAGAAATAACCGCTCCGCTCCTGCATGTCTGTCATCCTCAATCCAACAGAAGCCAAAATCTCATCATAATCCAAAGGTGTATTACCTATAACATAAATATCAAAAAATGATTTGATTTCCGGATAGGTCAATGCCACAATTTCGTCAATAATATCCCCGTCCTCAAATGGTGTGTCATTGTCATATTTTTTTGAAAGCTCCTTCATTAACCATAATACTCCTTTTTCCCCATTACTCAAGTCCCTCAGCTTAATATCCAAACACATATTTATTAAGGCTCCCTTTTCATATACATTGGCGTAATTCCCTTTATATGGATCTTCCAAAACATTTTTGCTCATTGTTGTAAATGACATTGCATCATCATAGGACTTGGAATTATTTATTTTATCTACAATTCGTCTATAAAATTCAGCCTCATCTATTAAACCTTGTTGAATCTGAAACAGGTTGGCGAAATATTCGGTAGTCCCCTCATACATCCATAAGTGTTCAGACATTTTAGGATCATTAAAATCAAAAAATTGAATTTCCTTTGAATGCACATTCAAGGGTGTAACAATATGAAAAAATTCATGTGAAACCACATCTATCATTGCTTTTTCAAGAGTTTCTATGGGCATTTGCTCAGGAAGTACCACAACGGTAGAAGTATAATGTTCCAGGGCCCCGAATCCGGAAGCATCACTTTCGTCTAAGGTAGACAGATACAATAATATATTATATTCCTTAGTACCATCAATCTCGCCAAGAAATTCTTTTTGAGCTCTCATCATACGCTCCATACTCTCCTTCAGATCTGTAGCCAAATAAATGTCATTTGGAGAATAAACACTCAAATTAACTGTAATATCATTAATGGCAAAAGAAGCTATGTTTGCTTTCGCATATAGAATTGGATTATCTACAACTTCAAAATACCTTGAAGCAACAAAGATATCTGTCGTATTACTGGAATCATCTTGCTTTTTAATTAATGATGTTGTAGGTATTAGATCGGAAGGAGAAGAAACAATTAACTCATAGGGTACTTCCTTTAAGCCTTCAAAATAACCTACAAATCCATGAAGATTCAATACAAAATTTTTGCCCTTTAAAATATTTGTCCCGGCAGGAGAAAATACCGGATCGTTTAATTCACTTTCACTATCATAAGTATCCGTTACATAATAAGCGATCTTATCTAATTTTGTTGCATCGGAGATATTCCATTCATTGGTTCCGATTGAAGTAACCAAAAGTTCATTACCCTGATAATCAATAGCCTTGAGGTCTTCTATATACTTGCCATAGTCATCCTCACTGTAAGTCCCTGGAACGGTTTTTGGAATAAAAAAAGAAATGTTTTGTTTACTAAATGACCCCGGGTTCATTGTTACTCTTACTCTGTCATTATCAACGTTTACCAAATCTATTGTTGTTTCGATAACTGCTTTATCTGCCGACAATACGGACTTTGTAGAACCACAACCATATAATAATACAAGGAAAACGTATAGGATAATTAATTTTTTCATTTGAACCTGAGATAGTATTGTTAAAAACAAGATTATTAAAATTAATCTAGATCATACGAGTTATTAGGAAATAATTAAGATGATCATTAAACCTTAACGAAGAGTTCCCATAAATATTTTTGATTATTTTTGTTTCCAAATCAGGTAAAGACAATATGTTATACAAACGAATACTTCTTAAACTCAGTGGTGAAGCACTAATGGGCAACAAGCAATACGGGATAGATGCGATGAGACTGGCGGCCTATGCAAAAGAAATTAAGGAAGTCGTAGACCTGGGGGTTGAAGTAGCAATTGTCATTGGGGGAGGAAATATTTTTAGGGGACTTGCCGGTGCAAGTAACGGCATGGATAGGGTTCAAGCGGATCATATGGGGATGTTGGCAACAGTCATCAATGGTTTGGCATTACAGAGTGCTTTGGAACACAATGGGGTACAAACAAGATTACAATCTGCTATAAAGATCAACGAAGTTGCGGAACCTTTTATCAGAAGGAGAGCAATGCGCCATTTAGAAAAAGGACGGGTAGTTATTTTTGGGGGAGGTACCGGAAACCCATATTTCACTACAGATTCTGCTGCAGTTTTAAGAGCCATTGAAGTTGAAGCTGACGTTATTTTAAAAGGCACTAGAGTTGATGGTATTTATACCAGTGATCCTGAAAAAGACAAAACGGCTACCAAATTCGATACTATTAGCTTTAATGATGTACTAACCAAAGGGTTAAAAGTAATGGATACTACTGCTTTTACACTTAGTCAGGAAAACAATCTTCCAATTGTTGTTTTTGATATGAACAAAAAAGGCAATCTTATGAAAATAGTATCAGGTGAAAATATTGGAACAGTAGTAGATCTTTAGTTTGGTATAATTTGTATAAATAGGTTATAAAAATTTGTTATGGACGAAGATGTTAAATTTATTTTGGAGGCCACCAAAGAAAGCATGGACGGTGCTATATTACATTTGGAAAAGGCATTAGTAAAAATTAGAGCAGGGAAAGCTAACCCCGCCATGTTATCGTCGGTAATGGTGGAGTATTATGGCTCACAGACTCCCTTGTCTCAGGTGTCAAATATAAATACTCCTGATGCACGAACACTTTCTGTTCAACCCTGGGAGAAAAATATGCTGTCCGAAATAGAAACAGCTATTATGAATGCCAACCTTGGTTTTAATCCTATGAATAATGGAGAGGTGGTCATTATTAATGTTCCTCCTCTAACTGAAGAAAGAAGAATACAATTAGTAAAGCAGGCGAAAGCGGAAGCGGAAGAAGCTAAAATAAGTGTTCGTAGTGCAAGGCAGGAAGCTAATAAAGAAATAAAAAACCTGGGGATATCTGAAGATCTTGAAAAAAATGCGGAAATTGATATTCAGGAAATGACTAACACTTACACAGAAACAATAGACAACATACTTCATGTAAAGGAAGCAGAGATTATGAAAGTCTAATTCTTTATTTCACCAGATGTTTACCGGAAGTTTATGGCGTATTAACCTTAAGCTATGGGCTAAAGTCTTTTAAGAAGTAAAATCTATCCTTCAAAATAAATTGCTATAATGGCTATTACCACGATAATAGCACAAAGGACTATCAATACCCGATATAGTATAATGGCAATTCTACTATAGTTTTTCTCATCAGACATAGTATCATTTCGTTAAACCCTTTTTATTTTAATGGCGTTTTTTAATTTGTGATTTTATTTCTCCTCAATTTACATAAATTCTTAAGCAAATAATACTTTGTGCTACGTATGATTGTGCTCACTATTTTATAGGGCGTTTCTAGGTACAGTCCTGCTTGTTTTCTACCTTTGCCGCGATCAAAAAACACAATAGTAAATAAAGATTGTCCTAATTGAATTGGTCATCAGACCTAAGTGTTCTTAAGAAACACATTCAATTCTTAAATAATAGTATGGTTGCGAAGATTACAAAAGGATTTTGGGGAAAGGCTGCAAGAATTATTCTTAGAAACAGAATTCTTATCCTGGTTGCAATTACTGGTATCACTGTTTTCCTTGGTTTTCAATGGAAGAATATGCAATTTTCTACTTCTGAGGCGAATCTACTCCCCGATGATCACCCGCTGAATATTGCTTATGAAGATTTTCTTGAAAAATTTGGTGAAGAGGGAAATACCATTGCTTTTGCCATTAAAGACAGTTTACTTTATGAAGTTGAAAATTTTAACAGATGGAACAGATTAAGTAAACAATTGGCTGCTTTTCCCGAAGTGGACTATGTTGTATCTGTAGATAATCTTAAGGAACTTATACGAGACAAAGAAGAACAGCAATTTATTCTGCGTCCATTAATTCAGCAGACCCCGCTCAATAATATTGAAGTGGATAGTCTAACCGAATATATGTTGAATAATTTACCTTTTTATGATAACCTGTTATATAATAAAAAAACAAGAACCATAAGAACACTTGTCTATATGGACAAGGATATTGTAAACACTCCTGTTCGGAAAGATTTTATTTTAAAAGACCTTCATACACTAATAAAAGATTTTGAAAAGGAAACCAAAATGGATGTTCGGGTATCGGGGATGCCCTATATACGAACAATGAACACTCAACATATTATTGATGAAATAGGGATATTCATTGCAGCAGCTCTTATTGTTACCTCCTTAATTTTCTTTTTCTTTTTCCGCAGTGTACGAGCAACGCTAATTTCCATGTGTGTAGTGCTAATTGGAGTTATGTGGGCCTTTGGTATACTTGGGCTCTTAAAATATGAAATTACGGTTCTAACAGCGTTAATTCCACCTCTCATCATAGTAATTGGGATTCCTAATTGCATTTTTCTAATCAATAAATACCAACAGGAAGTCAAAAAACATGGAAATCAGGCTTTATCCTTAAAAAGAGTAATATCAAAAATTGGTAACGCAACACTCATGACCAACGTGACTACCGCATGTGGTTTTGCAACCTTTATTATAACAGACAGTAAACTTTTGACCGAGTTTGGTATAGTGGCATCCATAAATATACTATGCATCTTTATGCTTTCAATACTTATTATACCAATCGTGTATAGTTTTATGTACCCTCCAAAAACAAAACATCTGAAACACCTCAACAAAAAATGGATAGATGGTTTTGTAAACTGGATGGAGCATATAGTACGGGAAAAAAGGATAACTATTTATTCCATCTCTTTGATAGCACTAATAATTAGCATTATTGGGATTTATCAAATTAAAATTTCCGGAAATCTTGTTGAAGATATGCCTAAAAACACAGGCTTTTATAAAGACATCCAATTTTTTGATGAAGAGTTTAACGGAATCATGCCCATTGAAATTGTTATAGATACAGAAAGGAAAAAAGGGGTGTTAAAACCTGTTACACTGAAAAAAATGAATGAGTTGGGGGAAATGATTGAAGAGACCCCTGAATTATCCAAACCCATATCCGTTGTTAATTTAGTAAAGTATTCCAAGCAGGCTTTTTATAGCGGGATTCCTAAATATTATCAATTACCCACTTCTCAGGAATACAATTTTATTATGGATGTAGCCCGAAAATCTCAGGGTAATGAAGGGTTAATTGAAAATTTTGTCGACAGCACTGGGCAGGTTGCCAGGATTACCACTTTCATCAAAGATGTACCGACAGACAGAATGGAAGAAATTGAAAAATCGATGCTAGATGAAATCAAGAAGATTTTTCCGGCCGATCGTTTTAATGTTTATGTGACCGGAAAAGCATTACTTTTTTTAAAAGGTACTAAATATTTAGTAAAGAATTTAGTGCTTTCTTTATCCCTTGCTGTTGGTTTAATAGCTCTATTTATGGCTTATTTATTTCGTTCTTTCAGAATGATCGTTATTTCTTTAATTCCAAATCTATTACCCCTGGCTATTACTGCAGGTATTATGGGTTTTGTAGGTGTGCCCATTAAACCTTCAACGATATTAGTTTTTAGTATCGCATTTGGGATTTCAGTAGATGACACCATTCACTTTCTGGCGAAATACAGGCAAGAACTGACTGCTAACCATTGGCGAATTCAAAAATCGGTTTATGCCGCCTTGCGCGAGACCGGCGTTAGTATGTTTTATACTTCTATTGTCCTTTTCTTTGGCTTTTCGGTATTTACAATTTCGAGTTTTGGGGGAACTGTAGCTCTGGGTGCATTGGTTTCTGCTACATTGCTCTTTGCCATGTTAGCAAATTTAATTTTGCTTCCTTCACTTCTTCTTTCATTGGAACGGAGTATTGCAAACAAAGAAGTGCTCAAAAAACCTCAAATAGATATTCTTCCCAAGGAAGAACTACCCAGAAGTGGCTTGGAAAATTAAGTTGTAGGTTCACGCCAGGTATTTTATAAACGGTTTAAAGCTAAATATTTTTACCAAAAAGTTATCTTTGACATTCAAATTCAGAATTGATCTCATATGAAATCATACAGCATTAATGAGCTACTTCAGTTACCGCCTTTAAAACAGGAGGTAGAAGTAAATGGATGGGTCAAAACATTTAGAAGCAATCGTTTTATCGCTTTAAATGATGGCTCCACCATTAACAATATCCAATGTGTGGTTGATTTTGAACAATTCAATGAAGACTTACTAAAGAAAATTGCAACAGGTGCTGCTTTGAAAATAAAGGGTGTCTTGGTGGAAAGCTTGGGAAAAGGACAAAACGTTGAGATACAAGCACATGAAATCTTTGTTCATGGCGTATCTGACCCGGATAGTTATCCTATTCAACCCAAAAAGCATTCAATGGAATTTTTACGGGAACAGGCCCATTTGAGGATACGCACGAATACCTTTGCAGCCGTTATGCGTGTCAGATCTGCCCTCTCATTTGCGATTCATTCTTACTTCCGACAAAACGGTTTTTATTATTTTCATGCCCCAATAATTACAGGTTCAGATGCAGAAGGAGCAGGTGAAATGTTTAGAGTTAGTACACTGGATCCAAAAACCCCGCCATTGACAGATAATGGAGAGGTGAATTATAAAGAAGATTTTTTTGGTAAGGAAACGAATCTAACGGTCTCAGGGCAGCTCGAAGCCGAAGCCTACGCCATGGGATTGGGCAAGGTATATACATTTGGTCCCACTTTTAGGGCAGAAAATTCCAATACTTCAAGACATCTCGCAGAGTTTTGGATGATTGAACCTGAAATGGCTTTTTATGATCTTACTGATAATATGGATCTGGCAGAAGATTTCATTAAAAATATCATTTCTTATCTGTTAGAAAACTGTGAAGAAGATTTGGCATTCCTTGAAAAAAGGCTTCTCGATGAAGAAAAAACAAAGCCTATGGCCGAACGAAGTGAAATGGGGTTAATAGAAAGGTTGAAATTTGTAGTGGATAATGATTTTAAAAGAATTACGTATACTGAAGCAATCGAAATATTAAGGAATAGCAAGCCAAACAAAAAGAAAAAATTTCAATACCAAATTGACGAATGGGGTGCAGATTTACAAAGTGAGCACGAGCGCTATTTAGTAGAAAAACATTTTAAATGCCCAGTTATTTTATTTGATTATCCTGCTAAAATAAAGGCGTTTTATATGCGTTTAAATGAAGACGGCAAAACGGTACGAGCCATGGATATTCTATTCCCGGGAATCGGAGAGATAGTAGGTGGGTCTCAGCGTGAAGAACGACTGGACGTCTTAAAGGAAAAAATGGCCGCTTTAGGGATCGATGAAAAAGAACTTTGGTGGTATCTAGATCTAAGGAAATTTGGAACTGCGGTTCATAGTGGATTTGGACTCGGTTTTGAACGAATGGTACAATTTGTTACCGGAATGGGTAATATAAGAGATGTGATTCCTTTTCCAAGAACACCGCAAAATGCAGAGTTTTAAAGCCTAAGTCGTTACATCATATTAATTCTTTAACTTTATAGATAGGAAAAGAATATAAGCTTATGCTCAGACAACATTTACAGTTTAAATTATCGCAAAAGCTATCTCCTCAACAGATTCAGTTGATGAAGCTTATTCAGCTTCCTACACAGGCATTTGAACAGCGAATAAATCAGGAACTTGAGGAAAATCCGGCCTTAGAAAGTGGCAAAGAAGAAAAAAGTTCATTAGATGAAGATTTTAGTGAAGACTATGAAGGGGAATCAGATAGTGAAAGCATAGGTGCAGAAGATATTAATATTGATGATTATTTAAGTGATGATGAAGTGCCTGATTATAAGACAAGGGCCAATAATTATAGCCCGGATGATGATGAAAAGAGCATTCCTTATGCGGCCGGGATCTCGTTCAATCAATACCTAATTAATCAATTAAATACAGTATATCTTAATGACCTTGAATGGGCCATTGCCGAATTTTTAGTAGGTAGTGTCGATGAGAGTGGTTATATACGAAGACCTTTAGCTGATATTGCAGACGATTTGGCGTTTACCCAAAACATCCATTGCGAAGAGGCGGATATTGAAAGGGTTTTAAAAATAGTCCAGGAATTGGATCCACCTGGCGTTGCTGCAAGAACATTAGATGAGTGTCTTATTCTTCAGCTTAAACGAAAAGAGAGAACACCAAATATTGAATTAGCCATCAACATTCTGGATAAATCCTTTGAGCAGTTTACCAAAAAGCATTATAAAAAACTGCTACAGAAATACGATATAAAGGAAGATGAGTTAAAAGAAGCTGTATCAGAAATTGAAAAATTAAACCCTAAGCCAGGTGGATCTTATGCTGGTAGTAATAAGGTTATTGAACATATTGTTCCGGATTTTTCTATTAAGATAGTGGATGGAGAACTGGAATTGACCTTAAATGGAAGAAATGCTCCTGAACTACATATCTCGAATGAGTATAGTAATATGTTAGCTGGTTATAAAAGTGCTAAGGATAAGTCCAAGTCACAAAAAGATGCTGTAATGTTCATCAAACAGAAGTTAGATTCTGCAAAGTGGTTTATAGATGCTATAAAACAGCGGCAACAAACACTCTATATCACCATGAATGCAATAATGCAATATCAAAAAGAATACTTTCTTAGCGGTGATGAACGCAAATTGCGACCAATGATCTTAAAAGATATTGCAGATGCTATTCATATGGATGTATCCACAGTATCACGAGTAGCCAATAGTAAATACGTTGATACTCCCTATGGCACCAAATTAATAAAAGAATATTTCTCCGAATCAATGAAGAATGAAGAAGGGGAAGATGTCTCAACTAGGGAAATCAAGAGTATATTGGAGACTGTAATAAGCGATGAAGAAAAGAAAAAACCACTCACAGATGATAAATTGGCGGCCTTGTTAAAAGACAAGGGATATCCAATTGCCAGGCGAACCGTAGCTAAGTACAGAGAACAATTGGGTATCCCTGTAGCGCGTCTTAGAAAGCAGATTTAATGAAACTGTTTTTCAAGATAATTTCTCATTTATTCCATCCCATTTTTGTGCCTATTGCCGGCACCATTACTTATTTTGTTATAACCCCGAAATACAGCCCGCTTGAACTTCAAAGTGGCAACATATTACCAATTTTCATACTTACTATCATCATTCCGATTATTAGCTTTTTTATTTTGAAAAACCTGGGAGTTGTACGTTCAATTTTTTTACCGGGCACAAATGAACGCAAATATCCTTTGATGATTCAAATTGCCCTACTCCTTATGATAATAATAAAGGTAATCCCCAATAATTACACCCTTGAAGTGTATTTTTTCTTTGTAGGCTTACTCAGTGCTACTATGGCCTGCCTTTTTTTGATTTTTTTTAAATTTAAAACCAGTTTACATATGGTGGGTATGGGCAGTTATCTTATGTTTTTAATAGCCCTAAGCATTCATTTTGAAATTAATATAATTATTGCCATAAGCCTTTTTACCCTCTTAACGGGAATTCTAGCTACCGCCAGGCTCTATCTGAATAGGCACAGCAGAGCAGAAGTATTAATAGGTTTTCTAATTGGATTTGGGTCCCAATTATTGACTATCAAATTCTGGTTATAGCTTTATAAAATATAAAAGATAATTCCAATTCTTAAGGGTCGGAATTCAATTGAATCTCCCTCAACGGTGCTTACACCATCGTTAAACAAATTACTTAATGCATAATAAGCATGCACATTAAAGGTACTATAGCCCAAATTAAGCATTACACCATATCTAAAATTACGGATATCGGAGTTATTAAAAGAAATCTTTGCTGAATTAGAGACAAACTTGGATCTACTACCTACAATATAACCCAATTTCATTCCTGCGTAAACTCGCCAAAATTTGTATACACTTGGGGTGGATGTGCGCCATCTTAATTCTATGGGCATTTCTATCACATGTGTATCTAATTTATTACGCTTATAGGATACATCAGAATCAAGTACGGTATATTCCAGACCACTCACAGTTTCATTAACAAACAAGTTCGTATAATACGTATTATATGCATAACCAAGACCGACACCAATTCCAAAATTTCTTCGACTGTTTAAGGGAATATCCTTTATAAAGCCGCCTTCTAATCCATAAGAAAAATTTCCCTGAGTAACTCCTTCAGGTTTATTCAGTATCAAGTTATACGTTATACCAAGATAAAATTGATCTTCCAGGTATTTAAGATCCTCAACCTCAGGATTCTCCTGTGCCCAAAGAGTTATCGTGAAACCTAAAATTAAAAATGGTAGATAGCGCTTCATATTAAATTAAAGGTAAATAATAAACGAAACCAAGCGTAAAAAAAAAAGCGCTTCAAAATATATTTTGAAGCGCTTTTTACAATTATATAAGTATGAAAGTTAATTCTTTACTGCAAATTTCTAAAAGCATCACCCTCATAAGTTGTATAATTAACCTTTAGAGCGTTTACTTTTCGTAACTCTTGTTTTATATCCGATATAAGACCCATATTGGCATCTTTATCCACTTTAAGAGCCGTAGTTAAAACATTCTGCAGTTCCTGAGATTTTTTAGCTCTTTCCTGCAAAATAAAATCTCCAACTTCTGAAACGTTTGCAAATTTATCATTCAGTTGTATTTTTGGTTCAGTACCAAAAACCTTTTGATATTCTCGAGTGGGTTTACCCACATAGATGTACAATACCCTATCCTTTTTTTCCAACTTCTTTACCTCACTGGCATTTGGCAAGGTATTCTGAACCATTAACGAGCTGTCTTTCATTACGGTTACCGTCATAAAAAAGAACAATAGCATAAAAACAATATCTGGCAAGGATGCCGTAGATACTGCGGGTAAATCCCCATCTTTTTTCTTATTAAATTTTGCCATAATTATAACTTAACTCCCGGTTAATTACTAGTTGATGTTTCTGCTTCGGACAATTTTTGAGGAAATATTTCCTGTATTCTTTGAACCTTTTCCTTTAAATCTTCCCTAATACTAGATGGTGTTTCGGGATTTAGAAACTCAGATTCCATTTCCGTAAAATCTCTTCCAAAAAGACGTTGTGCTTCTCTATTTCGAAGATCATTGTAGGCACCCACCAACTCATTTTGCACCGTTATATAAGTGCCATACTTGGTTTCTCGATCATTTTTTAGAGATATAATTGCCTTTGTTGGATTATCTGAAGAACTGGCATCCCTTTTACCCTTACAGTAATTGCAACTACCATCACCTCCATTATCTAAAAATGCTATAGCTCTCGCTCTAAGCTGTTTAAGATCCAGCAACTCTTCTTCTACCAGCAACTGACCATTTTTATTGATATTAACCGTAAAAATATTCTTTTGCTTAATGACAACATCGGTGTCTGGCGGCTCCATCGGCGGAAGCATCCTGTCTAACCCCGCATCTGTTTCAATAGTAGTAGTTACTAAGAAAAAAATGAGCAGTAAGAAGGCTATATCTGCCATAGATCCTGCATTAACTTCTGGTGGTCCTCCTCTTCTAGGCATAGTTTAAATGTTTTTATTTGTTTGTCATATTCTTAAATGCTCCCAAGGACATAGCTACAAGAGCTATAAGGACAAGGAGAAAAAACATATTGAGACCAGTCCCAATTCTTCTTATCGTAGTTTCTGAAGTTGCAATACCCCTGTTGGCCATTTCTTCAATACTGACGTCCGTGCCACTTGCAAGAACATAAGAAATGATAACAACCACTATAAAGCCACCAATAACCATAAGGGTTTTTTTCAGACTTTGAGGATTTGCAAATAAACTCTTTAGCGTAAATAATAGACTCACAGCCACTGCAATTGCCAATAGAAGATAGGTTATAATGAACATAAAATTCATAGCCCCACTTTCTACTGCTTCTGAAGCAGGAACATCTCTTCCTGGCAGTTGATACCATAGTATCGCAGATAACGCTCCTAAAACAACCAATACTATTTTAACTATTTTATTCATAATATTTATTATTTAGTGTGCGATTTATTTTTTGTGGTCTACCAACATATCGATCAAAGTGATCGACGAATCTTCCATGTCATTTACAATACTATCTATTTTAGCGATAATATAATTATAAAATATTTGAAGAATAATAGCCGTTATCAGACCAAAAACCGTGGTTAATAACGCAACCTGAATATCCCCTGCAATTAATGAGGCACTAAGGTTACCAACCGCACTAATCTTTTGGAAGGCCTGGATCATACCAATAACCGTTCCCATGAACCCTAACATAGGTGCAATAGCTATAAATAAGGATAACCAGGAAACGTTTTTCTCTAATTGTCCCATCTGAACACCACCGTAAGCGACAACTGCTTTTTCAGCTGATTCAATACTTTCACCTGCTCTATCTAAGCCCTGGTAATAAATAGAAGCAACCGGTCCTTTTGTATTTCTACATACCTCTTTTGCAGCTTCGATACCTCCTGAAGCAAGAGCATCTTCTACTTGTTGTTTTAATTTTGTAGTATTGGTGCTTGCCATATTCAAATAAATGATTCTTTCAATAGCAACAGCCAAACCTAAAATCAAACATAAGAGAACAATCCCCATAAAACCAGCTCCACCTTGAATAAACTGCTCTTTTAAAACCTGGGTAAAACCTTTGGTTGATTCATCCATAGCCTCGTCCTGAAGCATTATTGTAGCCGTAGCCACAGTTGTAGATAAATTAGAAACTATTGCGTTCGCTTTTGCGCTTACCGTATTTGTGCTTAGAACAAATAACCCGGCCATGGCCAGGATCGAGAATAATCTTTTCATTTCTTTCAAACTTAAATTTAGTTAGTTAATAGGGTTAAAGATAAAAAAAAAATACAATTAAAAAATTAAAACTTCGTACTATTAGAAGGCTGATGCTATTGAATTTCCCAATTCCTTCTTATTAGGAATAAAAAAGATGAATTTAACTTCTTTATAAACCTAAAGTAAAATACTAATTTATTATTAATGGCAGAGAGGAAGGGATTCGAACCCTCGATACACTTTTGGTGTATACACACTTTCCAGGCGTGCGCCTTCGACCACTCGGCCACCTCTCTATCCTGTAAATAACAGGGCGAGCAATTAACAAAAAAAAAACTGGTTTAAAAAACTTTAACCACTTAATTTTAGGTCAATTCTCCTCGCAGTGATGTTTCAAAAATTGTTCTAAACGATTTATGTGAAACACCACTACCTAAAAGGTACATAAGTTTGGTAATTGCCGCTTCAGAGGTGATATCACCTCCATC
The DNA here is from genome assembly GCF_947490415.1 of uncultured Eudoraea sp. Classification (GTDB taxonomy): domain Bacteria; phylum Bacteroidota; class Bacteroidia; order Flavobacteriales; family Flavobacteriaceae; genus Eudoraea. The sequence goes on from NZ_CANLGX010000006.1 coordinate 94,871, forward strand.
GATAAGTTGTAATTTCTTAAGCTCTTCACTCGTACTATATCTACCCATAATTACTGAACCCCCTGAGCACTGAGTAACATTGACAATATGCAATCCTTTTTTTATAGCTTCCTTGAGATCTGACAACAACCAATCATCGGTAGGTGCATTGCCTGCACCATATGTTTCAAAAACCAAGGCTTTTAAATTTGGCGTGTTCAATATTGCCCCTAACAATTCCCGCCTAAAACCTGGGAAAAGTTTAAAAATTGCAACGTTGGTATCCATCATTTTATGGACCGTTAACTTTTTATTCTTCTGATTTTTTAAAAGATAATTTTGATTGATCTTTAAATGAACCCCTGATTCCGCCAGAGCAGGGAAATTCAATGATGTGAATGCCTCAAAGTGTTCCGCATTAATTTTAGTAGTTCTGTTCGCGCGGTATAATTTATATTCAAAATACAGACATACCTCCTGTATTACCGCTTGGTTATTTTCTTGCAAGGCAGCTATTTGAATAGAAGTGATAAGATTTTCCTTAGCGTCTGTGCGAAGATCCCCGATAGGCAATTGTGAACCTGTAAAAATTACAGGTTTAGAAAGGTTTTCGAGCATATAACTCAAAGCAGATGAAGAATAACTCATGGTATCACTGCCCTGAAGAACAACAAAACCGTCATATCTATCGTAATGCTTCTCAATTATGGTAGCTATAGAAACCCAATGTGAAGGGTCCATATTGGAAGAATCAATTGGTTTTTTAAATGATATACTTTCAATTTTACACTCCAACTGACTTAATTCAGGAATATTACTTACTAGTTTATTAAAATCAAAAGCTTTTAAGGTTCCTGAAGGGTAGTCTTTAATCATTCCTATGGTGCCTCCAGTATAGATAAGTAATATGCTAACTTTTTTGCTCATTCAGCTAAGTGATTTTATGTTTTATACTATTATGGAATATATGTTTAAAAGTTAAAAAGTACTATACCCCAAATACCTCTTTTGAATTCTGTGTTGTAATATTTGCAATCACTTTTTCATCCTGATCATAGATCTGTGAGAGTTTTTTTAATACCTGTAGTAAATATACACTTTCATTGCGTTTACCTCTATAAGGTGCAGGTGCGAGATAAGGGCTATCTGTTTCCAGTACAATATGATTCAAGTCAATCTTGTTTAAAAATGTATCAATTTTTCCGTTTTTAAAGGTAACTACTCCCCCTATTCCCAACTTCATATTATAACCTAATGCTCTTTTAGCTTGTTCTTCAGTACCAGTAAAACAGTGAAATATCCCAAAAAGATCTTCTCCCTTTTCCTCTTCGAGCACCTCAAAAATTTCGTCGAAAGAATCCCTGCAATGAATTACTATAGGTAAGCCATACTTTTTCGCCAGGTGTATTTGACATTTAAATGCCTCAAGTTGTTCGTTTAAATAAGTCTTATCCCAATAGAGATCTATTCCTATCTCGCCTACGGCATAGAAAGGCCTTTTTGATAACATATGTTCAACATGCATGAGCTCTTCTTTAAAATTCTCTTTTACATGAGTCGGGTGTAAACCCATCATCAGAAACATGTTTTTGGGGTATTGCAGTTCAAGGTCCAACATTGATTTGGTATAGGAAGAATCAATAGACGGAATGAAAAAGCGTTCAATTCCGTGGTCAATGGCATTTTGTATAACCGAATCTCTATCCTCATCAAAGGCTTCACTATATAAATGGGTGTGCGTATCTGTAATAATCATAGAGCAAAAATAGAATTATCTTTGTCAAAAAACATATTGGATGGGCAATCTGAAAAAAGTTTTAAAGAATAAAGGATATTCTAAAATTCCCCTGATTATAACAGGTACCAATCATTTGGAGATTAATGCCAGTATTAATGGAATTACCGGGCGTTTTATCTTAGACACGGGTGCATCGAATACTTGTGTTGGAGTTGATAAAGCCAGTTATTTTAAACTTGTTTCAAAGGACTCTAAAATTAAAGCAGCTGGTGCTGGCGCTACCGATATGGAAACACTGGTTTCAACAAAAAATAAAATCGCCATTGGTGGTTGGAAAAAAGAAAAGCAAAAGATAGTTGTGTTTGACCTGGTTCACGTAAATGAAGCTCTCAAAGCACACAAGTCTCTACCGGTTGACGGGATTATAGGGGCAGATATTCTAATAAAATGCAAGGCTGTAATTGATTACGCTTCCGGGAATTTATTTTTGAAAAATAAAAAATAACTTTTGTGACTTGCTACTCGTAATTCATCTACAACTCAAGTGATTTTTCCGGTGATCCTTCCATCAATAACTCCACCGGGTTTTCCAAAGCCTCTTTTACTGCAACCAGAAATCCTACAGATTCTTTTCCATCAATAATTCTATGATCATAGGAAAGTGCAACATACATAATTGGTGCGATAACTATAGTTCCTTCCTTAACCACAGGTCGCTCCACAATATTATGCATCCCGAGAATTCCGCTTTGCGGCGGATTTATTATTGGCGTTGATAACATTGAACCAAAAACACCACCATTAGAAATCGTAAAAGTACCTCCAGTCATTTCGTCTACTGTAATCTGTCCATCACGGGCCCTTAATGCAAGGCGTTTCACTTCTGCTTCTATCCCTCTAAAAGTAAGATTTTCCGCATTTCTAATTACGGGTACCATGAGCCCCTTTGGCCCGGAAACAGCAATGCTTATATCGCAAAAATCAAAAGTGAGCATTTCCTTACCATCAATCATCGAGTTTACAGAAGGGAACATCTTTAAAGCCCTTATCACGGCCTTGGTAAAAAACGACATAAATCCAAGACTTACATCATGTTTATCTTTAAAAATTTCTTTGTATTGTTTTCTCAATTCAAAAACTGCCGACATATCTACTTCATTAAAAGTAGTAAGCATGGCTGTTTCGTTTTTAGCAGCTACCAGGCGTTCAGCCACTTTACGTCTTAGCATAGAAAGTTTAGTTCTGTGCTCACCACGACTTCCACCTGTAGGGCTGCCCATTGAAGGCACAGATTGCACTGCATCTTCCTTAGTAATTCTACCTTCTTTGCCGGTTCCGTTCAAACTTGCAGGATCTATACCTTTCTCGTAAAGTATTTTCCTTGCAGCCGGTGAAGGCACTCCCTTGGCATAGGATTCTTTCACAACTTCTTTCCTGGCAGGTTCTTCATGTTCAACTGTAACTTCAGTTTTGTCAACCTTTTTTTCTTCGGTTTTTACAGCTCCATCTTTTGGCTTTTCGGCGCTAGTATCTATAAGACATACAACTTCTCCAACAGCTACAGCGTCACCTTCTTCTGCTTTCAAGGTAATTATACCGCTTTCTTCAGCCGGTAATTCCAGGGTCGCTTTATCTGAATCTACCTCAGCAATTGCCTGGTCCTTCTCTACATAATCTCCATCACTAACTAGCCATTCTGCGATTTCAACTTCAGTAATGGATTCACCCGGAGATGGAACTTTCATTTCTAAAATCATGCCTTACACTTTTATTATGGTTTCTTTAATAACTATTACTAATAAAATCTTCTTTTACAGGAAGATAATCCAATCTAATCTCTCCATTGACCTCTATACGGTCAAAATATAATTTGGCTCCTATTGATTCTTCCATTTCTGCCGCATTTTGCAAGCTTAAATGCAAGTGAGGCTCCGTTGAATTTCCGGAGTTACCACATTTAGCAAGAATTTCTCCCTTCCTGATATCCTGCCCCTCTTGAACAACAATAGAACCTTTCATTAAATGAGCCAGAAGCAAATACTCATCATTATCAGTCTGCAAAACTATCGTATTTCCTGTAAGCTGCTGCGGATTCATTTCTCCCGGAATATTGTCGGGGACGTCATCAATAACTGAAACTACCCTGGCATCACAAGGAGCAATAATATCCTCTCCGAAGGCAAAATAACTCTCATTAAGCAAAGGATCTCCTTCATAAGAGGCGCCATCTTTTACCTTCATAATGTCATAGGCATATTGCTGTGTTACCTCATTAACATGGTAATTCTGCGTTTTCGTAACTCCACCCCAATATACAAACCATTCCCCATTAAATGGCAAACTCATGATGGTTGTATTCCTTTCCAGTAATGGGATCCCTAGTGGCTTTGGTCTGGAGATTAATAAACCGTTTATTTTACTCTCAGGAGACAGCGTAACTGTCAAATCTGCTACGGATTTGTCAAAAACCACCCTATAAACATGAGCTCCTTCCCGCAACGTATAAAACTGCATTGATTTAATCTCACCAGTCAACCGGTTTATATTATTCTCATAGAAATTCCTGGTTTCGATATTGGTAAATGCATTTTTCATCCCAGCATCGTACATATCGTAAATTCCATCGTAATCGCCACTGTTAAACCGTTCAGTAAATACGGATACAAATCTTTCATAGTTAGGTTGCTCATCCTGCGAGAAGAGTTTAAGTGTAAAGAATATCAATAAGAGTAGTACTGGTCTCATTATTTCTTATAATCACTTTTAACAACCCTCCTGGTCATATTGTCTTTGGTTTTATCAAAAACATAATCTATGATTTGCTGCTGTCTTATTTTAGAACGAACAGCACTGCCTGCTGCAGGCGATGCATAAAAACGTCTGGATGCCACACGAAACTTTTGTGTTTCACCATAATGAGTAAACATATGACTCCAAGCTCCCATATTCCTCGGTTCTTCTTGTGCCCAAACCCAATCATCAGCCTTTTTATACTTATTTATAATAGCGGTCATTTTTTGTTCAGGAACAGGAAATAATTGCTCAACACGCACTAAAGCAACATCATCTCGTTTGTTTTCATCCTTAAATGCCAACAAGTCATAATAGAATTTCCCCGTACAAAAGACGACGCTTCTAACCTTATTAATTTCAGCACTTTCATCATCAATTACTTCCTGAAAACTACCACTGTAAAATTCTTCTACGCTAGAAACTGCTTTTGGGTGACGCAACAAACTTTTAGGTGTAAATACAATCAGAGGTTTTCTGAAATTAGCCTTCATCTGCCTCCTTAGCAAGTGAAATATGTTTGCAGGAGTAGTGCAATCCGCCACATACATATTGTCTCTAGCACATAATTGAAGATACCTTTCCATTCTTGCCGATGAGTGCTCCGCACCCTGACCCTCATATCCGTGGGGTAACAGCATTACGAGTCCATTCTGTAATTTCCATTTATCTTCAGCTGCAGATATATACTGATCTATCATAATCTGGGCCCCGTTACTAAAATCACCAAACTGTGCTTCCCAAATAGTTAAAGTATTTGGGCTGGCCATGGCATATCCATAATCAAAACCGACTACACCATATTCCGATAAAAGCGAATTATAAATTTGAAATCTTCCCTGATTATCATTCAGATTGTTTAATAACATTATCTCTTCTTCACTTTCCTCAACCTTCATTACTGCATGACGATGTGAAAAAGTTCCCCTTTCCACATCCTGGCCAGACATACGAACATCAAAACCCTCTTCTAAAAGGGTTCCATAGGCAAGTAATTCTCCCATAGCCCAATCCAGCTTATTTGTTTCAAAGAACATTTTTTTACGATCCCCAACGAGTCTTTCAACTTTACGCAAAAACTTCTTATCCTTGGGCAGTTCCGTAATAGTCTTAGCAATTTCAGTTAATTTTGCCTTATCATATGAAGTGTCCACAGCATCCAACATTTCCCATTCGCGGACATTTTTAAAACCTCTCCACTCATCCGCCATAAAAGGAGTAATAATGGTTTTATCCTCTTTTCTTGAATCTTCTAATTCTTCTTCTAAACTGGCTTTATACTCCTGTTCTAACTCTTCAACAAAATCTTTATTAATAATACCTTGGTCAATTAATTTTTCGGAATATATATCTCTCGGATTCTTATGTTTGGCTATGGCTTTATACAATTTAGGTTGAGTAAAACGTGGCTCATCCCCTTCATTATGTCCATACTTTCTGTATCCTAATAAGTCAATAAAAACATCGCTTTTAAAACGCATTCTATATTCCAAGGCAAATAGGGACGCGTGGACTACTGCCTCTACATCATCCGCATTTACATGTAATACAGGGCTCAATGTAACTTTACCAACATCCGTACAATATGTGGAAGATCTCCCATCGAGATAATTAGTTGTAAAACCAATTTGGTTGTTTACAACAATGTGAATTGTACCATTGGTTTTATAACCATCTAATTGTGCCATCTGCACTACTTCATAGACAATTCCCTGTCCGGCAATTGCGGCATCTCCGTGAACTACAATAGGTAAAACCTTAGAAAAGTCTTCCGGATAATGTGTATCTTGTTTTGCCCGGCTAATACCCTCTACCACCGCACCTACAGTTTCCAGATGCGAAGGGTTAGGTGCAATGTTCATATTAATTTTGTTGCCATTATCTGCCTTACGCTCAGAGGTCCATCCCAAATGATATTTTACATCCCCGTCAAAAATTTCCTCTTCATAATCCTTGCCATCAAACTCACTAAAAATATCTTTAGCAGATTTTCCAAAAATATTTGTCAATACGTTAAGTCTTCCTCTATGGGCCATACCCATTACAAACTGCTTTACACCCATTTCAGCCGCTCTTTCAACAACAGCATCAATTGCAGGGATGAGCGATTCATTTCCCTCAAGTGAAAATCTTTTTTGACCCACATATTTTGTGTGTAAGAATGCCTCAAAAGATACAGCCTGATTAAGTTTTCGAAGTATGTGTTTCTTTCGGTCTTGACTAAAATTCGGGTGATTGTCATTTACATTCAGCCATTCCTGAATCCATTGAACTCTTTCAGGCTTTCTTATATACATATACTCCACACCTATTGCATCACAATATATGCGCTGTAAATGGCTGAGGATATCACCCAATTTTCTCGGACCTAACCCAATCACTTCACCGGCATTAAATACGGTGTTTAAGTCGCCTTGAGTTAATCCAAAATTTTCTATGTCAAGTGTAGGTGTATATTTTCTTCTTTCTCTAACGGGATTGGTCTTGGTGAACAAATGGCCTCTGTTACGGTATGCATCGATTAATTTTACCACCTGAAATTCTTTGAACAAGTTTTCAGGAATCGCTACTGATTTCCCATCAACAACCATAGATGGTCCATTATGACTCTCTATGCCTACTTCATCCAGGGCACTTTCCATTCCGAAATCAAAGCCCTGGAAAAAAGCGCGCCAACTAGGTTCAACGCTGTCAGGGTTTGTAAGATACCTGTCATATAATTCAGCAAAGAAAGACGTATGTGCTGTATTTAAAAAGGAATATTTATCCATGTACGCCAATTCAATTTATTCTAAAAAATTAGGTCAAAAATACAATAATTAATAGTTTATGAGATTATATAGAAGTGTATTAATTAAAAATCACAGTTTATGACCTTGAAACACTTATCCCGATATAAAACTTTTGTTTTAATAGTAATTTTCTCCTTTATAGGTTTAACTTCTTATACCCAGCAATTAAAGCCACAAAATGAGTTTTGGAGAAATGTGCGATATGGTGGTGCATTAGGTCTGGGATTCGGAAGTAATAGTTTTAGCATAGCAGTTGCTCCAAGTGCTATTTACCAGGTAAGTGAGAAGTTTGGAACCGGTTTGGGCTTGAACTTTGAATATTCCAAATTTGGAGATTCTGAATTCACTGCATATGGGGGAAGCATTTTAAACTTTTTTAATCCAATAAGAGCAATTCAATTATCAGCAGTACTTCAACAGTTAAGGGTTAGTACAAATTATAGTTCTGCATCATTATTATTGGATGAAAACTATTGGACTACAGCCCTTTTTATGGGAGTTGGATACAGTACCAGGAATGTAACTTTTGGCATCCAATACGACGTGTTACATAACGACAGAAGTATTTATGCCGATCCCTGGGTCCCTTTTATAAGGGTGTTTTTTTAATTTAGTATTCCGCGCTTTAACTATTTATAATTCTGTCGAAACCATACTTTTTGCCATACTCTTTTTAAGATGAGAAAAGTATAGTGACTACTTATATTCTGGTCGCGGATGTTCATGATTTTTTTAGCAGTGGTTTCAGGTAAATCGATTACATATAAAAGATTCAAAAAATCTGAAAATTTTTCCTCAATAAGAAACTGAATATTTTTTTGAAGTAAATATTTTAGTTCATCAGGATTACAATCAGCAGGCAGGTCGAATGTCAAATTAGCCAAGCCAAAATCCTTTTTTAATTGCGATATAAGGTCGTCATAAAGTTGATGCGAACTCGCATACTTTATTAATTCCGCACTTTCTTTGAATACAGGTATCATAAAAAAGTTAACACCTCATTTTTATTCTAATTATTAGAATAGACCTCTCCATCCTTCATAACAAAGACTACTTTCTCAAGAGTTTGAACATTTTTTACCGGATTCTCTTCTACTGCTATTATATCTGCATAAAACCCCTCTTTTAATTGCCCTAGCTCATCTCCCATACCTAATAATCCTGCATTGGTTATTGTGGCAGACTGAAGTGCTTCCACAACCGGCATACCGGCTTCAACCATATATCCAAATTCTTTCGCATTAAGTCCGTGAGGAAAAACTCCCGCATCTGTTCCAAAGGCAATTGGAACTCCGGTTTTATAGGCTTTTGCAAATGTATTTTGTATCAAAGGCCCTATTTCTAAAGCTTTCTGAGCAACCACAGCTGGGAAAAACCCAGGTATTTTCGCTTTCTCTACTACTTGTTTTCCCGCCGTAATAGTGGGCACCAAATAGGCATTGTATTCCTTCATCAATTGCATGGTCTGCTCACTCATATAACTACCGTGTTCTATTGTCTTAATACCTCCTTTTATTGCTCTTTGCATACCTTCATCACCATGGGCATGAGCAGCGGTAAGCATACCATAATCATTTGCAATTTCAGTAATTGCCTTTATTTCTTCTATTGTAAATTGCGGGTTTTTTCCATTCTTAGCAACACTAAGTACTCCTCCTGTGGCAGTTATCTTAATTACATCCGAACCTTCTTTATAACGCTGACGAACTGCTTTTTTTCCGTCTTCCGGAGAATTAATTACTCCGTCCCTGGGACCGGGATCTCCCATTAATTCTTTTCTACGGCCATTTGTGGGATCTGCATGCCCTCCTGTTGTGGCAATCGATTTTCCTGCTGTGTAAATTCGAGGCCCCTCAATTAAGCCTTTGTTAATGGCATTTCTCAACGCTATATTAACTCCGGTACCTCCAAGATCTCTTACCGTTGTAAAACCTGCCATAAGTGTTTTTTTAGCATAAACCGATGATTGAAAAGCCACATCGGCATCGTTTAGGGTAAACTTGTTTATGTAAGTTTTAGGGCTAGATTCACTCTCGATATGCACATGCATGTCGATAAAGCCAGGTAGCACATACTTATCCTTTAAATCAATAATCTTATCTTCTGCGGCACCACTTACATAGCCATTTTGAATCTCTATTATTTTATTTTCGGAGATCACAATGGTTTTCTGTGATAACACATTTCCAGTTTGCACATCCATCAAATTACCACAATGCAAATAGGTTTTTTGACCGAAACTACCGAGTGTATATACTATGGCTATTAAGAAAAATAATTTTTTCATTTAAATAAGGATATTTTAAGTATTTAATTTCTAATTCTTTGTTCCCAATCCCAGGCAGATTTCATAGCCTGGTCTAAAGTAGAAACTGCTTTCCAGCCTAAAATTTCATTGGCCTTTTTAGTATCAGCATATGCTGCCGTGATATCTCCTTCCCTTCTGTTTACAATTTTATAATTCAGCTTTTTTCCTGAAACCCTTTCAAAACTTGAAATGACATCCAGTACAGAACTACCCGCGCCTGTACCTACATTAAAGACTTCATAATTCTGTGGATTTTTCCCTGCCAAAAGTCGCTCTAAGGCTACCACATGGGCCTTTGCCAAATCAACCACATGAATATAATCTCTAATACAGGTGCCATCCGGTGTTGGATAATCATCGCCAAAAACAGAGAGTTTTTCTCTTAAACCAACACCTGTTTGCGTTATAAAGGGAACCAAATTTTGGGGAACACCAATGGGTAATTCACCTATTTCCGCACTGGGATGAGCACCCATAGGGTTAAAATATCTTAAGGAGATGGCCTGCAATTCTGGATTTACGTTGCATGTATCACTAATTATTTCCTCGCCAATCTGTTTGGTGTTACCGTAGGGTGATTCAGCCTTTTTCACAGGAGCATCTTCTGTAATGGGCATTTGGTCTGCTTGTCCGTAAACAGTGCAAGATGAACTAAAAATAAAACTCTGCCTCTTCCCTGCGGTTATTTCCTGAAGTAAATATATTAGCGTATTTAAATTGTTTTCATAGTATAATAAAGGTTTTTCCACACTTTCTCCAACAGCTTTTGAAGCTGCAAAATGTATGGTTCCTTTAATATCGGCATGTCTTTTGAAAAAATCCCGGACCTTTTCTTTTTCACGAAGGTCAATTTTCTCAAAGACCGGCCTTTTTGCCGTAATCGCAAAAATGCCATCTAAAACCTTTTCAGATGAATTAGAACAATCATCAACAATTACAACTTCATAGCCCGAACTTTGTAACTCCACCACGGTATGAGAACCAATAAATCCGAGCCCTCCAGTTACAAGTATTTTCATATAAATAGTTTTAGTTTAAATGGATGGTCAAATCCCGGTTTACACCTTTTTGTATAATTAATTTTTTAAGAATTGAATTACAGTATCGGTAATAAATGAGATTTGGTCATCCTCCAATTCCGTATGCATGGGAAGTGAAATAACTTCTTTAATAAGTTGGTTCGTTACTGGAAAATCAGATTCCTTATAACGTTTATCTATATACGCCTTCTGCTTATGCAATGGAATTGGGTAATAAACTCCGAAAGGGATATTTTTTGCTGCCAAATGTTCAGCAAGTTCATCTCTTTTTCCGTTCATAATTCGAATAGTGAATTGATGAAATACATGGCAATCGCAGTTCTCACAAAGTCCGGAGCAATCGATCCCTGTTTTAGGTAAAATAATAAAATCTTGTCCCTGGAAAGCTTTCATATATTTACGTGCGGCCTCTCTTCGCCGGTTACAATAATTGTCAAGATGTGGCAGTTTTGCGCTTAACACGGCTGCCTGGATAGTATCTAACCTGGAATTTACTCCAACCACATCGTGATGGTAACGAGTATACATTCCATGATTTACAATTCCTCTTATTGTATGAGCCAGGTCGTCATTATCTGTAAATATTGCTCCGCCATCTCCATAGCAACCCAAATTTTTGGATGGAAAAAATGAGGTAGAGGCTACATGTCCAATAGTACCCGCTTTTTTCTTTTTCCCGTTCTTAAAAGTATAATTGGCTCCTATTGCCTGGGCATTATCCTCTATAACAAAAAGCCCGTGTTTTTGGGCGATATCCATAATAGCATCCATATTTGCGCACTGCCCAAAAAGATGAACAGGTACAATAGCCTTGGTTTTGGAAGTTATTGCCTTTTCAATGGCAATCGGGTCAATATTGAAGGTGTCAGGCTCAACATCTACCAGGACGGGAGTTAATCTCAATAAGGCTATTACTTCAACGGTAGCCGCAAAGGTAAAGTCTGCTGTAATTACCTCATCACCTGGTTGAAGTCCAAGACCCATCATTGCAATTTGAAGGGCATCTGTACCATTAGCACAAGGAATTACATGCTTCACCTGCAAATAATCTTCCAGATCTTTTTGAAAGGCATGCACTTCAGGCCCATTAATGAAAGCCGCCGAATTCAATATCTGCGCTATGGACTCATCTACTTGCTTTTTAATCCCCTGGTACTGGCCAACCAGGTCTACCATTTGAAGCTTTTTCATAAGTGCTTGTTAAGTGAGCAATATTACAAAAATAAGGAACCGCTACCAATGAAATTTAACAAAGAAGCGTATTTTAGCAGCAAATTCTCAGTACGTGTATATCCTCTATAATTTAGCAATATATATTACTTCACCCTTTTTGCATATTATTGCTTTTTTCAACACCAAAGTCAATCTTTTTATAAATGGAAGAAAGAATGTTTTTACGGAATTGCAAAAGCATATTACAGATAAAGACTCCACTATTTGGATACACGCTGCTTCACTTGGCGAGTTTGAACAAGGTTTGCCAATAGTAGAAAAATTAAAAGCAGAATATCCTTCTTATAAAATTGTAATTTCATTTTTTTCTCCATCAGGTTACGAGGTAATAAAACACTCGACTAAGGCTGATTTGGTAACCTATCTTCCTCTGGACACAACGAATAATGCGAAGAAATTTATAAAATTCCTGCAACCAAAGATTGTCATTTTCATAAAATATGAAATTTGGCCTAATATGCTCAAGGAGCTTAATAGAAGGGGCATTCCTATACTTCTTATTTCAGCAATTTTTAAAAGTGACCAGATCTATTTCAAATGGTACGGAGGATTTATGAGAAATGCATTGCAAAAGTTTTCCCATTTCTTTATTCAGGATTCGGAGTCTGTAAAATTGTTGAACTCTATTGGTATAGCCAATACTACTATAAGTGGTGACACAAGATTTGACAGGGTTTCTGAAATCCTTCAGCAAAATAATTCACTGGAATTTATGGATAGGTTAACCCAAAATTACCCTTGTTTTGTAATGGGCAGCACCTGGCCTGAAGATGAGGAAATATTGGTTGATTATATCAATGCCTCTTCCCATGAAATGAAGTATGTAATTGCGCCTCATAAGATTATACCCAAAGATATAGAACGTCTGCGGCAAAGTATTAATAAGAATAATGTGTTGTTATCAGATACTTCAGAAAATCTTTTGGCAGACACACAAGTTTTGATCGTGGATACAATTGGACTATTGACCAAAATATACAGCTACGCCCATATAGCCTATGTAGGAGGGGCTTTCTTAAAAGGGGGACTTCATAACACTCTGGAACCTGCAGTATTTGGAATTCCGGTGATTATTGGACCTAATTATGAAGGATTTAAGGAAGCTGAAGAATTAGTTAAGCTAAATGGCATCTTTCCTGTACGTGATAAAGCCGAGTTTACAAAACTGGCAGATAAACTGATTCTTGATTCTAATTTCAGACTTACAGCTGGTGATATAAATGTTTCCTACATTAATAAAAACAAAGGGGCAAGCATCCAAGTAATGAATCATATCCGTACATTAATATAGCTATTCATTGTATTTCTGATGAAAACCAAAGTAGGATCATCCAGCCAAGGGAGTAGTGGTTTAAAGGAAAATCCAATTAATTATAAACTGGCAGTTCCTTTGTAATTAATCCGAAAACAAGACTGATGAAATTTGCCCCTTTTCATGCCTTATTGTTATGTCTTTTGTTTTGTGCTATTTCATGCAAGCAGAATGCAAAAGAAGTTAATGACCCCAACACAAAACAAAATACTACCACAGATTCTGTACCTTATAGTAACATTAAGAAAGACAGAGATTTAAAATCAAAACCAGGTTCTATAAAGCCAACAAAAGAACAGCTGGACCGCGCTATTGAAAAAAGGAAAAAAACAAGTATTTTAGATTCTTTGAAACCTAAGACTGCCTGACTTCAATTTCTATTTTATTTTCTCTTCCCTTTTTTTGCTAGATTTACCAAAACCAGCAAACCATGGACAAAAGGATTTTCAGAATTTCATTAACCGCCGCGCTAGCGGGTTTTTTATTTGGCTTTGATACCGTTGTAATTAGTGGTGCCAATTTACCTATTAAAGAATTGTGGAACACTTCACCATGGTTCCATGGTACTTTTATAATGTCTATGGCCTTATGGGGCACGGTAGCAGGTTCTCTTTTTGGAGGCATACCCTGTGATCTTTTTGGCAGAAAGAAAACCTTATTCTGGATTGGTGTTTTATATTTTGTCTCTGCCATGGGATCTGCCTTGGCAGTAGACCCCTATATGTTTTCTTTCTTCAGATTTGTCGGTGGTATCGGGGTAGGTGCTTCCTCTGTCGCTGCTCCAATTTATGTATCGGAGATTTCATCATCTAAAAACCGAGGTCAGTTGGTAGCTTTATATCAATTTAATATTGTCTTTGGAATTTTTATCGCTTTTATTTCTAATTATTTACTCAAAGGTTTTGATGGGGCTAGCGATTGGCGCTGGATGCTCGGTGTAGAGGCAATTCCTGCTTTAATATACACTATACTGGTACTTAAAATACCCAACAGCCCACGCTGGTTGGTGATAAAGAAAAAGGATGATGCGGGCGCATTAAAAGTATTGGAATACCTTTCTAACAAAGAACATGCCCAGGTAAAACTCGAAGAAATAAAGAATTCTTTTAATGCTTCAGACAAAAAAGAAAAGTTATTTACAAGCAAGTACAAAAAGCCGCTTATTCTTGCTTTTTTACTTGCATTCTTTAACCAGTTATCTGGAATTAATTTTGTTCTCTATTACGCACCGGAGATTTTGGAAAGGGCTGGTTTGGCCGCCAGAGAATCTTTGTTCAGTTCCATTTCCATAGGTATTGTAAATTTAATTTTTACCCTTATAGGGATACGATTAATTGATAAAATGGGAAGAAGAGAATTGATGAAAATAGGGTCTGTGGGCTATATCATAAGTCTTACAATGGTCGGCTGGTGTTTTTATAGCGGAGCCAGTTCTAATGTTCTTCTTGTCTTCATTCTAATTTTTATAGCATCACATGCAATTGGACAAGGTGCCGTCATATGGGTTTTTATTTCCGAGATTTTTCCAAATAAAGTAAGGGCATTTGGCCAAGCATGGGGTACAGGTACACATTGGGTATTTGCGGCTTTAATCACTCTGCTTACTCCTATATTCCTGGATGCAAATGATGGGATCTTTAAGGACAATCCGTGGCCAATCTTTCTGTTTTTTGCATTTATGATGATATTACAACTGTTATTTGTATTATTTATGATGCCTGAAACCAAAGGAATTTCACTAGAAGAACTAGGAAAAAAGTTAAGTCCGGATAAAAATTCGAGGAAAAAGTAAATTACCTTTTACCGAAAATTCAGGTATTACGTCTCAAAAAGGCCCATTCTGATTGACTTTTAGTCGAATTATGGCATCCCAAATGTAATTTATTGTCATAAATATGTACATTGTAGGAAATTATATGAAATATGGAAGATCAATTATCTTTTGGCACAAAGCTCCTTAACGGGTTCCTGAGCATAATGGTAGTGGTTTTGGTCTTAATTCTGGCCTCAGTTGTAATTTGCCTTATTTTGGCGGGTTTAGGCTTCTTTTAGACAGGACACAAATCCAAATTTCCCCAATCTTACCCTTTTACATTTTTCTTATATCTTATTTATCCTTATTAGCTTATTTTGCATGAATTCACATACAATCAATCATGTTTAACTTAAGATTGAAAAACTTGGTATTCATAATAAGTCTGTTGCATTAGTTTCTTGATATCCTTTTGGAATCTAAATTTCCACAAATAGTATTGTCAATTTATTTCCATAATTAAATATTCGGGATTATAACCGCCTACTTATGTATATTGCATATAGAAACTTTAAACGGGATTTAATGCGTTTTCGCACGTTGGTATATTTTCTAATACTAATTTCAGGGCTATTTGGTTGTAAAAATTTGGAGAAAACCAGGACCATTAAATTGGCCCATGGCCTTGATGTAAACCACTCTGTTCATTTAGCTATGGTCAAAATGGGAGTAGATCTAAAGGAGCTTTCAGAGGGAAAACTCATTCTTGAAATTTATCCCAGTCAACAGCTGGGAACAGAGCGTCAATGTTTGGAGCTTTTACAAATTGGAAGCCTTGATATGACTAAAGTTTCTGTTGGGGTTTTAGAAAATTTTGCACCAAAAATGAAAATATTAGGGCTCCCTTTCCTTTTCAGGGACAGACAGCATGCGTTTAAAGTTTTGGACGGTCCGGTTGGGAGACAACTTTTGGAAGATGGAGAAAAATACTGGCTTAAAGGTTTAGGTTATTATGATGCGGGCAGTAGAAGTTTCTATACAAAAGACAGGCCCATAAATTCGCCTGATGATCTTGATGGACTAAAAATTAGGGTCATGGAAAGTGTTACCGCAATAGATATGGTAACCATCTTTGGCGGCTCCCCAACGCCAATATCCTGGGGTGAATTATACACTTCTTTACAACAAGGGGTTGTGGATGGTGCTGAAAACAATCCCCCAAGTTTTTACCTTTCCCGTCATTATGAAGTTTGCAAATACTATTCGCTGGATGAGCATACTGTTCTACCCGACGTACTTCTTGCGGGCACTCATTTATGGAATAGGCTTTCTTTAGAAGAAAAAGGGTGGCTGACACAAGCTATAGAAAATTCGATAAGTTACCAGCGGAAATTATGGATGGAGTCTGAAAAAGAAGCCTTAGATGCAGTGCAGGAAGCAGGTGTTAAAATTATAAGACCAGATAAAACCCTGTTTTCAGAAAAGGTTAAGGGCATTTATGAACAATACAAAGAGAATGAAGAACTGTATAGATTAATACAAGAGATTCAGGAAACTCAATAAATGGAAATAAGGAATAAGATCGACAAAGTTTTGGCTAAGCTTTTAATAATCATAATGAGTATTATGGTTATTAATGTTCTATGGCAGGTATTTAGCAGATATTTCCTGGGAGCCCCCAGTTCCTTTACAGATGAACTGGCGAGGTACCTGATGATATGGATAGGTATACTGGGAGCTGCCTACGTTTCGGGGCGAAACAAGCATGTTGCTATAGATGTACTCCCCTCCAGGTTAAGTGCAAAAACTCAAAAAAAATTAAGACTAGTAGTCCGTATTTTAATTATTCTGTTCTGCTTGCTTGCCCTGGTTATTGGCGGCTTCAGATTGGTCTATGTTACCTATGTGCTCGATCAATTTTCCCCTGCATTACAAGTTCCTTTAGCTGTAGTATATATGGTTATACCTATAAGCGGTTTGCTGATCATATATTACAAAATTTCCGATATTTTAAATCAATAAGTCAAATGGAGTATATACCTATCCTTGTTTTGGTGATTAGCTTTATAGGCTTACTTGCAATAGGTACTCCTGTAGCCTGGAGTATAACAATATCGGCATTGCTCACCATGTTGGTGAGCATTCCCGCATTACCTGCATTTACAACAGTCGCTCAACGCATTGGGACGGGATTAGACAGTTTTGCACTCCTTGCCATTCCATTTTTTATTCTCTCGGGTGAGTTAATGAATAAAGGAGGTATTGCGCACAGGTTGATTGCTTTTGCAAAAACATTAGTTGGGGCCCTACCTGGTGGCTTGGCTCTTATTAATATTATTTCAGCCATGCTAATGGGTGCTATTGCAGGTTCTGCTATGGCATCTGCATCTGCCATGGGCAGCATATTAGGCCCTGAAATGGAAAAAGAGGGATACTCCAGGGAATTTGGTGCTGCGGTAAATATTACTTCGGCAACCACCGGACTCTTAATTCCTCCAAGTAATGTGCTGATAGTATATTCCCTTGCTAGTGGTGGTGCATCTATAGCAGCATTATTTTTAGCCGGTTATATTCCCGGAATACTTACAGGTTTATTATTAATGCTGGTAGCTTCTTATTGGGCCAGGAAAAAAGGGTATAAAGTTGGAAAGCGAAGTACATTTAAGAATATACTTAAAACATTTATTGATGCTATCCCCAGCTTATTTATGTTGGTGGTGGTCATTGGGGGTATCGTAACAGGGATGTTTACAGCTACGGAAGCATCGGCTATTGCCGTACTTTACAGCGTTATACTTGGTTTTATTTATAAGGAAATTACTTTTAAGAAACTTCCTCAAATCTTATTGGATTCATCCTCTACAACTGCCATTGTAATGTTATTGATAGGTGCATCAATGAGCATGTCATGGGCGCTTTCTTTTGAAAATATCCCGCAGGACATCAGTACAGGTTTGTTGAGCATTAGTGATAATAAGATTATGATATTGCTTATCATAAACCTTCTGCTTCTTTTCGTTGGAATATTTATGGATATGACTCCTGCCGTCCTTATTTTCACCCCCATATTTTTACCGGTGGTGATGAAGCTTGGATTAGATCCGGTGCATTTTGGAATTATTATGATTTTAAACCTCTGTATTGGCTTATGTACACCACCGGTAGGATCAGTATTATTTGTAGGCGTAGGAATCGCCAACACTACAATTGAAAAAGTAATTAAACCTTTGCTACCACTATTTGTAGTAATGATTATTGCGCTGTTCCTTATTACCTATTTCCCTCAACTAAGTCTTTGGTTGCCTGGCTTGTTTGATTTGTAGTAATAATGACATGCTTAATCATCGCATCATAATGGAAATTCTCTATCCTATTACTATAATTGTATTTCTCTTCCAACTCTCTTATGCTATTAACAATTGTATGATAAGGGCCTTTTGAATTTTACTTTAGGATAGTTTTGTTGAAGCTAAGTAAAAAGTGACCACACCTGCAAGTATGGACGGAATGGAAAAAATCAAAAAATTTTCCGCCATCGAAAGCCCCATTCCTATAAGGACACCACCCAGAGCCGGCCCAATCACAGCACCGAATCTGCCAATACCGATAGCCCAGCCCAGCCCGGTAGTCCTGAATTCTGTTGGATACATCCTTGCAGCAACTGCATACAATCCCACAAAACCACCTTGTAACGTAAAACCGAGCAAACCAATTACAAAGAGCAAGGAACTGGAGCCGCTAAACAATTTAAAAGTGGCCATCAAAATGCCTGTTAACACCAAAAAAACAGTCACTGTTTTCTTTAATCCTGTTCGTGAGGAAAAATAGCCCTGGATAATGATCCCAAAAAAGGCCCCTACATTGAAAACCGTACCGGCATAGATTGCCAATGACATTGAAAGACCTGTAGCCTCTGCAAGTTTTGGTATCCAACTTATTAGAAAGTACAAACATCCAAATGCCATGAATAAGGCCGTCCATAACTGGTATGTAGGTATCCTGTACTCTTTGTTGAGTAGCTTGTTCACTGGAATACCTGAAGATTTTACCTCCCGTTTCGGGAGTCTTTCCAATGGTTCATGTCCCAGTTTACTCAAAATTGTATTTGCCCTGAGCAAC
The DNA here is from genome assembly GCF_947490415.1 of uncultured Eudoraea sp. Lineage (GTDB taxonomy): Bacteria > Bacteroidota > Bacteroidia > Flavobacteriales > Flavobacteriaceae > Eudoraea. Next base: position 113,935 of record NZ_CANLGX010000006.1, read on the forward strand.
GCTCCTTTAGGTTGTTTATTTATATAAAAGTAAATCGATTCCGCCAGTGAAAAATAGATAAGTGGCAAGCAGATAAAGGAGGCTAGTCCGGCCAGTTTGAACATAATAGGCCATCCATAAGCCGGTACTAAACTTGCCGATACTATACCTGTTAATACAGCTCCTACGGGATAGCCGGACAAAACAAAACTGACCCAAAAATCCCTTTTACGGTCGGGGGCATACTCTGCGGTCAGTGCTGCTGTACTTGCCAACATGCTTCCTATGCCTATACCGCTTAAAAACCGCAACAATATCAATTCGGAAACATTTTGTGACCAGGTAGTCATTAGCATACTGGCACCCATCAAAAACGCACTGATCAGTATCATTTTCTTTCTTCCGATCCTATCGGCAAAGGGTGCCAAAAACATAGCTCCAATCATCATCCCTGCAAGTCCCGAACTGAAAACAATGCCCAGCTCCTCCGGGCCCACCTGCCAGGAATTTGCAATTGCGGATGCACAATAGGAAATAATCATGACGTCCATCCCGTCCAAAATATTCATAATGAAGCATACAAAAAAGGTCGCGTATTGTAATTTCGACAGAGATTGTCCGTCAATAAGCTCCTTCGTGGTTTTTTGCATCTTTGGTATTTTGATTCGATTACACCCAGCTCCACAACTTTACTATAAATCTTACGTAAAATTGTATTCCTGTTCGAAAAAAAAAGTTGATTAATGTTGGCTAACTGACCTTTTTGGATCGATAGGGTAAAGTTAGCAAATTAGACCCTTTAGATAGTCACTGAACTAATTCTGACTTGAGTGTCCAAAAGATCTAATACATTTTTAGATATTTAAAATTAAAAGATATTCCACTAGGCACCATTTAATACTACAAAATATGCTACCCTTGTGTTAATTGAGAATGATTAATTTTTCAAAAAGCAGGCTGAATTATTATAACTTTAATATGATCGTAATACGGGAATAGACCAGGGTTGGAATAAATGGCATAGGAATTAACTCCGCTTATCCATTTTCAACCATAGTTAAAAGTCATTAATCCATTCGAACTTCTCATTTATAATGTCTTTTTTTTCAGAATTCAAAAAATCAAGATAGGCCATCGCCGCCGGGGATAGTTTTTTCGATTTTAGCCATATCAGGTTCCACGTTGTTGTAATAGGAAGCCCTTTGACCGGTATTATTTGCAGGTCTTTGTTTTTTAGTTCATTTTTTATTCCGATCAAAGGCATGATCGAGCATCCCAGACCTGAAACTACTGCTTGTTTCACCGCCTCATTTGAAGTCAACTCCATCTTTTTCCGTACTGAAAATTTGTTCCTCGATATAAAAGTCTCCATGGCATTTCTAGTGGCCGATCCTTGCTCCCGATAAATTAACGGAAGAACTTCGAACAGTTTTTTTTTGGTGGGTGCATTCTTGAATTTTAAATTGTTGCTGCCCACATAAAAAAGTCTGTTTGGCATGAGTTCCACCCGATTCACCTTTAATTTTTTGGGCAAGACTGAGACCAAAGCAAAATCCACCTCGTTCATTTCAAGACTTTCAATTACCCTTGATTTGTTGGTCACATCCATAATAAGGTCTACACCATTATTACGGTTCATAAAGTCCGATAAAAAATGTGGCATCACATATTTGCCAGTAGAAACTACCGATATTTTGAGTCGCCCCGAAAGTTCACCTTGATAAGCCAAGGTTTTGTAATTGATGGCATATACTTCGTTGATTATTTTTTCCGCAGCCTGGGCTATTTCTTTTCCAAAATCTGTGATGTAAATCTTTCTGCCTACAACTTCAGTAAGTGGAATTGGAAACTGATCCTGAAAATTTTTAAGCTGTATGGATACCGCAGGTTGGGTCAAATGGAGCTCTTCAGAAGCCTTGGTAATACTCTGTATTTCAGCTATTTTCAAAAATATTTGGAGTTGGTGCAAAGTATAATTCATAAATATTATTTATATATAACATAACTAATATAAATAATTTTTTATAATTAAAATGTATAATCTTTGCCACCGAATTAAAAATTGAACTCGTATAAATCCTAAAAACAAGCAGTATGGAAACAAAAGAATTGGTACAAACTGAAAAAACTACACAAAAAATTCAATTGATTAAAGGGGAGTTCACTCCATCAGAGGCCTCAGATGTAATCATTGCTTTGATCGATGAAAAAATCAATTTTCACAAAATACAAAGGCTCCAGCTTTGGGAAGGAAACCACAAATATGAAACGAACCAACTAGACGGTCGAATCAATGAGCTTCGAGAAGAAAAAAGAATTGCAAAAGAATTCATTTCCAATACCAGAGGCCTGGGACGTAATCTAAAGATAAATGGTGTCCTGCAAATTACTGTTGCCGAATGATGGTTCTAAAAGCTAAAATAAAATTATGCGGTAAACCGAAATCTAATATTTAAAAAAAGAACAGATGCATTTATCAAAATCTAAAATTTTACCAATTGCAGGCATGGTGGCCCTGCTATTCTTTATCATGATGTCCTATGTTAATGATTCTATTTTACTGGATAGAATATTAATATGTAGCCTTATTTTGAGTATGATTTTCATCTCCAAAATACGAAGTAACAATTATCGAACAATCTCAAACCCTAAAGATCGAACAGATCAGATATTGTCCAAATGACAGAAAACATCGCATTTATAAAAGGGCGATTTAGTCCGGCTGAAGCTGCGGATGTGCTTTTATCGCTGATCAACGACAAGATCAAATTCCATACGGTAAAATCACTCAACCTGAGACATGAGGGGCCGGATGCCGATCTGAGCTCTGAAGACCGGATCAAAGAGTTGAAGGAAGCCAAGAAAATCATTGAGCAACTAGTGCTAAGTGCCCACAAAAATGGCTACGAACTGGAAATCAATAGCACTATAGACATTAAACTTTTTGAGAAATCCTATTCATAATGTTAGAGAATGTTTAATGATTCTGAACCTGAAGTTCAAGAAATAGTCAGAACATATTTGATATAAGTATTTCTATCAACCTTTTGCAAACTAAAAATTGTTAAAAACTTAAAAATGACTCTTGAAAATAATTTACAGGAAAGCACTCAAAATTCCATTGAAAAAAGTTATAAATCATTTTCCTTAGCCTTTCCAAAAATAATTACTTCTTTTCTATGGCTGCTATTCACAGGCAATCTGGTATACATGATGTATTATTTTCCAAGTATTCCCGAATGGTCCCTGGGAGGTATATTGAGGGTTAACGGCTTTACCATTTTAATTTTAACCACCGTCACATTCTTTAGTGCGCTAGTCAGCACCTATGCCGGGAATTATCTAAATGGTTTTAGATACCATTCTCGCTTTATGGCACTATGCCTGGGTTTTACCTTATCCGTTATGTTATTTGTAATGTCCGATCATATTATCTTATTTCTGCTCAGCTGGTTGGGAATGGGATTTTTTATGTCCAGATTGATTGGAATAGATTCCAATTGGGGAGAAGCCCGAGAAGCTTCAAAATTTACGCAGCGTTATTTTCTCACAGGTACCTTTTTCCTGAGCGCCGGAGTACTATTGCTGGCCTTCGAAAGCGGAAAATTTACAGTAAGTGGTCTGGTTTCTTCATTGAATGAATTGCCGCTGTATATTGTATCTATCGCGGCCATATGCGTCATTACTGCCGCCATTGTTCAATCGGCAATTTACCCTTTCCATCGCTGGTTGCTTTCTGCAATGACCTCACCCACACCTGCTTCGGCCCTCATGCATGCAGGTTTTGTTAATGGTGCAGGAATTTTGCTGGCATTGTTTTCAACCTTAATGTTTGCTTCAAATACATTGAACGTTCTCTTTATCATCGGAGGGCTAACAGCCATAATAGCACAGTTCACCAAGCTTCTTCAGGTCAACGTGAAGCAAAAACTGGCTTGCTCTACCATCGCTCAAATGGGTTTTATGATCATGCAGTGTGGTTTAGGCTTTTTCAATGCAGCCGTTGTACATTTGATCCTACATGGATTTTATAAGGCGTATTTGTTCCTTGCTTCCGGGGAGGCAATAGAACACTCAAAACCACAAAAACCACCACAGATAAGGATAAAACCGTTTCAAGCCGTAGTTGTACTGTTCTTCGGTATACTAGGAGCCATTCTGTTTGCCCTATTAACAGGAAAGGGAACGGAACTGGACAGCGGAATTTTCCTTACGCTTATTGTAGCAATTACAGTAGGACAGGTAACTTATAATATTGTCAAGCAGCAAAGTCTATCGGTTTTACAGAAAACAATTTTACCCCCAGTTTTGTTCATATGCGGTATAGGGATATATGCCCTAATGTACAAATGGGTAACAGCTTTGATGGCTGAAATGCCTATGGTAGCCGTACCTCGGTCTCTTTCAGTGATACAGGTTGTATTTGGTATTGTGTTTTTGGTCGGTTTTTTCATCATGAAATTAGGAATTTACCGCAAAGTCCCTTGGCTCTATGTAAGGCTATTAAACGTATCCCAACCCTATAAGAAATCCATCTTAATGTATAAATCTAAATCTTTATGATCCAACAACACATTCTTAAAAGTATCGAAGAAGCATCTAAAGTTATTGGAAAAACCTGGCCTTTGTACTCTTTCGTAACCTCGAATCCTTTATCAGGCTATGAAAAAGTATCTTTCAAAGATGCAGTGAATAGCGCCAAAGATCTTTTAAACGCGAAGATTTTCCCGGAAACTTCATTATATCGCCAGGCTTGGGAGCAAGGAGAAATTGAAAAAAATATACTCATTGCACTATTGAGAGAAAACGGATTGTCCAAATCTCCGGAATTCTATTTGCAACAAATGCAATCCCAAAAGTGGGTCCAGGAAAAAAATATAAACCATGATTTAGACAGGATCATGGCAAAGTGGCTTGCCATTTTTATGGATGAAGGTCTGGCCGAATGGGAAATGCCAGGAAAAAAAGATGGTTTTTATAAAGCATGGCGAAAATTGGCCATATATGACAGTGAGATAGGAATAAAGGCTCTTTGTGAAATACCAAAAACCAGTTCGGAGGCATTGGCACATGTTTTAACCGGCTACTCCAAAGAAGAGTGCACTAAAATCTTCACATATCATTTAGCCGCATTACCGGGATGGACCGGCTTTATCAATTACCGCATTGAATCCAACTCGCTTTGGCAGCAAGAATATCCTATCAGCCTAGAAGATTATTTGGGGGTGCGTCTATGGATAGCGCAACAATTGAAGGATCAGATACTACCCGAAATTGAAAAGGACGAGACAGATAATATGATCTCAAAACTTCAATATATCTGGTTGAAAGCTTGGGAAAAAAGCTGGCAAAACCAGCTTATCAAAACCTTGAAGAAAGAATCGATAACCACAAAACCTTCCAGGAACGGGGAACCTTGCCCTGACGCACAAATGGTCTTCTGTATAGATACCCGATCGGAGCTTATACGAAGACACGTGGAATCCAAAGGTAATTATGAGACCTATGGTTACGCCGGATTTTTTGGCATAGCGATGGACTATGAGAATTTGAACGATGACCTGGTCCGTAAATCATGCCCCCCAATCGTGTCTTCTGCCTATAAAGTCTCTGAAATTCGACAGGCTAGCAAAAATGAAAATATGTTGGCTTATAAAAAGAAAAATGAAATCTTGAAATTCGGTGAATATTTTCTAAGAAGGATGAAGAATATGCTTCCTTCTGCTTTTGGATATGTGGAAGGATCGGGATTCTATTATGGATTATCTCTATTGGCCCGTACTTTAACTCCAGGATATTTTTATCGCCTCAAAAAGAAAAACATTTCATCATATGAGACCTTTTGCGAACCGGAAATCAACAGCGCCACTACGCAAGATGAAATTAGTCTTCAAATCACCCTGGATGAAAAAGTAGCCATTGTAAAATCTGCTTTTGACCTCACAGGTTGGAAACAGTTTTCACCTTTAGTACTTTTTATAGGCCATGGTAGCCATTCCGCAAACAATCCGTTTGGTTCAAGCCTTGACTGTGGAGCCTGCGCGGCAAGCCCGGGCAGGCATAACGCCCGTATGTTGGCCAAGTTGGCAAATCTACCCGAAGTAAGAAAAGCCTTGGCGGATAATAATCATTTTAATATTCCGACAGATACTCATTTCATAGGTGCCGAACATAATACGACTACAGATGAAATTGTAATTTTTGATTCCGAAGTTCCCGATTCACATAAAGAGCAATTGCTTAACTTAAAATCGGATTTGTTAAGCGCACAGCAAACCGCAACCCAAGATAGGTTCGGTATACAAGGGAATAGTATTGCTTTAGCCCAACGTAAAGCAAATGATTGGGGGGAGACCAGACCCGAATGGGGTCTGGCAAAAAATGCAGGGTTCATCGTGGCACCCAGGGCACTTACTAAAAATGACAACCTTGATAGCCGTTGCTTCCTTCATTCCTACGACTGGGAATTGGACATAAAAGGAAAGGCGTTGGAAGGCATTATGCAGGGACCTATGGTAGTCACCCAGTGGATCAACAACCATTATTATTTTTCCACAGTTGACAATGATAAATTTGGAGGAGGCTCCAAAATTACACATAATATCACTGGTAAATTTGGGGTGGTCCAGGGCAACGGCGGAGATCTAAAAATGGGTCTGCCGTTACAATCATTATTTCAATCAGATCGCGAGATGTACCATAAGCCGATACGTCTCTCAGTGCTCATACAAGCACCAATAACGCGGGTAACAGATATACTTTTACGGAATGAAAACTTAAAAACATTACTGGATAATGAATGGATCTATTTAATGGTGATGGATCCCTTGCAAGAAAATGATATTAAGCTTTACGAAAAAAATATGCAATGGGTTCCAACGACGGAAGAAGGTGTTCGTGAAGAAAATTATCGTACAAAGGTTGATGTTGAAATCTTCGATGAAATTTTAATATAAGGACTTATGATCCAGGAAAGCCATCTGGATAACGTTCTTAAGGACCGTACCCTTATTATTGCCACCATGTACAACCAGGAGAGGGTCATTCCTCGAAACTGATCGCATATTGTTCAGAATTAAAAAACCTCAACATGTAAATTACTAACTAGTTGAGGTTTTAAACTGTACAGGCGGAGAGACTTCCCGCCGATGGCGGGATAAACTTCTCGTCTCTCCTTATTTTTAATTCCACGCTTCAGAAAAAGAAAAAAGCCCCTCACAAAGAGGGGCCTTTTCCAAAGTACAGGCGGAGAGACTTCCCGCCGATGGCGGGATAAACTTCTCCTCTCTCCGTCTTTCATAAAAAAACCCATCCAAAAATGGATGGGCCTTTACTTCGTACAGGCGGAGAGACTCGAACTCTCACACCTTTCGGCACTAGATCCTAAGTCTAGCGTGTCTACCAATTCCACCACGCCTGCATTTCCCAGCCCGATGTCTTCTCCTTAGTATTACTATGGAGGAGTAACTATCGGTATTAAGGGGATGCAAATATAAAGCAAAATTTCAATTTAAAAATAATCGAACTTTAAATTTATCAACCTTCTTTTCGTAAATTTAGTGATTCTTGAAATTATTTATAATGCAAAACATAAAGGCTTACCTGAATCAACACAAAGATCGATTTATAAATGAGCTCATCCAACTTCTAAAAATGCCATCTGTCAGTGCAGATTCTGCCTATTCTCAGGATGTCCTGGATACTGCAGAAGCTTTTGCCACTTCTTTAAAAAATGCCGGTTGTGATGTTATCGAGATTTGTGAAACTCAGGGATATCCAATCGTTTATGGAGAAAAAATAATTGATAGGAATCTACCAACGGTTCTGGTTTATGGCCATTATGATGTTCAACCACCAGATCCATTAGACCTATGGGACTCCCCACCATTTGAGCCTATAATTAAAAAAACGGAACTCCACCCCGATGGAGCCATTTATGCCCGTGGAGCCTCTGATGATAAAGGACAGGTCTATATGCATGTGAAAGCACTTGAATTCATGGTTGCAAACAACGAGCTTCCCTGCAACGTTAAATTTATGATTGAGGGGGAAGAGGAAGTAGGAAGCGAAAGCCTGGGGGCATTTGTAAAAGAGAATCATGAAAAATTAGCCAATGATATTATTCTAATTTCCGATACCGGAATGATCGCTAATGATGTTCCTTCTATCACTACCGGCCTGAGGGGGTTGAGTTATGTGGAAGTGGAAGTAACCGGGCCAAACAGGGATTTACATTCAGGGCTTTACGGAGGTGCGGTGGCTAATCCTATCAACATCCTTGCAAAAATGATTGCCTCTTTGCATGATGAAAATAACCATATTACCATTCCCGGATTTTATGATAAGGTAGATGAACTTTCCCGGGAGGAGCGGAGCGCTATGGAAAAAGCGCCTTTTAACCTGGAGGCATATAAAGCGGCGCTGGATATTGATGATGTCTTTGGCGAATCTTCATATACTACAAATGAAAGAAACTCCATTAGGCCTACACTAGATGTAAACGGTATATGGGGCGGCTATACAGGAGAAGGCGCAAAAACCGTTATTGCGAGTAAGGCACATGCAAAAATATCAATGAGACTCGTACCACATCAGGACTGGCATGAGATCACTCAACTTTTTAAAACCCATTTTGAAAATATTGCCCCTGCGGGAGTTAAGGTAAAAGTTATTCCTCACCATGGTGGTGAAAGTTATGTAACCCCTATTGATAGTATAGGTTACCAGGCGGCCAGTAAAGCCTATGAGACAACCTTTGGAAAAGTACCCGTACCCAAGAGAAACGGCGGTAGCATTCCTATTGTACCATTATTTGAAAGGGAATTAGGATCGAAGTCCATCTTAATGGGTTTTGGACTGGACAGCAATGCCATTCATTCCCCGAATGAGCATTTTGGAGTATGGAACTTTTTAAAAGGAATTGAAACAATACCCTATTTCTATAAATATTATACAGAACTATTTTCTAAGTAAATTCAGATTTGAATAAAAGCCAGATTTGTTTAAAAATTAAGAGGGAAAATTCCTTTAAATCATAAAACCCTCTTAATGAGGTATTTTTATTTCATTATAGTGTAACAAATCATAGCAAATTGCGTTCTAACCATTAGAATCAAAAACGAACACTATAATGATACGACGCTTTTTTATCCTCTGTTCCGGAGCGGACACGGGCATTCTTGAATCCTGTTCTTCAGGAGAACAAAACAAATACGCAGGCATAGGTGCTACTGTTTTTTTTACCGCTGTAATGGCCTTTATTGCAAGTAGTTATGCGTTATACACTGTATTTGACAACGTTTATACCGCTATCTTTTTTGGACTTATCTGGGGCCTTCTAATTTTTAACCTGGACCGGTTTATTGTCTCTACTATTAAAAAAAGAGACAGTCTTAAAAGTGAATTTTTACAGGCTACCCCCAGGATAATTTTGGCAGTCATTATTGCCGTTGTAATCTCCAAACCTTTGGAAATGAAAATTTTCGAAAAGGAAATTAACCAGGTTTTATTGGAACAAAAAAACGAACTCACCCTGGCAAATAAAGCGCAGATTGCTCAGCAATACACTCCGGTGGTTGCCAGCCTGAATGAAGATGTTGCATCACTTAAAGATGAGATAAATGTAAAAGAGGCTGAAACAAATGCACTCTACGACACCTATATTTCCGAGGCGGAAGGAAGGGCAGGTACTATGCTTTTAGGCAAAGGACCGGTGTATAAAGAAAAACGCGAAAAGCATGATGCGGCTTTGTTAGAATTAAAACAATTAAAGGAAACAAATGCAACCAAGATTGCAGATATAGAAACCCAGATTGCAGCGCTCAATACAGAATATTCGCAGGCAGTTAATGATTCTCAACCCATTATTGACGGATTTGACGGTCTTATGGCACGAATAAATGCGCTGGGAGAACTCGCTTGGTTTCCCTCTTTCTTTATTTTCCTTCTATTCCTTGCTATAGAAACCTCACCTATAATTGTTAAGCTTCTGGCTCCAAAAGGACCTTATGACCTAAAACTGGAAGATGAGGAAAGTGCCGTAGAGACCTGGGTGATGCAAAAAGTATTGCAACGCCAAAAAATCCTGGCCACAGACACTTCTCTGAATGAAAAAATATATGGTGAGATAGCTGAAGAAGAAGCCGTTTACGCGTATAAAAAACAGAAAGCCGAAGAGTTATTACGGCTGCAGGCAGATACCTTTCACGATCTGCAGATAAAAAGCTTATAAGGAATATTAACCAATAATAAAGAATTGGTTACACGGGGATTAATTTCCCCAGATTCTCACCCATAATTCAATTAAAACGTTTTGTGCGTCTTCTTTAAATTTTGGGGTTTCCTCAACTATGACCTCATTTTTTAGTTTAAGCAACTTATAGCTAAAAGCAAATTTTGGATCAATGGGATTCAGGCTTATCAAACCAAAACGAAGATCATTAAAGAGTAAGGTTTGCTCCTTCCGCGAAATGGTATACCAGCCTTCGGTAATTTTTATTAACCGGTTAAGCTTATCCTCACCTGCCAGTTCTCCTAAAAAGGCATGGTTTTTTGGATAACCCCTAAACACAATTGGTTTGGTATCAAACAAGGAATATTCACCTATTAAATATTCTTTCCCCGCATCCACATTTGCAGTCCATAGTATTGAATTAAATGGGGTTGGCCTGGTTTGGATCTGTTCATAAGCAATCTCCTGATCCTCCAAATTATCTGTAAATTTCTTATAGGTAATACCCTTCAACAGCAAGGTTACCACTAGATAGCCGCTACTAACAATAAGACCCATTCGATTATACTTTCTTCTGGCCGGTGAAAGCCTGTGTTGTCTCATGGTCAAAATCAGGAAAAACAGAAAAGGAAGCGTATATAAAGGATCAATTACAAAAATATTCTGGAAGGCCAGGCGAACATCAAAAGGCCAAAAAAGTTGCGTGCCCCAGGTGGTAAAGGAATCCAAAATAGGATGGGTAAACAAACCCCAGAACATAAGTTTGGACCATTCCTGCCAGCTTACTCCGGAATTTTTTTCAATTTTAGAAATCAGCCATCCAAAAACGGGGGCAAACAAAAGGCTAAACAGAATAGAATGACTAAATCCTCTGTGCCATTCGGTATAAGTAACCGTATCTACAAAATAGCGACTCAAGACATCAAGATCGGGTATTGTGCCGGCAATTGCACCATAAAGCATAGCTTTATTCCCCACCTTTTTACCAAGTACCACCTCACCAACTGAGGCCCCTAAAACTATTTGCGTTAGTGAATCCATCTATTATTCAACTATTTTCATTTTCTTCAACAAAAATGAAGCATTCATATTTTGACAAATACCTTTTTTGAACTTATAATCAAAATGCAATTCATCATTTACTATTGCAGCATCAAAATAGTAGTTATCAACCTTTTCCAGACTTTTGGCTACCTCACACAGACTTAAATCATGGGTAGCTATAAGCCCGGTTGAATTAGAACCAACTAACTTTTCGATAAACTTTCTGGAACCTATAGCCTTATCTGTACTGTTGGTTCCCTTTAGGATTTCATCCAACACAATAAAATATTGATCATCACTGATACTATCAATAATAAACTTTAAGCGTTTAAGTTCTGAAAAAAAGTAGGATTCGTGTTCTGTCAAAGAATCTACAGTTCGCATGCTCGTAATCAGTTTAATGGGCTGGTATCGCAAAAAGGTAGCGCATACTGGCAGGCCCATATTGGCCATGACAATCTGAAGGGAGATCGTTCGCAGGAATGTGCTTTTACCGGCCATATTTGCACCGGTAATTACAAAGAATTCTTCTTTACTAATTTTAAAATTATTTGTGACCCCTTCAGCCGGGTCGAGCATGGGATGTGAGATATTTTTGGCTTCAATGATAAGATCATTTTTTGTAATTTCAGGAAAAGTATAATCGGGGTGATTAAAAGCAAAATTTCCCAGACTGTTATAAGAGTCGAAAAAAGCTATGGTATTAAGCCAGCGCTCTACACTATTACCATGAACACTAATCCATTTCTCTATGGAATAAGCATACCTGAGGTCCCACAATAGAAACCCATTAGCCAAAGCACCAAAAATCATATTATTCCTTTGGTCAAAAGCATTTAACATCCCTGAAAACTGTTTTAAAATTTGAGAAACCTTTATGCCTTCTTCCAGGATGTACTCCTTTTCATTCTGCAACAATTGGGATTGGTATTTCATATTCTCCAAAAGCAATATCAATTTTTGATATTGTTGAAAACTACTCTGTGCTTGCGATGTATTCTGAGAAAGCGCATTGACCCTGCTTAAATACTTACCAGTGATACCCAGTCCAAGGAAAAACCAAAACAATAACCCCCATCCCGGAAGATAATCAAAGTAATAGAGGCAAATAACTGCCAGTGACAAAAGCGAAAACACGTTAGGTAATATTTTCATCAGATTTGGAACGAATGTCTGATACGTTTTAAGCCAACTTATTAAATTAGCCGACGAGATTTCCGTTTTTATCAATTTAGCAACAGCCGAAAATTCCTGCCTCCATTCCGCTACTGATCCCAGTTCTTTTATGGCTTCCTGTTTTTCTATTACATTTTCGATATTGTTTTCAGTAAATAGTCCTGCCAATGTTTTACCGCCTTCCGGTAAAGCCGTGCGATTACAATATTGGTAAAAAGAACCCTTCCCGAAAAGATCTATATCCTGACTGTAAAAATGTCCACGGTCAATGAATTCTTTTCCATCAGGGAGCTCATGAAATTTTCGAGCCAATACCTGCAACTCCGTTTCATTAATGGAGATCAAGGCTAACAATTTATTTTTTTGGTAAGTCAGGTCGCTATGCCTCGAAACCAAAAAAAGAAAAAGTATTACTGCAAAAAGAACAGTTAAAAGAATATAATTTGAGTTGTCATAAAACAGGTATATCCCAAAAATTGCCAGGATAAAAACCGTCAGCCTAATCATACTGGAGAGCCATAATTGTCGTTTCACCTGAACAAGCAGCTCACTCAATTTGTCTTTTCTTTTTATGTAGAACTTGGCAGGGTTAGGCATATACAATAGCTCTTTAAATTGAGGTGGTAAAGATATGGTATTCTTAAAGGGATTTAAAGATTATATCATACCCTCGAGCGCGGCTTTTTGTTTCTTTGTTAGCTTAGAAACCACCAATTCGTATGAATGATTCACAAGTTCTGATATCAGTTTAGCCGGCAGCTGTTCCAGAAATAATGTGTTCCAGTGTACTTTGCTCATATGATATCCTGGGGTAATAATTCCATCATAGGTTTCCCGCAATTCAATGGCCCTTTCGGGGTCACATTTTAAATTCACCTGAGATGGAATTCGTTCAAGCGGGGCAATGGTAAAGATTTTACCCATCACCTTAAAGACCAGCGTGTCCGCATCAAAAGGAAATTCTTCCGTAACTCCTTTTTTATATAAACAAAGTTCTCTGAATTCTTCAATGTTCATATTCAAAAGCGTTTTAATGTACTATTTAGCTAAAATATACTGTGAAAAAAGCTCAGGTACTTCTTGGAAAGATCATAGTTTGACTCCCTGGGAGTCGTATACAATTACCTTATTCCAAAGGCTTTGTGCCTCCTCAATAAATTCCAGATGCGCCTTTTCTTTCTGGTATTTCTCCTGTTCTTTGGCAGATTTAAAACTTACGATCAAAGCATATGTAAATGAATCGTCTACAACATCGCGCGTAGCCTTTGGAGGCTTTCCAACATAATGTGTATTTGCATGTTTCGACTTCTTCATGAACTTCTTCATCGCCTTTTCAAATTGCTTTTGGTCATCCGTGTCATCCGGATTGTTGAGCCAAAAATATACGGTATGTACAAAACCTGGATCTAAATTTTTCATATGCTTATCTTGTTGACTGTATGCGGTTATGGATATTAATAAAATGGTTAAAATACAAACTGCCTTTTTCATGTTATTACGATTTAAATTTATAACTCTATTTTTCAATAAAAGGTTTTTTATGGTCGCTTAATTCTAAAGTCGAGTAATCTAATTTCCACCCGATAGTTTCAACAATTTTCTCAATTAATAAAACAGCTTCCAAAGCTTCCCGCCTGGCTGTATCCATGAGCCCGCTTTCGGGAATTTTCTCCATGACATGTTTTTTAGCTTCCTGATTTAGGGCTGTCAAATCTTTTGGAGTAAATGAATTGAAAAGGCCATTTTTTATATCGTAAAATTCAAGCTCCGGTTGTATAGAAAGCACTTCCGGCTGAGGAAAGTTAGTAAGAATTATTTTCTTTTTATCCGTATCGGCATGCATTAATACTTTTTTAAGGTCGTAACCTATTTGAGCTTTTGCATTAATTACTATCAGGGCCGTTTTCTTGCTGCTAAGCAAACTCATAAAGTGCTCCCTGGTATTTTCATATTTGTAAATCTCAGCAAAATCACCCTCCACGGAGATCAATTTACAGACGCTTTTAATTTTTTCCAATATTATTGTGGATTGATGCTCTGTGAGCTCTTTGCTCCTCTTAATACGAAATAATGAGTACATCCAATACATTAAGATTGCCCCTAATATTAACCCCAAAAACAGTTCAAAAATACTATCCATTGTTTTTTCCTACTTCTCCCAAATGTGTAAACTTAAATCCTTTCTTATACTTTAAGCCATAACCCAAAGTTCTGTCCAGAGCTGAGTGTGAAAACAAAATTATCCCGGATCCTTCTAACAAAGGAAGAGAATAATACGCTCCAAAAATATAAATAACTATTGCCAAACCTTTATGATGAAAGATATTATATGAAATCGCTCCAATTTTATTGCCTAAAATATATCCTATCATTCCAATATCCGGGGCCAGAAGAAACACAAAAAACCACCACCAGGAAAAAGGGAGGAATGTGAAAAGATAGAACCCAAATACAAACATTGCAAATTCCTCTAACCTGATTAGGGTATTCATGACTTTATAGGTTTAAATATTACCGGCCTGCTAGGACTGGCATCATTTTCCATTGGGGCCAGTTGCAAGTTTAAAATATAAGTGCCGTCTTTAATAGAATTGTTTACAAATATAAATTCTGTAATAGTGGCCCTGGTACGCATCTTGCCTTCAACTTGCCAGAATGCCCTATGTGCCAATAGCGCTCCATTGTCTTTTTCCCTGTCAATGGAAGGGAGGTCTATGAGCAAGTGATTAATTTCCCTATCCACTAAATATTGAGCTGTTTCTTCCAATAAATAAGGTGGATTTGTATCGGAATATTTTCTTGATAATTTATCTTCAATGTTAGGTAAAGTTCTGATTATGAGTGCTTCACATTTTTTGTTTCCAATCGCATATTGAATTTGCTTTTTGGAGACCACAAAATCATTCTGATATTTTTCAGGAGCGATGGTGACCACCTCAGCCAGGAAAAAATAGTCTGACAATTGCCTATTTATGGAATAGGTCTCTTCTGTGATATGTCCAAGGCATTCTGTATGAGTTCCATGCGCATGTGGATTAAAACTGATATCATTAAAATTTACGGAAGCACCTTCGGATACTTTCCCAATAAAACCCTCTTCCTTATGTGGTTGTATCTTAGGTGGATCCAGATTCCAGGCTCTTACATTCGATTCATTGCCCCTCAAAGGAATCGAAATATCCAGAGGCTTTGACAAATCTATCTTGTATTCCTTGCTATTATGTTTTATTCGTGCGAGCATGTCTTCTAATCAGAAATCTTATTTCAATTTAATCATAAATAAATCGCTAGCAATCCCATCACATAAAAACTTTCCTTTTTTAGTGACAGAGAGCTTATCCCCTTCTGTTACAAGTAATTTCTCTTTGATATATTTATCAGATTGATCCAATAGGTACTCGTAATAACCAGTCCCGAATTCGTTTCTTATTTTATCCAAAGAAACTCCCCAAATTGTTCGCAATGCGGTCATGACATATTCATTGTATCGGTCTGTTTTGCTGAGTACTTCCTCTTCCAACGGCAGTATATTTTCTTTAATTGATCTGATATATTTCGAGTTATTATTGATATTCCATGCCCTTTTTGTGCCGTCATAAGAATGTGCCGAAGGTCCTATCCCTATATATTTTTTTCCCTTCCAATACGCTGTATTGTTCTTAGAGAAATATCCTTCCTTCCCAAAGTTGGAGATTTCATAATTTATAAACCCTTCCTTCTCCAAAAGGGTACATAGTATATTAAACTGTTCCTCGGCCACTTCATCATCTACATTGGGAATAATTCCCTTGTCAATAAATGCTTTTAAAGCAGTTTTGGGCTCCACCGTTAATGCATAACTGGAAATATGTGGCAACTCATAAGACAAGGCCTTATTAATATTCTCCTCCCAACGCGCATTTGTCATCCCGGGTATCCCATAAATAAGGTCAATAGAAATATTATCAAAATACTTTTTGGCCTCATTGAGGCATAAATCGGCTTCTTTGGCATCGTGCGCCCTGTTCATCAATTTAAGGTCCTGATCAAAAAAGGATTGTACGCCAATACTTAATCTGTTAATAGGAGAATCACTCAACTCCTTTATTTTTTTTATGGATAAGTCATCCGGATTGGCTTCCAGGGTTATTTCAGGATACTTAATCACCCTATAATTCTCATCAACAGTTTTTATAATTTCATTGATTTCTCCTATTTCTAGAACCGATGGCGTACCGCCCCCAAAATAAATGGTCTGTACTTCTTCATTTTTCAATTCAGCTTTGCGAAGCAATAATTCCTTCTGCAAGGCGCTTACCATATCTTGCCTTTTCCTCAAATTAGTAGAGAAATGAAAGTCACAATAATGACAGGCCTGTTTGCAAAATGGAATGTGAATGTAGATGCCAGCCATCAGAGTTGTTCAAACATTACAATAAGATAGGAAATGTTAATTGCGATTAATACATAGGTACCATATGCTAACCAGTAAATCATAAAAGATTTTAATCCTACCTTCAATCGCTGGTTTCGAAAGAATGATATCATAGCATAAATAAAATAGACACACATAACGACCATGGCCAAATACTGAATTTTGGGATTCACATATTGTATATAGAATAAATTTAAAGCAGCAAACAGCGAATAAAAACCATTCAGATAAAAAGAAACGGCGATGTATTCGGCCAGCGTATATTTCTTACTAAAGAAAAATTTTGTGAATACAGCTAATGTGAAAACAAGAATGAATGCCAGGGATTTAATGTTTTGAAACATATAATCCCTGGCAGGAGAAAATAGTTCCATATCTATCTGTTCCTCAAAGGTTCCTGCTGAGATCTCTAGATAATTGTCAAAATCAATGGCCCACCTGATGAAAAGATAAACCAGAGTTGACAAAATAAAAAACGAAATGGGGCTATAGTATTTTTTCCTTTTACCACTAAGGTATTCTCTAAACAATGCACCCGGATTTAAAACCAACCTTCTTAAGGTCAAGGGAAGTGGGGCACTGAGGGAAAACATATTGTCTGTCAGGTCATTGAATGTATCTCCGAGCGTTACCTTATTAACTGATGTCCTTTGCCCACAATGTGCACAAAACAAATCTTTTGCTAATGCTCCGCAATTCTTGCAATATTTTGATTCCGAAGTCAATCCTATTTATTTTAATCGATCTTCATTTTGTTTTACGAATGCAGACCATCCTGTATAACTCTTGCCTACTTCCACCCTTCCTTCATTATAGAAATGACATACCGCCGCCGCAAGGCCATCTGTACTATCCAAATTTTTTGGAAGTGATTTTAGTCCTAAAGTGCTCTGGAGCATTTTTGCTACCTGCTCTTTACTGGCATTGCCATTACCCGTAATTGCCATTTTTATTTTTTTTGGCATATATTCAGTTATCGGAATTTGCCTTGATAGCCCGGCCGCCATGGCCACGCCCTGTGCCCGGCCAAGTTTTAGCATAGATTGGACATTCTTCCCATAAAAGGGAGCTTCAATGGCAATTTCATCCGGATGGTAGGTGTCAATCAATTCTATGGTTCGTTCAAAAATAAGTTTGAGTTTGGTAAAGGGATCATTGTATTTTTTGAGGAGTAATTCATTCATTTGAATAAATGTCATCTTCTTCCCGGTTACTTTAATGATTCCGAATCCCATGATAGTGGTTCCCGGATCAATGCCCAATATAATTTTTTCGTTTTGCAATTTATTTTGTTTACTCTGAATTTAAAATAATAGGAATCCTGAACTTAGCATTCACCGGAATTCCTCTTTTTAAAGCCGGCCCTAATGCAGGCAGACTTTTAAGACTTCTGCTGACAATCCCATCAAATTCAGGAATCTGTTCCTGAATAAGTCTGTTTTTATCAATATTCAAAACGGTAATTTTTCCTTCTTTATCAACCAGGAAATCTACATATACTACTTCCTCAATATCTTTGTCTAAAATAAATTCGAATTCCTGTAAGGTCATCGAAAAATGCAAAAGTAAGGTGTTTTCAAAACACTCTTTTTGTGAAGCTTTAGACGCCGTTTCGTCACAATCATCGAACAGAGGATATTGGTCAACATCATTCCAATTGATTGCCTGTAATTCTTTTTCAACCAGTTTTTGTGTTTTAACTTCGGTTGAAGTAAACAAATCACAGGAAGATATCAGGCAAAGACAAAACAAAATTAGCAACTTCCTCATCTAATAGGTATTCTTGCGGAAAATTACGATTTTTTCGGGCAAATAAGCCCCAGAATTTCTGGATTTCCCGCTTCCCCAAAAAGACATGTAACAAATAGACGCTATCTTCGTTCAATTACAAATTATTTTTATGGACATTGCCTTATTATTTTTGGGTTTTTTCATTATGTTCATTGGAATCCTGGGGAGTTTTTTACCCGTTTTACCCGGACCTCCAATAAGCTGGATAGGTCTTTTGCTATTGGTTCTAACCAGAGCAGTACCTAATGATTGGTGGTTTTTGGGCATCACTTTTTTAGTGGCGGCAATAGTATTTGCATTAGATTATATTATCCCGGCAATGGGCACGAAAAAATTTGGAGGCAGCAATGCCGGAATGGCCGGAACCGTAGTGGGGTTGCTTGTGGCTATATTATTCCCTATTCTGGGCATTTTAGGAATAATTATTTGGCCATTTGTTGGAGCACTGATTGGAGAATTAATAAATAAGGCGGATAATAAAACAGCACTTAAGGCCGCTTTTGGTTCTTTTATAGGTTTTCTTACCGGCACATTCTTAAAATTTGTGGTAACTATTGTTTATTTAGGGCTGTTTATAGCTAAAGCCTGGGAATTTAAGGAAGACCTATTCCCGTTTTTTTACTAGCCCCTAATTAAACCAAACCACCTTTTCCTCAACAGGTTTTCTATCCCCAACAGAGATTTCCTCTTCGTAATGTCCCATGTATAAAAACCCGAGACATTGTTCCCCTTCACCGAGTTCAATAAATTCACCCATATATTTTATGAGTCCCGGTGAACTCCAATAACAACCTATTCCTATTTCTGTGCAACAAAGCCATATATTCTGAACAGCCATTGACGTTGCTGCAATTTCTTCCCATTCCGGAAGGCTTTCGTTCGGATCTCTTTGCATACATATTGCTATAACAGCCGCCGACCTGCTTGGGTTGTCGAGTAGTTTTTTAACTTTAAAAGCTTTTGGATTCGCCTCTGTTTCCTCATATTTTTTTGCAAGAAACTGGCCTAGCTGCTCTTTTGAATTTCCCAGAAAAACCTTAAACCTCCAGGGTTCCGTTTTTTTATGGGTCGGTGCCCAGTTTGCTGCTTCCAGAATTTTTTCAATCTCTGATCTATCTATTGGCTGATTCGTGTATTGAGCAGGAAATACAGATCGCCTCTTTTTAATCAATTCAAATATCATTCTAAACATTTTAGTTTTACAAAGTTAGAATTTCTAACGGTGATATAATATTCAAATTAAAGTGGGGCTGCAATTCCATTTTTCTGAAACTTAATGAATACATTTATAGTACTAAAAATACTAATTAATGGTTTCACCAACTCATACCTTTCTGTATGGAGAAGAAGAACTTAGCTGTAGCCTCGCATTAGGAATTGCAAGAGGCACAATTCAAGGTCAATTATCAAATGCTTCACGTAAACGAGTTCAGGAGAGCAAACTTGTAGTTGAAAATATAGTTGAAAAAGGACAGGCTGTTTATGGGATAAATACCGGGTTCGGGCCCTTATGCACTACAAATATTTCTAAAGAAGAAACCAGAATTTTACAGACAAATATTCTCAAAAGCCATAGTGTTGGCGTTGGCAAGCCGATAAAGACAGAACTGGCTAAACTGATGCTTATTTTAAAGATACATTCACTTGCCAAGGGATATTCCGGGATAGCCATAGAAACCCTGGATAGAATTCTTTGGCATATAGAAAACGATGCTATTCCACTGGTGCCTTCTCAAGGATCAGTTGGGGCTTCAGGAGACTTAGCTCCTCTTTCTCATCTGTTTTTACCACTAATTGGGCTTGGTAAGGTCCTTTTTGAAAACAAAATTATTGGAACGGAGGAATTATTTAAAAAAACAGGGTTGAAACCTCTGGAACTTGGTCCCAAAGAGGGATTGGCACTTATAAACGGCACTCAGTTTATCTTAGCACATGCCATAAGAGTATTGGAAAAATTACACAATTGCCTCTCACATGCTGATATTATCGGCGCAATGATGATCGAAGGTTTGCAGGGTTCCGTAAAACCTTTTTATAATGAACTGCATAAGCTACGGCCCTTTCAGGGTAATATACATGTGGCACAAAGGGTTAAATTACTCCTGAAAGGTTCTGAGATCATGGAAAATCATATTGATTGTGAGCGGGTGCAGGATCCTTATTCACTGCGTTGTATTCCTCAGGTGCATGGAGCATCCAGAAATGCCTGGTTACACCTCAAGGAATTGGTACAGGTAGAACTGAATTCTGTAACAGATAATCCAATTATCATCAATGAAGAATTGACAATAAGTGGTGGTAATTTTCACGGACAGCCACTGGCTATGGCATTAGATTATGCCTGTCTGGCAGCTTCTGAATTGGGCAATATTTCAGACAGGAGGATTTACCTGGCACTGGAAGGCAATAGTCCGGGAGTTCCTAAATTGCTCATGGAAGATACAGGGATAAATTCAGGATACATGATCCTTCAATACACCACTGCGGCTTTGGCGAGTGAAAACAAAGGGCTTTGTTTTCCTTCCAGCGCAGACAGCATTCCTACTTCTATGGGGCAGGAAGACCACGTAAGCATGGGGTCTATTGCAGGCAGAAAAGCTTTAAGAGTACTTGGAAACTTGGAAAAAATATTGGCCATTGAATTACTTACGGCCACCCAGGCTTTTGAATATAGAAAACCTTTAAAATCAGGGATATTGCTTGAAGAAGTGCATAAGGAAGTTCGTAAAAAAGTGGCCTTCGCAAAAAAAGACAGGGTTTTTGCCGATGATATAGAACAAGGAATAAAATTGGTAAGAAACCAAACCATAATACAGCGTATAAATAAGGTTTGTAAAAAAAAGAATCTCTCTTTACAGACATCTTTTTCAGAAGAGTTTGAAAACTATTAATGACTATGGAGCAATTAACGCTTATTGGACCCTTAAGCCAGGTAATTCCTATGACAGGAATACCCTTAAAAGGCGCTGTTTCTGATAGTCAGTTACAGATTATTGAAAATGCAGGAATCCTTTTTGTGGACGGCCTTATTAAAACCGTGGATAGTTTTAAAAAACTCAAATCCGACGTACAAGATCTGGACGTAAAATTGATTAGGTTAGAAGGAAAGCATATTTGCCTTCCCGGATTTGTGGATTCTCATACCCATATTTGTTTTGGAGGATCCAGAGCCAGGGATTACGCTATGAGGAATGCGGGCAAAACCTATTTAGAAATTGCGGAGGAAGGAGGTGGTATTTGGGATACTGTACAACAAACAAGAAAGGCTACAAAAAAAGAGTTGATCAAGGGAATAATTAAAAGAGCCAAACAGCATCTTAAAAATGGCGTAACCACCATTGAGGTCAAAAGTGGTTACGGTCTTTCAGTAAAGGAAGAACTAAAGATGCTACAGGCAATTAAGGAGGCTGATGATCAGTTCCCATTGGATTTTGTCTCCACTTGTTTGGCAGCTCATATGCTCCCAAGGGATTTTAAGGGTAATTCGTCTGAGTATCTATCAGAAATAAGTGCGCAACTGTTCCCCATTTTAAAGAAAGAAAAATTAGCAAACAGAGTTGATGCCTTTATTGAAAAAGGCGCATTTAACCTAGCTGAAATAGCGCCTTACCTTTCCGAAGCTGCTAAAATGGGTTTTGAAATTACTATCCATGCAGATCAGTTCTCTGTGGGAGGAAGTGAGGTTGCCGTAAAATTTAATGCGGTCAGTGCAGATCATTTGGAGGCAAGTACAACCCATGAAATAGAATTATTAGCAAAAAGTGATGTGATAGCCACAGCCTTACCCGGGGCATCTTTAGGCTTGGGATGTAATTTTACTCCTGCCAGGAAAATTCTGGATGCCGGTGGTGCCTTGGCCATTGCAAGTGATCATAATCCGGGGTCTGCCCCTATGGGCGATCTACTTACCCAGGCGGCCATATTGGGAACCATGCAAAAATTAACAAATGCGGAAGTTTTGGCCGGAATAACATTTAGGGCAGCGGCAGCACTTCAATTATCAGATAGAGGCAAACTAAAAGCTGGTTATCTTGCCGATTTTAACCTGTTTCATACGGACGATTTCAATGAAGTTCTTTACAACCAGGGGGCTTTTAAGCCATGTATGGTATTTAAAAAAGGTAAATTAATTTACGACAAACATAACCCATAGGAAAGATGCAAAGTTCCAAAATACAATTGAGTTTTCGCGATGAGATCCTACTGGGAATTCCTAAAGTATTACCTCCATCAAGGCTGCGAATTCCTGAATTGAATCATGCACCAAAGAGAAAGGAGATCCTAAGCCGGGATGAAAAAAAGCTGGCGATAAGAAATGCGCTACGCTATTTTCCTCCTGCCTGGCATTCTGAGCTTTCTGCAGAATTTGCTATGGAATTGGAAAAATATGGTCGAATTTATATGTATCGTTTTAAACCGGAATATAAAATACATGCCCGGCCAATTTCAGAATATCCTGCCAAAACAGTGGAGGGAGCAGCGATAATGCTTATGATACAGAATAATCTGGATCCTGAAGTGGCACAGCACCCTGAAGAATTAATTACTTATGGAGGTAATGGTGCCGTCTTTCAGAATTGGGCACAATATCTGTTGACCATGCAATATCTGGCAAACATGACCAATGAACAAACCCTTCATATGTATTCCGGACATCCTATGGGTTTATTCCCGTCTTCCAAGGAAGCCCCAAGGGTGGTAATTACAAATGGAATGATGATTCCCAACTATTCCAGTCAGGACGATTGGGAAAAATTCAACGCTCTTGGGGTCACGCAGTACGGGCAAATGACTGCCGGATCTTATATGTATATTGGCCCGCAAGGCATAGTACATGGAACTGCCATTACGGTAATGAATGCTTTCAGAAAGGTATTACTAAAAACTGAATCCCCGAAAGGCAAAATATTCCTTACTGCCGGCTTAGGCGGCATGAGCGGAGCCCAACCAAAAGCAGGGAATATTGCTGGCTGTATTACGGTCTGTGCCGAAGTAAATGAGGCTGCTGCAACTAAAAGATATTCACAGGGTTGGGTTGATGAACTTCATGCTGATATGGACAGTCTGATTCGTAGGACCAAACAGGCAATAGCCGGGAATGAAATATTATCCCTGGCCTATGTTGGGAATGTAGTTGACGTCTGGGAACGATTTTATGAGGAAGAATTATTTATTCACCTTGGGTCAGATCAAACCTCTCTGCACAATCCATGGGCAGGAGGGTATTATCCCGCCGGATTGACCTTTGACGAAGCAAATATTATGATGGCGGAAAACCCGGAATTGTTTAAAGAAAAGGTTCAGGAATCTTTGAGACGGCAGGTGAATGCAATTAATAAACATTCGGAAAAAGGAACCTATTTCTTTGATTATGGAAATGCTTTTTTACTGGAAGCCTCAAGGGCCGGTGCCGATGTTATGTCTGAAAACAATATTGATTTTAAATACCCGTCCTATGTTCAGGACATTTTGGGGCCGATGTGTTTTGACTTTGGGTTTGGTCCATTTAGATGGGTATGTACCTCGGGTAATCCTGAAGATCTTCAAAAGACGGATGAAATAGCTTTAAGTGTTATGCAGAAAATCAGAAATTCTGCACCTGAAGAGATTCAGCAGCAAATGGAAGATAATATCAAATGGATTCGAGAAGCCGATTCCAATAAGCTGGTGGTAGGTTCACAGGCACGTATCCTTTATGCAGATGCGGAAGGAAGGATTAAGATCGCCCAGGCTTTTAATAAGGCCGTCCGTTCTGGGAAAATTTCTGCACCTATTGTCCTGGGGCGGGATCACCATGATGTAAGCGGTACAGATTCTCCATTCAGGGAAACCAGCAATATTTACGATGGAAGTCAGTTTACTGCAGATATGGCGATCCACAATGTTATTGGAGATAGCTTCAGAGGAGCAAGCTGGGTTTCCATTCACAATGGCGGTGGAGTTGGGTGGGGCGAGGTGATTAACGGGGGATTCGGGATGGTCCTTGATGGTTCAGACCAAGCCTCTGAACGACTTAAAAATATGCTATTCTATGATGTAAATAATGGGATATCGCGCAGAAGTTGGGCCAGAAATAAGGAAGCACTGTTCGCCATTAAAAGGGAGATGAAACGCAGCCCTAATTTAAAAGTTACACTACCCAACATAGTGGCTGATAAATTATTAGATGGCTTATTTGAATAACCCAATGAATTTATACAAACCAACAGACAAAAATATTTGGACTGGTCGAAAGGCCGATCAGAATCTATATGTTTACCAGAAGGTAGAGCAAATAGATCTGGAGTTGCAAAATATCCCGGTATACGGAGATAAAACTTTCGTAATCCTGGGTTATGAATGTGATGAAGGTGTAAAGAGAAATAAGGGCAGAACAGGAACAAAGGAAGGCCCTCAGGCTACACGCCGGCAGTTGGCAAAACTACCACATCATTTAAATGAAAGTACTGCCATTTATGACGGGGGTAATGTGGTATGTGTAGGAGATGACATGGAGAAAGCGCAAAGTGTATTGGCTGAAAAAGCAGCTCAGATTTTGCACCATAAAGGCTTGCCATTATTGTTAGGGGGAGGGCACGATATAGCATACGGACATTATAATGGAATTAAAAAATTTGTGGGCAATGACCAAAAAATTGGAATAGTAAACCTGGATGCCCATTTTGATCTAAGATCGAATGAAAATGGCAATAATTCCGGAACACCATTTTATCAAATTGCAACCGATAATAACACCCAAAATTTGGACTTCCATTATTTGTGTCTTGGGATAAGAAATGATGCCAACGACACTATATTATTTGAGTGTGCCCGCAAATGGAATGTAAAATATATTGAGGCCGAACTCTTTCATAAGCAGAATACTTCTTACGTGATTAATAAAATTAATGAGTTCTGTAGAGAAGTAGATTTTGTATACCTGACAATAGATTTAGATGGTTTTTCTTCTGCTTTTGCACCAGGTGTTAGCGCTGCCTCCCCCATGGGGTTTTCGGTAGATATTGCAATGGTTGCCTTAGATACACTCATTGCAACAAATAAATTAATAAGTGCGGATGTAGCCGAACTCAATCCGACATATGACCGCGATGATCAAACCGCCAAACTGGCCGCAAGCCTGCTTCATTTTATTATACATAAAGTTGCCCTACTCTAACCAGGACTGATAGTAAGTACCATCATCAATTGCAAGCGCAGCTTCTGTTAATTGCAGTGGTTTAAATGTATCAACCATTACCGCGTATTCTTCCGTACCACTCTTGCCAATGCTGGCCTCGTATGTTCCAGGGTGGGGACCATGAGGAATTCCTGCAGGATGAAGAGAGATATAACCTTGATCAATATTTTTCCGACTCATAAAATCGCCTTCAACATAATAAAGCACCTCATCCGAATCAATGTTCGAGTGATTGTAGGGTGCTGGTATAGCCTGTGGGTGGTAGTCATATAGGCGAGGGCAGAAGGAACAAACTACGAAGGCACTTGTCTCAAAAGTCTGGTGAACCGGTGGCGGTTGATGCACCCTCCCCGTAATAGGTTCAAAATCAAATATGGAAAAAGCATATGGGTAATTATATCCATCCCAGCCGACCACGTCAAAAGGATGAGATGCATACGTCATTTGATGCAACTGGCCTTGCTTTTTGACTTTAATTACAAAATCTCCGAGTTCATCATGCGTTTGCAAATTTTCCGGAAGTCTAAAATCACGTTCGCAAAATGGTGAATGCTCCAAAAGTTGTCCAAACCAGTTCCTATATCGCTTGGGGGTATAAATGGGATGGTAAGACTCTGTAATAAAGAGTCTGTTATCTTCATCTTCAAATTCTATTTGATAGATCATTCCGCGAGGTATTAAAATATAATCCCCATATCCAAAAGGAATTTCACCCAACATCGTTTTAAGCGTTCCTTTTCCCCTGTGAACAAAGAGTAATTCATCCGCGTCTGCATTTTTATAAAAGTAATCAGTCATTGATTTTTTAGGGGCTGCGAGCCCAACATGAACATCACTATTGAATAGCACCACTTTTCGGCTTTCGAGATAATCATCCTCCGGGGATACCTGAAAACCTTTTAGCAATCTGGATTTTATATTATACTTAACCGCCGCTTTAGGGGAAATGTCCTTTGAATCACCCACCTCTTTAACCATAGTTGGCCGGTATAGATGATACATTAGGGAAGACATTCCGTCAAAGCCTATGGTTCCAAATAACTGTTCATAGTGTAAACTGCCATCTTTTTTCTTAAAAACCGTATGTCTTTTGTGTGGTAAACTTCCAAGTTTATGATATAATGGCATGAGCAGATCTCTTTAAAAGTCATCACTAAAATTACGACAAATTCAAGGTTTTGTAAAATAAAGCCCCATAAATATCCGGCAATTATTTTATTCCGTCAACCAAGGTATGCTTATAAAAAAAAAGCCTCCCAAATTGGAAAGCCTTTCATTGGTAAGTACCGAATCAATATCGGCATCTATACACATACACCATTATTAATGATGCACAACACAACACCACAAAGATATAAAAAGGATTCCAAATTAGATGTTATAATTAAGCCGTTTTATAATCTGTTCTTGAAGGGTCTGACTATTAAGCATGCGGCTTTATCATAATTAATGTAATTATAAACCCAATTAAAAAATACGATTACTCTGTTCCTGAATCCAACGAGCGACATTAGGTGAACAAACATCCAGATAAACCTTGCAAAGAAGCCTCCAAATTCAATACCAGGAAGATTCATAAAATAATTTAAAACAAAAATAAGGAAACTCTTACCGTTCATCGATGTTTTTTAACGGAGTTGAATAGATCAGCTTTCAGCTAAAAACTCATTTTTGGGATAAGCTGTGTTTAGCATTGAATTTTGTCGGACATACCATTCGTTGGTCGTAAAACTCTATAGCCCTGGCCATTGAGTATTAATTTTATAAGACGATTGCCCAAATCAAAAAACCGCCTACATCATGCTTAAGAAGTTACTATTTTATACCATCTTATATTTTTTTATCTCTTCCTGCACACTGGATTCAGTTTATGAGTCTGTTTCTCTTGAAGAGGTTGAGGCAGTTGGTATTGACCTCCCTGAAAATAATTTTGAAAATACACTCAAAGGGGAAGAGCTGGAAATCTATAAATGGATCAGCCATGTTCAACTTAGCAATGGCCTTTTAACAAGCACTGAAGATTCGAATTTTGTTTCCCTGTACGATAATTCATTGGCTGCTCTGGCATTTATATCCGTTGGAGAATATGAAAAAGCCGAGCATATTTTTGATTATTTCAATGACCAAATCGATTTAGAATTCGTTCTAAACGGAGGAGGGTTTTTTCAATTCAGAGATAGCGCTGGAAATAATGGTAACACTATTTGGCTTGGCGATAATGCCTGGTTATTGATAGCGCTAAATAACTATTACCAAAAAACTGGAAATAATAAGTATACGCCTTTAGCCCAGCTTTTGGAAAACTGGATAAGGAGCCTGCAGGATGAAGATGGAGGCCTATGGGGCGGGTTCAGGGAAGATGGGACACAAATACACAAAATAACCGAAGGAATTATAACTGCTTTTAACGCAGTTGAAGGTTATGACGATTTTCATAAGGGTATATTAAATTATCTTAAACAAGAACGCTGGAACACAAATGACAAGCTGCTTGTGGCGTGGCCGGAAAATGAGACCCATTATTATGCTATGGATTTGCATTCCCTGGGTTATTTAATATTTAAGAATTTCCCCGAAGAAGTACTTATTAAAGCAGAACGCTACAAAAACACCCAGGTGGCAAGTTATAACGGCAAAGAAATTACCGGTTATTGTTTTGATGAAGATAAAGATGTTATTTGGTTAGAAGGTACCGCGCAAATGGCCCTCGCTTTCAAAGAAGCCAATTTGGCCAACGAAGCCAATGGAATTCTACAGCAACTAAAAAATGCACAAATGAATAATTCGGCCCAGTTAAATTCACTAGGCCTTCCGTATGCAACAAATGAAGGCACCAGTTATGGTTCCTCTTTATTGTGGGAAAATGCCTCGAGCACTCCGGCAATCTCATCCAGTATTTGGTACTTATTTAACGTATTAAATTTTAGCCCTCTGGATCTTGGCAAACAAAAGAATATTCCAACCGAAGATATGTTCTGGAATTTTTAAATATCTACAGATTTATCATTGCGTTAACACCGGCGTTTTTTGATTTTAGATAACTTTAAAATAAAAAATGAAATCTTCTGCTATGTTTTGGGTTGGAGCAACCACTATCCTGTTAATAATGGTGACCATAATGGCCACTATGAATTTCGCTTTTAGCTGGGTCTTTTACCTCACTGTACTTGGTCAGATAATGATAGTTTATATGGTCTATAAAGTACTTACAGACAACTACAAAACTTCAAAAACATTTGAAGACTTCTATGAGGATTACCCAATAAGCAAATAAATGCTCCTCCTCGGTTGGAAGAGATTAATTCTTCTTTATTTTTTTTCTGAACTAGTCGGGTAATACCAGAAGAGGTATTGGCGTGTGAAACGCAATGCGTTTGACCACAGGTTCTTTAACCAATTCTTCCAGAAATCCATGTCGATAATGTACAAGGGCAAGCAATTGGATGTCAAACTCCTTTATGAAGAATTCAATCACATCTGATTTACTGGCAAAATAAGGCATGCTATGCAAACAATGTGATACAGACGAAACATACTCCAGTAATATATCTTTATTTGAATGCTGGTACTTGTTCAATTCTTCCTCCTCGCTAATATGCATTATATTTATAGTAGCTCCAAATTTAGCAGTCAGCTGAATCAAAGGCTTAATTACTTCTACACTAAAATTTCTTTTAAAATCGGTAGGGAAACCAATTCTAACAGGTTTTATATACTCAAAATCTTCCGGTACCGCCAGAATTGGGCATGTTCTTACGGCCTTAATTATTCTTACGGTATTACTTCCCAAAAATACCTCCTCAAAGCCAGATGATCCTTTTGTACCTGTTACTATAAAATCAATATCCTTTGCTTCCACAAGCTCTTTGATTTCTTCGGTTAGCAGATTAAACGAAGAAACGCAATTAAAACTGTGTTGAGGGTATTTATAATACGTATTGATTTGATTCAAAAATTCTTCCAATCCACTCTCAGACTCGGATCGAACATTATCTTCAAGTAACCCTCCATGAATAGTAGCAGCCATAAAACGGCTGTGTACTATAGCAGGGGTATATGTATTTAAAAGATGAAAAGCACATTCTTCTTCTTTAAAAAATTCAATTGCAAACTTTGCAGCATTTAAAGAATTTTTGGAAAAATCTGTTGGTAATAATATGTTTTTCATACACCCGATTAAAGAAACAACGGTGTAAAAATACCTCTGGGATTACATGGAAACAATGATATATGTCAGGTTTTTAAATCCTGAATAATTATTGACAAGTACTTATTTACTTTAGGCAGGAACTATATTGGGGCTGAATTAGTACTGAAGTGCTGAACTAAAATCCTTCAGCAAGTTCGCTTAATTTCTTTTCATCCAAAATTCCAAGTTTCTTCCCGGAACTCTTTAGCAAGCCCTTCTTTTTAAATTCCGAAATAATTCGAATGCAGGATTCCGTGGCAGTGCCAACAACATTAGCTATATCCTCCCTTGAAAGGGTAAGAACTAAATATCCGTCCGCGTCTTCACCATAGTTAGATTTAAGATAAAGGAATGCTTCTGCGATACGTTGTTTTACAGTTTTTTGAGAAATATTTACAATCACATCATCTGCTTCTCTTAAGTCATGTGACATGAGGCGAAGGACTTCAAATGTAAAACCAGGATTCTT
Organism: uncultured Eudoraea sp.; assembly: GCF_947490415.1. Lineage (GTDB taxonomy): Bacteria > Bacteroidota > Bacteroidia > Flavobacteriales > Flavobacteriaceae > Eudoraea. The sequence continues at coordinate 144,405 of NZ_CANLGX010000006.1, forward strand.
GTGTAAGGTATTCACAATTACTTCTTTGGGAATAAAGCAAAGTTCCATATCGTTAACAGCGACTGCACTTAAATTTGAAGTCTCCTCTGCAATCACAGAACGTTGACCCATAACTTCACCTTTTGTGGCTAATTTCACTATTTGATCTTTTCCGTTAGAGCTTAGTTTAGAAAGCTTTGAAACCCCATCCCGAACACAAAACACCCCGTTTAGTTTTTCTCCTTCTTCGAAAATAGCTTCGCCTTTTCTAACGCTTTTGGAAATCTTTGAATCAGAAACCTGTTTTAATTCATCCTTACTCATAGCCCGTAAGGAATTAAATTGACGTACTATACAATTCTCGCACCTGTTTTCAGAGCCCATGGATTTTTGTTTACGCTATTGAACTTCAAAATTATCGAAAAGGTGACAAATATCATATATATTTTAAGTAAATTACTACAATTTCGCATTCAGGTAGTAAGCAAATGTTATTAATATGAGTAAATGTTACCACTGTGGTGATAACTGCAACATCACGGCGATAGTATTTGACGATAAGAATTTCTGTTGTAACGGATGTAAAACAGTCTATGAGATTTTTCAGTCTAATGATCTGACCTATTACTATGATCTTCAATCAGGCGCGGGTACTACTCCATTAGCCATTGAAGGAAAATACGATTTTCTCACTTCCAATACCATTGCACAACGATTAATTGAATTTGATGATGGAACTGTTCAAATTGTTAATCTGTTTATTCCAGGTATACATTGCAGTTCGTGTATTTGGGTGTTGGAGAATTTAAAAAAATTACATCCCGGAATTACGAATTCACAGGTAGACTTCCCAAAAAAAACAGTTAGAGTTACTTTTAAAGCGGAACTGGTTACATTAAAAGAACTGGTTATATTATTAGCAAAAATTGGTTATGAACCCTATATCTCCCTTGATGATTATGACAAGGGTAAGAGTAAAACAGACAGAAGTATATTATATAAACTTGGTGTTGCCGGTTTTGCTTTTGGGAATATTATGTTTTTATCTTTTCCGGAGTATTTTGAGGTGGGGGAATTTTGGCTTGATCAGTACAAAGGTTTATTCAGATGGTTGATGTTTGCTTTTTCACTCCCTGTTGTATTTTATGCAGGTAGTGATTATCTCATCTCTGCTTACAAAGGATTGCGTTCCGGACTTTTAAATATTGATGTGCCAATTGCCCTGGGTGTTTTGGTGCTTTTTACTCGCAGTAGTTTCGAAATATTCTTTGACTTGGGTTCGGGCTTCTTTGACAGTCTTACGGGTTTAATTTTCTTCTTATTGGTTGGGAGATTCTTTCAACAAAAAACATATTCATTCCTTTCTTTTGAACGCGACTACAAGTCGTATTTCCCTATTGCAGTTACCAGATTAAGCAAAAAAAAGAAAGAGGAAACAGTTCAGGTATATGATATTAAAAGAGGCGACAGGTTACTAATAAGGAATAAGGAACTAATTCCGGTAGATGGAATCCTTATAAACGGGAAGGCCCAAATAGATTATAGCTTTGTAACCGGAGAATCAGAGCCTGTCCAAAAAATTTCCGGTGATAAAGTTTTTGCCGGTGGCAGACAGTGTTATGGCGCAATTGAAATAGAAACTTTAAAAAGTGTTTCTCAGAGCTATCTCACGCAATTATGGGGTAATTCGGTTTTCCAAAAAGACAAGACAACTGCTTTTCAAACTTTAACAGACAGCATAGGAAAACGCTTTACAATAGCTGTATTGGCTATTGCCATAATTGCAGCATCTTTTTGGATGTATCAGGACAGCAGTAAGGTATTTAATGTTTTTACAGCTGTACTTATCATTGCCTGTCCGTGCGCTATTGCCCTTGCAGCTCCGTTTACCCTGGGCAATATGTTACGGATTTTCGGACGTAAAAAATTCTATCTGAAGGACAGTAGTGTAATAGAGCAGTTGGCTCAAATAGATACTGCAATATTTGATAAAACCGGTACAATAACAACAACGCAATCTAGTTCAATTTCCTATGAAGGCATGGAGCTTTCTGTTGAGGAGGAATCCTTGCTAAAAAATACCCTGAGGGCATCCAACCATCCGCTGAGCAGATCACTATATGCATTGTTAAAAGAACACGATATAGAAACCCTTGATGAGTATAGGGAATATACAGGGAAAGGAGTACAAGGGGTTAAGGACAAGAGCGACGTTAAAGTTGGTTCCGCAGATTTTGTAGGGCATCAACAACAAAGTGATTATAACAGCACCTCCGTTCATGTAAGCGCAAATGATGCCTATAAGGGGTGTTTTGTTTTTAATAATAATTACAGGGAAGGAGTTTCGGAAGTTTTTAAAGAAATGGGGCGCTATATGGATTTAGCCGTAATATCGGGCGATAATTCAGGAGAAAAGACCAGGCTGGAAAAGCTTTTACCAAAATTGACCCCTTTATATTTTAATCAAAAACCAACGGATAAGTTGGAGTTTATAAGCGAGTTACAGGCTAATGACAAAAAGGTCCTAATGGTGGGTGATGGTCTAAATGATGCAGGTGCTCTGGCACAGAGTAATGTGGGTCTTGCAATTTCTGAAAACATAAACGTTTTCTCCCCCGCCTGTGATGGAATTCTTGATGCTACAAAATTTAAATATCTTAACAATTACATTCTGGCCTCTAAAAAGGCCATAAAAATTATTAAATTGTGTTTTATTCTCTCATTGATGTATAATGTGGTTGGGCTTTATTTTGCTGTGACAGGACAGTTAGAACCCGTAATTGCAGCAATCTTAATGCCATTGAGTTCAATTAGCATTGTGGCTTTTGCTACACTTGCAACCAATGTAATAGGAAAGAAGTTAAATTAATTAAAGAACCTGACATATGTCATTTTTTGAAATTGTCCACAAATGTAGTTTTACGCCAGAATTCAGGTAGGTATGAGTGTCATTTATTTATTGCTTACAATTAGTATTGTAGTAGCACTGGTTTTCTTTGCTGCTTTTATCATTTCTGTTCGGAGCGGGCAGTATGATGACTCGTATACTCCCTCAGTCAGAATGTTATTTGAAGATGAAGTTGTAAAAAACACAACTATAGAACCTACTACTAAAATCAAAAAATCAAACCAACTAAATAAAAAGCAAAATTTGTAATTATGGAAGTACAACAGTTCTATTACGACAACAAGATCGTAAAAAATTTCCTCTATGCCACCTTGTTTTGGGGAATCATTGGTATGCTCGTAGGATTACTACTTGCATTAATGTTTCTATTCCCTAATATAACAGATGGAATATCATTTCTAAGTTTCGGACGACTTCGCCCATTGCACACCAATGCTGTTATCTTTGCATTCGTAGGGAACGCTATCTTTGCCGGGGTTTATTACTCTACCCAGCGTTTACTCAAAGCCCGTATGTTTAGTGACTTCCTAAGTAAGTTTAACTTCTGGGGGTGGCAAGCTATAATAGTAGCGGCAGCAATCACGCTTCCTCTTGGATATAGTACTTCTAAAGAATATGCTGAGTTGGAGTGGCCAATTGATATTGCAATTGCGCTTGTATGGGTCGCATTTGGATGGAACCTGATTGGAACAATGGTTAAAAGAAGACAACGTCACCTTTATGTGGCTATTTGGTTCTATTTGGCCACATTCGTAACAGTAGCTGTTCTTCATATCTTTAATAGTTTGGAATTACCGGTTAGCGCTTTAAAAAGTTATTCGGTATATGCAGGAGTTCAGGATGCTTTGGTTCAATGGTGGTACGGTCATAACGCTGTGGCTTTCTTCCTTACCACACCTTTTTTAGGACTAATGTATTATTTTGTTCCTAAAGCGGCCAACAGGCCTGTATACTCCTATAGACTTTCCATAGTCCATTTCTGGTCATTGATTTTTATTTACATCTGGGCCGGACCTCACCATTTACTCTATTCGGCCTTACCCGATTGGGCACAAAATTTAGGTGTAGCATTTTCAGTTATGCTTATTGCTCCTTCCTGGGGTGGTATGATAAATGGGTTACTGACCCTTAGAGGAGCCTGGGATAAGGTACGTACAGACCCAACCCTTAAATTTATGGTGGTTGCAATTACAGGTTATGGGATGGCGACTTTTGAAGGTCCCATGTTATCCCTGAAAAATGTAAATGCCATAGCCCATTTTAGTGATTGGATTATTGCACATGTCCATGTAGGTGCCCTTGCCTGGAATGGTTTTCTGGCCTTTGGAATGATATACTGGATGGTGCCCAAAATGTTTAAAACCAGACTGCATTCTATCCCTATGGCTAATTTCCACTTTTGGATTGGTACTTTAGGAATCATATTATATGCCTTGCCCATGTATGTCGCCGGCTTTACTCAGGCTTTGATGTGGAAAGAATTTAATCCGGATGGCTCCCTTGTTTACGGGAACTTCTTAGAGACGGTAAATGAAATTATGCCAATGTACTGGATGCGGGCGATTGGTGGCAGCCTGTACATTGTTGGGTTTATTGTAATGTTGTACAACATAGTAGTTACGGTTCGCTCGGGTAGCAAGGTGGAAGATGAACTTGCAGAAGCGGCAGCCCTAACCAGGGTATCTAAAAAAAGAACCGCAGGAGAAACGTATCATACCTGGCTGGAACGCAAACCTATTAAATTGACAATATTTGCTACAATAGCCATTCTTATTGGGGGGATTGTCCAGATAGTCCCAACTATTCTGGTAAAATCAAATATACCAACTATTACAAGTGTAAAACCATATACTCCTCTGGAATTGGAGGGAAGAGATCTTTATATACGTGAAGGTTGTGTAGGTTGTCATTCTCAGATGATTCGTCCTTTCAGAAGCGAGGTGGAACGATATGGAGAATACGCCAAAGCAGGAGAGTTTGTTTATGATCACCCATTCCTTTGGGGGAGTAAACGTACAGGGCCTGATTTATTGCGAATTGGGGGTAAATATTCCGATAGTTGGCATCTTAACCATATGTATGACCCCCAAAGCACCTCTTCAGGTTCCATAATGCCGGCATATCAGTGGTTAGTTCTCAATGAACACGACAGAAGTGATATACAGGGAAAAATGGAAGCAATGGTAAGTCTCGGTGTACCTTATACCGAAGAGGAAATTGCGAATGCAGAGGCTTCTATGGAAGAACAGTCCATACAAATAGAAGAAAACCTTTATGCTGATCCCGATTTTGTAAAATCCTATGAAGCAGATAAAAAATACGCTGCGGATAACGGATTGGACTTTGTAGAAATGCGTGATCGTGAAATAGTTTCGCTAATCGCTTACTTACAGCGGCTAGGTACGGATATAAAAGTTAAGGAAACCGACGAATTATTGTCAGAAAACAAGTAGATCATGCTAAAATTTATAAAAAATCACATGGAAAGTATGGAAGGCATTGCCACGTATCCCATGATATCATTACTTATCTTCTTTATATTTTTTGCCATTCTTTTTTGGTGGGTATTTACCGCCTCCAAAGAGCATATAAAAGAAGTAAGTGAAATACCCTTAGAAGATAATCAACCAAAACAATAAGAGCCATGAAAAATATGTCACCCTGGTGGATCAGAATCCCTATAATATTCTTTATCATCTTCGGACTGATGGAGTACTTTATTGACTCCGGAGAAAAACCTGCATTTATTGAATATCCTATAACACAGTTCTTTCTGTTGATGGTGTTATTAATTTTAATTGCAATTGAGCTTATTTTAAAGTCTATAGAAAATGTTATGTTTCAAACCCTTTCCTCAGAAGGTAAAGAAAGGTATTTGGAATCTAAATCTAAACAACTGGAATGGAGTTGGGGTAAGAAAATGTACCAAAAACTACTAGGCTCCAAACCCATAGAGGCTGAAGGTGAAATCATTTTGGATCACAACTATGATGGTATAAAAGAGCTTGACAATAAATTACCGCCATGGTGGGTTTACCTTTTTTATGCCACCATTATTTTTGGGGTTATATACCTTATAAGATTCGAAATTTATGGCGATTATGATCAGGATTTAGAATATGAACTGGAGGTAGCAGAAGCACAGGCCCAAATTGAAGCTTATAAAAAAACTGCTAAAGATCTGGTAGATGTAAATACTGTGGCATTATTAACTGAAGCCTCAGATATTAGTGCAGGAAAATCCATATTTGAAACCAATTGCGTTGTATGTCATATGGCAGATGGTGGCGGAGGGATTGGCCCAAATCTTGCAGACGAATATTGGATCCTGGGAGGTGGAATTAAAAATGTGTTTAATACCATTTCGGAAGGTGGTCGGGCCGGTAAAGGAATGGTTTCATGGAAGCAAACGCTTAAACCATTAGAAATGGCACAGGTAGCCAGTTATCTGCTAAGTTTTCAAGGCACTACACCAGCTAATCCCAAGGCAGCTGAAGGAGACCTATGGGTAGACGAAAATGCTCCAGAAGAGGAAAGCGCGCCTAATGATGCTACTCCGGATAAGGAGACGGACTCTACCTCGGTGGTTATTAATGAATAAATTCATACTTAGGTATGAATAGGGGATAGAAGATAAAGCTATGGAAGAGAATTTCAGGGACACCATTGGGACCATTGACGAAGAAGGAAAGCGGGCCTGGATATTCCCTAAAAAACCTAGTGGCAGGTATTACAGGTATCGAAAATGGGTTAGTTATGGTTTGCTGATCTTCCTCTTTGCTTCACCATTTATTAAACTTAATGGTAACCAGTTCCTGATGTTTAATGTTTTGGAGCGTCGGTTTAATATTTTTGGCTTTCCGTTTTGGCCGCAGGATTTCCACCTTTTTGTTATTTCTATGATTATAGGGGTAATTTTTATAGCGTTTTTTACCGTGGCATTTGGACGTATTTTTTGTGGATGGATGTGTCCTCAAACTATATTTATGGAAATGGTCTTCAGGCGAATTGAGTATTGGATAGATGGAGACAGAGGTGCTCAGATGCGATTGGCAAAGCAATCATGGAATGCAGATAAAATACGGAAACGATTACTAAAATGGTTCGCCTTCTTTGTAATGTCCTTTTTAATTGCAAATGTCTTCCTGGCCTATCTTATTGGGAGTGACAAATTAATGCAATACATCACAGATGGTCCCCTTACCCATATGAATACATTGGTGTCTCTTCTTGTTTTTACGGCAGTATTCTATTTTGTTTTTGCATGGTTCAGAGAACAGGTCTGCATAATTGCCTGCCCCTATGGGAGAATGCAAGGGGTATTATTAGACAATAAGTCCATTGTAGTTGCCTATGACCATAAACGCGGTGAAGCCGAAAATGGTCGGAAGAAATTTCGAAAAAATGAAGACAGGAAAGCACAGGGTTATGGAGATTGTATAGACTGCTTTCAATGTGTTAATGTATGCCCTACTGGTATTGATATTAGAAATGGAACTCAATTAGAATGTGTGAATTGTACGGCTTGTATAGATGAATGTGACACGATTATGGAAAAAATAGACCTTCCGAAAGGTCTTATTCGTTATGCCAGTGAAGACAATATTGAAAAAAAGGCGAAATTTACTTTTAGTCCCAGATTAAAAGGATACTCTGCAGTACTTGTCATATTAATTGGAGTGCTCATTGGTATGCTTTTCTTAAGAAATGATCTGGAAGCCAATATTTTAAGGTTACCCGGACAACTATATGAACATAAAGAAGGTAACATAATCAGTAATGTGTACACCTACAAGCTGATAAATAAAACATCCAAAGACATTAGTGATGTTAGTTTTAAACTTCTCTCTCATAAAGGAAAAATTGATTTGGTATCACATCGCAGTTTTGAGGTCCCTGCACAGCAATTGGCAGAAGGCACCTTGTTTATAGAAATTAATAATGCTGCATTGAATGGTGATAAAGACAAATTGAAGATTGGGGTATATAGTGGAGATCAATTAATTGAAACAACAACGGCCAGATTCCTGGCACCTAGAAGCTATAATTAGGAGTATTCATTAATAAGAAATAAAAAATATGAAGTTTAACTGGGGAACAGGAATAGTTTTGGCATTTATCGCATTTATTGCATTTATAATGTATTTCGTAATTCTTGCAAGTACAGATAACAGTGCCAATCATGATTTAGTCACAGAGGAGTATTACAAGGAAGAACTGGCTTATCAGAAGGAGATTGACGCACTTAATAATGCCAAAGATTATGCTGCCCAATTCAGTTTTGTTAACGAGGAAAATGGAATAGCCATTACTTTCCCACCAAAAATGAATTATAAAGAAATAGAAGGTAAAGTGTCCCTATATAGACCATCCAATAAACACTTGGATTTTGACTTTCCTTTAAGTTTATCCAATAAACATTTGCTCATACCTGACAAACGTTTGTTGGATGGTCGCTGGGACATTAAAATTTACTGGAATTATCAGGGCAAAAAGTACCTGGTAAAAGAAAGTATCACCTATTAATTAGTAATATGTTATTGTCTGCTTTAGTCTTAGGCCTTTTGGGGAGTTTACACTGCATAGGCATGTGCGGACCCATTGCCTTTATGCTGCCTGTAAGTCGGAATAATAAGTATAAAAAAGCAGGTCAGGTTTTCATTTACCATTTTGGAAGACTAATGGCATATGGCATTATTGGTTTATTATTTGGCCTATTGGGAAAGGGACTATACATCTTTGGTATACAGCAAAAATTATCGATTCTTATTGGGGTACTCATGATATTAATTGTAATCATGCCCTTTAACTATATGAGCAGGCTTAGCTTTTCAAGACCTGTGTATCGCATTATTGGAAAAATTAAAAGTAGTTTAGGTAAAGCATTGAAAAAGAAAACGGCAGATACTTTTCTAACTATTGGCTTTTTAAATGGGTTCCTGCCTTGCGGACTGGTTTATATGGCCCTGTTGGGAGCAATTGCCATGGGTACAGCTCTTGAAGGTTCGTTATATATGATTTTGTTTGGTTTAGGTACTGTTCCATTAATGTCAACAGCCGTTTATCTGAGTGGAATATTAAAGGATTCTTCTAAGCGGCGAATACGTAAATTAATACCCGTTTTTGTAGTTATCATAGGATTACTTTTTATTCTGAGAGGAATGGGTTTAGGAATACCATATGTATCCCCAAAACCAATGGTTGAAATGGTTTCTACAGAATTAGAATGTCATTAGCCTTAATTTATTTAAATGAGGCGCTTTATAAATCCAATATAATACTAACATGAAAATTGTTACCGCAGCAGAAGCTGCCGCCATTGTAAAATCCGGGGATCGAATATTTCTGCAAGGAGCTGCTATGACTCCCAATACTTTAATTAATAGTATTTGTGAAAGATATGAGGAACTAGAACAAGTAGAGATTATTTCAATTCATACTGAAGGAGAGGTGAAATATGCAATACCTCCCTATAATCAGGCATTTAATATAAACAGTTGTTTTGTTGGAGGCAATGTTAGAAAAGCCGTGAATACAAATAAAGGTGATTATATACCCATCTTTCTTAGCGAAATACATTTTCTTTTCAGGCGAAATATATTACCCCTTGATGTGGCAGTGGTTCAGGTATCTCCCCCGGACCGTCATGGGTATTGTTCTTTAGGAGTTTCTGTAGATATTGCTTTGCCGGCAATACAAACGGCAAAAAAAGTAATCGCTCAGATTAATCCTCAGGTACCAAGGACTCACGGAGATGGTATTATTCATAAAAACAGTATTGATATGGCTATTGAGGTTGATCAGCCTATCCATGTTGCACCAATTACACAAATAACAGATTTAGAACACGCAATTGGAAAAAATGTTGCCGAACTAATTGAGGATGGCGCTACTTTGCAATTAGGTATCGGAAATATTCCCAACGCCGTTTTAAGCAATTTACACAACCATAAAAGATTGGGGGTACATACAGAAATGTTTTCCGATGGTCTTTTACCTTTGGTTGAGAAAGGCATTATTACAGGAGAAGAAAAAGAGATTAAAACCGGTAAAATTGTTACTTGTTTCGCCGCAGGCACTAAAAATTTATACGATTTTGTAGATGATAATCCACTGGTACATTTCAAAGAAGCGGGATATACCAATGATACCAGTGTAATTTCAAGAAACCCTAAAGTAACGGCAATAAACAGTGCCATTGAAATAGATCTAACCGGGCAGGTGTGTGCCGACAGTATTGGACAACGACACTTTTCCGGTGTAGGCGGTCAAATGGATTTTATAAGAGGTGCCGCTATTTCAGAAGGAGGAAAACCAATTTTTGCACTTTCCTCAGCCACGGCAAAAGGAGTAAGCAAGATTACCCCTACCCTTAAAGAGGGTGCGGGAGTTACGACCACCCGAGCTCACGTTCACTATGTGGTTACTGAGTTTGGTGTGGTAAATCTTTTTGGTAAAAATTTGTATGAAAGGGCAAAAGCCCTGATATCTATTTCACACCCGGACCATCGTGAAATGTTGATAAAAGCCGCATATGAACGATTTGAACGATCTTAAAACGCATTAATGCAAATAGAGCGATATATTGACCATACTTTATTAAAGCCTACGGCAACGCCCAGGGCAATAAAACAGTTATGCGCTGAAGCCCGGGAATTTAATTTTTACGCTGTTTGCGTTAATAGTTGTTATGTTGCGCTGGCAAAGGAAGAATTAAAGGATTCCGATATCAAAATAGCCGCTGTAGTTGGCTTTCCGTTAGGTGCCATGTCTACTGAAGCTAAACTGTGTGAGGCCAAATACTGCATTGAACATGGGGCAGATGAAATAGATATGGTTATAAATCTTGGTTGGTTAAAATTCGAAGAATACCGTCTGGTAAAAGATGAAATAGCTAAAATAAAACAGGTCATTGGCTCCAGGAATTTGAAAGTAATTATTGAAACCTGTTACTTAACTGCTGAAGAAAAAAAAATAGCCAGTATGCTGGTTGTTGAGGGTAAGGCTGATTTTGTAAAGACTTCAACCGGATTTGGCTCAGGAGGAGCTACTTTTGAAGATATTGAATTAATCCAGCGCATAATTCAAAACAAAATACAAATCAAAGCCTCAGGAGGAATAAAGGATAAAAAAACTGCTATACGCTACATAGATATGGGTGTTTCTCGTCTCGGCACTTCCTCAGGAATTGAAATAGTTAAAGAGACTAATCCATAATCTATGAGTGCTCACATTGATGCAAAAAAGAATGAGATTGCCGATACAGTTTTAATGCCGGGTGATCCTCTACGTGCCAAATGGATGGCTGAGACGTTTTTAGATAACGCTTATTGTTACTCAAATATTCGTGGTATGCTGGGTTATACCGGGGAATTTAAAGGGCAACGCATTTCAATACAGGGAAGTGGTATGGGCATCCCTTCGGCCATGATTTATTATCATGAACTTATTAAAGAATATGATGTGAAAAGAATAATCCGGGTGGGTACCGCAGGGTCTTATCATGAAGATGTTAAGATTAGGGATATTATTTTGGCCCTATCCGCTTCTACAAATTCGGGTATAAATAATGCTATTTTTAACGATGTCAGTTATGCACCTACGGCCAATTTTAATTTGTTGATGAAGGCTGTTCAATACACGCAGGAAAACAACATTCCTATAAAAGCCGGTAACGTACTTTCTTCAGATCAGTACTACGATGAAGATCCTTTGGCCTACAAAAAATGGGCTAACTATGGCGTGCTATGCGTTGAAATGGAAGCCGCCGGGCTTTATACTATAGCTGCAAAAAATAATATTGAGGCACTGGCTATCCTTACAATTTCGGACTCTTTGGTGACCGGTGAAAAATGCAGTTTCGAAGAACGGGAACGAACATTTGAAGAAATGGTTAAAATTGCTCTGAACATTTGCCAAGACTGATTAAGCATTTGTTGAACGATGATTTATAAACACATCCCTGACGTACTGGTAAAAGCCAAATTTTCTGATTGTAAAAAATTCCGCTATCAGCTTACAATAGAAAATGCGGTAAAAACAAGCGGCAACACCCTTTGTGTTATCATGCAAAATCCCAGCGTTGCCAATTCAAAATTTGCGGACAAATCTGTTCAATTTCTGGAAAAACTCATTTTTGAAAAAGAAGTTGAGCCATTTAGAAACGTAAAAACTATTATAGTAGTTAATCTGTTTGCCTATATACAAACTAAAGATTTTAAAGGAGCTTCATCTAAAATCGGGAAAGAGAATGACAGTTTTATAAGGCAGGCTATAGAAGATTCCGATATCGTAATAGTTGCCTGGGGCAAAACCAATTCTTATTCGGAACGCCGGAATGTAATACATGCCATATTACAGGATTATCCCAAAAAAAGACTGCTTAAAACCAGGGTACATCCATCAAGAGGAACTTATAAAGATTTTATCGAACCTTATTCTTTCTAAAAATCCTTTTTGTTTGCTTTTCTAATGAGATTATACAATGGAATAAGTGTCCATAAAATCAACATAAAGATTGAAATAAAGAACCCTGATCTCGTTCCGAAAAAAGATTTGAATACAGCCCCCGTATAACCCATAAGGGCAGATATATCTAATTTCAAAAGTATTAGTGTTCTGGAAAGATCTACAGGGTTAAGCATTGTGGCCACCAAAGAATATTTGTCTAAAGGATAGTCCTCAAATATTATAAGTGATAATAGAAACAACCCATCATAAATTACCGCAAAAAACAACCATAATAATACAGCATAACCAAATCCTTTAATCTTATTTTCATTGGACAATGCAATGTTAAACGACAAAGCGGTGAAAATTAACGTCAGAAATGCTCCAACGACCAATAATAGTGAAAAATCCCAAATGGCATTGCTCCTAAAAAGTCCGTATGCAATAAAGGGAATCCCAAGTCCCATTACCAAACTTAAGGTCAAAGAACCCGCTACGCCTAAATACTGCCCTGTAAAAATAGAAGAACGCTTAATGGGCAGCGCCAGTAAAAGTTCAGTGAATTCTTTGGAATTATAGAAGTACATTACGCCAAAAATTGTGCCTATTAGCGGAACCAGGACAATGATAACATTCATAAGCGTAATAACTGCTTTGGAAACATCATTGTTTAGAAATAAAAGAACAAAACCAAGGGCAAGATAAAACAGAAAATACACATAGCTCCATCTGCTTCGCATTAGGTCGTAAAAGCTGTATTTCAGTATTTTAAACATTCTCAAAATTTGTTGCTATTGTAGCTATAGCGTGGTCAAAATTATTTTCACCTGTCCTTTCTTTGAGCTCCTTGATAGTTCCTTTAAAATAGATTTTACCTTCCAGCAGATATATTATTGTATCAGCCATTTCTTCAACAAACTGCATGATATGAGTTGTAATCAAAATAGTTTTGCCCTGCTGCTTTTCCTTTTGAATAAGCTTTTTTAAACTAATTAAGGCAGCCGGATCCAAACCAGTGGTAGGTTCATCCAAAATAATTAGCGGACTGTTAAACATAAAAGCCAAAAGTATGTTTACCTTTTGCCTGGTGCCGCCAGACAAGGAAGCCAGTTTATTATTTAAATATGGAGCTAATCCAAAGCTTGAAATAAGAACATCATCCTGACTTGGCTTTTGCCTTAAATCCTTGATCATTGCTATTAGTTCAAATACCCTTAAATTCCCCGGAAAATTGGCTATCTGGGGCAGGTAGTTGATTTCTTGTCTGTATTTCCAATTTTTTTTGACAGCCTTACCTTCGACTTCAATTTCACCTGAAGTAGGAATTACCATTCCTAAAATACATTTTATTAGAGTGGTTTTACCAGAACCATTAGGGCCAAGCACGGCATAAATACCAGGACTTTTAATAGAAAGGTTTGTTCCGCTCAGTACCTGATTCCTACCAAATTTTTTGTGGAGGTCTTCAATTTTTATCATTTTATTCTTTTCATGAGGGGGCTATTATCCATTAGATTATCCGGTGTAAAAATGGGCGATACTTTTTCTGAAAAATCTATGATATCCATAAATAAACTGCGCAGTAGTACAATAGTTTCAGGGGTTCTGTTCACAATATATGAAAATAGTTTAACAGGTCTGTAAGGTACATCTCCTACCCCATCCTTATTTAAATCATAACCAGCGTAATTACTCCAATAATTCTCCTTAAAGACATTGTCGTTAATTTTACTGTTATAAGATAGATCAAAGGAATTATTTAGAAAGTTGTTATTTACAAATGAATTCGCATAACATGCCCCTTTTACTTTCAAAGCCCAACCATTACTAATAAATTCATTGTTGTAATAATTTATTCTATTGGATCCTTCTACATTGATACCGATAGTATTATTGGTGAAAATATTGCCTGTAATTTCTGCATCATTGATCTCTTTTAATAACAAACCAAAAGAAGCTGTACCCCAGTTTTTTGAAAAAGTATTGTTGCGCATTGTAATTTTCTTTGAAAACATTACGGCCACACCAGCGCCATTGTTCTCGAAGGTATTATTTGTGTACACATCATCGTTTGAAAACATAAAATGAAGGCCATACCTCAGATTATTTGTGCTTAGGTTGTTATTGATGGTAATGTTATCAGAAAACTCCAGGTAAATACCATCGCGTACACCTTGTACAATATTTTGGTCTACCTGAACATTGTGGCAATACCATAATTGAATACCATTACCAGAATTATACTCATCCACTGCATCGCCATTAATCTTGTTGTTATACACTTTACCGTTATTCGATTTTTCAAGATATATACCGAAAAAGAGCTTTTCCAATACTACGTTCTGTATCAGGAAGTTTTCACTTTTAACTACCCGGATAGCGGCGTAATCTGTAGTGTAACTTGTGCCGACGTTAATAATGTATAGTCCATCAATAGTCACATTATCGGAAACAACGCGTATGATTTCGCCACGGTCTTCGCCGTCTACTACGGGGTAGTTTTCACCCTTTAAGGTTAAGGGTTTGTCTACAAGGATATTGAACTCTTTGTAGGTGCCTTTTTTGATAAGAACAGTATCAAATTTTGAAGACTTTGAAACAGCATCTTTAATAGACCTAAACTCACAGTCTGAGCATACTACCAAGGTCTTTGCTTTTAAACTAAAGATACTTAGAAACAATATTCCTAATAGAAAATATTTACCCATAATCAGTATTACCTTATTATAAGGAATTTTGAATTCTCGAGTGCTTTTACCCAATGTTTTTCATCTTTAGGAAAGGAGAAATGTTGATGTTTGGAAAGATGGTACTCTTTCTGATTGATATAAAAAATAATAGCGCCCTCCAAGACAATTAATTGTACATCTTTTGGTGACACATGTTCAGGAAAGATAGCGTTTTTTTCAAGGCTAATACTTAATATTTTTAAGTTTTCAGTATTTACCAGCTTATGAATCTGAAGCTTATTATACTCCTGTGAATTAATTCCATTATTAACCGTATACATCATTTTAATTATTCATGTGTTTCAAAAGTTCATTCCAGGAATAGAGCTCTCCTCCATTTTCTTCTTTTGCCACGGTTGCAGCTTCCATATTGTCAAATGCGGTTAAGAATTCCCCCATGGGACTGGGTATATTTTCACTTATCAGATAAGTTGCCTCCTGTGCGGCTATCAGTTCTCCTGGTTGCTCATAGTAATTGCAGAAATAAAGTGCAACTTCAACGGTATCTATGTCTTTCATATGATTAAGCATACATTCCACCGCATCAAATTTAAATGCCTTCCCTTTTTTAGTTACTATTTGAGCTGCATGTTGCTTATCTACAATGGTCATTGAACAAAAATGACATCCATCAGAACCATAAATAATTGGTTTTGGACTTACCTCACATGAAGCGAATATGAATAGGACTAAACTTAAAAAAATGAATTTATTTATCATTTGGTTTTACTTTAATCGGTCTTACCGAATTGGCACTTCTTTCGGGTTTCCATGCTTTTTTACCCACAAAAAATGCCATTACAGTCATCATCATACCCACAAACATGAACCACGCACCTGTCGATGGCAAAGAGGTTACGTCAAAATTAAGCATTTTTACATGCCCAAAAAGTGGTGGTTTGTAGCTCACAGGAGTGCCGTCTGCGTTGGTGAGTTTCATTATAGCATTAGGATCTAAATTGGTGCCGTAATCTACCATCCATTCGTTAAAATCATACATACCCAGTACTCCTAAGATACTCATGAGTACGAACCATCCCATAAACCATTTATAGCTAACTTTTTCAAAAAATCCCAACAGGCCTATCAATACACCTAAGGCTACCATTCCTCCAATGACCCATGGAAAGGTACTAAACTCCCACATATCCTCAGGTTTTGGTAGTGTACGCATGCCAATGTAGTGGTTAAGACCGTCAATGTTCTGAATATCAAATTCATCAACTCCCTTAATACCATCAATATATATATTCATTCCCAAAGGTTCCGGATATTGAGGTGCTCCGAGCATTATGTTCCAGAGCGGGAAAACATACAATCCCAAAAGAAACAAAGGACCAATGATCATCAGGATACTTGCTTTTTTCATCATTTCTGCTTTTTGATTGTTTACAAATCAAACGTGGCTTTGGAAGGATACTTTAATTTGTGAAAAAAGCGGGCAGGTCTTAGACACAGCCCGCTTTTATATGTGAAATAAAATTATTTACCAGAGTACTTTCATTCGCCTAAAGACCAGGAAAGGTCAATATTTGAATTAGCAGGAGATACTCTAACATAACCTTGCATTTCCTGGTGTAAAGCAGAACAAAAATCGGTACAGTAGAATGGCCATACCCCAACCTTTTTAGGTTCCCATAACGAGGTCTTGGTTTGCCCTGGCATTACTAGAATTTCGGAAGTCCCCTGACCAATTATGGAGAAACCATGTGGTACGTCAAAATCTTGCTCGTGGTTGGTGATATGGAAATAAACCTTATCCCCTACTTTGATACCCTCAATATTGTCTGGAGTAAAATGACTTCTGATAGTAGACATATAAATATGTACTTCATTCCCATTGCGTTCTACACGTGCATCATCAACACCCATAGTGGCATATTTATGCTTATTTTCATCCAATCGATAGATCTTTTTCGAATTTGATGCTAACAACTCGGCAGGGCAACCAGCAGCATAATGCGGTTCACCGTGGGTTGGGAAATCATAAATCAATTCCATTTTTTCCCCTGAAATATCATAAATCTGAGCAGAGTGCTCCATTTCAGGACCAGTAGGAAGATACCTGTCTTTGGTAATCTTGTTCATAGCAACAACATACTTCCCGAAAGGCTTTCTTGAATTTCCACCCGGAATCATCAAATGTCCTACAGAATAGTAAGTCGGTTTTCTATCGACAACCTCCCAGGTTCCCACTTTCCATTTTACCACTTCTGAGGAAATAAAGAAGGTAGTATAAGCATTCCCCTTGTCATCGAATTCGGTATGAAGTGGGCCTAAACCTCCACTTTTTACTGTACCTGCTAAGACCTCCTCAAATTTGAGAATAGGAATACCATAAGCCTCTCCATCAAATTTTTCTGCTTCGATTGCGGCCAACATTTTATCAAACGAATGTACCGTAATGTCTGCAGACAGTTTTCCGCTACCAATAATATATTCTCCCGTTGGATCTACATCACAGCCGTGTGGTGATTTAGGTGTGGGCAGGAAGTACAAAGCTCCGGGTACTTTGGTTGGATCTACCGTAACTACCTCTTTTATCATGGTAGAAGTCCCTGTATGGGTTTCCTCGTCATAGACATTGTGCGCATAGTTGGCAGGCATTTTAGTCCCGCCACCATTTTTAACATACTCCTCTATTTTCTTCCAGTTTACAGCAGCGATAAAATCCTTATCATTTTGCGAAGCCATAACTTCTAATAGAGAATTGGCCTCTTCGGTGTTATACGTTGAAAAGAAGAACCATCCATGAGATTTTCCACGACCGGGATGCGAAAGGTCATAATTGAAACCTGGCATCAATATCTGGAATTCCAGATTTAATCGGCCGTTATCAGGCGCAACACTAATAAAAGATAAAGCGCCTTTAAAATTTCCCTTGTATTCATTAATGGGCATATCGCGCTGTGGCACGGGCACTGAGAAGCGTGTGCCAGCTACGACATACTCCGTGTTTTCCGTAATAAATGACGAACTGTGGTTACCTGCACTGTTTGGAACCTCAATAATCTCTTCGGTCTCAAAAGTACTCAAACTTACCCTTGCTATACGGGGAGTATTGTTCCCATTTACAAAAATCCATCGACCATCCAATTCACCATTAGTTTGTGAAATATCAGGGTGATGTAAATCATCCCAAGGAACGAATCCAAAAGAAGTGTTCAGCATCGGTTTGGTTTCTTCCGAATAACCATATCCCGAAGTCGGGAATTGTGAGAATACGGGGATTTCCTTGAACATTCTCCCTGAGGGAAGTCCATATACCGTAAGGTTTCCGCTATAACCTCCAGAAAGGAAAGCGTAGAATTCGTCTTGTTCACCAGGAGCTACATACACTTTTTCAGCAGCGCTTGATGATAAAGCCCCATTTGATTTCTGAGATTGATTGTTGCAGCTGCTTAAGGTAATTCCTAACCCAAAGAGGACACAAATTAAATAGCTTAAATTTTTCATTGTTTTATTTTTAGTTTTAATTGATTAATGTTTTTATTCTTCCGGTGGTAACATTACCTTGTCTACCACATGAACAATTCCGTTACCTGCCTTAACACTGCCTATAATTTTAGCACCTCCAACAAAAACATCATCCCCTTCAACAACAATCATTACATTTTGATCATTGGCCTGCCCTAATTTTTTAAACTTCTTTAGAAAATCTTTAGAATAATTTCCAGGCGTAACATGATATTTTAAGATATTGGCCAACGCCTCTTTATTTTCCGGCTTTAACAAGTTGTCAACCGTTCCTTCAGGTAGTGCAGCAAAGGCTTCATTAGTAGGTGCAAATACCATTAACGGACCAGCATTTACCAAAACATTTTCAAGGTCAGCAGCTTGTACAGCCGCAACCAGCGTTGTATGATCCGGAGAACCAATAGCAATCTGTAGTACATTAGGAGTTGATCCGTCATCTTCAATAAAGGCCTGGCCACGTTCTTTATCTTCTTCAGTTGTTGGTGTTGTTGAAGAAGTTGTTCCTTCTATTTTAGCTTCATTTTTACAACCGACAAATAAAATCAGCATAAAAAATGAACCAACAAGTAGTCTTAATTTAGTAATTGTTTTCATATGATTGTTTGTTATAAAGTTCTAAAATACTCCAGCACAGCCCTTGCTTGTTCTTCAGTAAGACCTTGATTCGCCATTGGGGATCCATTGAACTCTAGCAACAAATCTTTCGCCAATGGATCTTCTTTTACCATCTGATCAGGATTAAGAATCATGTTCATAACCCATTCCGGTGTACGTCTTTCAAGGATGCCGTTAGGGGCCGGGCCAATAAATTTTTTGCCTATTCTATGGCATGCCAGGCACATTTGGTCATACACCTCTTTTCCAGTTACAGCCATTGCCTGGTCTATTTCCGGATTTAAGGTTAGTGAAGTCACTGGGCCAATACCCTTGTTGTCCAGATCAACGCGCTCCGATGCTTTTGTAGCAGAAGTTTCGGGAGGTGTGACGGGCTGTTCAGTGTCTGTTTTTTGCCTGGTAACACTAAAACCCTCTTTTTTCTTTTCTTCTTTTCCCCCACAGCTTATCATTAAAAGTGCAAAAAGGAATACGGTAATTTCATTAAGTTTTTTCATTCTATGATAGTTGTCAATTAATTTTCAAAAATAAAAGGAGAAAGAAAGAAAAAACATGATATTAATCATATTAAGGACAATAATATCTTTTTATCATTATATATTAATTTAATATTTCAAAATATGCTCTCAAATTCTTCAAAATATGCCCTAAAAGCAGTCTTATATCTCGCGCTACATACCGATGAGAATAATAAAATGATGGTAAAGGATATTAGTGAAAGAATAAACCTTCCAAAAGCTTATATAGCCAAATTATTACAAGAACTTTCCAAGCGCAAAATTATCTCTTCCACCAGGGGCCCTAAAGGGGGGTTCTACGTTACTCCATCTAATAAAAATGAAACTGTAATGCAAATAATAGAGGTTATAGATGGTAAAAAAAGGATGGAAACCTGTATGCTGGGTTTAGAAGACTGCAATGAGCAAAAACCATGTCCGATCCACAGATTAATAAGTCCTTCAAGATCAAAAATGATTACACTACTGGAAAATAAAACCATAAATGACCTGGCGAAGGATTTAGAATTAAACAAAACTTTTTTACCTGTCTGATTAACTTCTTGGAGTACTTCTTAAAAAAGTGTAATTTAAACTTCTTTAAAAAGAAAGTATCAACCTTAGTACTCCAACATGAAAAAGAATCAATCAAGAAGGTCATTCTTAAGACGGGCCGGTTTAGGCGCAGCTGCAATTTCCACAGCACCACAAATTTTAGCTTCCTCTTATCATCAAAAACTAGTACTTAACAGAACCTATGAAGAAAATACCTTTGCTATAAATGATCAGATAAATCTGGCGCTAATAGGATCCGGTATCCAAGGAATATATGACACCACAGCCGCATTAAAAGTTAAAGGTGTTAAACTTGTAGCCGCTTGTGATCTTTATTTAGGCAGGTTAGACAGGGCTAAAGAACTTTGGGGAGAGGATATAGCTGTTACCAGAGATTACAGAGAGATCCTTAACCGGAGTGATGTTGATGCCGTTATTGTAGCGGTCCCTGATCACTGGCATAAAAAAATCACAATTGAGGCCATGAAAGCAGGAAAAGCTGTCTACTGTGAAAAACCAATGGTGCAAAATTTCGTAGATGGCCATGAAATTATAAAAGTTCAAAAAGATACCGGTGCGCTTTGCCAGGTAGGAAGCCAGGGGATGTCCTCTTTAGGAAACGAAAAAGCAAGGCTTCTTTATGAAGATGGTGCAATTGGTGACCTGGTGCTTCTGGATATGTATAACGACAGATATTCTGCGGAAGGGGCCTGGCAATATCCTATTCCTCCTGATGCCGATCCAAATACAGTAGATTTTGATACCTTCCTGGGAACAGCTCCACAAGTCCCATTTGATTCTACACGTTTTTTTAGATGGCGGAATTACAGGGATTATGGAACCGGCGTGGCCGGAGATCTGTTTGTTCATGCATTTTCCACATTAAATTATATCATCAGTTCAAAAGGACCATCCCGGGCACTTTCTACAGGTGGTTTGCGCTACTGGAAGGACGGGCGCGATGTTCCTGATGTTACATTAACCTTTTACGATTATCCCAAAACTGAAACGCATGCCGCTTTTAACGCCTCATTCAGGGTGAATTTTATTGCAGGATCTGGTGGCGGAGGAGGCTTCAGGCTGGTAGGAACAGAAGGAGTTATGGAGGTAGGCTCAAATTCTGTAAAACTTGTACGCACCAAATTGGGAAGGACCCCTGGTAATTATTCCATGATTGCTTATACGGAAGAAACTCAAAAGAAAATCAGAGCAGAATATGCCTCTAAAAACCAGGAAAACAGAGAATCTGCGTTGAATATTGGGGAAACACTTTGGGAAGCGCCAGACGACTACAAAGGAGGTCACTATGACCATTTTTTTAATTTCTTCCAGGCAATCCGTGGCAAGAACACAATAATACAAGACCCTAATTTTGGCCTTAGGGCAGCAGGAGCTGCTTTGCTGGCAAATGAAAGCTATTATAAGAACAAACCGGTTAACTGGGACCCTGTTGGAATGAAACTAACCTAAACCGCAAATTATGAAAAGTCTGCTTCTTACTTTTATTTTATTATTTACCTTCCATTTATGTAATGCTCAAACCAGTACTGTAAATGTCATTGTATTTGGTGCCCACCCGGATGATTGCGATTCAGATGCCGGTGGGACAGCTATTCTACTGGCAAGGATGGGTCATAGGGTAAAATTTGTTTCTCTTACCAATGGGGATGCCGGACATTATAACAAAGGTGGTGGTACATTGGCAAAAATCAGGTTTGCCGAAGCCGAAGAAGCCGGAAAACGTTTTGGGGTAGAATATACAGTTTTGGATAACCACGACGGGGAACTAATGCCTACGCTGGAAAACAGGTTGAAGGTCATCCGTGAGATCCGTAAATGGAATGCGGATGTAGTAATAGCCCCCAGGCCAAATGACTACCACCCTGATCATCGCTATACAGGTATCCTGGTTCAGGATGCGGCTTATATGGTTATTGTACCAAATGTTGCCGCCGATACTCCCCCTCTAAAAAAGAATCCTGTTTTTTTGTATTCTGAAGATCGCTTTCAACGTCCAAACCCATTTAAGCCGGATATTGTTGTGGCTATTGATGCTGTTTTTGATCAGAAAATTTACGCCCTGGCAGCGCATGAATCACAATTTTTTGAATGGCTTCCCTGGACATCAGGAAATCTGGAGAAGGTTCCGATAGGAGAACAGGAACGACTTAAAATGCTGGCGAACTGGCGATCAAATGCACCCAATAAAGCGGCATTAGCCGCTCTTAAAAAATGGTATGGTGATAAAGCCTCCGAAATAAAACATGTAGAGAGTTTTGAAATTTGTGAATACGGAAATCAACCGACAGATGAGGAATTAAGAAAGTTGTTTCCTATGCTCCAAAAAAATTAGCAAAGCACTTAGCTCCATAGTCTGTCCCACGCACGGATCTTGTCCCATTCAGGGGTAGGTGCAAATAATTTTTCCCCTTTGATCAGGTGTTTTTTAACTACTTCTTCGTTCAATTCCACACCTATACCCGGTTTTTCAGGAACTGTCACATAACCATCCTTTACAATAGGTCCTTCGAATCCAGTAACCAAGTTCTCCCAGTCGTTTTTATCCACTGCATGATGTTCCAGCCACATAAAATTTTCCGTAGCTGCAGCACTGTGTACACATCCAATAAAAGATATGGGGCCCGCTGCATGATGATGCATAAAACCAATTCCATGTCTTGAAGCAAAATCACCTATTTTTTTGGTTTCTAATATGCCCCCTGCAGTATTTGGGTCGGGATGGACAATATCTACAGATCTGGTTTTGATAAGTTCTTCAAAGCCTCCCTCGAGGCCGTAAATATCTTCCCCGGTTTGGGTAGGCGTGGTGGAAGATTGCGTAATTTCTTTCCATTGTTCTGTGTATTGCCATGGGATAATATCTTCTATATAAGCCAAATTATAAGGTTCTGTTGCCCTGGCAATTTTGATAGCCTCGTTCACCCCAAAATGACCCCAATGATCCGTGCCCATAGGAATGTCATAACCTATTTTAGAACGCATTACATCAAGGTACTCCATTAATAAATCTATACCCTTATCAGTGATCTGAACCCGGGTAAATGGATGTTTGGTTAGATTATAGGACCGGTATTCATAGCGATAAGGATTATAGTCCGCATCCGGAGAATTGATTATTGCTCCGGGGATGTCTTTAATTAGGTTAATGCCAATATCCATCTTAAGTGCCGTATACCCCTGATCAATTCTGGCCTGCATTCTATTGGCATATTCATTGGCATCTTTGGAAACTGTTGTATCACAATATAGCCTAACTTTATCCCTGTACTTCCCTCCCAGCATTTGGTAAACCGGGACATTATAGGCTTTCCCGGCAAGGTCCCAAAGCGCCATCTCCACAGCTGATACTCCACCTCCCTGACGTCCGTGAAATCCAAATTGTTTTATAATTCCAAACAAGCGTTCCACATTGCAAGGGTTTTCCCCTAAAATCCTACTTTTTAAAAACAAAGCGTATTCTTTTGCTGCGCCATCTCTAACATCTCCATGGCCTACAATACCCTGGTTTGTATAAATCCTTACTATTGGGGTCCTGAATGCAACATCTCCTCCAATTTCGGCAATTCGCATATCTGTAATTTTCAGGGTAGACGGACTTGAGTTTCTATTTACATTTTGGGATACGTAGGAAAGTTGCTCATTGGCTGAAGCTGCCGTTAATCCTGCCAGACTTAATCCGCCCAAACCTACTTTCTTTATAAAAGAACGCCTGCCTTTAGTATCATTTTGTATTTCCTTATCCCTGGGGTTTTCTTTTTTATTGGTGTACATATTTAGTTGGGTTTGAAGGGTTATTGAAATAGAAATTTAAAAGACTTACCATGTCCTGGTTTTTAAGTAATTATCAAGCTCTTCTTTACTCATTGGTAGTTTATCCTGATTTTCTTCAATCCAGTTCAAAAAATCAGTTTTGATCGCTTCTGTCCATTTTGTATCAATTTCACCTGGTGTATACTTTGCTTGTTTGAGTCTCAGATGACCAAATTCATCTTTTAATGCAACAAATTCTGCTTGCGTAATGACCTGCTCCACCAAGTGGGCAGGAATAAAAATAACACCCTCCCGTTTAGCCAGAACCAAATCGCCCGGCATTACCGTAGCCCTGCCTATTCTTATTGGGGTATTTAAACCTGTAAGCATCATATCCTTTATATAAGATGGATCCCAGCCCCTTACAAATGCATTAAACCCTTCAATGCGTTCTAAGCCTTCCAGGTCCCTTAAAGAACCGTCAAAGACCACCCCATTTCCAGAATTTGTATAAATGGCATTACCGAGATTATCGCCAATAAGGGTGCCATCAATTATCTTTCCGAATCCATCAGCAACGTAAATATCTCCCTGCTGTAATGCATCAATTGGCCAGGAATTGGATGCCCCTATTCTCCCTTCTGCTGTACCTTTTTTTGTTATTATGTCATTGATATCCGGCCTGGTCGGCATGTATTGAGCTGTTAATGCTCGGCCGGTCATTGGCATATCTTCATGTATCATCATCCAATCACCTTCAAATTGATTGTAATAACCCTGACCTCTCATTGCGCCCCAGGCTTCTTCAATGGAGATATTCTTTGCACGTTCCAGGTAACTATCCGGTATTTTTGGCCTACCATCCTCAAATCGATCCCCTGTCCAGTCAGAAGTATATTCAATCATTTGTTCCCTGGACATTGTCTGGGCATTCAAAGTTGTGTTTATAAACAAATAAAACACCAGCGAGAAATATAAAAAATAGGCTTTCATAATTGGTTAGCACTTACAAGGTTATATGGAAATTTAAGGTAATTAAGATAGCCAAAAAAAATTAGTAAACAAAGGCCGTGACGGCCTTTTAAAGAATAACTATTAATCCATAGATAGGGACAGACAAGTTTACGATTTCCAGAAAACCATGAAAGAATTTGATCCATTAGTTCTGCTTCTCAGACAATTTTAGGGTGCACTAAGAAGTCTCGTTGGTTTGATGTATTTATAAATAAATAAAGGGGAATCGTTTTGGATTCCCCTTTATCATATCAATTAATTAATCAACCTAAAACTATATTTTGAATGTGATTACAGGAATTTTGGAATGATTGGTAATATCCTCTCCAATACTACCCATAAAGAAATGTGATAGCCCTTTTCTGCCATGAGTAGGGATTCCAATTACATCGGCATGGATACTTTCGCTAAAATTTAAAACACCCTTCTCAACGCTATAATCATTATATATATTGACTTCCTTACCAGCACCAGCTTTTTGCAAATACTTGTTTACTTTTTCATAAGCATCCTGAGTACTTAAAAAATTGTCTCCCGGAGTATTTATATAGACCAAATGCAGTTTAGCTGATAATTTATCTGCAAATTCCTTGGCTTTTCGAAATGCAAGAAGGCTTTCGTCTTTAAAAGCACAGGCAAATACAAAGTTTTCAGCCTTGAAATCTTCCAATTCATCTTTAATCACCAGAACCGGAATTTCAGAATTTCTCACTACTTTTTCGGCATTGGAACCTACAAATATTTCTTTAAGTCCATCACTGCCATGAGAGCCCATGATAATCATATCGGCCCCATGTTTTTCAGCAATATCATTTACTTCACTAAATACTTTGAAATGCTTTATAATAGGAGTTACTTTTTTTACACCCTTCAGGTAGGGTTTGTCTAAAAACTCGGTAATTCGTTTTTCAGCCATTTTAATGAGAAACACGGTTTGTTCAGGATGAAATCCTTCCGAAGATGAAATCATTGCTTCATTTAATTCCAGCATATGAAGTGCAATAATTTCAGCCCCGTGCTTTTTAGATAGGGAGGCCGCAACTTTTAAAGCGTTTTCGGACTGCTCGGAGAAATCAACAGGTACTATGATTGTTTTCATTGTCTTAGATTTTAAGGTAAATTAAACACTTTTAAATAGTCATGGAAAACAGCCTGGTTTCAGGGGCTTTCCTATGTAATAACACATCAAATGCCATACATATGTTTCTTATAAAGGGTCTTCCCTTTTCAGTAACCCTAACTTTATTAACGCTAATTTCAACTAATTCGTCTTTTTCCATTTCCCTTAGCCTTGTCAAGATCTGCTCTAAAAGTTCGGAATTTTCACTTTCCTGATCCCAACTTGACTCAAATCTACACATTAAATTCAATATATGCCTTCTTATAAATTGATCTTCATCGGTTAAAATATGGCCTCTGTAAATAGGGATAATATTATTTCCTACCAGATGT
Organism: uncultured Eudoraea sp.; assembly: GCF_947490415.1. Taxonomy (GTDB): domain Bacteria; phylum Bacteroidota; class Bacteroidia; order Flavobacteriales; family Flavobacteriaceae; genus Eudoraea. The sequence continues at coordinate 170,852 of NZ_CANLGX010000006.1, forward strand.
TCATATTCCTCCAGGCTTTTAACATTCTGTGCAAAGCTATACCAGCTGTCGCCAATACTAGAAACTCCAAGACCAATCATCAGTTGCGTTTTGGAGGCAGTATAACCCATGAAATTTCTATGAAGTTTTCCAGAGACCATAGCAATGTAAAGGGAATCACTTTCCAGAGCAAAATGATCCATTCCTATTTCGTGGTAACCCACCTCAGCTAATAAAGCTTTTCCACTCTCATACTGATTACGCTTTTCTTCTGCGGTAGGCAGATCTTTATCATTGTATCCTCTTTGACCGTTCCCCTTAAGCCAGGGTACATGGGCATAACTATAAAATGCCAAACGATCAGGCATTAACAATTTGGTTTTTAAAATAGTATCCTTAACATGTTCCAGCGTTTGATATGGGAGTCCAAAAATTAAATCGTGGCCCACAGAAGTAAATCCAATTTCACGAGACCATTCCGTAACATCTCTTACCTTTTCAAAAGACTGAATACGGTGAATTGCTTTTTGTACGGTATCGTTATAATCTTGCACACCAAAACTCACCCTTCTAAACCCCAGATCAAACAACATTTGTAAATGAGTCTTGGTAGTATTATTGGGGTGCCCTTCAAAACTAAATTCATAATTTTCTGCTTTTTCTGCATGCCTGAATATTCCGTTAATTAATACTTTAAGGTGGTCGGGAGAAAAGAAAGTCGGGGTACCTCCTCCCAAATGTAATTCCTTAATTTTGGGCTTGGTATCAAAAAGTTCGCAATATAAACTCCACTCCTTTAATAAGGTGCTTATATAAGGTTTTTCTACCTCATGTCTTTTAGTAATACGCTTATGACACCCGCAAAACGTGCACATCTGTTCACAAAATGGCAAATGAATATAAAGACTGATACCCTCGGTGGCATTGCTTTCATCAAAACTTCTCTTTATCGTAGCTTTCCAGGCTTTTCCCGAAAATGTATCCATATTCCAATAGGGAACTGTAGGATAACTGGTATAACGAGGACCCGGGATATTGTATTTGCGTACTAAGTTGCCCATCAGAAAAAGTGTTTTCAACAAATCTATTTGTTTTAAGTCCAATATAATATGACATAAATCAGTTTTAATTTTAGGTAAAATCTTAATCCAGTTTACGATTCCCGTTATAAAAACTTATTTTTGCCGCCATAACAATAGAATTATGACACTTTTACTTATGGCAGCCGGAAGAGGCAGCCGATATGGAAAACTTAAACAGTTTGACGGTTTGGGGCCCAAAAATGAGTTTCTTATGGAATTCAGTATATACGATGCTTTAGAAAATGGGTTTAATCATATAGTTGTAATAACTCAAAAGGACAATGTTGATTTTTTAAAGAATTACTTGTCTCCAAAATTACCCAAACATATAAAACTCGATGTACTTTCACAGGAACTTACAGACCTGCCTGACGGAACTGGATTTAATGGAGAAAGAGGTAAACCCTGGGGAACTGCGCATGCTGTTTGGACTGCCAGACATGTCATAAAAAATCCCTTTGCCATTATAAATGCAGACGACTACTATGGCAAGGCCGCATATAAAAATGCATCCAATTTTATCAAAACAAGAGAGAACAAAGATGCATATGCCTTGGTAGCATATACCCTTGAGGATACCCTTTCAGAATATGGTTCCGTTTCCAGAGGAGTTTGCAAAAGAGATGGAAATAAATTGCATTCGGTAGTGGAACGCACTAAAATTCAAAAAGTGAACGGCGGACTCACAGACATGGATTCCGGACTTCATTTTAGTGGTGATGAATTGGTGAGTATGAATTTTTGGGTTTGTAATCCTTCTATTTTTGACCATATCGAACATGATCTGCGAATATTTCTGGAAAATGAGGAAAACATTGCCGGAGGTGAAGTATATATTCCTTTTGTTATTCAGAAAATGCTAGAACAAAATGAAGTAAGCGTTGCAGTAATACCTTCAGACAGCAAATGGTTTGGAATAACCTATGCCGATGATAAGGAAAAAGCTATGAAAGAATTGCAGGACATGACAGATAATGGAGAATACAGAACGCCACTATGGCCTGTTGAATCTGCGTAGACCATATATCAATGGATAGCTATGGCCCCAACGCTGTTTTGCCTTATTTTTCCATTGAGAGAAAGGAGTATAAAATACAGCCCATAAGTCAAGGGTATATCAATGACACTTTCGCTCTCCTGCAGGATGGTGCATCTTACTATATTTTACAGCGGCTAAATACGCAGGTCTTTAGCAATATTGACTTATTAATGCAGAACATCCATCATGCACATCTTTATTTAAAGGATAAAAACTACCACCAAATATCCCTGATAAGGACCATTGATAACAAGCCTTATTTGAAAATAAATAAAAGTGACTGCTGGCGAATGTTTACAATGGTTCCCGGTAGTATTGCTTTTGATACTACACAAGATGAGGGCATCGCCTTAGAAGCAGGCAAAATTATTGGTAAATTCCATTCCCTGCTGCAAGAGGCTCCTCTCGATATCTTCCAGGACACCATCCCCGGTTTTCATGATCTTTCATTTCGTGCGCAACAGTTTGAAGAAGCCTCGAAAAGTGCAACACCTGACAAATTAAAGGATGCAGAGAAGGCGATTCTTTTTGCAAAAATGACCCTTGATGAACTCGCTTTTTATGATCCCGGGAACTTACCTCTTAGAATATGTCATAATGATACCAAACTAAATAATATTCTTTTTGATAAGAATGATAAAAGAGCTTTATGTCTTATTGATCTTGATACCTTAATGAAAGGATATTTTCTTTTCGATTTTGGTGATGCTGTGCGTACTATAGTCAATACTGTGGACGAAGACGAAAAAGATCTCAGTAAAATAACATTTAACAAAGGGCTCTTTGAGGCTTTTATTGATGGCCTGAGCATGAACTCAGGTTTCCTGACTAAAGCAGAAATTCAGTATTTGCCTTTTGGTGTTAAATTAATGCCTTTTTTACATGGAATCAGGGCGTTAACAGATTATTTACAAGGAAATATCTACTATAAAGTGACTTATGAAACCCAGAATCTGGATCGGTGCCTTAGCCTGTTTGCCTTTACTAAAAAAGCTACAGAGCATATGGATTACATGCAGGAAGTAATAACTAAGAAATTTTTTTAAAGCCCGGGGTTTACTTAAAGGCATTATGGCCTGTAATATCCGCACCTGTAATTAGCAAGTGAATATCGTGTGTCCCTTCATAGGTGATTACACTTTCCAGGTTCATCATATGGCGCATGATACTATACTCGCCTGTTATTCCCATACCCCCCAGAACCTGCCTCGCTTCTCGGGCAATTTTAATAGCCATTTCAACATTGTTGCGCTTAGCCATAGAAATTTGTGCTGTGGTGGCTCTCCCTTCATTTTTTAATTGCCCCAGACGGAATGCCAGAAGCTGAGCCTTGGTTATTTCGGTAATCATCTCCGCTAATTTCTTTTGCTGCAATTGAGTTGCCGCGATGGGTTTTCCAAATTGGATTCTTTCCTTGGCATAACGTAGCGCAGTATCATAACAATCCATTGCGGCTCCAATAGCACCCCAGGCAATGCCGTATCGGGCAGAGTCCAGACAACCTAAAGGAGCTCCCAACCCATTTTTGCCGGGTAACAGGTTTTCTTTAGGAACTCTAACATTATCAAATATTAATTCGCCGGTTGCAGAAGCCCTCAGAGACCATTTATTATGGGTTTCCGGAGTTGAAAAACCTTCCATTCCCCTTTCCACAATTAATCCGTGAATTCTTCCCTCTTCATTTTTAGCCCAAACCACCGCAATATCTGCAAATGGGGAATTTGAGATCCAAAGCTTGGCTCCATTCAATAAAAAATGATCTCCTTTATCTTTAAAATTGGTAACCATCCCACTAGGGTTAGATCCGTGGTCGGGTTCGGTCAAACCAAAGCAACCCATATATTCTCCGCTAGCCAGTTTAGGTAAGTATTTTTTCCTTTGCTCTTCTGTCCCATATGCAAATATGGGGTACATTACCAAAGAAGATTGAACTGAAGCAGTAGAACGCACCCCGCTGTCTCCGCGTTCAATTTCCTGCATTATAAGTCCGTAACTTATCTGATCCAGCCCGGCTCCACCATACTCTACAGGAATGTAGGGCCCAAAGGCTCCGATTTCTGCAAGTCCGCCTATGATTTGCTTAGGGAATTCCGCTTTTTGTGCAAATTCCTCAATTATAGGAGTGATATCACGTTTTACCCACTGACGGGCGGCATCCCGCACTAGCTTGTGTTCTTCACTTAAAAGCTCATCAAGGTTATAGTAGTCCGGTGCTTCAAATAAGTCTGGCCTCATGCGTAAAATTTTTGTCAAAGGTAGTTAAAGGAATATAACAAACCAATGCCCTGATAGGACATTTTATAACAATAAATAACTCCGAAATGAAGATTTATGAATTGATAAATTCTGCTAAAAGGCGATGAAAATGATGTACTCCTTTTTCGCGTGTTGGTGAAAATCTGCCGGCTTTATAAAAATGGGAACGTATGCCTTTTTGTACTCCTTCCACCACGGCTTCATCTTCCATTTCTACCTTGTCTAATTGCGAACCTGCTCCTTTTTCGAGTTTGGATTGGTCGTAGACGTAACTGTAAAAAGACACTTTGGTTTTGTTCATTTCAAGAGGTTGGACCAAATTTACTGAAACACCCCAGGGATAAAAATTGAACATCATATTCGGAAATACCCAATAATAATAAGCCGCTATCTTCTTCCCAAAGTCCGGATGGCCTTCCGGAAGATCAAAGACCTCCTCAGTACCTTCAGCATAGCCTATCTGTAAATTCATATGGTCATATAGAACAGTATCATAATTTCCGTAATCTAAAACTGCATTCAGGTCCTCATGCACAAAAGGAATATGAAAACCCTCTAAATAATTATCACAGTAAAGCGCCCAATTTGCATCAATAAAATAGTCCTTCCCGCGCTTTTCATCCAGACTAAACTCATGCAAAGGCATAAATCCGACCCTTTCATTCATGGCGTCCAATACTTTTTGCAGTTCAAAAGCAGGTTTGAGGCCTACAAATAAAAATGAACCCCATTTGCGCATTTGAAATTCATGGAGGTTGTCACATGGCCTGGGAAAATTCTCAACATCTTCAAATTCTGGCATATGCTCCATTTTACCATGCAGATTGAAGCTCCGTCCATGGTAACCACAAATCAGTTTTTTAGCAGTTTTAGTGCTTTCAACAACCAAATTCCCGCGATGTGTGCACACATTGGTAAGACAGGAAATCCCGTCTTCCTTATCCCGGGTTAAAAGCATGGGTTCTGTTAAGAAGTCATCCAGTAAAATAAATGGATATACCTTTTCCACACTATCCACTAAACCCTCATGGCCAATCCATTGCCAGGACCTGTAAAAAATACGTTCCTTCACAGCTGCAAAAAATTCAGGATTGCGATAAAAAGAAGCGGGTAAAGTTTCTGCCTTAGTTATATCCGGGTCTATTTTAAATTTTTCCGTCACGAGTAATTTAATTTGTACATTTAAAAATATATAATTCTTTTCAGAACCAGCCAAAACCAATGAAACAAAGCAAGAATAAAAAAAAACTTGGGCTATGGATGAGTACGTCCCTGGTAATTGGAAATATGATTGGTGCAGGTGTTTTTCTAATGCCTGCCGCTCTTGCAGCCTTTGGAGGTATCAGTATTGTTGGATGGCTGGCTTCTTCAGCGGGTACGCTAGTATTGGCGTTGGTTTTCAGTAAGCTCAGTAAATTGTTCCTCAATAAAAGTGGGGGGCCTTATGCTTATACAAGAGCCGGGTTCGGGGACTTTGCCGGATTTTTGGTGGCCTGGGGATATTGGATTTCCATTTGGGTTGGTATGGCAGTAATGGCCATTGCCTTTGTAAGTGCTTTAACAGTGTTGTTTCCGATGTTAGAGGAAAATTCGATCGCTTCGGTCTTGACCGGCCTAGGTGCTATTTGGTTACTAACCTGGGTAAACACGAGAGGGGTCAGGGAATCAGGAAAAATACAAGTTGTAACGACCTTACTTAAACTAACCCCTTTACTAATGATTATTGTTGGGGGCTTTTTCTTTTTTAATATTGACAACTTTATACCTTTCAATGTAAGTGATTCATCAAGTTTTGAAGCCATAGCTATAACTTCAACTATGACCCTCTATGCTTTTTTGGGATTTGAGAGTGCAACTATTCCTGCAGATAACGTAAAAGACCCCGGAAAAACCATACCAAGAGCTACCATGTTGGGAACAATTATAACTACTTTGGTTTATATATTGGGAACAATGGCGGTCATGGGGATGGTTCCACTTCAGGAACTTGCGGTATCGCCAGCACCATTTGCGGATGCCATGGGGATTATGACCGGGAAATTAGGACGTGAGCTGGTTGCCGGTGGAGCAGCAATTGCTGCCTTTGGAGCCCTTAACGGATGGATCTTAATTGTTGGCCAATTACCAAGGGCGACCGCAAAGGATAAACTCTTTCCAGGAATTTTTAAAAAGGAAAACAAACGGGGTGTCCCTGTTTATGGAATGCTGATCGGCAGTGCCTTGGCCTCTGGGGTAATGCTAATGAATTATACCGAAGGCCTGGTAGAGCAATTTAGGTTTCTAATTTTACTGGGTACCTTGACTGCCTTGGTTCCATATCTCTTTACCGCCGCGGCCTATGTAAGTATCCTTTTAGAGAAAAAGCTACCCTCACAACCATGGTTGGGAATATATGGTATGGGTAGTTTGGCTTTTTCTTACTCTCTTTGGGCCATTTTCGGGGCAGGTGAAAAGGCTGTGTTTTGGGGATTTATTTTGTTGATGGTCGGAATACCCTTTTATGTATTTGTGAAATGGAGAAATAAAGATTCCACATAATAATAGTAATAATTCGATGCAATATACCTGTCAATCCGAGTACAAAAAATTGGAATTCGTTGTCATTAAAACCGTGGAGAAAGCGTTTATTAATGAGGAGAAGCTAACTAATGAATGGTCTGCCCTTAATTACCTTTCCAAACCGGATCTGACCAGGGCAAAAGAGGAATATAAGGCCTTCAAAAGTTTAATTGCCGAAAAAGTACCCCATATAAGTTGCTTCCCCAAATCTGATTCTGTTACTATAGATTCCATCTATTGCAGGGATGCCAGCATAGCTACAGATTACGGAATGATTATTTGCAATATGGGCAAGCAGGCAAGGGCTATGGAACCTGCAGCACAAATGAAATACTTTGAAGCTAATAATATTCCTATTCTGGGGACCATTAAAGCTCCCGGTACTCTTGAGGGAGGTGACGTGGCCTGGTTAGATAAAAACACCTTGGCCGTTGGGCATACTTATCGCACTAATTCATCAGGCATTGCACAGCTAAAAGAACTACTCGCTCCTTATAAAATTGAAGTACTGGTTGCCGAACTTCCTCATTACAAAAGCGCTACCGATGTATTTCATTTAATGTCTATTTTAAGTCCGGTAGATAAAGATCTGGCAGTCGTTTATTCCCCACTGATGCCCATTTCATTCAGAAATGACCTACTTCATCGTGGCTTTACCCTTGTAGAGGTACCGGAACAAGAATTCGAATCTATGGGATGCAATGTGCTGGCTACCGACGCACGCCAATGCATAATGGTAGCGGGAAATCCGCTTACTGAAAATGCTTTAAAAAAGGCAGGATGTACCGTTTATACTTATAAGGGAGAAGAAATCAGTTATAAAGGCGGGGGTGGACCTACCTGCCTAACCAGGCCAATCTACCGAACAGACTAACTTTCACATCTTCAGGTAGAAATCTTTTGTCAGATTTATATAATCTTCAGTATACTGATGTCGCGCTTTTTCCAGGGTAAGCTCACTTTTCAATACCGGGGTTTTTTTCAAATGAAATTCTAATAGACTTCTTTTAACCTCAGATTCAAGATGGCCTTTTACTCGTAACAAACGTCCCGGATAAAGCCCAATATTTTCCGCTTCTTTCAGTACTTCCTTTTCCTCCTTAAAAGGAATAATTATCGTGAATATGCCATTTTTTGATAGCAATTTTATTACTCCTTTGAGGAGAAACCTAAAAGGAAGAGAACTATTCTGCCTGGCCAAATCGCGGGCACCATCACCACTGGGTACATCTTCAGAATAAAAAGGGGGGTTAGAAATAATCAGATCATATTTATCATCAATCTCATCAAGAAATTCGCCCAGAGAGGCGTGGTAACAAAACAGCCTATCTGCCCAGGGCGAAGCCTCGAAATTCTCAACGCATTGTTCAAAAGCATCCGCATCTATTTCAATGGCATCTATTGTATCGGCATTACTTCTTTGAGCCAGCATTAACGCAATGATGCCCGTACCTGCACCAATATCTAAAATTGATTCCGGTAAATCAGAAATACTGGCCCAGGCACCTAACAAAACACCATCTGTACCAATCTTCATGGCGCAGCGATCCTGATTTACAGTGAATTGTTTAAATTTAAAAGGTTTTTTCATTCAAGGGTACCTGCAGGCCTTATTTCAGTTCCTTCCATTTCTCTCAACGAATCACCTAATTTATTTCGCATCGTATCTGCCAGTTGTTTAATTTTTTTGACTACTTCAGGATAGTTACCTGCTACGTTTGTAGTTTCACTTAAGTCAACCGAAAGATCATAGAGTTCAATTTCTTTTAAATCTAAATACACATAATCACCGGGCAGACCATCCTTGCCTGGCTGTTGACCTTCCATTGTTCTATAATTATGAGGGAAATAAAGTTTCCATTTATCATACCTGACACCGTGAAGTTCGTTCACTCTGTAATAAAAATAATAAGCCTCCTGGGGGCTTTCTTTACTATCCCCACTAAGTAATTTCCAGACACTTTTTCCGTCAATAATACGATCAGGTAATGCAGAACCTGTTATTTCGGCCAGCGTAGGTAAAATATCGATGGCCATAACCGGAGTATCGATATTCCGGCCTCCTTTTAACCCATTGGGGTATCTTATTATAAATGGTTCTCTATGACCCCCTTCCCAGGCCGTACCTTTTCCTTCTCGAAATGGCAAAGCACTTCCCGCATGATTCCCGTATGATAACCAGGGACCATTATCTGAAGTAAAGATAACTACCGTATTCTCATCCAGATCATTCGCTTTTAAAGCATTTAAAATCTGTCCTACAGACCAATCAATCTCCATTATAACATCACCATATAATCCTCTTCCCGACTTGCCTTTAAACTTTTCGGAGACAAATAAGGGCACGTGGGGTTGCGGATGGGGCACATACAGGAAGAAGGGATGATCTTTATTCCTGTTTATAAAATTTACGCTTCTCTCCGTGATTTGTGTAGTTAATTGAGACTGGTTAGTTAAGGTATCTATTATAGTTTCATTCTCATACAATGGTAAAGGTCCAAAATTAAAAACCGGACCCTGTTGGGGATGCAAAGGCCACATATCGTTAGAATAGGGAATGCCAAAATACTCATCAAAACCGTGCTTGGTTGGCAAAAAATCCGGATGATCCCCTAAATGCCATTTCCCAAAAATACCGGTGGAATATCCCTTTGCTTTGAACATTTCTGCTATGGTGATTTCAGAAGCATTAAGCCCTATTTTGCTATCCGGCATAAAGGCATTATGGATTCCTATGCGATTTGGATAACAACCGGTTAACAGCCCCGCCCTTGAGGCCGAGCATACTGCCTGGGCAGCATAAAAACTACTTAACATAATGCCTTCACTTGCCATCTGATCCAGGTTGGGTGTTAAGATGTCGTCAGCTCCGAAAGCGCCAACATCCTGATACCCCTGATCGTCGGTGAAAATAAGCACAATATTAGGTGGGGCGGCCCTCTTTGAAGTGGGTTCTACGTTATTATTCTTACAAGAAAGCACGCAGACAATACAAAGTAGGGTTAAACTATTTCTGAACATAACTTGCCATTAAATTAACAATTATAATGTGGGTATCAATAGGTTTATGTTGAACCGATGGTAAAGGCCATTTAGATAATCAATGCAACGGCTCATAATCGATTTCAAGAAAATCGTCAACGCTATCCATCCAATAATCCCTAATGAATCCCTGGTGCTCCGGATGTTGGTTATAGGCCTCGTATTCGATAGTCGATTCAAACTCCATGACCAGACCATAGTCAAAAGTGTTTTTTTTACTGGTTTGTCGAAATCGTTTAAAGTTTAATACCCCTGGAATTGAGGCCAAGCGCATGGCCGCCTCCATAAAACGTTTTTCTGCTTTGGAACCCTTGGCATGTTTCAATTTAAAAATAACGGAATGTTGGATCATAATGCTTCCTGCGTTGTATGTTCGTTTTTAATGAATGAAATGTTCCTGAGAGTCAATTTAATTAATTTTTCATATTTTCAATCTTTAAATCTGAAAATATGCCTCATCCCCGTTTGGATTTTAATGTAAATGCCAGCTCCTTTGGTGTATTGCTATTCTTTCTTTCCTTAACTATTTGCTTTATCTCCGGATGTGTCCCAAAAGAAGACGCGCCCGATAATGTCGCGAAAGTAATAGGATCTATGACCGATAGTCTGCCTATAATTTCCTTGCCCGAAGATGCTGATCCTGAAGCACCGAATTGGAAAGGGATAGATTTGGATCCCAAGTCGCCTGTAAAACCGTCATACCCGGCTGAGGAGGCTAAACAGTTTCTGTTACCGGAAGGGTATCATATCGACTATGTGCTCACAGAACCTCAGATAGAACAGCCAGGAGCCATTTCATTCGATGGAAACGGACGGATGTACGTATTGGAATTGCGAACCTATATGCTGACCGCTGATTCTGACGGAACCCTGGAACCGGTTAGCAGAATATCGCGCTGGGAAGATAAAAATAACGATGGGGTCTATGAAACCGGAACCACTTTTCTGGACAGCCTTATCTTCCCAAGATTTGTTTTACCCTATGGGAAAGATTGTATCTTAACAATGGAGTCTGATGCTGATAATGTCTATAAATATACCGATACAGATGGGGATGGTGTGGCAGACAAAAAGGAATTTTTTACCAACAAATATGGCCGCTCCGGAAATGTGGAACATCAGCAGGCTTTTATGTACTGGGGTATGGACAATTGGCTTTACAGCACGGTAAATGCTTTCAGGGTCAAAGAAACTCCAGGTGGCGTAATTCGTGAGAAAACGGGGTACAACCGCGCCCAATGGGGCATTACCCATGATGACGATGGTAAGCTATGGTTTCAAGGGGGGGCCAGCGGTGTACCTTCCTATTTTCAATTCCCTATTCACTATGGCACTTTCAAGGTGGAAAATCAATTTGCAGAGGGCTTTGAGATACCTTGGGGTGCCCCGGTAAAAATTGCAGATATGCAGGGTGGTATGGATGAGGTTCGCCAACCTGATGGCTCTTTGAACAGGGTGACCGGGTCTGCAGGTAATGACATTTACCGAGGAGACCGTTTGCCCAGGGAGTTATACGGCCAACTGTTTTATGGGGAGCCCGTGGCCCGGATAGTACGTCAGATTAAACCGGTAGTTAGTGAGGGCCTAACCACACTGCATAATGTTTATCAGGAAGATAAGTCGGAATTCCTGCGCAGCACAGATCCACTTTTTAGACCTGTGGATATGGTAACCGCCCCAGATGGGACCCTATATGTTACTGACATGTACCATGGCATCATCCAGGAAGGTCAATGGGCACAAAAAGGCACTTATCTCAGAACTAAAATAGAACAGTACCAATTAGATAAGGTAATAGGTTTAGGGCGGATTTGGCGCATTACCCATGAGGGAAACGAGCGCGACAAAACACAGCCCAGAATGTTTGATGAAAGTCCGGCAGATTTGGTCAGGCATCTGGAACACCCAAATGGTTGGTGGCGAGATAAGGCCCAGCAATTGATTGTTTTGTCGCAAGATAGAAGTGTAGTACCTAAGCTTGAAAAAATGGTAAGAGAAAACAAAAACCTTTTAGCACGTTTTCACGCATTGTGGAGTTTGGAAGGTTTAGGTGCACTGGATAAAGTGTTGGTCGGTCAATTGCTAAAAGACCAAAATCCTCGCATGAGAATACAGGCAATTCGCGTAAGTGAATCATTATATAAAGACGGTGACAAGCAATTGGCAAAAAACTATAGCCTGTTGATGAAAGATGCAAATACAGATGTTGCCATGCAGGCCATACTTACTGCTAACTTGCTAAAAATACCATCTTTACGGGATGACGTTACCAAATTGATGGCATCTAACAGTGCCAAAGGGATACAGGTATTAGGAGAACAAATTCTGAATCCAGTAGAAATTAGGGGTTGGATGATAGATAAGGCTCCGGAATTAACGGCTTCCCAACAGGAGGCTATGGAAAGGGGTTCCATTATTTTTAATGAACTATGCGTCCAATGCCATGGTCTCGATGGCACAGGCACCCCTTTAGGAAACGGAACAGTTATGGCGCCGCCTCTGACCGGGTCTCCGAGAGTTCAGTCGCATCCTGAATATGTTATAAAAACACTACTGCATGGATTGGAAGGTCCTTTAGATGGTAAGACTTATCCCGGAAGTATCATGGTGGGAATGGGCGATCAGTCCGATGGCTGGATCGCTGATATTGCAAGCTACATTCGCTTGAATTTGACCAATGACGCTTCAATAATCTCACCCGAACAGGTTTCTGAGATACGTTTAAAAAGCAAAGCAAAAATAGGGCCTTACCAATATCACGAACTATTGGCATCCGTACCTCAAAATATTGCCCCATCTGACCACTGGAAAGTAACTGCAAGTCACACAGCCCCAACAAGAATAGGCGGGACAGACTCCCCTTCCAGTGCGTTTAATTTTGAAGGATGGACCACAGGGGAAACACAGAAAAAGGGAATGTGGTTTCAAATCGAATTTCCAGAAGCCCGGACTATCACGGAAATCCATTTTAATTCGCCTCCTAAAGGTCGGGGAAATTATCGTGACCGTATACCTCCGTTCCAGAGCTATCCCAGATCCTATGACTTGCAAGTTTCTTTGGATGGGGCCAATTGGAATACAATAAAAACAGGAAAATCCGATAGTGCGGATACAATACTGTCGTTTGAACCAAATGAAGCCAAATTCTTACGTATTATCTTAACTGATGATATAGAGGAAAAAGGTGAAATTCCGTGGTCTATGCGACAAATGAAAATATTCGGTTTGCTTCAAAATGAGAAGTTGCTAAACTAAAGGAACACCTAACAAACAACATTATGGAAAATAACAACAGTAATTTTAGCAGGAGAAGGTTTATTGGTACTTCGGCAAGTTTTGTCGCCGCAACGGCCATTACGGGTCCTTCACTTTTTGCGGCTCCTTCAATACTAAAAAACAACAACAACCCAAATTCAATAATAAACGGCGTACAGATTGGTGTAATCACTTATTCTTTTAGGAGTATGCCCGATCAAAGTGCCGAGGCCACTTTAAAATATATTTTGGATTGCGGTATAAGTGCCATTGAACTTATGGGAGATCCGGCCGAATCTTATGCAGGGAAACCGGAAAATAGCGCAGACCGGCGTCGTTATTATACACTTATGAGATCTAAAAGGAATGGGGACGTTTTGAGTGATGAGCAACAAAAAGAAATGACAGAAATGCAGCAAAAAATGGCGGCATATAATAAAGCAGTTGCCCAATGGCGTTCAACAGTATCCATGGATAAATTTGCCGAACTAAGAAAGATATACAATGATGCCGGGGTTACCATATATGCCTTTAAACCCAGGGCCTTTGGCAAGGACAATACTGATGCTGAAATAGATTGGGGCATGCGGGCAGCTAAAACCCTTGGGGCTAGTCATGTTACACTGGAACACCCGGGAGATGATGCTCATACCCAAAAACTGGGAGATATGGCTAAAAAACACGGTATTTTTGTGGCCTACCATGGTCACGAACAGCAAACGCCCACTTTTTGGGATACGGCATTGAAACAATCGAAGTACAACGCATTGAATCTTGATTTAGGACATTATGTAGCAGCTGGAAATACGGATCCGCTTGAAATCATAAAAAGTAAACACGACCGCATAATGAGCATGCATACCAAAGATCGTCAAACACCCGGGCATGGAAAAGGTAATGTTCCATGGGGCACCGGAGATACGCCAATAACCCAGGCCCTGCAATTAATCAGGGATAACAAATATAAATTTCCAGTAACCATAGAACTGGAATACGATATACCAGAAGGTTCAAACGCTATAGAGGAGGTTAAAAAGTGTCTGAAGTATTGTGAAAAGTCTCTGGCTTAAAAAGCCTTTATATCTGTTCCTATTATAACAGTTTGGTGAAACTCATTTCCCGATTGTTTAGTGTATAACTTTTAACCTCCATATAGGAAGAAACTAGGAAACTTTAAGTTTAAATTCTTTATTGCGCTTGTTGCAGAAATGCCAGCAAATCGGCCATGTCCTGTTTATCTATTCCTGCTTCCAGTCCTTCCGGCATCAGAGATTTTCCGGTAGACATAAAGGCTTCAATTGTATTTTTTGGAATAATTACTTCTTCCCCACCTGTCATTTTTAAAGTAAGTTCTGTATCTGTTTCATTACTGACAAGTCCAAAATAGATACTTCCACCAGTCGTGACTACTTTGTAGTTTAAATATCGGGTATCCACGGCGGCATTAGGGTCTAGAATTTCATGAATCAGGGACTCCTTACTTTTCCTGCTTATTTCGGTTAAAACAGGACCTACTTCATTGCCTGTACTTCCGTAAATATGGCAACTTGAACATAAATTTTGAAATACAATACTTCCCATTTCTGAATCTCCATTTAGAGCTAAAGCAGGTTGCATTTCTAATAGTACCTGTTTCCTTTGAACAACTCCACTATCCGAAAACAATGCCTCGGCTCGTTTTCGAATATCTCCATCATCAGAAAACAATAACACTCTCCTGCGTTCCAGATCAAGATTAAATTCACCGAGGTTTACCGTACCATCTTCCATAGCGGTTAGAAGTGCATCATGATTAAATGATTTATATAACAGAATATCGGTTGCGTGCTTTCTGGCTTCCGGAGCTAAAAAATTCCACATACTTAAAAGTCTTGGCCCCACTTCTTTTTCGTTAGAATTCCATAATTGTTTAAGGGATTCCCTTTGCAAAACCATAGGCCTTTTGCTATCAAGCAGCTTGTAAAGTAAAGCAGCCCTGTTTTCGAAATCAGATAAGCCAATTAATTTTAATTGTAACAATTGCTCATCTATACTCCCCTTTTGTGCTAAAATATCCTTCTGCGATTTCGCCATTATTTCATTGATCTTTTTAGAAGAAGGGAATCCCATGGCCAGGCGGAGTTCTCCAGCGGCTTTTATTATTCCGAGGTCATTGGTATTTTCCAGAGTTCTCAAAGCCTGTATGATTGAATTCTTACTGTCTTTGTCTGCCAATTGATCTACCCTTTGAATGTATCCTTTGGAAAGTGATTCAATAAGTTCGGCTTTTAAAGATTTTTGTATATTACTTTTATAGATCCCATCCAGAACTGATTTGATACTCAGACCATCCATTTCTTTTCCAATTATTCCGGTCAAAATTTCCAGCACTTGCTTTTGGTCTTCTGTTAATACCTGGTTATAAGTCAATTCTTCACCTGCAAAACTGCTGGCCTGTCTGCTTAATGCAAATGACATTGCCATTCTATTCCATTGATCCGATTGAGTCTCTCTTAATGCCTTTCTCATTAAGGACGCGGTTTGACCCCTATGTGCAAAATATAAAGAATCTGAGATAGTACTGAGGGTAAGAGCAGCCTGCATTCTAAGGCGTGGATTACTTGCCAGTGTCAAACTCAGCAATGGTTCCACAAACTTGTCAATTTCTTCTGGTCTTGCCTCTAGAATTTTCAGGGCATTTTCGGCAATAGGGCTATAAGGATCATTTAAAGCCTTCATTAATTGTTTGTTATTTAGACTACCCAGACCCTCAAGTGTCCATAAACTATGGATTCTTGCCAAAGGATTTTTAGTGCTGTCCAATTGGTTTGCAATTAAAGGAACTGATTTATAGTTCTTTTGGGTTACGAGTAGTTGCTGAGCCGTCTTCCTTATCCATTGATTTTTGTTCCCCAAGGCCGTTACAAGTTCTATTTCACTGAAGCTTTCCAGATCTTTTGGTTTGTCATAATTATATTGGATTCCGGTAATACGGTAGATTCTTCCTTTCTTTCTCCCGGCATTTAAATCCAATTCGGCCTCAATATCATCCGGAATCCATTCAGGATGTTCAATGACTTCCCTGTGCATATCTAAAACATAAAGAGACCCATCCGGGCCCACAGTCATATTAACGGGTCTGAATGCCCTGTCACTTGAAGCCAGAAATTCGGTTTTATCTCCAACTCTGCTTGCTTTGGAAGCTGCGTTGTTTTCCGTTAATAGGTCCATATGAACGAGATTTAGAACGCAATCCGCCACCAATAAAGACGAATCAAAATCTTCGGGAAAAATTCCTCCCCCATAAAATGTAATTCCACATGCTCCGGAAAAATACCCGGATTGCTCAGGGTGATTTACCCTGGTTTCCTGCTCACCAATGGGGTAAATTCTAGACAAACCGTTTTCATCATGATCGGAGATATTTGTTAATGCATGGCCAGGAGTAACAGGTAAATTTTGAAAATAACGATCCTCAAATACCAATTGAGAAACATGTTCCAGGTTATGAGTTTCGTACAATCGACCCCATTCGTCAAAAGTAATTTTAAATCCTCCGGAAGATTCCCCTACCCTTTCAGCAATTTCCTTTTCCAAATCCAGACGGAGATCGCCACCTCTTAAATTTAGAATAGCGTCAGGTTTAGAGAAAAAATAAGGTTTTCCTGAGTTTCCCCCATTTGCCGCATAGATCCAGTTGTCCAATCCATAAGTCAATCCATTAAAATTATGCTGAAGATTCTCATTGCTAAATCCATCCATAATATGAACTCGTTCGTCGGCCAACCCATCAAAGTCCTGGTCCGAAATCCAAATAAGATGCGGTGGGGAAGCAACCAGGAAACCACCTTTATAAAACATAAAAGAGGAAGCTACTCCCAGGCTGTCAGCGTAGACTTTCCTTTCATCATAGACCCCATCATCATCATTATCTTTCAAAAGAATAATCCGGCTTTGTTCATCCCGCAGAGGATATCCGGGCATTTCTAAAACATAGGCTTTGCCGGTTGGAGAGAACTGCATGTCCACCGGATCATAAACCAATGGTTCAGAAGCAACTAATTCAATTTTAAAATCAGGGTGTATTTCAAAACCTTCAATAGATTTCGAATGTTCGAATGTGCAGCTAAAAAATAAAGCATTAGCCAGAAGAAAGAAAACAATTCGGATGTTCATTTTTTTACCCAAAATAAAAAGGATGATGAAAGATAGAAAAAAAGAAAGAAGTTTAAAAGTACTATACTTTTCTAATCTCAATTGAAAATACTAGGAAAGATAAAGGTCCACCAAGCCTTCAGGGGTAGTTACATAAATCGTTTTAACGTCCCTGTCTACTTTTTGAATGATATTATCAGCGACAGGAATCAGCAATTGCTTATCATCCTTTTCAACCTCAAAGAGCACCTGGGAAACAGAATCATTTACCCCAGTAATAACTCCAATATTTCCATGTTGCTTATCCATAACCGTAAACCCTATAATTTCGTGGTAATAGAATTTATTTCCGGAAAGTTTGGGTAAAAATTTCAATGGCAGATACAAATTAGAACCTATGATGCGATCTGCGTCGGCCTCACTGGAAATTTCTTCAAATCGAATACGGAGCAGGTTCGATTTATGCAGGTAACACTTTTCAATAAAAAATGGAACCAGATTGTTTCCTATTGAAACAAAAACTGATTCCATGTTTTCGTATATCCCGGGCTCATCGGTATCGAGTTTTACAAGTACCTCACCCTTAAAACTATGTTTTGAAACGATTTTGCCCAGGTAGAAACAATCTTCCTTTTGCATCTCGTTCTAAAAATTATTTTTTCTTTTCAGAAGCAGCAGGCTTTTCTTCTGTGTCACCTTCTATAGCAGTATCTTCTGCCTTAGCAGGAGCAGCCTCTTTCGCAACTTCTTCTTCAGCTACAGGAGCAGCCTCCTCAACAACTTCTTCTTTAGCCACAGGAGCAGCTTCCTCTACAACTTCTTCAGTAACAGCTTCTTCAGCTACTGGCTCTTTTGTTGCGGCTTCTTTAGCTACTGGCTCTTCTGTTGCAGCTTCTTCAGTTGTTTCCGCTTCAGCTCCGGCCTCCTCAGTTACAACAATAGCTTCTTCAGTTATTTCTGCTTCAGCATCTTCAGTTAACGCTTCTGCAGCCGCTAAAGCTCGTTTTTCGTTTACTTCTTTTTCAGCTTCTAATGCTTTTGCTCTTGCTTCAGCCTTTTCTTTATCTAATCCGGCCTCTTTATTAGCAATAGCTTTTGCTTTTTCCTCAACCCAGGCATTGAATTTTGCTTCTGCTTGTTCTTCAGTTAAAGCACCTTTTCGAACGCCCCCTAATAAGTGATGCTTGTATAAAACACCTTTATAAGATAAAATTCTTCTGGCAGTATCCGAAGGTTGAGCTCCGTTTACAAGCCATTGAACAGAATTATCAATGTTTAATTCAATGGTGGCAGGATTGGTGTTTGGGTTGTAGCTCCCTAACTTTTCAAGAAACTTACCATCTCTTTTTGAGCGTGCATCTGCTGCTACTACCCAATAATATGGTTTTCCTTTTTTTCCGTGTCTTTGTAATCTAATTCTAACTGGCATATCACATTAATTTTGCAGGGTGCCCGACCCTCGATTATTAATTCTTTATTTTTTTCCCTATAAAATGGGGTGCAAATATAAGTGTTTTCTATAAACCACCAATACTTTTAAACTATTTCCTTTTATTCTATTTCTACTAATTGATCCTGACCTATTACCAATTTCGATTTGTGTTCAGAAACAAGCGAATTAATGGCTTTAATGAGCTTCGGATTTTCATTGGCTATATCAAATCGCTCTTCCGGATCAGTACTTAAATTATATAAAATGGGAGGGTTGTGCACTTCCTTTTTACCAAATTGACCATATTCTCCCTGGGTAATAAAATGCGCCTTGAAATCTCCTAAACGTACTGCATAAAGATCGGTCCCCCTGTAATAAAGAAGCTTCTTCCGGGGACTTGGAGCCCCATGTAATAAAGTTTCACTTAAATCGTATCCATCAATTATTCTGTCTTCCGGAATTTTAGCTCCTGCCAAACTGCTAAAAGTGGTAAAAAGATCCATAGTAGAGCCAATGCCATTTACCAATCCGGGCTTAATTAAGCCCGGCCCCCAGAAAATTCCGGGTTCCCTCATACCGCCTTCCCATGTTGTTCCTTTTCCGGCTCTTAAAACACCTGCACTGCCGCCATTAAGCTTAAAGCTGAGCCAGGGGCCATTATCAGAAGTAAAGACAACTATTGTGTTATTTTCAAGGCCTTCCTCCTTTAACGTGGCAATTATTTTACCAACCCCATGGTCAATTTCTTCTAATACATCTCCGTATAATCCGCGCTTACTTTTGCCTTTGAATTCTTTCGATACAAATAAGGGTATGTGGGGTAAGTTGTGTGCCAAATATATAAAGAAGGGGTTTCCCTTGTTTTTCTTTATAAATGAAATAGTTTCATTGGTATATCTGCCGGTAATGGTATTCTGATTGGCCGGGCGTTCTATGATCTCTGTATCCCGCATTAAAGGAACATTAAAATGAATTGTTTTAATTGCGTCATTGGGTTGTTTCCAATACTCCCAATAGGGAATATCAACCACCTTATCCATGTCATTGGAATATGGAATCCCATAATAATAATCAAAACCATTGTTGGTTGGGAGGTATTGTTCTTTATGACCCAAATGCCATTTTCCTATACAGGCCGTTTTATAACCCACTTCTTTGAGCTGTTCAGCCAGGGTGATTTCAGTTGCAGGCAAACCCCTGCTGGAATTCGGATAAAGCACTCTTCTTTTATTACTTGACATGCCACTTCTTACCGTTAATCTGCCTGTAAGTAATGCCGCCCTGCTGGGGGTACAAACACTGGCCGCAGCATAAAAATTGGTCCATTTTTGTCCCTCATATGCCATCTGGTCCAGGTTTGGCGTTTGAATAGAGGGATGGCCATAAACCCCAAGATCTCCATAACCAAGATCGTCGGCAAAAATTATAATAAAGTTCGGTGGCTTATTATCCTTATCTTGTCCTAGGGTTTTTTGGATCGCTGTTAAGCTAACCAATACACTAAAAATTACCAGTAAACCTGATAAGTTGATCTTAATATTCATTTTTATAAAGCTTTAATCAGTTTTAAAGATATGTATATCTGGAAAGAACTTAAAAATTTATATCTGAACTGGCGTTGATAACTCGTGACAACTCTGCTATTTATGAATTTTGTTTTTAATTATTTTTAGCTACTTTTTTTCAAGCTGAAACCAAACTGATATGTACCTCATTTTTGATACTGAAACTACTGGCCTGCCAAAAAGATGGGATGCTCCGGTAAGTGATACGGACAATTGGCCCCGTTGCATTCAAATTGCCTGGCAATTGCACGATGCATTGGGAAATTTATTGGACCGGCAGGACTACCTCATTCAGCCAGAAGGCTTCAATATTCCGTATGACGCTGAAAAAATTCACGGTATTTCCACCGAACTCGCCCAGGAGAATGGAATTCCTTTGGCCGAAGTATTGGAAAAATTTAATGTCGCCCTTACTAAAACCAAATTTGTAGTCGGTCAGAATGTTGGTTTTGATCTTAACATTATGGGGGCTGAATTTTATCGGGCAGATCTAAAAACGTTGTTAGGAGAATTGCCTGTTCTGGACACGTGTACGGAACATACGGCAACGCTCTGTGCTCTTCCAGGAGGACGAGGCGGTAAATTCAAGCTTCCTACCCTTACTGAGCTTCATCAATATTTGTTTAAAACTCCATTTGCAGAAGCGCACAATGCCACAGCAGATGTTGAAGCAACTACCCGTTGTTTTCTGGAACTGGTAAGAAGAAAGCAGTACACCAAAGAACAATTGGATGTACAACCAGATTATTTTGAAAAATTTACCGAAGCCAATCCACAGGAAATTCAATTAATAGGCTTAAAACATATTAACTTAAAGAAAGCTTCTGAAAAAATAGCCAAACATCTGAAAAATTTAGATGTAGCAGATATTTCCGAAGAGGACCTGAGCCATAATATAAAGTCACTTGAAGATGCAGAATTTATACATCTGCATAACCACTCTCAGTTTTCGGTACTACAATCTACCATTAAAATAAAGGATCTGATTGCAAGCGCCTCTGAGAACAAGATGTCTGCAGTAGCACTGACAGATCACGCCAATATGATGGGAGCTTTTCATTTTGTTAAAGAGGTTAAGGCCCATAATAGAATGGTAGAAGAAGCCGGGGCTAAGGAAACAGATAGTGAAGACACCGTAAAAAGAAATTTTATAAAACCCATTATTGGTTGCGAATTTTTCGTTTGTGATGACCATTCTAATAAAAATGTAAAAGATTATGGGTATCAAATGGTGTTACTGGCTAAAAATAAAAATGGTTATCACAACTTGTCAAAAATGTCTTCTATTGCTTACACCGATGGATTCTACTATGTCCCCAGAATTGATAAAAGTATTATAGCGCAATATAAAGACGATATCATTGTCCTGAGTGGAAACCTTTATGGCGAAGTGGCTTCTAAAATATTAAATATTGGAGAAAATCAGGCCGAAGAGGCTTTGCTATGGTGGAAAGATGTTTTTAAAGACGATTTTTATTTAGAAATCATGAGGCATGGTCAGGAAGATGAAGAAAGAGCTAATAAAGTACTGGTTGAATTTGCCAAAAAACATCAGGTAAAATTAGTAGCCACCAACAATACTTATTACTGTGCAAAGGGAGATGCAGATGCACACGATATTTTATTATGTGTAAAGGATGGGGAAAAACAGGCCACCCCAATTGGCCGCGGCCGGGGTTACAGGTATGGCCTGCCCAACCAGGAGTACTACTTTAAGAGCGGTTCTGAGATGAAAGAATTGTTCAAAGACCTTCCTGATTCTATTCTGAATATTCAGGAAATAGTAGATAAAATTGAACCTTTTGAACTGGCCAGGGATGTCCTCTTACCCGAATTTGAAATTCCTGTCGAATTCAAGATTAAAGAAGATGAAGCAGATGGCGGGAAACGTGGTGAAAATGCTTACCTCAGACATCTCACTTATGAAGGGGCAAAAAAAAGATATGGCGAGATAACAGATGAAATAAGGGAGCGTATTGATTTTGAATTAACAACTGTAGAGAACTCCGGCTATCCCGGCTATTTCTTAATTGTAGAGGATTTTATCAGGGAAGCAAGAAATATGGACGTTTCTGTAGGCCCCGGAAGAGGCTCTGCTGCCGGTTCGGTTGTAGCTTACTGTCTTTGGATAACCAATATTGACCCTCTAAAATACGACCTGCTGTTCGAGCGTTTCCTAAACCCAGACAGGGTTTCAATGCCCGATATCGACATTGACTTTGATGATGAAGGACGCGGAAAAGTCATGGATTATGTCATCAATAAATACGGTGCCAACCAGGTAGCTCAGATTATCACTTATGGTACCATGGCTGCAAAATCTTCTATCAGAGATACCGCAAGAGTTCTAGACCTGCCTTTAAATGATGCGGATCGTATTGCGAAATTGATTCCTAATATGTCCAAATTGAGCAAAATATTTGGCGTTCCTGAAGCTGACCTTAAAAAGCGGTTTCGGTCAGATGAATTGGAAAAAGTGAACAGCCTGCTCAACATTTCAGAAGGTGATGACCTGGAGGCACAGACGGTAAATATGGCCCGGATATTGGAAGGATCTTTACGAAATACTGGTATCCACGCTTGTGGGGTTATCATTACTCCCGATGATATAACCAATTTTGTCCCAGTTGCCACGGCTAAGGATTCAGACCTTTATGTAACCCAGTTCGATAATTCTGTGGTAGAGAATGCAGGCCTATTGAAAATGGATTTCCTCGGGCTAAAAACGCTGACTCTCATAAAGGATACCGTTAAAATTGTAAAAGCCCTACATGGAATACAATTAGATCCGGATAATTTTCCCCTGGATGATGCCCCCACTTATGAGTTATTTCAGCGAGGGGATACGGTTGGGATATTTCAATATGAATCTGTGGGAATGCAGAAACATTTGAAGGATCTGAAACCCTCTGTCTTTGATGACTTAATTGCCATGAATGCACTCTACCGTCCGGGTCCAATGGAATATATTCCTAGTTTTATCGCACGGAAGAATGGCGAGGAGGAAATTGCCTATGACCTCCCGGTTATGGAGGAATACCTTAAAGAAACCTACGGAATAACTGTTTATCAGGAACAGGTGATGTTATTATCACAAAAACTTGCTGGTTTTTCTAAAGGTGACGCCGATGTTCTTAGAAAGGCAATGGGTAAAAAAATATTTGCCTTGCTTCAAAAACTTAAACCACAGTTCCTTGACGGGGGTGAAAAAAATGGTCATCCAAGAGAAATTTTAGAGAAGATCTGGAAAGACTGGGAAGCTTTTGCTTCCTATGCATTTAATAAAAGTCATTCTACCTGCTATGCCTATATCGCCTATCAAACGGCCTATTTAAAGGCGCACTACCCTGCTGAATATATGGCTGCCGTTTTGTCTAACAATATGAACGACATTAAGCAGGTTACTTTTTTCATGGAGGAATGTAAACGAATGGGGCTGGAAGTTCTGGGCCCAGATGTAAACGAATCCTATTATAAATTCGCGGTGAATAAGGACAATGCAGTTCGTTTTGGCATGGGTGCTATAAAAGGGGTAGGACGTTCAGCGGTAGAGACGATTGTTGAAAACCGGAAAGAGAACGGCGCATTTAAATCAGTATTTGATTTAGCCAAACGAATTGATTTAAGAGCAGCCAATAAAAAAGCATTTGAAAACCTTGCTCTGGCCGGTGGGTTCGATTCATTTGGGGACACACACAGAGCACAATATTTTCACAAGGAGGGAGATGGCAGCACCTTTCTTGAAATGGTTATAAAATACGGCTCCAAATTTCAGGAAAGTGAAAACTCATCTCAGGTAAGCCTGTTTGGGGATACCAGCGAAGTACAGATTCCCGAACCTGAAGTACCGCCCTGTGGAGAATGGGGTACCATGGAAAAACTCAGAAGAGAAAAAGAAGTGGTTGGTATTTATATCTCAGGGCATCCACTAGATGATTTCAGAACAGAGATTAATGCCTTTTGCAATGCCAACGTTTCTTTCTTTAATAATTTGGAAGATTATGTAAACAGGGAGCTTTCCTTTGCCGGGGTTATTACGGATGTGCAACACAGAGTATCTAAAAATGGTAAGGGATGGGCCATATTTACCATGGAGGATTATACAGACACCTTTGAGTTTCGCATTTTTGGAGAAGAATATTTAAAATTCCGGCACTTTTTTATGATTAATTCCTTTGTATTTGTAAAAGTATTTGTCCGTGAAGGATGGACAAACCGCGAAACCGGTAAAAAAGGAGATGCACGGCTACAGTTTGTCAATTTTATGTTGTTGCAGGAAACTATGGAAAACTTTGCTAAAAAATTGACTATAAAATTGAATATTGACCAGCTTAAAGAAGAAAATATTCACGAGCTAAAAGACACCCTTATCTCCTATAAGGGCAAACATCCACTAAATTTTGTTGTTTACGAAATGAACGAAGAAATTAAAGTTAACCTATCCAGCAGAAAACAAAAAGTAGAGATCACCAGCGAACTATTACACACTTTGGAAGAAAAGGACGTACACTATAAATTAAATTAAATAAACATTTCCAATAGTGTAATAAGAAAAACGAATACTATTGGAGTAATGAAAAGGTAGAATAATTGACTAAATTTGCGTAATTATAAATAAAAACGATATGGCTTTAGAAATAACCGATGCTACTTTTGACGAGGTAGTTTTAAAAAGTGATAAACCCGTAGTGGTTGATTTTTGGGCAGCATGGTGCGGACCCTGCAGAATGGTAGGACCTATTATAGATGAGGTAAGTGCTGAATATGAAGGTAAGGCCGTAGTAGGAAAAGTTGATGTTGATACCAATCAGGAATTTGCTGCAAAATACGGAGTAAGAAATATTCCAACGGTTCTTGTATTTAAGGATGGTGAAATTGTAACAAGACAGGTTGGAGTATCTCCAAAAAAAGTATATACCGATGCAATTGAAGCGGTACTTTAAATAAAAAAGAAACTTCAATTTTAAAAAAGGTTTAGCAATTGCTAAACCTTTTTTAGTTTATCTTGGTCCTATGGATTTGCGGTCAGAAATACATAGCGCACCCTTATTTCAAAACCTGGAATTGTTGGCAAACCAGATAGTGGAAGGCTTTATCAGTGGTATCCACAAAAGTCCTTTTCACGGTTTTTCGGCAGAGTTTGCCGAACACAAAATTTATAATACAGGAGAGAGTACTAAACATATAGACTGGAAGTTGTTTGCGAAAACGGACAAGCTTTATACAAAAAGGTATGAAGAGGAAACCAATCTCAGGTGTCATATGATCTTAGACAATTCGGCTTCTATGTACTATCCTGAAATAAAGCAACTTTCTATTAATCATTTAAATAAAATTGGTTTCGGGGTGCTTGCCATTGCTGCTTTAATGAACATTCTTAAAAAGCAGCGGGATGCCGTTGGCCTGAGTGTATTTTCAGATGCCTATACATTTTTTGCTTCTGAGAAAGGGAGTGAAAGGCACCACCAAATGTTACTGGCCAAACTAAGTGAGATAAGCCTTGACAGGAAACCTGCCAAACAAACGGAGATGTATACCTATTTACATCAGATAGCCGAGAAGATTAAAAGACGAAGTCTTGTTTTCCTCTTTACGGACATGTTTCAGACTGCGACTTCAGATGAAAAGCTATTTGATGCACTGCGCCATTTAAAATACAACAAACACGAAGTAGTCTTATTCCATTTACTGGATAGTGATACCGAACTGCATTTTAACTTTGAAAATAATCCCAAGAGGTTTATTGATGTTGAAACAGGCAGCCATATAGACCTCTATGCAGATACCATCAAAGAGGCCTACGAAAGTGGAGTTGGTGAATACTTGACTGACTTAAAACTCAAATGCGCCCAATATCGCATAAAATATGTGGAGGTGGATATCAAGGAACCCTTTACTAAGGTATTGAATACTTTTATGATTGAACGTCAGAATTTTTTATAGCCCAAACGGAATTTTAAAAAAATTGTTTGTGGAATTCATTTAGCAACGTATATTTGCACACGCTAAACGCCACGGTCCGGTAGTTCAGTTGGTTAGAATACCTGCCTGTCACGCAGGGGGTCGCGGGTTCGAGTCCCGTCCGGACCGCCACAAGGTAAACCCTTCATACATAGTATGAGGGGTTTTTTATTCCAAGCTTGGAGCTTACTCCAGGTGCGAAGGATATAAAAGACATAGCCAGCTTTGCCGGCAGTGGGTTACTTTGTGGCGGGCCCACCCCCACGGCCGCTTTTAACACACTGAAGTTTTAACGAAAGTGAGGAGAAAGCAATCCCGTCCCGACCGCATAAAGCCTCGTAACATGAATGTTTACGGGGTTTTTTAATTATGTGTACAACATATGAGCCAACTTTTGATATGCTCTATTTTGTAAGTAGTTGTATTTTAGATATTTACAAAATCTAACTTTTCTCCTTCAAACCTCCTTAGGAACATTGCTGTATTTATCCATGCTATTTCCTTCTTTGAATACTCCTTTACCTATTATCTCGTCCTTTTCATTGTCCCAAATAACCTCAACAAAGAACTTATCAATAGCGTAGAGGACAAACTTAGAGTTTCCTTCAATAACAATCAAGGAACTTGCCTTTTGCGAATAAAGTGTCGTACTGCTCATATTCGGAAAGCATTTTGTATTCCTAGAGGGTCATTTAAATGTTTATATTAGATAGAGTCACAGAATTAATAGTGGTTGATCATAATGAAGGCTAAAGTTATCGGACCCCTATCACCAAATTTTCATACATTGCCTGGAGATTAAAAAATAGTTGTTATGGGATTTATTGCTGGTTTGATTGCTGTACCTGTTGGTTTAATAGTTGGTATAATTATAACGGTTATTTATTCCTTAAAAAAGAATAGTAAAGAGAAAGAATTGTCTACTACAAAAATGGTTCTTTCTTCGCTTGGAGTATTGTTTATTTCAACACTGATTGCCATTCCATCTGTATTTTATTTTCTATTTCTTATGTATAGTGCAGCAACATAATTTAGTCATTAGTTCGTAACGTATTTTTCTAAAGAATTTAATCATGTGAAATAGTTGGTTGTTCATCCTAAGTCAAGGAATTATGTCGGATTGACCTTTTCCAATGCTTTAATGCCTTAAATTGATTGGCAATATGGAGAGTTTATTAAATCGTGTTTTTAAACTTTTTAATCAAAGATTCTAATTCTGACTAATATGCTTATCCCATTTTAATTCTAAAATCATACGCTTACTAGCGGCTTTACCTTCATATTAATAAATCAATTTACAGGATTTTTTGATTTTCGAAACCGAACAATCTTGACCTGAGCAAATTATAAAGTCAGTAATACCGGCGGGCACCGCTAACTAAATATTATTGGGATAGCCTCTAACTACCTAAATGAACCCTCCGTTTTAAAACTACACAACGTCATAAGTTGGGGAATTGATTATTATATCTTGGATCAGCTTTCCGATCAGGGGCGCAATATTTATGAACTCGATCTTCTGATCGACTACTATTTTATTCAATCGAATGGGAGGTATACTGTTGGTAATGATAATCTTATCAAGTGCCGGATCCATGAGCACCTCATTTGCTCTGTTTGCAAATACGCCATGTGTTGCAGCAGCAAAGACTTTATCTGCTCCAGCTTGTTTACAGGCTTTTGCAGCTCTTACCAAGGTGGTACCTGAACTAATCAGGTCATCAATGATAATGACCATTTTGCCGTCGACATCCCCAAATATTGCTTCGGTACCACCTACTATTCCTTGGCTTCGGGTTTTGTGCATTACCCCAACAGGAACTATTGTTTTTGTATTGCTCTCAAGAGCTTGGGCAAAAGCTGCTGCACGTTTGATTCCTCCTGCATCCGGTGACAAAACAACAGTTTCTTTTTCTTTTGCCCAAGGGGTAAAATAGGATACAAAGTATTCCCTGGCTTCCAAATGCACCGTCGGGATACGAAAAGAATTTTGGAAAGCCTGTAAATTATGCACATCCAAAGTAACAAAGCGATTGGTTCCCATGGCTTCGAAAATACGGGCCACATATTGGGTAGTTACCGGGTCACGACTTTTGGTCTTTCGGTCTTTTCGGGAATAACACAAATAGGGAACTATCGCAGTTACTTCCGTCGCGCCGGCATCTTTCAGAGAACCGATAAAAAATAACAAACGGCAGAGCTTATCATTTACCGTAAGACCCGGCTCCCCATAAAGACTGCATATCACGTATACATTTTTGTTTTGAACATTGACTAACGAACGAATTTTATGTTCTCCGTCCATGAAATCCCGTTCTTCATGTTCACTTAAGTCAAGTCCAATGAGTTTGGCAATGTTTCCCCCAAAAGCCCTACTGGAATTTAAAGCGAATAGCTGGTTTTTTGTAGTGTCCATTAATTTTAATTTTAAAGGATGTCCATTATTCCGGTAAAGTTGAAAAAAACATTCTCTAATTAAAATGACATTGGTCAACCCATGCAATGACATAGATCATTGCAAACCCCGGGCTGGCACATTAATTTTGCCGCCAAAGAAATAAAGATTTTAGCTCCATGCAGATAGAAATACTTTTTAAAATATAATGCAATGAAATGTTCTAATTTATCCCATCTAAAGTCCGTAATGCTATTAATTCTGTCCTTTGCATTATTAGCCATATTTTATTCCTGCAAAAGAGCTGCAGAAAAGACAAGCGAAAAAGCTATTGAAAAATCAATTGGTGATGATGCCGAAGTAGACATTGAAGAGGACAAGTTAACCATAAAAACTGATGAAGGCACCTTTACTACCGATGCCACGATTCATAGTTGGCCTAAGGAAATTCCTGCCGATATTCCTGAATTCATAGAAGGGAAAGTGGTTAGCGTTACTACTCATGAAATAGACGAGGCTAATAATTGGGTGGTCATTTTTGAAGATGTCCCAAAAGAGGCGCTGGAAAAATATAAGGAAGACCTTAAAGACCATGACTTCAAAATCAATTACACTACCATGGCCGGATCTGGAGGCCATCTCACTGCGGAGAAGGGAAAATTAGCGGTTGTTGTTATGGTAGCTGAGGGTACTGCCACCGTTACTATTGGCACAAACAATTGAAATATCAGCGCATATGCAGTTTCGGTTTTAAAAGGACTCCGATAATTAAAAAAGATAAAAATGTCTTCTATCATACATTTTGACATTTCTGCAGAAGATGTTCAAAGGGCAAAGAATTTTTACGAGCAATTATTTGGATGGAAAATTGAAAAATTTCCAGCAAGTCCGGTAGAATATTATCTCATAGAGACCAGTACAGCAAGTGGGGAAAAGGGGATTGGTGGTGTATAGCCAAAAGGCAAAAGGAACACGAAAAAATTACAAATTTTATTCACGTAGACTCCTTAGATAAATCAATAATCAAAGTGAAAGAACTCGGCGGACAGATATTGGAATCCAAAACAGCTATACCCTCCGTAGGATACATTGCCGGATGCAAGGACACTGAAGGCAATACCTTTGGCATCATTGAAATAACAAAATAATTAAACGGTATAACTTTTATTAAAAGCATTTGTTTCAACAGAAAGTACTTCATTACTTTTCACGTCCCCTGATCTGAATCATTCTATTGTTCTTCTTGCTTATCTATTTTTAATCTTCTTTTTAGGCTGTTTTAATATGGATCAATCGTTTACTTTATTCCTTTGTGGTGATGTAATGACCGGGCGGGGCATCGACCAGATATTGCCCAATCCAAATGATCCTGTGATTTACGAGGGCTATCTGAAAAATGCAAAGGACTATGTAAAACTTGCCGAAAAAGCAAGTGGTCCTATTAAACAATCTGTAGATTTTGATTACATCTGGGGTTATGCCATAGGAGCCATGAAAGAGGCTGACATCAGGTTAATAAATCTGGAAACCAGTATTACCAAAAGCGGGGATTATGTTAACAAAGGCATTAATTATAGGATGCATCCCAAAAATATTGCATGCCTTACCATAGCCAATATTGATTGTTGTGTCTTAGCCAATAACCACATATTGGACTGGGGTCAAAAAGGGTTATTAGAGACCCTGGAGACTTTAGAAAGTGTAAAAATAAAATATACCGGTGCCGGGCTGAATATCAGAGAGGCCAATGCGCCGGCTATTTTATCCGTAAAGGACAAGGGCAGGGTTCTGGTCTTCTCTTTCGGCTTATCCTCAAGTGGAATACCAGCTGATTGGAAAGCAACTGAGGATGTCCCGGGGCTGAATGTGCTTGATAATTTATCTATGGAGACCATCAAAAGGATCGAAAAGGAAATCAGACAAGTAAAACAGCTGGGAGACCTTGTCGTAGCCTCTATGCATTGGGGCGGTAATTGGGGTTATAAAATTCAGGAACCACATAGGGATTTTGCACATAAGCTGATTGACCACGCAGGGGTCGATATTATCCATGGCCATTCTTCACACCATTTCAAAGGATTGGAAGTGTATAAAAACAAGCCGATAATTTATGGTTGCGGTGATTTTCTCAATGATTATGAAGGAATCAGTGGCCATGAATCGTACCGCAGTGATCTGGGACTGATGTATTTTGTTAAGTGGGATTGCACAAAACGAGATTTTGTTTCGCTGCTATTGGTTCCCACACAAATCAGGAAATTACAAATAAGCAAACCCAATAAAAACGATTGCGATTGGATAGAGAAGGTGTTGAACCGGGAAGGGAAAAAGTTTGGCACCAAAGTAAAATGGGTTAATGAGCACACTTTGACCCTGGTCTGGAATTAGTATTATCTTATCTGTTAAAACATCATATATTTTATATCTGTTTAATTCCTGCAGATGTTTTTTGAATGTAATCTTATCCATTAGTATAATCTGTCTACATAAAATGTGATGTAAAAATAAGTCCTCTCACTGATAAAGATCATTACAAAACCAATAACTACGCACTATATTGGATGCGTTAATAATAGTTTTTGATTCCACTTATCATGAAAGACACTTTATACATCGCAAGGAAGGAATCACCAAATATGCCGGATTATGATTCTTTGTGTGATCAGTTTAATTGGGAGAATGAATTTAAAAATTTAGAGAGGCTACCAGGGGGCGGGCTCAATATTGCACACGAAGCAGTAGACCGGCACGCCAATAGCCATCTTGCAAATACAATTGCCCTTAAATGGATTAGGAAGGATAGATCGTTTATAGATTTTACCTATGCCGATTTAAAAATTGAGACCTCGAGATTCGCAAATGTTCTGGAAAAGCTGGCTATTAAAAAGAAGGATAGCATTTTTTCCCTGGTTGGAAGAATTCCTTCTTTATATGTTGCTGCATTAGGGACGCTTAAAACCGGAGCTGTATTTTGTCCTATGTTTTCAGTTTTTGGACCAGAACCTGCTTTTCAGCGTTTAAATAAGGGGAAGGCTAAGGTTTTGATAACTACAAAAAAACTATATCACCAAAAAATAAAACAATTGACGCATCGGCTTCCGTTGCTTCGGCATATTTTATTGACGGATGTAAAACAACATTTAGACGATAAGGTCTTGTCCCTGTCCCTGCTAATGGATGAAGTTCCGGATGAATATGCAATCAAAAATACGCAGCCCGAAGATCCTGCTTTACTGCATTTTACAAGTGGTACCACCGGGATGCCAAAAGGTGCTTTACATGTTCATCAGGCGGTCCTTACACATTACGTTACCGGAAAATATGTCCTCGACTTCCAACCCGGGGATATATTCTGGTGTACGGCAGATCCGGGATGGGTTACCGGCACTTCTTATGGTATCATTGCTCCTCTGGTCAACGGGGTTACCAATATTGTGGATGAAGAAGAATTCGATGCGGAACGCTGGTATTCCATTCTTGAAGAACACCGTGTAAATGTATGGTATACCGCACCGACGGCTGTCCGCAGATTAATGCGCCTTGATCTTAAACCCCTGGAAAGATATGACCTGTCTAACCTCCGCCTAATACATAGTGTTGGGGAACCCCTGCATGCAGAGGAAGTAATTTGGGGTGAAAAGACATTTGGAATACCTGTTTGCGATAACTGGTGGCAAACTGAGACGGGAGGCATAATGATTTCCAACTATGCCTCCATGGAAGTACGGCCGGGTTCTATGGGCAAACCATTGCCAGGCATTCATGCCGCAATTGGAAACCTTGTTGAGGACAAAGTACATCTCTTATCAAAACCCATGGAACAAGGACATCTTTTGCTACAAAAAGGATGGCCCTCAATGTTCAGGGCATATCTTGATGAGGAAGAACGCTATAAGAAATGTTTTAAAGGGGAATGGTATGTTACGGGTGATTTGGCAAAGAAAGATAAAGATGGTTATTTCTGGTTCGTGGGCAGGGCCGATGACATTATCAAAACATCTGGCCATATGGTAGGGCCATTCGAAGTGGAAAGCACCTTGATGGAGCACCCCGCAGTGTCTGAAGCCGCTGTCATAGGGAAACCAGACCCCCTTGTCGGGGAACTGGTTAAGGCTTTTGTGGTTTTAAAACCCGGGTATGAAAGGAATGAGAAAACGAAATTGGATATCAAAGGGTTTTCCCGTAAAAAATTAGGGCCGGCCGTAGCACCTAAAGAATTAACATTTACAAACAGTTTGCCAAAGACAAAAAGTGGTAAAATCCTGAGGCGATTATTAAAAGCGAGAGAACTGGGGTTACCCGAAGGAGACAAATCAACATTGGAATAATATGGAAAAAGAAGGAATAAAAGTTAATCCGGCAATCACAAGGGAACTTGGTCTCAAGCTTCTCTACCAGATGATTCTAATCAGAAGGTTCGAGGAAAAGTCCGCTGAACTGTATACGAAAGAAAAAATCCGTGGTTTTCTGCATCTCTATATTGGTGAAGAAGCCGTTGCCGTTGGTGCCATGAAATCATTAACAGATGAAGACAATATACTGAGCACCTATCGTGAACATGGCCATGCCCTGGCAAGAGGCCTTGAACCGGGAAGCATCATGGCCGAAATGTATGGCAAACAAGAGGGGTGTAGTATGGGTCGTGGAGGCTCCATGCATTTATTTGATACCTCCAAAAAATTTTACGGTGGAAATGCAATTGTTGGGGGCCATTTACCGATGGCAGTTGGTATGGCACTAGCATCCAAAAAACAACATCTGAAGAATATTACCTGCTGTTTTTTTGGTGAGGGAGCAATTGCTGAAGGAGAATTCCATGAATCAATGAACCTGGCTGCCCTATGGAAAGTTCCTGTACTATTTCTCTGTGAAAATAACCTTTACGGCATGGGAACAGCGCTCCGTTTTTCGCATTCTGTCCAGGATCTGGAAAAAAAAGGAGAGGCGTACGGGGTTGAATCAGCAAAGACCAACGGAATGGATGTTCTGGAAGTGAAAAATGCGGTTGAAAAAGCTACGGCTTATATAAGATCTACAGGAAAACCATATTTTCTGGTATGCAACACCTATCGTTTTAGAGCGCACTCCATGTTCGATGCCCAACTGTATCGTGAGAAAAAGGAAGTTGATGAATGGAAAGGACGGGACCCTATTGCAACTTTCACCAAGCAATTATTAAGAGATCAATTGATCTCCCGGGATGATATTGATACTATTGAGGACAAGGTCAGGGCTGAAGTACAAAAAGCCGTTGCTTATGCCGAAGCGGGAACATTTGAACCTGTCGAAGAATTAGAAAAATTTGTTTATAGCCCATAATTATAGCGAATTCAAACATTGTATGAACAATAAATATCTAAACATGAAAGAAATTATAAAAAAGATGAATTTATTAATGGTAATCCTTTTTGGATTGCTTTTAGCAAGCTGTAATTCAAATACCAAAAAAAAAGCTATCGTTGAAACAGATGAAAACGGATATGCCCTTTTAACTGACGAGCAGGTCGAGAATATAGTTCGGCGCTCTTATCAGTATGTAGCCATGTACAATGTGAATAACAAATTCGCGGCCTCCCCTAAAACCAATTTTACTACTGGGGGCTGGAATAAAGGACTTACTAATACCGAGTTGCTTGACCATACTGTGAATGCAATTGCGCGGCCTAACAATGACAACCTTTATCAGGCAGCCATGCTTGACCTGCAGCATGATGCAGTGGTGTTTAAGTTCCCAGCCATTAATTCAAAATACGTATCACTAATGATCACAGGTTATGATCATTATGTGAATATACCTTTGTCCACCATTTACGGAGATTTTGATAAACCAACCACCATGCTGATTTATTCTTCCAGAACCAAAGGATATGAGGGGGAACCGGTGGAAGGAATTGATCACATTTTTGAGGCCACTTGTGATTTTGTATCAGTGGTCATGCGGGTAATGCCTCATGCTGTGGAACAGGAACGCTATGATCAAATCGTTGAGCAAATCAATGCGATTGAAGGAATGTCCTTGTCTGAATATAAAGGTGGAGAAGCTATAAGAACACCTGAAGTAAACTTTCCAGCTATTGGAGAGACTGACGCGGATATTTTTGAAAACAATTTACTGGAAGTAATGCAATTTGTTTTTAACCATACTACGTTCGATGAAAATAATGCTATGGACAGAGCTGTTTTAGCAGCTTATGAAGAGCTGGGAATTATGCCAGGCCATAATTTTGATTCAAATACAGCGGTTAAAATCAATGGCAAAAAGTTTAGGACAATGGCCGATAAGATAAAGGAAGAAAGTTTGGCATTGATGCTTGATCCTTCTATGATGGAATTGTTGGGACCTAAAATGTTCCAACCAAAAGGAAAAACCGATCTTAAGACAATTGTAGCCCTATCTGTCATAGGCCCAATTGGCCAGCCCATGGATCAGGCTATGTACCGGCCCGTGAATGTTGCTGACGGTTCAGTAATGAACGCCCAAAACGACTATGTGATTCGCATGACCAAAGAAGAAATGCCTCCAGCCTTAGCCTTTTGGTCTGTAACCTTATACGACCAGAAAAATGGCTTTTTCATTCCTAATGACTACAAGAAATATAGTGTTGGCGAAAATGCAGGCTTCAAGCTGAATGAGGAAGGAGGTATCGAAATCCATGTAGCGGCTGGAAGACCGGCAGGCGTACCATTAGAAAATTGGCTACCTGTCAACCGTGAAGACCAAAACCTAGATGTTATTTTGCGCATCTATGCACCTGATCTGGAAAAAATGAAAACCTGGAAAGCCCCGGTCGCTGAAAAGATAAATTAAAACTGGCTACAACAATGTGTATAGCACATTAAAACGCATTAAACACAAAACGACATGACTGATACAGCAACATTGAAAATTACGTATAGGGAGGCGTTAAAACAGGGAATGCACGAAGCCCTGATCAATAATGAGAAGGTATTCCTTATGGGAGAGGATGTAGGGCGATATGGAGGCGCCTTTGCAGTCAGTAAAGGATTTCTTGCCGAATTTGGTGAAGATCGTATCATGGACGTTCCCCTGTCAGAATCGGGTTTTGTTGGAGCAGGTATAGGTGCTGCTTTAGCAGGGATGCGGCCAATAGTGGAAGTAATGACGGTCAACTTCAGCCTGCTGGCACTGGACCAGATCATTAACAATGCCGCTACTTTACTACATATGTCAGGAGGACAGATAAATGTCCCCGTGGTTATCCGAATGAATTCGGGAATTGGCAACCAGCTCGCAGCCCAGCATTCCCACAGTTGGGAACCATTCTACGCACATATTCCGGGACTGAAAATCGTTTCTGCAGGCACACATGAAGATGCCAGGGGAATGCTCCTAACTGCCCTGGAGAGTCCTGATCCCGTTGTGATTTTTGAGTATACATCCCTCCTAAACATGGAATCGGAAATCCGGTCCGGTTCAGGCGCTGTGGATATTGATAAGGCAAAAATACGACGGGAGGGAAAAGATCTTTCGATCATTACCTATGGTCCCGGAGTATACAAAGCTTTGGCAGCGGCAGAAATATTGGCTTCATCCGGAATTGATGTGGAAATCATTGATCTTCGTGTTCTTAATCCTATCGATGATGACACCATCATAAATTCTGTGGTTAAAACACATAGAGCATTGATCGTAGAGGAGGCATGGCGTTCGGTCAGCATATCCTCAGAGATCATTTCCAGAATTATGGAGAATGCCTTTTATAGCCTGGATGCTCCGGTAGAGCGCCTTTGCGGAATTGAGGTACCTATTCCATATCCCAAACATCTGGAAGATGCATCGATTCCACAAAAACAGGATATTGTTGACTCGGTTTTAAAAATGATACAGCATGATTGAATTTACAATGCCAAGTCTAGGAGCCGATATGGAGGATGGCACGCTTGCAGAATGGCGGGTAAAATCCGGTGATTTTGTTAAACGGGGTGATATCATTGCAGATGTAGACACCCAAAAAGGTTTGATAGAAATAGAGGTCTTTGATGAAGGCACTATCCATGAGCTTATTGTCAAAGAAGGGGAAAAAGTACCTGTAGGAACAGTAATGGCCACTATCATTCCGGCGCAAGAAAAAATATCTGCTGACGTCAAGACAGCACCTGCACCGGCTTCTAAATCCAAGATAAAAAAGGAATCCATAAAACCCGCGGTAAAAAGAGTGGTAACAAAAGGAATTGATCATCTGAAAATCTCGCCTTTAGCGAAAAGAATGGCAGTGGAAAAAGGAATTGATGTCTCAACCATAAAAGGGAGTGGCCCGCAAGGCAGCATTGTCAAAAAAGATATTGACCTGGCTGTAGCAATGAAAGCAGAATCGCATGTAGAAGTTACCGGGGGCAAAAAAGAAAGAGCTGCAGAAGGTGTGCGAGCGGCAATAGCTTCGGCCATGAGCAGATCTAACAGAGAGATTCCACACTTTTATCTTGAGACAAGAATAGATATGTCAAAAGCCCTCGATTGGTTGAGCCAGTCAAATAAGCAGACAGAACTTAAAGATAGGTTGCTTTCTGTTGTGCTACTGATTAAGGCAACTGCTAAGGCGATCAGGGAAGTACCAGCAGTCAATGCTTATTGGAAAAATGGCCTGGAATTGAAAAATGTCATCAATATAGGCTTTGCGGTTTCATTGCGCGAAGGAGGAGTTGTGATTCCGGCAATACCGGAGGCAGACAAAAAATCCCTGAATGAGCTAATGGCGCTATTGAATGATTTGATACCGCGGGCAAGGGCATTGCAATTGAGAAGTTCAGAATTAAGCCAATCCACCATTACACTTACCAATATCGGGGAAGGAAGTACAGATAAAGTATTTGGAATTATCTACCCGCCTCAGGTCGCGATTATAGGTTTTGGGAATATCGTGGAAGAGGCCTGGGCCGAAAATGGTGCCTTAAGTACCCGCCCGGTTGTTCATGTTACACTCGCCGCAGACCACAGGGCCATAGATGGTTATCTGGGAGGAAGGTTTTTAATGGCTTTAAAAAAGAATCTACAAAATCCTGCAGCTTTATGAAAGATCAGGAATTAAAAACGACTATTCTTCAATTGCTTAGTAAGATCGCACCTGATATCGATCCACAGGAATTGGAAATGGATGCCAATATAAGGGAAGTATTTGGTATCGACTCATTTGACTTTCTACAATTCATAATTGGTCTTGATGAGGAATTTGGCATCACGACCCCTGAAGAAGACTATGGAAAAATAACTACCCTCAACACTTTGATGGCTTATTTAAAATTGGCATCCAACAAACAAGTTTAAAGCTAAAAAAAGTGCTAGGCATGCTGAGTCCATTATCTATTTTAAACATTTGGGCGCCTACTAATTTGTATTAAGCTTTATAGTATAAGGGCAGGGATAGTAATATATAGATCTTAAGTCTAAAATACGCCCTGAAGAACTTTTCTTAATTTCTAAATGTAAAAGTTTGCCTTTTTATTGTAAGGAGGTAATAAAAAACCTGCCACCACAATTTGCGAAGGGTGGTTGATTTGCAGGGTCAACCCTTAATCCGCTTTCCAGTGAGAGCGCGCAAGCAATCCCGACCGAACCGCAAACATAAAGCCCTTCACACAAAAGTGTGAGGGGCTTTTTTAAAAAACGCCTTATTATAAACTAAGGGTTTTCAAATAGCTTTCCATTAACCGAAGGTATTTATCTACTTCAGACAATGCTTTTGTTCTTTCTTTTTTGTTCACCGCACTCTTTGCCCGTAAACTGTTGACCTTGGCACGTATATTGGCGCGATAGGCCTTGTAAAAAACAAAAAGATGATGCTCTTTCGGCGATTTCATTGAGGGGAAAAATTGATTGTAATATTCAAGAAATAGCTCGGATAAATCTTTTTTGCCAAATGCATCGAGATCCATACATAGAAAGGCCACTTCGTTCAAAACATCGATTTGCCTGTAATCATCATTGAATTCAATACAATCGAAAGGCTGAGGCGATGGTAATAAAAAAATATTCCTTGAATGAAGGTCTCCATGGCAATCCCTGAAGAAACCGGCCCTGAGTCTGCCTGCTAACAACTCCTTGTTTTTCTCTAAAAAAGTGTTTGAGGTTTTTATGGCATTGGCAATAATAGTTACATATTTGCCGCCGTCTGATTGCGCTGCCAGATACTTCTTTTCCCCTTCCAAATCATTGAATTTTCCCTGAATATCCAGCACGTCTTTTTGATAGATTATAACAGTATTCCCATGAAAGAGGGCGATTTTTTTAGCCAGGTTTTTAATGTCGGATTTCGTAACTTTATTTTGAACCAAAAGCCGGTCCATTTGTTTAGTCCTATCCATTTTATGCATTCTCACGGCATAGTCGATTACCGTTCCCACATTTCCTCCAATTTTGTAATGGTCATTCAATTTATTTATCGGAACTACATCCAGGTAAATGGCTTTGGTTAGCCGCTTGTTCAATTCAATTTCCCTTTTGCAATATTTTTCACGCTTTTCAAGGGTAGAAAAATCAAGGAATGAATATTTAATGGGCTTTTTGATTTTATAAACGAATCGGTGGCAAAGAAACACCCAAGATATATGGGTTTCAATCAATTCTCTTTTTGCTGAAACTTCCGGAAATTCCCCTTCTAAGAGCAAGCTATTTATCTGTTCCTGTATCATTCTTCCAACCTAGGTATTGTGCAGCTTTTAGCAACATTTCTTCAATATTATTATTCGTTGATTCCAACACCAAATGGTGCTCATTAAACGGTTCCCATTGTTGCTGGATTAGTTTATATACTTCAAAATCAGCTTCGCTATAAGACCTGCTTTCTTTTAATCGCTCCTTGATCGTACTTTCGGCAGAATGTAATTCGATAAAAAAAACCTCGCCCTGATCTGATAATTGCTTAATAAAAGTATCTCTTGTTTCTTTTTTATGGAATGTGGCATCGAGTACCAGATTTTGACCCGTGGCTATTGCTTCTTTCATCTTGCCGAGCATGGTATCA
Source organism: uncultured Eudoraea sp. (assembly GCF_947490415.1). Classification (GTDB taxonomy): domain Bacteria; phylum Bacteroidota; class Bacteroidia; order Flavobacteriales; family Flavobacteriaceae; genus Eudoraea. The sequence goes on from NZ_CANLGX010000006.1 coordinate 210,530, forward strand.
TAAACCACTTTTTTCTCATTATGGGAATATGTTCTTTGTGCAAATAATTCCTTCCTTAACTTATCACTATTCACATAGCTGGCTTCTATCATTTTTGCAAGTCTTGAAGCAAAATAGCTTTTGCCCGTACCTGGCAAACCAAAAACAAATACGATCATCCTGTTTGCTCTTTTAGGGTACTAAGTTAAACCGTTGATTTCAGAAGGTTGATGATTTATATCATAGGCTACATTGTACGCAGCTAATACATTTATTTTCCAATTTTATGTAGAATAAATCAGTGAAACGATTAAATGTAAAAGTCTCTTTTTGTGTGTTGAGATAGTTATTATTAACCAATTGTACTTTCTCCGAAACCAGGTTTTCATCCTTACTTAACTTTACAAATCCTTTTCCTTTTCAATAGTCAAAAATTGCTTTTGAAGCGATATTATTATATTTTTTTATAGGGTACTTACTTCCGTGACTATATTTAAAGTAACAGGAGAAGCCTACTTAAATTTTTTTTGAATTATTATTACTAAGTAATTCTAATAAAATCAAAGTTTAAATAAACAGTTGGTAGTGTTTACAGGATAAATGAAATATTACCTTTACACAATTGTTATATTTGATGGGCGTAAATACTTATAGCTCACTATTATTTGATATTAAGATGAATGATAAAACTGCGATAATATATTCTTCCGTAGATGGACAAACTCTAAAAATTTGCAACAAGCTTAAAAACAGTTTGCAACAAAGCAACCCAAACATTGTTCTATTTTCAATTGATGATTTCAATGAAGATGTATCCTATTATGATAAGCTTATTATTGGAGCAAGCATTAGATACGGAGTTCATAATAAAAAAGTAATTGACTTTATAAACACCCATAAAAAACAACTTGATAGTATAAAAACAGCTTTCTTTTCAGTTAATCTGGTTGCAAGAAAATCTGAAAAAAGCACACCAGCCACAAACCCGTATGTGATAAAATTTTTTAAAACCATTGATTGGACACCTACTATAGTTGAAGTATTTGCAGGAAAACTAGACTATAAAAAATATCCGTATTTTGATAGAATTATGATTCAATTTATTATGTGGATGACCAAAGGGCCAACAAATGTTAATACAGAAATTGAATATACCAATTGGGAAAAAGTCAAAAAGTTTGGAATGCAACTAGGCAATATGTAAAGAAGTTATTTAAACAGCACTGAAAGTAAAAATAAATACAGAGGATTAAAACGCTTAATACGCCTGACGATAAAGTTCAAATAAAGGATAGCTTTTAATCAGTTTTGTTAATAATTAGAATTCAGAATTTTCACAGATGTTAATTTATATTAAAAGGTGAGCCCAGTGGTGAGCCCCCAATAGTACTCTTTGGCAGGCCCTGAAAATAGCCGGTTTCAAGTGCGAACGAGAAAGCAATCCCGTCCAGACTGCTTAATGAAAAAGTAAGCATCTATTTATTAGGTTCTTGTGTTTTTTAAATTTTAATTATTCCACATATTTTCCACACAAATACAGAAAAAATATGTTTTTTACTTGTATTACTTTGAATTTAGAACAGCGAATGCCTCAGCTACCTAACATTCATTTTACGGAACCTATTAAATCACCTTAGGAACATTACTATACCTATCCAAGTTGTTATCGCATTTAAACGCTCCTTTATCAATTATCTCATCCTATTTTATATCACATTATATCTTGAGAAATCTCATCCGTTAAATTCGATAAGTAAGGAGTGAAACTCAGTATCACCAATATTTTGAATTAAATGACCCATGTCTTCTGTATTCAGTCCATAGTGTTAAAAGTGTTTGGCCACTTTATGGCCTTTTTTGGTGTTTTAATGAACTATGATTTAATTCATAGGATTCAATTAATTGTAGCATCAATTTTGTAGGAATATTAAAAACCATTTGATATGACTTTCTTAATTACAGCAGCAGCAGGAACGATAGCAATAATATTATTTGTCTCAATCGTAGAGAGTGTTTATGATTACTAAAGTTTAAGCGGTCTTTTGATTATCCCGATAATTTAAAACTTGAAAAAGGATGGTCATAATCTAAATTGTATTTCATAGGATATTTTTGCATTTCGTAGAAAATATGATCCCAGATACTCTGCTTGATGTTTAATTCACTTAATTTCAAATTAATATTTCTTCCCAATCTGAAAGACAGACCTAATTGATGTTAAAACATACTGATTTACTAATTAAAATTATTTATTGTATTGGGCAAAAATATTACGCAATCTCTTGTAGTGATTCTCCTATTCGGTCTTATCTGGAATTCACAGTCACAAGATTTACATGATGATTCGAATGCAGCTTCAGTTATCAATGAAGCAGATGCTACAACAGGATGGACTTCGGGTAGCGCAATCTTGAGTTCAGAATCGGGGGACCCTCAATTGGGGAATTTCTTTTTAAGACTTGTTTCAAGTGCGGCAGGTGGACGGACTATGGATTATTTCTTTAATGCCGATATTGGGCAGGATTACACCATCCGAATTTGGGCCAGAGAAGGTGCACAGGTTTCCGCGGATCCAAGACCGGCATTTGCGGTCTGGAATGGATTGTCCGGTTTTTTTACTACCAGGATTATCGGAACCAACTGGACCGAATATGTATTCAATGTAACGGCGACTTCAACAACTCCACGGATCAGGGTCTATACTGGTAATTCCAATTCTGGCGGTGTAGCGGGCAATACTGTTGAAGTTGATAATATTTCTATTGTACCTGTTGGTGGAGATACTACCCCGCCTAGTGTTGTGATCAGCTCCACAGAGAGCAGTCCTACCAATACATCCCCTGTCCCGGTGACTATCACCTTTGATGAGTCGGTAACCGGATTCGACATTGGGGATCTGACCCTTGGCAATGGCAATGCGGGGAATTTTTCAGGGA
>NZ_CANLGX010000007.1 GCF_947490415.1 uncultured Eudoraea sp.
ATGCGCTGTTAAAAGCACTTGAAGAAATTAAAAAAGTACAGCAGGGACTGCAAGAGGGTTTATCGGGAGATCTTTTAACTATTGATATCCGGCAGGCACTTTATCATTTTGGGGAAATCACCGGTGAGATCACCAACGACGACCTTTTAGGGAATATTTTTGCGAATTTTTGTATCGGGAAATAACCCAAATTTAGATAGGTATATTATTTAGAAATATTGTTTTGTAGTTACAAGCTATCTAACAATTTAGGTTAGAACTCCATTTTTTGTTTTGACTAAATCTGTTTTGATTTCATTTTCTTTCTGGACGTCCAATTTCTTTCTGGCAGAAAAAACATAAATAAACTCATACACCTGATGTACCTGCATATCTTCAAGTTCTTCCGGGAGTAAGTCAACAGGGCTTCCTGCAAGAGTATTGTAACAGGCAAACACCTTTTTATAATACACATGTTCTAACCATGTAGCCTCTGGATACTCTTGTTCATCTAAAATAAGGATTTTTCCACCTTTTTTGGTCACTCTAATCATTTCTTTCAGAGCGCTTTTTGTATCAGCAAATCCATTAAATGCCCCATAATTTGTACAAATATCAAATGTCCCGGATTTAAAAGGAAGATTGGTGGCATCAGCCAGAATGAAATCTACAGGAGCCTTCTGTTTAACCATTAAATCCCTTCCCTGTACAATCATACCCGCAGAAAGGTCAACCGCCGTGTAATCTGCATTCAGATTCATATAACCACGTCTATAAAGTGCTTGACCAGTGCCACTGGCAATATCAAGCATTTTTATTCTTTTATCTGACTCCAGATATTCTTTTAGAAACTCATCGTGGACAGAAGAGATACTTTTTTTAGGTACAAAACTACGAATCGAAACTATAATTTTTATAGGTATCGCAAGCAAAAGCAAATATGCATATCGCTGTTGTTTTGAAAACACAAAAATGAAAATCACCAAAGCCGCAAATAATAAAAAATCTTTGATTGTTACATTTTCAATGCCACGAAATGCTATCAAATCTATCACATTATACACCATGAAAATAAAGGAAAATACTAATAAAAAATATACAAGCCAGTGTTTCAAAGATATTTTTATTGGTCTAACCGGAAGCATAAAGAAAGGATTCCAAAAATTATAAAACCATGCCATGTATTTATAAACTTTATCTCTAAGTCCCTTATCTGTCATACCAAGTGATTCTTCTAAATAAAGTTTAGGGATACCACTTACACAAGAATATTTCTCACCGCATTCACTGCACATCCAGAAAGTTTGGTAACGAACATTAACACTATTTTTTTTACAAGAGGGACATATAACGTTTGATTCTACCATGTTAAACAATCATTAAATTAAAAATTAGTTTTTCCTTCACAAAGCATTTCGCGTTACCCAATAAAATCACCTTCAGATGTTTTGATTTTAGCCTATCTCCGGGGTGGTCACTATTGGTAATATGAAACTGTGAACTCAATTTATCGCTTGTAAATGTTTAGAGTAAAATTACGTAATACTAAGGGTAGTTTTGTAACATTTCCGACCAATAATACTTATTTAGGATAAAAAGACTTTTTTTGATCAATTCTGTGCGCATAAATTTAGCTGAATCATTATTAGAGGTGAGATTTTTACACCTTAGGTATAAAATACCTTTCAAGTATCACAACCCAAATATTTTGTAACATTAATTACATAAGTGATGCTATTTCCAGATATATGATATATGTCATAAAATCGGAGCCATAATGAGATTAATTTCGGTGTTGAATAATATTTAAAAAGAATTTTTCCATGGAAACGATATCCGAAGTAAAAACAAGAGTCTACAGGTTTGGAAATAAAGAAGCAGATGGCAACAGTAAAATGAAAAACCTGTTAGGTGGCAAGGGCGCCAATCTTGCAGAAATGAGTGCAATTGGCATTCCCGTGCCACCCGGATTTACTATCACTACTGAGGTTTGTACCGAATATAATGAACTGGGCAAAAATAAGGTTGTTCAAATCATTAAGGAAGAAGTCAAGCAGTCTGTTAAATATCTCGAAGGGATTATGGGGACAAAATTTGGAGATGCTCAAAATCCTTTATTGATTTCAGTACGTTCAGGGGCCCGTGTTTCTATGCCCGGGATGATGGATACCGTACTGAACCTTGGACTTAATGACGAGGTGATAGCCGGATTGGTGGAAAAAACAAAAAATGAACGCTTCGCCTGGGATTCTTATCGACGTTTTATTCAAATGTACGGCGGGGTTGTACTTGGTATGAAACCGGAAACCAAAGAAGACATAGATCCGTTTGAGGAAATCATGGAACATCTTAAAGATAAGCGAAATATAGAATTAGACACCCAGTTTACTGTACAGGATTTAAAGGATTTGGTTTATGACTTCAAAGATGCGGTAAAAAAACAAACGGGTCACGATTTTCCTTTGGATCCCTGGGATCAGTTATGGGGCGCCATTATGGCTGTATTCGATAGCTGGAATGGCGACAGAGCCATTTATTACAGGAAAATGCATGGCTACCCAGCAGACTGGGGTACAGCTGTTAATGTCCAGGCTATGGTATACGGGAATATGGGTAATAATTCCGGAACCGGGGTATGCTTTACCAGAGATGCAGGAACCGGGGAGAACGTCTTTAATGGGGAATATCTCATAAACGCGCAGGGAGAAGATGTAGTCGCAGGTGTCCGTACACCACAGCAAATAACCAAATTAGGTTCTGAACGCTGGGCCTTACTGGCGCAAGTAAAAGAAGCCGAAAGGGCTACTAATTATCCTTCTTTAGAAGAGCTAATGCCATCTATCTTCTCCGAACTGAATGGCTACCAGGAAAAACTGGAAAAACATTACCGCGATATGCAAGATATGGAGTTTACCATTCAGGAAGGGAAACTATGGATCCTGCAAACCAGAAATGGCAAAAGAACCGGGGCTGCCATGGTTAAAATTGCAATTGATCTTCTTAAAGAAGGCCTGCTTGATGAAAAAGAGGCGTTGATGCGCATAGAACCCAATAAACTGGATGAATTACTACACCCTGTATTTGACCCCAGCGGATTAAACAAAGATGATATTATAGCACAGGGCTTACCTGCCTCACCGGGAGCTGCTACCGGCCAGATTGTATTTTTTGCAGATGAAGCAGATAAATACAAGTATACCATACTTACGCGAATAGAGACTTCCCCTGAGGACCTGGAAGGTATGAACATTGCCAGAGGGATCCTCACAGCCAGGGGTGGGATGACATCTCACGCAGCCGTGGTAGCGCGTGGCATGGGTAAATGCTGTGTTTCCGGAGCGGGCGCACTAAAAATTGATTATAAAAATAGAGTTTTAAGAGTTGATGATAAAGAATACCATGAAGGAGATTGGATTTCATTAAATGGTTCTACGGGTAATATCATTGAAGGTAAAGTACCTACCATGGAGCCCGAGCTAAGTGGTGAATTTGGGGAAATCATGAAGTTATCTGATAAGTACAGGACTATGAAAGTTCGTACTAATGCAGACACGCCTAAAGATGCCAAAGCAGCTCGTAATTTTGGTGCTGAAGGTATAGGACTTACCAGGACCGAGCATATGTTTTTTGAAGTAGACAGGATAAGGGCCATGAGGGAAATGATTTTGGCCGATACCATAAAGGGTAGAAAAGTGGCTCTTAAAGAGCTCCTCCCTATGCAACGTTCAGATTTTGAAGGAATCTTTGAAGCTATGCAGGGATTGCCGGTTACTATTCGTTTGCTGGATCCGCCATTACATGAATTCGTTCCTCACCAATTGGCTACTCAAAAAGAACTGGCGGAGGATCTTCATATTTCTCTGGCTTCAGTAAAAAATAAAGTGTCAGAGCTTCATGAATTTAACCCAATGCTGGGTCACAGAGGATGCCGTTTGGGAATTACCTATCCGGAAATAACCGAAATGCAGACCCGTGCAATCATTGAAGCCGCTTTAAATTTAAAAGAAAAGGGAATTGAAGTTATCCCCGAAATAATGGTGCCTCTTGTTGGTACGGTTAATGAATTTGTCGCCCAGGAAAATGTAATCAGATCTACAGCGCAAAGAGTATTTAAAGAACGAAAAGATACGGTAGAATATCTGGTAGGGACAATGATTGAAATTCCGCGTGCAGCACTTATGGCAGACCAAATTGCCGAACACGCTGATTTCTTTTCATTTGGCACAAACGACCTTACTCAAATGACTTACGGCTATTCCAGAGATGATGCCGGTTCCTTTCTTGGGATCTATATGAAAGAAGGAATACTAACCTCCGATCCTTTTGAAGTACTGGATCAGGAAGGAGTAGGACAACTAGTAGCTATGGGAACAGAAAGGGGTAGAAAAACAAAACCTAATTTAAAGGTAGGTATTTGTGGAGAACATGGTGGCGAGCCGAGTTCAGTTGAATTCTGTAATCGAATTGGATTAAATTATGTAAGTTGTTCCCCGTTTAGAGTCCCTATTGCAAGGATTGCTGCAGCCCAGGCAGCTATTTCTTAGGCAACAGAAATTGGCTTGACATACTATTCAGTGAGACTAATTAGTATTGATGTATGTGATTGTTTTTATGCATTAAACACTATTTTTGTGCTGATAATAGAATCGTATGTTTCATATTTTTAGTAAGAAAAAATATCTGGTAGATTATCTGCATAATTTTGTGGATATCCACAACCACATTCTTCCGGGTATAGATGATGGAGCTAAGAATGTGCAGGAATCAATAGACCTGATTCGTGGCTTTAAGGAGCTTGGTATAACTAACCTGGTTGCCACTCCTCATATCATGAGTAATTTATACCCAAATACTAAAGAAACCATCACTAGCTCGTTAGATCTGTTAACTAATGAGTTGTTAGCAAACGATTTAAAAGACATCTCCATTGAGGCCTCTGCTGAACATATGATAGATGACAGTTTCGAAGAGCTACTTGAGCAAGGCGAAGTAATGTCTATGAGAAAGCAGTATTTATTGGTTGAAATGTCCTATTTACAGCCTTCAATTAATTTTGATGACGCCATAAAAAGTATTATGAAAAAAGGCTTTTTTCCTATTCTGGCACATCCTGAACGTTATGGGTATTGGCATACCAATAAAGCTAATTATTCAAAGTATAAAAAAAAAGGAGTTCAATATCAGCTTAACCTTTTATCCTTAAGTGATTATTATGGGCCTGAAGTACAGAGGATGGCCTTATATCTATTAGATCATGGCCTGATTGACTATATTGCTACAGACATACACCGTAGGGAACAGATAGAATTTTTAAAGGAAATAAAAATTAATGCTGGTGTTTCAGAAAGTATTATACCTTTAATAAACAATACTATTAATCAATTTTATTAAGTATACTAAAAGCGCCACCATTTTTTCACCGACTTTCCATAGCCATATCCGTATCTGCCGCCATAACCGAGGTTAGAGGACTTCACATCATTTACTATAAATGAAAGTCCTTTAAGTTTCCCTTCCTTGTACAATTTCAATGGAAAATCTAATACCTTTAATTCCGTTACCCCGGCTCTGGTTACATAAAGTATTTGATCCGCATATTCACTTATGAGCAATGTATCTGAAACTACCATAAGAGGCGCAGTATCGACTATGACATAATCATAATCAAGTTTAACGATTTCCAATAATTCAGACATGCGATCACTCATCAAAAGGTCTGCAGGGTTAGGGGGTATTTTACCGGAGTAGATAATATCAATGGTATGGTCATAAACCAACATCGAAGAAATAATATCTTTATGGCCCAGATTCGTGTCCACCAAATACTCAGTGAGTCCCTTATTTTCCTTATTCCGGAATGGATTGCCCAATTTATCAACGTGCTTTCCTGAATAAAATTGGTAAATCTTCGGATTACGTATATCTGCGCCAATCAATAATACTTTTTTATTGGTGTTTGCAAAAATCATGGCCAGATTGGAAGCTATAAATGTCTTCCCCTCCCCGGGTACACTGGACGTAACAAAAATGATATTCCCTTTTGAAGCATTCTTTTTTGATTTAATCACATAATCCAGGTTGGTTCTTAAAATACGCAGGGATTCCGCTAAAACAGTTCGCTCACTACTTTTAACCAGCGTATTTTCCTTTTTGGATAATTTGGGTAATTCGGCCAAAACAGGAATTGAACCCACACGTTTCTCGAGGTCAACCTTATTATGCACTTTATTATCCAACAACTGATTAACATAAATAAACGAAAAAGGAAGCAGCGTTCCAAAAATCATAGATGCCAGAAGAATTATCGGTATTTTAGGTGAGACTGGATCTTCACTAGTCGAATAGGCTCGATCAATAATTTTAGATTTAGGGGCAGTAGAAGCAAATGTAATTTGAGATTCCTCTCGCTTTTGTAATAAATATAAATACAAGGCTTCCGTAGTTTGTTGTTGCCTGGTTATGTCCCTCAAAGCCCTTTCATTTCCCGGAGCGGCATAAATCCTTGCATTTATTGAGGAAAGCTGACTGCTTAGGTTATTTACCTGCAAATTCAGGTTATTGGTCATACTATTTAAACTGGATTGCAGGTTTCTTCTCAATCCCTGGAGTTGCTGATTCAGATTTACAATAATCGGATTCTTCTCATTTGAACTCTTTAACAAACGATTTCGCTCAAGGACCAATTCGTTATAGCGAGCGGTGGTATTGGCTATAGATGCATCACTTAAACCAATATTTGAAGGCAGCACTTCATAACCGTTTTGGTTATCCACAATATCCTTCATAGATGCAGCAATATTCAATTGAATAGTGGTATTTTGTAATTCCTGCCGGTTAGCAGCTCCCACATTTAAATTAATGTTCGACTGTGATGCCACATCCGTGATTCCTCTCCCCTCTTTAAAATCTTCGGCATTTTGATCAACACTAGACAAGTCACCGTAAATATCTGAGATACGCTCATTTATAAATTCTGACGTTCTATCAGCAATATCCTTTTTATCCTGAATAGCGTTTCGATTATATATGTAAACTAACGTATTAAGGATATCTATTGCTTTATTCTTAACGGGATTCTCAAGTGAAAGTGTTACAATATTGGATTGTTCGTTAGATAATCCGATTAGCATTTTAGCTTGATAATTTTGGGCTACACTCCCAATCGGATTTATATATATCTGATATTCACGTCCCACATATTTATTCATTTGTGTTTCGTTAGGTATCAAAACAAATTCCCCAATAGTAGAGTTTATTGTATTTCCAAATCCATAATTCTTAATCGTTACGTCCTCCCCTTCTCTAAAAGAAAAATCTGTTTCCGTGAGAATCTCAATATGAAATTTAGTCTTAGCTATAAAGACAAGGGAGTCCGGAATCAAAAAATTAATTTTAAAAGGCGGATCTTCATAAATCTCGGTATCTTGAATATTCCCCTTTGCCATTATTCTTGTATTTAATCCCAAATACTTCACTACTTCGATTAAATTTGACCTGGATCCCAGAATTTCAATTTCATCCTCAGCAAGAGTATTTGCTCCGGTTAACATTCCCAAATCGCTAAAAGTACTTAAATCTGCACTGGCATTTTGATCCTCTATAATCTGTATTTTAGCTTGCACTGCAAATAATGGGGTAGTATATCTTATATAAATTATGGCTAAGGATAGTGCTAAAAACAAAGAAAAAACAAACCATTTCCAATTTTTGAGAAATGGCTTTAATAATTCTTTATAATCTTCTTTTTTATGATTTGAAAAACTTGAATAATTAGATTCCATTAAATTTGGGCTAAGCTTAAAATTTTTAAAAAACGACTTAATTATTAATTACGGGTTAGTACTATTACAGTAGAACTAACTAACAAGGTGAAGAGGGTTAAATATACCGGTAACAATGGATCTATAGTACTTTCTTTCCTACCTTGTTTGTTGGGTTCTACGTATACAACATCATTCTGGGTGAGGTAATAAACCGGAGATTTCGTCAGTTCTTTGGAAGTAAGGTCAATACGTGTATAAACTTTGGTGCCCTCAAAGGATCTGATTACTAAAACATTATCGCGAACAGCCCGCAAAGACATGTCACCGGCAAGACCGAGTGCTTCCATTATAGTAATCTGTTCACTAATTACCTGATAAGAGCCAGGGCGAGTAACTTCCCCCAAAATTGTTACTTTAAAATTACGTAATCGTATATTAATAATAGGGTCTTTCAGATAATCCGATAGAAGATCCCGAAGCATATTTCGCAATTCATCCGGAGATAAACCCGAAATCTTGATTTTACCAATTACCGGGAAATCTATCATTCCATCCTGATCTACAAGATAATCTACCTGCTCTAACCTACCACTACCGCCACTAATACCAGGAATGCTTTCATTTGCTCCTCTGATTAGATTAAATGGTACACTTGCTTCCGGATCCAGAGAAGATACATAAATAGATACCAGGTCATCTACTTTAAATTTCGTTGCAGTCTTATTGTTGTCTACCAGGGTTTCGAAATTACTGGCATCCTGAAAATATACAATATCCTCTCTCTTTGCAGATCCACAAGAAGAAAGAATGAAAATGACTAACATCAACAAAATAATGGTAAAACTCGAATAGCAATTTTTAAAACTCATGATTATAAAGGTTGATTTTTTACAAGTATACTGAAAAATTATGATTGGAATATTTTCTTCTCATCTTTATTATCAACATGAGAATCTTCCCCTAAATTTTTAACCTCAATTTCCTTTTTATCAAGTTCGCAAAAATCAGAATTGTTGGACACAAATTCTGGTACAATGTTTTTCATCAGGCCCACTGTATCAGCATTAAAGAACATGTTTGAGACACACAACTCATCAATTTTTGATCGAACATCTGCATAGTCCAAATCCCTTACCTTACTGATCATTATTTTTTTATGGTAAGTAGGCAAAGTATTTTCACCGGAAGCTAAAAGCTCTTCGTACAATTTTTCACCCGGACGTAATCCTGTAACCTTTATGTCTATATCCTCAGGATATCTCAACCCCGATAGCTTGATCATATTTTTGGCCAAATCAAAGATTTTAACAGATTTCCCCATGTCAAAGATAAAGATCTCTCCTCCCTTACCCATGGCTCCTGCTTCAAGTACCAATTGAGAAGCTTCAGGGATGGTCATAAAATATCGTGTAATATCTTTATGAGTCACGGTTAAGGGTCCTCCTTTTTCTATCTGCTTTTTAAATAGAGGTATTACCGAACCATTAGAGCCCAATACATTTCCAAACCTCGTAGTAATAAACTTGGTATTGCTTTGCTGATGCTTACAACTTATGTACATCTCAGCAATTCTTTTGGTAGCACCCATTACATTTGTAGGATTAACCGCTTTATCCGTTGAAATAAACACAAACTTATCTACATTATGACTGGAAGACAGATCCACCAACATTTTGGTGCCTGCAATATTAATTTTTATAGCCTCATAAGCATTATATTCCATCAGGGGAACATGTTTATAGGCTGCTGCATGGAATATTATATTTGGTTTATATTCCTGAAAGAAAGTATTCATTCTGTTTTTATCCCTAATATCCGAAACTATTGGAATAAAGTTGTGAAATCCGTTTTGTTTTAATTCCTGCTGCAAATCATAAAGAGGTGACTCTGCCTGATCAATAATGATCAGGGATTTATATTCATAATTAACAATTTGTCTTATAATCTCGCTCCCAATTGATCCTGCGCCTCCCGTGACAAATATTACCTGATCCTTTAGTTGTTGTGAAATTTTTGAATTTTTAATGTTGATGGGTACTCTATTTAACAAATCCTCAATTTGTACCTGTTTTATCTGAGATAATTTTAGTTCTCCGTTTATCCAGTCATCAACCGGTGGTACTATTTTTACCTGTACCGGAAATTCAACTAAACTTTCAACCAGTTCATTCAAAAAGGTTTTATCTTCACTGTGAATAGAAACAATAATTTCTGTTATATTCCTCTTATCTATAAAGAACGCCGTTAGCTCTTCTCTCGCATAGACTCTAACCCCATTTAAATTCTTTCCAATTTTTTTTCGATCATCATCTATATAACCTATTACCTTAGAGTTGCTCGCAGTATGACTAGTAAGGGCATTAAAGGTCAAAACACCCGCCTCACCTGCACCATATATCAGCACATTCTTTGTTACTTTAAATCCCCGGATCATATTATAATACAAGGCCTTAAATATATATCTGGAAGTTGTAAGTGCAATAAAACTAATTAAACTATGAATTATGATAATAGATAAAGGGATGGTAAAATCCTCCATGAAATTCACTTGTCTGTTTACTATAACCAAAAATATGGTCAGAATACTGGAAAGGCAGATGGCATTAAATATATTATAGACATCCTGGACTCCAGTATGCCTTATAACACCTTTATATGATCCTGTAACAATAAACGCCAAGCCGGCGATGAAAGCCACCAAAGGCAATTGTAATAAAAGTCGGTCGGTATCAAAATTCAGGGTTAAATTAAACCTGATGAAATAAGATAAAACAAAAGAAATGCTTATTAAAAATATGTCAATACCCAAAACCAGCCATTTAGAGGCATATCTATGAGCATTGTTTACGAGGTAGCTTCTTATCATAAAACCGTTTTAAGGATTAGGGCAACAATTCTTTCCAAATCTTCCTTTCTGAGATTCGAACCACTAGGCAAACAAAGACCGCGATCAAACAAATCTTCTGAGGTTCCGTCTGTAAAGCTTGGATACTTATTAAAAACCGGTTGTAAGTGCATTGGTTTCCATAATGGCCTGGACTCGATATCTTCTTGTAAAAGGGCCAAACGTATTTTTTCTCTTGCTTCAAAGGAAGGAGTAAGGATGCATGTAAGCCATCTGTTACAAAAATAACCCGTAGGTTCCATTAAAAATTCTATTTCTTTTAGTTCAGCTAAATTAGTCCTGTAAAATTCGAAATTCGCTCTCCTGGCTGTTACCCTTTCATCTAGAACTTCCATCTGCCCACGACCAATTCCTGCAAGCACATTGCTCATTCTGTAATTATAGCCAACATGAGAATGTTCATAATGGGGAGCATCATCCCTTGCCTGAGTAGCTAAAAAAACTGCTTTATTTTTTATTTCCTCTTTCCTGCTGACCAATGCGCCGCCGCCTGAGGTTGTAATTATTTTATTACCATTGAAGGAAAGTATCCCAATATCACCAAAACTACTGCATTTAATTCCGCTATAAGTGCTTCCCAGTGCTTCTGCACTATCTTCCACAATAGGAATATTGTATTTTTCAGAAATTTTTCTTATTTCAACAATCTTATAGGGCATTCCATATAGATGAACAGCTACAATAGCCTTTGGTTTTTTACCTAAAGCCATTCTGTTAATGATTGCTTTCTCCAACAACTGTGGTGAAATATTCCAGGTATCTCGCTCACTATCAACAAACACAGGTTTAGCCCCAAGATAGAGAATAGGATTAGCTGAAGCAGAAAAAGTAAAGCTCTGGCATAGTACTTCATCATCACGGGATACCCCTAAAAGTTCCAAGGCAAGATGAATTGCCCCTGTTCCGGAACTCAAAGCCGCAACATAAACATCATTTTGGATGTACTCCTTAATAGCCATTTCAAATTGGTTGACATTTGGTCCTAATGGCGCAACCCAATTCGTATCAAAGGCCTCTTTAACATATACCTGTTCCATGTCACCCATGTGGGGAGATGAAAGCCATATTTTAGTTTTTATTGCAGTTTCCAAAATTGATTTTTAAGTCTTAAAGTTTGGTTGTGAGATTTCTAAATCGAAATTTAAAATTATATCGAAATTAAATCAGAAAATAATATTGATTCAACTATTCGCTAAAGTTTGAATTTAATTCGATCAAGTACAAAGTTTATACTTTAGATTCACATCCAAAAACCTCATTTAATAAACTTTGATTTTTTATTAACAATACTATAAACACTTATTGTTCAATGTATAATATAAGTTATTTTATTTACAAATTTAAGGTATTAATAGGAATTTATCTACAATAATTAGCCACTAATAGATGAGCATAATTTCTTTTTTACATTTGTAATATTTTGGAAATTTTATCTAAACAAGTTACTCGATAATTTTCATAGAATATTACTTAATATCTTTTCATTTATGCAGTTGATCGTTATTATTGTATCCCTCAAATAATTTTTACAGCTATTTCGGATTTAATAATTGAATTTCACCATTTCTATTTTAATTGATTATATATTTAAATCATGAAAATTCTTGTCACAGGTGCTGCAGGTTTTATTGGGTTCTTTGTATCAAAAAGGCTTTTGGATAAAGGACATACAGTTATTGGCCTTGATAATATTAACGATTACTATGATGTACAGCTCAAATACGAACGCCTGGCTCAGTTGGGTGTTGATCAAAACAAAGCAAAAGTTTACCATAAAATAACGCGCAGTAATTCAGAAGCCAATTTTTCATTTATCCGCCTGAATTTAGAAGATAGGGAAGCCCTTCCGCTGCTCTTTAAAACCGAAAAATTTGATGTGGTTTGCAATTTGGCGGCCCAGGCCGGGGTTCGTTACAGCCTGGAAAACCCCGAAGCGTACGTTGACAGCAATATAGTGGGGTTTCTTAACATT
Source organism: uncultured Eudoraea sp. (assembly GCF_947490415.1). GTDB lineage: Bacteria > Bacteroidota > Bacteroidia > Flavobacteriales > Flavobacteriaceae > Eudoraea. The sequence continues at coordinate 12,620 of NZ_CANLGX010000007.1, forward strand.
CTGGAATGCTGCAGACACCATAAAATCAAACATTTGGTTTATGCCAGTAGTTCCAGTGTTTATGGCTTAAATACCAAAATTCCGTTCGAAACAACCGACAATGTAGACCACCCTATAAGCCTTTACGCGGCTACTAAGAAAAGTAACGAACTAATGGCCCATACCTATAGTCATTTATATGGTTTCCCAACCACAGGATTGCGCTTTTTTACAGTCTATGGGCCATGGGGACGCCCGGATATGGCCATGTTCCTTTTTACTGAAGCTATTGAAAAAGGGAATCCTATAAAGGTATTTAACCACGGCCAAATGGAACGCGATTTTACCTATATTGACGATATCACAGAAGGAGTAGTACGGATAATAGAGGGTTCAGTTGAAAAAAGACTCGGGTTAAATGAACTTTACAAGCTATATAATATTGGAAACAATAATTCGGTAAAGCTGTTAGATTTTATCGAAGCTATCGAAAAAGGTCTGGGTAAAGTTGCTGTAAAAGAAATGCTGCCCATGCAACCGGGTGATGTAACCAGAACCTGGGCTAATGTAGATGATTTAATAAGAGACTATAATTATAGTCCAAGTACACCAATTCAAAAAGGAGTAGAAAACTTTATAAACTGGTATCTGGAGTTCTATAAAAAATTAAACTATTTGTGAATAATAGATTTATAAAGGCATGTTGGTATTTATAAGGAGTTATTTTAAGTCCAAGCTATTCTATTTAACGGTGGTATATTTCCGAAACTTGAATCTTATTCTGAACCTTTTATCTTCTTATCATCGATAGTTTATAATATTAGATCGTAAATATGAAATATTCATTGATTAATGCCAATGAAATTACGACTTTTACAAATCAAAAAAAAAAGATGACCAAAACTACTAATCCATTACTACTTGCTATTACTGCATCTATCCATGCAGGAAAGGCTATTCTTGATATTTATAACAAACCGGAATTTGAATCCCATTTAAAAAATGATCAGTCACCGCTTACCGAAGCGGATTTGGTAGCAAGTAAAATTATCAATAATCACTTAATAGATACCCCTTATCCCATTATCAATGAAGAAATAAAGAATAAGGACTATGCAGAGCGTAAAATATGGGAAACCTGTTGGATTGTAGACCCGCTGGACGGAACAAAAGAATTTATTAAAAGAAATGGTGAATTTACAGTGAATATTGCCTTATGTAAAAATGGAGCGCCTATTTTAGGTGTTATTTATGTCCCGGTATCCCGGGAATTGTACTATGCAGATGTAAACTCCCAAAGCGCATTTAAAACAATTCTTGATGACAGTCACGGGTTTACTTCTAAAATTTTAAATGAAGAAGATCGCATATTTCCTTCCAAACCAAATAAATCTTTAATGCGCGTGGTAGGAAGTCGTTCCCATATGAATGACACTACACTTGATTTTATTAATGAAGTAGAGAAAAAATATGAAAAAGTAGAAATCGTATCTAAAGGAAGTTCTTTGAAATTCTGTTTAGTTGCCGAAGGTAAAGCCGATGTATATCCCCGCTTTGCCCCTACTATGGAATGGGACACCGCAGCAGGACAGGCTATTTGCAAGGCAGCCGGGCTTAAGGTGATCTCCAGGGAAACTAACGAAGAATTGGACTACAACAAAGAAAATTTATTGAATCCTCATTTTATAGTTAGTACTTAATGACTAATATTTCCCATAAAAGACATATTGCAAAGACCATTACATGGCGGATTGTAGGTACCATAGATACCATTTTGTTGTCATGGCTCATTTCGGGTAATCCTCTGACCGGACTCAAAATTGGGTTTTCAGAAGTAGTAACCAAAATGATTTTGTATTATTTACATGAAAGGGCCTGGTTTAATATTGGAATTGCCGAAAGTCGTAAAAGACATCTAATTAAGACCATAACATGGAGATTTGTGGGTACATTAGATACCATTTTACTATCTTGGCTCATCTCCGGAAATCCTTTAATTGGTTTAAAAATAGGAATGGCTGAAGTAGTTACAAAAATGGTTTTGTATTATTTTCACGAGCGGGCATGGTACAAAATCAACTTTGGCTTGCCTAAAAGAAATCAGACAAAAAAATGGAAAAAAATATTGTAGCCCATACTTATAGAATTGACAGGGAAGCCCGAAGAAAATCTTACGGACATAATTCCTTTTTGATATTCTTTACCGGATTATCCGGGTCCGGAAAGTCAACAATAGCCAACGTTCTTGAGGAAAAACTCTTTTCCGAAAGTATAAAAACCTATGTTTTAGATGGGGATAATGTGCGTCGGGGTATTAATCAGGGTCTTACGTTTAGCCCGGAAGACAGATCAGAAAATATTCGAAGAATTGGAGAAATATCCAAATTGTTTATTGATGCAGGAATAGTTATATTGGCTGCATTTGTTGCACCATATGAAAAAGACAGACAGCAAATAAAAAAGACCGTTGGAAATAAAAACTATGTAGAGGTATTTGTGAATACTAGTTTGGAAGTCTGTGAAGCCCGGGACGTAAAAGGTCTGTATAAAAAAGCTCGAAACGGAGCCATAAAAAATATGACAGGTATTTCTGCTCCCTACGAGCCTCCTAAAAATCCTACAGCTGAAGTAACTCAGGAGAACTCTGTAGAGGAAGCTGTGCAGATCATATATGATAAAATTAAAAATAAATTAAGTCTTAAAGATAATGAGTAAATATTTTTTGAATTATTTAGACGAACTAGAATCCGAGGCAATTTATGTACTTAGGGAGGTCTGGGCTCAATTTCAAAATCCTGTAATACTTTTTTCAGGTGGAAAAGACTCTATTGTGTTAACCCATCTTGCAAAAAAAGCGTTTTATCCAAGTAAAATTCCTTTTGCACTAATGCATGTAGATACAGGCCACAATTTTCCGGAAACCATTAAATTCAGAGATGATCTGGTTAGCGAACTTGATGCCCGACTTATAGTGGGGTTAGTTCAGGAATCCATTGACCAGGGTCGTGTAGCTGAGGAACAGGGTAAACACGCCACCAGAAATGCGTTGCAAATCACTACTTTATTGGATACCATTGAGGCTCATAAAATAGATTGTGCCATTGGTGGAGGAAGAAGGGATGAAGAGAAAGCCAGAGCTAAAGAGCGTTTCTTTTCACACCGTGATGATTTCGGGCAGTGGGATCCGAAAAATCAGCGACCGGAATTATGGAACATTTTTAATGGAAAACACTTTGAAGGTGAGCATTTTAGGGTGTTCCCTATAAGTAACTGGACGGAGATGGATGTGTGGAATTATATAAAGAGGGAACAAATTGAAATCCCATCGCTCTATATTGCTCATGAAAGAGAAGTTGTTTGGAGAAACGATTCCTGGATTCCAAATTCTGAATTCCTGACTTTACATGATAATGAAAAAATAGAAACGAAAAAAATCAGGTTCCGTACATTAGGTGATATAACGATTACCGGTGGTATTGAATCTGAAGCCGATTCTCTGGAAAAAATTGTGAATGAAGTTTCGGCTATGCGACAGACAGAACGTGGTAACAGAACTGATGACAAACGATCTGAAAATGCCATGGAGGACAGAAAAAAGCAAGGATATTTTTAAAAAATTAGAAAACTTTTATGAAAATTAATAATAATCAGTTATTGCGATTTACTACCGCAGGAAGTGTTGATGACGGGAAAAGCACTTTAATCGGTCGCTTGTTATACGATTCCAAATCCATTTTTGAAGACCAATTGGAGGCCATTGAAAATACCAGCAGACAAAGAGGTCATGAGGGGGTAGATCTTGCTTTATTTACAGATGGACTCAGAGATGAACGCGAACAGGGCATTACTATTGATGTTGCCTATAGATATTTCACGACGCCTAAAAGAAAGTTTATCATTGCCGACACCCCGGGACATATTCAGTATACCCGAAATATGGTAACGGGAGCTTCCACAGCAAACGCAGCCATAATTTTGATTGATGCAAGACATGGAGTGATAGAGCAAACCAAACGACATGCTTTTATAGCCTCCCTTTTGAATATTCCGCATATCATCGTATGCATAAACAAAATGGATCTTGTAGATTTTAATGAAGAAGTCTATAATGATATTATCAAACAATTTGAGGCGTTCTCTTCCAAATACATAGTTACGGACATCCGGTTTATTCCCATAAGTGCGCTATTGGGTGATAATGTGGTACACAGATCAGAAAACATGTCATGGTACAATGGAGGTGCACTTTTACACACCTTAGAAACTATACATATAAGCAGTGATTATAATAAAGTGGACGCCCGTTTACCTGTGCAAACTGTTCTTCGTCCTCAGCGCGATGGGTTTTTGGATTACAGAGGATACGCAGGAAGGGTAGCAAGCGGTCTTTTAAGAAAGGGAGATGCAGTAACTGTATTGCCTTCAGGATTTACTTCTATTATAGATTCTATCCAGGGGCCTTCAGGAGAGTTAGATGAAGCCTTTGCACCAATGTCTGTATCTATTACCCTAAAAGATGATATAGATATTGGCAGAGGTGATATGATAGTCAGAACAACCAATATTCCGGAAACCTCCCAGGATATAGAAGCTTGGTTATGTTGGTTGCATAATAATTCCGCCAAACCCAGGGCTAAATATACCATCAGGCATACTTCAAACGAACAAAAGGCTATGATAAAAGAAGTATTATTTAAAATTAATATTAACACTTTAGCTCATAATACCGAAGACAAAGACCTGAATATGAACGATATATGTAAAGTTCTTATTAGAACTACGCAGCCCCTTATGGTAGATTCGTATAGGGAAAACAGATCAACCGGAAGTTTTATTTTGGTTGATGAAAATACGAATGAGACCGTTGCTGCGGGAATGATTGTTTAAATCTATAATTAAAAAGGAATACTTAATTAATAAGCAGTATAGTTGCCTGTTAATTTTTATAAACAAGATAATCTTCTAACACTTTCAACGAAATATTTGCAGCTATAGCGAATTATTAAACTAAAATGTGCTTATAAGAGATTATCTTATTTTCTTTGCTTTATGAAAAAACTTAGATATATTTTTATTGCTATAGTAGGAATATTAATTTTTTCGACTTTACTGGCATCCAGTATCCGTAATATTTATGGTTCAAAAGATGGTGGTTACGGTCGTTTTGGTATTCTGGTAAAACCATTAAAGTTTATGGCAGAAATACCTTCGACGGTTAAGAAGGTATTTTCCCCCGCCGAGTTTTATGTTACCAATTCAACGTCGAAAGAAGGACTTACCTTTAACAAGAATTTTGAACTAAAGGAGTATCCTAATTTATTAGTGTCATATAAAGAAAAGGAATTTGATCAAAAATTTGATCTAATTGATCTTAATAACGGAAGCTTAATAAAAAGGTGGGAGCCCAATAATAAAACACTCTATGAGCAAGCATACAATTTAAATAATCCCAGAAAACCATCAAAAGGAAGTGATCTTTATTTTATGCATCCTCTAATTTTAGAAGATAGCACCTTAATATTTTCTGCTCAGCTTACTAGCTTACTAGCTAAAATTGATAAAAATAGTCAATTGATTTGGTTAAAGAATGACAGAACTTACCACCATACCTTAGAGCTGGATATTAATGGAAATATTTATACATGTACCACGCCCTTCCAATCTAAAAAATATAATTTTTTGTCTGATAACTATGATATCTATAAAAATAATATTATTGATGATCATATTACCTTAATAGATAAAAATAATGGAAATGAGCTATTTGATAAATCTATTATTGATATCTTGTTGGAAAATGGATATGAAGATTTATTGTTAGCTAAGGGACAAATTAATAGTGATCCTGTTCACTTAAACGACATACAACCTGCCTTATATTCCACTGACCATTGGTTAGAGGGGGATCTTCTTATTTCATGCCGTAATTTGAGCGCTGTTTTTCTCTATCGGCCATCAACAAACAAAATTCTTTGGTTAAAATCAGGACCATGGTATAATCAGCACGATGTTGATTTTCTTGATGATGATAAGGTTTTAGTTTTTGGAAATGATGTCATACGTGAAGAGAGTATTATTGATCCAAGGTTAACAACATCGAATCTCTTCTTTTCAAGTGAAAGACCTCATAATAATGCATATGTATATCATTTATCTAATGATAGTATTAGCACTCCATATACCGATCTTTTTCAAACTGAAGAAATCCATACATACACTTCTGGCAGGTGTGATATCCTACCTAATGGAGATATTTTTATAGAAGATACCAATCATGGAAGGATAATTATTGGGAATTCGACAACCAAAAAAATAGAATATGTAAAACGACTCGATAAGGACCATATTTCCAGTCTTTTTTGGAGCCGTATTGTTAATTAAAAAATTGTAAGATATGCTTTTATATTTAGGACCGGGACTTGGCGGCGGAATTATCGCCATAATTACAGGAATATTTTTAACTTTTTTTGCATTTTTAGTTGCTGTCTTCTGGCTTCCGCTAAAACGATTTTTTGGTTTTCTAAAAAGCAAATTTAACAAAGGATAGTTTGGCATATTTTGCATTGGTTATTTTAACCGTAATCTCCTGTTTACTGTTTGAATATTCGGGAATACCGAATACTTTAAAGACATTGATGTCAGCCTATCGTCAGCAATTTACTGTGATGTCCGACAAGAATTTAAAGGATGAAGAAAAACAAAAGCAATTAATGAATCTGATTCCAAAACAATTAATATTATTAGGCAAGCTTGTCCTTGGCATTATCCTTTTTATAGCACCTTTTTTAAGCCTCTTTCTTCTTAAAATTCTGGAACCTGATCTCAACCCTGATATTTTGATAACCTGGTGGGGTATAACTATCCCTATAGGAACCGTATTTTTATATATTTATATTAAACGCTTTTATGGCAACCTACAGCGCAACAGATAAGTTTCTGCATAAGTTTTACCTTTCTAACTATAGTATTTCCAAAGCTACGTTGGAGATGGAAGAGCTACTTTACAGCCAAAAAGCAAAACAGTTGGAAGTAAAACAATATGTTTTTGTTACGGGTCTGGCAAGATCCGGAACTACGGCAGTTATGAATAAAATATTTGAAACCGGGTTATATGCATCCTTGCAATACGCTAATATGCCATTTTTATTGAGTCCAAATCTTTGGAAGAGGAAATCAAAAATCGAATCTCATGAGAGGGCGCATAAAGATGGAATTATCATTGACGGTAATTCGCCTGAAGAATTTGATGAATATTTCTGGAAAGTTTTCATGAATGACTCTTATATAATGAGTGATGGATTAGCTTTGCATGAAGCAGGTGAAGAGGTGTTGGAGAAATATTTAAAATATATCTCATTAATTTGCCTGGCCAAAGGAAAAGATAAATATATCTCCAAGAACAATAATAATGTATTGCGTTTATCCACACTTAACAAAATTGATCATAGTAAAATAATTCTCCTGTTCAGGGATCCGTTATCTCATGCGTCTTCGTTAATGAAACTTGACCGGAGGTTTTCAAAAAATCAAACTGAAGATCCCTTTACCCTTGAATATTTTAATTATCTGGGGCATCACGAGTTTGGTTTAAACCATAAACCATTTCTGTTAACTTCTGACTTTGATGCTAATAGAGAATTGTATACCAAAGAAAGTTTGAACTATTGGTTAAGCGTTTGGCTTAACTATTATAGCTATATATTGCAGAATATGGAAGATGACTACATGTTTGTTGGTTTTGAAGATTTGATCAAGAATCCTGACATGGTTTATTCTTATCTTGCAGATTGTCTAAGTCTGGAAATTGAATTTGAGGAGAGCAAAAAACATAATCCAACTACTTATGAAGTCTTGAATTATGATAGAGAATTGTTAAACCAATGTATTAAAGTCTATGATTCGCTTACAGAATTGAAAAAGTATTGACATTAATTTTTTAATAACATTACTACTGAGCACTTTTTTAGACTATTTGTCGTCTAACGAGTTCTTTCCATACAAGATGATACCTATTCAATATAATTAATCTCATATTTTCGCAATTAAATTAAATAATTTGAATTAATGAATATTCAAAATCTTTATCTTGACCCTAACCTCCATATATTGGTAACTGGTGGAGCCGGATTTATTGGGTCCAATTTGTGTGAAGCGTTACTTACTAAAGGAAACAGAGTAACTTGCCTGGATAATTTTGCCACCGGGAAAAGGGAAAATATTGACCATTTACATGCCAATTCCAATTTTACCTTATTTGAAGGAGATATTAGAAACCTAGAGGATTGCCATAAAGCTTGTACAGGTGTGGATTATGTACTACATCAGGCAGCATTGGGATCTGTCCCTAGATCTATCAATGACCCCATAACAAGTAATGACGTCAATGTCTCTGGTTTTTTAAATATGTTGGTTGCAGCCAGGGATGCAAAGGTAAAACGTTTTATCTATGCCGCCAGTTCTTCTACTTACGGCGACTCTGAAAACATGCCAAAAGTGGAAGATATAATCGGGAAACCTCTCTCCCCTTATGCCATCACAAAATATGTAAATGAACTCTATGCTGATATTTTTAGCAAAACCTACGGATTGGAAACTATAGGTTTACGCTATTTTAACGTTTTTGGAAGAAAACAGGATCCTAATGGGGCCTATGCAGCCGTGATTCCCAAATTTGTGATGCAACTTATGAAACATGAATCCCCTGTTATTAATGGGGACGGTAGTTATTCAAGGGATTTCACCTATATAGATAATGTACTGGAAATGAATATAAGGGCAATGGTATCGGAAAATCCTGATGCAGTTAATACGGTCTATAATGTGGCCTATGGTGAACGAACCGACTTAAATGAACTGGTGGGACTTTTAAAAGATTATTTAAGTAATTTTGATGCGGCAATTGCAAATGTGAATGCTGAGTATGGTCCCAACAGGCAGGGAGACGTACCCCATTCGCTGGCCTCAATAGAAAAGGCAAAAAAACTTCTGGGGTATACCCCTCAATTTGATATAAAAAGAGGATTAAAAGAAGCCGTTACCTGGTACTGGCAAAATTTGAAATAATAATAATATGATGAACTTAACTGTAATAGGAACAGGTTACGTGGGATTGGTTAGTGGTACCTGTTTTGCCGAAATGGGTAACAATGTTACTTGTATTGATATTGATTCCAAAAAAATAGCAGAACTTAAAAAAGGCATCATACCTATTTATGAACCTGGATTAGAGGCCATGGTACAAAGAAATGTAGACAATAAAACCCTACATTTTAGTACAGATTTACATTTGAATTTAGACAGGTGTGATATAGCTTTCATTGCTGTTGGCACACCTATGGGTGAAGATGGATCAGCGGATTTACAGTATGTATTACAAGTGGCTTCTGAAATTGGTAAGCATATGAATCATCCACTTATTATTGTGGACAAATCTACTGTCCCGGTTGGTACGGCAGACAAAGTAAAAGCAACTATAGAAAATGAACTCAAAAAACGAAATAAAAACATCGAATTTCATGTGGTGTCTAATCCTGAATTTTTAAAGGAAGGCGATGCCATTAACGATTTTATGAAGCCGGACCGCGTTGTAATTGGTTCGGATGATGAAAATACAACTGCAAAAATGCGTGCATTATACGCTCCCTTCTTTAGAAGTAGTATGGATCGTTTGATTACCATGGATGTTCGCTCTGCAGAAATGACCAAATATGTTGCCAATGCTATGTTAGCAACAAAAATTTCATTTATGAATGAAATTGCTAATATCTGTGAACTGGTTGGAGCAGATGTAAATAAAGTTCGAATTGGAATTGGTTCTGACAGCAGAATTGGGTACAGCTTTATTTATCCCGGTAGCGGGTATGGGGGCTCTTGTTTCCCAAAAGATGTTAAAGCCCTGCACAGGACTGCCGCCCAACACGGATATGAGGCACAACTAATAAATGCGGTAGAAACCGTAAATGACCGGCAAAAATTGGTGATTGCTAAAAAAATAATCACTCGCTACGGTGAAGATTTATCAGGCAAAACATTTGCTGTTTGGGGATTGGCTTTTAAACCACAAACTAATGATATGAGGGAGGCAGCGGCCATTTATATAATTAAAGAACTCTCTAAAAGAGGTGCTACAATCCAGGCTTATGACCCGAAGGCAATGGAAGAAGCAGAGCATTTTTATTTGAAAGATGTGCCCAACGTAAGTTATCACCATTCTAAATATGATACGCTCAAAGATGCCGACGCCATGATTTTATTGACGGAATGGAAAGAATTCAGATCCCCGGATTTTGAGGAATTGAAAAGTCAATTAAACGAACCTGTAATCTTTGATGGTCGCAATCAATACAACGATTCAAGTCTTAAGAAACAAGGCTTTGAATACTATCAGATTGGAAAAAAAAGTGTATAAACTTTTACTGACAACCTAAGAAAAAAGATGAGTAAAATAAAAATAGCTATAATAGGATTGGGATATGTAGGCCTTCCATTGGCACGTTTGTTTGCCACAAAATACCCTGTGATAGGTTTCGACATCAATACAAAAAGAATAGCAGAACTGAAATCAGGTACGGATAGTACGCTTGAAGTGGAGGATGACATCCTGTGTGCTGTTTTGCAGGATAATCCGAATATGGAAAAAGGTTTGTTCTGTACTGATGAATTAGAAGCTATTAAGGATTGCAATTACTACATTGTTACGGTACCAACACCGGTAGATAATACTAACAGGCCTATTCTGACCCCTCTATACAAGTCGAGTGAAACTGTGGGCAAGGTATTAAATCAAGGAGATACAGTCATTTACGAATCAACAGTTTATCCCGGTGTTACCGAGGACGAATGTGTACCTATTTTGGAAAAAATAAGCGGTTTAACTTTCAACAAAGACTTTTTTGTAGGTTATTCCCCTGAGCGCATAAATCCCGGGGATAAGGAACATACTATAGAAAAAATACTAAAAGTAACTTCAGGATCCACTTCTGACGCGGCGAAAAAGATAGACGATTTATACGCCTCAGTAATCACTGCAGGCACGTACCTGGCACCTAGTATTAAGGTAGCCGAAGCAGCTAAAGTTATTGAAAATTCTCAGCGCGACATTAATATTGCCTTTGTAAACGAACTGGCTAAAATATTTAATTTAATGAAAATTGACACCCAGGATGTCCTGAAAGCCGCAGGAACCAAATGGAATTTTTTACCCTTTAAACCGGGACTCGTTGGTGGACACTGCATTGGCGTTGACCCTTATTATTTGGCGCAAAAAGCTCAGGAATTTGGGTATCATCCTGAAATTATACTTGCGGGAAGACGTATAAACGACGGTATGGGGAAATATGTAGCATCCGAGGTGGTAAAACTAATGTTGCAAAAGGATATAAAGGTAAAAGGTTCCAAAATATTGGTACTGGGGATTACTTTTAAGGAAAATTGCCCGGATGTTAGGAATACTAAAGCTCTAGATGTCATAAATAACTTAAAAAGTTATGGTGCAGAGATTACCATTTATGACCCCTGGGCTGATCCAGAAGAGGTCCTACATGATTACAACATAAAAACCAATAATGAACTACCTAGCGAAATCTATGACTCTATTATACTTGTGGTTTCGCATAATAAATTTTTAGAATTGGATTTGCGCAGTAGGCTCTCCAAAAATGGGGTTTTATATGACGTTAAGGGATTTTTAAAAACCAAGGTTGACGGCAGATTGTGATGACCAAAAAATTAATTATGGATTATTTACACTTTGTCCGTACGCAAAACGTTATCAGGGTTGTTTTGAAACATAATTAAGAATATCAATAGGCGATTGACATGTTAAACAAATGGCAAATACAAAGACTTCAACATATATTTTTCTAAAAGGAAAACTAAAAAAATGTATTGCCCAGCTTTTCGGAAATAAGCAATACGAAAAATTGGTAATACTAGGACGTCAGCGAACTGGCTCAAGTCTTTTAAAGACACTGCTTCACGCTCATCCTAAAATTGATATTGAAGGTGAAGTGTTCCGGTTACTGGAAGGTAAAAGTTGTAGAACCGTTTGGAAAGAAACGTTTTCTAAAAAGTTGCCTTGGATAAAGTATGCAGGCTTTAAACTTTTTTATAATCATCCAGATGACAGTGAGGATAGAGAAGTTTGGGAAATCTTAAATGCTGACACTAATGTCAAAGTTATACATATAAAACGTGAAAACATTTTAAGGACCTATATTTCTAAATTGATAGCTCTAAAGACCGGTGCATGGAACAGCCGTCAGGAGGAGGAAAAAACAGAATTTTTGGATAAACGTGTCAAAGTTGATGTTGAACATTGTTTGAATGAACTAAGGGAAATCAAAAAGCTAGAAGCGCAATTTGGCAAGACTCGATTTCCAAATCATCCATACATTGAGCTTTCCTTTGAAGAACTCACTCAAGATAAAGAAGGTCAATTAAGTCGTATTTATTCATTTTTGGGATTAGAGTACGAAAAAATAGAAAAAACAAAAATTAATCTGAAAAGGCAGAACCCTGAAGGTCTGAGAGAATTGATTTTAAATTACGACGATTTGGTGGAGAAAATAAGTCATTCCGAATTTAAGAATCTTTTATCTTGAGTTCCGTCAAATCTGTCATGGTGAAACTTTTATTTCATCAACTTATTAAGAATTGAACAATTTGAAGGCTTTCCAAAAGTCACAATCAAAAATTTATTCCAGTTATCACTCCTGCACGACAATTAAATTCAGTAGAATTATACAATTTTAGAATGATCACCTTATATAATCCATTATTCTTAGTCCACTAAAAGCCAAAAATTAAACGATGAACAAAGGGAAAACTCGTTAAAAAGTGCTATTCAATATACGTACAAATCATACATCTATGGTTGTTAGAAAAACAAAGTGGATACAAAAATATGTTCATCGATATGCCTACGCCACCGCTGTATTAACTTCTTTTAATAAACCATATTTTAGAAAATATGGAGCATGGGTAAGAGTAATGCCAATTCCATAAAAGCTGCCCAAAAGCACAAAATAATTTTCAAAGAGAAAGTAAACCATTTTAGCATTTAGTGCATTGAATCGATATTAGAACAAAAAAATTGATTCCATATTGGACTTAATTGGTCAATACTTCTTAAAAACCTAAACAATTTGTTAAAAAAAAGTGTAGTTCATCGAATAAAAAATCCGTTGACATCCAAACCTAAAAGTTGTAACGTAAAAGATTCAGTGCCAAACAGGTAATTCATCGAAAAATTGATGGTTTTTATCGATGATATTTAATTTTTATATAGTTTTATCAAACCCAAATTTGATTATCATAATACTTAATTTATCTTACACATGAAATTTAATACCGAAAGTCCCCTAGTTTTGTTGTGCCTTTTTTTTAGTATCTCTTTCTTCTTTTCCTGCAGTAAGGACTCGGATTTGATGGCCGATTACGTTGCATTAGATCCCGAAGTACTCATTGGAAAATATGTTAGGAGTGATATCTTTCAAATATCCATAATCAATAACCCGGAGGATGAGACTTTTGAAATAACGGTTAATAACGGAAGTGATGGTGCTGAAAATAGCGGAAGCGGTGGCACTTCAAGTGCTGTAAGCGCTGGCACTACCGTGAATGATACTTATCAAACATCCTCAAGTGCCAGCATCGTTCTTGATGTTTTGGCCAATGATACTTTTAATGATCTGGAAAATGTTTCAATAAGTGAAGTAACGCAACCCGACAATGGTGAGGTTGTAATTAATTCAGACAATACATTAACATTCACCCCATTTATAGTCGAACCAACCGAAGATACCTTTACCTATACTGCTGAATTTATTAATGAGGATGGTACGGTTAGTAAAGAAACTGCTACTGTTACCATTACTATAAACCAAGATCCCAACAAAACTAGGGGTGAGTTAAAAGCCTTCCCAACGGCGGAAGGATTTGGTAAATATGCAACTGGTGGACGTGGAAAACCTATTTATACAGTAACAAATCTTAACAATAGTGGAGCAGGAAGTTTAAGGCAAGCGGTAGAGGATGCTGAAGATAACGATGGTGGAACAGTTGTATTTAAAACAGGTGGCACTATAAATCTTCTTTCTGCTATTACTGTTGGCACTGACACTAAGGGCAATATTACTATTGCGGGCGAAACTGCACCTGGGGATGGAATTACCCTTAGAATGGATTCTAGTGCTACTTATGGTGCTACATTAGAAATTAGGGGATCTAATGTAATAGTAAGATATATAAGAAGTCACATAGGTTTAACGGCACACAGTGGTTGTGATAATGTTAGGATACATACAGCAGGCTCAACTTCAGAACCCAGTTTGAACGCTACTTTAGAAAATGTAATAATTGACCATCTATCTTTATATTGGAATACTGATGAATCCGTTGAAATTGGGGCATATAATGGAGGTACTGTAAGGAACATAACTGTGCAGAATTGCATAATAGCTGAAGCCTTAGAGTCCGGATATGGCGCATTGGTTTATAGGTCCTCCACCTCCCCGTCGGAACCCACATTAGTAGAAAACGTGAGTTTTTATGCAAATATGTTTAACGACATAAAAGATAGATATCCGCGAATAACTAATAGTGGTTGTGAACACGAAACTATTAATAACATTTGGTATAATACACAATCTCCATTTGGTTCGGCTTGGGGTACTTTAACTGATGTTATTGGAAACGTAAAAAAGAATAATGGAAATGTACAGCCTTCTACTCTATATGGTCCAGCCATTTTTAAATATTATCAAGGTGAAAACGGACCACAAATTGAACCTTGGGTTAATTCAGAAGATGGATCAGTGTATGATAAAGATAATTTAATAATTGGAGACAATACTGGAAACCCCTTGTATAATTCAGATTGGATGAATCATAAAGCAGCTTCAAGGATTCATTCTGACAGTCCTATAACTCCCATGCCTTCCTCACAAGTTTCTGGTTATGTAGTGAAAAATGTTGGTCACAACCTTGCAAGAGACTCACACGACACTAGGGTTATAAACAATTTTGTAAATAGTACGGGGACTCACGTAACCAATGAAACACAAGTGGGTGGACATTTGACCTATGCAACAGGAACACCCTATGCCGATGCGGATGGCGATAATATGTGGGACGTAGCTGAAATAGCTATTTGGGGCAATATAACCACAACGAACAATCCAATTGCTGATGAAAATGGGGATGGCTATACTAATATAGAGGAAACTTTCTTTTATTTTACGGGTGAATAAATTATTTGTTTTTATCGATAGAATCCTGGTAACACTCCCCAGGTGTCATTCCAGTTTTTTGGTGTATTTCTGTTCTATTTTAATGGTCGATATAGAACTGGATGTCTCGTATAGCCCCAATTCGTATTTAAGGGGATTGAGATAGATCTACTGGTGCATTAGTGTTCTTCAGAAGCGCTCGATCCATAAATTGTCTGAGGCCCTTCCTGTACCAACCCATGAATATTTTGATTTCTCTTGCCTCACAGGCCTGGATCCATTTGTAGGCAGTGAACTGCCTTCCTTGATCTGAGTTGATGATCTCGGGTTTTCCCATGTGTTCGGATGGCTTCTTGCAGTAGATCCACACAACATTGGGCCTCCAAGGTATTGGAGATACCACAGCCGAGAATCTTCCTTAAATGCGCGTCAAAAATGGCGGAGCAGTATATAAAGTCCCTTGTCATGGGTATGTAGGTGATATAGATGTTCCAAACCTGGTTGGCCCTTTTGATATCCGGATTTCACAAATGGCAGGGACGTTTTTATCCAGCCAGCCCCAGTTCACTTATGTACTTTCTTGGATAAATGTCTGGTGGCCCATCCTACGCAAGAGTCGCCGAATCCTTTTATGGTTCAACTTATAGCCTTTGCGAGAGAGCATACTGACCATTAACAGCACACCCTCGGCCGGGAACTGGATGGCGTGACTTTTCATCAGACGCATTATCTGGAGATTCTCCGGGGATTCTCCCAGAGGCCAATAGTACAGACTGGCTCGACTTACCTGTAAAAGGTTACATTGTTTTCGGATGCTAATGCCCCTCGCTCCTTTGCGGATCAGCTTTTTCCTTTCCATGACAGACCGGTCCTCTTGGAGCTTTTTTTAAATCTTCACCTTCAGCTGCCCGATCTGAGCATAGAGCTTCTTGGTAGGGACTTCCTTCTCCTTGGTCTGCTTACCTTCATCAAAGGCCTTGGAACTGTTCTCCAAAAACTCCTTTTTCCTGCGAGAAATCATCACTGGTCAAATTTCGAACGTTTCGTCCAGCTCCGAGAGCGTATATCGCTCGCGAATGGCTTCAATACCGACATTGGCTTTGAACTGTGGACTAAATTTTCTGCGTTTACCTTTCATGATCTTGGTTAAATTTAAGACTTCATGTTTTAATCAAGCCTATAGTCTAGTTTTTCTGGAGAATTAAAGTCTTACAATAACTTTTCTATGTCAAATTTCTTGATCAGTATATAATAATTTAATTGTTACACTATAATGGAATCATATCTCCTTTTCACTTTTTGGTTATACATCGTTGAAATTGAAATAAGAAGTTAGTTCAAGTTATGATTTAATCCATTCATACAAAAGTCTTCCTAGTAAACCAAGCTGAACAGAATTACCACAATTAGGTAAGGGTTCGGCTTCACTTATTTTTGATATTATCTGTTTAACCAACTTTATGAACATTTATCCAATTAATATATGTAATTGTAAAGGTTTGGTTAATTTTGCTTTCGTAAAGAGTGATATTACGTCAATGCGCAGTTTGCAAGTAATAGGTTTTTCTATCATAATCATTAAATACCCCTTGTTACCCAGCATTATCAGCTAACATAAATCGTGTCCAAAAAATGGCTTACAAAATTAATTTTATAACTAATTCGTTACAAGGAGGAGGAGCTGAACGTGTTTTAAGCATATTGGCTAACGGCCTTTCTGAGAAAGGATTTAGAATAAAAATTATCTGTTTTAAAGATGAAATAGCTTATCAACTCAACAGTGAAGTTGAAATAATAATACTAAAAAATAAGAAAAGATTCATTAAGAACCACACAATCAATCGATTAATTCTTCTCCTATCACATTATAGAATTAGAGGCAATAGGCCGGATTTGATCATATCCTTCTGTCCTGCTCCGAGCATGGTTGCAATCCCTACAGCGATCGCATACGGGATGAAAATTATCGTTAGTGAACATATTAATCATTTACATATTCGTTCTAAGGTAGACGTATTTACCAGAAAATTCCTCTATAGATTTGCTCATGCATTGACTGTACTGACCCAATTTGATATTCCTTACTATGAGAGATTCAGGATAAAAGCCTATGTAATGCCCAATCCTCTTACATTTGATTTAATCCAAGAATCTAATCATAAACGTGAAAAGTCAATAATTGCTGTTGGTAGTTTGAATAGAATTCACCACAAAGGATTTGACAATTTGATTATTCTAATCGACCCGATATTAAAGAAATATCGGAATTGGAAACTCCGTATTGTGGGTACCGGTGAAAAGGGTAAGGAGTTCCTTACAAATATGGCACTTGAAAGAAACTTGCTTAATCAAATAGAATTTACAGGTTTTAGAGAAGATATCAAGGAAATTATGGCAAACTCAAGTATTTTCATTTTGCCATCACGTTTTGAGGGTTTACCCATGGTGCTAATGGAAGCAATGTCACAGGGAATGGCTTGTATCGCTTACGATTGCAAAACAGGGCCTTCGGATATCATAAATGATCAGGAAACAGGTATATTGGTCAAAGACCAGGATCAATCCGCTATGCAAAACTCCTTGGAGCTTTTAATCCAGAACGAAGAACTTAGGAATAAGCTTTCCAATAATGCCACAAAAAGCTTGACGCGATTTTCAAAGGAAAGTATTATGAACCAGTGGGAAGGTTTGATACTTAAGACATTATCCCATTAAAAAAGACAAAAACCTGTCCTAAGGATGGGGGTAATTATAAAATCATCAAATACAAAGACATGTCTAAATTAACAAAGAAAATAAGACGTAGAATTTACCGTGAGTTAAAGCACCTGAATCAAGATCTATTAACTCCAAATCATAAGGAGAAAAAAATCGTTTTTATTATGGGAGCTCAGCGATCGGGCACAACCATGCTAACGAATTTATTCGAACGCGACAAGACTATTAGGGTTTACCAGGAATTCAGCAGATTAACCCCCAACTTGCGATTGATTCCGTACCCAAAAGTACAAGAACAGATCAATAGAAACCATGCAGGGGTTATTGTTCTAAAACCATTGGTAGAATCCCAGAATATTGATCAGTTGTTTAGTTTTTTTCCAGAATCAAAATCAATTTGGGCATTCCGCCACTTTAGAGATGTAGGATCTTCCAATCTTAAAAAGTTTGGCCTTAGAAACGGAATTGATGATCTTCGGCCAATTTACCATGAAGACAATGAAAACTGGCGCGTTGAGGGCATCTCCAATGAAACAAAGGCGATAATCAAAGACTATTTTTCAGAAGATATGTCTCCTCGGGATGCTGCTGCCCTTTTTTGGTATACACGTAATATACTATTCTTTGAGCGAGACTTAACTCTAAATGATCGAGTCTACCTTCTTAAGTATCGTGATTTGGTTTCCGAGCCTTCAAAGAAAATAAAGGAAGTTTACGATTTTGTTGGAATCGAACACCCAAAATACTCTTTGGTGTCGGACGTAAACGCATCTTCAATTGGCAAGGGAAAGCAATTTGAACTTTCTCCGGAAATAGAAACGTTATGTGAAGAGCTATGGAATAGGTTGAATACCGCTCTCAAAATACAGAATAAAAAAGAATCCCGCTAAGGGTATCTAGGTTTTTTCGCCATTCGTAAATTGCATTCAATTTATGAAATTTATGGGTAAACTGATGTGTGACTGCGTCAACTAAAAGTGGACTATTATTATTAAATAATAAGAAACACTCTTGGCATGAAAAAGATACGGGAAATGAACAATATCTAAGATGGAAGTTGAAGCTAAGGGTATTGGAGTTTGCATAAGACTATGGAAAGGTTAAGGAAACCTGTGAAATATTCAATATCAGTAAGACCACTTACTTCAATTGGAAGAGAAAGTATGATAAGTATGGAACCGAGGTTCTGTTAAGGAAAAAAGGGGTGCTGAAACATATACCAACAGAATCAATCAAATAACTATCGATTTGATATTGGACCTTAGAAAGAATATAAGCTTGGTACATGGCGTATCAAATGGTACTCCTTATGAAAGTAGGGTTTTAGCATCAGAGGGAACTGTATGGGAAGAACATAATCGGATAATAGGTGATAATACTGGAAATCCTATGTATGATTCAAATTGGATTGCCAATAGTAATGGTTCTAGAATACATACTCATAGTCCAATAACTCCTATCTCATCTTCATTGGTGTCTGATTATGTAGTGGCTAATGTTGGGTGTAATATGAATAGTTATGCCCATGACACAAGACTAATAAACAATTTTTAAATAATCCAGGGTGGCACGTGAAAAATGAAACAGAAGTAGGTGGACATTTGACCTATGCAACAGGAACACCCTATGCCGATGCGGATGGCGATAATATGTGGGACCTAGCTGAAATAACTGTTTGGGGCAATATAACCCCAACTAACAATTCCTTTGCTGATGAAAATGGGGATGGCTATACTGATATGGAGGAAACTATCTTTTATTTTACAGGTAAATAAATTATTTATTTTTCTTCAATTTTAAACGAGGTTATAGATAAAATGGCTTCGTTTTGGTTTTAGAATATCTGTATGACTGCATTGTTTGTCTGGTTTTTAATATTTTTTAACTCTTGCCCCTTATCTTTGTAACTTGATTTCACTTCTTAAATAACAGTTCAAAAAGAATTCTCATTATGTGCTTATTTTTAAATTTAATAACTATTTTATAAGAACTAAATCCTCTAACGAATAATAATGAAAAAATGTACCCTAACATTTGTCAGAAATTATCCGAAACAAAACATGCATGGGATACTACCCCAAAATAGTAATGTGTAAGTCTACTTTTCGAACGGGAATTAGATACTAAAATTGTAGATAATAAAGTTGACGATCATAATATTTATTCTAAAAATCGGTTTATAGTGGTATTCCATACAATCAAATATATTGTTGTTTCAGATTTATGTTGAAATCTACCCTTCAAAAAATTACGTCCAGAATAAAACAGGTGTTTTCCAACACCCTGTTTTTAAACATGTTACTTATTAGTGGTATCTCTTTCCTTGTCAAGTTAATTTCTTTTTATAAGGAAACTTTGGTCGCGTCCTATTTTGGTCTTTCAGAAATTTTAGATACATACTATGTAGCGGTTTTGATACCCTCGATCATTCAAAATGTTTTTATTGGTACGTTAAAAAAATTATTCATCCCCAATTATATTACTGAGCTAAAAACCACACAACATATAGGAAGTTTCCAAACATTCACCTTTTTTGCGATTACTACGCTCGTAGTCTCATTAACATTATTGGCCTTAATTTTTGTGGCCTTTTTTCTTGAAATGGTTTTTCCTGGGCATGACCAAGCATATTATCACTCAGTCCGTAGTCAATTTTACATTGTCTTACCCTGTTTATTTTTTTGGGGTTATTCGGGGTTTTTAAACGGTTTACTGGAGATAAAAAATAAATTTTTTATCTCCACAGTTTCACAATTCTTTACACCTGTTATAATCATTACTTGTTTGGTTTTTTTAAAGCCTTTCCTTGGAAATATGGTATTGGTTACCGGTTTAACCTTGGGGAGCTTTGCGAGTTTTATCTACCTATTGACCATGAATTTAATCCAAAAAACAATTGAGTTTGGCCGGGTCAAAATAAATTCAAATATCAAGATGATGTTGCAACAATATTCACCAAAGGTTACTTCGAGTTTGTTCACAGGAATTAATCCCTTTGTAGACCAATTCTTTGCAGCTCAATTAGTTGTTGGCTCTATTTCGGCCATACAGTATGGCACAAAAATACCAGCTTTCACAATTGGTATTCTAATTCTAGCAATAGGAAATGTATTACTGCCCCACTTTTCGAAGTTAATAAATGACGATTTACATAAGGCTTACCAGCAACTTTTTAAAATTTTAAAAATTATTTTTATTGGAAGTTTACTGATTTCTATTTGTACTATTATTTTATCCAATGATATCGTAAGAATATTATTTGAGCGTAATGAATTTGATACAAAAGATACTATGATAGTATCATTAATTCAAAAGATTGCGTTAATTTATGTCCCATTTTATTTATGCACTTTGGTTTGCGTCAATTTCCTCACCGCAATTAACAAGAATAAATTTATGGCCTGGACCTCTTTCTGGAATTTACTATTGAACATATTTATGAACATCATTTTGGTGAAATATTTTGCAGTTTATGGTTTAGTGTTGAGTACTACAATAGTTTATATGATTGCAAGTTTTATTTATGTTGGTTATACCTATAAACAATTTAAAATTACTTTTAATCCATAAAGTAATCGATATAAAATTAAATATATTTAATTTTATTCCCTCAAACGGCGCAATTATTTCTTTGAAAGGTTTGAGAGGAGTTATTAATGGCCTTATTTGAGATTTATGAACTTTAATGCGATCAGCAAGATTCATAGTATTGCCAGAGGTGTTAATTGAAACAACGTTACAAGGGATGGAATGCATTGCCTATCATGCAAAAATAAAATTGAAGTTTTAGATAACTTTTCCATTAAAAAACTAGATGTCCTTTGGGAAAATTTATTTACATCTAATAACTACTCATGATCAAATCAATTGGTAAATTTTTAGTGCTTTTTGCATTTATTCTTAGTGCGCTACAAATTCAAAATTTATCAACGCTTATTTTTGGTGAATCAATTATTCGGTTAATAGCGTACTTAACTATCTGTTTTGTTCTCTTTGGAATGTTTTTTTTCCTAAAAGATAAAGGTAAACTTCCATATATTATAATTTTATGGTTTTGGTTCTTTAGTATATACTGGGCTTTTGGCCTTTTGGCAAATAGTATACATGACAATCCTGTTTCCGTATTAAAAAACATTATTCCATTAGGTTATTTTTTGTCTTTTTCTATTTTTCTAAGTATTAAAGAAAATCATAAATTAACCGGTAAAGTTATTGCGGTTACTTTTTTTATAAGTTGTTTATTGCTAATCTTATTTGATGTATTAAACTTTGACTTAGACAGACGTGGAATATACCAATTTACATTAGAACGTGCCGGAGGTGTGTACGCAGATGCGAATCAGGCAGCAGTGGTATGCTTGCTTACGTTTATATTTATTAAATATTTATTTAAGCCTGTTAATAAACTTCAAAAGATTCTTAAATTTTTAGCGCTTATAATCACCCTTTACGCGTTTTTACTTACATTTTCTAAAACTGGTTTTATAGTTCTATTAGTAGTCTTGGGTTTAATGTATCACAAATGGTTTAATCCAAAGAGGCTTTTATTTACAATAATCTTGATACCCGTATTTTTTTATTTAATTTATAATTTTGCAATTGAAAGCGAATTTTTATCCGTAATTCAAAAGCAGAGAATTGAAGGTTTAGCCAATATCTTGACTTTTCAGTATGAAAAAGTCGACTATTCTGGAAGGGATGTTCTTTTAAAGAATATGATGAATTATGTTAATGAGAATCCAATTCTTGGAAATGGTATAAATTTTTCTACTAGTATAAGGGGTCACAATACCATAATAGGAATTTGGGCAGATGCCGGAATAATTACTTTCTTGTTCTTTTTGATACTGCTATTTCGCCACTTTTGGATTTCTTTACAATCTGAAGGAGAGAATAAATATTTTCTGCTTTCTATCCTAACGGTATTGTCCGTATATATGCTTAGTCTGCAAACTATCATTAATCAATCCTATTTTATGGTCGTTTTTGTCTGGATTGGGTATCAAATGTCTAAAGAAAAACAAATTAATTATAAATGAAGATAGATTTTGTAATAGGCTCAATGAAAGGGGCTGGTGCCGAAAGGGTGGTAAGTATTTTAGCCAATTATTTTGCCGAAAACGGGCATGAAGTGCGTATAATTACATTTATTGACGCTGATGCCTACAACTATCATCCATCTATAAAAAGAATACGATTTCACAAAAAGTTCATAATTAATTATTCCATTTTTCGTGGTTTTTTTTCATTACTCTATTTTTACTATAAAAAAAGAAATAGACCTGATGTAATTAGTTCACATATTCACTTAATGGGTTATGCCACCATATTACCTGCAAAATTTTACCGTATTAAATTGGTGGTTTCGGAACATTTTAATCATCTAAATCAAAAAAAAACATTGGGAAAATGGATTTTATGGTATGGTTTATATCGCCTACCGGATGCAATAACAGTTTTGACAAAATTTGATCTTCCATTTTTTAAAAAGATTAATAAAAGGACTTTAATAATGGAAAATCCTTGTTCATTTACTATTAATGAAAATATGATTAGCAAGGGAGAAAAGAAAATCTTAGCAGTAGGTAACCTTGATAGATATATTCATAAAGGATTTGACAATTTATTGGATATTGTATATGAAGTTTTTAAAACAAATCCTGATTGGAGCCTTCAAATAGTAGGGTTTGGAGAAGCTGGATTAAGCTATCTATCAGATAAAGCAAAAAAATTGGGGCTGGAAAACAAAGTTGAATTTATGGGTTACCGTAAAGATGTTAAAGAATTAATGGCGAAATCGGAAATATTTATTTTAAGCTCACGAGGCGAAGGCTTACCAATGGTATTAATTGAAGCCATGTCACAAGGAATGGCGTGTATATCCTATGATTGCGTTTCCGGGCCATCCGAAATAATTAGCAATGGTGAGAATGGTATATTGGTAAGCGATCAAAATATGGAAGAAATGACTACAAAATTAAATGAATTGATCATCAATAGTGAATTAAGGGAGCGCTTAAGAGCTAATGCCACTAAATCTCTTGAAAAATTTTCGATTGAAACCGTTGGCGGTAAATGGGAGGCATTATTTAATAGTTTTTTTAATTAAAAACGCGATAGCTAAAATATTCACGGAATAAACGCTACAACGTTTAATTTTAATAATAAAGCGGTAAAAGCAATAGCAGCAAATCTGAAAAGAACTGCATTTAGAGGGCCTGTTAAAATTGGGTCAACATAATGTAATAATCGAAGAACTTAAATAATTCAAAGGTCATTAGAGGCTTTCTATTTATGATTTTGATGCTTAATTCAAATAACCATTAACATAGGAAGGTTTCATCCATCAGTGTGTACTGAATAGGTTTAGCATATTCCCGAAAAAGCCTGTAGTTTATCGAAAAAATATCAGATGCCCCAACTTCCAGGGGTATCTTTATTTTCAAAATAGATTTCCTTAATGTTTTACAAGGTTTGTTTGAAAAACACGGAAATTTTAGATTAATTAACGCAATCTAAGAATATGATCAATTTTAGAAAATTAATAAAAAACTTTTACCATAAAACTCAACTGGGAAAAGTATTGATATCTCCTTATATGTTTTACAGAGATTACATAATGTCTGATACTACATATGTAAAAAGAAGTTTTAAAAGAGAAATGGGATATAACATTAATTTAAACAATCCTATAACACTAAATGAAAAGATGCAGTGGTCAAAGCTTTATAACGATAATACAGCATTACATACCCAATGTGCAGATAAATATGCAGTAAGAGAGCATGTGGCATCAAAAATTGGCCAAGAATATTTGGTTCCTCTATATTTTACCACAAAAGATCCGGCACAAATTGTACCGGATAACTTACCCAAGACTCCATGTATCATCAAAACAAATCATGATAGTTCAGGAGGAATAATCATAAAAAATTTACATAACGTAAATTGGAAGAAAATTCAAAAATCCCTTAAAGAGAGAATGAGTAAAAATTACTATTATATCTCTAAAGAACAACAATATAAAGATATTGTTCCACGAATCATAGTAGAAAAATTGTTGCTTGATAAACAAGGAAACGTTCCAAATGATTACAAAATACACTGTTTTAATGGAAACCCAGAGTTTATAGGAGTGGATATTGATAGATTTTCCAACCATACGAATAACTTATACAATATCAAATGGGAATTACTTCCATTTATATGGTCCGTTAAGGATGATGATAAAAAGCCCCGTTTGGCTAATGGCCGTGAAATTCAAAAACCAAAAAATCTTAATAAGTTATTGACTTTAGCAAAAGCCCTATCCGAAGATTTTATCTATTCCAGAATAGACTTTTATGTTGTTGATGAAGAAATTTATTTTGGTGAAATAACATTTCATCATGGTGGTGGCGTTGCACATTTTATTCCTAAAGAATGGGATACTTACTATGGAAATATTTTGAAAATTCCTCTTAATAGAAACATTTTACCAAAAAAAATGCATCCAGTCACTTATTGAATTTTATCCTCTATTTTTTATGAACTCTGTTTTGTTAGGGTATACAGAATTCTAAAAAAATTGAAAAATCAAAGAAACTAAAGGTAATCTGAAAATAACTTCTGGGGAAACTAGAAATATTTATCTAGATTTATGATCTATTTAAAAAGTAATAGTCCATGAGAATTTTAATGCTTCTTCCTAATGATTCAATGGGTGGGGCAGAACAGTATTTAAAAATAATCGCCTCTTTTTATAAAAACCATGAAGTAGAGGTGTTTTTATTCAGATAAAGAACGTAGTAGATCATGGGGCTACTGCAAAGAATTGGCAACGCTCCAATTTCCCATAAGTCGTGTTTATTTTCTTAATGTATTGAGTTTCTTCATAAGAATTGCAATTTCAAGAAAGATCTCATACGATTATATATTTACTTCCCACGTATATACCACAGGCATAATTGGATTTATGCAAATATTACAATTAATAAAAACGAAGAGATTGGGGCTGGAAGATAAAGTTAAATTTACAGGTTTCCGTAAAGAAATAATGGCAAATCGGATATTTATATTTTAACTTTACGACACGAAGGCTTACCAATGGTTTTAATTGAGGCTATGTCACAAGGAATGGCCTGTATAGCCTGTGATTGCGTTTCCGGGCCATCTTAAATAATCAGCCATGGTGAGAATGGTATATTGGTAAGCGATCAAAATATGGAAGAAATGGTTATAAAATTGAGTAAATTGATAAATAATGAAGAATTAAGAAAATCCTTAATGGCCAATACTACAAATTCTCTAGTTGAATTTATTTTGGAAAATGTTGGTGACAAATAAGGAGAAATTATTTAATAGTTTTTTTATATAAAATAGATTTCCCATCAAAATATTGCGTGGTTTATTCGTTTTTTAATTTCACTGAAATTTTAATTTAGATTAACGTAATCCAAGAATATGATCAATTTTAGAAATTTATTTAAATATTATTACCATAATACCCGATTGGGAAAAGTTTTGATATATCCTTATATGTTTTACAGAGATTATATAATGTCTGATGTGACATATATAAAAAAAAGTTTTAAAAGAGTAATGGGATATAACGTTAATTTAAAAGATCCAATAACACTAAATGAAAAGATACAGTGGTTAAAACTTAACGATAAGACAGCATTACATACACAATGTGCAGATAAGTATGCGGTAAGAGAGTATGTGGCATCGAAAATTGGTCAAGAATACTTGGTTCCTCTATACTTTACCACAAAAGATCCGGCACAAATTGTGCCAGATAACTTACCTCAAACTCCTTATATCATCAAAACAAATCATGATAGTTCAGGTGGTATAATCATACAAAATGTACATGATGTTAACTGGAAAGAAATACAAAAAACCCTTAAAAGGAGAATGAGTAAAAATTACTATTATTATAGTAAAGAAAGACAATACAAAAATATCATTCCTCGAATCATAGTAGAAAAATTATTGGAAGATAAAAACGGTAACATCCCTTTTGATTATAAGGTACATTGTTTTAACGGTAAGGTACGAATGATCAGTGTTGATATGTGGCGAGGCACAAATGACCATCACAGAAATTGGTATTCAACCGATTGGCAAAGAGAGCCCTATAAATGGTCATCACCAAAGGGGCCTGGGAAATTTACAGATCCTAGTGAAATCGATATAGAAAAGCCTAAGTCGCTTGAGGATATGATCAAATTGTCCGAAATTTTAGCTGAATCCTTTTTATATGTACGTGTAGATTGGTACGATGTAGATGATACACTCTATTTTGGTGAACTAACGTTTCACCATGATAGCGGTTTTCAGCCCATACTACCTAAAATCTGGGATGAAAAACTGGGAAAGGAGTTAATATTAACTAGGTAGAAAAAGCTATTTTCTAATATTACTATGGATTACTTTGGAATTAATTGATAAATTAGGTAACTATTATAAATTAAATTTAGATACCGACTAAATTATTCAGTTCAATTGGTTCAAAAATTTACCGCAAACAACAATAATTATCCCCTAGCACCTATTTGAATATGATCAATTAAATTTAAAAAAATATGAATCTTAATCCTCTTGTTTGGGCAATTAAAATTATTCTAAGATGAAATAATTCTATCATATAGGATTTTATGAAAAATCAAATACTAATAACTAAAGAATTATAACCTATTATTTAGGGATAATCCTAATACTTAAAATGGAGAAAAATAAACCGAATATAGCCATTTATATGTACTCTATGGCAGGAGGAGGAGCCGAAAGAGTGGTGTCCTATCTCCTGCCCTATTTAAAAAACCAAGGGTTCGAAGTGGTTCTTGTCTTAATGAACAACACTATTGATTATGACCTTCCAAAAGACATTCCCATTCACTATTTGGAAACCTCAAAATCCACCGAACACGGTATCTATAAACTGATAAAACTGCCTGTTCTGGCCTATAAATATGCCCGATTACTTAAAAATCTAAAGATCACGCATTCTTTAAGCATGCTGTCAAGGCCCTGCTATGTGAATCTGATGGCTCGTTGGTTTACCAACCACAAATATAAATTGATCATTAGTGAACGTAATTACCCTAGCTTACAATATGGTTATGGCGATCTTCAAAGTAAAATCAATACCTACTTGGTGAAAAAATTATACCCACAAGCGGATTTGGTGGTAAGCAATGCAGGAGCCAGCGCAGTGGACCTCATTGAAAATTTCAATGTAGACCCAAGTAAGACCAGGGTAATTCATAACCCTATTGACCTCGATAAAATTAACGCCATCACACCCATCACAAATTTCTTTGACACTAACTATATAAATCTAGTTAGTGTGGGTCGCTTACAAGTATCAAAAAATCAAAAACTATTGTTGCAAGCAGTAGCGCCTTTTGAAAAGGTACGTCTTTATATTTTTGGGGAAGGTGAATTACGTCAAGAATTGGAAGAACAAATTCTTAAATTGAGCTTAACGGATCGAGTGTTTTTGATGGGATTTGAATCCAACCCCTTTCAATATTTAAAAAGTGCCGATTTCTTTATTTTTGGTTCTATCCATGAAGGTTTTCCCAATGTTTTACTGGAAGCCATGTGCTGCGGACTGCCCATTTTAACAACCAATTGTAAATCCGGACCGGATGAAATTATGGAGTTAAAACACCCAAAGACAGATGACATCATGATTACGGATTATGGTATACTTACCCCTGTTGGTAATCTGGAGATGCTTCAAAAAGGTTTGGCATATTGCCTGGAACATCCAGAGTTTTTAAAAAGCTGCCGCATTCGTGTTATGGAGCGTATTCAAGATTTTAAAAGAGAACCTATACTTGAAGCTTATACCCGTCATATTCTATCGTAACCAATTTATGAAAAACCATATACACTCCCAAGAAAGAAAAAAATTAATACGCACAGCTGCCATACCGGGTTCATTGCAACACTTACTGAAGGGACAGCTACGATTTCTTAATCAATATTACGAGGTCGTTGGCGTAGCCTCCCCTGGCAAGCCATTACAACTCTTAGAGAAGAATGAGGGTATCCGTACAGTACCGGTCAATATTGAACGTGCTATTAGTCCGTTTAAAGATGTGGTATCACTCTATAAGTTGTATCTGCTCTTTAGAAAGGAGAAACCATTTATGGTGCATTCCATTACGCCTAAGGCCGGACTTTTATCTATGGTTGCGGCCTATTATGCCAGGGTACCCAAGCGTGTACACACCTTTACAGGGCTGTTATTTCCAACGCAAAAGGGTTTTATGAAAAAGTTGTTGCTTTTTTTGGATAAGGTTATTTGCTACTGTGCCACCCATGTTTACCCAGAGGGAAATGGTGTTAAAAATGACCTTGTGAACTATAAGGTAACTAAAAAACCATTAAAAGTTATAGCAAATGGGAATGTAAATGGTGTAAACCTGCAGTATTTTAATCCTGATCTATTTAATCTGGAAAAAACGTTGTCTATTCGACAAAAATATCAGTTAAGCGATTCGAATTTTGTTTTTGTATATGTAGGCAGATTTGTCAACGATAAGGGGATCAACGAATTGGTGAATGCCTTTTGCAGTTTAACGATGACAAATAAAAACGTCAAGTTGCTATTAGTAGGAGGTTTTCGAGGTGAGTCCGATCTTTTACCCAAACAAACATTGGACAAAATAACTACTCACGAACAAATTATAACTGTTGGCCACCAAACAGACATCAGACCCTTTTTAATGGTAGCAAATGCCTTTGTTTTACCAAGTTATCGGGAAGGTTTTCCCAATGTGGTCCTAGAAGCAGGGGCCATGGGATTACCTTCTATAGTTACTAATATCAACGGTAGCAATGAAATCATTACCCATGGAGAAAACGGTGTGATCATACCTTCTAAGGATGAAGATGCATTATTGCAAGCAATGTCGACCTTCGTAACAGATCGTAAGCTGGTCAACACATTGGCCCATAATGCCAGACCAATGATAGCATCAAGATTCGAAAGAAACTATGTGTGGAAAGCAGTTTTGGAAGAATATATGCGGATAGAAGCTTAATTATTGAAAATGCCAATTGCTCTATGCAAGTCCAATTAGGCATTTACAGCCCCGACGATGAGAACGCTCGCCTGGTTTATGATTTAATTGGATAAATGCTTTTTTTAAATAGTTGGTCTTTCAAGCAGAAAAATGACTAAGTATTAGTATAAATAAATATTTTGTGAACCATAAAAAACAAAGAAGAGCTCCCTATTAAAACAAGACTGATTTCTATTTTAAAGGAATATCAAACATTGGAAAACTCATAGAGAGCAATCTGGTTCATGCAAATAAGTTGCCGTTTAGCTATTATTCATATTTGGTTCATCCAAATAAAATGCCTTTTGGCTAATATTTATATTTGGTTCGGGCGGAATAGGTGTTTTTAGTATTTCTTTGCAATGTAATTGGTAATTATCATGGGTAGCACGACACAACTTAGAAGCGAAAGTGTCAAAATGGAAGTTTAAGAAAAATCTGGTAAAAAAAGTTCAAAATGTATAAAAGGTTTTTTAAAAGAATACTAGATTTTTTGGCATCATTATTAGCTTTGCTCCTATTATCACCGGTCATCATCATATTGATCATATTGCTGATGTTTGCCAATAATGGAAAACCATTTTTCTTTCAAAAAAGACCCGGGAAAGATGAGAAATTATTCAACATTATCAAGTTCAAGACCATGAAAGATCCAAAAGACAAGGATGGTGAATTGCTTGACCAGGCACAACGTATTACGAAAGTCGGCGGATTTGTTCGAAAAACCTCTTTAGATGAACTACTACAGTTGATCAATGTTTTAAAAGGAGATATGTCAATCGTGGGACCCAGACCACTATTGATTCAATACCTTCCTTTATACAATAAAGAACAGGCCAGGAGGCATTTGGTCAAGCCGGGTATCACTGGCTGGGCCCAGGTAAATGGGCGTAATAATTTATCACATGAAGATAAATTTGCCCTTGATGTGTGGTATGTTGATCATTTAAGTTTCAGCACCGATTTAAAAATCTTGTTGAAAACCATTCAAAAAGTATTCAATCGAAAGGATATTTCCTCCATTGAGCAAGATTCGTTTATTCCATGGGAAGGAAACACCTGAATAAAGCATAGTTTAAGTATTGACAAAGGCCTCTAATTGTCAATTTTGATTAAAGAACAATGGGCTCATTAACGATGGTTTATAGGTTTTAAGGCATTATTATGAAACAAACCAGCTAGCCCCCATATTTTTTAAATTATTACTATTTTTGGGAGATGCTCAGTTGGGTGGAGTACAGCCAATGCCATAATGGATACAAAATTTGTAGAAGGATGATTGATGGGTTTGAAGATTCCAATAATATATGTACATATACTTTTGAAAAGTATAAATACCGGATTCTAAAGCTACATTAAAGCACAAACTTTCGGACGACGGTTATAATTGATGATAATAGTAGGAAGTATTTTAAAAACCCTAAAACCTAAATCAATTCAATGTAAGACTTCTCTTTTTCTTACCTTTTATTAATTCTATCAATAAAAATTAGTTATTATTCAATCTTGCCTACAGTAAAGATAATTTAATTATTCATTCAAATTACTCGGACTTCATCAAATGAAGATATTAATACATGAGGATTAAATAATTTGTTCTGAAATAAGTAAGCATTATGGTGAATGTTCAACCCGTTATCCATCAAACCAATGGTCTTCCATCCAAGCTTATTTGGGGTAATAAAATCTTTCTCGACATTATCGGCTACATAATAATAATTGCCCAGCACAATCATTTCTTCAATAATTCTAAAGTTCTTATCGTTAGGTTTCTCTGAACCTATTTCCTCAGAAACTACTATTTTATCTATCATAGACAACAAACCTAAAGCTTTTATCTTCTGCATTTGCGTTGTTTTGCGTCCATCAGTTATAATTCCTATTTTTCCG
The DNA here is from genome assembly GCF_947490415.1 of uncultured Eudoraea sp. GTDB lineage: Bacteria > Bacteroidota > Bacteroidia > Flavobacteriales > Flavobacteriaceae > Eudoraea. The sequence goes on from NZ_CANLGX010000007.1 coordinate 44,499, forward strand.
TTCTGTTCCTTTATTTTTTTAAATACTTCCTTAACTCCCTTAAAAGGATGTATTGTAGGCACATGCTCCCGATACTGTTGTATCAATTCCTCTTTTGACAGGTCATAACTCGCGGAAATGATTTTAAAAACATCCATTCCACTTCTATAAAGCGAAAACAAATAAACAAAAAGTGGTTTCCAGTCCCTAGGTTCTAGATTTTTGGAAATCTCTACATAGGCTGATTTTAAAAAATCAAGTTCATTGTATAGGGTATCGTCCAAATCAAAGGCCACCACAGTATTTTCATTAACTCTGATGTCCACGTACCAATATTTCATCACAGTAACGTAACATCATCAAGTTCTCTTCCCAACATTCGAAGTTTTCAACGATCTTTTTTCCAAAAACATACTCTTCTATTATCCATTTTGGGTAATTGGCTCCTGCCAAATAAGTTAAGGGAAAACCACCTCCAAATCTAGGGTTTATCTCTATCCCATATATCTTCTCATTATTAGTCATGCACTTAAAAATCTGTACGGTTAAACATCCTCTGGCGCCCTCTATTTTTTTCAACCGTTCAATTAAATAGGGTACTAGTTTATCAGATACGGTTACAGCTTTGTTTACCTCACCCGCCCTCACGAAAACTCTTTTTCTGGGTACTACACATTTAAGCAAATTATCCCGCCCATAGTATAGGTCGCAGGTAAACTCATCAAAGGTTTCATGATCTAAATATTCAAGAAACATTAGCTTTTCATTTTCAAAATGAGTGAAGTTAAGTTCTTGTTTTGAACGTATGATGTAAGTGTCAACACTATTACTTCCGTTATATGGTTTTATAAAAAGGGGGAATTCGTAATTATCCTTGGTATACTCTTTCGCAACGCGAATATTTTTTGAGAGAAAAAAAGTTTGTGTATTTCTTTTGTCTCTACACTTATTAATAAATTCAATTGAGGAAACCACTATTTGAATATTGTATTCCTCAAATTTGATTCGGTTAAGTGCAAGCAAACTTAATTCATTATCTATAGTTGGGATAATCAACGAAATTTTATTTTTTAAACAAACTTGTAAAAGGCATTCTAAATAATTGTCATCATTTATCATTGGAAGTTTAAAGGAAGCATCGGCCACATTACAAGCTGCGGAAGCAGTCGGATTGGCATCTGCCGCAAAAACCTTTCCATTAGGAACCAATAGTTTTAATTCTGTCTGGAACGCTCTTACCAATGAAACACGTCGCCCTGCTGATGTTATCAATATATGCATAAAAATAAAAATAACTAATCTTGAGGGTTTTTCGGCATAACTAGCTAATAAATTGGCATAGGATTAAGAAAAAGTCAGGTTTTTGAAGTATTGTTTAAATCTATTTGCTATTTAATATGTTTGTAATGAATATCTTTCAGTCCATGTGGAGAGAGAATTAAATATTCATATTGAATTTGTGAAATGGAATATTTAAATCAAGACATTTTCCAAGGCGACAGTTATTTAAATTAAGACTAAAAAATCGACAACGTGATAAAACAAATTGAAAGTAACCCAAACGTTAAAGTTATATTTTCTGATTTTTTTGATACTTTGATACATAGGCGGGTACATCCTAATTACGTATTCCGGATATGGGCAAAGTTCATGATAAGGGAACTAGGGCTGTATGTTGATGTGGACAGTCTTTACCAAATAAGACTAAGTGCCGTAAAGTTTCTATGCAAAAAAAAAGATGTCAGTAACGTAGAAATCCCCCACGAATGCTTAATAAAAGAGGTGTATAAAAGATTGTTAAACAGTGAAAAAATATCTGATATTTCTTACGATACATTCAGTAACTATTTTATTGAGGCCGATTATGGATCAGAAGTTCACACTCAATTTGTTAATAAGGATTTACTAAAAAAACTAACTCTAGCTAAAAGTAAAGGCTATGGTCTATATTTAATTTCTGATATCCATCTTTCCTTGGGCATAATGCAAAGAATATTGGCCTTCCATGGGCTTGATCAACTATTTGATGGCATTTATATATCCTCTTCTTTAGGTAAAAGTAAGCAAAGTGGAAATATTTACGAATTTGTTTTGAAAGATACAAACTCTAGTTCTTTAGAAACGGTGATGATTGGAGACAATAAACGAAATGATTACATTAAGGCTAAAGAAAATGGATTGCACGCAATTCACTTAAAACATTTGAAGCATAAGTTTAGGAATAAACTAAATTTATTTGGAAATGATCAAAAAAAATTTAATTCAATATGTAAAAGTAAAGAGGTTAAATGTAGAAGAAGTGATTACTTATTTAGTGAGTATATCATTCATTATTATTTTTTTATAGAAAGACTTTATATAGAGTCAAAGAAAAAAAATATTAAAAACCTATATTTTTTGGCTAGAGAAGGTTTATTTCTTAAAGAGCTTTTTGATTATTATCAGGAAGCCAATGGTCTTAATAAAACAGATTTTATTACTACCCATTACCTTAAAGTTTCTAGGCATTCAGCAATGCTAATATCCCTGAAGACTCTCGATAAAGAGAAATTTAAATCTATAAAAAATGAATATGGTGTAATGTCTTTACGACAATTTTTGGAATCTTTTCATTTTTCCAAAGAAGTCCTTAATAGTATTCTCGATGACATACCCTTCGAAGCAGATAAAGTCATTAAGGACTTTGTATCTTCAGAAGTAATGGAATATTTAAGAGTAAACGAGCATTTTACAAACCATTATAATCATAAAAGATTACAGCAAAGGCGAGCTTTTACCGAATATTTGGATTCCTTTGGTGTCGACTATAAAAATGAAGGTATAGTTTTGGTAGATGTAGGTTGGGGAGGGACTATGCAAGAAGGTATCAATCATTTTTTAAAACGTAAGGTTAATGTTCAGGGATATTATATTGGTCTTAGGTATATCTACAACATAGAAAAGAAAACTAAGCGATTTGGGTTGAATTTTTCAGTTTATCCCAGTCAGGGGTTTTCCGATTACATTCTTTTAGCCAATAGTCAACTTTATGAACAACTTTTGGCAGCACCGCATGGAAGCGCCATTAATTATACTTCGATTGAACAGGGATTTGTTTTAGAACATCACGAGGAAAATGAGAAAGCTGTATATGAAAACTTTATTTCTCCGATTCAAGACTTTATGTTCACTGAATTTAAAAGTTTTATCAAATGTCTTGCTCCCAACGTATACTCCCAAGATATGGCTCAGTCTTATCTTACAGATATGGCATTACGTCTTGGTCTTTTGACATCAAAAAGAAAACTCAGATTTATTCATCAAATATCCAAAGGGTTTTATCAAAATGTCGGCAATAACAAGGTGGGTTTGGTATATAATCCAAAAGCAGTAGGTGTTTCTAAAAAAGAGCTTTTAAAATTATTCCTATGGTCACCGGAGAAAATTTTCAGATACTTGGTCAAAATAAAACCTCTATTATATTCCAAGGGTAAATCTTGGTTAGGTTTACCCATTTGTCTTGTATATTATTATATACGCTTAAACCGTTGGGTAAAAAGTAAACTTTTTAAGAATAATTTAATATAGGACCTGAACAAGAGCTTAAAGTAATAGTTTATTAAGGTTGCCTTGCAACAAAAAAAGGGGACAACTAGATAAGAGCCATGCGGCTACTGTCTAATTATACTTTTCGGTTTCAAATTCTTCTACTCTTTCGTAACCCAAAGCGGAGTGTATTCTTCTTTTGTTATCCCATGTTTTTATACGGTGCAAGACCAACCGCTTTGCTTCTGATCTAAACCCACTCTATCTCTAAAACTTAAAGGCAGAATACGTTATTTCCTTGCCCAACAATTTCTTTTTCTGCTTATACTTTGTTTTACAAATTCTCCATGAATTTTTATGGTATTGGTAAATCTGTAACTGGCATCTTGAGATTCTCTATTGGAATGGAATATGAGTTCTTTCGAATTGGTATTTAATTTAACAGCCCTATTCCAAGCTAGATCAATAATGTCTTTCGTACGGAGATTATCGCTCATTGAATATCCGAACATTTGTCGATTGAACAGATCTATGATTACCGTAAGATACTCAGCCTTGTTTGGTTTGTATAAATATGATATCGTGCACCTATACTTGATTCCGCCTGGAGACTCTTAAGTTCTGGTTTAAAATATTTACCGCTATCTTTCATTTATGGGTGGAGTTTGTAGTAAACCTGAATTTATGTTTTCTTTGGACAAATAGGCTATTAGTCTTCATTATCCGGGAAACTCTGGGCCTTGAAACACAATACCCTTTTTCGACAGGTTCACTATGATTCGTTGATTATTAAAGTTTCAGTACCGGTTTAAAAATCTTGCTGAAAACCATTCAAAAAGTATTCTAGTGAGACGGCGTTTACTCAAGTTAGCAAGATGCAGATGTGTTTGGCCAGTGGAAAGCAACTACATAAATAAAGTATTTTTAAGTATTAACAAAGGCCTCTAATTGTCAATTTTGATTAAAGAACAATCGGCTCATTAACGATGGTTTAAGGGATATTAACCGAAATATTACGATGCAACCCAACTTAACCCGGATATTTGTTCTGTTAGTACTATTGTTCATATCTATTTAATAGGATATAATAGACAGGGAAGTGATAAAATTCAGATTTATTATTTTTGTGACCAAATCTTATCAAAACTTAGATCGATTATATGTATGATAGAAATCATAAAGGATAAAGAAGTTTGGGACACTCTTGTGAAAAAATGTGATTTCGCAGACTTTTACCATACCTACGACTATCATCACACGGCTAAGGCTAAAGATGAAGAACCAGTTTTGATTCATTATAAAGAGAATGACAAAACAATAGTTTTGCCACTGCTTTTCAGAAACATTCAATACTCCTTATATAAAGATGCGACGTCGGTTTATGGGTACCCTGGGCCAATTACCAAAAACATAACTTCTGATTTTAACTTCAGTGTATTTCAAAAAGAAATACATCAGTTATTTCGGGAACAAAATATTATTTCTGTCTTTTCCAGGTTAAACTCATTTATACCTTACCAAGAAAGCTGTTTGCTCGGCCTGGGCCAGACGGAAACGCTAGGGAGAGTTGTATATATCGACTTAACTAAAACACTGGATGAGCAATGGGCGGCTTACAGTAAAAGGCTACGGACATATATAAATAAGTCGAGAACCATATACACTATTAAGAAAGCTAATGAACCAGCTGATCTTGAGGCATTCATTGCATTATATTATGAAAATATGAGGCGGGTAAATGCAAACAAGGAGTATTTCTATGATAAAAAGTATTTTCTTGATTTAATAAATAATAATGATTGCGAAACTGAACTGTTATTGGCCATCAATAAAGAAACAGCTGAGGTGGCCGGAGGGGCCATCTTCACAAAAAAAAATACATTTGTGCAATATCACCTTGCTGGAACCGGTGAAAGATATCTGGATTTAAATCCTGTTAAACTGTTAATAGATGAAATGCGGATTAGAGGAACCCGGGAAAACTTCAAATATTTTAATCTTGGTGGTGGTGTTGGTAGTCTGGAAGATTCATTATTCTACTTCAAATCGGGATTTTCAAAAGATTCAATACTCTTCAAAGTCTGGAAATATATGGTGAATCCTATTATCTACGAAGACTTGGTTCAAGAGAGAAAGGATATTCAACATTCCGATGAAACATTGCAATACTTTCCCCGTTATCGTAATAACGAACAATTTAACTTTGGTATAAATGAGAAACAACCTATTTATTTCAAACACCTTCATACAAAAGAATAATGAGTAAAGCGAATTTTCACCATGTCCATCTAAATGTAACGGATCTGGATACGGCGATTGCCTACTATCAAAAATATTTTGGTGCTAAAAAGGTGAAGTACCGTGGCAAGACGGATGCTCTATTTACTGAGAAATCCTTTTTGTTACTCGATCAGGTCGAAGAATCCCCTAAAACCCACATTGGTTCCAGCCTATGGCATATTGGCTGGTCGGGAGTGGATGGTCATTCTGAGTTTGACTGGCGAGTTAAGGAAGGGATTGAGGTACATACTCCCATTAACCCACTTGGCGATAGTCATTGGATGTACTTTTTTGGCCCGAACAAAGAGGTTGTTGAGGTCTTTACCGGAAACAAAAACCATACTTTTGAGCACATTCACCTATTGGCTTCAAATGTTGATGAGACCATGGATTGGTTCAAATTGCACCTTGGCTTGACTCCGGTAAATGAAAGTGCACAACCATGGGGCAACGGTTTATTTAAATGGAACATGCTACACGTAGACAATATAAATATCATGGTGAATGGCAGACCGGTTGAAGAAAGATCCTGGTTTCCTGAAAAATTCAAGCCTACAGATGGAACCGCATTTGATCATATCGGATTTTCCTTTGAAAATATCGAACCTATCTTTGAACAAATGAAATCTGCAGAGGTGAAAATTGTACAGGGTATTAGAATTGATCCTGTTCATGGCCTAAAAAGTTTTTTTGTCCGAGGACCTGATTATTTGCTTATTGAAATAGTAGAGGAAAAACCAATCCCAGAGGGTATTTGGCTTTAATTCTAAATTATAATTGAGGAACGATACAATCACAAAATCACTTGCATGCTATTTTAAAAGAATATCGATTATTGGAAACTAAAAAGAGTGGAATTTCATTCATCTAAATAAATTACGGTTTAGCTAATATTTGACATGGTTAGGCAAGAAAAAATTTTATTATTGCATTACTTTGCCTTATAAAAGATTGATTTTCTAAGGCTTCAGGTTTCTAATAAGATATTGCTATGGTGCAATAAAAGAGGTAATACTTAAACAAATTTAACACAATGTATACACGGTTTTTTAAAAGAATATTAGATTTTTTGGCATCATTAATAGCTTTGCTCCTATTATCACCGGTCATCATCATATTGATCATATTGTTGATGTTTGCCAATAACGGAAAACCATTTTTCTTTCAAAAAAGACCCGGGAAAAATGAGAAAATATTCACCATCATCAAGTTCAAGACCATGAAAGATCCAAAAGACAAGGATAGTGAATTGCGTGACCAAGTACAGCGTATTACGAAAGTCGGTGGATTTATTCGAGATACTTCTTTAGATGAACTACTACAGTTGATCAATGTTTTAAAAGGAGATATGTCAATCGTGGGACCCAGACCACTATTGACTATTTACCTTCCATTATATAATAAAGAACAGGCCAGGAGGCATTTGGTAAAGCCGGGTATCACTGGCTGGGCGCAGGTAAATGGACGTAACGACATATCATGGGATGATAAATTTGCTTTAGATGTATGGTATGTTGATCATTTAAGTTTCAGCACCGATTTAAAAATCTTGTTGAAAACCGTTCAAAAAGTATTCAAGCGAGACGGTATTACCTCCGGTGAGCATGATATCTATGAGCCGTGGAGAGGTAACACCTAAATAAAGCATGGTTTAAGTATCGACAAAGGCCTCTAATTGTCAATTTTGATTAAAGGACAATCGGCTCATTAACGATGGTTTAAGGGATATTAACCGAAATATTACGATGCAACCCAACTTAACCCGGATATTTGTTCTGTTAGTACTATTGTTCATATCTATTTAATAGGATATAATAGACAGGGAAGTGATAAAATTCAGATTTATTATTTTTGTGACCAAATCTTATCAAAACTTAGATCGATTATATGTATGATAGAAATCATAAAGGATAAAGAAGTTTGGGACACTCTTGTGAAAAAATGTGATTTCGCAGACTTTTACCATACCTACGACTATCATCACACGGCTAAGGCTAAAGATGAAGAACCGGTTTTGATTCATTATAAAGAGAATGACAAAACAATAGTTTTGCCACTGCTTTTCAGAAACATTCAATACTCCTTATATAAAGATGCGACGTCGGTTTATGGGTACCCTGGGCCAATTACCAAAAACATAACTTCTGATTTTAACTTCAGTGTATTTCAAAAAGAAATACATCAGTTATTTCGGGAACAAAATATTATTTCTGTCTTTTCCAGGTTAAACTCATTTATACCTTACCAAGAAAGCTGTTTGCTCGGCCTGGGCCAGACGGAAACACTGGGCAGAGTGGTGTATGCAGACCTGAATGAAACACTTGATAAGCAATGGAAACTCTATCACAGGAGACTTAGAACGTATATCAACAAATCCAGAACTATTTACAAAATAAAAAATGCCAATATACGTGCTGATTTAGATTCGTTTATTGATTTGTATTATGAAAATATGAGGCGGGTAAATGCAAACAAGGAGTATTTCTTTGACAAAAAGTATTTCCTGGATTTAATCAACAGTTCTGATTTCGAGACTGAGGTATTACTGGCTATTAGCAGAAAGACAGGTGAAGTTGCGGGAGGGGCAATGTTTACAAAAAAGAATACTATTGTACAATATCACCTTTCTGGAACCAGTGAAAGATTCTTAGATTTAAATCCTATAAAATTGTTAATAGATGAAATGAGAATCAGAGGAAACCAGGCGAACTATAATTATTTCAATCTTGGCGGCGGTGTTGGCGCTAAGAAGGATTCATTATTCTATTTTAAATCAGGATTTTCTAAATACACATTACCGTTCAAAGTCTGGAAATATATTGTGAATCCAAATATCTACGAAGATTTGGTTCAACAGAGAAAGGATATTCAACATTCCGATGAAACATTGCAATATTTTCCCCGCTATCGTGTTAACAAATAATAAAACTTTAGCATAGCTGTAAAAAAAATAATAATCCTCACACACTTATTAATTGGTTAGGAAAAAAATCAGACAAAATAAGAGGCGATTTCTTAAGAAACCTGTTTATTCATTTCATTACGCAAGCAGTGAAGTGATTTAAACTTTTTGGATTGTAGGAGGATTGTCGATTGTTTTAGAGTTTTCGCCTGAAAAAATATGTGCTGTCAATAAGAAATTGTTGTTTTGTCAAGGATTAGGAATTAAAATGAAGTATTAACGACTAACCTCTTTAGATATAACTATTCTAATCAAGTTTAATTTTTGAAAATATTATAAATAGCAATAAAACTTACAGGTAGATTATTCTGCTTATTTAATTAAATTTATCCCGTAATAATTATTAAACTTTTAACCTAAATAATAAAACAATTATGAAAGAAGAATATTTAAAAAGTGTTCAAACCATGGATGATATCATAAAAACCTCCTATGCCTGCATTGGTGGTGAACCAGGAGAACCCAGAGATTGGGAATTCTACAGGTTTTTATTTCATCCGGATGGAAAATTAATCAGTTATGAAAATGATACGAATGGCAATTTAAGACCTCAGTTTTTATCTCCTGACGAATATATTAGTAGAATTGGAAAATGGATGGAAACTAAACGAACAACAGGCTTTTATGAAAGAGAAATAGGTAGGGTCGAAGAAAGGTATGGCAATATAGCACATTGTATAAGTACTTGCGAGTCTTTTCATAGTAAAGAGGATATGGAAGCCAACAAGAATTCTTATGTGAGAAATGTGCATAGTATACAATTAGCTTATTATAAGGAAAGATGGTGGATTCTTAGTATGTATTGGCAACGTGCAACACCAGAATTTCCTATCCCGGAAAAGTATTTGCAGTATAGTAAATAATTACTGATCTGGATTTTATAAATTATACAAGGGCATAAAATTTCAATGTTCTTGTATAATTATTAATTTCAAATATATTCAATCTGTTCGTGGTATAGATATATCTAAATTTAATCTAAGAAGGGATTGGTTCAATTTTACCATTAATGAGAATGGTTTAAACGATATTCTCCCAGTTGCCCGTGTAACAAGGATTCATAAGCATTTGGATAATCCCGCAATAATAGATGATTGCTAAATAGTGAGTGTAACTTTTATGGGTAGATACTAATATTATTACTTATTAAACAATAATAAAAAAGGCGATTCAATTAATGTCAAAAAAAATATTTTTAAAGGATTAGTTGTTTAATCCATTAAATAATTGAAAATACGGATTAATTGATTGAAATCTAGCTAATAAAAATACGATAGAAGTAAATATTCCGTTAAATTATATGAAAAACTAAGCAACTAACGATTGAAGTTTTATTTGTATTTAATGCGCTAATATGATAAAGATTAATTTAATTGAATATTTTGAAAATACTGTTGATTCATTTCCCGATAAATTAGCACTTGTTGACAGTACCTCTCAATTAACTTTTAACGAGTTAAAGCAAAAAGCAAAACTTGTTGCAACTCAAATATCTAAAAATAACAATTCAATTAATAGCCCTGTTGCTATTTATTTACCTAAAACCAATGATGCAATTGCTTCATTTTTAGGTACTTTATACAGTGGCAATTGCTATACGCCATTAGACACGAAAAATCCTGTCCCAAGAATTGAAGCGATCCTAAAAGCATTAAACCCATCATGCATTATAACAAATGATCGGTTTATATCGAACATAAAAAAATGTAATTTAGATATTAAGGTCATCAATCTTGATGAATTAGAACAAAAGAACAATATTGACGAAAGTTTTAATTATCAAAAATGTATAGATACTGATCCGGCATATATATTGCATACCTCAGGTTCTACAGGTGTACCAAAAGGAGTTGTTATTTCACATTTGTCCATTATCGATTATATAAATTGGGTAGTTGACACTTTTGATATAACTGAAAAAGAAAAAATTGGGAATCAAACCCCATTTATATTTGATATGTCTACATTAGATATCTATCTAATGATTTTTAAAGGTGCAACACTCTTTATAATTCCTGAACAGAAGTTTATGTTTCCCGCTACTCTGTTAGATTATATAAATGAATATAAAATAAATTTTATTTTTTGGGTTCCGTCAGTTTTAGTCAATATTGCAAATCTTAATCTTTTTAGTTCAATTAAACTCCCAACTGTAAAAAAGGTTTTATTTGGTGGCGAAGTTATGCCGCCTAAGCACTTAAGTTATTGGATTAAAAATTTAGATAAAAATGTTGTTTATGGAAACATGTATGGCCCTACTGAGATAACAGGAACATGTGTTTGTCATATTGTTGATGATACATTCAATGAAAATGAGTCTTTACCTATTGGTAAGCCATGCAGAAATACTGATATATTAGTACTAAATGATAAGGATGAACTTTGTAAAGTTGGAGAAAAAGGTGAATTATGTGTTAGAGGATCTTCACTTGCACTTGGTTATTGGAATAATTTTGAAAAAACAAATGCTGTTTTTGTTCAAAACCCATTGAATAAATCGGTACCTGAAAGAATATATAGAACTGGTGATATTGCCTTTTTAAATGATAAAGGTGAATATATTTATATAGGAAGAAAAGATTTTCAAATAAAGCTATCCGGGTATAGAATCGATTTAGGAGAAATAGAACATTATATTTTAAGTGTTTTTGACACTATAAACGCAGGTGTATTTTTTGACAAAACGAAAAATGAAATTGTTTTAATATACGAGTCTGAAAATGAAATATCCATTAAGGATTTTAGATTAAAACTAATGCATGTTTTGTCAAAACACATGATTCCAACAAGGTATATTAAAATGGACGTTTTGCCTAAATCAACAACTGGAAAAATAGACAGAGCTTTATTAAACAAAGAAATAAATAATACATAATTTTATTAAAAAAATAGAAGCTTTATTAATCAATTATATTTAGTTTATTTTGAAGAAAAAAATATTAGACTTTTTAACTGAAATTAGACCGGAATTCGATTTTACTACATCTAGCAATTTTATTGAAGAGGGTATGTTGGACTCATTTGATATTGTAAGTTTAGTTGCTTCACTAGATGAAGAGTTTGGAATTTCTATTGATGGAACAGAAATTTTGCCGGAAAATTTCTCAAATGTCGATAGTATTTTTCAATTACTAATTAAAAATGGTGTTACAGAATGAACTTAAAATTTCATAATAAAAAAATTACAGGCATTCTTACAGTTTTGCCCGAAAATGAAGTCAATTTTGACGACGAGATTGATAATTATGACTGCTCAAGAGGTCAGTCTATGAAGCTCAAGTTGATTATGGGCTATGGTAAGCGTAGGGTGGTCAAAAAAGGGACAACAGTATCGGATCTATGCGTTTTTGGCATGAATTATCTTTTTGATAACAATCTTTTAAAAAAGGATGAAGTAGATGCTATGATATTAGTGACGCAATCTCCTGATCATTTTGTGCCAGCTACTAGCCACATTATCCATGGTAGGCTCGACTTAAAACAAGACATGATTTGCTTAGACATTAATCAAGCTTGTTCAGGATATCCAATCGGATTAAACCAAGCATTTATGCTATTGGAACAAGATGAGGTGAATAAAGTGGTAGTATTAAATGCCGATATCATGAGCCGTAAAGTTTCGGTAAAAGATAGAGGTAGCAGACCATTGACCGGTGATGCCGCTGCCATCACTATTGTTGAAAATGATACATCGGATAATATTATTTATGGAACCGTTAATCTTGATGGTAAAGGAGCCGATGCCCTGATAATTCCGGCAGGTGGTTTTAAGATGCCATCCACGCCAGAAACTGCAGAACTAAAAACCGACAAAAGTGGAAATTCCAGATCTTTGGATCATTTAGTAATGAAAGGGGACGATGTTTTTAATTTTGTTCAAAAAGAAGTTCCTCCCATGATTGAGAACTTACTGGATAAGGCAGGTAGCAACAAGGACGAAGTAGATTATTATATGTTTCATCAGCCCAATAAATTTATGCTGAAAAAGCTTGCAGATAAAATGGGGGTGCCCTATGAAAAAATGCCAAACAATATTGTTGAGAATTTTGGTAACTCCAGTGGTGTCTCCATTCCTACCACTATTACTTACAATTTAGGTGAAAAACTATTGACAAATTCCTTTTTAATTTGTCTAGCTGGGTTTGGAGCAGGTTTGAGTTGGGCCTCATTACTCATGGAAATGGGAAATCTGGACTTTTGTGAAACAATCGATTATACTAATTAAGCTATGGAAGATTTTATATCATTAATTGCTGAAATCCTGGAAGAAGAATCTGTTGAACTTAGTGATGAGCTAGATTCATTCGAGGCCTGGGACTCATTGACCGTTTTGTCGATCATCGCATTTTGCGACTCAGAATATAATGCACCTTTATCAGCAGAGGAAATTAATAATTCAGGTACCATATTGGGGTTAAAGGAGCTGATTGAAAGTAAAATGTAGTATTTCATTATGGTGTAAGTTCAATACTATATTTTTGGATCGCTTTAAACTAGATTTAAGTTATATTAAAAATTAATTTTGTAAATACTTATATTGCAATAGATACTTATATAATTGTCCCAAACTGTACAACCAAAAAAATAAATATAATTATGAGGAACATTATCATTTTAGGAGCAGGAGGAGCAGGCGCTGAAGTAACATTTTATATTGAAGATCATAATTCAAAGGTTGGAAATGATCAAAAAATCAGAATATCTGGTTATATTGACGACTCTAAAGAGAATTGGGAAAAATATAATTATAAAGCACCACTTTTAAGTGATATTGATTCATATACTCCTAATGAAGGCGAAGAGGTCTTGATTGCAATAATGGATATTAGTTTAAGGGAGAAAATGATTAAAACTCTTTTAGACAAGAATGCCAAAATTGGTAGTTTTATACATCATAGTGTTGTAATGCCCGAAAACCTTGATATTGGTGAGGGTAATATAGTTTTCCCATTCTGTATTCTCGAGAAACATGCAACCATAGGCAGTTATAATTTTCTTACATCTTATTGTTTTATTAGCCATGATTGTGTGGTGGGTGATAATAATTTCTTATCAGTGGCAGGTTTCGCAGGATCGGTCAAGGTTGGTAGCAATAATTACTTTGGATTAAGATCTACAGTAATTCCCGGCGTTGAAGTAGGTAACAATAATGTTATACAGGCCGGTATGATTGTTGACAAAAATGTGAAAGATGACACCACGGTTTTCTATAGGTTTAAAGAAAAGGTTATGGCAATTCCGAAAATAAATTAGAATAGGACTGAATTCATAAAAAACAATAATGTACCCTGCGGGGAAACAATGATTAGGCTTATAAAGCAGGCTTTTTTTACAAAAAAATGGTTTCCCCTTTATTTGTTGTATAGACAACACAATATAACCATATTGATTCTCCCAAATGATATGTAGTACAATGTTTTAGGATATCAAGTTGAAAATACATGAAAGACAATCCGTTTACTTCGGATATTTTTACCAACATATGGTCCAAGCACTTTGACCATGCAGCGCAGGGCATCCGTTTTTCCTTTATAAAAAATCTTCTATTTTTAAAACATAAATATTTACCTATTTACTTCAATTACGGTAAAACACATACCAAGGGAATTTCCTATTCTTTGAACAAACACAATATTTCGGATATTCGTAAGAAAACACTTCTAATTTATGATGTCCCCACTTATTTTAATGTGGTAACCGAAATAGAAAATAAAAATTTAAGGTTTAAGAGAATAAAGCAATATCCAGGATATTTAATTGAATTGCAGTCATTTGAAGATGTTAATCATTATATGCAGACAACTTTCAGTAAAAGCAGCAGGTATAAACTGAAAAAATATAAAAAAAGACTGGAACTGTGCTTTGATATAAAATATAAAATGTATTCTGGTGATATTTCCAAAGACTCCTACGATCATATATTTGAACACTTTAAAACCTTACTGGAGAAAAGGTTTGCTGAAAAACAAATCAGAAATAACAACCTTGATCCTGCAGAATGGAATTTTTACTATGATGTGTCTTATCCAATGATACTGGCAAAAAAAGCCGGTCTTTTCGTTATATATGATGGTGATAAACCTATAGGAGTGACTTTGAATTATCTGTCAGGAGAAATCTTATTTGATGCAATAACTGTTTTTGATACAGATTATGCAAAGTTTCATCTGGGTACCGTAACTATTATGAAACAGATAGAGTGGTGTCTTCTTAATGACATTCAAATTCTGGACTTTTCCAAAGGGTATTTTGAATATAAAGAGCGTTGGGCCACCAAAAAATATCTTTTTGAATATCATATTTACTATGACAGAAATTCCTTGCTATCTCATATTATAGCGCATAGCCTAAAATTGTTTTTTAATCTAAAACAGGGGCTTAGAAAACGACATGTAAATGAAATGATACATAAACTGACATTTCAATTAAAAAATAGAAAACAACCATTAAAAGTAGGGTATACTTATTCTTTAATTGATGATAACACACCAATTTCATCTCCTCAGCTAAAACAAATAGATCATTTCTCTAAGGAATATGAATTCTTAAAAAATGCCATATTTGATTTTTTATATTTAAATCAAGAAAACCACCAGATGCTTCATGTTTATCAAGTTATCAATGAGCCAAACACTTATATATTAAAGGGGCAAGGACATCAGGTGAAAGCCCTTGGTGAATGATTAATATTTAATCAATGGGAGTATTTGATAACAGATATTGACATTTTACCCTGGAATTTTTCTATTAGAGGAAATTATACCCTTTTTACTATAAACATATCCAAAACAAATAATAGCGAATGGCTAAATCCAGATTTTAATGGATATAAAAAAGATTTACAATAAGAACTTGATCAAATGGAAATATTACTGGCAATTGCCTTAACCAATGATCTTAAAGCAAAAAAGATAGATGCTTATTTCAAAAGTCTAAAAGCCTTAATAATTTTTAGACAAAATAAAGAAGTATATGGGGAAACTAACTTAAATTACGAAAAAATCACAATTACCAATCCAAACAGTTATGGAAAACTAAAAGAGATTCCTCATAAACATGAACGCCCTTTTCCATTGAAGTTGGTTGTAAATGATTTTCTTTATGCTAATATAGAACACAAAGATCAAATGATTTTTCAAGAAGTACTTCAGGAACAAGGTTCTTTTATAATTTCAGGAAAAAATATTACCCAAAAAATTACTTATGTAAAATAATTTCCAATAGTAAATCATGCATGTATATTTATAAAATTTCATAAATAGCAATATAAAGTCCTGTTTAACATATAAAATCTAGGGGATAAATTCGCAAACCAATGGGCAATAAAGTTTTATACAAAACAAATTTTTATTTTAATTTTTTTGAAAAGAATATATACCCCAAAATTTACACTTCAATTAAATCTAATGTCAATACAATTCCAATTAACTCCAAAACCCTAAATGATTTTGAACTGGAGGATTTTGGCACCTTAATCATAGAATTGTTCCCCTCCTATTTAACTTATCAACTTGATAGCCGGTACGCTTTTGATCTATTAAAGATATTCAGGGTAAAAGGGTACTGCATCACAATTGGCAAAGAAGAAAGTTTAGAAGGGTATTTAAAAACTTATTTTAAGCCAAATTTCAGAACTTCCATGAGAAGAAGGCTTAAAGGCTTGGAAAAATGCTTTAATGTAAGTTATCGGATGTTTTATGGGAATATTGAACGAGGTGAATACGATTACCTAATGAATGAGTTGCATGCAATGTTAATCAGACGATTTGCGCAGCGTAACGACCAAAATATGGCTCTAAGCAGATGGAAAGATTACTACGATAATACATTTGAGTTGATTAATGAGAATAAAGCTTCCTTATATGTGATCTACGACGATGTCAAACCCATTCAAATTTCATTAAGCTACCATTGCGATAAAATTCTGTTTTTATCAATCCCATCATATAATATAGATTATTCGAAATTTGGCCTGGGAAATATTTCAGTATTGAAAATATTGGAATGGTGCATTGTCAATAAGTATGAGGTTATGGACATGGGTTTTGGTGCCTTTGACTATAAGGTTAAATGGTGTAACCAAACCTACGATTTTGAGCATCATTTATTTTATACAAAATCATCAATACTTTCAAGAATGTTGGTATTCTATATCAGCGTGAAAACCAAATTGATCAATTATTTACTTTCAAAAAAAGTCAATCTTTATTATCATCAACTGAAAACTTTCTTTCTTGGAGGGAAAAAGTCTGACCTAAAAAAATTTAGTAAGGAGCAGGTGGATGCTAATTCATTAGAACTAAATAAATGCAAAATAATTTATCCTATGAAAGATAATTCATTTGCGTTTTTGAGAAGAGCACTTTGCGACTTCTTGTATACATATCAAGAAAATGTATCTAAAGTTGAGGTCTATGAATTTGAGAGAAACAGGACTTTTTTTTTCAAAGTAGAAAATCAAATACTAAAGATTACATATGAATCCTAGCGCGCTGGATACCCATTCCATAATAAAAATGTCCGTTTTATTTGATCTTTAATATTTACAGGGCCATTCTGAAAAAGATTTGACCTCCTCCGGATAAACCGGATAATTCAAAACTAGTAGCCCCTAGTTGGGCTTCTTCCATAATTGGTATCCATAAATACAAGAATTACTTCAAAATGCTACATATTATACAATAAGATCAGTGGCAATAACATACCAATTACCAAAAAAGCCTTCGAAAGCAAGTTGGTCTTCTGAATCCCAAATAGGGAATTAAATTTGGTACTGGAAAAAGTAAAAACATTAATAAAATCTAATTCCTATTTATTTAAACTAATTACATTTTCGCTCTCTTCAACCATGGAATATTCGGTTATTCTATTTTGTTTATGTTCTTCTTTGGTACATCTTACGCCGTCCGTACATCCGTTCGAGATCTGCAATTCCCCATACCCGGTTCCATATATTCGATTACTATCTATTCCTGAGTCAACGATATGCTTAACGGCACTATCGGCCCTTCTCTGCGATAGCCACTGGTTATAATCTGCCTTGCCCCTTGAATCTGCATGTCCTTTGACTTCTATGATAACATCTGGATATTTATTCATAAATGCTACCAATTCATCCAAAATACCTTGATCGGAAACAGTTAAATAAGAAGAATCGAACCTGAAAAATACTTTATTGAGATTGGAAAGCTCATCCATTTTCTGTTTCTGCAAGTCAATTGCTTCCTGATTGGCCTTATTTTCAGCTGCTAATCTGGCAGCCTCTTCCTTTTCCCTGGCTAGCCTTTCTGCAAGTGCCGCAGCTGCAGCCTCCGCTTCTAAAGCCGCGTTAATTGAATCTGAAACACGCTTGGCCTCTTCTTCCATGGCATTAATTAAAGCCAGTTTTTCGAGCCCTTTTTTGGTAAGCTCTTTTTCAATATTAAATTGATAAACAACACCTACAGCGTGTTGTATGTGGTTGGATGCTTCGTTTCCGAACGACCATTTTCCAGAGGAACTAAAATCCAGCCCCCATCTATCTGAAAACCAGGTTCTGAATCCGATTACAGCATTATAAGTTCCTCTCCCAAGATCATTCGCGTACGTATATCCTGCTCCTACGCCCACATAAGGATCAAACCAACCTGTCTGGCCTACTATTTTGTTTAAATCATAGCTAAACCTAGTATCAAAACCAAAATAGTCCTTATCCTCAGGATTAACAACACCATCTATGATTTTGCCTTTTTTATAATTGTTATAAGATGTAATTGCTTCCAATCCTATTCCGCTCTTAAAATAACGGCCTATACTTATTCTAGAGGGAAAAGCAACACTATTGTAATAGCCTTTAATTTTGGTAATATTGTTCAATCTATCTCCGGAATCATTCACAAAATTCCAGCCTAAACCTACCATCCAGGAACTCACCACCATACTGTCCTTAGCAGTTAACTGAAGTTCTTCCTGCTGATCTAGTACAAGTTGTTCTTGTTGAGTTGATTGAATTTCTTCCTGTGCGTAAAATGCATATGTCCCAAAGAAAAGAACAGCGAGGGCGCTTGTTGTGTAGGATTTCATAATGTAATGATTTAGGAGTATTACATTACAAAATTACTATCCATTAAATACGATTCCTACAAAGCAAGTTGATGTGCAATTAAATTCGATATGAAACCTAAAAATGCTATTAATAATTACTAGTTATTACTGAGCATAATTTCCTTCTCGGTAAGTGGCATTTTATATAGATAAAAGGGCATTAATACAGCCGTAGAAGAACCTTTCTTTTGATTAGACTCTGGTTTTCTCGCAAAGATCATTTTATCGTCCTTGTCCTCCATCCTAGCTAATATAGGAGTATTCATATCAGTTGTTTTTCCGTTACAATAGATCACAACCATTTCAGTATTAAAATCAATTTCAGGAATTTGAAGTCCTGGCTTTCGAGTCATATTTACTTTGGTAAAGAATCTTTTTAATGCCTTGTTATCCCGTATGACTAATAATTGTTCAGATTCCGCTCCTCCGTAATTATCACTCAATATTAGTGTTAAAGGATTATTGCCCAACTCCTGATAATTTATGTCTTTAACCTTATCCTTTTGACTGCCACAAGTTCCCGCCAACATTAATAGTCCCAAAATAAGAATTCTCATGAGAAATTACTTTAATAGGTATTGTTATAGTGAGCCTTATAGGCTTTTTCATAGAGTGCCTCGTACAAGGGTAGTACATTCTTTATATCAAAATTCAGGGCCACCTGATAGGCATTCTCCTTAAACTCTGCAAGAACAGTATCATCACTAAGGATTTTTAGTGCATTTTTAACCATATCATCCACGTCGCCTACATCGCTCAAATAACCGGTCACCCCATGTATGTTAACTTCCGGAATCCCCCCTGTATTACTCGATATTACAGGAGTCCTGTTTACCATTGCTTCCAGAGCAGCTAAACCAAAACTTTCTGATTTAGAAGGCAATAGAAATAAATCAGAAAAACAAAGTATTCTATCAATCTCATTACTATTACCTAAAAACACCACTTTATCTGCAATACCCAATTGCTCACATAAAAACTCAGCGTGCTCCTTTTCCGGGCCCTCACCAACCATTATCAATTTAGCCGCTAATTGCTTTTGAATGCCATTAAAAACATGAATAACATCAGGAATATGCTTTACTTTTCTAAAGTTACTAATATGGGTAATTATCTTTTCATTTTCATTTGCCATTAGTGATCGCTGACAGTCCGTGAAATCCAAACTGTATTTTGTTTTATCAATAAAATTGGGGATCACCTCAATTTCTTTTTTAATATCGAAAAAATCTATAGTTTTCTGCTTTAAATCTTCTGATACTGAGGTTACTACATCGCTTTTATTAATGCTAAAGTTCACTGCTGGTTTATAAAAAGGATGGTTACCCACCAGGGTGATATCTGTACCATGCAAGGTTGTAATCATGGGTATATAAATACCGTCTTCTTCAAGTATTTTCTTCGCCATATAACCAGCATAGGCATGCGGTATTGCGTAGTGGACATGAAGTAATTCTATGCCATAAAGCTTAATTGTATCAACGAGTTTACTCGAAAGCGCCAATTCATATGGCTGGTAATGAAAAAGAGCATATTCCGGTACGTGTACCTCATGAAAATGAATTTTATTACTCAATAATTCTAGTCGAACCGGTTGTCTGTATGTGACAAAATGTATTTCGTGCCCTCTATTGGCCAAAGCAATCCCTAATTCCGTGGCAACAACGCCACTTCCTCCAAAAGTTGGGTAACAAACTATAGCTATTTTCATTTAACAGGCTTTTTTTAAATTGCTGTATATTAGTCTCTTATATGGATTGAGAAAAGATAAAACCTTCCTTATTTACAAATCTAATATTTAATTTCCTGCCTCATTGATAAGAGAATCATAAATTGCCTTTTGAATCCTTGTCCTCAGCTCTGATTTCACCAAAAGTCTGTTTGTAGCCGACGGATAGGTCCTATTGGATAGAAAAACATATACTATCTCCTCGTCCGGATCTGCCCAGGTAAAAGTTCCGGTAAATCCACTATGCCCAAAACTCTTTCTGGACACGCAACCACAGGTTGGTCCTTTCTCTTCGAGCTGCGGCTTATCAAATCCTACTCCACGCCGTACATTCTTATCGCAGAAATAACACTTATTGAATTTTTCTATGGTCCGAGCGTCTAAAAACCGCTCACCTCCGTAATACCCCCCCTGTATGTACATCTGCATAATTTTTGCCACATCGTTTGCATTACTGAACAATCCGGCGTGCCCTCCTACCCCACCTTGCATTGCTGCTCCCATATCATGGACATACCCCTGAACGAGTTGGTATCTGTAATAATTATCTACCTCAGAAGGAACTATCATATTGATTGGGAATTTTTTTAACGGATTATAAGCGGTGTGGTTGGCTCCCAGAGGCTTGTAAAGGAATTTATCCATTAAATTATCTAAACCGGCATTATAGGTTTCCTCAATATATTTTTTAAATACGTAATAGGGAACATCACTGTAACGATATCTATTTGATTTGAGTCCTTGTCTCCCAATTCGACTATAAATTGAATCTTTATAGGAGTCTTTCAGATACATCCTGTCCGTAACCTTAATGGAGAAGCCATCTGAAGGGTTACTTCGATAAAATTCCGGAGAAGGTCTTCTTCTCGCATTTAAAGTTTCCAGGTAGAATGCAATCCAGGATGGTAACCTACCATAATGACTTAAAGCTTTTAGCACCGTTACATCTTTAAGCTCTGTATCTGCATATTCCGGTATTAAATCCTGAAAAGTATCATTCAAGGCTATTTTGCCATCCTCTTCCATTTTCATAACCGCTGGCAGCGTAGAGAGTATTTTAGTAAGCGAGGCAAGGTCGTAAAGGTTATTAGTGGTTAATTGATCTTTAGATTCATAAGTTGGTTTACCAAAAGCTTTATTATAAATTACTTTACCTCTTCTGGCAATCAGGACCTGAGCTCCAGGGAACATTAAGGAATCCAAGCCATTTTGAACCAACTGATCAACCTTAGCAAGTTTTAATGAACTCATTCCTACCCTTTCAGGTTTACTGTATCCTAAACGCAATAAAGACTTTGTTTTAACCGAGGTATTCACAGGAAACTCCGGATTTGCAGTAACGGGTAATATACCTTTCGCAGGAATAGCCCCAAAAAGCACTTCTGCCGCTTTCTGCTGAGCAAGTTCACTGTTCTGATAGGCAACAAGTATCCCGTCTATATCATTAAAAGCTGTAATATCTAATAGTGCGTATGGCTTGGCAAATACACTTAGCAAAACATTGGAAGTCCTCTGTCTGGAAATTTCCTGAAGCCAAAAAAGTTCCTTCTGAGAAAACTTATAAGGTTTCCAGGGACTTTCATTACTCTTATGAAATCCAATGATGATCAGATTAAAATCAAAAAGTTTCTTTTTTAGGGTTGCAATATCACTACCGTTTACCTGTGTTACTTCAGCGTACTTATTTAATGCTTCCAAAAATGGTGTATTTACACCATCGCCAAATTTTACATAGGCAATTTTCTTATTTTCAAGTTTTTTGATACCAACAAGGTTTAGTTTATCGCTAATAACCGTAATTGCACTCTCTATGGCTTCTTCATAGATTACATCATTTTCGGGGCTATTCAAGTCCTCAATGAGGTTATTTGTATCTATTGGACGATATTCATTTAAGCCTGCTTTGTATTTGGCCATTAATATTTTTTTGACGGAATATGCCAGGCGCTGCTCCGATATTAAGCCATTCTGATATGCCTTTAAAAAGGTATCCTTACTTTTTATAAAATCCTTAGGCATTAGCAAAATATCATTGCCTGATAAAAATGCTTCCAACTCTGTAATCCCGTTGCTTGCGAAGTCCGAAACCCCCTTCATATTCAACGCATCTGTAAATACCAGTCCTTCAAATTTCAATTCCCTTTTAAGCAAATTGGTAATTATATTTTTGGATAAAGATGAAGGCCGTTTATTTTCAGGCTCTAATTCCGGTACATTTAAATGAGCAACCATAACGCTGCTAAGTCCCGCTTCTATGAGTTTTTTATAAGGATATAATTCAATACTGTCTAAACGCTGCCTTGTGAAATCTAAAGTAGGCAAGGATTTATGTGAATCTACAAAAGTATCCCCATGACCGGGAAAATGTTTCCCGCTTGAAAGTACCCCGGCACTTTCCATGCCTTTCATAAACGCAATACCCTTTATCGCAACATTCTCACGATCTTCACCAAAAGATCGATTCCCAATTATTGGGTTTCTCGGATCTATATTTATGTCGATATCAGGTGCAAAATTTATATGAACCCCAAGTCGGTTTGCGTGCTTACCGATTTGATATCCCACTCTTGAAACAATTGAAGTATCTGCTATTGCACCCAGGGTCATGTTCCATGGAAATGAGTAGGTTGAATCGAGTCTCATTGCCAGGCCCCATTCGGCATCCATTCCTATAAGAAGAGGAATTTTTGATAAGGACTGGTATTCATTTGTCAGTTTAGCCTGGCGCATGGGGCCTCCTTTTGAGAAAATCAACCCTCCTATTTTGTGATCCTTTATGAATCCCTTAATTTTTTGGGTTGCTGCTTTATCTTCCCCGGAAGATGCCATTACCATAAACAATTGCCCAATCTTTTCTTCCAGGGACATAGCGCTATACTTATCATTGACCCACCCCATCTGGGACAAAGTATCAGCTGTCACCAAAGGTGAATATTGACCTCGGGCAACCAGTAATAAAGTAAAAAAAAGAAAAGAAAGTAGGTATTTCCCCATAAATAATATATTCAAGGTACTAACTTAAAACAAAATTAAATATTGTTTTTTTGTTCATTAATACAGCCGCAGTGGGATATTAGAGTGCCAAAAGGGTCTAATGGGGCTATAAACACAATTTTATAAAAATCGGCTATGCCAACTATCAGACGCCGGCACTTCCCAATGATTTATATATTCATGTTTATTGGTAACTAAATTATTAAAAACTATGGTGTTCTTAGAAACTGCCTTATCCTTTGCCATTTTCTTAAAGTCTCCTAAAGGCTTATATGCAATATGCATGCCTTGTTTGTAGGAAACGTTCATTTTATCCAATAAATCTACATCATATTTTTTTTCGAGCTCCTGGATAAAATGTACGGATGCATCAATAGAACAACCAGAAGCAGAGGCAAAATTCTGATCCAAAGCAATTATAATAAAGCGCTTATATTTAATTTCATACCCTGCCTTAAGGTCGCTTCCATGGGCGGTCCATTCCGATATAAATCTGTCAAGGGCAGTAGTTATTTCACCAAGTTCTTCTTCCGAAAAACTTCTGTTAGCCTGGTAAATCCAAACTCTTGCCGTATCGCTTAATGATTCAAAATTTACCAGCATTTTTTCTTTTTCATGTTAATAGCAATTATGTATATTTTAGACAGTCCTTCAAACTGATCACAGATCCTCCGCATTAGCTATCAACTCGGCGATATCCATTACCTTTACCGAAGCTTCTTTATCCTTGCTTTTTACGCCATCAGTCATCATTGTATTGCAAAACGGACAGGCCGCGGCAATAATTTCCGGCTGAGTTTGCATAGCCTCCTCCGTACGTTCAATGTTCACTTCCTTATCCCCTTTCTCGGACTCTTTAAACATTTGCGCACCTCCTGCCCCACAACATAAGCCTTTTTTTCGGCAATTTTTCATTTCCACGAGTTGGGCATCAAGTTTTTTTATGATATTTCTTGGTGCTTCATATATGTTGTTAGCCCTTCCGAGGTAGCACGGGTCATGAAATGTAATACGTTTACCTTTATAGCTGCCGCCTTCCAGGGTAATTCTTCCTTCTTCCAATAACGCATTCATGAACTGGGTATGGTGCATAACCTGATAATTTCCTCCCAGTCCCGGATATTCATTTTTAATGGTGTTAAAACAGTGCGGGCATGCGGTTACAATACTTTTTATCCCGTAGCCATTCATTACTTCAATATTGGTTACGGCCTGCATTTGGAATAAAAACTCATTTCCCGCCCGTTTTGCAGGATCCCCGGAACAGCTTTCTTCGGTTCCAAGAACGGCAAAACTCACATCAGCCTTCTGAAGTATTTTCACAAAAGCCTTGGTGATTCTTTTGGCCCGGTCATCAAAACTACCTGCGCAACCCACCCAAAATAAAACTTCCGGCTGCTTACCTGCAGCAAAAAGCTCTGCCATAGTCGGTACTTTCAACTCCTCATTCATGATCTTGTTTATTATGCTTTTTAAGATTCATCGACCCAATTAAGCCTATCCATTTGATTAAATGGCCAGGGTGCTCCATTATTTTCAATATTTCCCATCATAATATTGAGTTCACTTGGCGCAGCCGATTGTTCCATAACCATATACTGACGCATACTAATGATTATAGATAATGGGTCTATGCTTACCGGACAAGCTTCCACGCATGCGTTGCAGGAAGTACAGGCCCATAATTCTTCAGGTGAAATGAAGTCGCCCAATAACTGGCGCCCATCCTCAATGAATTTCCCTTTATTGGCATCCATATTACTTCCAACCTCCTCTAACCTATCACGCGTATCCATCATTATTTTTCTTGGTGATAGTTTCTTACCCGTAAGGTTTGCTGGACACTCACTGGTACATCGTCCGCATTCTGTGCATGTATAGGCATTCAACAACTGTACCTTACTGAGATCCATTACATCAGAAGCTCCAAATTTATCCGGGGGAGGTGCATCTTCCGCTGGCGCTGCAAAGGGATCCGCATTAGGATCCATCATCAATTTCACTTCTTTGGTTACTGCTTCAAGATTATCAAATTGACCCGGAGCGGTAAGTTTTCCATAATAGGTGTTTGGAAAGGCAAGTAAAATGTGTAGATGTTTAGAATAATACAAATAATTCAGAAAGGCCAATATTCCAACGATATGCATCCACCAGGCGGTGCGTTCTATCAGCATTACGCTATTTACAGACATTCCATCGAAAATAGAGGTGATGAATTGACTTACAGGAAAAAGACCTGCTTTTGTATAATG
Organism: uncultured Eudoraea sp.; assembly: GCF_947490415.1. Classification (GTDB taxonomy): domain Bacteria; phylum Bacteroidota; class Bacteroidia; order Flavobacteriales; family Flavobacteriaceae; genus Eudoraea. Next base: position 70,303 of record NZ_CANLGX010000007.1, read on the forward strand.
AGGTGTATCCATGAGCTGAAGTTGATAATCCGCCGCATTCATGGTTAGGAATAAAGCCATTAAAACCAATTCTATATACAAAATAAGGTTTGCATCCATTTTTGGCCATCCTTTCATTTCAGGCTTAATAAAGCGTTTTATCCGAATAAAATTTCTTCGCAACCAAAAGATAACCACAGCCAGTATTACCAAAAGAGCAAGTACTTCAAAGGAAGCTATAAGGATGTTGTAAATTTTACCGAGCGGTGCAAAAACTCTATGGGTTCCAAAAATCCCGTCAATAATAATCTCCAGAACTTCAATATTTATAATTATAAATCCGAGATAAACTATTACATGCAATAAACCTGCTATGGGCCTTACCACCATTTTGGATTGCCCTAATGCAATACGGGCCATATTCTTAAAGCGCTCTGGCTTTTCATCTGCAGGCATTTCACCTCTTCCAAGGTTGATATTCCTGATAAGCTTCTTCACGTTCTTGGAAAAATAACCAATACCGGTAATTAAAATAATAAGGAAAATTATATTTGGTAGATACTGCATCTATTCATTTGGTTTATTTATTGCAGGATCATCTTCGGGAACCTCATATTCTTTTTGCTTTTTCCCAAAAACGGATACATTTACATATCGCTTTGGATTCAAGCGAAAATCCTGAAGCAGGAGGTCTAATTCTTTGGATGCTTCAGATAAATTGTTGTACAACTCCTCGTTATTCACCAATTTGCCAAGCGTACCTTCGCCATTTTCAATTTTGGCCAACATCTTATCCAAATTACTTATGGTAGATTCTAAACTTCTTATTGTATTAGTTAGTCCCACCTGTGCTATGGAATCTGAGAGTACCGAAAAATTAGTGGTAATCGTATTAATATTTGTAATGGAACTGTCCAGCTTACTTTTATTATCCGACAATAATGTGTTTAGAGTGGCAGCACTCGATTGAAAACTTTGAACGGTAGTATTTAGCCCCTGGATACTTTCCCGTAAACTGCTTTTTGTCTCTTCATCCAGAATATCATTGAAATTTATTAATAAGGAATCCGCATTGGAAACTGCGCCTTCAATTTTAGATTGCAAGGGTGCTAATCTTTGCTGTAACAAATCTGTTAGGCCGGGTTTAATATTAGATGACAAAGTATCCCCGGATTGTGCAAATGGAGCGCCGTCAAAAACCGGATTAATTTGAATTCCTTTACCCCCTATAATTCCTGTATCATATAGCTCAGCGACGCTATTTTCTGAAAATTCGAAATTACTGTCAACAGAAAAAGTAACAAGTAGGTTGCCACTTCCATTCTTAAAAGTAATATTAGTCACATTGCCCACATTAAATCCATTAATAGATACCTGTGTTCCGGGCTGCAAACCTCCAACGTGTTTGTAAACCGCATAAAAGGTTTTGCTATTGTTAAAAATAGGGGTTGATTTAAGAAAACTGAAGCCCATGACAAACAGCAAAATACCTCCAATAACGATTATTCCTGTTTTAATTTCCCTGGATAGCTTCAAACGAATATATTTAGTTTACAAACAAAATTAGAAATAAATTTTACAAGACCTGCTTTTATTCAGAGATGTATTTTAAGGCCTCAGTTACAGGAATTCTTTTGCCCTCTTTATAGGCCACAATAAAGGAAGTTTCATAGCCTTTAGCATCCGCATTGGCCTTAAATAATTTTGCCTGAGAATATGAATTGGTCTTACCATACATATACCTCACAATGTTTTTATGGCGTTCAGTTGAGAGTGAACTCAATCCATTAAACTCTTCAGGAAGCAGAGGCAGTACCCTTGAACTTGCCAATAATTGTACTTTAAATACTATTTCTGAGTCTGAAACAACCTCCTCCTTTATTACCTCTTCCTTTTTCTCATCAGCTATTGGTGTAGCAATGGGTTCTTCAGCAATAGTTTCGGGTATTTCTTTTACCGCTTCTTCAGGCACTACTTTATTTGGTACAGGCTTAGCCTCCTGGCTTATTACAACCTCATCAGTTTTATTTTGGATAGCCTCAGCAGTTTCAGTTTGAGGTAATTCAGCAGAAACGACCGCGATTGGTTCCTTGATTTCCTTTTTCGTCGCCTCATTATTGCTTTCAGTGGCTGCTGATACTTCTGTTTTTGAAGCTTCAATTGTCTCATTTACAGGTATCTCCTCCTCAATTTTGGTGGTGGTGATTTGCTCTGAAGACGCCGCATCCTCCAGGTTAATTCTGGTGTTGTTTTTATAATTAATTATTGCAGACGCAATAGCATTGCCCATTTCTTCCTGGCCTTTTTTAGAGCTTAGGTATAATCCCTCTGACTTATTAGTAAGAAAACCTGTTTCGATCAACACACTGGGCATAAAAGTTTGATGTAATACAATAAAACCAGCCTGCTTAACCTTTCTGTCATTTCGGCTCAAGTTGTTAGAAAAATTGTCCTGCATCATCTTACCAAGCATAACGCTTTGATCCAGGAATTCTTCCTGCATAATAGTCAAACCAATTATAGATTCGGGAGAATTTATATCATAATCAGCATAGCGAGATTCGTAATTATCTTCGAGATAAATCACGGAGTTTTCCTTTTTTGCAATTTCAAAATTCTGTTGATTTGCATGTAATCCCAGCACAAATGTCCCGGCACCATTGGCATCAGAAGTATGTGAATCACAATGTACAGATACGAAAAGGTCCGCATTTGCCTTATTTGCAATTTCTCCTCTAACAAAAAGATCTACAAAACTATCGTCCTTTCTTGTGTAAATAACCTTTATGTCCGGATTGGATTCTAATTTCCTGCCAACATTTAATACAATATTTAGGGCTATATTCTTTTCCATATAGCCATTGCCCAAATTACCCGGATCGTGACCTCCATGGCCTGCGTCTAATACTACAATAAATTGATCAGTCTGAGTATCTGAATCACTTTTGTCATATGAGCATAGCAAGAAAAATAGTATTGCCAGGGGAATGAAAAAAAAATTATTAAACTTCATTGATTTTAGAGTTATATTTTAAAGAACATGGAACAATTGTAATGGCCTTATATCTTTTCCTAAGATAAAAATCTTTATGATTTTTACCTATTACAAATCAAAAATACAATTATCATCTTTCATCTGCTAAAAGAATTTTGCATCCATTTACTATGGTTAAATTTATTGTAATGTGCTACAAGCAGACCAAAAAATATATGTAAGTTTGACTACCAAAAACGAAGCCTTACCGTTACAAAAATAGGATTTATCGCTTTGCAATCAAACAAACATTCTCTACTTTTCTTATTACTGCTTATCATGGGCATTATTCCGCTCTCTGCGCAGGAAGATCTGATCAGGCCCTTACCTATTAAAGCTGTGGGAGATACTATTTACGCGCCTCTTATGCCCGCACCTGCAGTATTAGATACAGTTTTGACCGATTCTATACAATCAGATTCAATTAGTGAGAAGCCAGGTTTTTTATCGGATAAAATAAAATATAAAGCGAAGGATTATGTTAAATTAAGTCAAAAAGATCAAAAAATTTATCTGTACAATGAAGCTGAAATTTATTATCAGGATACCGAATTAAAAGCCGGTATAATAATTATGGATTACATAAAAAACGAAGTTTATGCCGGGCGTATAAAAGATTCTTTGGGTAATTATTCGCAAGTTCCTTATTTTAAACAAGGGGAAAACGTGGTAATTCCAGATTCAATTCGATTTAATTTTGACACACAAAAAGCCCTGATTTGGAATTCCAGAACAGAACAGCAGGCGGGTCTGGGGCAACTTGGTTCTGATGCCATGAAGGTTTATGCTTCGATTACCAAAAAGGAAAACGACTCGGTTTACTTTTTAAGTGAAGGAAGGCTAACTACCTCTAAAGATACTATAGACCCGGATTATTATATTCGAGTCAGAAAGGCAAAGTTTGTTCCAAAGAAAAAAGTCATAGCAGGATTTAGTAATATCTATATTGCAGATGTACCCACCCCTATTGCAATGCCATTCGCATATTTTCCTTTGACTTCCGGACGAACTGCAGGAGTAATGATGCCCACATTTGGAAACGACCCGGACAGGGGCTACTTTCTACAAAACTTGGGTTACTATGTACCTATTAATGACTATGTAGACCTTACGCTTACCGGCGACCTCTATACCAACGGGAGTTGGGGTTTCAGAACACAATCTGTTTATTCCAAACGCTATAAATACAGAGGTAATTTTAATTTTAGATATGAAAATCAGGTGACAAGTCAAAAAGGATTTGATGATTACAGCCGGGGAACTATTTACAATATTCAGATCTCACATTCTCAGGATTCAAAATCTAATCCTAATTCGAGATTATCGGCATCAGTAAACCTGGGTAGTAGCCAGTATTATAGAAACTCTTTACTTCAGCAGAATTTGCCCAATACCCAGATCAATAATTTATCCTCTTCCATCTCCTATTCACGGACTTTTCCTGAATATCCTTCAGTAAATTTAAGCCTGACCGCTACACATAATCAAAACACAAATACAGATGTCGTAGACCTAACTTTACCCACTTTACAGGCCAGTATGGAGCGTATTTTTCCTCTTGCTAAAAGGGATGGCATAAAAAAAGGTGCATTACAGAACATCAATTTTCAGTATGATCTTAATGCCAGGAACAGCATTAGTACCACTACTGATGATTTTGGAACATCCAAGATGTTTGATAACGCTAAGGTCGGGGCACGGCATCGGATACCGCTGAGTACAAATTTTAAAGTAGCTAAATTTTTTAGTGTAAGTGCAGGTGGCACCTATGAAGACGTATGGACCTTGCAAACATTTAATCAACGTTTTGATTCAGAGACGCAAAAAGTTGTTACCGATACTATAAAAGGTTTTGATCGGTTTAACCAATACAGTCTTAGCAGTAGTATTGGGACAACAGTCTATGGTACATTTAATTTTGGTGAGCAAAAAAAGATACAGGCTATCCGGCACATAATGAGACCTTCTGTTAGTTATGGCTGGGCGCCTTCTTTTGAGCAATATTATGATGAATATATTAATGGAGTTACAGGAGATACCATTGAGTACACCAGGTTTCAAAATACGCTCTATGGTGCCCCAAGGAATGGTAAATCCAGTGCTTTAAGCTTTTCTCTCGCCAATACCCTTGAAGCTAAGGTACGGGACAAGGATTCCACGGCTTTGGAACCCAAGAAGGTTATGCTTCTAAATAGTTTTAATTTGTCCACAGGTTATAATTTCCAGGCAGATTCTCTTAATTTAAGTCCGGTAAGTTTAACCGGCGGCACCAATATTCTCAATAATAAAATGTCCATAAACTTTGGTGCCAATCTGGATCCATATGCAATTGACAATAATGGCAGGCGTATAAATACATTTAATATTAATAATGGAGGAAGTCTGTTCAGACTTACATCTGCCAGGGGTAACTTAAGTTATTCCCTGACCAGCAAAGACTTCCAACCCAGCAAGGACCGTGAAGAATATCCGACGGAGGGTGATGCCTACGTTGCCGCCAGTGGCGGCCGGACAGATGATCTTTTTGGAAAAGCAAATAACTTTGATGAAAGCCGGTTTGACGACAGAGATGAAAGTAAAGTTGAGAATCCTATTTATCAAAATAAAATAGAATGGGATGTTCGGCTGCAATATGCTGTGACCTACAGTAATAATGCCAGACAAAATCAAATCTCCAATAATTCTCTCATGTTTTCCGGTAATATTACGCTATCTCCCGGATGGGACGTTGGCGTGTCATCGGGTTATGATTTCGTTAGAAAAGGGTTTACTGTTACCCAGCTTCGGTTTAGACGCGACTTAAAAAGTTTTAAATTAAATTTTGACTGGACGCCGTTTGGTGATTTTGAAAGATGGTACTTTTTTATAGGAATTAAAAGCTCCATTCTTAAGGATCTTAAATTTGAAAATAGAAGTCAGCCTCCTCCCAGGTAATATCAAAAGTAAAAAAACAGCATACCTGTTTATACTGATCTATTTTTTAATTAGCTTAACGGGCTAAAGGTAAATTCAAAAGCATGAAAAAAATTATAAATACTCCTAATGCCCCTGCTCCTATAGGCCCTTATAACCAGGCAGTTTTGAGCGGTAATACATTATATGTTTCCGGACAAATTCCCCTGGATCCTTCAAGCGGAAAACTCATTGAAGATGATATAAAGAAGGAAACACTACAATGCATGAAAAACTTAAAAGCAATACTGGAAGCCGCCGATATGTCTTTTGAAGATGTAGTTAAAGCCACGATCTTTGTTAAAGATATGAATTGCTTTGCAGCTATTAACGAAGTTTATGGCTCATTTTTTAATGTTGAAACCGCCCCTGCCAGAGAGACTGTTGAAGTCTCTAATCTTCCTAAATTTGTAAATGTTGAGATTTCGATGATTGCCGTCAGATAGTTTCTTTATGGAATTCTACCAGTCCTTCAATTGGTCTCTGACGAATTACGCCTACGATCAGGTCATTTCTTTCCAGAACTGCTATTAATTCATCTTTAAGAAAATAAGCAATACTACCCACAAAATGTATAGGCACTTTGGTAGCTAATTCAAACTGCATAATGTAATTATTTACAAATTGCTGAAGGCCCTTGTCTATAACTCCTTTACAATAGGGGTGTTCTTTGTTCTCAATCAGAAATCTTGCAAATGTGGCCAAATAAGTATTAGGATTTGGCTGCTTGTAAAGGTTTTCCTTAATAACATCGGCATCAAGGTCATACTCTTTGTCAAATTTAATTCCCAGTGCCTGTGGCATTTTATGAAAATAATAATCCCGAATTAATTTCCTCCCAAAGAAATTACCACTTCCATCATCCATAGGAATATAACCTAAAGAGACCACTTTTTGAAACAGTTGATGACCATCATAATAGCTGCAATTTGAACCTGTTCCCAAAATGCAGACAATTCCCTGATGTCCGATTTTTGTTGTGGAATATATGGCAGCATAGGTGTCTTCCTTAACCTCTGCCGTGGCATTTGGGAAAAACGATTTAAAAATATTCTTAAGGAATTTCTTCATTCTATCGGTACCACAACCGGCGCCATAGAAATAGAGTCGGCTAACTTTCTCTCTGTTTTTAGACAACTCAAAATTATTGGCTAACCTATCTTCGATGACCTCTCTTGTAAGAACCTCAGGACTTAAGCCCAGCGTTTGGGTCATAAATAATTCTTTACCCTTATCATCTAAGGCAATCCAATCAGACTTTGTGGCACCACTATCAACTATTAAAATCATAAATCAGGCATTAAAAAAGAATCCTCAAATTAAGCAAAGTTTTGCTCATTCTGAGGATTCTTACTTATAAAATATAATTAATTACAATGTAGAAATATATTGTGCCAGGTCTAATAATTTATTAGAATAGCCTGCCTCATTGTCATACCAGGAAATTACTTTGAAAAATTTTGAATTCAATTCAATTCCGGCACCTGCATCAAATATACTGGTGCGGGCATCACCAATAAAATCTTGAGAGACCACAGGCTCATCTGTATAACCTAAAATACCTTTCAATTCGCCTTCCGATGCTGCTTTAAAGGTCTTCTTAATATCTTCATATGAAGTTTCCTTTTCCAGGCGTACAGTTAGGTCAACAACAGAAACATCTGCGGTAGGTACCCTAAATGCCATCCCGGTAAGTTTTCCTTCCAAAGATGGAATAACTTTGGTTACTGCTTTGGCGGCTCCTGTTGAAGCAGGTATGATGTTCAACAAAGCACTTCTACCACCTCTGTAATCCTTGCGCGATGGTCCGTCAACAGTAAACTGAGTGGCTGTGGTAGCATGTACAGTTGTCATTAAGGCTTCTGCAATCCCATAGTTGTCATTCAACACTTTGGCCAAAGGTGCCAGACAGTTTGTAGTACAGGAAGCATTAGATACTATTTTATCTGAAGCTTTTAGATCTTTATGATTTACACCCATTACAAACATGGGGGCATCTTTTGATGGTGCTGAGATAACTACTTTTTTAGCTCCACCATCAATGTGGTATTGTGCAGTTTCCAAAGTTGTAAAAATACCGGTACATTCCGCAACATATTCTGCTCCTACTTCGTCCCATTTCAAAATTTTTGGATCCCTTTCGCCGGTTATTCTAACGGTTTTGCCATTAACGACCAAATTGCCATCCTTTACTGCCACAGAACCATCAAAACGACCATGTACCGAATCATATTCCAACAAATATGCAAGATGTTCTACATCCAGCAAATCATTTATGGCTACAACCTCTACATTATCCCTTTTTACTGATTCTCTGAAAACAAGTCTACCAATTCTACCAAATCCGTTAATTCCAATTTTTAGTGTTGACATTATTTATTGTTTAAGATTAAAACTATATAGTCATGATATCTGAAACCCTGATGAGTTCTTTATCAATTTTTGATTTTCCTTTTATGGCTTCACTTACCGGCGTAAATGTTATTTTATTATCAATAATACCGGCCATCAAATTTGTTTTGCCTTCCAGCAGAGCTTCAACAGACTTTACCCCCATTCTACTGGCCAGTACCCTATCAAAACAAGAAGGTGCTCCACCCCGTTGCATATGACCAAGAACACAAACCCGAACATCGTAAACCGGAAGGTTCTTCTCTACAAATTCCTTTAGTTCATAAACATTTTTTCCGGTTGTTCTATCTCCTTCTGCAACCACTACAATACTGGAAGATTTTCCCCTGGCTTTGCTGCGAGTTAAGGAATCTAGCAACCTGTCTAAACCCAAATTCTCTTCAGGAATCAGTATCTCTTCAGCACCCGCACCTACTCCGGAGTTAAGGGCGATATGGCCTACATCTCTACCCATAACCTCAACAAAGAAGAGTCTATGATGAGAACTTGCTGTATCCCGGATCTTATCAATTGCTTCTACAACAGTATTCAATGCAGTATCAAAACCAAGAGTGTATGTTGTTCCAAAAATATCATTATCTATAGTTCCCGGAATACCAATAAAAGGCATTTTGTATTCTTCATAAAAAGCTAGAGCACCCGTAAAGCTTCCGTCACCCCCAATAACCACAAAAGCATCAATATTATTGGAAACCAACTGATCATAAGCTTTTTTGCGACCCTCCGGGCTTCTAAACTCATCGCACCTGGCAGATTTAAGCACGGTGCCTCCCTTGTTAATTATATTATTTACACTACGGGCATTCATTGGAAGAAAATCCCCTTCGATCATCCCTTCGTAGCCTCGATAGATCCCAATACAATCTTTCTTAAAATATGCACATGTACGTACTACGGATCTTATGGCTGCGTTCATACCCGGAGAATCACCTCCAGAAGTAAAGACCGCAATTTTTTTTATTTGTGAATTCATTTAAAAAATTAGAATTGCAAAATTACTAAACTTATTGCAGAAAAAGAATTAGACAAACCCTTTATTTAACACCAGACAGCATCTAAATCGTTATAGTGGTAAATTTCTTTATTTATATGGCAAAATAACCCTATTCACGGATGTCTTGAACCCCTCAAAATCTGTGAAAAAATAGCCATTTTAATCAGGACAAATAGTATTCGCAAATAAAATAACAAATCCTCTCAAAAAAGTTATGTTCAATCAACTAATTAAGGACCTGCCTGTTTGTTGAATAGACTGCTTACTAGTTAGTCATTAGTCATAATAAATAAGGGTAGCATTTCAAAGTTTTTATAATAGGGATGCAGTTTAGGGCGGTTATAGAATTTATCCACGTTAACGAACTTTTTAGTTTCTGTAACCACTTCTATGGGCACATGATCATAACGCCCATTTTTCAATACTACCATTCTACCATCAATCCCTTTAAGTATTAAATCGAGAGCGAGATTTCCATAAGCCGTAGGAACTACAGAATCAATAAAATCAGGATCACCACAGCGTACCATGTATCCGAGTTTCTGATTGATAACATTTACACGGTTTCCGTTATTATATTTAGGGGAGATTTTCTTTAATGCGAGAGAGACTTCATCACCAATACCACCTAGCTTGGCATGGCCAAAGGCATCTTTTTCCATTCCCTCATATTTCATCTCACCTCCTTCAAAGGTTGCCCCTTCGGAAATAAGTACAATCGAATAGTTACTCGGATTTCTATTCCTGTCCTCTGTAAGTAACTCCGCCAGTAGTTCTATATTGAAAGGCACTTCCGGAATAAGACATCTATTAGCGGCTCCAGCCAAAGTAGGCAACATAGCTGTAAACCCGGCATAGCGTCCAAATACTTCCAGAACAAGAAAACGTTCATGAGATCCTGCTGCGGTCCGAAGACTGTTTGTAAGGCTAATTGTTCTGGTAACACATGTACTGAAACCAATACAATAATCCGTTCCGGGGACATCATTATCCATGGTTTTGGGAATGGCCATTACCTTAACTCCCTGTTTGAACAAATGAACGGCATAGCTAAGCGTATCGTCTCCCCCAATCGCAATCAAATAGTCTACACCTAACCAATCGAGATTTTTGATCACTTCCGGGGTAAGGTCATTGATCTCCTTCTTGTAGGTATCTCTTAAATGAGCTGGAACCATTAGGTTGGGTACATGACTTGCCCTGGTCCTGGAAGTATGAAGAAAAGTCCCACCTGTTCTTGCTGCTTTGTTCACCACTACCTGGGAAAGTTCCATAAAGTTATTGCTGTTGTCGTGCTTGCTGTTTCTTTCAATATCTATTAATCCCCTCCACCCTCTTCTAAAACCAATCACCCTATATCCTTCCCGTATTGCTCTAAAAGTAACCGCCCTGATTGCCGGATTAAGTCCGGGAACGTCTCCACCTCCGGTTAAGATGCCGATGGTGCCTTTGGTCTTCTTAATGTTTGCCATGATATATCATTATTTAATTTTCAGTTTAAAACCACAAAATAACTAGGATGGTTAAAGTACTAAATTATGCTGATATCTTATTAACATTTTCCAAAAAAAACCTCTAAAATCAGCCTAAAAAGTGGCTTTATCGGCGTATCTTTATAGGAAGATTGAAAACTGTAATATTATGTCATTTAACATTGAAAAAATTTTAGGTAAAGAAGCCAATTACCTGCTAGATCACAAGTGCAAAACGGTAAAAAAAGAACATCTACATCTGCCCGGTCCTGATTTTGTGGATCGTGTTATGACCGCTTCAGACAGAAATCCTGTCGTACTTCGGAATATGCAAACTCTCTTTAATAACGGACGAATGGGTGGCACCGGATATGTCTCTATTCTTCCTGTAGATCAAGGAATTGAGCACACTGCAGGTGCATCGTTTGCACCAAATCCCATTTATTTCGATCCCGAAAAGATTGTTGAGCTTGCAATAGAAGGTGGTTGTAATGCCGTTGCTTCGACTCTTGGTGTCCTTGGTTCTGTTTCAAGAAAATACGCGCACAAGATTCCATTTCTCCTTAAATTGAATCATAATGAATTACTTACATATCCCAATAAGTTTGATCAGATAATGTTTGCAAGTGTAAATCAGGCGTTTGAGATGGGATGCATTGCCGTTGGAGCTACAATCTATTATGGCTCAGAAGAGAGCACCAGACAAATTCAGGAAGTTACTGAAGCTTTTGAATATGCTCATGAACTTGGTATGGTAACCGTACTATGGGCTTACCTTCGCAATCCTGGTTTTAAAAAAGAGGGTATTGATTATCATGTTTCAGCTGACGTAACCGGACAGGCTAACCATTTGGCTTCGACAATTCAGGCAGATATAGTAAAACAAAAGCAGGCTGAAAACAACGGAGGTTTTAAAGCCATAAATTTTGCCAAAACACATGAGAAAGTATATTCAGAATTAACTACTGATCATCCAATTGATCTTACCCGATACCAGGTAATGAATTGTCTTATGGGAAGGGCGGGATTAATTAATTCCGGAGGATCTTCTGGCGATAATGATTTGGCTCAGGCTGTTAAAACTGCTGTGATTAATAAACGAGCCGGAGGTATGGGATTAATATCCGGACGAAAAGCCTTCCAAAAACCTATGGCAGATGGAGTAGAACTTTTAAACGCAATACAAAATGTATATTTAGATGATAAAATTACAATTGCTTGATATATAATGTTTTAAAGTAATTTACTTAAATTTAATTATAGGCTGAAAATATAAACTTTTTAAAAAGCACCACCGTTTTTCGGGGTGCTTTTTTTTAGTATATTTTATAAACATTACTAAAATGGATGAATCACAATTTTGGAATATTTGTCTTAGGATAAAATTTTATTAAACTATCCTTTCCCATAACTGCAGTGGGCACAGTAGCCGTTGCCTGAGGTTCCTCTGTTTTGACATTCTTATTCCTAAAAATCTTTTGCATTAGTTCCTTAAAACTATTGAAATCTACCTCGTAGGAAATACCAACCCCTTGTGTATAACCCTGTTGTTCTGACAAAAACTGTTGTATTTCATTTTCGCGATTAAAAATCTTGGCCCGCAGTGTTCCTTCTTCATTTAATAAAATCTGCACTTCCACGTCGCCCGCAACCACTGTTTCACTTACCCCTCCTACAGGAACCCCGAACCTACCATTAAATAAAACTTTGTCACTTATCTGGGTAGATACAGTTACCCCTATTCTGTCTTCAGTAGAAATATCGTTAGGATCCAGATAACCTTGCTCGTAAGTAACCCCAAAGTCAAACTTATCATTGCCGCCGCTGTCTAGAACCTGGTTTAATAAACCGGAGGCCGTTTGAATTAAGTTGCCAGTAACTGCCTGCTGGTTTATACCTGACCCCTCACTGACAAAAGTTCCCTGAGCAAGCAGGAAAAATGCATTTCGTTCTTCTATTGTCGGATCCTGGAGCCTGTATTCCAATTCAGATTTTACGGTAGAACTTGTGCCTGGAAATTCAATATTTAAATCAATTGTAGGTCTCTCTAACTGATCTGTTAGCCTAATAACCACATCCGTCGGTATTCGCCTGCTATATCCGGAATTATCAAGTAAAGGAGCCGGATTCGCGTTTAGGGAATATACGGCCTCCATGTTTAAAGTTGCATCAAGCGGTGCCCCGTCCCATACAATGCTTCCTCCCGGTTTAACACTAAAAGTCCTGTCGATAATTCCCCCAAATTTGTAATTATACGACCCGGTGACCACCACAAAATCGCCGTACATATTAAACTTACCATTGGTATTAATTTCTATAAAAACCAACCCTGCACCTGTCCCTTTTAAAGAACTTCCCGTTTTGGGGTCAATCACAATCTCAACCTCTGCATCTGGAGTTACATCCAAATCAAATCTTAGTTCTAATCCGTCGTATTCTTTGAGCTGGCGCTGGAAATCAATAGTCTCAACTTCATTTTTATCAATAAATGTGATAAAGGAATAATCCCCCACGGAGGTCACATCACTTATCGGTATCTTTAAAGATGTCCCCCTGGCTGTGGAACCTTCAAAATTAATGTTCATGGCATTAGACGGGCCAAAAATTCGTCCCGTACCATTAACAAAACCGGATCCATAGTAGAGTTTTTCTTCTTCAAATTCAGTATTTAGTATTAAAAACCTATCCCCACTGGTATTTATATCTAAATCAAAATTCCACTTCTTAAAGAAATAGTGCTTAATTGTACCGTCCAGAACGGCCTGGGTATTCAAAGCTACATCTATAAGTTTCACATTCTGGAAGTTAAAAGTCTGTTCATTTAACTTAACCACAGAGTTCGCCCCAAAATCATAGTCTACATTAAGATAAGGCACAGAAAGCCCTGCATTATTCATAGTTAAAAGTCCGTCAATATCAGGATTCCTTATATCCCCTTTTATTTGAGCATTGCCATTGAGCATTCCTCGAATATTGGAAATAATATCCTTGCCCAAAGGACTAAAAGGAGCCATATCAAAATTACTGAACGTAGCGACCAAATCTGCCTGAGGTATTTCCTGACCCCTTGTGACCTTGCCAAATACCCCAAATTTTTCAAGCCCGTTTTCCTTAATTTGGGAATTTACGGAAAACTCGGTAAGGTCGCGATTACCGACAATGCCAATGGTAAGGTTCCCCAGGTCTATGTCATTTACTCCAAATTCAGATATATCCAAATTACAAACGGGCAAGTAAATATTGTCCTTTTGAAGAACATTTAAGGTGCCATTGATCTCCCCTTTGAGCTTTAAACTGTCTATTGTAGGGGTTATTTTATTTAAGGATACTATTTTAAACTGAAGTTCCAAATCCTTATAAGTAGAATCTGCAAGTTGCCCTTTTAGCCTTATTTGTTCCCTGTTATCATTATTCATAACTATTTCTTCTATAGTAATACTATCCAGGGTACTATTAAAAATCACCTTGTTTTTGCTATCGCTTTCACGATTTAGAATCCATGTATTTCCTTTAAAACTTACGTCAGATTTTTTTAAGCCAATCACTGATTTATTATCCTGATTGAAAGTGTGGTAAAAATTTAAATTATAACTATCGTCATACTCACTACCTCCCTTAAATTCTGTTCTAAAAAACAGCGTGTCATTTAAGGTGGTATTAATCAGGTTAAAGTCTTTTAAATCATAATAAGGAGTTGAAACATCCTGGACAGCCAGATAGGTGTTAAAAAGAGGGTTTTTGTTATCAATCCTAAAATCAATACTGTCTAGTTCATTACCATAAGCCATAATATAAGGCGATTTGAAATTGAGTTTAAAATCTCCCTGATCTGCGATAATATTACCTCTGATAAAAGTATTTGGGCCAAACTCAACCTCCGGAAAAAAAACTTCAACTATTTTATTATAAATCTTAAAATTAAAGGCCATTTCCTGGCCTCCTGAAATTTCGTATGGTCTATAGTTTGTATAGATACTACCTATTGAATTTCGGACTAGTCTACCAAGCTCCCTTACTTTAAATTTACCCCTCATATATCCTGTAATAATATCGGGGGAATTTATTTCTATAGACCGGGTAGAATCTGCAGAAAATGTGGATTCAATTTTAAAATCTTCAAAGTAATACGTGTCATTTATGTTTTGATAATTTGTTTGGGTAAACTTAATATCCCCCTCAATACTTTGGAAGGAACTTCCTGTGATGTCCATACTTACATTGCCCTTAAATATGGATACACTGTCGTCTATAAAATTCAATATTTTCAGATCTGCATAATCTACCGAAGCATTAAAGTTGAAACTACTTTTATCTGTGCTAAAATCTGCAAGTCCTTCAAATCTAAATTGCAGGTTTTCATCATTACTGATTAAAGACCCGTCAAATAACTGATCCCTTAAAATACCGGAAATCTTTACATCTTTATAATCATACCCATTGAAAGTAATGTTATACACCTGTCCTAAAACTTCAGTATTCAGGTTCTTGCTTACAAAACCTTTACCTTCTACATTAACATCAATAGTTGTTTTACCCAAACTTTTATTATCCGTAAAACGACCCAAATCAAAATCAATTAAGGACACAAACCCTTTATAACTTGCATTGTCTATATTGTCAATTTCTGTTAGGGTAAGATCTACATAGCTGCTTCCTATGGCCGTGTTCAGGTTTGCTTGGGTTTCTATTGATTTTGGTGTAATAAATGCATCACCCCTAACTGTAAACTGTCCTAGCCTCTGGAAAGTAGAGGGAAGAGATTTTCCTAATATTTGAGGCAATAATGATCTCATTTGATAATAGCTGGTAGTAATATTCTTTATTTTGGCATCCAGCTCAAAAATACTGTCCTTTGAGAAAATATTTTTAAAATTAAAATCCCCTCTGATCCCTGTATTATCTGATTGTAGAAATAATTGTTCTACATTCAAATCATTTAACACCCCATTTAAAGTGGCAGAAAAATTTACTATTTTTTCTGAACCGAATTGGTCATACAGCATATTAATCTCATCCAATGCAACTGATGAATCTATAAAATCTGCATTTAAATTTACCTTGTCTATAAATTGTGCGAGGTCTTCCCTATTATAAGTAAATAACAAATTCCCAACAATATTAGATTTGGGGGTTTGGATTTGCAGGGAATCAAATCGCATCTGCTGTTTGGTGTATTTAAAATTTGTAGCCAGTTTTTCGACATCGATACCCAAAGCGCTTTTTAATGATAAACTTTCGATAACCGCAGTAACTTCCGGTCCGAGAATTTGAAAATCACCGGCATCTATGTTTAGGTCCCTGAAATTTAATATTTCAACTTTTTCCTTATTCATATCTGTTAACCGGAATGTGCTATTTTTTATTTGAACATCTGACGAAGAAAAATAAAAAGGTGGTGTGTTCGGGTCACGGGGTTTTTTATCATCCAGCTTGTCAACAAAAACTCCGAGATTATTATCTTTTTCTCCCTTATAAGTTTTTAGATTAAAAAGCAATCCTTCTATGTCTATATCTCCAAATTGTAATTTCCCATTAATAAGGTTTCGTATACTTAAAATGGAGGTAGACAGCTCTTGTATATATATCAGCGTGTCCTGCTTATAATCTTCAATATAAACATCCTTTAAAGCCGTGTCCCAGGAAATAAGGGAAATTCTAATTCTGTCTACATTAATATTGGTGCCAAACTCATCATTTATAGTGTCAGTAGCGTAACGCGCAAGCTTTGTCTGCACAGCAGGAATAGAAAGAACTATAGTCCCTACAACGCAAGCCAGCAGGAATACTAAAAGCGTTCTAACGAGTATTTTTCTCAGTTTTTTGATAGGGCTATTATGTTTTACCTTTGTGCTACCAATTTTTGTTCCAAACCATGAGTGATAAACAAAATATATATATTCTGGCTATTGAATCATCATGTGATGATACATCGGCCGCTGTTTTGTATAACGACAACATGCTTAGTAACGTGGTAGCCACGCAAAAAATTCATGAGGCATACGGTGGTGTTGTTCCGGAACTTGCATCAAGAGCACATCAGCAAAATATTGTTCCGGTAGTACACCAAGCGTTAGCCAAGGCAAATATCGACAAAAAACTAGTATCAGCCATAGCATTTACCCGCGGACCCGGACTACTAGGTTCATTACTAGTGGGGACTTCATTTGCCAAATCACTTTCATTGGGCCTAAACGTGCCATTAATAGAGGTTAATCACATGCAGGCACACATTTTAGCACATTTTATAAAAGAAGGCGATAAAAAAGTGCCCCCCTTTCCATTTTTAGCTTTAACCATTAGTGGCGGACACACTCAGATAGTTTTGGTCAATAATTATTTTGATATGGAAATTCTTGGGGAAACCCTTGATGATGCGGTTGGAGAAGCATTTGATAAGAGCGCAAAAATTCTTGGCTTACCATATCCCGGAGGACCATTAGTTGACAAGCATGCCGCAAAAGGGGATCCTATGGCTTTTCCTTTCCCAAAACCAAAGGTAAAAGGCCTAAACTTCAGTTTTAGTGGCTTGAAGACCAGCATCTTATATTTTATTCAAAGAGAAACTAGTAAAAATCCAAATTTTGTTGAAGAGAATTTGAATGATATATGTGCCTCGATTCAACATACCATTATAGGTATTTTGATGGATAAGCTTAAAAAAGCTGCCGCTCAAACCGGGATAAAAGAAATAGCGATAGCAGGTGGCGTCTCTGCTAATTCCGGAATAAGAAAGGCATTACAGGAAAGTGAAATCAAATACGGATGGAACACATATATTCCAAAATTTGAATACTGTACCGATAATGCGGCAATGATTGGTATTGTTGGCTATTTAAAGTATCTTGATGGTAAATTCAGCGACCAGCGTATTGCGGCAAAGGCGAGATATGTGATATAATTATATCCAATTAGAAATGGCCTTTGAATTAGAAGTGAAAAGGATCTGGTCAGGATTAGAATTCGTCAACATAAAATTAAATAGCAATTAACTAATTTTTTCTTTTTTTAACTATGCAACTTTTCTACAACCCTTCGCTGGATAATAGCGCAAATCTGTTCTCTTTTGATAAAGAAGAAAGTAAACATATTGTAAAAGTTTTGCGCAAAAAAGAAGGAGACGAACTTTATATCACTAATGGCAAAGGTGATTTGTTTACTGCCAAAATACTAGCTGCGGATATAAATATGTGCAAAGCGGCAATAATTTCGACGCAAAAGAGGCATCCTAAAATGTTTCGGCTCCACCTCGCCGTTGCTCCTACCAAAAGCGCTGAACGCTACGAATGGTTTCTTGAAAAAGCAACGGAAATTGGTGTTCATGAAATTACTCCCATCCTTTGCGATCATTCAGAGCGGAAAATTCTTAAAATGGAGAGGCTACAAAAAGTAGTTCAGTCGGCCATGAAACAATCACTGCGGACGTACCTGCCTAAAATAAATAATCCGGTTTCTTATACAGAATTTATAGCACAAGACCATAAAGAACTCTTGTTTATTGCCCATTGTGAAGATGAAGAGAAACTGGACCTAAAACGATGCGTCGCCGCAGATAAGGATGTAACTATTTTAATAGGTCCCGAAGGGGATTTCTCTCATAAGGAGATAAAAGAGGCTTATAAAAAAGGTTTTTTACCAATATCCCTTGGTGAAGCCCGACTTAGAACTGAAACAGCTGCTATAGTTGCCTGTACCGCTGTAGCATTAATTAATAGATGATCCTAAAAGCCGTTAAGTCTTAATTTATTTATAGGTCACAGCGTTCAATTTAAACTTGAAACCTAAATTTTGAATTATTGCTTAGGGGAAAGATTTTTAGAAATGAATTTTTTTATGGTGATTATAGTATCTTTAGAAACGTGACAAGTGACCCTTTTTTATGAAATTACTTCCCCTATTTTTAACAATTTTGTGGATAGTCAATGTTAATTCACAGGAAATCGCAATTTTAAAATACAATGGTGGCGGCGACTGGTATGCGAATCCAACAGCCTTACCTAACCTTATCAGATTTTGTAACGAAAATATTGATACAGAAATTGAGCCACGACCTCAAACTGTGGACGTGGGCAGCTCAGAAATATTTCAGTATCCCATCTTACATATGACTGGTCATGGCAACGTTTTCTTTACCCAGGATGAAGCGGATAACCTAAGAACATACCTTCTTTCTGGAGGATTTATGCATATTGACGATAATTACGGTATGGAGCCTTATTTAAGAAAAGAACTTATCAAAGTTTTTCCTCAGAAGGAACTCGTTGAGATTGCCGCAGACCACCCGATTTTTAAATCAAAATATGAATTTCCTAAAGGCTTACCAAAGATTCATGAACATGATGGAAAAAGACCACAGGCATTAGGCATTTTTCATGAAAACAGGCTACTGTTGTTATTCACCTATGAGTCAGACTTGGGTGATGGCTGGGAAGATCCGGAAGTACACAATGATTCTGAGGAAGTGCGCCTCAAAGCACTTCAGATGGGTGCTAATATTATACATTATGCATTTAAAAATTAAACTATGAATTCGAAGATGATTTCAGATGGAATATTGAGGGCTGTGGCAGTTATTATTGCGGTTCTTATTATTTGTTATTTCTTTTTCAAAATCAGCACACTCTTGATCTATATAGCCATAGCAGTGGTTATTTCACTTATTGGAAGGCCTGTGGTGGTATTCCTAAAAACAAGGTTAAAGATGAGAAGCACGCTGGCTGTGATTTTAACCATGGTACTTTTTTTGGGGATTGTAATCGGAATAGTTTCAATGTTTATACCCTTATTGATAAAACAAGGACAAAACCTTTCCCTCTTAAATATTGATGCATTACAAGAAAATATTGAAAACCTTTACCGGGAGGTGACTAACTATTTTGGTATTACCACTGTAGATATTAAAATGCAGCTTCGGGAATCCAAGATATTTTCAAAAATCAATTTTAGTGTTATTCCGGAATTTTTAAATTCTATCGTAAGTCTTTTAGGAAGTTTAAGTATTGGTCTGTTCTCAGTGCTATTTATTGCTTTCTTTTACCTTAAGGACAGCAAACTTCTACAGGAGAATTTAATGGTCCTTATTCCTGATGACAAGGAACCCAGGTTAAAAAAATCAATGCACACCATAAAACTACTTTTATCAAGGTATTTTGGAGGATTGGTACTTCAAATCTCAATATTATTCGTTATCTATACCGCAGTTCTTTTAATCTTTGGCATTGAAAATCCTGTGGTCATAGCCTTTCTTTGTGCCCTTTTGAATCTTATCCCCTATATAGGACCTGTTATTAGTGCTTTTTTAATGGCACTGTTAACCATGACCAGTAATTTAGGAGCCGATTTCAGCACGGTAATTTTACCTAAAACTATATATGTCATGATGGGTTTTGCAATCGGGCAGTTGGTTGATAATTTTTTCTCTCAGCCATTTATTTTTTCCAATAGTGTAAAATCTCACCCCCTGGAAATTTTCCTTATCATAATCACTGGCGGACTCCTCTTTGGTATCACAGGAATGATCATTGCAGTACCTGGTTATACCGTAATAAAAGTAATTTTGAAGGAGTTTTTTGCCGAAAATAAGATCGTGAAGTCTTTGACAAAAAATTTATAGTTTTACTTTGAATAAGAATATCTTAAGCACTGGTGTACAGAATTATATAAATAATAATTTAAATACTGACATCATGTCAGTATTGCTTAAAAAGAGTAATTTTGATGCAATTTCTTCAAAAGAACTGGCGCAGCAGATTGAAGGTAAAAAAAAATGCGCTGTTAAGCTTCCAACATGGTTCAGAACTGCAGAAATATACTTTCCTTCAAAGTTAAATATTGAACAATCTTCCTCAGAAAATACAGCTATCTATAAGGCAGGTTTACTTAATGGTAAATCTCTTTTGGATGTAACCGGTGGGTTTGGTGTGGATAGTTATTTTTTTAGTCAAAGAATACGCGAAGTCATTCTATGTGAAATTAATAAAGAATTATCTGAAATTACTGCGCATAATTTAAAAGTACTTGGAGCAGATGGTATTAAAGTTGTAAATACTGATGGAATAGAATATTTAAAAAAGTCTGATAAAATATATGATTGGATTTATATAGACCCCTCCAGAAGAGATAAAACCAAGGGCAAAGTATTTAAATTATCGGATTGTTCTCCGGACATTACGGAACATTTAGATCTATTGAAGGAAAAATCAAAAGCTATCCTCTTAAAGACCTCTCCCCTCTTAGATATTGCCATGGGACTCAAGGAATTAAAAAGTGTTGAAGAAATTCATGTAGTTGCGTTGAATAATGATGTTAAGGAAATACTATGGGTCCTTAAGGACCAATATCATGCAGAGCCATTAATAAAAACAATAAATATCAAAAAACCACAGGATGAGTTTTTTGCATATAAACGCTCAAGTGAATATTTAACCAAATCTGACTTCTCCGAGCCACTGGACTTCCTGTATGAGCCAAACGCAGCTATTCTAAAGGCCGGGGCTTTTAAAACCATAGGAAATGAATTCCATTTAAAAAAGTTACACGAACATACGCATTTATACACCTCGGAAAAGCTGGTTAAATTTCCCGGGAGAGTTTTTAAAATACTTTCTGTTAACCCATATAATAAAAAGTCAATAGCTGCCCTTAATATTGGAAAAGCAAATGTTACCATTCGCAACTTCCCAATATCGGTGGCTGATATTAGAAAGAAACATAAAATACCGGAAGGCGGGGAACTCTATCTATTTTTTGTTAAGGATCTTAATAATAAGCTCCAGATTCTTAAATGTGTGAAGACTTAGCAAAAATATTTTTCGGTATATTTAGATAATTAAACCACCTAAGTATAATTATTGATCATAAATACATGGAACCCAAAACATTCAACATTAACAGGAGAAATTTTCTTAAAGGTGCTACAGCAGCGGCCGTATTATCTTCATTCGGAACATATGGATTTGAACTTATGTACAGAGATAAGCCCTGGCGAGTAGGACTTATTGGTGCCGGTTGGTACGGCAGCAGCGATCTTTTCAAGCTCATACAGGTGGCTAATGTAGAAGTTATAGCTATATGTGATGTAGACAGCAATTTTGTTGAGAACACGGCCAATCTCGTGGCCCAGCGTCAGAGATCAGGTAAAAAACCTAAAAAATATTCGGATTATCGGGAAATGCTGGCAAAAGAGGGTCTTGAAATTGTATTGATAGGCTCCCCGGACCATTGGCATGCACTCCAATGCATTGATGCCCTGAAGGCGGGGGCTCACGTTTATGTTCAAAAACCTATTAGTGTTGATGTAATTGAAGGGGAAGCCATGGTAGCTGCCGCACGAAAGTATAATAGAGTTGTGCAAGTGGGGACGCAGCGCAAAAGCACTCCCCACTTAATACACGCCAAAAAAAATATTGTAGACACCGGGATGCTTGGAAAAATTTCTCATGTTGAGATGTGTTGTTATTTCCATATGCGTGCCAATGGAAATCCTCCCGTTCAGGAAGTCCCGGATTTTCTGGATTATGAAATGTGGACAGGGCCCGCCCCGCTTAGACCATATGATGGCTTGCCGCACAAAAGATGGTGGCGGACTTTTATGGAATATGGTAATGGAATAATGGGTGATATGTGTGTTCATATGCTGGATACGGTTAGATGGATGCTGGACCTGGATTGGCCCAACCGCATAAGTTCTACCGGAGGTATCTATGTTCAAAAGGACGGTAAATCCAATATTGCAGATACACAATCGGCTATTTTTGAATATGATGATCTCAACTGCATCTGGCAGCACAGAAGTTGGGGGACGCCAGATGACCCGGAATACCCCTGGTCATTTAAATTATTTGGTGAAAAGGGAACACTTTCCGGGAGTACTATGAAGTACGATTTTGTTCCATACGGGGATGGTAAACCAATACACATGGATGTAGTATACGAAAAAGAGAAATATCCCGAAGATTTAACGGAAAAGGACATAGAACTTAATGCGGCTCCGGCCACGAGGTTGCATATGCTCGATTTTCTGGCGGCTATAGATAAAGGAACAAAACCGGTTGCAGATATTTTGGACGGTCACATTTCAACAGCCAGTTGTATTCTTGCAAATATGTCTATGGAAGTTAAAAGACCTTTGATCTATGACCCTAAAAATTTTGTGGTAGTTAATGATTTAGAAGCGACAAAATTATTGCAAAGACCTTATCGCAGTCCATACGAACATCCCCATCCGAACCAGTTTATTTGATTGAAATTCGGTTATATTAAAATTGGAGCGTCCATTCGTACAGATGCTGAGTCCACCTGCTAAGACTTTGGTGCTTCGTGGCTAATGAGAAGCCATGCCCTCCTTCCGGATAAATATGAAGTTCTGCCGGCACTCCTTTTTGGTTTAGAGCCCGAAAAAATAACAGACTGTTCTGAGGCGGCACAGCTTTATCATCTGCTGCATGGAAAAGAATTGTTGGAGGCGTATTCTCTGAAACCTGAAGTTCATTTGAAAAGTACCTAATACTTTCATTATCCGGCTCATCACCCAATAGGGCCTTTTTTGATCCGCTATGGACTAAAGAATCAGAAAAGGATATCACGGGATAAACCAATGCCATATAATCGGGTCGGGCACTTAATAAATCGGCACCGTCTACATACTTATATACCTCATCATCAAAATGAGTCCCAAGCGTAGATGCAAGATGCCCGCCAGCAGAAAATCCAATAATGCCTATCTTGTTATCATCAATATTCCAGTTTTTTGCCATATACCGTGTAAGCCTCATGGCCCTTTGTGCATCCTGCAAAGGAACAAACTGGTTATTTTCCAAGGATTTTGAAATAGGTAACCTATACTTTACCACTATTCCTGCAATTCCTTTTGAATTCAAAAATTTGGCAATATCACTACCCTCCCAGTCATAAGCAAGAATATGGTACCCCCCTCCCGGGAAAATTAACATTGCCTTACCCGTACTATTGGCTTCAGATGGTAAATACACCTCTATTTGGGGATATTGCACATAACTTATCCTTTGAATAGCACCTTTTTCGAGTATCTCGACTTCATCAGATTCAATTCGGTTGGGAACAGCATCTGCAGGCCAAAGAGGCAAAATGGTGTCCTGGGGATAAGCACAATGCATAAGCATAAATGAAATTAAAAAAGCATATATTATCCTAATCTTTTGACTGTTTTTCTTTGGTTTAGCCATCTCTGAAATTTGTCTAATTACATTCCCATTTAAAATCTGCAATGCGGTCATTGGAAGCACTGGAGAGGTTGTAATGCCACCACTCCGTCCTTACTGACCAAAATCCGTATTTTTCCATAGTTTCCTTTAAGACCTTTCTGTTTTTCAGGATTTCCTTAGGTAAATCGGTATTATCGTGATATGCCTTTTTACCAAAGAAATCAAAATCGGTGCCCATATCCAATTCATCTCCGCTTAATGTTTCCAGGGTAATATCTACGGCACCCCCTTTATTATGGATGGAACCCTTAACAGGATTCGCCACATACTGCGGGTTCGGGACAATCTCCCACATTTTATACTGCACAGAATTAGGCCGGTAGCAATCATAAAACTTAATTTTGTATCCCTGCTTTATAAAATCATTGTTTGCCTTAATTAAGGCCTTTGCGGTCTTTACTCGCGTATAGCATTCTGCACAGTTGTAAACTTTGGCTTTTAAAAAATTGTTTTCTGTGGCATATCTAAGATCATATTCAAAGTCACTGCTATAGTCGGCTAAACGCACGAAAGTAGTATCAGCTATGTCAACTAAAGATTTGAGCGCGTCTTCCCTGGGAGCAATTCTTGATTGTGTTTGTGCGTCCAAAACAATAACTGAATCTGATTCGGTATCTAATACCTTCTCTTTTACCGATTTTTCTTTGCACGCGGTAAAGAGGATAATAAAACAAAAAAATGTGATGGTTTTCAAAAGTGATTTCGGCAATTGAATAGTTTAATTACGAAGTTAGAGAAAATTAAAAACACATGTACTTCTAATAACTCATTTCTATTCTAAAGTATTTTTTTCAAAAATTTTCCCAGATTCAAATTATAATGTCTGATGTGGACTGCATGAGATAAAAATCAGATCGAATAATGATTCAATTTAGTTAGAGATTCTATTAATTTTTGAGGAACTTTATGGATGAATACACACCCATGCGTAAAAACATTACATATTGGATTAAAATTATTCTTTTATTGGTTCTCCTGCAGTCCTGTAAATCGACAACTACCTTAATGAAACAGGAAGCTACTCTGGCTGACAAAATGGGAAGCAGACAAACTGAATACTTATACAACAGAATTAAAGAGATTGCCAAAGTCGGTTATGCATTTGGACACCAGGATGCCACGGCTTATGGTATGGGCTGGAAAAACGATGGTAGTATAAAAAGAAGTGATGTTCATGATGTCTCCGGAGCGTATCCCGCAGTTTACGGCTTTGAATTAGGGCATATAGAATTGGGACATTCAATAAATCTTGATACCGTAGATTTTAAACTAATGCAAAAGCTCATCCAAAGAGCTCATAAGATGAGAGGAATCGTCACCTTAAGCTGGCATCCTGATAATCCGGTATCAAAAAAAAGTGCCTGGGATACTACCGCTGCGGTTACTGAAATCCTTAAAGGAGGAAATTTACACAATGAATACAAGGAATGGCTCTCTAAACTGGCGAACTTTATGAACGAGCTTAAAGATGAATCAGGCAATAGCATTCCTGTCGTTTTCAGGCCATTTCATGAAATGAATGGTGACTGGTTCTGGTGGGGTAAAGGCAATTGCAGCCCGGAAGAATATATTAGTCTTTGGAGAGAAACCTTTGATATTCTTACCAAGGAATATAGCGTTCACAATATGCTTTATGCCTACTCCCCTAATACCTTAGAAAAAAAAGAGGATTATCTTAAATATTATCCAGGTGATTTATATGTAGACATATTGGGAATTGACATCTATCAACACGGCAGCTCTGAAGAGTTTATTGAGGCCCTTAAAAACGATATTGGTCTGTTACAAAAAATAGCGACCGATAAAAACAAACCGTATGTTCTTTCAGAGGCTGGCTTAAATGAAATCCCAATTGCCAACTGGTGGACCGAGGTTCTAGATCGGCATATAGCCAAAAGCGGGATTTCCTGGGCTTTATTTTGGAGAAATGCGTGGCCAAACCACTATTTTGCTCCATATCCCGGACAAGCCAGTGCATCAGATTTTATTTTATATAAAAATTTATCACATGTCTTATTTCTGAATGATGTTAAAAAAATCAGGTAGCAAAGACAAAAAACCAGCCGAGAAGCGAGATATAAGTCATGACAAATTTATAAAGCAATCAGTACAGGAACTTGCAAATATTCTAAGCTTTTGGCAATTAAATACAGTCGATAATTCCTTCAGTGGCTTTTATGGAAGGCGCGATCATTTTAACAGGCTTATCCCAAAAGCTCATAAAGGAATTATACTTAATACACGGATTCTTTGGTCTTTTTCAGCAGCAGGAAATTTTTATGGCAATAACCAATATCTGGAGATTTGTGGCCGGGCTTTTTCTTATTTAAAAGACAAATTTAAAGATGAGGAATATGGCGGGGTGTATTGGATGGTGGATTACAAAGGCTTCCCATCAATAACAAGAAAACAAACTTACGCCCAGGCTTTTACCATTTATTCCCTTGCTGAATACTATAAATATTCCCGGGACCAAAATGCACTGGACTGGGCATTTGAAATTTTTTATCAATTAGAGAGAATAGCTCTGGACCATAATTCAGGGGGGTATATTGAATGCTTTACACGCGATTGGGAGCCCATAGAGGATATGAGACTCAGTGAAAAGGATCTCAATGCCAGTAAGACGATGAATACCCATTTGCATATTCTTGAGGCCTACACTACCTTATTCGAAGTAAGCAGGAATGAAAAAGTAGGCAGCGCCCTCGAGAATTTAATCTATTTGGTTTTAGACAAATTCTTGACGAAAGATGGCCACTTTAAATTATTTTTTAGCAGCGACTGGAACTCTTTGTCTACCGAAGCATCTTTCGGGCACGATATTGAAGCCGCCTGGTTATTGATTAATGCCGCTCGTGAATTGGGCAATAAAGAGTTAATTATATCTACAGAATCCATAGCAGTTTCCATAGCCGATTCTTTCTTAAAGAATGCCCTGGATTGTGATTATGGAGTTTATAACAACATGGATTTGCACACTAAGCAAGTAGACACGGATAAACACTGGTGGCCACAGGCCGAGGCCATTGTTGGTTTATTGTATGTGTGGAATATAACGGGAATAAATAAATACCTTGATATTGCCAGTGGCATCTGGACTTTTATTGAACAAACAATTATAGACAAAACAAATGGGGAATGGTTTTTTAGGGTTAATAAAGAAGGTGTACCTTATGAGAATGAAAATAAGGTTGGTCCCTGGAAATGTCCCTACCACAACAGCAGGGCTTGCATGGAAATTGCAAGGCTATTGAAACAACCCGGATTGAACTAAAAACAACAAATAATTTAAACAAATGAAAACAAGTATCCTATTATTGCTAATTTTTTGTTCTTTAACGGCTATCTCCTGTAAGGAGAATAATAAAGAAAAACCTAAGGCAACGGTTAGTGAGGCAGATATATGGATGCTTGGCTTCGAAAAAACGGATATAAATCCTATTATGACAGCAGATTCCAGTTATGTTTTCATGGACCCCGTAACAAAAGAGGATGTACAATGGCAAAAAGCCGATGTATTTAACCCCGCGGCCGTGGTGCGGAATGACACTGTTTTTATGCTCTTTAGGGCCGAGGATAACCCTGAAGCCATTTTGGGAGGAAGAACCTCACGCATTGGTCTTGCATACAGCACAGACGGAATAAATTTCAGCAAATACCCCGAACCGGTTTTATATCCAAAAGAAGATGAATTTCAGAAGTGGGATTACCCCGGGGGCATCGAAGATCCAAGAGTAGTTGAAATGCCCGACGGGACTTACCTAATGATGTATACGAGCTGGAACAAAGATGTGGCCAGATTGTCAAGTGCTACATCAAAAGACCTTAAGAATTGGACCAAGCATGGGCCGGTTTTTGAAAGTTTTCAAAAAGGGAAATTTAATAATATCTGGAGTAAATCCGGATCAGTAGTAACAGAGTTAAAAAATGGACGGCTAATCGCTAAAAAAGTAAATGGTAAATTTTTAATGTATTGGGGAGAGTTATTTGTCAATTTAGCACAATCTGAGGACGGTATCGATTGGGAGCCTTATTTGGATAAAGAAGGTGAACTATTGCATGTTTTTACTCCTTCTATTGGTGAATTTGACAGTCATTTAACCGAACCCGGACCTCCTGCGCTTTATACGGAACATGGAATACTTTTGCTTTACAATGGCAAAAATCTAAGTGGAGAAGGCTCCAGTAATAAAGTAGCTGAGGGCACTTATTGCGGAGGTCAGGTATTATTTGATGTTAAAGATCCATCCCGGTTTATCAAAAGACTTGAGGAGCCGTTTATATGCCCGAGTCTACCGCATGAAACCAGCGGGCAGTACAAGGCGGGGACCACTTTTATTGAAGGTTTGGTCTTTTATAAAAATAAATGGTTTCTTTATTATGGTACGGCTGACAGTATGGTAGGATTGGCTGTGAAATCGGATTAAAATGAATTTGAATATAAGTTTCCTGTTACTTCTATTATTCCTGGGGTGTGATACTAAAGAGGAAGGTGGAACAACAGTAAAACGGCCAAATATTGTTTTAATTATAGCAGATGACCAGGGATGGGGCGATCTAAGTATAAGCGGCAACAGCAATCTCAGCACGCCTAATATTGATGCGCTGGCCCAAAATGGTGTTTCTTTTGAAAATTTCTATGTTCAGCCTGTTTGTTCTCCTACCAGGGCCGAGATACTATGCGGCAGGCAATTTCAAAGACTTGGAGTTTATGGCACTTCTGCCGGCGGTGAAAGGCTGAATCTGGACGAAACCACAATTGCTGAGGTATTTAAAAAGGCAGGTTACCAAACAGCAGCCTATGGCAAATGGCACAGTGGCATGCAACCCCCTTACCATCCTAATTCACGAGGATTTGATGACTTTTATGGTTTTGCTTCCGGGCATTGGGGTAATTATTTTGATCCGCTCATAGAGCATAACGGCAAACTGGTAAAAGGAAAAGGGTTTTTGGCAGATGATCTCACCAATAGAGCCCTGGAATTTATAATTAAGAATAAGGAAAAGCCCTTTTTACTTTATGTTCCCTATAACACACCTCATAGCCCAATGCAGGTTCCAGACAAGTATTGGAATAAATTCAAGGATAAGGTATTAACTGAAAAACACCGGGATACCATTATTGAGGATCCCAACTTTACAAGGGCCGCACTTGCCATGGTGGAGAATATTGATGATAATGTTGGCAGGATAATAAATAAACTCCAGGAATTAAATTTAGAGGAAAATACCATTATCGTATACCTCTCAGACAATGGTCCCAACGGATGGCGTTGGAATGCCGGAATGCGCGGTAAAAAAGGTTCTGTAGACGAAGGTGGTGTGCGTAGTCCTTTGTTTATCAGTTGGAAAAACACCATCCCAACTTCCAAAAACATAACTCAGATAACAAGCGCTATTGATATCCTACCTACTTTGGCCGGTTTAGCCGGTATTGAGGTAAAAACTCAAAAACCCCTGGATGGACTTAATACGGAGCCCCTGATTTTTGAAGAAAATCCTTCCTGGGAATCCCGATTTATTTATAACCAATGGAATGATAAAACCAGCGTGAGATCACAGGAATTTCGATTGGATGATGAAAACCGGCTTTACCATATTCCATCAGATTTAGGCCAGACACGCGATGTGGCCAAAGATTACCCCGAGGTGTATATCTCTCACTTAAACGCAAAAGAGAATTGGCAAAAAGAAGTGCCTGTTGCTTCTAAGGCAATAAGGCCATTTACCATGGGGCATTCAAAATTTATAACTACCCAACTCCCTGCACGTGACGGAATTGCTCATGGTGGAATTAAACGAAGCAACAAATATCCAAATTGTTCCTTTTTTACAAATTGGAAGAATCTTGGCGATTCCATCACCTGGGATGTAGAGGTTTTGTCAGATGGTGACTATGAAGTTATTCTGTATTATACCTGTACTAAAAAAAATGTTGGATCTACCATCCTGCTTGAATTAGATTCCGATAGTCTTAGTAAAAAGATTACTGAATATCATGATACGCCACTCAGCGGTATGGAAAATGACCGGATTCCCCGAATTGAATCCTATATAAAAGATTTTAAACCTGTTTCCATGGGAATAATGAAATTAAAAAAAGGTAAAGGGCAACTTACCCTTCGGGCATCGGAAATAATTGGTGAAGAGGTTATAGATTTTCGATTGCTGCTTTTTAATAAGTTGAATTAGATTTTAATCTATAGTATAAAACAAGTCATCACTATCCGTATAACCAATCCGAACAGCCTTTGCAATAAATGAAACTTTCTTGTCTAAAGGTTGAGAAAAAATATGCCAGCTGACATCCCCGGGTTGTTTCCATATAATGGTAGCATCTGATTTTTTTGAAATCAGATTAATTTTTTCCCCTTTTTCAACCATTTGAAGTGGTTCTAATTTAGGTGGTTCTCCATTTGGACACCACATTTCCATCAAATCTTTTTCTGGATATCTGCCCAAATCATTGGTTTCTTTGATCCAGGTGTTTAAAACCGTTCTCAGATGAACCAAAGTATCCTGCCATTGTGTTTGGTCTGAAAGATTCACTAATTCATAAGGATCATTTTGCGTATCGTATAATTCCTCCTCTGGTTTGGGTCTTCTGAACCATAAAGAAGCAAGAGAGTCCAATTTTCCGGAAGCCTGCAAAGACATCATATTTTGCATCATAGGCATTTGTTCCCGGTATTTAACCGCCATTGCATTTGATATATCGGTATTGTAATTCCTGATATACTTAAATCTCTTAGTTCGAACGGCGCGTAATTTATCATACATTTCGTCAAACCTGTCTGAAGTGGCGAAAACATACTTGCTTGCCGTACTGTCTTTATAAACTCCAAATCGTGCCTTGCCCTGCATGACCTTCGGAGGGTTTATGCCCGCCCAGGAAAGAAGGGTTGGGGCAAAATCTATAAAACTTAAAAGTTGGTCATCGTAACTGCCTTTTTTTAAATTATCCTGAAATTTAATAACCAAAGGCAGTTTTATACCCGTATCATACAAAGCGCGTTTATGCCTTGGAAAGGGACCCCCATGATCCCCATAAAAGAAAATAATACTGTTCTCATATAGGCCGTCTTCCTTTAATTGATTAATAATTGCACCCAATTGTTCATCCAAACGTTTTAAGTTGGAGTAATTAACCGCCAGATCATGGCGAATAACATCATTATCAGGAAAATATGGTGGAACGGTTATGGAATCTGGTGAAACGAATAATTCTTCTTCTCCTTGTTTCCAGATACCTGATTCATGACAAACATTAAAATTAAAAACGGAAAAAAAAGGAGCGGCTTTAGGCCTGTTCCTCCAATGTGCAGTTGAACTGCTTTCATCCCAACCAGATTCGGGGGCTTTAAAATTGTAATCCTCTTTGGCGTTATTAGTGCAGTAATAACCTTCTTTTCTCAAGTATTCTGTAAACATTTTAACTCCGTCCGGAACTATAGGGGAATAACTGGGAATCCCTATAGATGGCTGATTCTCCATAGAATAGGCATTATAAGTGCGCATATTATGAGTACCTAATGTAGTTGGGTACATCCCTGTTATAATGGCACTTCTGGTAGGGGCACAAACCGGTACAGGCGTATAGGCATTTGTAAAAACTACACCATCCGAAGAAAGCGATTCAATATTAGGCAGAGCGATTGTACTATCACCGTACATCGGAAAAAAATCGGGCGATTGATCCTCTGCGACCAACCAGATAATGTTTGGCTTAATTTGGGCTTCACTTTGTATTTCATTATTTTTACATCCAGTCCCGAATGCAAAGAACATAGAACACCAAAGGATTGATCTAATAACTATTCTCAAAGGGTTTTAAGAAATTTAAGACTTTGAGGTACCTGTTCTACAACCCTGGAACACTCATCTTCAATAAACATATATTTCACAAAACCAAGCTCTTTGGATCGCTTCACTATTCCAGCAATATCTACCTGTCCTGTGCCCAGTACTACGTTGGTCTCAACATCTTCATGCCCTGTATTGTTGCCTTTTACTCCATGCTCCATGTCTTTAAGGTGTAGCAATACAACCTTATCAGGATAGCGATTCAAAAGTGCAAGTGGATCTCCTCCTCCATGATGTACCCAATACACATCCATCTCAAAAGCAAAATGATTGGCATTTTTTGCCATATAGTCAAATAGAGTGCCATCCTCATATGGCCTGAATTCATAACCATGAGCGTGATATGCCAGAGTAATCCCCTCTTCTTTTAGTCGTTTCCCTGCTTTATTAAAAACCTCGGTAGCTTCTTTAGTTTTGGCAATATCAAAGGTATTTCCATCATGTGGAATCCATGCGCACATTACATATTTGGCACCAAATGTTTTAGCATTTTGAACGACCTTCTCAATATCATTCTGCAGGTCCTCATAACCGGCACCCACACTAACCATATCCAGATTATTATCCTTGAGTAATTTTTTATACTCGTCCATTGGAAGTCCATAACTACCCCCACCTTCTATTTTAGTAATTCCCCATTCATTAACCAGTTTAAGGGTTCCCTGAACATCAGTTTTAAACTGATTTCTTAAGCTGTACAACTGTAACCCTACTTCCTGAGCAACAATCTGATAAGTACTAAACTGACAACATAAAATTGCCACGCTCAGAATTAAAATATTATTTTTTTTCATCATGTTATTAAATTTTATTTACGTCAATAAATTTCCATTATCATCCCATTCCGCAATTACGCCTCGCTTACTTTGATCCACACATTTAGCGAGCCATTCCTCATCATAAGCTAACCCATGCTGTTGCAGTACATCTTCAGGCACACCATCCCAAACGTTCGGCATATTCCCTTTATAGCCCAGCTCTTCAATACCAATTTTAGAGGTATAATATCCGGTAAGTGTTAGGTTTCGCATTAATGAGAAAAATTGTATTTCCAGTGGTTGCTCATCCATGGGAATTTTGGAATCATAAAAAGCGATTAGATCCAGTATTTGTTTTTGTTGCTCTTCAGTAATCGACTTAAATTCCGCACCAAAATCAGTATTACTTTTATGATCGAGCCACATTAGGCCTCCGCGTAAATCTGTCTGTAATTTAGGAACGTCTTTAGCCATAAATTCAATGAATTCTGGAACTCCGGCGTCTGTAGCCCCACCAAATTTATCATTCGGGGGCATTATCAGATTACTCAGTATCGCAATGGTACCCAATTCATGCTCATTAAAAAATTGTTCAGAATTTAATTTCTCAATAAGCTCTTTCTCTTCCGGTGTCCTCCCAAAGTGATTTTCACCTGATTTAACTGCTGCAATTTCCTCAGTACTTGCTGCTTCAGGTTTACAACCATGAACAACCAGACCGCCGGCAACGGTTCCAAGTAAGATTGATTTAATACTCTTCCTTCTATCCATTTTTTAGATATTTTGCTGTTTTAATTGTTCTACAATGTAGTCTGATGCGCGCCAGGACAAGGCCAGAATGGTCCAGGTGCAGTTTTTATCTCCCTGCGAAACAAACGGACCAGCATCAGTTATAAAAACATTATTGACATCATGTAACTGTTGAAATTTATTTACCACCGACTTTTTTGGGTCATCGCCCATTCTCGTGGTTCCTACCTCATGGATTATTCTACCAGGAGCTAAAAGGCCATAATCCTCTTCTTTTGACGGTGTATCACCCAGAACTTCTCCTCCCATATTGTGGATAAGTTCTTCAAATGTGGACTGCATATGCCTGGCCTGATTTCTTTCAAAATCTGACCAATTATAATTGAAACGAAGTACCGGAATTCCGAATTGATCGACGGTAGTCGGATCTATTTCACAATAGTTATCCTCTCTTGCAACCGCCTCTCCACGTCCTCCAAAACCCAGGACAGAGCCGTAATATTTTTTTACGTCCTTGCGTAAACTTTCGCCGTAACCTCCCGTGGGTAGGTTAAAAAATTTATTAAACTCATTTGGGTTAAATCCAAAGCCATAATTAGGCATCCGCATTCCACCCCAGACCTCAATATGATAACCCCGGGGGAAATCTAAATTCTTATTATCAAGCCACCAGGGTGTATAAACATGCATACCGCCTACCCCATCTTCATTGTATACTTTCCGATTCATCAGACCCGGGATAAATCCGGCCCGGCTGCTTCCCGTAGAGTCATGAAGATACTTCCCAACAACATTACTGCTGTTTCCAAGCCCATTGGGATGCTGTTTGCTTTTTGAATTCAGGAGAATTCGCGCCGAACTGCACGCAGAAGCTGCAAGTACTACAACTTTTGCCTTTAGCTGGTACTCTTTGCGATCGTCCTTATTAATATATGAGACCCCTGTTGCTTTTCCCTCTTCATTCGTTGTTACTTCCCGTACAACAGAATTCACATAGAGGTCGACCTGACCTCCACTTTTCTGAGCAGGAAAAATTAAACAGGAACCTGCAGAAAAATCAGCATATACCTGGCAGGAACGAGAACACTGGCCGCAGTAAAAACATACCCCTCGATCGTTGTTTATTTTTTTCGTAAGCATAGACATTCTGGAAGGAATAACCGGAATATTGGATTTACGCGCACCTTTAATATACATAAGCTCATGCAGTCTCGGTTTTGGTGGTGGCAGAAAAAATCCATCCGGATCATTAGGAAGTCCTTCATTGGTGCCGAAGACCCCAATAAGTTTGTCTACCTTATCGTAATATGGTTTTACATCTTCATAACCAATTGGCCAATTGTCACCAAGGCCATCTATATCTTTATGCTTAAAATCTTTTGGTCCAAAACGCAGTGAAATTCTTCCCCAGTGGTTGGTTCTTCCCCCAAGCATATGCGACCTGTACCAATCGAATTTCGTGCCTTCTTTTCGCGTGTAAGGTTCGCCTTCTATTTCCCAGCCACCGTACGCCATATCAAATTCACCAAAATCTCTGGTAGTATTTGCGCCTCTTCGCGGTGATTCGTAAGGCCATTTTAACTGGGTCATTTGCTCCGGATCTGCAGGATCAAAAAAAGGTCCTGCTTCAACAACAGCAATTTTTAGACCAGCGTCTGCCAGGACTTTGGCTGACATGCCTCCACCGGCACCTGAACCAACTATTATTGCATCATACATAGTTGGTGATTCTTTTATTTGCATAGGCTTTATTTAATTAATTACGGTCTTTATTATCAGTTAATAGCAAGCATAAATTACATTATTTATTTGAAATATTTTGCAGTCCGTCCAGTTTGGTAGAAATGTACAAGAAATTGACAATTTAGTGTAAGCCTATTGCCATAAAATACCCTCTAAACGTATTAACTACTTCTATGAAATTATAATACTCTTCGAATACCGGAAAAATCCTGCCTGTATTGAGTAGGCGTACTGCCTTTGCTTTTTCTAAAAACCCGGTTAAAATTTGCAATACTATTAAAACCGCACATAAAGGCTATTTCGGATAT
Organism: uncultured Eudoraea sp.; assembly: GCF_947490415.1. GTDB lineage: Bacteria > Bacteroidota > Bacteroidia > Flavobacteriales > Flavobacteriaceae > Eudoraea. Next base: position 105,809 of record NZ_CANLGX010000007.1, read on the forward strand.
GCTCAAATCTCTTTCAATTAACCATTTGGAAGCATAACCTATACGAATATCATTTACATATTCTACAAATGTCTTACCGGTTCGCTTCTTAATAAATCTATTAAATGAAACACTACTCATATTCATTATATCTGCAACTTCCTGAAGGGTCATTTTTGCCGAATAATTATCCTGAACATAATCATATAATGTTTTGAGTTTTTTATTGTGCTCAAAGTCTTCCAGCAGAATTGTGGTCGTAGACAGCAACCGTTGATTTCTTGAAGTCGCCAGGTCATATAAAATTGAAAATAGTTCCATAAAGTAATCGATTCCACCCAGTTTTGATACTTTCAGTATTCTCGGAGCCATATTACGAGTTACTTCTTCGGAAAAAAGAATTCCATGAGCCGACCTATCAAACAAGTCTTTTAAGGGTTTCATAATTCTACGGCCAAGAAAAGCGGAATTGAGTAGATCATTGTGAAATTGAATCGTTATTTCATGTATATTTTTTTTTGTACACTCATGTTGTTCCCAGCCATGAAAAAGATTAGAGCCAACCAATACTAATTCTAGATTGTCAATTTCTTCAATGCTGTCGCCTACAATTCTGCGGATTCCTTTTCCATTGGAGATAAAGTTCAGTTCTAATTCCGGATGGAAGTGCACTGGATAATCAAAAAAATCCTTCACTCTGTCGAAAACTAGAAAACTGTCTTCATTAGAAAGAGGTGTGATCTCACGATGAATTTTTTTTAATAATTCCATTATTCAATGCTAGATCTGTCGTTATAATTCATTGATATGATAAAATAATACCAAAACAATATTAACAAATATTTTAGATTTGAACCAGAATTTAGCAAATGAAGGGTGTATATTTTAATGAATATTTAAAAAAGCACACTAATTTTTACTAATTCCAACTTATTTGATTAATCTTTAATTTTTTAAGTTAAAACAAAGTATGCTGCAGGGAATAGATATTGCAATAATCCTATTATATCTTTTAGCTACAGTGCTTATTGGTCTTATACTCCGCAAAAGGGCACAAAGAAGCAAAGATGATTATTTACTTGGCGGCAAATCCCTGCCCTGGTATATGCTCGGTCTTTCCAATGCCTCAGGGATGTTTGATATTTCCGGGACCATGTGGCTGGTTACCTTAACCTTTGTATACGGTTTAAAAAGTATTTGGATACCCTGGCTTTGGCCTGTTTTTAATCAGATATTTTTAATGATCTACCTAAGCGCCTGGTTAAGGCGTTCCAATGTCACAACCGGGGCTGAATGGATTTTGTTCAGATTTGGTGAAGGCAGGGGCGGCAAATTATCACATACCGTTGTTGTGGCTTTTGCCATTATTAGTTGCCTTGGCTTTTTGGCCTATGGATTTATTGGCCTGGGGAAGTTTGTTGAAATATTTATTCCCTGGGAAATAGTCAGCGGTTATATTCCTTTTGATGTCCCGCTGGAATATGTCCCCCATTTCTATGGCACTGTTTTTACCTTGTTCGCTGTATTTTATTCGGTGCTTGGCGGTATGTCCGGTATTGTATGGGCAGACCTTTTACAATTTACAATAATGACCATTTCCTCATTTGCCATAGCTTTCATAGCCTGGCAGGCAATGGGCTCAAATACCCTGAACGTTCCAGAAGGTTGGATGGATCCCTTTTTTGGATGGACTCTGGATATTGATTGGACTGGTCTTATTGCAGAAGTTAACGACAAAATTGCTTCAGACGGCTATACATTATTTGGATTGTTCTTTATGTTGGTTGTCTTCAAAGGTATTCTGGCCAGTATCGCCGGTCCTGCACCAAATTATGATATGCAGAAAATACTATCTACCAAATCACCAAAAGAAGCTGCAAAAATGAGTGGATTCGTGTCGATTGTTCTTATGCCTACCAGGTATCTTATGATAGGTGGTTTTGCAGTATTGGGTATCCTATTTTATGATCAGTTGGATCTACAACGTGCCGGAATTATTGATTTTGAAAATATTCTTCCCTCGGCCATAAGTAAATTTGTGCCTGTTGGTTTAATGGGTCTTTTACTGGCTGGCTTATTGGCTGCATTTATGTCCACTTTTGCAGGAACCTTAAACGCGGCTCAGGCCTATATTGTAAATGATGTTTACTTAAGATATAAAAAAGATGCAAAACCAAAAGAGGTGAAATGGATGAACTATGGCAGTGGTATCCTGGTTGTCATAGTGAGTATTGCTTTGGGGTTTTTCGTCGAGGATGTGAATTCTGTTTTACAATGGATAGTTTCTGCCCTATGGGGAGGTTATGTAGTTTCTAATACTTTAAAATGGCACTGGTGGCGATTTAACGGCTACGGTTATTTTTGGGGAATGGTATCGGGCCTGATACCTGCAATTATTTTTCCACTGGTCTTTAAAGAAACGCTGGAACTTTATCTTTTCCCCCTGTTTCTTATAATTACCACCCTTGGCTGTATAATTGGAACTTATATGGGGCCGCCTACCAATGAAGCCACTCTAATTAATTTTTATAAAAAGACAAGGCCCTGGGGTTTTTGGAAACCCATACAAGAAAAAGTTAGTGCTCAGTATCCGGATTTTGTAAAAAACAAAATGTTCAAAATGGACATGTTTAATATTTTTATTGGTACCGCAGCTCAGACACTTTTGGTAATTATGCCTATATATTTAATCCTAAGAGAATATACGTCCTTATGGATATCGCTTGCGATTTTTGCTGTTTGCGGTTTTCTCCTTAAAAAATTCTGGTGGGATAAGTTAGACCAACAAATGTAACGTGATGGAAACAGGCAGGCTAAAAAACCAAAAACGGATTTGGAATTATGAGCAGCTTATGAGAAATCATCAGCAACTTATAAATATGCCTAATGATGCAATTCCGGAAAATAATGGGATAATCACCAGATATGAGTATCCGGTGATTACTGCTGAACATATACCAATAAACTGGCGGTACGATTTAAATGCAGCGTCTAATCCATATGGCTTAGAACGTATAGGTGTTAATGCAGCATTTAATGCGGGGGCAATTAAATGGAATGATAAATATACACTTGTGGTAAGAGTTGAAGGCAGCGATAGGAAATCTTATTTTGCCTTTGCAGATAGCCCGGATGGAATAAATAAATTTAAATTCTGGGAAAAGCCTTTACTGCTTCCACAATTAAATGACCCTGATATTAATGTCTATGATATGCGGTTGATTGCTCATGAAGATGGATTTGTTTATGGTATTTTTTGTGCTGAAAGAAAAAATCCGGATGCGCCACACGGGGACACTTCTTCTGCAATCGCAAACGCAGGCATCATCAGATCAAGGGATCTTAAAAACTGGGAGCGCTTACCCGACTTAATTTCGGGATCCAACCAGCAAAGGAATGTGACTTTGCACCCGGAATTTGTTCAAGGTAAATACGCCCTGTACACAAGACCACAGGATGGATTTATTGAAACTGGATCCGGAGGAGGTATTGGGCTGGGATTTATAGATGACATGACCCACCCCGAGGTTGTTGACGAGATAATTATAAACCAAAAAGCCTATCATACTATATATGAATTGAAAAACGGGTTGGGACCTTCACCAATTAAAACGAAAGAAGGGTGGCTTCACCTGGCACATGGAGTACGCAATACGGCCGCAGGTTTAAGATATGTATTATATCTTTTTATGACAGATCTGCGGGATATATCTAAAGTCATTTATCAGCCCGGGGGTTATTTTATGGCTCCGAATACTAAAGAGATTGTAGGAGATGTGGGAAATGTTCTTTTTTCTAATGGTTGGATAGCAGATAATGACGGAACCGTTTTTATCTATTATGCGTCTTCAGACACCAGAACCCATGTAGCCACCACGTCGATAAATATTTTGGTCGACTATTGCAAAAACACGCCCACAGATAGGTTATCAACCAATGAATCTGTAAAAAGCATATTAAACTTAATTGAAATGAATGAAATACAGCATTAAAAATAGTTTCCCCAACCTGCGCTTGGTTTTTTTGAATTAGCGCGGCGTTTCCCGTTTCTGACTGGCAAATCATAGGGGAACGATTGCAATTGTGATGCCCTTCTTAGTAAGGTAGTATCAGTAGCGTAGTAAGCAATGCCTTTTGGTTAACCCCAAAAGGTATTGTTTTATTAAAAAAAATAGTAGTAGTTTACAAGAATTGATAAAAAACAACAAAATGTTAAATTTATTTATATAACAAATTCCTAATATTTCATTATTTGACAACTAATTGACAAAATATTGTCACCGTTTATTATATTATTCGCATAATTTTATTAATATTATCAAAAATTTATGGTTTATTTTAACATTTACCGCAAACGTTTTCGCTTTAAGTGTTATTTAAAATCATGAAAATCAATTAATTAAAGCTAACTAAACAACAAACGATTATGATTCTAAAAAGTGATTATCACTCGTTAAAATCTTGTGCTGGCAAAATCAGCAGGTCCAGTATCAAGGTTTTTTCATTACTTATGGGGCTTGTTTGTTCGTTTGCTCTTGCAGCACCGACAACAAGTCTCGAAACAGTAACGACGATTGAAGCATTTCAATCCACCATCACAGGAACTATTACAGATGCAAGCGGGGTTCCGCTTCCTGGAGCGAATGTGGTAATTAAAGGCACTTCAACTGGTGCCGCGGCTGATTTTGATGGAAATTATTCCATCCAGGCCAGTCCCGGAGATGTCCTGGTGTTTTCTTACACCGGTTACAATTCGGCAGAATTGACAGTGGGTAGCTCCAGTGTTATAAATGCAACTCTTGAAGAAGGGCTTGCATTAGACGAAGTTGTAGTAACAGGGTATACCACTGAGTCAAAAAGGGAAACCACAGCAGCGGTATCCATTGTTAGTGCCGAGGAGCTGGCAGCAATTCCTTCCGGTAACGTGGAACAACAATTAGCTGGTAGGGTTGCCGGTGTTACAGTAATCACTAATGGCCAGCCAGGAACTCAAAGTCAGGTGCGGGTTCGTGGATATGGTGGTTTTGGTGGTAACCAACCACTTTATATAGTAGATGGGGTACCTATTCAAAATATTGATTTCTTAAGCCCGGACGATATTGCTACGACCACAGTGCTTAAAGACGCTGCTGCGGCATCCATTTATGGGGCAAGAGCAGCAAACGGTGTAATTGTTTATACAACAAAACAAGGATCACGCGGAGATCGAAAAACCAACATTTCAATTAATATTCAAAGTGGTATTACCGATCCCAATGTAGCAGGATCTCCAAAAATGCTGAACCCTCAGGATATGGCCAATTATACGCATATTGGCTATCGAAATAATGCTGCGGCTAACGGAACTGAACCACAGTATACACATCCGCAATACGGTTCTAATGCAACACCAACTTTTCCTGATTATCTGCATGCAGATGGGCAGAATGGTGTTTCTGCCAGCGATATAAATTTAGCTCAGATTCAGGCAAATTATGAAGCAGATCCCGAAAATGTCTTTTTAATCAGGCCAAACCTTGCAGGAACAGACTGGTATAGAGAAATTACCAGGGTTGCACCGGCTACAAGGATTAGCGTTGGTTTTGATGGAGGTAACGAGAATGGTCGCTTCTATGTAGGATTAAATATGCAGTCTATAGATGGTATTCTTTTGTCGAACAGCCAGGACAGGTATACTGCCCGTTTTAATTCAGAATTTGATCTGGCACCCTGGTTAAGTATTGGTGAAAATCTGCAGATTACATATCAATCAATTGTAGGCCAAACCGGTGGTAACGGGGGACAAGGTATTGCGAATGATGAATCTGAAATTCTTTCAGCCTATCGTATGCCAACGATTATCCCGGTATTTGATGAATTTGGCAGCTATGCCAGTACAAGGGCCGCAGGTTTTAATAACCCGCGTAACCCGGTGAGAAGATTAAAACAAGACAGAGGTGATGATAAGGCCTTTTCAACAAGTGCCATTGGTAATTTTTATGCACTGATCAAACCTTTTGAGGGCTTTACTTTTAGAAGTAGTATAGGTGGGTTCTATTATAATTTTAACAATCTAGATTACAATTACAGGTATTTGGGAGATTCTGAACCACAGGCTAGTTATAGTTTTAGTGAAGGTTCAGAATATGGCTTCTCATGGACATTTACGAACACCATTACCTATGAGAAATTAATTGCTGACAAACACAAATTAAAAGTTTTAGTAGGTCAGGAAGCAATTGAAGGGACAAATACCCCGGTAGCCGCGCCTCAGGGAAGAAGAATTCAAGGTTCCGGTATCAACCCGTTCTCTACAGATTTAGATTTTGTAACGCTCTCTGCAGTACAGAGCCCGGTAGTTCAAAGTTTTATAAGAAAAGGTGTTAATTTTAGTTCTTTATTTGGCCAGTTGCAGTACAACTATGACGAAAGATATTATGTTTCTGGGGTTGTTCGGCGAGACGGTTCTTCCGTATTCGGGGCTAACAACAGATATGGTACCTTTCCTGCATTCTCAGGAGCCTGGAGGATTGTTGGTGAATCCTTTATGGATAACCAAAACTTTTTTCAGGATTTAAAAGTTCGAGTTGGCTGGGGACAAATGGGTAACTCCAACAACGTAGACCCTGCTAACCAGTTTTCTTTGGCAGCCTCGGCTTTGGATAATACTTTTTATCCCATACAAGGTCAAAGTAGTGGTGCCGATGAAGGTTTTGCTACCAGCCGTATAGGGAACCCGGATGCTAAATGGGAAACCAGTACTACTACCAACATAGGTTTTGATGCTACTATTATTGACAACCATTTAGATATTGAATTCGACTGGTGGAAACGCGATACCGAAGACCTATTATTCCGTGTACCATTAGCAGGTGTAACCGGCAACTTCGCCCAGGCACCAGCCAGAAATGTGGGTTCTATGCTTAACCGGGGAATTGACTTACGAGTAGTTTATAAAGGAAATTTCACAGAAGATTTTACATTTGAATTTGCGGTTAATAACACCTTCCTTAAAAATGAAGTGTTATCATTTGCACCAGGTATCGACTTTTTGGATGGAGATGGTTTTAGAGGAATATTTCCTACAAGGAACCAGATTGGAAAGCCATTATCTTCCTTTTTTGGTTATGATGTAATAGGTTACTTCGAAAGTGCGGCAGATGTTGCTTCTTCTCCTTCACAGGACGGAGCAGGTGTAGGTAGATTTAAATATAGGGATGTTGACGGAGATGGTGCAATTACCCCGGAAGACAGAACCTATCTTGGTGATCCTATAGCGAATTACAGCGGTGGGGCAACTATAGATTTGAAATATAAGGATTTAAGAATGGAGATGTTCTGGAACTGGTCTACTGGCTTGGAGGTTTTTAATCAATCCAAATGGTTTAGAGATTTCTTTGGTACTTTTGAAGGCTCTGCTAAAGGTGTCGCTGCATTTAAATCATGGACTCCTGAATTAGGTAACAACGCTGCTGCTCCTATCTGGGAAAGTGCATCTAACCTAAGTACCAGTGGAGCTTCTAATTCCTGGTATGTAGAAGATGGTAGTTATGCAAGACTTCAAAGACTTGCTTTCACCTACTCTTTTAGTCAACTGGTTGATAATTCCAATGTACTTAGCAAATTTGAAGTAGGACTTTCTGCCAATAATATCTGGACCATAACGGGTTATAGCGGATTAGACCCGGTTGTTGGTGGAGATGCTGATGTTAGATTTGGTATTGATGTAGGTAACTACCCCGTAACACCATCTTATTTGATAAATGTTAATATTGGACTCTAAGACCTTGATTATGAATAATTATGATAAAATTTTAATTATATTTGAAAAAAAAAGTTATGATGACAATTAAAAAGATTAAACAATTCGGAGTTTTCGTCATGTGCGCCCTCGTATTGGGTGTCTCATGTAGCGATGAATTTTTAGAAGTACCGCCTGCAGGTTCATTGGGTGATGCTCAGTTGGGAACCGCAGATGGTATTGAAGCCCTTCTTATTGGGACGTATTCTGCATTGAATGGCGTATTTGGAAATCGATTTGAAGGACCCAACCATTGGGTTACCGGTTCAATTATGGGTGGAGAAGCCAATAAAGGAACGGATGCAGGGGATTATTCGACTATCAACCCCATTCAGCGTTATGAAACAGATCCTACCAGTGGGGATTTGAATAACCTTTGGCGTGGACGTTATGAAGGTATTGCAAGGGCTAACAGAGTGCTTGCTACTGTTGCTGCCAACCCGGACGCTCTAATAGCGTCTGATCGTGACAGGGTAACGGGTGAGGCACGGATGTTGCGTGGTCATTTTTACTTTGATCTCCAGAAGCATTTCGGTAACATCCCGGTTTTTGATGAAACTCTTCCCGCAGAGGAAGTAATTCTGGTTCCTAATTCAGGGACTGCCTGGGCTCAAATAGAAGCTGATTTCCAGTATGCGTATGATAATTTACCTGAGACTACAGATGCCGGTCGGGTAAATAAATGGGCGGCTGCAGCTTATATGGGCAAAGCCAAATTATTTCAGGGGAAGTTTTCAGAAGCTATAACCTGGTTTGATGATGTTATTGCTAATGGAGTTACTTCCAATGGTTTAAAGTATGCGTTATTAGATGATTACGCGCAAATTTACAATGCGGAAAATGACAACCATGCAGAATCTGTAATGGATGTTGAATCTGCTAATAATACGGGAAGTGTTCAAAATGCAAATGCTTTTGATGATTTAAACTACCCATACAACACAGGTCCTGATGGTCCTGGTAACTGCTGTGGATTCTTTCAGCCAAGTTTATCTTTAGCCAATTCCTTTAGAACACAAGCAAACGGTCTGCCGTTGTTAGATGAGTCTTATAATGATCCGGCCAACGCAGTTCAAAATGCATTCTTTCACGTAATTGTGGATGGAAATGATGAAGCTACTTTTGTACCTGATTCAGGTCCGTTAGATCCAAGAATAGATCATTCTATCGGGAGAAAATCGATCCCTTATTTAGATTGGATACCTCATCCTGGTTCTGCCTGGATTAGAAGTTTCCCGTATGCGGGTCCTTACTCTCCTAAGAAATATATCTATTACAAATCACAGGAGAATACTTTTACAGATGGTAGCTCATGGACACGTGGTTATGCCACCATGAATTATACCATTATACGTTATGCTGATGTATTGCTGATGGCTGCTGAAGCTGAAGTTGAAGCAGGATCACTTACAAAGGCATTAGATTATGTAAACCAGGTACGCCGTAGAGCTGCTCTTTCTGAGCATTGGGTTAAAAATGAGGATGGTACAGATGCCGCAAACTACAATATCTCTGAATACGTAGCTGCTGACTTTGCTACTCAGGATGCTGCAAGAACTGCAGTTCGTTTTGAAAGAAAGCTTGAGCTTTCAGGAGAAGGTCACCGTTTCTTTGACTTAGTACGTTGGGGAATAGCTGCTGAAACATTAAATGAGTATTTAGCTTATGAAGGACAATTCCTTGTTACCAAATTTGGTGGCGCAAGCTTCACTGCCGGTAAAAGTGAATTATATCCTATTCCACAAGCGCAAAGAGATATTCAAGGCTCTGATATTTTATCTCAGAATCCAGGGTATTAATACACTTGTGCATATAATTTTTAAAAGGCCGCTGAAAAGCGGCCTTTTTATTTGTTCATGTGCCAGGGTTCTCGCATTTTTGTATGTTGATTTAAAATACATATCCAATGAAAGCGAAAATTGTATTACTGGCAATTGGCTTATTATCAATGCTGGTTACCAGCTGTGATAATCCAGAAAAAAATACTGTTCTTTTCCAAAGAGTTACTCCCCAAAATTCAGGCCTGGATTTTACCAATGCATTGACCGAAAATGATTCCATTAATATTCTTGATAATGAATTTGTCTACAATGGCTCCGGTGTGGCACTGGGAGACCTGGATGGTGATGGACTAGACGATATTTTCCTCACAGGGAATCAGGTAGATAATAGCTTGTTCCTCAATAAAGGACAATTAAAATTTATTGATGTCTCCACAGCGGCTGGCATAAATAAACCAGATTCTCTGCTATGGTCTTCAGGAGTATCTATTATAGATATTAACCTTGATGGGAAACAGGATATTTACATTTGTAACACTTTTTACAAAAACCAGGACAGAAGAAGGAACCTCCTGTACATCAACCAGGGTAATAATGAGAGTGGTACTCCCCTATTTAAAGAAATGGCGAAGGATTACGGTATTGCAGACACTACCTATTCTTCCCATGCACAATTTTTTGACTACGACAACGATGGAGACCTGGATCTTTTTATTGGCGTGAACAGGATTGAAGGAATAAACCCAAGCCAGTTTAGTCCGTTAGAGGACGATGGTACCTCCCTTAGCCGCGACAGGCTCTATAAAAATGAGTGGAATGATACTATGGATCACCCTATATTTAAAGACGTATCAGAAGAGGCCGGAATTCGCTTTCACGGATACAGCCATAGTACGCTAATTCACGATTTTAATGAAGATGGATGGATGGACATCTATGTGGCGAATGATTTCCTGAGTAATGATCTGATTTATATCAATAATCAGGATGGTACCTACACCAACAGGGCCGGGGATATATTTAAGCATTTTAGCCTTTCTTCCATGGGTAGCGATATTGCTGATGTAAACAATAACGGGCATATGGATATTTTTACCTCAGAGATGCAGCCTTACTACAACAAGCGAAAGAAGTTATTCCAGGGGCCCAGCAGTTATCAGAAAGAAATTTTTACCAAAAAGTATAATTACGCATCCCAGTATACCAGAAACACACTGCAACTAAATCTTGGTATGAATCCGGAAACAGGGCTTCCTGTATTTGGAGACACAGGTATGTTTGCCGGGATCCAGGAAACGGATTGGAGTTGGGCACCTCTTTTTGCCGATTACGACAATGACGGCTGGCAGGATCTTTTTATTACCAATGGATTTCCAAAAGATGTAACCGACAGGGATTTCGGGGATTTCCGTATCACGGCAAGCAGACTGGTCAGCAAAGAAAAATTGATAGCTGCCATTCCTGAGATAAAAATTCCAAATTTCATGTTCCGAAATAAAGGAGACTTGAATTTTGAGGATGTTACCGATTCCTGGGGGCTTAATTTTGGCACCTACTCCAATGGAGCGGCCTATGGAGATCTTGATAATGACGGGGATTTGGATTTAGTAATCAATAATATAAATGATCCTGTACTCCTAATGGAAAACAGGCTTTCTCAAATAAATCCGGAAAGTCATTACTTAAGGATTAAATTAAAAGGTTCCGATAAAAACCCTGCTGCCTACGGGAGTGTGGTAGAAATTTATTCTGATGGCATGAGTCAGAAGCAATCCTTGCTTTCCGGACGAGGGTATCTCTCCAAACCTGAAAGTGTATTTCATTTTGGACTTGGTACTAAATCCTCCGTAGATTCCATAAAAATTATCTGGCCCGGTGGAGGTATTCAGAAGTTACAGACTCAGGACTCAGACAGAGTTCTCAATATTTCTTTTGATTCGCTATTGTTGGAACCCGCTTTGGAAAAGGATTCCTTGTTTATTCCTATGCTGAAAGAAGTAGCAGAAAAGTATAATCTGGTACATGAAAGTAAGGATCATGACTTTATTGATTTTAATTTTCAGCGTACGCTACCACATAAGTTCTCTCAATATGGCCCTGCTCTTGCTGTGGGTGACGTAAATAATGACGGCCTGGATGACATGTTCCTGAGTGCCAGCAGGAAATTCGCCGAGTCCTGGTTTATACAGCAAAAGGATGGGAGCTTTATTCAGGAGGAAGTTAATTACAAACAGGGTAAAGAATTGGAAGAAGAAGATGCCGGTACCCTGCTCTTTGATGCAGATGGTGATCAGGATTTGGATTTATATATAGCCCGCGGGTGCGCTCAGTATCCTCCGGGGGATATATTATATAAAGATATTCTGTTGTTAAATGATGGAAATGGCAGGTTTTCTGTATCTGTTGAAGGTATCCCTGATATGAGGAGTAATTCATCCACTGTAAGGGCTTCGGATTATGACAGGGACGGAGACCTCGACCTTTTTATAGGAAGCAGGGTACTTCCCATGGCATATCCAAAAGCAGACCGTTCCTATATTCTCCGGAATGAAAGTGCAAATGGCAATGTTCGTTTTATTGATGTAACTGAGGAAGTCTCTCCGGAATTGCAATATCCGGGACTAATTAGCGATGCCTTATGGACCGATTTTAACGGGGATTACTGGCCTGATCTTATTTTAGCCGGGGAATGGATGCCTATTCGTTTCTTTGAAAACAAGAATGGATCACTACACGAAGTAACGGATTCCAGTGGTATTCAGGATAATTTCGGCTGGTGGAACAGTCTGGCAGCTGCAGATCTGGATAATGACGGAGATACAGACTATGTAGCCGGCAATTTTGGGAAGAATATTAATTTTAAAGCCGATAAGGAGATGCCTGTACGCTTATATGCAAAGGATCTGGATGATAATGGAATGATAGACCCATTTATCTCGTATTACCTGAGAGATAGCGTAGGGACCAAGAAGGAATACCTTTATCATCCCTGGCAGGATGTTGTAAAGCAGTTTGTGGGAATTCGAAAAAGATTTAACTCCTTTGGTGAATTTGGTGAAGCCACTTTGCCGGAAGTTTTTCCTGATGGCCTTCTGGATGATGCAATGAAACTCACGTTTAACTATATGCAGACGTCATGGATTGAAAATCTGGGAGATGGCAGGTTTAAGAGTCATCCGCTGCCTATTGAAGCTCAACTTGCCCCTGTTTACGGCATTCTCATAACCGATTTTAATAATGATAACTTCATGGATATTGCATTGGTAGGGAACGATTTTGGCATGGAAGTACAACAAGGCCCTGCTGACGCTTTTGTGGGTGTTGTGCTAAAGAATAAAGGAGAAGGAAGTTTTGAAGCCGTACCTCTGGAGGAGAGTCATTTCCTCGTCCCTGGTGATGCAAAAAGCCTTGTAAGAGTGAGTATTGCAAATGAAAAATCTATACTGGTCGCTTCTCAAAACAATGATTTCCTAAAAGTTTACGAAACAACTATAAATCCAACGCCTCAGTTAGTTCCACTAAAAGCTAATGAAGTTAAGTGCACATTATATTTCGGGAATAATAGCAGTCAGATCCAGGAATATTATTGGGGTTCCTCCTTTCAATCCCAATCCAGCAGGTATATTGAAGTGAATCCAAACGTAAACCAAATCAAGTTTTTTGATAATCACGGCAAAGAAACCAGAACGCTAGATTTTTAGTGTTCTTGTTGGTGTTTAAAATCTCCAAAACGGTATTTAACTGTTCGCTTTAAGGGAATATTCATGCCATTGGTTTCTTCAAGCCAATCATATATGGCAGATGACATAGATTTCGCTATTTCCTGTTTGTCCGGATCTGCGATTAAATTGTACATCTCCTCAGGATCGTTCTGTAAATCATAAAGTTCATTTCTATCCCATATCCCCTGATACTTCATGTACTTATATTGATCTGTTCGCATGCCAAACACAGTTGGCGTCATGGGAAAATCATACTCCCAGTAATATTCATAAAATATTTCTTTACGGGAAGCCATCTCTGTATTTCCGGTTAGAATAGGAATAAAGGAAACCCCGGGCATATTTTCTGGCTGTTTAACCCCTGCTTCAGCCAGAACTGTGGGTCCTATATCTATATTTTGAACCATTTGCTGTGGAACCTTACCCCCTTCAAATAATTCCGGACAACGCACCAGCAAAGGAACTTTAACAGACTCTTCGTAAAAATGCCTTTTATCGATCAGGCCGTGCTCACCCCAACTAAAACCATTATCCCCCATGTAAATAATCAGTGTAGACTCATCCAGTCCTTCCTTCTTTAAATACTCCATTACGCTACCAATACTTTCATCAACTCCAAGGAGGGTTTCACAGTAATCCACAACCATTTCATATAAGTCACGGTTAGAATGGTACATATAATCTACCCCATGCCAGCTGATTCGCTGGTCAGCAACCCATTGTGGCCATTTTAAATCCCGGTACTTGCCTGTTTTGGTCTGTTCATAGGTAGCAGGGAGTTTTATCTTTTTACCTTTATAAATACCTTTATGTCTTTTAGCAGGTTGAAATCCTGCGTGCACTGCTTTATGTGAGAGATATAGAAAGAATGGCTTATTCTTATCCCTTTTATCCATCCAATCTACCGCGTGTTCCGTTAATAGATCGGTGATATATGTAGAATCTTTATAGGCCACTCTCTCCCCGTTAATATTTAAAGTAGGATTATAATAGACCCCTTGTCCGGGAAAACTTTCCCAATGTGTAAAACCGGGTTGTGGCTCATCACCATGGTCACCCATATGCCATTTTCCAAAAAAGCCTGTTTGATATCCGGCTTTCTGTAAATACTCCGGAAAATAAGTCAGGTTCCCGGGATCCGGAGCCTGGTTATCCACAATAGTATGGCTATGTGAGAATTGCCCGGTTAAAATAGATGCCCGGCTTGGAGAGCACAGGGAAGTAGTGACAAAAGTGTTGGGCAGGTAAGCGCCTTCCGCTGCCAGCTTATCCATATTAGGGGTTTGCAGCCAGGGAACTTTACCTGTAAACCCCATATAATCATACCTGTGATCATCGGTAAGAATAAAAATGACGTTTCGAGGTTTTGGTTTTTGTATTGTACTTGAGTCGTTTTCTATTTTTGTATTTGCAAAAGCGGTTTCCGTACTTCCCGTAAGGGCGCATACACCTAGTAAAGCGATAACAGTTTTAAGTATTCTCATAATTTGGTTATTTAGATTCTTGTTCCAGAAAGCCCAGAATATAAGTCAAAGGGGAATTCCAGTTTAAACATATTTCATTGCTTGCGTAACTATCCTCATGATCTACCCAACTTTTCATAGGGGCGACATTTTCAGGATAAATTACCCCGGCAGCAATATCCTGCTTGTCATCATTTGGCCCACCAGAGAGCAGTCCCGGTACCGGATCTACGATGCCGTCAGCGGCACTTTGCCTGTGATGTATTAACATAGGGGGATTATCTCCAAAACCCGTTACAAAACTATATCCTAAAGCATTGGTTCCCAGTATATAATCAGCAGCTTGCCTTACAGCTGTTAGATATTCGGGTTTATTTTCCAGCCTGTAGGCCTGAGCAATAATCATCGCTGTATTCAGTACGTCGCTATTCGAACCCCATTGAAAATCATCAACACACTGAAAATAATCATTTGTTTTTGTTCTTTCAGTCAGGGCATCCGCGGTATTTAAAATTCCTTCTTTTAATTCATCATAGAGTTCCTCAGGAACGAGTGATTTGTTTTCCAAAAGTGTAAATATCCCCATAAACCTCATAAATTTTGTCCAGCCATCACCAGGGCTGTAGTTAAAATCGATCTGTTCCTTATTCAGTTGTTCGAGGTAAGTGATATCAGAAGTAGATACATATAGTTGTGCGCCGGCCCAGAACAATTCATCATCAAAATTGGTGTCTCCATATTGACCTGTACTAACATCTTCAGGATTTACAAATGCCACCTGTGAATTCTCTATGGACCAATTGTAAGCCTTTTTAGCTGCCTCCAGGCATTTCCCGGCATATGCAGAATTATAAGGCATAAAAACACGGGCAGCTTGCGCGGCAGCGCCTGCAAAATCCAGACTGGCGGCGGTTCCTTTTCCCACAATATATCTTTGATTTGTTGCCTCATGAGGCATTACCATCCCTTCAAAATTTTTAGTGGTCAGTTTGTGAAACATCCCACCGTCTTCATCCTGCATAGTTAATACCCAATCCATTTCATATTTCAGTTCATCCAAATAATCACTAATGGCATTACCGCTTTCCGGAATGTTTAAATCTCCATCCGCAACACTATTTGGATATTGCTCCTCCAGCAAAAAGAATTGACCTAAGGGGAAAGAGGCATTTACTACATATTTATTGTAGTCTCCGGCATCATACCAGCCCTTAGGGGAATTTAATGTGCCTGTTTGTTTGCCGCTGGACGGATGATACAAAACAGAATCATCAGGATGCCCAAGGGCCCTATGCCATTGTGATGCATATTTTTTATCAAGGGCCATACCGGCTCTTTGAAAGTACAAACCCTTTATTGATCCCCGAAAAACAGGAAGTAAAACATGTTCTTTTATTTCAAAAGGAAAAGAAAATCCAACATCTTTAATATAAATATGATAAGATCCGGTCTCTGTAAATTCACTGAAATCGGCAATACGCACTACTTCTCCTGCCATTTCCCAGTCTAATGGCTCTGAGAGCGCTCCAGAAAAAACAGCATCTCCGGATTCGCTATCCACAATACTGAATTTTTCATTTTCTATTTCAGTAACAACCACCGCTTTTTTCACGGCATCAGGATAATAACCAATTTGGTTTAATCTAATTTCAGAGCTAAATGAATTGGTAATGGCAGGGACAGCTTCTTTACAACCCGCAGTAACTAAAAGAACCAAAGTTCCGTAAAGACAAAATAACCTACTCATAGTATTCAAATTTTATGATTATCCCCAGCTTGTTTCCACATAAATAATATTACGATAAATCTTCCGCTTCATCCAATTCATCAATAGGTTTTCCTCGCCACCAGGTTGCCAAACTGGAACCCGTTATATTCATCATGGGGCCAAACACTGCAGGTGCCAGACCCATGGTAGCAACCCTTCCCATTTCTAAGGCAATGCCTGATGCCAGGCCAGCGTTTTGCATGCCTACCTCGAATGCAACCGTACGTGCCGACTTCCTATCGAGACCAAACACTCTACTTCCCCAATATCCGAAGAAATAGCCAATTAAATTATGCAAAATTACGGCGACTATCAAAAGTAATCCAAGTGTTAGGAGGGAATCTCTGCCGGCAGCGGTTATAATTGTAATAATAATTGCAATTCCCGCCATGGAGACCACCGGCATTGCTTTATCGAGCCATTTAAATCTTCCATGGGCAAATCTATTAAACACGAGTCCGGCAATGATGGGTATAATAACTATTTTCACAATACTCCAAAGCATTCCTAAAAAGTCTATCGGCACCAGTTGATTCGCTAAAATCTTCATCAGCAAAGGCGTAAATAGGGGTGCCAGCAGGGTAGCTACGGCAGTCAAAGTAAGTGAAAGTGCCAGGTTTGCACCGGAAATATAGGCCATTACATTAGACGCCAGACCACTGGGAGAGCTACCTACCAAAATAATTCCGGCGGCAATTTCGGGGGGAAATCCAAATACAGTAGCTAATCCATAGCCTACGAAAGGCATAATGGTAAACTGACATAAAATACCCACTAAAACCCCCTTAGGCATTTTAACAACTCCTCTGAAATCCTGAAGACTCATCGCCGTCCCCATTCCGAACATGATTAGCATTAACAGAGGAACAATTAGTTTTTTAAGGTCGAAGCTTCCTGCTTTGGAAAAAAATTCGGGATAGAACATAGAAGCAGTTACTGCAGCAAATATTAATATGGTAAAAGAAAACCCTTTCAATGAATCAAAACTTCGTATCGCTAAAGCAAGTGATAGAAAAAAAAGTATCAAAACAGGGCCCAGCGTATTAAAATCATCCAAAATCAATAACACAAGTGCCAGTATTCCGGAACCAATGGCTAATCCTGATATTATTTTTCTATACATCTGCGTTATTCTTTGACTTCAATAAATATAGTATATTGAACACGGAACCCAAACGAAATTTCTAAAACTTAAAAGTAAAAGCATCGTAATGAGGAATTATTCTTTTTTACGCTTTTGATTCATAAACCATTCATACAATTCTTCGGTATTATAAGCCCGCACCCAAGCATTATGCCCTACCCCATCATATCTGGTAAATGTAACATCATAGCCCATGGCCTTAAGCTTTGCAACCATTTCCTCAGATTCGGAAATAGGTATTGATTGATCTTCAGTTCCATGAAAAACCCATATGGGCATATTTTTATTTATCCAGGCCGCATAGGGTACCGGGGTCATTCCGCATACTACCGCCAGAGCTGCAAATTTATCGGGGTATTGTACAGCAAGCTCCCAGGCAGCTCCCCCACCCCTGCTTAAACCGGTGAGATAAATTCTATCAATATCTACCCTGTTTGCTTCTATAATGGTGTCCAGTAATTGCATCACCGCCCGGGTATTCCACCATTTTTTTTTGTAGGGATTTTGAGGGGCCAATATTAAGAAAGGGAATTCTTTTCCTTCCGCTAAAAGTTTAGGTGGTCCATTGGTTTTGAGGTCATCCAGTGTGCCTCCTGCTTCTCCTCCCCCGTGTAAAAATAAAAGCAAGGGAAATTTTTCGTTTTTTTCCTCTTCATATTCCTTTGGATAATAGAGGTAATATTGCAAATTCTCAACTGACACGGTTTCTTTTTCATCAGCGATCAATGTGGACTGTGCAGAACAGGATTGAATAGAAAGTAGAGATAGTATAATTAAAGTATGTTTGATAAAAGTCGAGATTCTTTCCATTTTTAATAATGTTATTCAGTTCAAGGTTTCATTTCAAAAATATCCAAGCCATTAAATGGTAAATTAAACTCATATGAAATCCTTAATTTAGTTAAATTAATTTGTTTTGAAGCCTATAAAACTCAAGGCGTTCAACCTTTAGGATTTTTAATTATCTAAGAAAGTTTGAATTGTGTATGTAATCCCTTAAAAATTCAATAAAAAAGTTGCGTTCCAGGATATGAAGAATTACATTTGCATCCGCATTTTACAATGCACGTTCATTAAAGAATTACTGGAGAGGTGCCGGAGTGGTAACGGAGCAGATTGCTAATCTGTCGACGCGTAAGTGTCGCCTGGGTTCGAGTCCCAGTCTCTCCGCTTTCGCCAGCCTTTTTCCGCCAAGGGGCGGAACCGGCGGGCTTTAGCGGACATGTCCGCAAAAGTTCATTAAATTATTCCAGTTGTAATTCAAAACTGAAAATTACACCATTCGGGGTGTAGTCCCACAAATTGCTTTTATTCAAAAGCTCAAGAGGGATAAACTCCGCCGGGATATTGGGCTTGTTCTGTGAGCAGGAGGTCGTCACGCCAAGGCGTGACCACCCCAACTAGAGAAAATTATGTTTGTATATGTTCTCTTTAGTAAAACACGTTCTGGATATTATGTAGGTCAAACTGCAGATATTGATAAAAGATTGAAAAGACACAATGGAGGTTTAGTACCTTCAACCAAGGGAGGAATCCCCTGGGAGTTAGTTTTGCAAATACCAGTAACCGACAGATTAGCGGCTGTGCATCTGGAAAAACGGATTAAAAAACGTGGTGCAAAACGATTTATAGATGACCATTCGGGGTGTAGCGTAGCCCGGTTATCGCGCCTGCTTTGGGAGCAGGAGGTCGCAGGTTCGAATCCTGCCACCCCGACCAACAAAAGCCAGACATTCTTGTCTGGCTTTTTTGTTTGAATGAGCTCAAGGCGAAGCTT
>NZ_CANLGX010000008.1 GCF_947490415.1 uncultured Eudoraea sp.
TTCAGACTTCTAATTAAGGTTTTATATAGGTTTTTCTCTTCAATCCTGTCTTTTCTGTAGTCATTCCAATTATTAATACTCAACGCAATCAGAATTCCAATCACCACTAGTACAATTTCCCCTATGGCATAAAACATGTATTTGCTTACCTTGTTTTCGGTCAGTAGTCTTTGGCGAATATGTCTAAAAAATTTGATCATAGTTATTATTTAAATTGCCCACGCACCATCTGGCTCCTCACTATCAAAGGTCTACCAGACCTTTGCTTATCGTTCGGTCCTCTAAAGAAGTTGATCATTTTAGATATAATTTAAAAAATAAACACAAAAATATCCTTTAATTAGGGGATAGGGAGGTTTCCAATTTTTTTAATAAAACTTCTCCAGTTTCAATGACCTCTTGTAGTTTGACTACCTGAAACTGGCATATTCCTGAAACCCTTACAAATGACGGCAGTAATTCCTCCCGATAATTCCAAATCTTATTAAATATTTCTTTATTAATTTGAATCTTCTCTTTCTTTACATTTAATGCGCCTACAAATTTAAAAATGATGATAACTCCTCCATCATTTATTAAAGGAACATTCAGTTTCTCCCTGGTATTTACAAATTCATTCATAGGATTTAATAAATAGTTATCCCCCAGTTTATTGACTTCGCTATAAAATACAAACAAGTCATCAGTAAGGTTTTTATCCTTCAACAAATTAAGATCGCCGGATTGTTGAAGTTGTGTCCATGTTATAGGTTCTCTATACCAAGGATCTAAACCTGAACCATATGAATAATCTTGTAAGTATTGGGTTGTATCCTCTACAACTGAATTGCCAGATTGCCATTGTTCAATAATCCTATTAAGTCCTATGCTTCTATCCAAAAAAATGTCTCTAAGATCTTTCAAATAATTAACCTCACCCTTCACTTCATTAGTTAAGCGGATAATGTATTCTCTTTCTTTTTGGTTGTTAATTCGATCCGCATTCCAACTATTTATTTGCAGGGCTATAAGTATCCCAATCACCACCAACAAAATCTCACCAATGGCATACCTTATGTATTTTATGGGCTTGTTATCGTCGGCCAGTTTTTTGCGGATTCTACGAAAAAAAGTAAGCATCAGAAAAATAGTTAAGTTAGTTTATTCTAAGGTAAGGAATTGTAAATAAGTCAGGTTAACCAATTATGGTATGATTTCATTAATATGAACATTCAAAGCAAGGAATCTTTTTACAATATCCGGATATCGATTTGCAAGGGTATGTTGTAATGACAGAGATTCACATAAAGTATCATAGTTCGTATAATCATTCTTTAGTTCTTGAAAATTATTCTTGGATGACGATTAACACTAAATCACAAAACATTTAGACTACGATATGGAATTGTTTTCATGTAGGCCTTTCGTTCATTTTCTAATACCATATTTAACACTTTCACACAATCAATCAGATTTTTTTAATTCGTTAGTTATAATTTGAAGAACTCTTTGGGTTTCTTCAAGACTTTCCTCAATCGAAATGTTGAACCAATTCCTGGAATTCTTAATGGTACGCAACCAACTATAATAAATCTTGTCCTCCATTAATTTTTCAAAATCAAAAGGAGAAAAATTGAAATTTTCCTCCCGAAGAAAATATTTCTGGCGCAACCTGACCAAATCCATATTGTATTTCATCATCCTCTCCTTTCTGGTCAGGGGCACTTGAACTGTCTCCTCAAAAAGATTGATAATTTCCTTCCTCAGGTTCTTATTAAGGATAATCTCAACCCCGACATGTTTTAAGGATTCATACCCAACAAACGAGATCATGCTGCCGGGATCCTCCAAGGATAGTGACCAACCAAAGTATTTATTAAGTGAATCGTTATAAGTCAATTTATTCTCAACGGTATTTAGGATGATATCACTTGCCCTATCGCAATATTCATTCGCATCTATATGGGTCTGCATTTTCTGGATTGTGGACTCCAGGCTTTCAACCATATTCTGCAAAATTTCTCTCTCAACAATCCTTTCTTTGCGGTACTCATTCCAGTTATTGATCTGCAATGCAAACAGAATACCAATAACGACCAATATAATCTCCCCAACGGCATACAGCAGGTACTTGCTCATTTTATTATCAGCAAGGAGTCTTTGTCTTATTTGGCGGAAGAAGCGAAGCATTAGTTTTTAGAATAATTCTCAATTTCATTTTCTATTTTCAGAATTAAACTATCCAACATTTCAACCAACAAGTTGGCTTGGTTTGATCTATATGTTGATTCATCAATAATGGTTTTGAGTAATGCCACGTTAGTTGGGTTAGAAAGTAGTATTTCTAAGGGATCTTCCAGAAGATAAACATCTGTATAAGAATAACCTTCAGAAAGAAGAGAGTTTTTCAAAAGAGTCGTTGGGCTTGATTCTCCCGTATCTTCAGTAGGGAAAGAAAAATTGTAAACAAAGTAGTAATAACGAAGTTCATTTTTGATTTCCTGATTCTCAAATTCGGCATATAATCCGGTGTTTTTGAATTCATCAAGGGCATCTATAAAGGGTTTTCTATAGTTATTTCTTAAAAGCCAAGAAAATCCTCTGATAATAAAGGCTTTGTCTGAAGAATCCGGTATAGGTCCACCATATAATCCATCTGAAGCTAACTTTGGGATTGGACCAGCCTCAGGGAAGGTAATAATGTTCTCTGAAATACCATTTTGATTTAGCAGATAAATAGAAGTATGAACCCGAAAAGCGTGAAAGCTACGTAGCGCCAGTAAACCTAACCTGTCGCCATTCATATCCCTCAGTAAATTGGTGAGCTGTAATTTAATTTTTTCATCCTCTTGTCGCTTCTCATTCCAATTATTGATCTGTAAAGCAATCAATATCCCAATAACGACAAGTAGTATTTCTCCGATGGCATATTTAAGGTATTTAGCTGTTTTGCCTGTTTCCATAAGGTTGTATCGTATTTTTCTAAAGAACTTAATCATAGAAAAGAAGCAGTTGGTTGTTCTTCCTAAGGTAAGGAATTATAGCCATTGTCAGCGGTTGTTCTATTTTTCTGTATTTATTTATTTTGATCCTCAAAAAATTCTTGTATCGCTCCTACCACTGCTTCTCTGTTATCATTAAGGGAAAAATGCCCTGCATCCGTTATGATTACAAATCTGGAATCATTCACCATATGACTTAGCTTATTAACTGTCTCTGGAATAGCTTCGTCAAATTCACCTGTTGTGAACAATGCTGGTACTTTGACTTTTTTGAGGCTTTGAACGTTATCGTAATTCCTCAGTGTGCCTGTTGCTGTGAATTCACTTGGCCCCCACATATAATTATAAATAAAGGTATTTCTGTTCGACTCCACAGTGTCATATGGATGTTTGACAAGTTCTTTTCTTCGGCCGTGCTTGCTTGCAAAGAAGCTATTGGCAGCGATATAAGAATCGGTATCAAAGACACTATCTCTTTCAGCCATATGAATTGCTGTTTGGATAGAATCTGGAAGTCCTGCTACAAGTTTTGCCGCATCTTCTGTCCAAATAGGAGTGCTAAAATATGGGCTATTAAATATAATTCCTTTTATTCCTTCTGGATGGTGCGTGTAATATTCAAGTGCTAACGCTGCCCCCCAAGAACTACCCAACAAATAGAAATCATTCAATTTTAACTCCGATTTAATCGCTTTCACTTGCTTAACGAACATTTCTACTTTTAGTAAAGTTGTATCCTGATGATGATCCGATCGTCCTGTTCCTAATTGGTCGAATAGGATTACCGGACGCTCTTTCGATATTTCGGATAAATTATAATAACTCTTACTTGTACCTCCTGGCCCGCCATGTAAACAGAGCAAAGGTGTATTATCACCATCACCCATTATTCCGTACCAAATTTTCCCGCCTTCTACTTCTACAAACCCTTCCCCTTGCTGGAGAAACGGGTTAGATTGTTTAGAATTAAAAGTACAACTGGAAATTAAAAGTAGTATCAGGATATAATAGTTTGAATTGTTCTTCATATTTATAGTTTTGAACGGTTTAGATACTTACCAGAGATTTATCAATTTTTGTATTTACGAATTGATAACCGCTAAAGGTTCTTGTATAAAAATCGTTTCCAGGGCTTGCTATCATCTGCAAGTTTTCTACGGATTTTTCTAAAGAAGTTGATCATTGGAAGTAGTTGGTTGTTCTTCCTAAGGTAAGGAATTATTGAATATGGCAGATAGACCTGTTCCGATGATATAATGCATTAAGTTGATTGGTAATATGGAAAGTAACTTAAAATGGACAATCGTGATATTCTTCTTCTATTATTGGTGCTTTTATGTGTTCAATACTACTATGGGATGTAATCACCCATAAACACTAAGACTCTCCGATCGGTACAGGTCAGCAAAATCCACTATATTACAAAGTTTCTTTAGATCTTCCTGAAATTGGTTCGAGAATAGTACAGCAGGGGGAGCGCCGAAGTAGAGCGGAGCTCACTTCATCGCAACACCAAAGCCATTCACGAAAGTGAGTGGCTTTTTTCATGAGAAAATTCTGGGCGAGAAGCGCAAGAGGGGCAGCCATAAAGCTGAGACGAGCTCGCTTTATGGCTATGTAGTGAACTTTGTTCTACTTCATAGCCATCAATAACAAAACCCATGCATAACGCATGGGTTTTTTCTTTTCATGCATATACTATGCATTGATAAGAGTTATTTTAAGGGCATGATTCTTCCTTACTGCGTTTATGTGCTTCAAAGCCAAAGGGACCTTCTACTTTATCATGGATTTACAACCAATCTGGAACAAAGAATACAAAATCATAATGCCGGAAAAACTATAAGCACTTCCAAAAGAAGGCCACTTAAACTAATCTATTGTTAGTTTTTTCTGATTAAAAAAGACGCTATTCGCCGGGAATCATATTTCAAAACCACCCAAGGGAAGAGAATGTTGAAACTAATAATTCGAAAAACACTTCTAAAAGTCAACTATCCAAGATAACCAAAGCCATTCACGAAAGTGAGTGGCTTTTTTGTTTCTAATGTTTACAACTACCTCTATTTTTGACGTAAAATGAAGGTCGTCAAGTTTATGTATCCGGTCTTTAGAAATCTAGGTAACAGAGATAAAAGTCCGGTGGAAATGTTGGATTGTTTTTTGTGATATCTACTGACAGACATAATATATTGTTCATTTTGAGGTTATTATAAAAGTGAATAACCCATATCAACCAAAATTTAAAAACAAATAATGTTATGAAAAGAATTAAGATCGCAATTTTAGCTATAGGAGTCTTAGGATTTATTTCCTGTGGGAGTGATGATAATGATGAGGTAATTAATAACTGTGAAACATGTTCCCTTACGATTTTGGAGCAAGTAGTAGTTTCTGAATACTGTGACAACGGAGATGGTACTGTTACAGTAACAACTGATGGGGTAGAGCAAACAGAAGAATTAGGGGATGCCACTTTTGATCAATTTATAGCGGCCTTCGAATTATTGGGGGCTTCGTGTAACTAATAGAAAAAGAGCGCTGAAGTAGAGCAAGCTCACTTCATCACTGTAAAGTGAATTTAGTTCTGCTTTATAGTGAAACAGAGATAAAAGTCCAGTAAAATACTGGACTTTTTGTTTTTAGCACTTATCCTTTTCAGCACGGATTTATAAATTGTGATATATCATTTCGATAGATTTTCCTTGAATATTTCCACCCTATACAGGAAGCCTTGAGAAGAGAAAAGCTATAATACTAAAGATTTATCCACATTTGGACGAACCGCAATCCTTACAGGTCAGACATCCTTCCTGGTAAATTAGATTAGTGGATCTGCAATTATCGCATTTTTGCCCTTTTGCCTCGGTACCATCGGTAACAAATCTTTTTAACGCCCGGGCTACCCCATTTTTCCAGGTATTTAATGATTCGCCTTCCAACTGCAGACTGTTGATGAGGTCAACAACTTTTACAATGGGCATACCATGCCTCAATGTGCTGGAAATAAGTTTAGCGTAGTTCCAATATTCCGGATTGAACTTATGCGAAAGGCCTTCAATGGTGGTCTTATAACCTCTTTTGTTTTTGTATTGAAAATCATAACGGGAGGTACCATCTTCATCCCTGTTCTTTATAATCAAACCATCATTGACCCAGCGCGGGATTAAAATTCCGTCTTCATCGTCTGCCAGACCTGTAAAAATTTCATAGGGTTGCTCATCAATTAAACCAATAAAAGCAATCCATTTTTCCTTGTTGTTTTGAAAACGCACCACATCTGCCTCCACAACCTGAGGTCGTTTGGTAGGAAAGGCAGTAAGCGTTTCTTCAGTCTCACTTTCATTGGATAGCAGCACTCCTGATCTTGACCCATCACGATACACAGTAACTCCTTTACAACCAGCTTTCCATGCTTCCATATACAACTTGCCCACCATCTCTTCTGAGACTTCATTAGGAAGATTTATAGTAACACTTATAGAATGGTCCACCCATTTCTGAACGGCACCTTGTAAACGAACTTTACTCAACCAGTCTATATCATTTGAAGTAGCTTTATAATAGGGGGATATGGCCACAATTTTATCGAGCTCTTCCTGATCGTATTTTTTTTCAGTATCCAAGCCATTTACACGCATCCATTGTTTAAACCTATGGTGAAATACTACATATTCTTCCCATGAATCACCCACTTCATCAATAAAAGCTACCTTACTATCGATATCGTTGGGATTAACTTTTCTCCTCCGTTTGTATACCGGGAGAAAAACGGGCTCAATACCAGAAGTAGTTTGGGTCATTAAACTTGTTGTGCCGGTAGGGGCAATGGTCAATAAGGCAATATTTCTTCGACCGTATTCCAGCATTTCGTAATATAATTTTTCATCAGCTTCTTTTATTCGAAGAATAAAAGGGTTTTCTTTTTCTCTATTAGCATCGTAAATTTCAAAGGCTCCACGATCTTTGGCAGTATGAACGGACGCTCTATAAGCCTCCAACGCAAGCGTTTTATGTACTTCAATTGAAAATTCATTCGCTTCCTTACTTCCATATCGCAACCCCAATGCGGCTAGCATATCTCCTTCTGCGGTAATGCCAATTCCTGTTCGCCTGCCCTGTATCGCTTTCTCTTTAATTTTTTCCCATAATTGTACCTCCACAGCTTTAGTGTCCTCTAATTCCGGATCCGATTTTATTTTTCCTAAAATGGCATTTATTTTTTCAAGTTCCAGGTCAATGATATCGTCCATGATCCGTTGGGCGGCGGCTATATGTTTTTTGAATAAGGGGAAGTTAAAGTTTGCAGTACTCCTGAATGGGTCTTCCACGTAAGAGAATAGGTTGATGGCCAATAATCTGCAAGAATCATATGGGCATAAAGGGATTTCCCCACATGGGTTGGTAGAAACCGTTTTGTAACCAAGGTCGGCATAACAATCAGGTACCGACTCTTTGATAATTGTATCCCAAAACAAGATTCCAGGTTCTGCAGATTGCCAGGCATTATGCACAATTTTATTCCATAAGGTTTTGGCATCTATGACTTTTGAAAACTTAGGTTTGTTACTGTGAACCGGGAACTTTTGGATATAGGAATTGTTGTTTTCGACAGCTTTCATAAAATCATCATCAATCCGAACAGATACATTGGCTGCTGTGACTTTTCCCTGTTCCATTTTAGCATCGATAAAATCTTCAGCATCCGGATGGTTAATTGAAACCGATAACATTAGTGCTCCCCTGCGCCCATCCTGTGCTACCTCGCGCGTAGAATTGGAATAACGCTCCATAAATGGTACCAGGCCCGTTGAGGTTAAAGCAGAATTTTTAACAGAAGATCCTTTTGGCCTAATGTGCGATAGGTCATGGCCAACACCGCCACGTCGTTTCATTAATTGTACCTGTTCCTGGTCAATTTTCATAATGCCTCCATAGGAATCAGAATTACCTTCGTTCCCAATCACAAAACAGTTGGATAATGATGCAATTTGAAATGGATTTCCAATACCTGCCATGGGACTTCCTTGCGGGACAATATATTTGAAGTTTTTAATCAGATCAAAAATCTCTGCTTCGGTAAGTGGATTGGGATATTTTTGTTCCACACGAGCTATTTCTTTTGCTATCCTTCTATGCATATCATTCGGATTAATCTCATAGAGATTTCCCTCCGAATCTTTGAGGGCATATTTGCTTATCCAGACTCTCGTAGCAAGATCGTCTCCATCAAAATAGGTTAAACTAGATTGAAACGCTTCTTCCTGGGAATAAGATTTTCTTTTGGGAGGCATAATTTTTAAGGACATGTAGAATTTTTCTATAGGAGGTTATTGATGAAGAAGTAAAATTGGGACTATCTGAAAAGCTATTCTATGATAAAAATCATAAAGCATACAGGGTGAAAACAAATCAAAAAGGGATCTGCCTTTTGTTTTAATTAAATATTAAAAAGAAGAAGTCCGGCCAATAAAATCAGGCAGGGATGACTTTTTTAAATAATACTTTCTTATCATGCTTAAGTTTCATGGAAGATAGTTCAGCCTTCCATTCAACTTTAATATCAGCTATACTATCCAAAATCAGGGCCCCCAGCACAATATCATCCGGATTAGCAGTGATTTCAATGTTTTTTAATTCTTTTATTTTCAATTTACCCTTCGCGCGTAAAAATGGAACTTTGAATGTACATGGGCTGAAATTTGTCGCTTTACCAGGATTTATAACGCCTCTTAAATCTCTTAATTCCATATCAGATTGGTTAATAGCCCAGATTTCAAAAGATATTTTGTCCCCAACACGGGGATCTCTTTGGTCAAGGAAATTACGCATGTGAAATGTGAGCTGGCTCGTCAATTCCTTTCTTAATTGATCTAAAATATTTTCCATACTTGCCAAATACTTTATATAGTTAATTTAGCTAATAAATTAATTTATTAATGCCTGCTGCGCAATGATAATCATCATGTTGTGTCCTAACACAGTTGTTTAAACGTGCATGCCGGGGGTGGAGTTCTGTTCAAGGACGGAGGCCAAACACCTATTGTTTGTGCATCGTGATCCGGCACATTCCGATGCCGAAAGAACCCAAATGTTTGATAAATTTATGTGATAGACCAATTTAACACTTTGCCATTCTCAGAAGTTTGAGGCATTCAAAGCCCGGGAAGATAAATACTTATTTGGCTTTTATTTGTACAATTCAACCAGGGTTCATTTTCCAATTCTCTCAACACCATTTATTTTAAAGCTCCATGCATATTTGTTGCCGGTGGCACTGAGGGCTTCTTCAGGGATATTTATTATAAGCCCTTCCTCTTCTGAATAAGTGTAATTAAGAGGGATATCAGATCCAATTAGTTCTATTTTGCTCCCTTCGAGGGGTTTCACGAATTTTAAAACAAGATCCTTTTTTGGCGCTTTTAAAGAAATGGCATAAATAATCTGTTCTTCTCTTTTTTTTGTAAAGCGTAAGTCGTCGCCTTGCTTAAAATGTGCTTTTAGTTTTTCTGTTCCATATACCACTTCGCCATTGGTCCGAAGCCAGTTACCCATCTCTTGTAGTCTTTCCAAACTAGGTTCAGGGATTTCGCCTTCGGAAGTGGGCCCCACATTTAAAAGATAATTGCCCCCTTTAGATGCTACATCTATCAAATTATGTATCAACACCTCTGCAGATTTCCAGTTATGGTCGTTCAATTTATAGCCCCAGGTGTCGTTCATGGTCATACAGGACTCCCAATCCACATTGGCAGCTCCTTCCAATATCTCCTGCTCCGGAGTGCCAAAATCGCCAGCATAATCATCATCTTCCTTATTCATTCCCTGCATTCCCTGTCTTCCTTTATCTACCCGATTATTGATTATTACACTCGGTTTCAACTCCCTAAGATATTGGTACATTTCCTGCCCCATTTCATGGGTATATTCGTGTATCCATTCCCCGTCGAACCAAATAATTTCAGGGTCGTAGTTTTCTAAAAGTTCTGTTACTTGTGGCTTTAAATAGTTGTTGTAATACTCCGGGAACCGGGAATTCATCTTTAGTGAATCCTGTGTGTTATATTCCGGATAGTTAAGCCCCTGGGCTTGTGGGTGGTGCCAATCCATTATGGAATGGTAAACTCCAAACCTGATGCCCTCCTCTTTACACGCTTCAGAAAGTGCCTTTAGTATATCCTGGCTATAAGGGGAGAAATCCACAATGTCATAATCAGATACTTTTGAATCCCATAGGCCAAAACCATCATGGTGTTT
The DNA here is from genome assembly GCF_947490415.1 of uncultured Eudoraea sp. Lineage (GTDB taxonomy): Bacteria > Bacteroidota > Bacteroidia > Flavobacteriales > Flavobacteriaceae > Eudoraea. The sequence goes on from NZ_CANLGX010000008.1 coordinate 10,239, forward strand.
GGAGGTGATCACCACATATTTCATGCCTGCTTCCTTCATTGTCCGGGCCCATTTTTTTGCGTCGAATTTCTGGGGATCGAACTGCTTTGCATATTCTTCATATTCCGAGATGGGAATTGGAGCGGTATTCATTATCCATTCGCCGGTACTATTAACTTCTTTGCCATTATAAATTCCGGCAGGCACTGAGTAAGGCCCCCAATGGATAAACATTCCAAAACGGGCATCGCGCCACCACCTCATGCGTTCGTCAAAAGATTCGGTTGATTCTTCCAGATAATTGATAGCAGCAACCTCTTTAACGGATTCACTTTCTTTAGGTTGCTCCTTGCAGGAAGACATCGCCAAAATGCTAAAAAAAAGTATTGAATAAAGTAATTTTTTTGTTTTACAGCTGCATTTTAAAACACGTACTATCATCCAAAAATATTTTACACTGAAGTAATCAAAGCTAAAGTTTATTTTGATGATTATCAACTTCTAAGAACACTTATAACTATACTTTTTTGCTTCCATAAGAATCAAAAACTATATAAAAAAGGGGAGTAAGTATTTCACCCTGATAATTAAAATAGCATCTCCGGACACTGAGAGAAGCTGTTCGTCCTTTTTGTCACTGGCGAGCACAATAAAAGGCATACCTTGTCTATTCTGCCTCTGGCAGATTCAAATATAACTAACTATAAATCCTAATTAATTATGAAAACAGTTTTATCGGCTATGGTGTTCTGCATTTTTTGGCAAATCAATGCCCAACAACAAGTATTTGCTTATGACTACAGGAATGTGCCCGAAGAGGAATTAAGGACTTTCATGGGCAATGAGGCCATGTATTGGTCCAAAATACACGCTAACCTTATAAAAAAGGGAACAATTACGGGCTGGACCATGTGCCAAAGGGTAAATGGTTTGGCCTCGGAGCCAAACATCTATTTTTTCTACGGGATTGGTTCTTTAGAAAACAGAGATAAAATGACTGAGGCCTGGCCGCAGGCAGAAAAGGAAGTCAGGAGCAGCATGGATAAACAAAAACTTGCCATGATTGACGAACGTTTGAAACAAAAAAAATACAGAGTAGGTGAGGTGCTTCTGCGGCGTACGTCTTCTGTTAATATGGGAAACGAGGGTGATTGGAATTATCTGGTTCACAATTATGCCAAGGCAAGTGATGTCGCACAATTTCTGGCCGGGCAGGAAAAGCATTTTAAACCTTTCTTTGAAGAGAACATAAGCGCGAAGAATACCAAACAGGTATTCTGGTATGCGGCTACTGTCTTGAGTCCAACTGGAAGTGGTTATAGCTGGAATTGTTATACGGTGGATGCCTTCAAGAATTACAGCGACGTATTCAATAGCTGGAATACTGAGCCTAACTGGCCTCAAGAGGGCATGGATGAGGTTAATAAGTATTTACCCGATGGAAATTTTTACAAATCGGTCGTATGGCAAAAAGTGATGTGGCTCGATGCAGAAGGACAGTTGAAGACCGCTTGGGATCAGTAGATAAATCTGGTTTAGGTAAGGCCTTGACGCGTTTTGGTTTTTGTAATATCGAAACTTCTTGATTAAAAATACAATTATCGTAATAATAATTTGTTCTTATAAATTAAGAAGAGAAAAATCCAATCTTAAACAGGTTGGATTTTTTGTTATACAGGCAGGTGGTTTTAATAGGTAGGCCTTTATTGGTTATTAGGGGGAACAGACGTAATGTTAGACCTTAGTAGCTAGGTGAGCTGCTTTGGCAAACTCCTTTATATTTTTTATATTTAGTAGTAGGGTTTCAAAATAGATAATGTGGGTATTATGAAGAAGATTTTTGTTCTTATCGCTATAATTTTTTCGTTACAGGCATATGGTATAGATAGACTTAATGAAATTTCGGGGGTTGTGACCATAGGAAACTCACCAATCCAAAATGTATCTGTTCAAGTTCAGAATAGCTTTAAAGAGACGTTTACGGACGAGAATGGTAAATATTTTATAACTGCTAAACCATATGATGTATTGGTTTTCAATTATGCCGGAATGCAAAATGTAGAAATAGTGGTGGAAGATGTTACTACTAGATTAAACATCGAAATGAAAATGAACATCGAAGCACTAAAAGAAGTTGTAGTTGCAAAAAATAATGTCAATAATCAGGATTATTTAAGATTACAATATGGGGTTAATAAGAATATCCTGAGTACAGCCTTTGGTTATCTGGACGCAAACCGAGTAGGATATTCTATTAAATTGGTAGATGGCAACGATTTAAATCCGGGCGCAATAGATGTAATAACCGCATTGAAGGGAAGAGCGGCCGGGGTATATAGCCTGGGAGGTGAAGTTTATATTAGGGGAGGGGCTCCTCAACTAAAGGGTAGAGCAATTCCTGCAATTTATGATGTAGACGGAATGGTCTTAAGAACTCTTCCTTTTTTAACAGTGGAAAATATTGACCGGGTAGCAATAATATCAGGATTAGCAGGTACGGTAAGATATGGTAGTATTGCCAGAGGTGGCGTGGTGGTCATAAATACCATTGGCTCTCCAATTAGACGGGGTTCTGAAACCAATAAAAACTATGACAAGGCACGACTGCGCAATAATATCTATAATAATGATGCGATTACTGAAAATCGGAGTAATGCCACTAGTTATTTGAAGGAATTATATACATGCAAAGAAAATCTTGCTGCCAGAGAAGTTTATCAAAAATATTTGTCGAGATATGCAAACGACCCATATTATATTATTGATACCTATCTATTTTTCCACGATTCCGGTGATGAAGTTTTTGCAAAACTAATTTTGGAGAACAATATGAAGGTTGTTGAAAGTAATCCTATTTATGCCAAAGCGATGGCATTTGCCCTGGATTATACCAAAGAGCACGATAAGGCCAAAGAATTGTATAAAAAGATATTTATTTTAAGGCCGGAATTTATGCAATCCTACAGGGATATGGCAAATAGCTATAGAACAATTGGAGATTACAGAAAAGCTGCAAGCATCTATATTCGCTATCAATATTTAATTAATGAAGGTATTTTCTCTGATGATAATTCAGCGATTCAAACGGTAATAGATGGAGAAATGAATAACCTTTTTGTGCTTCATGGCAAAAAGTTTATGGACGATTCTAATGTAATTGGATTTAATAATTATACTAAGAATAAAGGCGAAACCAGGTTATTTTTTGAATGGAATGACAGTGAGGCAGAATTTGATTTGGAATTTGTGAATCCAAAAAAAAATAATTTTATCTGGGAACATACATTGGAGAGTGCTGCCGAACGGGTTAAGGACGAGAAAACCATTGGGTATTCTTCTGAAGAATTCTTTGTTGATGGGTCGTTACCGGGAAAGTGGCAGATAAATGTTAATTATAAGGGAAATAAAAAATTATCTCCGGTTTATATGAAATTAACCAAATTCACAAATTATAATACGCCTTCTCAAAAAACTCATGTTTCTGTCTTTCGTTTGGCAGTGAAAAATGTAAATCAGAAATTAACCGATTTTGATAATTTAGTTACGCTATCCACTAATTAAATAGCTTGTTTTATCGAAATTATGCGAATGAAATTTTAATTTAATTCACGAGGAATCTACATTAAAGAGACTTTTTGTTGCTCTTTATTCTATAGCCCAGGGCGAGCTTTCCACTTAGAAGAGTAAAAGCAGCATTATTTCCAAAATCAATATTGGACAAGTTGGTAGCAGCCCCGAGGCTGATATTGGAGTAAAAACGGTTCCAATTATATCCAAAAAGCACGGACCCATTTAATTTATAAAGCATAGGATTGCTGGGATTATAGGATAAGGTCTCTGTCTCTGCATTTTTAATAGTCAGGCCAATACCTGCTTTTGCACTAATCCCAATATAAAAGTTTGAGGGGAGTTTAAAGAGGCTGACCAAACCACCCAATACGCCTATGCCGTAATTAGTTAAGTTTGTTAATCTGGCTTGCTCGTTGAAATAAGGGAAAAACTCCTGGGGTACAATAGTGTTATCTGCCGAGATCTGATTATATACCAGGAAGCCTCCTATTCCAAAAGAAAATATGTTCTGTTTTTGATCTTTAAGGCCTGATCTTAACAATGTCTGATTGTATTCACCGGCATTGAAAAGGTATAAATAATCAATGCCTCCGGCAATTGATTTTATATCTTCCCTGAAGACGGTCGTATTATTTATAGAATTTTCAACATTAAATCCATCATAGATCTGAAAATAAAAATCGAAAATACTTTTATTAAATATAAATCCACCCCGAAAGTCAAAACGATTCGTATTTTCAGTGTTTTTATCCTTTATATTAAATGTTAAATCCAGGATTAGCTTTCGTGTGGCTAATCCTACACCTACACCAAACAAGTTATTCGGAATATATCTCAGAGCGGCCTCATTGTTAGACAATTTGAACCCATGTGCTTTAATATCTCCGAAGAGTCTAACAGACCAGTTTCTAAGGTCTTTATCTATAAGCAATGAATCTATCAGGCTTTTTGTTTTGGTCGAATCCTTAACATATAAATCCTGGGCTGAGCAAAGTGAATTTATCAATAAAAAAAGAAGAAGTAAAAGTCCCTTTTTTGCAAAAAAACCAGTCACCTCTTCGATTGTAATTTTGAAACTTATAAATCTCGAAAAGAAACTTGTCTGTTGTATTTTGCAATTACCTTCCATTTAACAATCCGGGATGTCCTGTAATTTACATTCAAAGATACCGAAAAGAAATTGGCATTTTTTATGGATCTTATCATTCTCATGGTATATTCCAGGAATTTGAAATAGTAAGATAGACAGTTATCTGCAATTATATAAGTTATGGTCATTTTATGTTAGTAACGTCTTAAGAAATGTACTTAAAGGGACTGACCTGGTATAGTTTCCTACTTTTGTCGAATAAGGATTTAGGCTAAAATGAAAATAGATAAAATTGGTTTAGGGGGAGGTTGCCATTGGTGCACAGAAGCGGTATTTCAAAGCTTAAAAGGGGTTAATATGGTGGAGCAGGGATGGATTTCTGCTTTAGAGGCAGAGGAATTTAGTGAAGCGATACTACTGTATTTTGACCCGGAAGAGATTTCTCTAAAAAAACTGATAGAAGTACATCTCTATACGCACAAAAGCACCTCTGATCATTCAATGCGCAAAAAATACCGTTCCGCTGTTTATACCTTTTCAGGGCGGCAGCAAAAAGAAGCAGACCAGATTTTAAGACGCCTTCAAAAAGATTTTCAGGACATGCTTATAACAGGTATATATAGCTATAAAGACTTTAAAATGTCGCCGGAACCATTTCAAAATTACTATCTGAAAAACCCAAACAAGCCTTTTTGCAAGACCTATATAGGCCCTAAATTACAAATGCTTCTGAGAAGATTTCCCAAGAATGCTATAGAGCCCCCACTGATCCCTCATAAAACAGTGGAAGAATAAAAGATTAAAAAATAAAATGGGGGTTTCTTAGTTCGTATTAAAAATTCTTATTTTTGTGCCCCTGTAAACTTTTGAATTGCAGTATTTGGCCTCATAGTTCAACGGATAGCCCCGATAGCTATCGGGGGAAGTTTCCTAAACTTGCAGGAAGAATAAGAGAAAGTATTTATAAATTCGCAGATTATAATTGGCCTCATAGTTCAACGGATAGAATAGAAGTTTCCTAAACTTTAGATCCAGGTTCGATTCCTGGTGAGGCTACGGATAAGCACAGCCGGCCTTTGCAAAAGCAAGGGCTTTTATTTTGGTACCGGCCGAGAGAGACTTGTTTCGTTAAGGTCTGGTTCCAAAATAAATTCAACTGGGGTGCAGTTGGGCTTCTGTATTTTCAGTGCGAGCCTTTCTCAGAAACAGCGCAGCTAATCCTGGTGTGGCTACTATCTTCTTTATTAGCTCGCAGTTTCCAAAATCTTAAGTATATTAGTAAACAGGGAGTAGTCTGTTGCAGGTGCTTTTAAATTTACCATCTTTTCAGCCTTTGAACAGGCTAGTAAAGACCTATGCAGCCAAGTTTTAATGAAACTTATTACTTACCAAAAGGCATGGCAGGGATTTGAAGTTGAGCACCAAAGAAATTCGGGTATCGGAATTTGTCATATCTATTCCTTTGAATCATAATTGATGAAATTGACCCAAAAAGATAAAAATGAAGTAATCCAGGTATATGATACCTGGTTAAACAGCTATTTAAACGGTGATGTAAAAACCTATGATTTTTATCTTGATGACGAATACCATTTTATTGGTTCTACCAATAATGAGGAATTTTTAAACAGAAAAGACACCACTAAATTTTTTAAGGCAACAGCAGATCAGCTGGCTGGAAAAACCGACCTAAAAAACACCGTCAGAACCATTGAATATTTTGAAGGGCTCGTGTTTGTAACCGAAGTATTTGATGCCTGGTTCCTTATTGGGTCTGACTGGAGTTATTATGGAAGATTCCGGTTTACCTCTGTACTCCGAAAAAAAAACAATGGATGGCGCTTCATTTATCAGCATTTCTCCATGCCCGATTCCAAGGCCCAACAAGGGGAAACTTTGGGTGCTGAACAAATCAGTAAAGAGAACCAGGAACTGCGCGACGCCATCAAAAGGAGAACCATAGAACTAGAACAAAAAAATCGGGAACTCGAAATAGAGGCCTCTGTGGAAAGGGTTCGGTCTAAGGCCATGGCCATGCAGAACTCCGATGAGTTATCTGAATTGGTAGATACTGTTTTTAAAGAATTAACAAAACTTGATTTAGCCCTTTCCTGGTGTATGATCAATATTATCGACGAGCCCTCCATGTCAAATATGGTTTGGGGAGCAAATCCGGAGATAGGGAAGGCGCCTGAATCTTATCACATGTTGTTCGAAGACTATCGCTTTCATCATGAAATGTTTAAGGCGTGGAAAGAAAAAAAGGATAAATGGGTTTTTGTTTTAAAAGGGGCTGAAAAAGAAATCTATGACACCTATTTATTTAATGAAACAGAATTCAGAAGAGTACCTGAAGCCGTACAGAAAGAGATGCGTGCAACAAAACAATATGTTGCTTCTTTCACGTTTAGCAATTTTGGAGGCTTACAAACTGTTGGTGAAGAACCTTTATCAGATGAGAGCCTTGATATTCTGGGTCGTTTTGGGAAAGTGTTTGACCTCACTTATACCCGGTTTAATGATCTGAAACAAGCAGAAGCCCAGGCCAGGGAAGCACAGATCGAAACGGCATTGGAAAGGGTGAGAAGCCGAACCATGGCTATGCAAAAAAGTGAAGAGCTCAAAGAGGTAATCCAGGTGGTATATGAACAATTCGTTCACTTAAATTTCCAAATTGAACATACCGGGTTTATTATCGATTATAAAACAAGTGATGATATGATCATCTGGCTGGCTGACCAGCAGGAGATTCAAACCCAGATAACCTTGCCTTATTTTGATTGTGCGCATTGGAACAGTTTTAAGGAAGCAAAAGAAAAGGGATTGAATTTCTTTGCCAACCATCTTGATTTTGAAGAAAAAAACAGATTTTATGAGGATCTTTTTAAGTTAGTTGAAGGTTTGTCGGAAGAAGCAAAGGAATATTATTTCAGTGCTTCCGGCCTTGCCATATCTACTGTGTTGCTGGATAATATTGGTCTGTACATCGAAAATTTTTCGGGGATTCCTTATACGGATGAAGAGAATAAAACGCTTATGCGCTTTGGAAAGGTATTCCAACAGACCTATACCCGTTTCCTCGATCTTCAAAAAGCAGAAGCCCAGGCACGGGAAGCACAAATTGAAGCCGCCCTGGAACGTGTACGATCTAAGACAATGGCGATGCATAACAGTGAGGATGTAGGGGCTACCGTAATTACTTTATTTGATGAAGTGATGAAATTGGGTCTTGACCAATCTATTCGATGCGGAATAGGGATTCTTGAAGGAACTGAGCGTATGGAAACATGGTCTGCAAATTATTCACCCAGCGGTAAAGTTGATTTAAAAATGGGGATGTTAAATATGACCATACATCCCATGTTGGTAGGTCTTAAGAAAGCATGGAAAAGTAAAAAGAAAGGCTATTCCTACGATTTTATTGGTCAAGACGTTATTAAATATTATACGGCACTTAATAAAGAACCCGAATATCCATTTAATGCAGATTTAAAAACACTGCCGAAAAAAGTATACCACAATAGTTTCTTTTATTCTTCGGGTATTCTTTTTGCCTTTACAGAGAACCCAATTTCAGAAGAAGCCACTAATGTATTGAATAGATTTACAAATGTTTTTGGACAAACCTATAGAAGATATTTAGATCTCCAAAAAGCAGAGGAACAAGTAAGGGAGGCGCAGATTGAGGCGGGATTGGAAAGGGTAAGAGCCAGTGCGATGGCCATGCGATCCTCGGATGACTTGTTGGAGGTGGCTAATGTTTTGAGGGACCAAATGGCGAATTTGGGCCAGGCGGCCCTGGAGTCTTCTATTATACATCTTTACGAAGAAGATAAAGACAAGATTCTTGCCTGGTATTCTTACAGGAATCCGAATTCACCTGAGGATGAAATTATTTCCAATGAAGCCAGGGTAGATAAGAAATCAACCGCCTATATTAGGGAGACAATAGCAAAATATAAATCCGGGGAAACAGAATACACCATTGTCGCCAAAGGCGAAATGTTAAGGGAATGGTATAAGGAATTGGAAAGCCTGGACATCAATGTGATAGACTACGACGAAAATGGAGCCATCATTGTTCCAGACGTATTGTATTATCATTATTCGAATTTTTCAGGCGGTTCCTTGTTAATGATTTCCAATGACCCACCTTCCGAAGAGTCCAGGGAACTTCAAAAACGTGCGGCAGGTGTTTTTGACATGGCATACAGGAGATTTTCCGACCTGAAAAAAACGGAAGAGCAAGCCCGGGAAGCTCAAATAGAAGCAGCTTTAGAAAGGGTACGAGCCAGTTCTATGGCTATGCATAAGAGTGAGGATCTTCCTGTAACAGCACAGGTGCTCTTCGAACAATTTGCTTTATTGGGCAATATGCCAGACAGGATTAGTATTGGGATCATTAGGGAAGAAGAAAACATCATAGAATTATGGGCTACGGATCAAATTGGTAGTCAGCTAGATCATAAACATAGCGGGCCGTTAGATGAAGCCACAACCATGACTAAAATGCACAAAGCCTGGAAAGAAGGTAAAGATGCTGTAGTGGTGGACTTGTCGGGCCAAAAACTTAAGGACTGGGTGCGTTATATAAAAGAAGACATGAAGATGTATATCGACGATTCCCATATTAAAGGGAGACGAGTGCAACAGGCTGCTTTTTTCTCCAGAGGGATGCTTCTTTGTACTACAAATGAACCTGTTGCAGATGAGATTATGCAGTTATTGATCCGTTTTGCCAAGGTTTTTGACCAAACCTATACCCGTTTTCTCGATCTTCAAAAAGCAGAAGCCCAGGCTCGGGAAGCACAGATCGAGGCTGCCCTGGAAAAAGTCCGGGGTAAGGCCATGGCCATGCATCACAGTAACGATCTTGTGGCTACCGCAAGTGTTGTATTTAGTGAATTAAAGAATTTGGGGATCAAAACCTTCAGAAGCGGGGTGGGATTACTTAGCAAAGAAAACAGGGATGTGGAATTGTATGCCGCTACATCTAAAGATGATGGAGTTGGTCTTTCATTAGTTGGTAAAGCCGTACTTAAAGATCATCCTGTTTTATCAAAAGTTTATACAAGTTGGATAAACAATAAGGACTATTACCCAATATTAAAAGGCGATTTGTTAAAACACTTTTATGAACAAATTGAATCGCAATATAAGGTGCCTGCCACCCACATTGAGGGTAATATTCAGTATGGATGCTTCCTTCCATTCTCTGAAGGCGTTTTTTATGGCTGGTCTCATGAATCCTTTACAGAAGCAGAAATAGCTATAATGCAACGTTTTAACGGCATAATGGATCTTACCTTTAGGCGCTATATAGAATTGCAAAAGGCAGAGGCCAATGCCCTTGATGCAAATAGGCGCTCATCCGTAGACCGTGTTCGTGCGGAGATTGCGTCCATGAGAACAACAGGTGATTTGGAAAGGATCACCCCATTAATTTGGAATGAGCTCACCACATTAGGCGTCCCCTTTGTACGATGTGGTGTTTTTATTTTTGATGAACAGCAAGAACAGATTCATACTTTTCTTTCAAAACCCGATGGCAAAGCCATTGCCGCTTTTCATTTACCTTATGATTCAAGTCCTTTTATCGATGCCATAGAAAACTGGCGTTCAAAGAGGATTCAGATTATTCATTGGGACAATGAAGGGTTTTCAGAATTGGCAGATACCCTGGTAAAGGAAGGTCAGATTGCCACTCGAAAACAATATTTGAGCACTGTGCCCAAGGATGGCCTATACCTGCATTACGTTCCGTTTTTACAGGGGATATTATATGTGGGGAACACCACTGAATTAGACGAGGACAGCCTGCACCTGGTGCAATCAATAGCGGACGCTTTTTCTACGGCATACGCTCGCTACGAAGACTTTAATAAGCTGGAGGAGGCCAAACTGCAGGTAGAAAAAACACTGACCGACTTAAAACAAACCCAACAACAATTAGTACAATCTGAAAAGATGGCATCACTGGGAGAACTTACTGCAGGGATTGCACACGAGATCCAGAACCCATTGAACTTTGTCAATAATTTCTCGGAGGTAAGTGTTGAACTCATTGAAGAGATGCAGGAGGAATTGGCGAAAGGAGATCTTAAGGAAGCCATAGCCATCGCAGAGGATGTTAAACAGAACCTGGATAAGATCACCCACCATGGCAAAAGGGCCGATGGGATAGTTAAAGGTATGCTGCAGCACAGCCGCAGCAGTAGTGGGCAAAAAGAACTTACAGATATCAATGTGCTGGCCGATGAATATTTACGGCTGGCCTATCATGGTTTAAGGGCCAAGGACAAAACGTTCAACGCCACTATGAAATCTGAGTTTGATGAAAGCATTGGCCAAATCAATATAGTACCCCAGGATATTGGAAGAGTGGTTTTGAATTTAATTACCAATGCATTTTATGCGGTATCTGAGAGAAAACTACAACAACCGGAAGGTTATGAACCCACCGTTTACGTCAGTACAAAAAAAACCGGGAATCGGGTTTTGATTTCAGTAAAGGACAATGGTAAAGGGATACCGCAAAAGGTACTGGATAAGATCTTTCAACCTTTCTTTACCACCAAGCCCACCGGTCAGGGAACTGGATTGGGATTATCCTTATCTTATGATATTGTAAAGGCGCATGGAGGGGAACTCAATGTCAAAACCAAGGAAAATGAAGGTACGGAATTTACTATTATTTTGCCGGCATAGGTCTGGGGGGCCCGATAGCTCCTTCTCCACAGTATTACGAAGGAGAAGCTATCGGGATGAAGGTGGAAAAAAGGAAAACGAAGGATCAGCATTGAATATTTATTTGCCCTTGTAACATAAAATAGTTTACCAAATGACGAAAAGCAAAATAACGATACTACTATGCTTATTTATCATTACTACTATCGCTGCACAAAACCAGCCTATTGTCGATAGTTTAAAAACGATAATAAATCTGCAAAAACAAGATACCATTCAAGTGAATGCCTTGGTTTATTTAAGCAGACAACAAACACAGGTTGATTCTGCTTTCAAATATGTACATCAAGGATTATTGCTGGCGCAAAAAATAAATTACAGGAAGGGGGAAGCAGATTGTTTTCTTCAAATTGGCGGCATAAATAGATTTTTTTTAAATGATTATAGTACAGGCATACAAAATTTATTTGATGCCCTGAAGATTTACGGTGATATTAATTATACTACAGGTGTTGCTGAAGCGCATTTAAATTTGCAGGGTTGGTATAGGTATATTGGAGATTACAAAAACGCTTTAATGCATGCCTTTGCCGGCCAGCAAACAGCAGAATCTAATAATGTTGTGGGCAGGGCTTTTACCTTCGAGGGCCACCGGCTTAACCCGTTGGCTTTAGCTGAAATTGCCGAAACATATATACAAATGAATCAATTAGATTCCGCAGAATTTTATATTCAAAAATCAATCAATCAAAATGAACTTTTTAATGGCTCAAAATGGAATTTTCCAATCTACATGCTTGGAACCATACAAAACCTGAAAGGGGATTATAAGCTTGCACTAGCTACTTTTCGCTCGGCAATTCCGCTTGCAATACAAAATGAAACATTCCACGATACTTTACAGATATACAGCGGTATGTCAACCTTATTTAAAAACACTAAAGAATTGGATTCTGTTATTTATTACGCCAAAATGGTTAACGAATCTTCTGATCCCGGAAGAGAAACACATTATTGGCTCAATTCAATAAATAACATTGCGCAAGCATATAAACTAAAAGGAAATATAGACAGTACACTTAAATACACTGAATATTTTCATCATGTAAAAGACAGTATTTTCAGCAGGGATAAAGATCGTGCGGTGCAGAATATTGGTTTTAATGAAAAATTAAAACAGCAGGAATTAATTTCTGCACAGAACAAATTTAAAAGCCGCTTACAACTTTATGTATTCATTGCAGGACTACTTGTTCTATTGTTGATTATAGGAATATTGTGGCACAACACTCTGGAAAAACAAAAAGCCAAATCTAAAATTGAAAAAGCGTATAGCGAACTCAAAAATACTCAATCACAACTTATCCAATCCGAAAAAATGGCGTCATTGGGTGAGCTTACGGCGGGTATTGCCCATGAGATCCAAAATCCTTTGAACTTTGTGAATAATTTCTCCGAAGTAAATAGTGAATTGATTGATGAATTAGGCGAAGAAGTTGACAAAGGAAATCTTGATGAAGTAAAAATAATTGCAAAAGATATTAGGGAGAATGAACAAAAAATTAATTTCCATGGCAAACGCGCCGATGCCATTGTTAAGGGCATGTTACAGCATAGCCATAGTAGTAGTGGGGTAAAAGAACCTACCGATATCAATGCACTGGCCGATGAATATCTGCGGCTGGCTTACCACGGATTGAGGGCGAAGGACAATTCGTTCAACGCCACAATGAAAACGGATTTTGATAAAACAATTGGCAAAATCAATATCATTCCCCAAGACATTGGCAGGGTGGTCTTGAATTTAATTACTAATGCATTTTATGCGGTCAATGAAAAGGCCACCTCCGCCGAAGCTTCAGGCGACGCGCGGGCAGAGGATACAAAATATGAACCAACGGTAACCGTATCTACAAAAAAAGAAAGTGATAAATTTATTGTTTCTGTAGAGGATAATGGCAACGGTATTCCCGATTCGGTTAAGAAAAAGATCTTTCAGCCTTTTTTTACCACCAAGCCCACCGGGCAGGGAACCGGTTTGGGCCTGAGCATGAGCCATGACATTGTGACCAAAGGGCATGGGGGCGTATTAAAGGTAGCTTCCAAAGAAGGAGAAGGCACTACCTTTACCGTGGCCTTACCCATTATTAAGGAAAACAAGAAACCTAAAAAATAAATGCAAATAATCAATATACCATAAGACCTATGAAAATTTTAGTAGTAGACGACGAACGAGACGTACAATTGCTATTTCAGCAACGATTCCGAAAGGAAATACGAAATGGAATTATGTCTTTTGTTTTTGCCTTTTCTGGTGAGGAAGCACTGCATACTTTGCGGGAAATGGAGCATAAGGCGGTGTTGATTTTGTCTGATATCAACATGCCCGGAATGAGCGGGTTGGAGCTCTTGGAAAAAATTCGAAAAGACTATGATAAACCGCCCCCAACGGTTATGATGATCACTGCCTATGGCGACCAGGACAACCGAGATACCGCCGCTCGCTTGGGTGCGGATGATTTTTTGACCAAACCCTTGGAATTTGATATCTTAAAAGAAAAATTGAAAGCAATATTATGACGTCAAAAATACTGGTAGTGGATGATGAGACTGATCTTGAGGTGCTCATCAAACAAAAATTTCGAAAACAAATACGGCAAAACGAGTATCAATTTGTATTTGCCATCAATGGAAAGGATGCCCTTGATAAACTCCAGATCGAACCCGATATGGATATTGTCCTAAGTGACATCAATATGCCCGAAATGGACGGGCTTACCCTACTTTCTAAACTCAACGAATTAAACCCGCTCCTTAAATCGGTGATAGTTTCGGCCTATGGGGATATGGAAAACATTCGTACGGCGATGAACCGTGGTGCTTTTGATTTTATTACCAAACCCATCAATTTTGAAGATCTTACTATAACTATGGAAAAGACTTTAAAATATGCCAGGCAAATCAAAGACACACTAAAAGCCGTTAAGGAAAACAATATTCTAAAAATGTATGTGGATGAAAATGTACTAAACTTTATGGGCAGTAAGGAATATGAATCTACAATTATGGCCAATGAAAATATTGAGGCCACAGTGATGTTCATAGATGTTTGCGGCTTTACGGCTATCAGTGAGAGCACCCCGGCCGATGTGGTGGTGAATATGCTGAACACTTACTTCGATATTATGGTGAAGGAAATTATTGCCCAGGAAGGATATGTAGACAAGTTTATCGGCGATGCCATTATGGCTGTGTTTAGAGGGGAATATCATTTAGATCGGGCCATTGATGTCGCTTTAGCTGTACGTCAAAAAATCAGTAACCTTCCTGAACCCAAAGGAATTTCGAATTATACTCCGAAAGTATCTATCGGCATCAAAAGCGGCGAGATGGTCTCCGGGAACATTGGATCATCGAGTTTAAAAAGGTTAGACTATACGGTAATTGGGGATACCGTAAATACTGCAGCCCGATTACAGGATGCTGCCGGAGAAAATCAAATCATTATTTGCGAGAGTTGTTATGAGGGGGTGAAGGAATCTTTTCACTGCAAAAAAGTGGGTAGTATCAGCATGAAAAATATAGCAGCCCCGGTTACTGTCTATGAAGTTCTGGAATAACATATAAAATTAAATAAGATTGGTTTAATCGACAGACATAAAGGATGATTTGAGTTTCCTAAATCTTCTTTACCTTAGCGCCAAAGTAATATTCTTTATGGAAAAACCACAGGTCAAAAACGTATTTATACAAGGAGCAATAACTCCTGAATTTATAGCTAAGTCTATTGCGAAACACCAAACAAAAACTCAGATTGGTGCGCATGATATATTTTTGGGACAGGTGCGGGCAGACGAAATAGAAGGAAAAAAGGTTGAGGCCATTGAGTATTCTGCTTATGAAGAAATGGCAAACCTAAAATTTCACGAGATCAGGGAGGCTGCCTTTAAGCGCTTTGACTTAAGCTGCATGCATATTTACCACAGCACAGGTATTGTTAAGACCGGTGAAATATGCTTATTTGTATTCGTTTCTTCGCCTCACCGAAAAGAGGTGTTTGAAGCTTTGCATGAGGTTGTTGAGGAAATTAAAAAGCAGGTTCCTGTTTTTGGAAAAGAATTATTTGAGGATGATTCCTACCAGTGGAAAGTAAATAGCTAAAGATGGTAGATATTACACATAAAAAAAATACACTTAGAACTGCTATTGCCCAGGCAATTGTTCATGTAAGTTCTAAAAATACCATAGAGGCCATTCTCAACAAAACGGTACCCAAAGGCGATGTATTTGCCATGAGCAAGGCGGCAGGATTATTGGGGGTTAAGAAGACCTCTGACCTGTTACCCGACTGTCACCCGCTACCAATAGAGTATACAGACATAGTTTATGAAGTAGAAGGGCATCAGATCAAAATAGTGATCACCGTAAAAACTAATTATAAAACAGGTGTTGAGGTCGAAGCCATGCACGGGGCTAGTATAGTGGCCCTTAATATGTATGATATGCTTAAGCCAATAGACAAAGGAGTTGAAATAAGTTCTATAAAACTACTCCAAAAAACGGGTGGTAAATCTGATATAAAAAATACTTAGAAAGCGTTTATTTTCTTACTGCCCAGATCTCATACATTGGTCCTCCTTTGCTGTTTTTCCCTTTATGATGCCAGTCATCGGCTTTTATTTCATAAGTGAAATTAAGTTGTGCGCCTACCCTGGTATTATCCCGTGAAAAAAATTGGATGTTTTCAGAATAAACCCCATCCTTTGAAGTATATGTTCCGCCTCCCGTACCGGAAAATTTAAAAGTTTCCGTATCATAAGCAATCCATTGAAAATATCCATCCGATAAAAACTTCATGGTTTTTCGCGAATTACTTTCTCCACGTCTTTCCTGTCCTTCATCGGGGCCACGGGTTCCAAAAAGCCACTTGCCATCCAATGGCTGCTTGAATTCAGGGTCTTTCTTAAAGAATAAGTTGTTATCCCCAACGAATACCAAACCTCCTTCAACAATTTCTACAGGTAATTCAACAGAGGTGGCAGTATCCTCTTCATAATTAGAATTAAATTCAAGTTTTACAGCTAAGACATCATTCTCAAATTTATAAAAACCACCAATGGTCTTAACAAACCCTGCAGGCGATTTAGTATAAATGGTATGAATAAAATAAGTGTTGTCTATTTTTAATTCATGAGTAAGGTTGAGCCCATTAACACTGTCCTGTGCATGATAAACCCCGGGAGAGATCTGAGCCTGCATATTTACCAAATAAAATACCGAAAAGAGAAGAAGAATCCATTTCATAATTTATGCTTTTAAAGATTTAAAAATAAAGATAATTCCTTTGTAATGAGCAGTTTGTATAAAATAGCTAAAAAAAGCTAAAGATTTTGGGAAGGCAGATGCTTTAACATTTCTACCGTAGTATTTTCAAGGTCAAACTTTGACTCCCATCCCCAATCTTCTTTTGCCTTAGAATCATCAATACTGCTCGGCCATGTTTCTGCTATACTCTGTCTGAAATCAGGACTATAGGATACTTTGAAATTTGGGATGTGTTTTTTTATACTAGCGCTGATATCGGCTGGTGAAAAACTCATTGCCGCCAGATTATACGAGGATCTCACGGATATTTTTTCAGGATTACAATCCATAAGTTTTATGGTAGCCCTAATGGCATCGTCCATAAACATCATGGGAAGTTTTACATCCTCATTCAGAAAACAAGTATAGGTACCCTTCTCAAGGGCCTCGTGATAAATTTCAATAGCATAATCCGTAGTGCCTCCTCCGGGAAGTGTTTTCCAACTAATTAATCCCGGGTACCTTACGCTTCTCACATCGACCCCAAATTTATGGTAGTAATAGGAACACCATCTTTCACCGGATTGCTTGCTTATGCCGTAAACAGTGCTGGGTTCCATTATGGTACTTTGAGGAGTATTGTCTTTTGGTGTGTTTGGACCAAATACTGCTATACTCGATGGCCAGAAAACTTTTTCAATTTTTCTTTCTTTGGCCAGGTTTAGTACGTTAAAAAGTGAATTCATATTTAAATTCCATGCCCTTTCAGGAAATTTCTCTGCTGTTGCACTCAACATAGCGGCCATTAAATATACTTCCTCAATTTCATGATACATTATGACATCCTCTATAGCTTCATAATTGGTAGCATCAAGTAATTCAAATGGTCCGGAGTTCATCAAACTATCAGCGCCCTCACGAATATCACTGGCAACAACTTGTTCATTTCCGTATAATTCTCGTAAGGCCAGGGTGAGTTCTGTACCAATCTGCCCGCAGGCTCCTAAAATAAGGATGGATTTTTGCATAAACAGGGAGTAAATATAATTCCTTGGTAAAGATAGCTTTTATTAAAATTTGTACATTCGCCTTATGAGAAAATTGTTTGTTTTTGGGATAACATTCTTACTCTTGTTTTCCTGTGGCAACACTCAAGGGACTGAGCAAAGTATTAGTCCGGACGAGCTTGAATTTGATGTGCAAAAACTCCCCAAAAAGTCAGTATTGAATAGCGGAGCCAAAGCAATTCTGGAGACTTGGGCCGAGTTTAATGATCTGGATATCGCTTTTGATGGACTTTACGCTGTTGAGAATAATGAAGAACTTATTCTTCTTATTGATGAGTTTATAGAGAAACAAAATGCACTGGCGGTTTCCAATTACCCTGAAATTTTTGATATACCACAGGTAAAAAGCCGGCAAAAAGTGTTTAAAACCTATGTTTTAAAGGTAAAGGCAACTCTTGAATACCGCAAGGATCCATTGGAGCCAACTATAGAAATGGTCAATGCATTTAACAATCTGCGCAATCAATTTAATGTGATGGTAAATTATAATTTTGACTCAAAAATGATTTTAGATGAATAAGCTTTTAGTAATTACCCTAATGTTATGTGCCGGGCAATTGATTGCCCAGGAAGAGCCTAAGATGGAAGTAAATGAACTGATTAATAAATGGCATAAGGCGGCATCTGAAGCCGATTTTGACACGTATTTTGGGATCCTTGCCGAGGACGGAGTTTTTATAGGAACCGATGCCTCAGAAAATTGGCAAAATGATGATTTCAGGGCATTTTCAAAACCTTATTTTGATCGTGGAAAGGCATGGAGCTTTACTACTATAGAACGAAATATTTACATGAATGAATCTGGAAATTTTGCCTGGTTCGATGAATTATTGGATACCCGCATGGAAATTTGCAGAGGCTCCGGAGTACTTCAAAAGGAAGATGGCAAATGGAGAATAAAGCACTATGTGCTTTCCATAACCATTCCTAATGAAGACGTAGATGTAGTTAGTGCAATAAAAAAGGAAAAAGACAGCTTATTCATAGTAAATAAAAAACTTCGCTAATAAAAAGTGGTATTGCCTTTGGAGCGATTCGGTATAAATTATAATGTTATGAAAATGAACAGAAACCTTCTCTCTTTAATATTACTTTTTATAGTTTTTGTGGGTTGCAGGACGGAACCCCAGGAGAAGCAAACAGACTATTATTCCTCAGCCTTATTTAAAGATGTGCAATTACAAGGCTTATTTGAAGATTCCAAGACTTTTGTAGATCTGGTGCCTAAAGAATCTTATTACACGCTGAACAAGAAGTATGAAGCCGAAAGACAAAACACAGATTTTGATCTGAAAAAATTTGTCGAGGAAAATTTTAGTGATAAAACAACCGCCACACTTAGCTTTGAAACAGATACAACCCATACCATGTATGAACATATTAGTAGTATCTGGAGCAAATTAACCAGGGGACCGGATTCTGTAATTCCCTATTCCTCCAGGATATCCTTGCCTTATGAATACGTTGTGCCCGGCGGGAGGTTTAAGGAAATTTATTATTGGGATAGTTATTTCACTATAGAAGGTTTGTTAGTAGATAATCAGGAACGGATTGCCAGGAACATGGTTGATAATTTCGCTTATTTAATAGATACTTTGGGCTTTATTCCCAATGGTACCAGGAACTACTATTTAAGCCGTTCACAACCTCCTTTCTTTACACTTATGGCAACAGCACTTGCTCGTAAAGACAGTATGGTTTTAGCAGAATATTTACCAATGATTGAGAAGGAGTACGATTTTTGGATGGCCGGGAAAGATGTTATTGAGGAGCCATATGAGGCTAACAAGTATGTAGTTAAAGTAGGGGATGATTCATTCCTTAACAGGTATTGGGACAGTAGTGTTACACCACGCCCTGAAAGCTACAAGGAAGATTATCATTTAGCGGATGATCTTGCAACTCAAAAAGAGAAAACTGATCTTTATGTCAATTTAAGGGCAGGAGCGACTTCCGGCTGGGATTTTAGCAGCCGTTGGTATGCCGAGGAAGGTTCCTTTGGGTCAACCAATACGGCAAATATATTACCGGTAGACCTGAACTGCCTGCTTTATTTTATGGAGAATCAAATTGCTAAGGGCTATAGTTTAAAAGGGGATAGGCAAGCTGAATCCCTTTATCGGGAAAAGGCACTGAAGCGGAAAGAATTGATCCAGGAAACTTTTTGGGTTGAAGAGGAACAATTTTTTATGGATTTTGACTTTAAAACGAAAAGTAACACAGATGAATTTACATTAGCAGCTACGTATCCTTTGTTCTTTAATATTGCTACTAAAGAACAGGCTGAAGCAGTAAAAGAAAAACTAATAACTGAGTTTTTAAAAGATGGCGGACTTCTTACTACTTTAAAAAATACGGGGCAACAATGGGATGCTCCAAACGGATGGGCGCCTTTACAATGGATGGCTGTGCATGGGTTGCTTAACTATGGATATAAAGAAGAGGCTCTTGATGTAATGAAAAGATGGTTGGCAATTAATGAGCGGGTCTATGAAAATACGGGTAAGATGATGGAAAAGTATAATGTGGAGGATACGAGCTTACTATCCGGAGGTGGCGAATATGAGACCCAGGATGGATTTGGCTGGACTAATGGGGTGGCATTAGGATTTAAGGCTTTGGTGGACCAAATGGAAGGTCAGTAAAGTTCTGTAGTTAGTGCATCTACTTTGCATAGGACACATAATTAGATCCGGACTAGCCCTATTTATAGTGTAAACCTCCCTCTTATTCCCCAATAAATTAAGTTGTTGGCGGACTCATTTAGAGAAGGGTTAATTACCCATTGCAAATCGGGGGTGATTGCCAGATGTTCAGTTAAATTAAATCTATAGTATATTTCAAATGAATATTGGTCCCGGACACCCGTTGGTTTTGCCCAGTTAAATCCAATGTTTAAGATATCATGACTTTTAAATCTGAATCCATTTCCAAAAGCAACATATTTTTCGGCAAGCGTATTAGTTCCTTTTCCATTTGAAAAACCAGCTCTAAAAAATGGAATATATTTCTCTTTGAAATACCAATGTGATGAAAAAGAAACGCCTTGTCCAGTATCAATTCCATTTGTTGAATCAGAGTTCCAGTATGTTAAGCTTATACGTTTAAAATATCTTTCAGCATATGATTTAATATACCCTACTTCAATCGATTTAAATAAATTTCCTTCAAAAAATTGATTGCCGACATTCAAAAAGTCACCCTCATTAAAAGGATCACCAAGTACATCAAAAACACCCCCCATAACATAAATATCTTTTTTCGTTGTAGGGAGAATACTAACCACGGCACCTATACCCTGATTGGGCCAATTAGCTGTTGGAGAAGAAGAAAAACCGTAACCAAAGAAATTAGTAAAAGGATTAATCATTCCATAAAAATTGAAATAATTAGTAGGGTCCAGTTTTCCAATAGCAAATTTCAGGTGTTCTTTGAACAATGTTTGTTGATAGTAAAATTCAGAAATACGAAAAGAAAAACTATTAACCTTTGTTGCAGGCAACAATATTGAACCTGTTTCAAACCCTAATAACATTGGTGGAACTCCTGTACCTATGGTATGTCTTGTCTCAAATTTTATTGAAAAAGTTCCTGTATTTCCTGATTCCTTTCCAATTGGAGACCAACTTATAGGAATATCCAATATTCCACCACCCGAACTGGTCTGACTAGAATCTGTAATACCAGTTGATGCACCAAGATAAGCGATGGTATAGTTTATTCCGAACTCCAAATCAGTTTTATTAACTATTTTTTCCTTGGTTTCAAACCAGGGCTTGAAAACCCTAATTGGAATTCTGAAATAAGATTCTTTAACCTGATTTTCAAATACTAACTGAGCCTCTATGCTTGTGGGACCACCTAATTCGTTTTTACCCTTGTATCCCGAATAAGTGGAATCGGTCAGTATTCCAAACCCAGAACTGCTTGAATCAGGAATCTTCTGCCCAAAAACATTGATAAGTGTAAACACTAAGAGCGCAAGAGAAATAAAGAATTTTCTTTTCATTTCAATAATATAAAATAAGGGAAATAGAAAGTTACTTCCCTTATTTTATTTCTAGTCTATCTAGTTTAATACTTTATCAAACCTGGATAATTCTATCTTAATATCAGCATTGTATTTTTTATCAACTGTTTTAGAGTCTTCAATAAGTTGTTCAAATTCTGTTTTCATACTTTGTGTTACCGGACCCTCGGAATGATCAAGTATTCCACTCATGAAAGACATTTTAAATAATATGGTTGCAGGTAAATTAATTACTTCGGCCAAAGTTCTACCGGTGGAAACGTACCTGGCTTCATAATTTGATACCAGAGCGGCAATTACTTCAGCCTGACGTTCAGCTTTTTTAATTTTACCGGAACCAGCTCCTTTGGTTTTGAATGCCTCAATTTTTGAAGTGATCTCCTCTTTAATTTTGAGCGCAGCAATAACATTTTGTGTTGAACTTTCTGCAGCATTATACAATTCCATCCAGAATGCATATTTAGCTTCTGCTTGTGCCTGAGTATATGACTCTTTTGGATTCATAAACACTTTGAATGATTGTGTTTCAACAACGCCATCTACTGTTAGTCTGGCCTGGTATTCACCGGGAGGGACAATTGGTGATATTGCAGTTGGAGGTCTTTTAGGTACTGATGTAACCCGGTTAATTCGCATATCCCAAACAAATTTATTTAGTCCTGAATTGAAATTTCCATCTGATCCATAGTTCAGCGCCATTACTTCCTTGTTATAGTTCCGGATTACGTTTCCATCCTTATCAAGGATTTCTATAGTAATTTCTTGGGGTTCTTTGGCTAATTTATAATACAATACAGGCCCAAGTGATTTGGGATCTCCAGCATCGATAAACTTGCGCTTCCTCTCTCCATTTATAGGTTTGAATCCTAATTCGTAATAGGTTAGGCCGGGACGCATATTTTGAACAAAATAGTTTTTCTTATCTCCGGGGTCACCACCTGGCAGATAATCCATCCACCAGTTGTATCCAAATCGGGTATGATCTGTGATGGGATAAAGGTGAGTCGCCTTGGATGCTATGGCTGTCGTACTCTCTCGTAATGGCGTGATATCATCCATAATCCAGAAACCACGACCGTTGGTTGCTATGACCAGATCTGCATCTTTTATCTTTATGTCAACAACCGGGACTGCCGGTAAATTGGCTTTGAGTTTATCCCAACTTTGGCCATCGTTTAAGGAGTAGTAGATTCCGGTTTCTGTTCCTGCAAATAGTAAACCTTTACGTTCCTTATCCTCCCGGACTGTTCTTGTTATTTGATCTTGAGGGAAATTTGAAGATAAATTTGTCCAGGTTTTACCATAATCCGATGTTTTATATAGATATGGACTGTAATCGTTATAGGTATTAAAATTCGATATGGCTACATACGCGGTAGCGGGATCATGTGGTGAAGGTTCAATTTCATATACTTGGGAATATTCAGGGCAATCGGTTATTGAAATATCTTCCCAGTTCTTCCCACCGTCTTTTGTGATATATATTTTTCCATCATCTGAACCTGTCCATATCAGACCTTCTTGCAATGGTGATTCATCCATTCGTTTAATGGTACTATATATTTCCTGTCCGAAGTATTCAGACAACCAAGGAGTTCCGGTAATTTTCTGACGTTCTTTAATGTTGTGCGTCAGATCTGGGCTAATAACCTCCCAATTTAATCCTTCATCGGTTGATTTGAATAGCACATTGCCACCCAGGTAAATGGTTTTGGGGTCATGTGGCGATAAGAAGTATGCCAGGTCCCAGTTAAAACGATATTTCAGATCGTAGCCATTTAATCCAAACAATGGCACTGGCCATACCGATCGCACTTCATTTTGTCCAGTTGCCAGGTTGTTAACGGTAAAAGGAGCGCCACTGCCCATGGGAGCACCAACGGATATATTATAAACAATGTTTAAATCATCCGGATTTGGAATAACGCTACTTACTTCACCATTACCAATTATAGTTGTTTCATAGCCCGAGATCCCTCCCCATCGTGAAGCACTTGGAACCTTGTAGGCTAAAACATCCTGGCCACTACCATATACATTATAGGGGAAATCATTATCCACATTTACACGATAAAATTGGGAGTTTTTTTGAGTATGCTGGCCCGACCAGGTTTTGCCTCCTGTTATACTCACCTGACAACCCCCATCATTGGAACCAATCATGCGCATTGGATCTTTAGGGCAAATCCAAATATCGTGAAAATCATCTTTTATACCAGGCTCTAAAATCCAGGTTTTACCCCCATCTTTGGACATAAACATGCGGTTGTTTGGAGACCACAATTCGTTGGCATCGTGTGGGCTCGCATAAATATGACTGTAGTAGAAAGGGCGTCCTATGATTTGGAAAAAGTCGGAAACAAATCCCCAATTTTCACCTAGATCATTTGAAACATACAAACCTGGTTTGGTTTCAGAATCAACTAATGCATATACTTTTTTAGGATCGGCTGCCGACATGGTAACGCCAGCCCTTCCTCGCCCTCCGGCTGGTAAGCCTTCGCTATAGGTAATTTCTTTCCAAGAATCACCACCATCGGTGGATTTCCATAAGCCGGATTCAGGGCCACCGGTTTTTGCTCCCCATACCTTGCGCTCAAATTCCCAGATCACTGCGAAGAGTTCATCTGGATTCGAAGGATTCATCACCAAATCAATTGCGCCTGCGGTTTCACTTTTATAAAGCACTTTTTTCCAGGTTTTTCCCCCATCTTTCGTCCGGAATACACCTCTTTCCGGGTTAGGCCCAAAAGCACTACCAAAAGCAGCAACAAAGACAATATCAGGATTGGCAGGATGAACGCGTACTTGTGAAATATGTTTGGTTTCTTTTAAACCCACATTAGTCCAGGTCTTACCGTTATTTATTGTTTTATAAACGCCATCGCCCCAACTAACATTATTACGCATCTGCGGTTCCCCGGTGCCAACATAAGCAACGGCTGGGTTAGATTCGGAAAATTCCATAGCTCCAATACTACCATATTTGAAATCTTTATCACCCACAGGTTCCCAATATAAACCAGCATCTTCAGTTTTCCATAATCCATTGCTGGCCCCGTGATAAAATGTGTTGGGTTCCGTGGGGTGTCCTATAACTACTGATCCCCGATTCCCAATAATAGGTCCAATAAAACGCCATTGCAGTGCGTCCATGTTTTCATTTACCTGGGCATTAAGAAGATTTGGTGCAAATGCAATCAGAATAACAATGGAGAATAGCCCTTCCTTCAAATAATTTAAGATTCTTTTTATCATATGCCTTTAGTAAAAAATAACTGGTTCAGAATATAAAAATAGTGAAGTTAAAATAATTTTAGCGCCTCGTGAAAGTTTGAAGTAATTTTAAGACTTATTAGATAATAATTTTCAGAAGATAATTATTTTTAATCATGGCCAAGTCGTTACTTTTCATACCAGATATTTCGGGTTTTACCAAATTCGTGCAGACCACTGAAGTAGCACATAGCCAGCATGTTATTGCTGAATTGTTGGAAGTGCTTATAGAGGCCAATACGGAGGAGCTGCAGCTGGCTGAGGTAGAAGGAGATGCCCTTTTTTTCTATCGGGAAGGAGAGCTGCTTTCACAGGAAAAATTGCTCGCCCAGATTGAAACCATGTTTACTGCATTTACGAGGCATCTCAAACTTTTGGAAAAGAATAGAATATGCCCATGTAATGCCTGTGCAACAGCTCCAAAACTGGAATTAAAAATTGTAGCACATTGTGGCGATATAGAATTTCTGGAG
Organism: uncultured Eudoraea sp.; assembly: GCF_947490415.1. Classification (GTDB taxonomy): domain Bacteria; phylum Bacteroidota; class Bacteroidia; order Flavobacteriales; family Flavobacteriaceae; genus Eudoraea. The sequence continues at coordinate 35,715 of NZ_CANLGX010000008.1, forward strand.
GTACAGGGCAATAGAAAACCTTTTGGGAAACAGGTCATAGAAGCACACAGGTTACTAAAGAATTCTGTTGAAAGTGATAATTATGTGCTGATAAGCAAAGAACTCTCTTCGGATATTGGGCTTCCCTTTTATTATTACAGCAAAGTGTTCAGATTTAAACAGGGGAAAGATATTTATGACCAAAAAGAGGTTGAATATATCTATTCAATTATTGACAATAACAAACTTAATATTGGGGAGTATTCCACTGCTAAGGAAGTAGTGTTGGAAGATAACCCCGGAATCGTTTTAGACAGAAATTTTTCAATAGCAGCGGAATCTCTTATGGAATATATTACCAACCTTTCGTACCGACATTTTTGGGTAAAGGGAGTTGATAAATTTGAGTATAATGAAAATGAAGTTACCAGACTAGGTTCAGAACATGTCTGTGTAATAAATAATAAACATTTGAACTTTGTGGCGGTAAAGAAAAAAGTTAAACCGGGAAAATATGTCTATGGCGAAATGACTAAAAGTATTCCCGTTGCAGATACAGTATATCAATTTTATACGATAAGTCCAATTTCAGATAATTCATGCAACTTGAAAATAGAATTGTATTGGGAAACAAGATCTTTTTTAAAGAAACTGGCAATGACATTTTTTGCCCAAAGGATTTTTAGGAAAAACACTGAAAATTCGCTGAATTTATTGGATCAATTGGTTGAAGAGCGACGGACTGTTATCGCCTAGTACGAGACCCTTAAAACGGAATATACCTAATTGTTGTAATAAAAAAAGCGGACAACAATTGCCCGCCTTAATATTATTCTCTCCACATTACTCAATTCTGTTTTTCTACAGGTTCAGCTTTCCTGGATTCCAGCGCCTGTTTACTTAGGCTGGCCAGATTAAAATTAGGATCAATTTTTAAAGCTTCATCAATGGTGGCAATTGCCAGGTCTATATCATCCTTATTCATATTGTATTGAACAAGACCTTTTAAATGATAAAAGGCTGCTTTCAGAGGTACTTCATATGGTTGCTGTCTTTCATAGAAAGCATACTTCATATCATCTTTGGAGTTAAGAATACCATATTCAATGTCAATATTGGCACCGGTGTTATCTCCTGTCTGAATCTTGAGATCTGCCAATTCATATGCCAAATAGGCGTTGGGTTGCCTGGAATATAGAACCTCAAACTGTTCAAGGGCTCTTTTGGGCTGGTTCAAAGCTTTTAAGGAAATGGCTTTTACCTGGACTGCAAGATCAGAATCTGTATCGTTTTTTTCAATCCCAATAGTATTTAAAGCCTGTAGGTGCTGACTGTTATTGGCATAAACGTATGCAAGGGTATCTCTCCTTTCAACGGAAGGTGAAATTACGTTCAAATGAGTTAGTGCATTTATTATACCGCTTATATCGGACTGTTTTCTCATTTCGAAATAATATGCCTCAAAATGTTTTTGTAGCTCTGTATTGGTTTGTGAATAACCGCCGTGAAAGCACCCTAAACCAGTAATAAGAATTAATATAAACTTCTTCATTATCGTATAAATTTCGTGCGGCAAAACTAATACATTTTTTTTGGTCTTTGCCTAAGGAAACTCTTAAAAGTCAATTAGATGGATTTTTTTAATGAATAACAATTATTAAATGACCTGTCTTTCCTTATTAATTTTTTCAGTGGACCGTTTTCGGTGTTCGTTGGGAGGTATAAAAAAAGGATGCCTTTGGGCATCCTTTTTATTGGGTGGTTATTAGTTCTGAACTACTTATGCCAGGGTTAACTCTTCTTCTTTTTTGGTATAAGAATTTAACAACCAGGCATAAAATGCAAGGCTCCTGTTATCCTTGTCTATACAGGATTTTAGAAATTCACATAAATTATTAAAAAACAGGTTTGTATATAATGTAGGCAGTCCTAAATTAATTTTTTTAGGATCATAATCCTTTTCATTCATTACAATATCCATTGCTATTCTGTGCCTGTGATAATCAATAGACACATCTGTGGCATTGTAATGATTCTTTACTATAGCCTTGTGCAGGCTCTGAAAGTTTTTGGTCATCTTGCATTTTGAACAACTACGGGAGATGAGACTTTCCAGTTCCATTAAAATCCTCCCCTTTAATTTTGTTTTTTCCATGACATTTAGGGATTTAATGTTTACATAAAGATACAGCTTATCGATAAAAAGTTGAAAATCAACGCTATAAATTAACCTTTTATCGATGTTTTTGTTGTAAAAGTGGCTATTGTTGTTGTGAAACGCTAGTTTATTCCGGTATAAAAGGCAACGTCTTTATTAAGAAAATTCCTACTTAGTATTATTTTTCCACTTTTTATGGATTTATGTTGTAGATATTGGGGTCTTGGAAGCATATTTTTATCTGCCATGTGGGAATAATAGTCGCTTTTCAAAGGGTGATCCGGGTAGACTCCGTTAAAGATTTGATTCCACCAATTGTTTTCCAGTACCGTTTTTATCAGATGAATACAATCATTTAAATGTATTAAGTTAACGGGTTCATTCCCATTGCTCAGTCCTTTTTTACCAGATAGCACTGTGATGGGGTGTCTATTGGGTCCAATAAGACCACCAAACCTAAGGATGGTTGTTTGCAGGGACTTGTCGTTTAGAAAAATATTTTCAGCCTCCACTAATTGTTTTCCCGATTCAGTTACAGGCATCGGAAGGGTATCCTCAGTTACCTCACCTTCAACAGCTCCATAGACTGAAGTACTGCTCACAAACACTATTTTTTTTACACTGGATTTTTCTATCGCATTGTGCAAATGAGTCATTTTGAGAACATAATTCTCTTTGTTCTTACCCCGGATACCAGGGGGTACATTTATTATAAGGATATCCAGCTGGTCCAGAAATTGTATAATTGAGCCTGTAATTTCTTCCTCACCTAAAATGACTATAAATGGCTTTATTCCTTCCTTCTCTAAGGTATCCAGTTTGTCCTTATTGGTAGTACTACCGTGTACATTATAGCCGGCTTGTATAAGAGATTTGGCCAGTGGTAAGCCAAGCCATCCGCATCCGATAATTCCTATGGTGTTTTTCAAAATTTAATCGTTTTAATCAATAAAACAGCATCATTAAGTACAAAGGGCATAGGAATGGTTGCTTCCGGTCTTGCGGGTATCGAAAATGAGGGATTATCCAGAAGATCATTAGAGGCCTCATACAACGTTAGCTCTAAATATTCGTCTTTAGGAATGCTTAGTTGAATTTCCGTAAAATCATTATTACTTATGAAATGTGTAATTAGCTTACCTCCTTTTCTATGGCTAAGATAGTGGTCAGACAATGTAACATTATTAATTTTTGCTTCTAATATATTTAGCTCGTTTGTAAAGACGTCCAAACGATTAACATCGCGTTGTGGGCTAATACATAACTCAAACATGCGCTTATTTCCAATAACCGTATCAAGGGTAATCTCAATTTTTGGGGGTAAAAGTTCTTTAATTGGGGCGTCGGCCACATAGGTAAATTCGGTACTATATTTACTGCTTATTTTAATAAAAGCCAGACTGTCCGGCCTTTTTTTAGTTTCTCCCAGATATTGAGATGTCCATGTGGAGAGTTCATTTTCATAAGTAACCCATTGCGCTCTTTTTTGATCTGTATTAAGTACATACAAGAGACTGGTAGGTTTCGCATTTTCGCTCGTAAAACCTGAATATAGATGGGCAGAAACCATAAAACCAATAAATAACAGGAATGCCAAATAGGCAATACGTTCCTTGTTCTTATAGGATGCAAAAACCGCAAGAAGCAACAGGAAGGTCAGTGTTGTGAGCACAGTAGATGCAACCATCATTTTTAATCCTAATCCAATGGGGAACATTTGAATAAACGGGGTGTAAAGCCATAGGGCGGGGACCGTTAAAATCATCAAAATATAAATATTAGGCTTCTCCTGATTTAAACTTATTAGGAATGTCCCTAAAAGAGCATAAAGAGGTAAAATAAAATAACTTGCACCCGGCAAATAGGTAGTTAATCCCCAGCATATGGCAAGCCAAATGATCAAAGGAGCAACCAATAGATTTGAAATGCTGATTTTCCTGAACTTATGGTAAACCCAAAAACAACTGCTTACTGAGAATAATACAAATGCCAGAATGTAGTAATGCCCATTGTAAGTAAAACCGTGTAAAATATCTTTATACTGCGGATAAATCCATTTTAATACGGACCAGCTATACCAGCCCACAATACCGTTTATAGTTAATGCTATTGTAAGCGGCAGGAGTCCTTTCCCAATTTCCTTTAGATCAAGGCGTTTAATTTTAAAACCGTAAAGCAATAAAGCGAGCATCATCGCCAGGGCTAAAAAGAACATGGACCATGTCCATTCAAATGGGTAAGAAATAAACTTAAAAAAAGGCACATTAAAATAAACAAAGTCGTTTAAACTCTTCAAATCGTTCAGATCGGCCTGACTGAAATGTTCTAAAAGGGGCATCAAATAACTTCCCTGATGCGCTAAAGAGTTTCTGTCCAGACGCTGGTAGTTATCTTTAACCGTATGATAGTCATAATGATCATCTATAAATGCAAAATTAAAACCCTCAACATCTCTATCTTCCCTAAAAACAGTAAGATCTGTATCATTAGGAAGTAATTTGTAAATACTGTATGCAAGGGAGTTTGCCACAGGAAAATCAGGATTTGCTTTCGTAAATTCCTCAATTAACTTTCCATTTCCCCTATTGGTTTCTATGAGCATATAGGACTGCCCACCACTACCTCTGGCCTCGAAATTTAAAACCAACCCAACCTCTTTGGCCCACGGATGATGGTTTACAAATAGCTCCGCACCATTCAGGCCTAATTCCTCTGCATCAGAGATAAGAATAATTATATCATTTTTAGGTACTGTCCCATTGGCTATATATGCCCGGACACTTTCCAGAATGGTAGCTACACCACTCCCTGCATCACTTGCACCCAAAGATGAATGCGGGCTACTGTCATAATGTGAGAGCAGCAAAAGGGCTTTTCCCGGCTGAGAACCTTTTATTCGAGCAATTATATTCTCCGCTTTGCTGAAATTACCCCAATCTCCGGCGCTATATCCTTTCTGAACTGAGGCTTCCATGCCTAATAGGGTTAATTGATCAATGATATACTTTTTCACCGTTTCATGTGCTTTAAAACCAACGCCGTGGGGCTGTTTGGAGATAGTTTCAACATGTTTTAGTGCTCTGTCTGCAGAAAAAGAGGTTAGTGACTGATCTGCAACCTTTTTATAAGTGGGCATTGCAGTATCAAAACTCAGGTAAATAGCCAATAGAATCAGCAGAAAGGAAATTATTTGGGCATATGCCTTCATGGTATAGAATTGTCAGATAAAAGTATAAAATTCTAATAGGTTAGTTCATTTTGACGAATATATTTAATAATTAAGCAAGAAAAGTGTATATTTAAGATTAAGCTAATTTTTCAAAAGGTATGGGAATAAAGAGTTTTATGGGCCGAAGGGCCAAAGAAGGATCCAAAAAGGAGTATGATGCCCCCATTCTGGTGGAGGATTATATGACAAGAAAATTACTAACTTTTAGTACTGATCAGTCCATACTCGAAGTAATGGAATCTTTTGCAAAAAATCATATTTCCGGGGGACCGGTTTTGGATGAAAGTGGTTTTTTAGTTGGAATTATTTCAGAAGCCGATTGTATGAAGGAAATTTCAGAAAGCCGTTATTTTAACCAGCCTATCCTCGATAAAAGCGTGGAGCGTTTTATGACCAAAAATGTGGAGACCATACCTCACGACATGAGTATTTTTGATGCTGCAGGAGTTTTTCATAAAAACAATCGAAGACGATTACCGGTTTTAAAAGATGGTCTTTTAGTTGGCCAGATTAGTCGTAAAGATATTGTGATCGCAGCACTAAAACTTACCAGCCATAACTACAAATAATCTTTGGGATTAAAATAGTTGATTTTCATTTTCCGGATACTTTCGCACCGGTAATTTCTATTCGCGTTTAACGATCATGTAATAATCATTATCCAAAGGAAGATAGCCAAGATCGTAAACAAAATAATAGGTCGTACCTTTTTTTGTAGTATAAAGATTGGTTATATAATCAAAGTCGAAGCCTTTATCCATAAGACGGGTCTTGGTGGTACGTGTTTTTCCATCCTTTAGGGCAAAACTATCTAAGACCCTGTAATTCTTTCGAAGTCTGTTATTTATGTTTCTTACCAGGTTTTTACTATCCTTATTTAATTTGTTATTATAGGCATTCCGGCAGTAGTCCGAGCAGTATTTTTTATCTACCCGGCCCCTGATTATTTCCCCGCATTCAAGGCATTTTTTTTCTTTCTGATGTTCCATATATGGTAAAAGAAAACCTTACTCCCATTATTGATGTAAGTAAGCTACATTACTACAATATCGTATTTTCCGAGCAACCCTACAACTCCATCTTTTGAGAATTTAGCTTTCCTGAGTCGATTTTGTTCAGGGTCAAACTTATAATTGATTGCTGTGCTTAAATCAGCCCCCTCCAGATTGGTTTTCTCAAAAATAGCTTTATCTAAATCGCATCCTTTAAATTGTGCATTGCTGAGGTTGGCCTCTGTAAAGTCGACTTCAATTAGTTTACATTCAGTAAACTCAATTTTTTTAAGCTGTAACTGATAAAATGATGCCAGAGTCAATGAACAATGATCAAAGGAAAGTGAAAGCAATATAGGATTGCAATGTTCAAAATGAAGCCCCGTTAGTTTACAGTAGGAAAATGAAACCTCATTAAATACCGAATGACTTATATTGGCATTGCTTAGGTTGCAATGTGAAAAATGGCATGCAGTAAAGTTCATATTATCGAGGTATGCATCAGCAAAATTGCAGCCTTCAAAAATACAGTTTTCGTATGCTGCTTTTTCCAATCTCACTTTTGTGAAATCCTGATCTTTGTACGTTATATCTTCAAAAAATGATTTGTTCATAACAAGCCATAATGGGGAATAACTAAGATTAAAATGTATCTTCCTTTTCGCACCGGTTAGCCAATTTATATTACAATCTTTATGGTTTACTCTTTGAGTATCAAAGCAGGCAATCCAAGGTCTGTATACATTCTATTATAGGCGGCCATCTCCGTATTCACAATGGCTTTCTTCTCATTCTCATAGATTTTCCAGTCTTCCAGCAGATCAGTTAGCCTTTCTTTGGCCCCTTGTGTAACTTCCGGGTCTGAGTTGTCTACAAATCCTTTTAGATGCATTAATTGAGCATTTAGCTGGTTATTGTAGTTAATGACATCCTGAAAAGTTTTCTGATTAGGCTGGATAAGATTTTGTTCCCAGCTGTCTATACGTTTTATTAATTCCTTTCCCTTTTCCAATAGATCAGTAGCAATTTCATTTTCATTAAGTAGCTCTTCATAAGTCTTTAATTGTTTTTTAGCCGATCGCATTCGGGTCACAGATTCGTGAATATTCTTAATCGTATTTTCAATTTGATTCAATACGGATTGTTGTTCATCAAAATCAGTTTTGGAGGCCTTTATTTTTGGGTTTGGAAGAATGGTCACTTCCGTTTCGGCCACCTTGTCGTTCAAAGACAATCGCAGGACATAGTTACCCGGAGCTACACTGGAACCTGAATAATTTCCATAGACAAATACTTTATCTACAGCCGGGAGTGTTTCTTTTCTAAAATCCCAGGTAAATCGGTTGTACCCCATTTTTGAAGGCAAAACCGCTGGCTTGGAAGGTCCTCCCGGCCATGTTTTAAAATCTTTTTGATTTTTATTGGTAATGGTTCTAATCAGTTTTCCATTTTGAAGCACCTGTAATTCCAGATTCAAACTGTCTGCATCCTCATTCAGATAATAATCAAAAGTAACCCCTTGTTTGGGATTTTGTCCGAGTCCCGGAACTGGTTTTTCGGAACTACCCCCAAAGAGCAGATAGGTGTCTTTAGGTTTAAAGATGGTTAGAGCCGTATTATTTATTGAACTATTCTGAATGGCCCCAAGATCATCCAATATCCAGAACGACCTGCCGGCCGTAGCTGCCACTAAATCATTATCCTGAATAGTGAGGTCATTAATTGGGACTACTGGTAAGTTTAGCTGAAAGGATTGCCAGTTTAATCCGTCATTAAACGAAATATACAAACCGGTTTCTGTACCCGCATACAAAAGCCCTTTTCGTTTTGGGTCTTCCCGGACCACTCGTACAAATGTATGTTCGTCAGTAATTCCGGTTACTATTTTAGACCAGGTTTTACCATAGTCTGTTGTCTTAAATACGTATGGTTTTAGGTCCATAAATTTATAACGCATCACTGTCACATAAGCAGTAGCAGCATCATGGGGAGATACTTCAATACTATTGATTATGCCTTCAGCCAAGCCCGGAGGCGTAACATTTTCCCAATTTTCGCCTCCATCTTTAGTTATATGAATAAGGCCGTCATCACTACCGGCCCAAAGCACGCCCTTTTCATGGGGAGATTCCACGAGATACATCAGGGTGTTATAGTTCTCACCTCCTGCGGCTTCATTGGTGTAAGGCCCACCTCCCGGACCCTGCCTGTTTTTGTCATTTCGGGTCAGATCGGGACTTATAACGGACCAACTAATACCCCCGTCAGTGGTCTTGAAAACAACGTTCCCGGCATGATAAATAGTATTGCGGTCATGGGGAGAACTTATAATCGGGGCGTTCCAGTTATAGCGAAATTTAAAGCTCTCCGGGGCATTTCCCAGAGCCAATTCCGGGTATTCCTTAATTGGTTTGCCTTCCCTCGAGGCTCTGACCCATTTTTCAATAATCCCCTGATAACATCCACCGTATACAATTTCAGGATTATCGGGATCAAAAGCCAGATAGGCACTTTCACATCCGGCCACAGAATACCAGTCTTTCCAGTCGATACCCTGATCATTGGTTCTGCTGGCTATTGCGATCGCAGAATTATCCTGCTGACCACCATATACATTATAGGGAACCAGATTGTCTGTTATAACCCTGTAAAATTGCGATGTAGGCTGATTTTGTTGAGTACTCCAGCTTTTACCTCCATTATTAGAAACGTTGGCACCCCCGTCATTGGAATTGATCATTTTACGATTATCCAAAGGATTTATCCAAAGATGATGATTGTCTCCATGCGGAGTAGGTATCCGGCTAAATGTTTTACCGCCATCGATAGATTTTGTTACAGGGGCATTGCATATATATACGAGGTTTTCATCCTGAGGATCTGCAAATATTTCCATATAATACCAGGAGCGTGTAATATTTATCCGGTCTTTATTCACCTGTGTCCATTTTTTTCCCGCATCATCTGATCTGTAAACCCCACCTTTTTTTCCTTCAGCTTCCAATACGGCGAATACCCGCTCAGGATTAGCACGGGATACAGATATCCCCGCTTTTCCAAATTCTTCAGGAAGCCCTTCTTTTAACTTATTCCAGGTGGTCCCTCCATCTGTGGATTTATAAAGTCCCGAATTCTTACCCCCGGATTCCATAGTCCAAGGATAGCGGCTGTGTTCCCAGAATGCAGCATAAAGAATTAATGGGTTTTTCATGTCCATAGACAGGGAAGAGGCCCCTGTTGTCTTGTTTACAAAAAGTACTTTTTCCCAGCTTGCACCCCCGTCTGTTGACCGGTAAATTCCCCTGTCTTCCGATGGGCCGTATTGAGCTCCCTGGGCTCCAATAAACATAATATCCGGATTAGCCGGATGAATCACCACATCTGAAATATGACGGGTTTTATTCAGGCCAATATGCTTCCATGTCTTACCGGCATCGGTAGATTTATAGACCCCATCTCCCATAGAAGTCATTACCCCTCTGGCGGCGTGTTCGCCCATACCTGCAACTACAATATTTGGATTGCTTTCTGAAACTGCAATTGCACCAACGGTTCCTGTTTTTAAAAATTCGTCCGAAATATTTTTCCAGCTGATTCCATCATCGGTTGTTTTCCATATCCCACCTCCGGTGGAGCCCATATAATAGGTCATAGGCTGACCAACAACTCCACTGCTTGCTACACTCCGTCCGCCTCTAAATGGACCAATATTACGCCACTTCAGGCCATGATAAAGGGAATCCTGAGCCGCATAGGGTGAGGTATCGATTTTGGTTTTACGTTTTTGAGCCTGAATGTTTACAGGGATCAAGAGCAGGCAGAGAATAAAAAGTTGGATGGTTTTCATAATAAAAATAAGTGGTAAGATAATAAATGTTTATTTCAGTTCTTTATAAATTTTTTGGACCTCCTGTACTGTCATAGTTCCGTCATAAATCAGGAGACTATACTTTAAAATGGTTGGATCTTTTGTGGAAACAGGGACAACTGTTCTGCCAGGATAAACACAATTCTGCATGCTTTCTTTTTCTCTTAAGATCCAATCTGCTTTATCCTCAGGAGAATCCTGGTGCGAGAGTATCACGATTCCCGAATTGTTTTCCTCATTGGTTAATGACCCAAAAATATTCATCCATTTTCCGGCTTTAACGGCACTATTTTCGGGTATGATCTTACCTTTATTGGACGTAAACTGAACATCTTCAGGAAGTTTCATTCGCACAGAAAAACCCCCGTAGCCTTTTTCATCATCTGAACCACCTATTTTCAGGTTCTCTTCAAGAGCTAGAAGTGAAATTTCAAAACGTATAATACGATAGTTACTTTTTCCGGGATAAACGCTAATCGTGGTATTTTCTAATAGGAAGGGTTTTTGTTTTCCCTCCGGGTTTAACCATAGTGGAGATTGCCAATGTGTATTTACCATAAGCTTTAGAACATCGTCGTCCCTGGAACTACCAATTTCCCTGATATTCCAGGTAAAATCGCTGCATTCCCAGGAATCTCCTAATTGCCTATTTCCAATATATACCTGATGCCATGCCCAAAAAACACCCCGGTGATGGGGATGGTCCTCGGGAAAATCTTCAGTGAGTACAGATCCATCAAGGCCATGGAGTGGATGGACATAATTGTTTCGCGTGAATTCACCCTTGATCGACTTAGGTTGTTTTTGATAAAAAAGAACACTTTTATCACCCTCTTTTATTTGTATTCCTTCCTCAGACTCCGTAAAAGTTAATTGGGCGATTCCGAATAAAGGCAATAGCAAAAACCCCAAAAAACATTGGCAATTAGATTTTAATTTATAATAAAAAGTCAGTTTAGTCATCTACAGCGCTAAATACCATTTGCCGGAATCTCCAGGCTGTATTATCGTTTGTTGTGCCTTGTGTTTGTTTCATCAGGATACCAATAACCTGCTCCTCAGGATCTGCAAAATATTGCGTATTAAAGTAGCCACCCCAGTCAAAAGTACCTTCACTGCCCAAGCCGCCAGAATCCTCACCTTTATGATTTACTACCCCAAATGCCAATCCATAATTCTTAGGGCCGTCTTTCCAGATGTCCCCAATTTGGTTTGCCATGATGGTTCTTACGGTGGTTCTGCTCAGCAGCCTGACTCCGTTTAACTCGCCTTTATTCAGATACATTTGCAGGAAGGTTGCGTAATCTTTTGCGGTACTTGAAAGACCGGCCCCACCGGAAAAAAACCTTTTAGCACCTTTAACAGGATAATCTGTATCATAAAACGTAACCGGGTATTTTTCCCATTTCCCGTCTACTTTATGCTGAACATTTACCAAGCGGTCATGCTTCTCTTTTGGTAAATAAAACCAGGTATCGTTCATGCCTAAAGGATCAAAAATCCGGGTTCTCAGAAATTCATCAAAGGGTAAACCAGAGACTACTTCAATAAAGTAGCCTATAACATCAAGACCTTCGCTATAGGTAAATTTCTCACCCGGGGTATGGTGCAATGGAAGGCCGGCGAGTTTCTTAACGCTCTCTTCTATCGATATATCCTCAGTGGTAAAAAGATCTGTAATACCAGCCTTTTGATAGATGGCTTTGAATCTTGGATCTCCGTCAATTACTCCATAACCTATTCCGGAGGTATGTGAAATTAAATGTCTAATCGTAATTTCCTTTTCTGAAGGAACACTGGTGTATGTGGTATCTGTTTCATTATAAGTATCCAGGATTTTGGCATCTTTAAATTCGGGAATGTATTTTGAAACCGGATCATCTAATTTAAATTTTCCTTCTTCCCAGAGCATCATTACCGCGGTTGAAGTAATGGCCTTTGTCTGAGAGGCGATCCTGAAAATGGCATCATTATAAATTTTAATACCTGCTGAATTATCAGCCAGACCATAGGCGCTGTGGAACACTATTTTTCCATCTCTTGCAATTAAAGCCACGGCTCCCGGAATATCACCATCCTTTACAGCTTTTTTAAGCATGGCATCTATTCGCTTTAATCGTATATCAGACATTCCAACAGTTGCCGGAGTAGCTGTGGTAAGATCAGGTGAAATTTTAACTGATGGGGTTTGGGCAAATCCTATTGCAGCAATTGCCAAACAAAAAAGGAGGTTGATTTTTCTCATAATTTAATTTTTATCGTGTTCACCTGCTCTGTATGAAGAACAAGGGTTAGTCATTCCTAATTTTTTACTGTCATCGGAACAAATGAATAGTAGAACAATATAACAATAAAAGTTTTTAATTAAGTACGGGTATTGCAGCTATGCCTATTTACTTTGTAAATTAGATTACCAAGGGCTCTTAAAATCTTAAGGCCTTGCCTTTTTCGTTAATGCAATCTGTGAGTTAACTTTTACGGGGCTATAATTTTTGAAATCAATATGATTATTTGATTCAGCATAAGTATTTAATAATCAATATTATAAACAAGTGCAAACGACTACAAAAGATTACAAACGAAAATAAGCACTTCCTAACCGAGTAACCCTAAACTGCTGTTCTATGTTTGCAGTGTCGGAGTATAAGAACCGATAGTATTAACTGTTTAATCCTTAAAATTAGTAATTATGAACGCACTTAGAAACAAAGTACAGTTGATTGGAAACCTGGGGCAAGACCCGGAAATTGTAAACCTTGATAATGGTGGTAAATTGGCCAAATTTTCCGTAGCTACCAATGAGATTTACAAAAACAATAAGGGAGAAAAGGTAACGGACACCCAATGGCATAATGTGGTAGCCTGGGGCAAAACCGCAGAGATTGTTGAAAATTACCTGGCCAAGGGTAATGAAGTAGCAGTAGAAGGTAAGCTCATTCATCGCTCCTATGAAAACAAAGAAGGTGAAAAAAGATATATTACCGAGATTAAATGCAATGAATTGGTAATGTTGGGTAAATAATGAGTGGTACTCATTAGTACAACTAACATTTCACTAAATGAAAAGAGGATCATTCATGATCCTCTTTTTTTATGGTTGGGTGTCTGCAGCAGCACTTTCTACTGTGATCTGCTGTACATCGCGATCAAATAGGTAGAGCCCACTTTTGTCATTCCCAATAAGGTTTATCTTATCCAAAATGGTTCGCGCAAGTGCTTCTTCTTCCATCTGTTCGGCAACATACCACTGAAGAAAATTATGTGTAGCGTAATCTTTTTCCTGTAGCGCTACATGTACCAATTCATTGATGCTTTTGGAAACAAAAATCTCGTGATCATATAAATCTTCAAACATCTTTTGAAACGAATCGTAAACAGATTTGGGTTCAGTTAATGCGGATATAGCTGCTTGTCCTCCCCGTTCATTTACATATTTAACCAGCTTCAGCATATGCATTCTTTCCTCTTCGGAATGTTTGTACATAAAAAGAGAAATTCCTTCAAGTCCTTTTACTTCTGCCCATGAAGCCATAGACAAGTAAATCTGTGAAGATTCTGCTTCGATCCTGATTTGGTCGTTCAGGGCTTTTTCCATATTTTTTGAAAGCATAATAAATGTTTTTATCAAAGTTACAAAATCTAGCTACTAAGGACTTCGTAAAACCGCAAGATTTTAGCCCTGTTCGTCATTTTTTTTAAGCGATTAATTATCTCGCCATAACAATCAAAGTCAGGCCGATGATATAAACTAATAGCATAATATTAAGAAGTCTGGGAACTCCTTTTGGGGCACCTTTAAATTCTTTCCAGACAAAAATACCCCACAAGGCAGCCACTACAGTAGCTCCCTGGCCTAAACCATATGAGATTGCAGGACCTGCTTTATCAGAGGCCAGAATGCTAAAAGACATTCCTATACACCAAATAGCCCCACCCAGGATGCCCATGAGATGGTTTTTGCTTCCACCAACAAAATAGTCCTTAAAACTGACGGCTTTGCCTTCGAATGGTTTTTTCATCAGCAGCGTATTGAAAATGAAATTGCTCGCCAGAATTCCGATAGCAAAAATAAATACTGCAGTATACGGACTTAGTTTTCCAGAAATAGGATTGGTAAATTCCGGAAACATCGAATTAGCCACATATTTATAGAAGAAACCCATTAAGAAACCTGCAATAATTGCCAAAACCAAGCCTTTTGTTGGGACTTTGTCCTGACTTACCGAAAGTTTTTTATAAGCATTTGCATTGAGTAGCATGGCAATAACTATAAGTGCTACTCCGCCAAAAAGCATGCCTGCATTCCCAACTGGAATATCCAGATAATTTACAACTACGCCTATGACTAATGCAAGGCCTATTCCAACCGGAAAGGCTACAGACATGCCGGCAATTGTAATGGCGGCTACCAGAAGTATATTAGCTGCATTAAACAAGATCCCTCCCAAAAAAGCAGAACCTAAATTTTCAGAACTTGCCTGCCCTAAGTCTTGTAAAAAAGGACGACCTGCATCTCCACTGCTACCTGCGGTCAATGCCAGAAGCAACGAAAAAACTACGATACCAAAAACATAGTCCCAGTAAAACAGTTCAAAACGCCAGTCTGGAGAAGCCAGTTTCTGTGTATTTGCCCATGAGCCCCAGGCAAACATGGTAATTATACAGAAGAAAACAGCTATTGGGTACGATTCTATGATAAACATATTATAAGAGATTAGATGATTTCATTGAGATATGGAGCAGAGGTCTGTGCCCCCATTTTCGTGACAGACAGCGCTGCCGCTTTATTGGCAAATTCAATACTTTCCTTCCAGGTCATGTTTTGAGCAAGACAGACTGCCAGTGCTCCATTAAAAACATCGCCGGCTGCAGTAGTATCTATTGCATCCACTTTTTGAACTTTGGCAGTAAAATGCACCTCACTATTCATAAAAAATGCACCCCTGCTGCCCATTGTAATTAGAACATTTTTAACGCCTTTCAGAAAAAGAGCTTCGCATGCCCTGCTTGCCGATGATTCATCAACAACTTCAATCCCAGTGAGAATTCTGGTTTCTGTTTCATTTGGGGTTATAAGATATAGTTCTTTAAGAATGTCATCTGATAATTCCTGAGCAGGTGCCGGATTAATAATGAGCTTTTGACTATTTTCCCTGCAGTAGCTTGCTAAATATCCTATAACCGGTATAGGTGTTTCCAATTGTGTTAAAATGATATCAGCCTTTTGAAGCAGCTGAGAAGCACCTTCTAAATGCTTTTTTGATAAAAGATTATTTGCCCCCGAAGCGACGACAATTTCATTTTCTCCTTCTGCATTTACGGTAATTAATGCAACCCCGGATGGCTCACCATTTACAATTAATGCGCCATCCATGTTAATTCCTTCTTTTTTATAACCTTCAATCGCATTTTGACCAAAAATATCATCTCCTACGCAACAAATAAAACTGAGTTTACCGCCTAAACGTGCAGCAGCCACTGCCTGATTGGCACCTTTCCCGCCAGGGAACATAAAAAAATCACCACCTAGTATGGTTTCTCCTGGTTCCGGGAATCTTGGCGTTTTTACCACCATATCGGTATTAGAACTCCCTACGACAACAATTTCTGGCATTTCTGTTTTTTTTATTTAGTAACTGGAACGGGATTCTTAAGGCTGCTATAGAAATCTTCCAGGATTTCTTCCTTTTTAAAGTTTTCCCAAACAGCAATTTTGCGCTTATTATCTGGTCGCTCAATCCATTCATTATTAATAAGTACAGGTGCAGGAATCATTTTGCGCTCCCCCCAGCTTTCATTTTTTAAAATAGCTACAGCAACCATATCAAAGAGTGGTCTGGAAGGAGGGTCACCATGGTAGTCAATATACTCAAAAAGACTTACCGAGTAGTCCCCAAAAGTTTTAAATTCACCTCCATGCCTGCCTGTAACCGGTTCTATTGAAGTAGGTCCAAGACCGGGCATTTTCCTGTTTATTTCTTCCTTCGTTACTTTAACAGCATCGGTACCGGAAGGTTTGCCATAGCGAACGGTAACCATTTCAAAGGGGATGTTGCTATTTAATACATAATTCATGGCTATGGTGTCATTGTCCTGGTTGTATTCCCCCGGCTCCGGATAGTTAGATCCCAGCCATACTATTTTGGTTCGTTCCGCAAAAGAAGGATCCTTTTTTAAAGCCAATGCTATGTTTGTTAACTTACCTACTGCGATTATAACCAGGGTATCTTTTTTAGTTGCCTCCAGGATGCGATCAACACCTTCTTGTCCGTCATAATTCTCCGGATTCCACGCATTGCTAATGTCTATAAAATTGCCATTCGCTCCTTTTAATAAAGTAACTTTATCGTTAAGATTGCACAATTTCATCACGCGTAAGGCTTCGTCATAATGACCCTGTATGTCACCTCCGTTATAGGTGGCATTTACCGTCACTGCATCTACTTCAAAAGTATCCCCATTAAACAGCAAATAAGCAAGAGCATGCTGGTCGTCTAACTCGTTATTGGCGTCTGAATCAAAAATGACCTTAAGTTTGGAAGAAGTTTTGAGGGGTTTGGCAATAATTTTTTTTTCTTCCTTTTTATCCGCACAGCCACAAATAGTAAGGGATAGGATTCCAAAAATAAAAATCGAAAAAATGGGCGAAAATTGCCTTTGTCCTATACTCATAGATGGGTTATTTATATTCAGAGGTTAAAATACAAAATAAGTTGAAAGGCGAATGATAGGATAATATCATCCATTTCCAAAATTCAGAAATATATCTGCTGCGCTAATCGAAATGTATTGGAATGAGCTTCCACAATTTTTTTAATATCAGGAGAGTATCCCCCGCCCATGCTGCATTGAACAGGTATTTGAAATTTATGACAGCTTTCCAGCACTAATTCATCACGTTTTCTGCTGCCTTCCAACGAAAGCGACAGGGTCCCTAATTTGTCTGTATCCAGAATATCTACTCCGCAAAGGTAGAAAATGAAATCGGGCTTTAATTCGGCAAGAAGCCGGGCAAGAGTATCTTTTAAAACAGCAAGGTATTCCCGGTCCGTTGTTCCTTTTTTTAAAGCGATGTCCAGGTCTGAGGTCTCTTTTTTAAACGGATAATTATTGGCGCCGTGCATTGAAAAAGTGAAGACCGCGGGGTCATCTTTAAAAATCTCGGCGGTACCGTTTCCCTGATGTACATCAAGATCAATAATTAGAATTTGACCGGCAAGATTTTTTGATTGGAGATAACGGGCCCCGATTGCCTGATCGTTCAACATACAAAAAGCTTCCCCCCTGTTGGAAAAGGCATGATGTGTACCACCGGCAATATTCATAGCGATACCTTGTTCCATGGCATATTCACAGGCCTTCATTGTACCGTCTGCTATGATGCGTTCTCGCTCCACCAATTGTTCGCTAAGAGGGAAACCAATTTTTCGGGCTTCTTTATATGGAATTTTGAGATTAAGCAGATCGTAATAATACTCCGGGTCATGTACGGCTACCAGGTATTTATCATTTGGAATAGAAGGCTCAAAAAAGTTTTCCGGAGTACAGGTTCCCTCATGCATGAGCTGTTGAGGCAGAAGCTCGTATTTGATCATTGGAAAGCGGTGACCTTCCGCTAAAGGGTGATTGTAAATAGGGTGATAGGCTATCTTCAGCACTATCTTAATTTAAATATTTAGCTATCATTTGCAAAAACTCTTCTCTTTACTACCTGCTTCAATCTAACTTAATCTATTGACTTTTGATTGATGAACAGCTTTATTCTCAGGTTATATAAGGTACAAAAAAAGGGAAGATAAATAATTAGCTGCCCTTATAAGAAAAGGATCAGTTTTTAACAGTAAAAGCGGGAAAAATGAAATCAGCTAACGAGCAATTTTATTGACCTAATACTTTCATCACTGGAAAATATCCTACTTATATAAAGCAAGTTGGATGCGTTTTCGATCAATATCCACCTCCAAGACCTTTACTATAACTTGTTGGTGAAGAGTTACATGTTCGTTTACATCTTTAACGAAAGTATCGGAAAGTTGTGAAATATGTATTAAGCCACTTTCTTTAATCCCAAGATCCACAAAACAGCCAAAATTGGTAATATTGTTTACTATGCCCGGCAATAATTGTCCTTCTCTTATATCCGTGATGCTCCTGATATTTTCATTAAAGGTAAAGACTTTTGCTTTTTCCCTAAGGTCCAGGCCTGGTTTTTCGAGTTCCCCGATGATATCCTTCAAGGTGGGCAGGCCCACATTTTCGGTGCAATAGGCCTTAAGATCTATTTTTTGAAGAACTTCTTTATTGCCAATGAGCTCTGTTATTGCCATTTGATTGTCCTTGGCCATTTTTTGAACAATACTATAGCTTTCCGGGTGTACAGCAGAATCATCCAGAGGATTATTACCCCCTTTTATACGTAAGAAAGCAGCTCCCTGTTCAAATGCCTTACTCCCTAATCTTGGTACTTTTTGTATTTCCTCCCTATTGGAAAAGGCCCCATTTTGGTTTCTGTAATTCACAATGTTCTCGGCTAATTTTGGGCCCAAACCTGAAACATGGGACAATAAGGGAACACTGGCAGTATTGATATTTACACCAACAAAATTCACGCAGCTTTCCACTACGGCATCCAATGATCTTTTTAGGCTTTCTTGATCCACATCGTGCTGATATTGTCCAACTCCTATCGATTTTGGGTCAAGTTTGACCAATTCTGCAAGGGGATCCGCCAATCTCCTACCGATGGAAACTGCACCACGAACGGTTACATCATAATTGGGAAATTCGTCACGCGCTATTTTGGAAGCCGAGTAGATTGATGCCCCGGCTTCACTTACTACATAAACTTCTACAGGATTTCTAAACTGAAGTTGTTTAATAAGTTGTTCGGTCTCTCGCGAAGCAGTTCCGTTGCCAATAGCAATGGCCTCTATTTTATAAGCATCTGCCAGGGAACTGATTTTTTTCATAGCCCCTTTACGGTCGTTTTGTGGAGCATTAGGATAAATAGTCTCATTGTGTTCCAGGTCACCCCGTTCATTTAAACAAACAAGCTTACAACCTGTTCTAAACCCGGGATCAATTGCCATTATTGGTTTTTCTCCCAGGGGCGCTCCAAGTAATAGTTGTTTCAGGTTTTTAGAAAATACCGCGATGGCGGCTTCATCAGCTTTTTCCTTAGCATTCTTAAATGTCTCATTAGAAAGGGATGGAAATAACAAACGTTTATAGGCATCCTGGATAGCTATTTTGATTTGCGAAGAACAGGCATTGTTACGGAAAACAAGCTTTTCTTCAATTTGGTAAAACACCTTATCCTGATCTATTTCTAGTTTTGTCCTAATAAAACCCTCATTTTCTGCCCGCAGGATTGCCAATAAACGGTGGGAAGGACACTTGGAAAGAGGTTCGCTCCAATCGAAATAGTCCCTATATTTCTGGGCTTTTTCTTCATTTTTTTTAGAACTTACCAGCTTGGTAGAGAGAAGGGCATACCTATTCAGCTGGAAACGTATTAGGCTCCGGATATCACTGCGCTCATTGATCCATTCAGCGATTATATGTCTTGCACCCTCGAAGGCCTGGGCCGAATTCAGCACTGCTTTATTGAAGAATTTTGGGGCAATTGCATCAAGGTTTTCGGTATTTTGTGCCATGATAATTTTGGCCAAGCCTTCCAAACCATTATTTTTAGCTACTTCAGCCTTGGTTTTACGTTTCTTTCTGAAGGGGAGGTATAAATCCTCCAAAAGGCTCAATGTTGTCGCCTGGCTAATTTTGGTTTGCAGGTCCCTGGTCAGCACATTATATTCTTCAAGAGATTTTAGGATTGTACTTCTGCGTTTCTCCAATGTTTCATATTGTAGTTTATGAGTTACAATATGGCCTATATGAACCTCATCCAGATTACCGGTTCGTTCTTTTCTATACCTGGAGATAAAGGGAACCGTACAATCTTCATTAAGTAAGGCAATAGTATTTTGGATGCTCTTTACTGGCAGTTTGGTATAGCGGGCAATAAATGGGACGAGTTCCATGAAATATATATTATGAATTGAAGTAACAAGGGGTATCGCCCAACCGGACTATCATTGAATCGGCTTAATTTATGGGCTCCCCATTTGCAACTCCTTCCTCGCTCGGGTTAAGGAATATCAGTTTCCCTTCTTTATTTTCAGTCATTAAAATCATGCCTTCACTTTCTACTCCACGGAGTGCCCTGGGCGCAAGATTCACCAAAACGGTTACTTGTCTTCCTATGATTTCCTCAGGACTAAAACTTTCGGCAATGCCGGAAACGATTGTCCGGGTATCTATTCCAGTATCTACCTTAAGTACCATAAGCTTTTTTGTTTTAGGCATTTTTTCTGCTTCTAAAATAGTTCCCACACGTAAGTCCATTTTGCTAAAATCTTCAAAATTTATAGTCTCTTTTTGCGGCATAACAGTTTTATTTTCAGATTCATTGACTTTTTTTGTGGCTTCCAGTTTGCTTAGTTGTGCATGTATTTCATCGTCTTCTACTTTTCGGAACAGTAATTCAGGTTCACCTATTTGGAGCCCCTTAGGCAGGAGGGTTTCTTTTTTTGAAACATCAGGCCAGGAGAGCTCAACAAGATCAGAATTCCCGACAGAGGTGTTTTCCATGATGGATAAAATTCTTTTCAATTTTGCTGAGGTAAATGGCAAGAAAGGTTCCCCCAGAACGGCGAGGGCAGAAGCTATTTGAAGGGCTACAAACATAATGGTCTGCACTCTTTCTTTATCCTCCTTTATAACTTTCCATGGCTCTTCATCCGCCAGATATTTATTGCCAAGACGTGCCAGATTCATTAATTCCTGACTTGCCTCCCGAAAGCGGTAGCGTTCAATGGAGTCTGAAATTATTCCGGGATATGATTTTAGAGTCTCTAAGGTATCTTTATCAACTTGTGTAAATTTATTTGGTCCGGGGACAACTCCATCAAAGTATTTGTTGGTAAGTACTACAACCCTGTTTATGAAATTACCAAAAATGGCAACCAATTCATTGTTGTTTCGTGCCTGAAAATCTTTCCATGTAAAATCATTATCCTTCGTTTCCGGGGCATTTGCAGTAAGCGTATAGCGCAAAACATCCTGCATATCAGGGAATTCTGCCAAATACTCGTGAAGCCAAACCGCCCAGTTCTTAGAAGTAGATAATTTGTTTCCCTCCAGGTTCAAAAATTCATTGGCCGGAACATTTTCAGGTAAAATATAGTCTTTATGCGCCTTAAGCATGCAGGGAAAAATAATACAGTGAAAAACGATATTGTCTTTTCCGATAAAATGGACCAGTTTGGTGTCTTTTGACTTCCAGTATAATTCCCAGTCTTTTCCTGTTCTGGCAGCCCATTCTTTGGTAGATGAAATATACCCTATAGGGGCATCAAACCAAACATACAATACTTTCCCTTCGCCACCTTTAACAGGAACAGGAATTCCCCAGTCCAGGTCGCGCGTTACGGCTCTTGGTTTTAACCCATCATCTATCCATGATTTACATTGCCCGTAAACGTTAGGTTTCCAATCGTTTTTATGACCAATTATGATCCATTCTTTTAAAAAATCTTCATACTGGTCTAAGGGCAGGAACCAATGTTTGGTTTCTTTAAGGGTTGGTACGGCACCGGAAATTGTCGATTTCGGATTTATAAGGTCTGTCGCATTAAGTGAAGAACCGCAGTTTTCACACTGATCTCCATAAGCCTCTTCGTAACCGCATTTAGGGCAGGTTCCAATGACAAATCGGTCTGCGAGAAATTGCTGGGCTTCCTCATCGTAAAGTTGAGCTGTTATCTCCTCCAGGAAATCACCTTGTTCGTATAAAGTTTTAAAAAAATCGCTGGCCGTTTCGTGATGAATTTGGGCGGAGGTACGTGAATAGTTGTCAAATGATATTCCAAAATCTACAAATGATTTTTTTATAATGCCATGGTATTTGTCAATAATCTCTTGGGGTGTAACTCCTTCTTTTTTAGCCTTCATGGGTATGGCCACGCCATGTTCATCACTTCCGCAAACAAAAGCGACATCATTGCCATTTAACCTGAGGTATCTTGCATAGATATCTGCAGGGACGTAGACTCCGGCCAAGTGCCCAATATGGATAGGGCCGTTTGTGTAAGGCAAAGCTGCTGTGATTGTATATCTGGCAGGTTTATGCAGGTGTTCCGACATCAAAAATGGATTAAGGCACAAAAATAACTATTATTTCAGACCAAACACCAAGTACCCGGGAAAAAGAAAACCCACGGAACACCAGATCCTTTTAGAAGGGATTTCCGGTGTCCGGGGGCAATTATGCAAAGTAGGGGTAACCTAAGCTACCATTATCGATTTAGACATTTTTTTGTCCGAAACTTGTATCCTATATATGTATTTGCCTGTAGACAAATGCGAAGGTAAATTTTCCCTTATGTTGATTTCGGTAGAACCTTCCGACACGATCTGATTATAAACAGTTCCAACATTTTGTCCCAGGATATTATATAATTGAATATCAACATGAGCAGTAAAAGGCATTTCCAAATAGATATGCGGTGTACTTTTTGTGGGATAAAATGGCTTGTGAACAATGGCTTCCAATAATTCAGGAGTTGGATCTTCTGCAACCGGATCTTCAGGCATTGGAGGCGTTGGCGGTTCATCGCTATATACAATATCGGGGAATTCCACACCACTACAATTAAAGCCAAGATCAACCGGCGCATAGGGGTGATTTAGTAAGTGCTGCTCTACCAAAGGTATAGGGACACATAACCATTCTGCAAGGACCGTGGCATACAGATCCCTAAAGTCCATAGTGTATTCAAGATTTCCTCGTCCATTTGGACTTTCCAAAGAAGGGTGTTCCCCTACAAAGGCACTTCCATTAAGCCCGGAACCGAAAAATAAGGTTGGGGCAGCCTTACCGTGGTCTGTTCCGTTTGAACCGTTTTCAAATATTCGTCTTCCGAATTCGGAAAATGTCATACTCAATACTTTTTCATCTTGTTGAGTGAATGCAATATCTTCATAAAAGTTATTGATAGCGATAGATAAATTAGACATCAATCGCTCATGAGCAAGAGGCTGATTTCCGTGGGTATCAAAACCTCCCATTGAGATCATGTACACTTTTGTGCCTAAATTACCCTTAATAAGCCTGGCCAAAAGCGCTAATTGCCTTGCAAAACCATTGTCCTGATATTGAACCTGATTTTGTCCTCTTTCATAAGCTTCATGGATAAGTCCGGAGTATTCATATGTGGTATTAGCTACTCCTCTTAAGAACTTAAGCTGATCTCCATACATACAGTTATTGAACAAACTGTCATCCAGGCTGTACTGAACTCCGGATTCTGCAATTTCTTCCAACTGATCGATATTTGAAGTAACAAAGGCATAGTTGGTTTCTTCACCCTGGAATACGAGACTGCCAAAATTTCCAATTTGGATAGCTGCAGGTGCTGCAGGGGGGTTTACCAGGTAGTCCGGGTAAATATTTTCGAAATAACGACCCATCCAACCTGTATTCAGTCCATCGAAACCGGTAGTTGTTAAATCGGTATTCGCATAAATATCAGACCCTGTAAAGTGAGATAAACTTTGATTTTCATAGCCTACACCATGAACCGCTTTCACTTGCCCGGCACCCCACATGGGTTCCAGGGAATTCATATACGTAGGGATTCCAAACTCATCAGTAAGTTTAAGGATCTTACTTTCCGGAATATAGATATTAGGTCTTGCATTAGCGTATGTATCATATTGCTCAATAGGGATCACGGTACTCAATCCGTCATTACCACCCGAAAGGCGTATTAGGATAAGAATACTGTCTGTATCGGCATTGGCAATAGCCGCGGTCAGTGGGGACGGTGCAGATGCGCTCAGCATATTACTGCCGAGCATCATAGAACCAGACCCGGCAATGCCCAACGCCTGTAAAAAGGATCGACGACTCCAATACTTATGTTCCTCGTCGTGTCCGTTGTTGTTTTTTATATTGATAGGTAAATGATTATTACACATAGTCGTAGGTTTTATTTTAGTTGAAACTCAGGTTGTCTGGATAAATGCATAAGCAATAAGAATACTTGTGAAGGTACTTCCGGGCTTACGGAAAGCATCCATAATCCAAGTCCACCAGGAATATAATCCGAACCATAATAGTTTTCCGGTACATCTTCAATCTTGAAAACAGACATTGCATTTTCAAAATCCTGGGGTGTAAGCAATCCTTTTGGAGTAATTTTATCTACTATGGCTGTCACCACAGTTTCGGGATTACTTGTATTGCTGTTAGCACCACCAACCGCATCCATTGCAAGGGTTCGGAATTGCTGCGGGTTATTCTGGTAAAACATTTCCAGGAATACCTCAGCGGAAAGCCATCGCCCGATCATAAAGTTGGTGTTAATCCATGTCCTGTTTCTTTGCCATCCGGCAACGTCCACTGGATCAAAAAGTTCCTGTCCTAAAAGTCGGCTAGTATCAATTACATTAAGTAATGTTCCATTGTCATACGCAAAATTGGTTTCATTAATTAGACTAAGGTAAATATCAAAAGGACTCTTTATAATAACTCCTATTGCCTCATCATCAAAAAAGTGCTGACTTGAGAAAAGTTGCGCAAGTACCGGTGCAATTTCAAAGTTATTAGCGATAAAGGTGCTTGCCATGCCTGAAATTATGGTTTGCGCATTCCCTGCATCGTCGCTGGAATCTGGATGAACAAAATATTCGTATAATTTTTGACATATAAAACCAGCTATTTCATTTGGCCTTTCCTGAAAAAGGATATTTATGACATCATTATAATTCCAGTTGCCAGTCTGACCCAGAATAGTTTTAGGGCCGGCATCAAATTTGGTAGGATCAAAAAGAACCTGTTCACAGCCTATTTCGCCTCTTTCAACATAGCCGGTAAGGGCCTTTGCCGTTTCAATAATATCCTGTTCTGTGTAACCATTTCCTTCACCTAATGAGAAGAGCTCATACAATTCCCTTGCATAATTTTCATTTGGATTATTACCATTATTATATACTCCATCAAGGTAATAAAGCATGGCACCGGTTAGGCCAATTTCACTTACAAAGGTTTTAAAATTGCCTATTGCATTCCTTTGAAGACAATTTACATAATAATAAAGGAAGGAATTACAATCATAAACATCCAGTTCTGTAACAAAGTGGTTGCTCCAGAAAAAGCTTAGCCGCTCCCTAAGATTGTTATTCAATAAGCCATTGGTATAGCTAATCCTCCATTCCTCTCTTTGGGCACGTCTAACTTGTCCTGCCAGATCATCGTCTGCCGGATAGTTGCTGTTGTTCCAATCTGCCCAGGCAGGAGCTGGAGTGGGGGCCATATTGACCGCTTCATTGATCAGATTATTTACCAAGTTTCCGGCGGTTTGGCCAACTGCTTGGTCTATAGTCTGCACTGAGGCGCTAAAACCCAGTCTTCTGTAAAAATGCGCCGCCCTATATTTATCCAAGGGTGTTGTGTACGGCGCTAATGTAGAGGTATTACAATTAACGAAGAATTCCATAGTTTTTTAGGCTTTAAGAACGTTCATGTGTTTAGGGGCAAATTCTTAACGCTTAAACTTAATGGATAGTATTGTGATCCATGTATATTCGTTATTCTGCAAGGAAATTACAATCTTCTTGTTGAAATTGGGGATGAATTACCAATGTTTTCGACCAACTGCTTTATTTTTTAAGAAAATGAAGAATTTATGGGTGCGCATAATGAATTTGGAAAGGAAGGTGAAGAATTAGCCACAGCTTATTTAGTGAAAAAGGGATACCATATTAAATGTCGTAATTACCGCTATTTGAAAGCTGAAATTGACATTATTGCCCAAAAGGGTAATACCATAGCCATAATTGAAGTGAAGTCGAGAAGATCTGCATACTTTGAAAATATTGCGGAAACGGTAAGCAAAAAGAAAATAGGCTTACTGGTAACAGCGGCCGATTATTATATAAACAGCAATAAATTTGAGAGGGAGGTAAGGTTTGATATCATTACGATCTTAAAAAAAAATAACAGATATATCATAGAGCATCTGGAAGACGCTTTCTACCATTTTTAAAAATTTGTTTTATTTATAACATTATGTTATTTTTGACGCAATACTTTAAATATGAAAACAATCTCGTCTGTTGTAGAACATTACATTAAAAAGAAACCATTTTTACAAAGTGCTCTTGCCCAGGGAATTATTAACCTTACTTCGCTCTCGCGACTTATCAAACCGGAAATTCAGGAAGAATTGGGCAAAGATATCCGCAATGGGGCCATAGTTATGGCGCTTAAACGTTTGTCTGATGATCTTGAATTCAGAGCGACTCACAAAATAATAAAAGTTCTTAAAAATATTGGGGAAATCACAGTACGCTCATCACTAACAGATTTTACCTTTCTGGTTTCCGATACCATTTTAGAAAAACAAACTGCACTCCTGGAGGAGGTGAATAAAAACAAAGATGTTTTTTACACCTCGTCAAGAGGGGTTAATGAGCTTAATATAGTAGTAAGCAATAGTTTGGACAGTATCATAGAAGAGATTTTTAAGGAAGAAAAGTGTACACAGAAAGCGGAAAACCTGGCTTCCATTACTGTAAAACTCCCCGCAGAGAATGTTTCAGTTCCGGGGATTTACTATTTCATTTTTCAGCGATTGGCGTGGGAGGGGATTGTCCTTTACGAAGTTATTTCTACAACTAATGAATTCACAATCATTGTAAATGATGATCAGGTAGACATTGCTTTTAAAACAATAAAGGATTTAAAATCTTTGTAAAATAGCGCTATTAAATTAGTGCTGATAAGCCCTAAAAGGACCATATACAGCATCCCGGAAACTTTTGTGCAGGCCTATTTGGTCATAAGGAAATAGTTGTACAAATAAGACGGCTGTAAGTTCATTTACAGGATCTATCCAGAATAGGGTACTCGCAGCGCCATCCCAGAAAAACTCGCCCACTACGCCATTGTTTTCTTCCTTGGATACAGGAGGACGCAATCGTACTGCGAAATCAATACCAAAACCTACTTGACCTTTACTTGGCAGAAAGGACCGCTTTTCTATACTGTCCGCTAAATGATTTGTAGACATTAATTTTACAGTTTCCGGTTTTAGGATCGTTACAGAATCCAATGTCCCTTCATGCACCATCATACGAGCAAATCGCATATAATTGTCAAGTGTTGAAGTTAGTCCGGATCCCCCCCGGGTTAAAGGCCAATGATTAAAATAATCGGATTTTGCTTCTTCGTCGGGTAGTTGGTTGAGTATTCCGTCGTCATTTTGTAAATACATAGCCGAAAAGCGACCACGGTCATATTCGGGAACATAATAACGCGTCTCTTTCATCCCAAGTGGATCTAAAACATTTTCCCTAACATATTCACCATATGGCTGTCCTGAAATCCGTTCAACCATAAAAGCCTGAACATCTACACAGGGCCCGTATTCCCATTGTTCACCCGGATGAAAATACAGCGGTGTTTCGCCCATTTTTTGGGCCATTTCTACCAGGGTATTGTTTCTGTTTAATGCATCTGCTTCCTTTATCATTAATCCCAAACCGGGAATGTCCGCATTCCTTCCAAATCCTGCCGTATGGCGGGTTAGGTCGCGGATGGTCATGGGACGTTTAGGATCTGTCAGAACCGGATTACCCGAAGCATCTTCACCCTCATAGACTTTCATGTTTGCAAATTCAGGTGCGTATTTGGAAACAGGGTCGTCCAGTTCAAAGGCACCGTCTTCATACAAGGTCATGAGTACCGTGCCGGTTATAGGTTTGGTCATGGAATATATCTGCACAATAGTATTGCGGGCCATGGGTTTTTTCGCCTCGCGATCGGCATAGCCGAAGGCATTGTAATACACTTCCTTGTCTTTTTCATAGATGAGCGCAGAAACCCCGGCTATTTTACCGGAATCAACAAAACTTTTTAAAGTAGAGTCAATACGACTAATAGCCAAATTATCTATTATTACCGAAGAACTTTTAGATTCCTCAGGAGACTTATTAGATTCTTTACATGCAGCATTAATTAGCAAAAAACCTACTATAATAAACCGTGCTAACTTATTCATTATTGATTCATTTTTGTTTACAAAGGGTTATTTATATTCTAATTCGATTCTATCATTATTAAATTCAAATTCAATAAGTAACTTTTTAGCAGCAAATTTATAGTGGGTATAAAGGAAACATTTCTACATTTCCCAACCTGGTCTATAGGTCCTTCCCACAAATTGGTTTGCCTCTTCAAGGTTAGTAATTTTCATATTTTCTCCATCCCATAATAACTTTTTACGCGCAAAAAATTCCATTTTTCCTTCACTATTCTCTTTTCTTAACATATAGCTGCGAATAGCAAGATTACCCATTAAGACAGTCTCTGTCATCGGGCCTGCATAATCAAAGGACGAGGTCAAGGCCAAATGCTCAGGACTATTAAAACCAGCTTTACAAGCATCTGTCCATTTGCGCTGATGGCCGTATTCCGGCTCCTCACTCTCTTCTGTTTCGGGACCAAAATCTGTGGTTCCATCATTTAGATATAGTTTAGGAGTTAATGGAGAACTATCATTTATATTAGTTGAGATTATACCGTTTTCTCCTATTATAAGTACACCATTATAACTTCCCGGCCCTCCAATATCACTATCTGCAGGAATTATTTCCGGATGCGATGGTCTTATCCCGCCGTCGCTCCAGGTCATTTCAATTGCCGATTTACTTTTTTCTGTGGCATCAAAGTGCAGGGTAATGAATGAGGATGGAGGGCAACCTTCCGGGTGATAATCAGCGTTCCACATTTGAGTATAAACAGTTCCGGCACTACATTCTGCATCGGTAGGATATTTAAGTCCGAGGGTCCTAAAAGGGATGTCTATTAGATGGCAACCCACGTCACCAAGTGCACCCGTTCCATAGTCCCACCATCCTCTCCAGTTAAAAGGATGTAAATTGGGAGTGTAGGGTCTGTATTCAGCTGGTCCCAGCCAAAGGTCCCAATTTAAATCTTTGGGCTTTAAATTTTCATCTGGTTCCGGCATAGCATATCCTTGTGGCCAGACAGGACGATTTGTCCAAACCTGTACCTTAGATATTTGTCCCAGCACCCCCGAATCTACCCATTTTTGAACCATTCCTAAAAGCGGGTTGGATCCTCCCTGGTTGCCCATTTGACTTACAATTTTATTTTTTCTTGCCATTTCGGTGAGCATTCGTGCTTCACGGATATTATGGGTCAATGGTTTTTGGACATACACATGTTTGCCCCTTTCCATGGCAAATGCGGCGGCTGGGCCATGAAGATGATCTGGTGTGGAGATGGTAACAGCATCAATATCTTTTTCCTTATCCAGCATCACCCTGAAATCCTCATATAATTTTGCTTTTGAAAATTTTTTAACAGAAGCTGAAGCAGATCCCGAGAAATCTACGTCGCAAAGTGCAACCACTCTTTCCCGTCCATTAACAGATGCGTTCAGAATATCACTTTTTCCTTTTCCACCGGCACCGATTGCGGCCAAATTTAACTGATCACTAGGCGCGGTATATCCAATGCCACCGAGTACATGTCTGGGTACAATAAAAATTGAGGAAGCTATGGCTCCTTTTTTTATAAATGATCTTCGGGATGTTGAATAAGCTTTTTTTGGTTTACTCATGATGCTTAATTAAAAGTTATATGGTCAAAATTTTATTATAACAAAGTTTTTTCCTTACACTTAGAGTTTGGTTATTTAAACCGCACTGATAAGCATAAATAGATTGATATTTACTTACTTAGTAGATGATGTAGATAAAGATAATGAATACCGCTGATCTAACGTAAGTTGATTAACATAATCAAAAAAATAAAAAGGGGTGAGGCGTTTTTAGGGAAGCATCTTCGGGGAAATTACCCTATAGTTACGTACCGAATAATGGAATTGCATTAAATAACTATCTTCTGTTTTTGCGATAATGGTTGAAGTACTTCCAGCGCTTTATTCACAGATTTAATATGATCAAATATTAATAATAGTCTAAGCCCGTTCCGGGTTTGTTTTTCTTTAAGCTTGCAGGTTTCATTATGCTGTTGTGCATAGGAAAGGACATTTGAAAATTCCGGACTTTGGAAAAAGGCAGACTGCTGATCTGAAATAAAGTAACCCAATAGTTTCCCTTTTTTCATAACCACTTTTTCTAATCCAATACCCGTGGCAATCCACTTGATTCGTACCGAGTTTAGCAAATCCTCTACCTGTGTTGGATATGCACCAAATCTGTCAATAAGTTGAGACTCGAATTTTTGAAGTTCTTCTTCCGATTTAAGGGTGTTTAATTCGGTATAAAGGTTTAATCTTTCTGTGGTATTGTTAATATAATCATCCGGGAATAGCAATTCAAAATCAGAATCTAACTGTGTATCCTTGACAAATACTTTTTCCTTTCTTTCAGTTTCCTCATAAAGATCCTTGAATTCGTTCTCTTTTAATTCATCAATAGCTTCGGACAATATTTTTTGATAGGTTTCAAAGCCAATTTCGTTTATAAATCCGCTTTGTTCACCTCCCAACAGGTCTCCTGCACCGCGAATTTCAAGGTCTTTCATTGCAATGTTAAAACCACTTCCCAATGCTGTATATTCTTCCAATGCCTGAATTCGTTTTCTGGCATCGGGAGTCATTACCTCATATGGGGGTGTAATGAAATAACAAAAAGCTTTCTTATTACTTCTGCCAACACGTCCCCTCATCTGATGCAGATCACTTAATCCAAAGTTATTTGCATTATTTATAAAGATGGTATTTGCATTTGTAACATCCAAACCACTTTCCACGATGGTAGTAGAGACCAATACATCGAATTCACCATTCATAAAAGCGAGCATCAAAGTTTCCAATTTCCTGCCTTCCATTTGCCCGTGGCCTATACCTACTTTTGCATCAGGAACCAACCGCTGTATCATTCCGGCAACTTCTTTTATATTTTCTATCCTGTTATGAATAAAAAATATTTGCCCCCCTCTTTGAATTTCATAGGATATAGCATCGCGTATTATTTCTTCGTTAAATTGTGTTACATGACTTTCAATGGGATACCTGTTTGGTGGAGGTGTATTTATCACAGATAAATCCCTCGCTGCCATTAAACTAAATTGCAGCGTTCTTGGAATAGGCGTAGCGGTTAATGTAAGAACGTCTACATTTTCTTTTATTGATTTTAATTTATCTTTTACAGCAACACCGAATTTTTGTTCTTCATCAACAATAAGTAATCCCAGGTCTTTAAACTGAACATTTTTGCTGGCCAATTGATGTGTGCCAATAATGATATCTATTTTCCCTGATTTTAATTCATCAAGAATTATGCGCTTCTCTTTTGCCGTTCTAAAACGGTTAAGATAATCTACTTTAACCGGCATTTCTTTCAATCGTTTGGAGAAAGTTCTGTGGTGTTGAAAGGCAAGGATAGTGGTAGGTACCAGCACCGCCACTTGTTTTCCATTTTCAGCCGCCTTGAATGCTGCCCTTATTGCGACTTCGGTTTTTCCAAATCCAACATCACCACAAACCAGCCTATCCATAGGCCTTTCACTTTCCATGTCTTTTTTGATATCTTCTGTAGCAGTTTCTTGATCGGGAGTGTCCTCATAAATAAATGAGGCTTCCAGTTCTAGTTGCAAATAGCTGTCTGGTGCGTATTGAAATCCTTTGTCCAGTCTTCTTTTGGCATAGACTTTTATAAGATCAAAGGCTATTTTTTTTACTCTGGACTTCGTCTTTTGTTTAAGTTTTTTCCAGGCAGCAGATCCCAATTTGTAAATTTTAGGGACAGCTCCATCCTTTCCATTGTATTTGGAGATCTTGTGTAAGGAATGAATACTTACGTAGAGTATGTCGCGCTCGCCGTACATTAATTTAATGGCTTCCTGTTTTTTGCCTTCCACATCAATTTTTTGAAGCCCTCCAAATTTGCCTATCCCATGGTCTATATGGGTAACATAATCCCCAATTTCCAATTTATTGAGGTCTTTTAGAGTAATAGCCTGTTTTTTCGCATAACCATTTCGCAAATGAAATTTGTGATAGCGCTCAAAGATCTGATGGTCTGTGTAACATGCAATCTTAAGATCATGGTCTATAAAGCCTTGATATAATGGAAGGACTTTAGTTTTATAATGCACATTTTCATCTACTTCATCAAAGATGTCATGTAACCTTTTGGTTTGTACTTCCGAGGAACAGAAAATATAATTTTCATAACCCTTGCGGTTATTCTCATTGAGATTGGTGATAAGTAAATCAAATTTCTTGTTGAAAGCAGGCTGAGGTGTCGTATTAAAATCTATACTCTCAGAATTTGGCATATTATCAAAACCACCTAAAGTAGCGAATGCAAAACCTGTTAATTGCTTTTTAAGCAAGGCAGAATTGGTAAATAATTCTTCAGGTTTCGA
Source organism: uncultured Eudoraea sp. (assembly GCF_947490415.1). Taxonomy (GTDB): domain Bacteria; phylum Bacteroidota; class Bacteroidia; order Flavobacteriales; family Flavobacteriaceae; genus Eudoraea. Next base: position 68,427 of record NZ_CANLGX010000008.1, read on the forward strand.
TTGTTTTAGCTCAGAATTAAGTTCTCCAAATGCCTTTTGTGCTTTTTCAAAAAATAAATCAACCCTGTTATAAGTTAATTCCGGATTTTTTAAGAATATGACGGTATCTGCACTTATGTATTTCAGAAAACTTTCACGGCTTTCATTGAGGTGTTTATTTTCTACGTTGGGAATTATTCTAATTCTGTTAACCTTGTCTATAGATAATTGGGTTTCTACGTCAAAAGTCCGGATACTCTCTACTTCATCTCCAAAAAATTCTATTCTGTAAGGTTCATCATGTGAGAAGGAAAAGACATCCAGGATACCACCGCGTACGGAGAATTCACCCGGCTCGGTCACAAAATCGACCCGTTTGAAATGATACTCAAAAAGCACTTCATTTAGAAAGTCCAATGAAAGTTCATCAGACTTATTTATTTTCAAGGTGTTTTTGCTCAGTTCTTTTCTGGTAACTACTTTTTCAAAAAGGGCGTCAGGGTAGGTAATGATAACCGCAGGTTTTTTTCGGGAATTTATCCGGTTCAAAACTTCTGCCCTAAGCAATACATTAGCATTATCGGTTTCTTCTATTTGGTATGGTCTCCTGTAACTTCCCGGATAGAACAGCACGTCACTTTCACCTATGAGCTGTTCCAGATCGTTAAGTACATATGCAGCTTCTTCTTTATCATTTAAAACGAGGAGAAAAGGCCGGTCTATTTTATTGAAGATTGCAGAGATTACAAAAGAAAAAGAGGATCCGCTAAGGCCATTTAAGGTAATATTGGGTTGGTTTTGGACAATAACATCCTGCAGTTTCCTGAGTTGAGGAGACTGTGCATACAGTTGCTGCAATGAAGATTTGGTCAACCGTTTAATTTTGTGCAAATATAATTGCTGAATGTATGGCAGACCAAGCTTTGATTCAAATTTTTATAATAATGTCATCCGCAATGGCAAATACTTCATCTTTCTTCGCTTTCTTCATGGTGTAAGTTCCTGTAAATTTGCCAAACGCAGGAAGTATTAATTGATCTTGTGTCTTGAAAAAACAAGGAAGACGAAGTGATTGTTTTCCTCTTCCTCTAAGCTTAATAGCCGGGTGAATATGACCTGAAAAATTAAAATACCCTTGTCGCTCTTCCGGATGATGAGTGAGCAGAAATTTTTCTGAGATTAACTCTGATACTACCTGAATTCCAATTCGCTCATATCTCAGAGGTGAAATTATATCGTGATTTCCCCTGACCAAAATAAATTTTAAGTCAGAATGTTTAACCCATTTTTCAAAGAGTACCCATTCCTGATTTAATGAAGAATGGAACAAATCGCCTAAAAAGCAAACCACTTTGGGATCAAAAAAAGCGATAGTTGAATCCAGTAAATCAAAATTTTTGTAAATGGCTCTCTGAGGTACTGCTGCGCCAAATTTTCTAAAATGGGAGATTTTACCCAAATGTACGTCACTGATCAGAAGGGTGGCCTGCTCCTGCCAAAAAAGGGTGCCACTTGGGTGCAGGATGAAATTCTGATCTTGAATTTGAATGGTTTGGGTCATCTTTTCAAAGATAGATAATGTAATGTTTATGCAATAAATGAAATCTTATTCGAATTGCCATCTCATTGATTTTTCATTTGCTTTTAGTTAAAATGGCGGTCATCCTTTTAATGCGGTCTGCCAGCTTTTCGCTGGATAGTTTTTCCCTCAATCTGTCTGTGATTAATGGGAAAGAGAAGGGCGTGGGACTTGTACAAGGTCTCCATACGATCTCCTGCCCGGCTATACGTTCCAGAGCAATTCGCAAACGACCTTCTTCCAACTGATGTTCAAAAGTCTCTCTGAACGCCTGCTGAAACAATAGGTTATCCGATTCATAATCCCTGAAAACATCAAATAATAACTGTGAATTACTCTGCAAATGCTTCATTTTGACACCTTTTTCGGGGTATCCTGTAAAAACCATTCCGCTAATCACAGCAATATCGCGGAACTTACGCCGCGCCATCTCAGTTGAATTCAAGCTTTTTTGAAGATCATCAATCAAGTATGAGGTCGTAAATAAATCGTTATCAAGAACCTGTTGCATATCCAGTTCTTTATCCGATAAGAGCTCAAAACCATAGTCATTAAAGGCAAGGGAAAAAGTAATTGGAGATAGCAGGCTAATTCTGTAACTCAGTAAACTGCCCATCGCCTCATGAACAAATCTACCTTCAAAGGGATAAAAGATATGATGGTAACCTTCCTGAGTTTGGAAAGTTTCTATTAAAAACTCATTGGGTTTAGGCACAATACTTTCCACTTGTTGTCTGGAAAATATTGTTTTAAGTGCCCTAATTTCGGGGGACTGATCTTTTTCATTCAATTGTACTGAGTAAAGCTCTTCTCTCAGTAATTTTGACATCTGTGCAGATAATGTTAATCTGCCGCCCATCCATGCTGGTACTTTTGAGGATTTTTTGGATGAATTTCGCACGTGAGCCTGCATTTCTTTTATGCGGATAAATTCCAGATTTCTCCCCGCAAAAGTAAATACATCACCCTGCTTTAATTTTGAAATGAAATATTCTTCAATGGTTCCTATATAGCCTCCTTTTTGATAACGAACAGTAATATTTGCGTCGCCAACAATGGTGCCTATCTGAAACCGATGTCTCATAGCAACACCGCGATTGGTAACTTTGAATTTTCCATTTTCATCTACCTCTACCTTTTTGTATTCATCATAGGATTGTAAACTCTGACTTCCCAAAACAATGAAGTTTAACAGCCATTGCCATTCGTCGACAGTAATACTTTGATAGCAAAAGGTTTGCTTAATTTCCGGAAAGATCTTGTCCGGGATAAATCCATTTGATACAGCAAGAGTGATTAAGTACTGTATTAAAACATCAAAACTATTGAGGTAGGGGATCCTATCTTCAACTGCTTTTTTTTTCACAGCCTGCTTCAGGGCAGAGGCCTCTACGAGTTCGATGGCATGGGTTGGAAGGAAATAAATAACACTTTCTTCGCCGGGTCTATGACCGCTTCGTCCCGCTCTTTGTAAAAACCGGGCAACACCTTTTGGCCCACCAATTTGTACTACGGTTTCCACCGGCGCGAAATCTACACCGAGATCCAGGCTGGATGTACAAACCACAGCTTTGAGGCTTTCATTTCTTATAGCTTGTTCTACCCATTGCCTAGTTTCCTTATTTATACTTCCGTGATGCATGGCAATTTCACCGGCTAATTCCGGATGTTTTTCCAGGATTTTTTGAAACCAGATTTCACATTGACTTCTGGTATTTGTAAATAGTAGTGTAGTTCTGCTCTTATTTATTATAGGAATTACTTCATCAAGCAAGCGCAGACCCAAATGGCCCCGCCAGGGAAAAGTTTCCATCTCTTTGGGAATAATACTCTTTACGGTGATCTTCTTTTTGAGATTGGCCCTAATCAGTACAGAATTTTGATGAGCAGAAGATTCCGGACCCAACAGTACTTCTCGGGCCTGCTCAAGATTACCGATCGTGGCAGAAATACCCCAAATACGTAAATCTTTTGCAACTCCTTTAAGTCGTGATAGGCCAAGTTCTGTTTGTACCCCTCGTTTGGTGCCAAGCAATTCGTGCCATTCATCTACCACTATAGCAGAACAGTTCTTAAAAATTACATCATATCCTTTTGTGGCTAAAAGCAATTGCAGACTTTCGGGAGTGGTAATAAGCAGGTCTGGCATTACTCTTCGTTGCCTGGCCCTTTCAGAAGTTGAGGTATCTCCGGAGCGTATACCCACGGTAAGTTGAGTATCTAAATCGCGGTTCACTCTTTCTGCGGATTGCTTTATCTCCTGTGACAAAGCCCTTAAGGGAGTAATCCAAATGGCCTTAAGTCCTTTTTTATGTTTTGTCTTATAATCAGGGTTATTTTTGATATAGTTTAAGATGATAGGAAACCACAATGCATAGGTCTTTCCACTCCCTGTAGGGGCATTTAGCAGACCGTGTTTTCCATTTAAAAAGGCCGACCAGGTTTTTATTTGAAATGGGTGAGGTTTCCAATCTTGTTGACTAAACCAATCTTCTGCCAGATTATAAAGTTGTTGTTTTGTCATTCTTTCTCTTCTGGCTTTTGGTTCTTTTGGACCCTTGTCTTTTGGGTGTCCTGATCTTTATTGGGGGTTATTCCTTTCCCTGTTGAGATTTGACTCTCGATACAAAATGAGACCATGGAGCGCTCTGTGAAATTACAAATTTCTCTTTGAAACCAATCAGGAATATAGAATCCCAACATGAAAGAATTTGTTAAATATTTTGAAGTTTTATTAAAAGTATGATCTTTAAAAAAAGTATATTTACGGCTTAAATTAGTACTGTTTTATGCCTATAGTAGATTTATACTTTCATAGTGAACACCGGCGAAATTTAGCTCATTTCGCTTCTTTAGCATCTCTTGCAGCCGTTGATGGCGAGATTAATCCCAAAGAGAAAGGTTTATTAGACCGATTTGCCCGAAAACTTGATATTACCAATGAGGAATACAAGGAGGTAATGAAAAAATCCAACAAATATCCCATAACTCCTTCGAATAGTTTAGAAGAACGTCTTGAGCGATTATACGATCTGTTTAAATTAATATATGTAGATCATCATGTAGACGATGAGGAGATGGTATTACTGAAGAAATACGCCATTGGATTAGGTTTTCCAATAAAAAAAGCGAACCACATTATAGAAAAGACTGTGGCCATATTTAGTGGAAGATTTAATTTTGATGATTATTTGTATATCCTAAAGCATTAGCAGGGGGAACTAAAAATAAAACTTCAGAACTATTCGTTTTCTCGAATTTTTTGTCTGGCCATAAATTCCTCCGCTTTTTCCACCATTTTAGAGCTTCCGCAGAAGAAAGGAACGCGTTCGTGCAATTCCGTCGGTTGTATTTCCATTATTCTTCTAAAACCATCACTGGCTTTTCCATTTGCCTGTTCAGCTATATAAGCCATGGGATTGCATTCATATAACAAGCGTAATTTACCGTTAGAAGCAACACTGCTTTTGGGATATAAGTAAATGCCGCCTTTTATCATATTTCTGTGAAAATCTGAAACCAGAGAACCAATATATCTTGAGGTGTAAGGCCTGTCTTCTTCTTCTAATTGGCAGTACTTGATATAATCCTTTACTCCCTGAGGAAAATGAATATAGTTACCTTCATTCACTGAATATATCTTACCTGTTTCCGGATATTTCATATCCGGATGGGAAAGATAGAATGTTCCTATTGCCGGATTTAGTGTAAATCCATTAACTCCGTATCCTGTAGTATACACAAGCATAGTTGAAGTCCCATAGATTATATAACCGGCAGCTACCTGGTTAATGCCTGGCTGAAGAAAATCTTCAAGGGTAACCGGGGTACCAACAGGGGTAATTCTTCTATAAATGGAAAAAATGGTTCCGACAGATACATTTACGTCAATATTAGATGAACCATCCAAAGGATCAATAAGGACAACATATTTGTTCTGGTGCAGTTCGTCATTACTATTAACGCTGATAAAATCATCCTCTTCTTCTGATGCTATTCCGCAAACTATTTCCCTGTTCTTTAAGGTCTGAATAAATTTTTCATTGGCGAGAACATCTAATTTTTGTTGATCTTCACCCTGGATATTGGTATCTCCTGCTGCTCCAAGGATATCTATAAGTCCGGCCTTGTTAACCTCGTGATTTACTACCTTACAGGCAAGCCTTATGGCGTTTATTAATTTAGATAATTCCCCTGAAGAATATTGGAAAGAGGCTTGATTTTCAATAATAAATTCCCCAAGAGTTTTATTTTTTTTATCCATTAAGGAAGGTTGTTTTATTTGAATACAAATATCGGTTATTTTGTTAAACTATAAGGTTTTCGGGGCCTGTATGTTTTTTATATTTATAACTTTGTGTTTTATTTGTAACAATTATGGAATATCAAATCAGGGAAGCCGTGGCAGAAGATATGCCCGCGGTTTTAGAACTAATAAAGGAATTAGCTAGATTCGAGAAAGAAGAGAATGCCGTTGAGATGACAACAGAGGGGCTGGTAAATGACGGATTTGGTAATGAGAAATTATTTCATTGTTTTGTAGGGGTTATGAATAACAGTGTTAAAGGGATGGCATTGATATATCCCAGGTATTCAACCTGGAAAGGTCCTGTAGTACATTTGGAAGATTTAATTGTTTCGGAAGCCTTCCGGGGCAGTGGCCTGGGTACGGCCCTACTTAACGAGGTTGTAAAATTTGCAGCGAAATTGGGCGTTAAGCGTATATCCTGGGATGTGCTCGACTGGAATGAGCCGGCCATTGATTTTTATGAAAAGAAAGGAGCCAAAGTATTGCGCGATTGGGATGTGGTGCATTTAGATGAAAGAGGTATTCAAGAATATTTAAGTAAGTTATGAGAGTATTTAAGTTTGGAGGAGCATCGGTTAAAGATGCGAATGGAATCAGAAATCTAGTAAAAGTCCTGGAGGAGACCGGACATCAGAACACATTTTTAGTGGTTTCAGCAATGGGAAAAATGACCAACGCAATGGAGGCTGTCGTTAATGCTTATTTTGATAAGCGTGTGGGATTAAAAAATGCTTTTGAAGAAGTGGTTTTGTATCACCAAACTATTCTGGAGGCCTTATTTGAAGATAAAAAACACCCTGTTTATCCAAAAGTTAACCTTCTATTTAAGGAAGTTCAAGGCTTTTTGGCATGGAACAAATCACCAAATTACAGTTTTGTTTATGACCAGGTAGTCGGATATGGAGAATTACTTTCAACTACCATTGTGAGTATGTATCTAAATGAAGTAGGGATTAAAAATTACTGGATTGACATTCGGGATTTTATAAAGACCGATGACAACTATAGAGATGGCAGGGTAAATTGGGAAAAAACACAACAGCACATTTCGCAGGGTGTAGAAGCAAATAAATTATATATTACGCAGGGATTTTTAGCAAGTGACGATAATAATTTTACCACAACACTTGGCAGAGAAGGTTCAGATTATACTGCAGCTATTCTGGCCTATTGTCTCAATGCCAATTCGGTTACCATTTGGAAAGATGTTCCGGGAGTACTAAATGCAGATCCAAGGTATTTTGAGGAGACACGTCTTTTAAACAAAATATCTTATCGCGAGGCTATAGAACTGGCTTTTTACGGAGCGTCTGTAATTCACCCCAAGACTTTACAGCCCTTGCAGAGAAAGGAAATACCTCTTCATGTTAAATCGTTTATTAATCCTAAGGATGCCGGTACTACAGTTGGTAAAGGTATAGGGATTGAACCCGAGATACCTTGTTTTATTGTTAAGAAGAACCAGGTCTTGATGAAACTCTCTTCCCTGGATTTTTCATTTATTGTTGAAGACAGTATAGGTGACCTCTTTAAATTGCTGCACGATTATAAAATGAAGGTGGACCTTATACAAAATTCCGCAATTAGTTTTTCCGTTTGTGTAGATAACAAGTTTAACCGACTTAGTGATTTATTGGATCAACTGTCTGGTAAGTTTAAGGTAGTCTGTCATGAGGATGTTTCTTTGTATACTATCCGACACTTTAATACTGAGGCCATAAAATCTTTACAGAATGGGAGAGATGTTCTTTTAGAACAGCGCGGAAAGGAAACCTTACAATTAGTGGTAAAGCAGTAAATTAAAAGCAGTAGTTTACTATGTTAAAATAATGGGCTCTCCTCTTGATTTCCCTATATTTACTTATATATAGTTAAATAGTCTATGGGTTTAGTCACCGTAAAAGAAGTAGCCAAGGCCATAAATCTCGAGCGATATGGTTTTTTCGGAACATTCATAGGATGGATCCTGGTAAGGTTAACCAAATTGTCTGAAATCAATAAGTTTTATGACCAGCATAAGGAATTGGAGGGATCTGAATTCCTCGACGCCATCCTCGAACATTATGAAATAGACTTTGAAATTCCGGAAGGTGATTTTAAGAGACTTCCTAAGGATGGAGCCTACATTACTATAAGCAATCATCCGCTGGGAGGTATTGATGGGGTTTTACTTCTAAAGTTGATGTTGCAACAGAGACCTGATTTCAAGATTATTGCTAATTTTTTACTTCACCGGATCGAACCAATGTCGCCCTATATCATGCCTGTGAATCCTTTTGAAAACCACAAAGATGCCAAAAGTAGTATTGCAGGTTTTAAAAACGCTTTGAGTCATTTAAGGGATGGACATCCCCTGGGTATTTTCCCGGCAGGAGAAGTATCCACCTATAAAGATGGAAAACTAATAGTTGACAAGCCCTGGGAGGAATCTGCTTTAAAACTTATTCGAAAAGCCGAGGTACCTGTTGTTCCCATTTATTTTCATGCAAAGAATAGTAAATTATTCTATCATTTATCAAAGTTCAACGATATCTTCAGGACGGCTAAATTACCTTCTGAAGTTACTACTCAAAGGAACAGGGCTATTAAAGTAAGAATAGGACAACCCATTCCCGTAAAATCCCAGAAGGAAAATCAAAGTTTGGCGGAGTTTTCAGAACTGTTGCGTAAAAAAACATACATGCTCGCAAATGCGTATGAAAAAGAACGTTTAATAGACCAGATACCCACCAATTTGAAAATACCAAAACCTCCAAGAAAGATAGCCGGTGAAATGCGGACGGAGGTAATACAAGGCGAATTAGAAAAATTAAGAGAGAAGGATTGCCGTTTATTAGAAAGCAAGAATTATGAGGTGTTTTTGGCTCAGGCAAACGATATGCCTTTTATTCTTAAGGAAATTGGAAGACAAAGAGAACTGACATTCAGGGCAATAGGCGAGGGAACAAACAATTCTATTGATCTGGATAAATTTGATTATTACTACCACCATTTGTTTCTGTGGGATAATGCCGAAAAGAAAATAGTTGGTGCCTATAGGATGGGGATGGGTTCCGAAATTTTTAAGAACTATGGGATTAATGGTTTCTATTTACAGGACCTGTTTGGATTTGAACCTGAATTATACGGAATGATGAGGCAGTCCATTGAAATGGGCCGTGCCTATATTGTTAAGGAATATCAGCAAAAACCAATGCCTTTGTTTCTGCTTTGGAAGGGCATAGTTCATACTACATTAAGGCATCCCGAACATAAATATTTAATTGGTGGAGTTAGCATAAGCAACCAATTTTCAAATTTTTCCAAGTCCCTGATGATAGAATTTATGAAATCAAATTATTGGGATCCGTATGTAGCACAATATATCAGGCCGAAAAAGGAATTTAAAGTAAAATTAAATGATGCCGATAAGGAATTCATATTTGATGAAACGGAGGCAGACCTTAATAAATTTGACAGGTTAATTGACGAAGTAGAACCGGGAAGCCTTAGATTACCCGTGTTAATAAAAAAGTATATTAAACAGAATGCCAGAGTGGTTGCATTTAATGTTGATCCGTTATTTAATAATTCAGTGGACGGCCTTATGTATATAAAAATTGCCGACTTGCCTGAGAGTACCGTAAGGCCTGTGATGGAAGAGTTTCAGGCAGAGTTGGAAAGAAAACTTACCGAAAAGAGCGGGACTGCCTAGTTCAATTCCTTTTCTGCAAATTTTTTACAAAAATCTCTTATCTCATTGCGTGCTTTTAAAAAGGCCGTATGCTTTTCTTCTTCTGTTCCAATTACTTTGGAAGGGTCAAAAAAGTTATGGTGGATCCTTTTTGCATCCTTTGAGGGAATATAGGGGCAGTTTTCCCTGGCATGGTCACAGACAGTAATTATAAAATCCCAGGGGATTCCATCGTATTCATCTACATTATTTGAGGTATGCGTTGAAATGTCTATTCCATCCTCTTTCATTATTGCCACTGCACCGGGATTCAGTCCATGCGTTTCAATTCCCGCACTGTATATTTTGGCCTTCCCATTTAGTAGCGCACTGAGATAGCCATGTGCCATTTGACTGCGGCAGGAGTTACCCGTACACAATACCAAGATATTTTTCATACTAATTACTTTTTTAAGTTTTCGATTTAAAATATTTTAATTTATCCCAACAATTTTACTTCGTCTTTCAAATAGTAAATTGTCTTTCCAAATTCCGTCCAACTGACCTATTCTTTCCCGTTTGCCCAAAAAGCGGAAACCAACTTTCTCATGAAGTTTGATGCTACCGGTATTTTCAGGAAAAATACCCGATTGCAATGTCCAGACACCTGCCATTTCACTAGATATGATAAGTTCTTCCATAAGAAGTATGCCCACACCTTTCCCCCGGGCTTTTTCTGCAACATAAACACTTACTTCAGCAACTCCTCCGTAAACACACCTGCCGGAGACAGGGGATAGTGCCGCCCATCCTGCGACCTTACCATCTCTTAGAGCTATTAATCTGCAACTTGAAATATGATTTCTATTCCATTGCTCATAGGAGGGGATCTCCTTTTCAAATGTTGCAAAGCCCGTATCGATACCTTGCTTATATATTTGAGAAACTTCAGGCCAATGGGCTTCGGACATTTCTAAAATTAAAAAGCCGGACTCTTTTAAATGGTTTATGGACATCTTGGCTATATTACCAAATTTCTAACAGCAACCTCCGCCGGGAGAGCAACAGGCTTCTTTTTCTGCATTAGCTTCAATGGGAACCGCACATTCCTCTTTAGCCTTACAGTCCGTTTTTTCCACGACCAGTTTAATCAGTAATCGGTCTTCAAAAATATCGTACCCATCAATAAATAACTGAGCGGTGTGGAAGTTAGCGTTGCTATATTCAATCTTAAGCTCGGCTTCCAATTCCATAGGTTTAATTCCGTTTACCCTGTTTAGAATTTGAAGTGCTTTAGAAACAGACATATACCTTGTTTTGTCTAATTCGGATGGACTTTCCCAAAGTTGGACTATGGTTTCTTTCCAAAAATCAGTTCCTGCACCGCAATCCACTGAGTCAACTATTATATTTTTCACCTCAGTAAGGTGATAGTTTGCACCTACTAATGCCCCTTTGTTGTAGTCAAATACTAATTCTTTATTTCCGTTATCCCTTAAGAGCGATAAAAATTCTTTTGTTTTCATTAATTTGTTTTTAGCAACAGTTTAAATTTGTTTTATAGAAGAAATCATTTATTAAGGCGAGTATTTCCTGCCATTTCTTTTGGTTAATACAGTAACAGACCCTTTTACCACTAATTTCACCCTCAATTAAATTAATACTTTTGAGTTCCTTTAAATGCTGGGAAATGGTTGGTTGAGCAAGCCCTATTTCTTCAACTATATCATTACAAATACAGGCGCTCTGATTACTAATATATTGTAAGATGGCAATCCGTGCGGGGTTGGCCAATACCTTTAAGATAATCGCCAGTTCATTTTGTTCGGCAGTAAAAATTTGTGTTTTAGTTGTTCCCATTACATATTTATATATTGCAATATTACGATAATAGTTTTAATAAAAAAAGCCAGATCATAAAAAACCCGACTTTTTATATTTTAGAACCAGGGTTTTTTGCCTACCTGATAGGTATTATAAAAATCCTCATCAGACTTGGTAAGGTAAATAATACCTTCTATCAATCCAATCATACCTGTTATCCAAACCATAAATACTCCCACACCAACGCAGCTAAGAACAAAGCCAATAATAGTTACTCCTAATAGGATAAAACCTTCCTTCTGATAACCCAATATAAATTTATGAATTCCTAAGGAGCCTAAGATTATAGCCAGTATCCCGGCCAGTATTTTTTTATTATCACTTTCTGTGACTCCTTTCATACCTTCTGAAAATTCACCTGCGGTTTTCTTAGCTCCCTCTGCAAAATCACTGGCAGCTTCTTTAGTTTCTTCAGCGAATTCTTTGGCAGATTCTTTGGCCTCTTCAGCAAATTCCTTAGCTTTCTCTTTCGCTTCTTTAGCAGATTCTTTGGCCTTACTTTTAGCTTTATCAAATTTCCCTTCTGCTTTGTCTTCGGGATCCTTATTTTCTTCAGACATGATTATTTTGTGTTGGTTAATACTCTCTTAAATGTAATAATTATTTTTCAATCAAAGAAATGCTTTATCCACTGGTTCCCAAAGCTCTAGCTTATTACCTTCCGGATCTATAATCCATCCAAATTTACCATAATCGTATTCTTGCATTTCCCCTAAAACAGTAACACCTTCCTCTTTTAATACGGCCAATAATTCTACTAAATTTTAAACACGAAAATTCATCATAAAACCCTTTTTACTAGGATTAAAATTGGTGGTATCTTCCTTAAAAGGGCTCCATTGCGTAGAACAATCATTACCCTCTTTATCTTTCCACCAGAAGGTGCAGCCGTATTGGTCTGTATTCAGCCCCAGATGATTTTTATACCAGTCTTTTATCTTATCCGGTTCTTTTGTTTTAAAAAAACCCCTCCTAATCCTGTAACTCTATTTTTCATAATATGCAGTTTATTTTTTTTTGGCCTGTTCGTATATTTTTATCCATTGTTCAGCAGTCATTTTTGCGGCTAATTCGCCTATTAGCGAATAGGGAATATGCTCTATGTTTTTAAAGCGAATGCAACTTTTACCCATGTCTAATTTGGTTTTTACGTGTTTAGGGTATTCCGAAACAAACCAGGTTAATAAACTTTTATCACTATAAATTCCCATATGATAAAGGGCTATAAAGTTTTTTTGTGAAGCAATATTTATAAATGGCAAAGGTAGCTCGGGATTCGTATGGTACCCTGACGGGTATATAGAATGGGGCACAACGTAGCCTATCATACCATAACTCATAACTTCTTCAAAACCCTTGGGAAGATTTTTTAATAGGGCATCCCGTAATTTCATTATAGCTTGTTTTCTGTCTTCGGGTAGTTCAGAAATATATTCTTCGGGTGTTTTGGCATTAGATTGCATAGTTGTTTTATTTATATCCTAATTTAACAAAATCTGGACTTGATTTTGTCTACAATAGTCTGTGCTAATTTCTCCTTGCTTTCAACGGTCCATCCGGCAACATGCGGAGAGAGGATTACGTTATCGGCATCAATCAGATATTGAAAGGCCTCCGGGAATTCATGCTGGGTAAACATGTCTTCAAAAGAAGTTTTTTCATATTCCAGAACGTCTAATCCCGCTCCTAAAATTTTCCCGGACTTTAATGCGGCAACCAGATCTTCGGTCACTACGCATTTTCCTCTTGCCGTATTTAACAACCAAAAAGGTTTTTGAAACGCATTTATAAACTCAGTATTAATCATTCCCAGTGTTAATTCGGTTTGAGGCACGTGAAGACTTATTACGTCTGATCTTTGCTCCAATTCCATTATTCCTACCTGCCTGGCATTTTCATCAGATACGCCCCCAATAATATCATAGCAAATTACTTCTACATCAAAACCGCTTAGTTTTTTGGCAAAGGCTTTCCCAGTATTGCCATAACCGATAATACCAACAGTTTTGCCATCCAATTCTATCCCCCGGTTTCCTTCCCTGTCCCAGATGCCTTTTTTTACTTCACGGTTAGCTTTCGTGAGCTTATTAAAAAGGGCCAATAATAATCCCAGGGCATGTTCCCCAACAGCATTGCGGTTTCCTTCGGGCGCGGCCGCCAGAAAAATTCCTTTATACCTGGCATAATCCACGTCAATGTTTTCCAAACCAGCCCCAAGTCTGCCTATAAATTTGAGGTTTTGTGCTTTCTCCAAAAAGGATTGGTCTATGGTAAATCTACTTCTGATAATAAGCCCGTCGTAGAGGTGAATTCTCTTTTCAACCTCAGATTTGGGCGCAGTATATTCTTCAACATTCTCAAAACCGAGGGCGTTGAATTCCTCTATGAGCAAAGGATGGTTGGTGTCTAGGTGGAGGATTTTCATTCTTGTTTAAATTAGTGGATATTCGGTTTGTGTCATTGCGTGCTGCACGTTACCTGTGTGGGCCGTTGTCAACTTTTCAAAGAGCAATAAATGTACTTCTTCATTGTCTTTTGTAGACGGATTGTGTTCTACTCCTCTTGGAACAACTATGATTTCACCTTCTTTCACAACCTCTGTCCGGTCTCTGAATTGCATATATAAAGTACCTTTTAAAACCTGAAAAAGTTCATCCTCATTTTCGTGGGAATGCCATACAAACTCTCCCTGAATTTTTGCGAGGATTACCTGCATATCATCTACCTGTGCTATTTGATGCGGGTGCCATAATTTACTAAATGCGGCATGTTTCTGTTTTAAATTTATGGCTTTCATCTCTTTTATTTCAGATTTAATTTATCCATTCGAATTCTGTAAATGTTTCCCATACCATTCAAAACCTTGTTGGCTTCAATGGTTAGTTCCGGGACTGTGTTTATCCTTTCCTCTGCGGGCTTAGCCCTGTCACTGGTAAAGTAAAAATTATTTCTCGGTATATCTATAAATGGGCAGTAATCTAGCTTGTCTGAGTTAATGATGTCACCTAAATTCTTAGCTTCTCTCCAATTGCCGGTTTTATCTTTTTTACTGTAATACAGGTCGCCACCTCCCAGGCCATCAGGTCTTCCATAAGAACTGAAAATCAATAAATCTTCTTCTGGATTAATATAGGCATTAAACTCGAAGACTTTTGTGTTAATTGTTGAATCTAATACAATCGGCGCCTGGTATTTCCCTTCCGAAAAAGTGCTTAAAAATATATCTTCCCTACCTATACCTTCAGTTTTTGTTGCAGTAAAATATAAATTGCCATTAGCACTTACAGACGGGTAAAATTCATCCTGTTGACTGTTCACAAGGGTGTCAAGGGCAATGGGCTTATTCCAATGGCCATCGACCAGCTCTGAGTACCATATATTGTAATCGGTCCTTGTACTGTCTCCTCCAATAGGTCTGTTTGAAGCAAAGAACAATTTACTGCCATCAGCAGCAAAAAATGGTTCAATATCATTGTAATTCCCGGAAAAGGGGAGTATCACTTTCTGGCCCCATTTATTACTTTCTTTTTTTATGTTTACCAAAGTTCTTATGGTCTGATTATAATTTCCAAGGGTATAGACTATTTGGTTTCCGTCTGGCGAAATGGCAATATCTCTTTCGTATAAAGGAGTGGATATAAGATCTTTGGCAAAGACTTCGAGTTGTTCAGGGCTAATCTCAAGATCTATT
Source organism: uncultured Eudoraea sp. (assembly GCF_947490415.1). Classification (GTDB taxonomy): domain Bacteria; phylum Bacteroidota; class Bacteroidia; order Flavobacteriales; family Flavobacteriaceae; genus Eudoraea. Next base: position 83,521 of record NZ_CANLGX010000008.1, read on the forward strand.
GCTAGAGTTTTTTCTTTTTTACAGCTGGCAATTAATAAGATTATAATGAAAAAATAGGGTAAAGGGTATTTCATTATATAAATTTTATTCTTTTTTTGTTTCAGGCTGGTCTTTGACGTCAAAATCAAAAATATCATTTCTTGCATAATGTCCTATAACATCAAAATCGAGTTTATTTAACCTAATTTCTTCAAGATCTATTTCAGCCATAAGAACTCCTGCCTTATCATACAATGGACCGGCAAGAATTTTTCCGTCAGGAGCCACTATAATGCTGCCTCCTCGACACATTGTTTCGGGTTCATCAGAAACAAGAGTCCGGTACTTTTCCGGATACATAGATTTTGTAAAATACTGGTTGCAACCAAGTACATAGCATCTGCCTTCCAAAGCGATATGTTGCATAGTGGAGGTCCATTCTTCACGGGCATCGGCCGTAGGGGCAATATAAATTTCAACACCTTTCCTGTACATAGACATTCTGGCAAGAGGCATATAATTTTCCCAGCAGATCAAGCCTCCCAACTTGCCTATTTTAGTTTGATAGGTAGTTAATGATTCACCGGAAGCTTCTGCCCAGACAATTCTTTCGGTTCCGGTAGGTTTAATTTTTCGATGCGTACCAAGCAATCCGGAAGTAGGGGATATATAGAGCATTGAACAGTATAGACTGCCACTTATATCGTCTTTTTCAGTCACACCTATTACCAGGTAGGTTTTATTTTTTTTTGAAATGTCTTCGAGTCTTTTAAGGTCTTCACTCTGCACATTGAGGCTGTTTTCATAGTATTCAGCATAAAGCTTGCGTCCCTTTTCAGATCTGCTGCCTATAGTGGCCCCGAAAGTAAAGCCTCTTGGATAACCCGGTATAAAAGATTCCGGAAAAACCAATAAATTACATCCCTTTGCAGCATATGTTTTGGTGATCTTCCCAATTTTAGAAATTGTTTCCACCTTATTAAAAAAAACAGGGCTTTCCTGGACTAATCCTACTTTTATTAGCATAGACTGAAATTCTTAAATAGAATTTATTTTAGATTTCGGGGACTCTAAGGTATCCAATTTTAATAAAAGTGAAGTCTAAATTCCCAAAATAACTTTCGCTATCCAGAAATAAATGAGGATTCCGAAAATATCATTACTCGTTGTAATAAAAGGTCCGGTAGCAATAGCCGGATCTATACCCCTTTTATTTAGAAACAAAGGAATAAAGGTTCCTATTATTCCGGCAGCGATGATTACCACAACCAGGGAAATTGAAATAGCAAGTGCCGCTGGAAAATTGCCTTGCCAGAACCAGGTAAAAACTAAAAGTACCAGTCCCAGGATCAGACCATTTAGTGTGGCCAGAAGCATTTCCTTAATCAGGCGATTACTAATACTGCCCTTAAGATCATCATTAGCGAGACCCTGCACTATGATTGCACTGGATTGCACACCAACATTACCCGCCATCGCAGCAATTAAAGGTGTGAAAAAGAAAAGGATTGCATGCTTGCTTATCATTTCTTCAAAACCTCCCATGATGGCAGCCGCGCCAATACCGCCTAAAAGTCCCAAAAACAACCAGGGTAAACGTGCTCTTGTCAACTCCCAAATACTATCATCGGCCTCCACATCCTGTGAGATACCTGCCGCCATCTGGTAATCTTTCTCAGCTTCTTCCTTTATAACATCTACAATATCATCGATGGTAATTCTGCCAACCAACCTGCCAATCTCATCAACTACGGGAATGGCTTCAAGGTCGTATTTAGACATAATTTTTGCTACTTCCTCAGGTTTTTCATTTACGTTAACCCGATCAACTTTTGGAATATAAACATCTTTAATCGGAGATTTAGTGGAGGTCGTTAGAAGATCCTTGAGTGAGAGTCTGCCAATGAGTTTGTCCTCATCGTCTACCACATAAATAGAGTGTACCCTCGTAACATTTTCGGCCTGAGCCCTCATTTCTTTAACGCAGGTAAGTACGTTCCAATTTTCATTTACTTTCACCAACTCCTTGGCCATAAGTCCACCCGCAGAATCTTCATGGTAGCGTAAAAGATCTACAATATCCCTGGCATGTTCCCGGTCTTCTATTTCCGAAATTACTTCTTCAACTATTTCCTGTGGCAGTTCTCCAACAATATCCGCGGCATCATCGGTATCCAGTTCTTCTAGTTCTTCTGCTATTTCCTTGGAAGACAAATTATTAAGAACAGCCTCCCGCATATCATCATCCAACTCAATGAGTACGTCGGAGGTTTTATCACTGTCCAGAAGTTTAATAAGATAGGTAGCTGATTCTTCACTAAGATCATTGGCTATTTCTGCAATATCAGCATAGTGGATCTCTTCCATGAAAGACTTTAAATCTGCGTCTTTCCTGGATTCTATAAGCAGCTCAATTTCTGCCAATAGCTCATCTGTGAGTTTAAATGGAGTCATCATCTATCTTCTTGGTCAGCGCGATAAATTGGGCAACTGCCAATTCTTCGGGACGCCGGTCAAAGATAGCATCTTCTTTTAGATTATCAGAAAGGTTAAATATTTTTAAGCTGTTTCTTAATGTCTTTCGTCGCTGGTTAAAACCTGTTTTTACCACTCTGAAAAATAATTTTTCGTCACATTCCAGTGTAAAACCTTCTTTCCTGACTAGTCTTAGAACTCCAGATTCTACTTTTGGTGGGGGATCAAAAACTTCTGGCTTTACAGTGAAAAGATATTCAGCATGATAAAATGCCTGAACCAAAACAGAAAGAATACCATAGGTTTTATTTCCTTCTTTAGCGCAAATGCGCTGAGCCACTTCTTTTTGGAACATTCCCGAAAATTCAGGAACCCTATTTCGAATCTCCAGTAACCGGAATACAATCTGCGTGGAAATGTTATAAGGGAAATTGCCGGTTATGGCAAAAGGCTCCATATTAAATAAAGTTGAAAGATCGTATTTTAGGAAGTCGGCCTGTATTATTTCAAGTGAATTGTTTTGCTGCAGAATTTCATTGTGTTCCAACCGAAAGCTATGGTTAAGGTAAATTATAGATTCCTCATCCAGTTCCATAGCCACCAGATTCATAGAGCGCTGCAATAAGTATTTTGTTAGAACTCCTGTGCCGGGCCCAATTTCAAGCACATTGGTATAACCGTCCATTGAAAGTGTATTCGCTATTTGTCTGGCTATTTCTTCATCTTTAAGAAAGTGCTGTCCCAGATATTTTTTAGCTTTAACCGGACTTTCTTCCTGTCTGGTACTCTTCTTAAACGAACTGTGTTTTTTACGTTTTTTGGCCATAGTCTAGTTCGGTTGCGGGGTAGTGCTTATATAAGCCCAGGCACTTTTGCCGGAGCTCAATACCACCTTAATTCTCTTATAGGCCGGGCCTTCATATTTATCTGCTTCTAAAATTTCTTTATTGCTGCACATATAAACTCTGCCATTCACAAAATCCGTAGGCTCGTCTGAACTTTGCATTACAGGATATACACCAACTACTTTCTCATCTGATAGTTTATAACCTAAAAGGGTATCATTAAAACCGGAAAGTGTTCTTGAAAAAACAGTCAGCTGAATATTTTCCTGCTGTAGGGTACCGTAAGTGAAAAGATATTCAGTAGCATTTAAGCTATGTTCAGAATACTCTCCAATAACAGCAAGTTCTGTCCTGAAGGCGACAAATTTATTTCCGAAGTGCTTTGACACTTCCTTGCGCATCCTTTCGGCATCCTCTGCGTAATATTTATCTAAAATTTCCTTGTTTTCAGCGGTGTATTGTATGGAATAAGTTATACCTCCCATTTCTTCTTCTACAAGTACTTTTGCCATCTTAGCTTTTAGGAATTTACCTGTCTCCAGGACCTCTGGAATATGCGTTTCCCTCATCCATTTCAACCATTTATCGTGAACAGTTTCATCTATATTGATGGTAACATTGTAGATAATCATACTTCAAATATTATAAGTCAGTAAATGAAAATTTAGTTAATACTATCGCCACGTAATATTCGGAAATTTTTGCGTGCCTGAGGAAAGTAATAGCTGTCCTGATAGTTGTAAATTATTTTCTCGTAATGTTCTTTTGCTTTCTCGGGTTCATTTAAGATATTCCTATAGAGCTCTGCAAGTGCAAAATGAGCGTCATCGGCCAAAATATCATTTCCGTAAAACTCAACAATTTTGAGATAGTTAAATTCTGCCGCCTCATAATCCTTGATTAGTTCCAAAAGCTCACCTTGTTTTAAAAGAGCCTCATCTTCTATTTTTTCTCCCTTGTGATTTGTGAGAATATCATCGAAGACTTTAATTGCTTCAACTGTATTCTGCTGATAAGACAGGAGGTCTGCTCTGGCATACTTTTTTAAAGCCGTCTGAGTTGAATCTTCCAAAGAATTATCTGAAATTAAAAGGCTTAACTGCATGGCATCGTTGGCAATAAGTTGTGAAGTTGACCCTCTTAAAACCTTTAATTGAGTAAATGCCCAATCAAAATCACCCTTATAGAAACTGGTTTGAGCTACTTTAAATCGCGCATCCTGACCTAAAACATCATTTTTTAAACTTTTTTGGACCTGGGAAAAATTAATTAGTGCTTCGTTGAACTTCTGATCAAAAACAAGGATGTCTCCAAGGGCAAGTTTTACATAAGCTTTGCTGAAGCGTTCCAGAGGGAGTTCTAGACATTTCTTGAGAATTGTAACAGCCTCCCGGGGTTTTCCTTTTTTAAAAGTGAGGAAATTGGAGTAGGCAATTTGCAATTGCAAGGTGTGATTTTCATATCCATATTCTTCCATTAAAGATTCGAACTGCCTTTCTACTTCATCAAGTTGCTTTGCACTTGCATCCAAAAGTTCAATATCAATAAGGCTAAGGCGTGCATTAAGTTTGATTACCGGATCATTAGAATTTTTATCGATATAAGTAAAAATTGCTTTTGCCTCCTCAACAGCATTGTCCTCCATAGCAATTTCGCCCAGACCAATCAAACGCTGAAGCGTAATAGCCCCAGATCTTTTATAGATGGCTTTTTCCTGATTGAACGCACTGCTGTATTGCCTTTGTTGCACAAACAACCAACTCAGGATTTCATTCCATAGGATATCGGGATCTTTTTGAGCTTTTTGCAGCAGTATTTTTTTTAGCTTGAGGTTATTAGGATTCTCAGGGTCTGAGGTTATAAAACTATCAAGATTTCGAAGTACATTAGTTTGAGTAGCCTTGCCTGCAGAGATCAATTCCAAATAGGAGTTGTACATCCTTTCTATATCTCCTTGTTCTCCATAAATACGGGCCATTTGAAAATTATAGTCTAATTGCGGATTAAGTTCCATGGCTTTCGAATAGGCCCTAAGGGCATAGTCTAAAAGGGTATAGCGCTGAAATCTGAATCCTATTCCATAACCATAATTTGGATTTATCTCAATTATTGAAAGTGCAATTTCATAATTCTCTTTAGCCTTTTCCGTCTGGCCCTGCAGCAGGTAATTATACCCCAATTCAATATAAATAGTTGGGTATGGGTTACCTGATTCTATTTTCTTTAAAAGAAAGGCCTGCGCTTCTTCATACTTTTCCAACTGCTGGTAGCAGGCAATCAGACCTTCGGCATAATCAGTGCGCCTGGGGTTTTTTTCTGTCAGATTTTCATAAAAGACCGCTGCTTTCTCAAATTCACCATCATTGAAATACTGCTTCGCCAGAAAATCTTCTTGTGCCCAGCATTGAAAGGTAGAAATAAGACTAATAAATATAACGGCAAATCTCATATTGGAAATTTATCAAATTTAACCAAGCTCTATAAAAAACACTGTCAAAGAAAACATAATATCGCCGAACGGAACTTTTTACCGAATAGATTCAACACCAATAAAAGTGCAAATCATTGATTTTCCCACAATAGGCCCATTAAATAAAATAATTTAATCTATTCTGCTAAAACCTGTATAGGGCACCAGGATATCAGGAATGTTTATCCCATCTTCGGTCTGGTAATTTTCCAGGATCCCAGCTAAAACCCTTGGTAAAGCTAGTGAACTACCATTTAATGTATGAGCAAATTGTGTTTTGTTGTTTTCATCTCTGTAACGAAGCTTTAATCTGTTCGCCTGAAAAGTTTCGAAATTAGAGACAGAACTAATTTCCAACCAACGGTCCTGAGCGGTTGAAAATACCTCGAAATCATAGGTAAGAGCTGAGGTAAAGCCAAGGTCGCCAGCACAAAGGCGTAAGACCCTGAATGGCAACTTTAATTCCCTTAAAATATTTTTTATATGTTCTACCATGGCATCCAATGCCCTGTAAGAATTATCCGGATGTTCTACACGCACTATTTCCACCTTGTCAAATTGGTGGAGGCGGTTCAGCCCCCTAACATGAGCCCCATAACTGCCTGCTTCTCTGCGGAAACAAGGGGTATAGCTTGTATAGGAAATTGGGAGATCATTTTTATCGAGGATAGTATCTCTTAAAATATTAGTGACAGGTACTTCGGCGGTTGGTATCAGATAAAGATCATCTTCAGTGACATGATACATCTGTCCTTCCTTGTCCGGAAGTTGCCCTGTGCCATAGCCTGATGCTTCATTAACTAAGAAGGGCACCTGCATTTCCGTATATCCGGCTTCGGTATTTTTATCTAAAAAATAGGCAATCAAGGCGCGTTGTAAACGAGCACCTTTACCCTTATAAACAGGAAACCCTGCCCCGGTTATTTTAACTCCCAGTTCAAAGTCTATAATGTCGTATTTTTTTGCCAGTTCCCAATGCGGCTTAGCGTCGCCACTCAGAACAGGAATATCTCCTTCCCGAAAGACTTCTTCATTATCTTCTTCACTATTTCCGGATGGGACGGATTCATGTGGGACATTAGGAATTTGATACAGTGCATCCTCCAGTTCATCTGCAACAGCATTTAGTTCTTCGGTTAGCCTCTTGGAATCCTCTTTTAGCTGAGTTGTTTTTTGTTTAATCTGGTTTGCTTCTTCTGCTTTTCCACTTTTAAAAAGTAAACCAATCTCTTTAGAAAGTTTATTGCCTTCTGCCAGTGTATTATCCAGATCTGTTTGCAGTGCCCGTCTTTTTTCATCGAGACTAAGTACCTTATTCAAATGAAATTCTGCATCAAAATTTCGTTTTTTTAAAGCTTTCGCAATCTGATCTTTATTTGTTCGTAAGGCTTGTAACTGCAACATGTTAAGATGTTTTAAGGCGCAAATTTAGGGTTAATTGATTAATGTATCAATTTGAAGAAGCAACAATTTATTTAATCTATCATATTGATACATTAATCGAGAAGATTCTTATTTAGCTTTGGTTTCTTTGGAGGGTAGGATCCAGATATGATGTTTAAAATGGTCCCAACGCTCTGCCCCCAGATCTACTTCCGGATCAATAAAGGGTTTTAGTTTACTGCCATTTACCCGGACTCTGGAATTTACATAAACGGAAATATCAGCACCGTCTTTAGAATATTTCTTTTTAAGCCGTTGTGCAAATTGCCAAATAAAATCGGGATATGCAGCAACTCTTCCTTTTTGCTTCTTTGAAAGGTAGTCATTGAGATTTACATTAATGATATTTCCGTTATCATTATTGACCACTTTAAAACTTATTACGCCAGACCTGCTTCTCAACATCATGCGCCAACTCAATCTATGTCCCTCTTCGGTCCATAGAACATCATCTTTTATAAAATGATGTCTCACAGGGAGAATAAGTTGTACTGTAAAGTAAATCCCAAATCCCACTAAAAAGAGGTTTCTGTATTTAGGGATAATCAATTTAGAAGGTTCTGGTATAGGTTTCTTTTTAAAGAAAATGCGCCGAATTGTTTCGGGCTCAAAAAAGAAAACGGTAAAAGCCAGCGCAAGGTAGGGAAAGATCCCAATTTGAAATACAACCGAATTGAAGAGGTGAAAGAATATCGCGAAGGCAAATGCAATTTTTCTGGAGGGCTTCCACAGCAAGGCAGGAACAATGAGTAAATCAAAGAAAATTCCCATGACTGAAATAAATTTATGAACCCAATATTCCTGCAACAAATCTCCTATGAGCCAATAATGAGCCTTGCTTTGCATCAGTATTCCAACAAAACTAAAATCAAGCCAATCCGCGTATAGTTTGGCCAGGGCGGCATAGGTATAAACAATAAAAAGCTGTAGTACAATAATCCATTTTACATAGCTGTACATGCTTTCATTCCTGATCTGAGGCTTAGCCCGGGCGTCTAATGAATATGCCCGGTTTGCAGGAAAAAAGCACATGATCAGGGAGATTAATGCCAACAAATAATAGTGATTGTTGTACGATGTTTTTTGCATCAAATAAACCGCCGTCCAGAGCAGCGTAAATGAAATAATACTAAGTCTGTACTTATAACCTAGAGCAATGAAAACACCCAGGGTGCCCATTATAAAAAAGTAGATATACATCCCGGAACCGGGTAAAGGCTGTAACCATTCAAAACCAATAAAAGAGAAGGTAAATGCGGGCTCAATCATTGTTCTTCGCACCCATCCTGTAAGAATCGCTCCATAGCATTCAAGGCTAATGAGAATACCCAAAAATATGCGAAATATTACTAAAGGACTATTGTCTATTCTTTTGAATAAAAAGGTATTAAACATCTAGCTTGAAATTATGGAAATAGACGTTTCTTTGTCCTCTAGCAATTGTGTTTTAAGCTCCTCAAGCGATTTAAACTTATGTTCATCGCGGATGCGCTCTATAATATCTACCTGGATATTTTGCCCATATAAATCCGAGTTAAAATCAAAAAAATGAATTTCAATACTCTTTGTGGAACCATCTACCGTAGGATTAAAACCGATGTTCATCATCCCGTAAAAAAGCTTGCCATTAAGGATGCTTTTTACAACATAAACCCCGTTTTTAGGGATGAGTTTGTATTTTTCTGCAATAAATAAATTAGCTGTGGGAAAGCTTAATTGTCGTCCCAGCCCTTTACCTTTTTTAACAACGCCCGTTAGCATATAGTTATACCCCAGGTATTCATTGGCGGTCTTTATATCTCCATCAATAAGCGCATTTCTGATTTTTGTAGAACTTACAGAAACATCATCTATTTCCTGTGCCGCAATTTCTTCAACTTCAAAATTGAACGTATTACCAAAAGCGAAAAGATCCTGGATATTGGCATTTCTATTGCGTCCAAAGCGGTGGTCATACCCTATTATAATTTTTTTTGCCTTTAATTCATTCACCAGGATGTCCCTAACGAATTCGGTGGAAGAAATACGTGAGAATTCAAGAGTGAAGGGATGAATAATTAAGTAATCCAGGCCAATGTGCTCTAAAATTTTGATTTTTTCCTGGATGGTATTCAGAAGCCTTATTTCGGTATCTTTTTGTAAAACCATTCTGGGATGCGGGAAAAAAGTAAGTACCGTAGATCGCAGATTAGTTTTTTTGGCATCATTTATGAGGCGTTCAAGTATTTTTCTGTGACCTATGTGAACACCGTCAAAAGTGCCAATGGTTATAGCAGTTGGGTGCTTTTTATCGTAATTGGAAATGCTTTGAACTGTGACCACACAAATAAAATAATAAAAAGGCTTACTTTTAAAAGTTTAAAAATCCCTTGATGTTAGCAAAACTACGTCTTGTTTTATCAATTTCCATAATATTTCTCTCCTTTTACGGATCTGCACAATCCAAATATTGGGGTCAGGAGATTTCTCCCAGTAAGTTTTCTTCGCCTTCACTATCCAATCCGGACGTAACTAAGGTAAAGGTTTTTGATTTGGATCAGGCATCTTTATCCAAGGAACTTTTATCTATATCCACGCTAAAGAAATCATCCGGGACAATTTATTTTCCAGATGTCAAAGGGAAACTAAGAGCATTCAGAGTTTCAGAAAATTCGGTCTTGTCACCGGAATTGGCAAAAAAATATCCCGGTATAAAGTCCTATTCAGGGTATAGTTTGGATGGAAACAAAGATCGTATACGTTTTAGCATTTCTCACAAGGGAGTACAAAGCATGATCGTTCATGCAGGAACTGAAAAGACGACTTTCATGGAGAAAGTCTCAGATGGTGGCAGTACTTATGTAGTTTACGACAGAAGTATACATTCGAAGCCCGACAGCGACTTTATTTGTTTTACCCAATCAGTGATTGAAAAAAGCATCAACGGGCCTGTTTCAAAACTCGTGGATGATCAAATGCTAAGAAAATACAGAATAGCAATTTCTGCTACAGGAGAATATACCGAATTTCATGGAGGCACGGTGGCCGACGCCCTGGCTGCAATAAATGCAACACTTACAAGGGTAAATCAGGTTTTTGAAACCGATTTAGGCGTTACTTTAGAATTGATTGCCAATACAGATTTGGTAATATTTACAGACCCGGATACCGATCCCTATGGAGGAAATTTAAATTCAGAGGTTCAAAATACACTAACCACAACAATTGGCGAAGCAAATTATGATGTGGGTCATTTATTTCATGAGGATACCAATGGAGGGAATGCGGGCTTTATAGGGTCAGTTTGCCGCGATAACCAAAAAGGAAGCGGATACGCTGCAGCCTTAAATCCGCAGGGTGATATCTTTGATCTCGATTTTGTATCACATGAATTAGGGCATCAATTTGGTGCAAATCACACCTGGTCCTTTGAATCTGAAGGCACCTTGGTACAGGCAGAACCCGGGACCGGAACCACCATTATGGGATACGCGGGTATAATACCCGGACAAAACGTAGCCCCCAACGGTGATGACTATTTCCATTATTACAGCATATTTCAAATCATAGAATATCTTCAGACCACAAGCTGCGGAGAACTTACACCTTTAACAAATAACCCTCCGGTTATTAATCCAATAGCTGATTATATTATTCCCAAAGGAACGCCATTTGTATTAGCAGGAAATGCCATAGATCCGGATTCTACAGATATACTTACCTATGCATGGGAACAGATTGATGACGGTATAGTCACTACAGAAAACTTCGGGCCTGACAATCCAAGTGGTGCAAATTTCAGATCTCTTAAGCCCACCACAGACCCCGACAGATATTTTCCAAAATTATCAGAGGTTATCCTGGGGAATCTTACGCAAACCAATCCACCGATAAATTCGGCCTGGGAAACGGTTTCCAATGTGGAACGCGAAATGAACTTCGCCTTAACCGTCAGAGATAACGCAGCAGGAGGCGGGCAGGTAGCTTCAGAACTGGTAAAGCTCAATGTTTTAAATAACGCGGGACCATTTGTTGTCAGCTCTCAAAATACGGCGGAGACCTATACGGCCGGATCTGTGCAGACTATCACCTGGGATGTCGCCAACACGAACAAAACACCAATAAATGCCCAAGAGGTAGATATTTTTCTATCTACAGACGGAGGCCTGAGTTTTCCAATACAACTGGCAACCGCAGTTCCAAACGATGGCAGCCATGAGGTTATTATTCCTGGCAATAGCACTACAACTGCACGTATTATAGTTAAGGGAACAAACAATGTTTTTTTTAGTATGAACTCTTCTGATTTTGTAATTGAAGATTCTGAAGTTATCCTAAATTTTGCAGACCTCAATTATGAAGTTTGCGAACCTGATGACCTTGTGGTGCCGTTTATATATGAAACCTATTTAGGGTTTAATGAGGAGGTTACATTTAGTGTTCAGGGCATGCCTACCGGTCTCACGGCAGTTTTTACACCGCCTACCGCAACATTAAATAATACTCCGGTTTCTATTGCTTTTTCAAATACAGATCTTGTTCTTCCCGGGAATTATCCTGTGACCGTCACAGCCACTTCTCTGAGCGTCACTAAAGATGTAACACTGAATATCAATATTAACGATGCTAACTTCTCAGATGTGGTTTTACAGACGCCCATTGATATGGCAACGGGGGTAGGTCTACAACAACTCCTTACTTGGGAGTTGAATACGCAGCACAATTCATACGATATAGAAATTGCCACAGATATACTGTTTAACACAGTTATTGAATCTGCCAGCGATGTTATTTTTAATACCTATTTACCGGAAAACCTGCAGGAAGAAACTACTTATTACTGGAGAATAAAACCAAAAAATTCATGTGGGGAAGGAACTTTTGGCCCACCATTCAGCTTTACAACGATTACAATAAGTTGCGACATTGAAACAGCTAAAGACCTGCCCGTAGAAATAACTTCTATAGGCACACCAACGGTAATTTCTAAAATTACCTTCTTAAATGATTTACCTGTAACGGATGTAAATGTAGGTTTGGAATTAGAGCATAGCTTTCTGGCAGATTTGATAATTAGTATTACATCGCCCCAGGGTACGGAGGTTATTTTAACTTCCAACTCCTGTGGGGAATTGGAAAATATTGATGCCGTTTTTGACGATGACGGAGATCCTTTAATTTGTGGTGGCGGAACGGCCGCAATTAGTGGTACAGTAAACCCCTTGGGTTCATTAGCCTCCTTTAATGGCGAATCATCTTTTGGTGAATGGATATTAACAGTTTCTGATACTGCCCCGGCTGATGGCGGCAGCATAAATAACTTTTTCCTGGAAATCTGTGGTGAAGGTGAATTAAGACCCGATGATGATAATGATGGTGTTTTTGACGATGGAGATGACCTTTGTCTGGGAACACCTCCGGGAACAGAGGTGAATACAGACGGCTGTCCTGTTTTTCGTTTCGCCACGGATAATTTCAACCTGGAAATAGAAAGTGAATCCTGCATTACCAGTGATAACGGATCATTTGAAATAACAGCAATGATGTCTATGGATTATACAGTTAATGTAGTGGGCAACGGGTTGAATATTACTGAGGACTTTATCAAGGTTTATGATCTGGAAAATTTGGCTGCCGGCACTTACTCGGTCTGTATTAGTGGAACGGATGGCGTAAATACCTTTGAGGAAATCTGTTTTGAGGTAGAGATAAATGAGCCGGAACCTTTAGCTGTTAGTTCTGTGGTCTCTTTAGATGGTTTGCAGGCGGTTCTGACGTTATCTGGCGCCCAATTGTATAATATTGAATTAAATGGAAACCTTACCCAGACGGAAGGCTCAGAAATTATACTGGATCTGAAGCAGGGAATAAATACCCTAAAAGTATCTACTAATCTGCCCTGTCAGGGTGCATATGATGAGACTGTCTTTATTCCAGCTGTTCCAGTGATATATCCAAATCCGGTAGTTGAGACTTTAAATATAAATTTGGGACCAACTTTAGACCCTGTAGACATTACCGTTTTTGCATCTGACGGCCGCTTTATTAGCAGTCAAAGGTATAATAGTAATGAGGATACACTTACGCTTAATTTTGCTGGATTACCTTCAGGACTGTATTATGTAAATGTCAGAGGAGGAACTTTTAAAGGAACTTATAAAGTGTTGAAGCGATGAGAGTTTTTATTATAGTTTTCATAAGCCTGCTTTTTACAGCCTGTAAAAAGGACTCACCCAAGCCACCTTCTGCCGCGGTTTTAACTTTCCCTTTGCAGAACTCGCTATGTACCACAGGGGTAAGCATAACTCCAACAACAAGCAGGGTAGAGTTCAAGTGGCAGACCGCAGACAACACAAACACTTATGAATTAAGGGTAACGAATGTTTTAACTGATATTACCCAAACCGTTAGTACGCAATCTACCAGTGCTGAACTCACCATTGAAAAAGGAACTCCTTTTTCGTGGTTAGTTATTACCAGGAATACGGAAGTGCAGGAAACTGCATCAAGTACAACCTGGCAATTTTTCAATGCCGGTTCCCAAATTACTCATACTCCCTTTCCGGCGCAAATAATAGCTCCATTATCCGGGGCTTCGGTGGTGCGTGATATTAACGGAGAAATCGTTTTGGAATGGTCCGGTGCAGATGTGGATAATGATATCGTAGGTTATGAGATATTCCTTGATATTGTGTCTCCCCCACAGGTTTTAGCAGCTTCGCCTGCAGCTTCTGTCTCTAGCATTAAAATAAATACTACAGCTAACACGGTATATTACTGGAACGTGATCACCAAGGATGCTGAGGGGAATAGTTCAGATTCAGGTATTTATTCTTTCCGGGCGTTATAAACTCTACGCTTTTTGTTAGTAAGGCTTGTCAGTGAGATGAGGTAGGCTAGGTATTATTATACTCATTCATGGTTATCTTTACCCCGGCAAGGACAAAAGATGCGATAAGCTCAGCGGCTCTCTCCAGCCGTTCAGGCAGTGCTTGTTTTTCTTCGTCATTCCATTTTCCAAGGACATAGTCTACTTGTCTTCCTTTGTTAAATTCAGAGCCAACTCCAATTCGCAATCGGTTGTAATTTACAGTTTGCAAGCTGTTTTGAATGTCCTTAAGACCATTATGGCCACCATCACTGCCCTTGGTTTTTAGCCTTAGTGTACCAAAGGGGAGGTTTAAGTCATCGGTGATAACAAGGATATTTTCTAATGGAATTTTTTCTTTTTCCATCCAGTATTTTACAGATTTACCACTTAGGTTCATATAGGTAGATGGTTTTAAACATAAAACACTTCTTCCTTTTATTTTAAAAGAACCTAAATCTCCTAATTTCCGGGTCTCAAAGGAGAATTTTTGTTTTTCAGACAGTTTGTTAAGCACTTGGAAACCAATATTATGCCTGGTGTGGGCATATTCATCACCTATGTTTCCCAAGCCAATTAGCAGGTACTTTTTCATGGAATCCGTTTCTTCTAATAGTCGTTTTTCCTTCCCAAAAAGAAATTCAAAAAATCTTCTCATACCCTCAGTTGGTTAAGGGTAAAAATACAAAAGCATCCCGAATCCTGATATATGACAGATGGGATGCTTTTTATTGATAGCTTGAGGTTATTTATTCAGCGCCTTCTTTTGGGGCTTCTCCACCTTCAGCAGCAGTTTCTGATGCACCTTCAGCACCTTCAGCACCTTCAACTCCTTCTAATCCTTCTTCATCTTCCTCTTCAACTTCTATGGCTGCACGAGCAGTTTTAACCTGAACCACCACGGTAGAATCTGGTTGTAAAATTGAAAATTCATCATTTAGCAAGGATTCTACCAGGATGTTATCTCCAATTTTTAAATTAGAAATATCTATGTCAAAGAAATCGGGAAGGTTGTCCGGTAAGGCTTTTATAGTCAGTTTTCTGTTTCTGAATAGTAAGCGCCCCCCATTTCTTACTCCTGGGGAATTACCTTGTAAGCGAACAGGAATTTCCATTGAAACCTCTTTGTCGTCAAACAGTTGATAAAAATCTACATGTAGAATTCTGTCAGTTACAGGATGGAACTGTATATCCTGCATTACTGCTTTTAACTTGTCACCTGTCTCCAAATCAATCTTTACAGTGTGGGCGTTTGGGGTGTACACTAAATTTTTGAATGCTAATTCATCCGCCGAAAAGTGTAATGGTTTTTCCCCTCCGTATACCACGCAAGGAACCTTTCCAGCATTACGCAGGGCCTTCGTTGCCTTTTTGCCCACGCTTTCTCTTTCTGATCCTTTGATTGTAATTGATTTCATTATCTAAGTTTAATTAATATTTACATTAAAAATTTGGACGCAATTGAAGTGTTGTGATGAACTCTGTGCATAACGTCTGCAAATAGGTCGGCACAACTTAAAACTCGTATTTTTCCACTTTCTTTTTTGATAGGGATAGAATCTGTAACAATCAATTCTAACAATTGCGATTTTTCTATTTTTTCATAGGCATTGCCTGATAACAAAGCGTGAGTGGTTATAGCCCTTACGCTTTTAGCGCCTCGTTCCATCATAAGATCGGCGGCTTTTGCTAAAGTTCCTGCGGTATCTACGAGGTCATCAACCAGAACTACGTTTTTATCCTGTACGTCACCAATGAGTTCCATATGTGAAATTACATTCGCTTTTGCCCTTTGTTTATAACAGATTACCACATCGCATTCAAGTGCCTTGGAATAAGCATATGCCCTTTTTGAGCCACCCATATCGGGAGATGCAATGGTAAGGTTATCTAAATTAAGGCCATTCAGATAAGGAAGGAATAATGTTGACGCAAATAAATGGTCTACTGGTTTTTCAAAGAATCCTTGTATCTGATCTGCATGCAGGTCCATGGTAATTATACGTGTTGCCCCTGCAGTTTCCAACATCTTGGCTATTAGTTTAGCGGCGATAGGAACTCTTGGTTTATCCTTTCTGTCTTGCCTGGCCCAACCATAATAGGGAATTACAGCAGTAATATGCCTGGCTGATGCCCGCTTTGCAGCGTCTAACATCAGTAGCATTTCCATAAGATTTTCAGAACTTGGATTGGTAGAACCTATTACAAAAATTCTTGTTCCGCGAATAGACTCTTCAAATGAAGGTTGAAATTCCCCGTCGCTAAAATGAGAAAACAAAACATTTCCTAACTCTGCACCATAAGACTTGGCAATTTTTTTGCCTAATTCCATACTCTGGGTGCAGGCAAAAATCTTCGGTTCCGGTACTTGATAAGCCATGGTTAATCTCTTGTTTTCTAGTTTCTTAAAACCCCTGATTCTTAAGGAGGTGCAAATTTAAAAATTTATTTGGGTTGCTAAAGGATAAATGTGGGTTATTTTAGTTTTGCAACCGAAATTATTTTTTAGCTTTGCAGTCCGTTTGCCTCGGTGGCGGAACTGGTAGACGCGCTGGATTCAAAATCCAGTGTCTTCGGACGTGTGGGTTCGATTCCCACCCGAGGTACACTTAAAGACTCTTAAACCTCTATGTTTAGGAGTCTTTTTATTTTGTTGGTGACGAATTAGTGACGATTATAAGTGAAATATAGTAGAATAGGAAGTTTTAGATGTCCTCTCTAAGGCATAAAGGACAAACTTAGAATTACCTTCTATAACAATATCCAAAAACTTGCCTTTGGAAAATACAGTATCGTACTGCTCATCTTCTGAAAGCATTTTGTATTCGTAGAGAGTCATTGTACTTCGTTAATAATTAAAGCCTTTGTTACTTGGATCTTAGCGGCTCTTCTTAATATACTACTCCTTGGCTTATAACACTTGGATCGGAAGTTGGCAGAATAATAGATCCAGATATTACAAACGAACTATAGGTTATATCTGAAATATCAGAACTTGAAAAAGATGGATTATTAATACATTCTTCCTCTTTAACATCTTCTTTTACTTTACAATGGAATATCAAATCTAAAAGGACCTAGTCTCGATAACAGGAGTTTATGGACTTTTTGAGGTCCTCCAGCAATACCAGGTTACTATCCAAAAGTTCATCTACTATAGAAAGGTGTACGGCGCTAATGCGGTACCTATATTGAATCTGGTTTACTAGCTCCAGTTCTTGGATCGGATCATTTAAATAATTTGTGATATGTTTGAAAAAAGTAAATTCAAAATCAGCGGGTTTGTTGAATATTGGTTTGATGTACCCTTTTTCCAAAATTTTCTGACTCCATTTTAACTGATGGTTTGGCACATAATGGGTGCCTACCTGTAATGCTAATGGGGCAAAATGGTTATCTATGTATTCGTTGTTTTGCCGAATGACGGTCTCATACTGGTCGACCGTTTGAAAATAAAGCATTATTTGTTGTTTCAATGTCTGATCCAAAAGTAGGTTTAACCCTCCCGTTGCCAACAGCTCCCTGTAGGTGCTATTATGTTTACGAAATGTACTCCGGTTATTTAATATACTTAGGCGCTTAGAAAAGATAGTATCAATCGTAAAACTAGCTCTGTCATAATATCCCTGAAGTATGTCCTCGGCATTGTTGATTACTTCCTGGTCAAACTCTAAATAGGACTCTAAGAACATCTTTTCTGTAGTCAGATCCGTTATGAGTCCTTTAAGGTATTCACATTCCCTGGAGCGGGCTTCTAAATAGTCCTGATGTTTATTAACCTGTAGTGCTATCAATATCCCAATAACCACTAAAAGTATCTCCCCAATGCCATATCTTGCATATTTGAAGAACTGATTATCATCGGCAAGTTTTTTGCGGATTTTACGGAAGAAGTTGATCATAAGAAAGAAGAGGTTGGTTGTTCTTCCTAAGGTAAGGAATTATCTAGAAAAGTTTTACACCGATTACTATATCAAGAAACTTGCCTTTTGAAAATACTGTGTCGAACTGCTCATCTTCGGAAAGCATTTTGTATTCGTAGAGAGTCATAATGAAGGTTAGTAAAGAACTACTATAAGGAATAGCTTATACACGTTGCTGGCGATAGTTTTTAATTCACTAAACCACTTCTAAGATTACAATCACTACTTTTTACCAGGTCATCCAAACCATCAACCTTCCAGCATTCTCCGAATACTGAACAATAACAGTAAGTTAATTTATATTCTTCACTAATTTTAATTAGGGTGTCAATAAGCGTATCTTCAAAATTTCCTTTTGTTGTAAAGCTAATTGTTATTACATTGGTAACTTCTCCTGGAGCCAATACTTTGGTGCTTAGATTAGCGTTTCGGGTTTGTTGTATGGAAAGGTTTGGATAGTCTTTCTCTAATTCATGACCGAGTCCCCAACTCGTGATTTCTCTATTTTTATAAGTATAAATAACATTATCTACTATAGCAGGTCCAACTCCTTTATTAGTAACTCTGTAATTGAATAATGCAGTAGAGTCACCAATTTCAATATCAGGTGAGTTTTCTAAAAATGGCCAAACAGAAGCGCCCTGTTGCTGAAAAAGCAACTTCTGTTGTTCTTCAAGAATAGAGGTCTCTTTATAACCTAATAAAACAGAAAAAAAACTAATCAGGACGGCAAAAAGAGCTATAATTAGAGGCGTATCAATTTTTTTGTTTTTAGCCAAATTAACTTGTTTAATTTCTTCTTCTTTTTTGCTGTTTTCCATTTTAATTCAATTATTGCCAATGGTGTGGTATAACCGTCAGTTACGGTTTTAAGTTTATACTTTTTTTCGTTTAAGCGCTACAGTTTGCAATTCCGAGTGGATTCGGACGCGGTCGAATCCGCCGTAATTGCGGTTATACATTGTTATAGCACGTTATTTATATTCATAATGAAATATTAGTTGGATTTTTATGTAATCTTATTAGGATCGTTTTATTTTGATCAATTATGGTTTTAATATCATTATCCAAAGTTGAAACCAATTAAGTTCCAGAACCACATAAACCAGGTAAACGAAAAGAATACAATAAGATGTAAGAGGTAATTTACTTTGCCTCCTATGCTTAGTTCTTGTCTTTTCTGAAATTCTCGGATGATTGTAAATACACCTAAGGCAACTGTGAATAAAGGTAAGCAGAAAATGGCATAAAAATACGTAGGGATTTGGTATTGTAGCTCATCTCGGCCATTATAGATGGCTAAAAATATAAATACAATAGATAATATTCCGAGTAAATTGAATATTGCTGTGACGTGGGATACATGAACCTTTTTGACCTGTAGCACAACATATCTTATCAGGTTAAAAAGAAATAGGAGAAATATCGTGGTTACAGCAAACAGTGTGAATTTCTCACTTTCAAACCATTTCAGCTTTTTGTAAGCGAAATTTTCATTATAAAACCAGCCGATATCTCCTTTTCGATTTTTACCAAAGCCTGTCTTCCAATTTTCATTTGTGTTTTCAAAAAGCAAAGGGGCAATTTCTCTAAATTCTTGGCCCCAGAGAGAGATGCTTGAATCTTCTGTTGCTTCTATTTTTACTTTGTAAGTAAACAAGAGGTTTAACTTTTCTATGGTAGAATGGGAGAATCGATTCATGACGTATTCTCCATTTATTTCCGATAAATCCGTTGTGGTGTTTTTATTCCAAGTAGGTTCAGAATATGTACTCGGAAAGAAGCGGTGTATAAATTGCTGTACCATTTCCTTAGATAAGGATTCGTCTCCGCCGTTGTGTGTAATGAAAATACCGATTCCCTTTTCTGGGATTAAACAAAGGAAACTCCCATAGTTTGTGGCTGATCCGCCATGCCTCAATAGCCGTAAACCGTTTTGATATGCTTCAAAGAACCCTACCGCTACACCAGGCAATTGAGGATGATGTGTAAATTGCTGACTGTGCATTTCCGCAAATGAACTATTTGAAATTAAGCTACCATCGTTTTTCGAAGAAGTCTGTAGATGAAAGTTCATGAATTTTGCCATTTCTTCTGCCGTGCTTATCAGCATGGAAGCGGGTTTTGTCTTGATATAATCGAAAGGCACGGGTTTCCACTGTTGGCTTTCCTTTTGGTAACTCTTTGCAAAGTTAGTGGCCTTACTGACATCAAAAGTACTATTTGCCATTTGCAGTGGAGACAGCAACTCGGTCTGAATAAAATCCTCATAGACTTTTCCTGATACTTCTTCAACAATTAAACCTGCCAGAGCCAAACCGTGATTGGAATACGCAAAGGTTTCTCCGGCTTTAGTCACACGCTCAGGCATTTCGTTGTATAGGTATTCCTTTAGGGGAATTTGCTTAGAAGCGTCATGTGTCCGGCGTTCTAAGTTTTTATCCTCAAAACCAGCTGTATGGGTTAATAAGTTCTGTAGTGTAACTGAATCACCTTCTATGGATTTATAATTGAAATCTGGCAAATAGTTCCGAATGTCGCGATGCAAATCAATTAAGCCTTTTGAGTGTAATTGCATAACAGCCGTAGCTGTGACTAATTTTGTGACAGAAGCAATCCTGAACGAGGTGTTAGAACTGAACGGTCGATTTTCATCAATATTAGCCAATCCATGCCCTTTTGTTGTAATGAGTTCTCCGTCTTGTACAATGGCATACCCTATTCCTGTAGTATTGTCTTTGTCAATATGCTGCCCCGCAATGGAATCCATAAATTGAATGACGTCTTGCTTGAAATATTGTTTTGTTATGCTGTCTTGTTGTGCCTGAATTTGTATACTGATAATGCACAATAGCATAATTAAAAGATGTTTTCTCATGGCTGATTGATTTTGATTTTATACGATTATGACTACAAAACAAGTGTTTTTATAGGTACGAGTCGTTCGTTCCGGCCGAAGCGAACCTATTGTTGTAGTGTTTTTTTGAACTGTCTAGGCGTCATGCCTGTTTCTCTCTTAAAAACGGTGTTAAAAGTAGTCTTTGAATTGAAACCGCATTCAAATGCCACAGCCAAAAGTGTGTAGTTCTCGAACTTTGGATTAGCCATCTTTTGTTTACAATCTTCCACGCGGTAGTGATTAATAAAATTGTAAAAGTTGGTATGCAGTTCGTTGTTTAATACTTCCGACAATTGATGCCGACTGATGCCCAATGTTTCCGCCATTTCGTTTCCAGAGAGTTTTTCATTCAAATAGAGTTTCTCCTTTTCCATGAGGTCTTTTAAATGTCTACTTAACACTGATTCGGTTTTGATGGAGGCTTCTGTATCTTCGGCTTTTCCTAATGAATCAGTGGCCTGATCCTTTATATGATTAGGGGTATTTGATATTTTGTTTTCGCTTTGAAACAAAGAGAGTATATCAGGCTGACTGATAGCCTTGTAACTAATTGCATAAATGAGCAACACAAGCGCAAATGCGCCGTAAGCTCCCATATGTTGGATGGATGAAGAAAGCAACAATTCTCCCAACAGATAGATAAAAGATACAATGGTAACCACGGACAATGCCCATACACTGTGTTTTAACCAATTGAGGTGAATGTTTTCTACATTAGAAAACCAATGAAAAAGTTGTTGGTCATACAATTTTAAATCCTTGGATATTCGCCATAAGTAGAACAATATTTGTAGGAAACTAAATAAAGATATTACCGGAAAGAAATAGGTGGAATACCAATCATCACTAACCGTGGTTGAAGTATTCCCCATGTTAAGCGATAATACTTTTTCTTGTGCCGAAAGCATATAAAAAGGAATCAAGGCTAACTTAGCAATGAAAAAAGGTATAAAATGTATTAGGATCTTAAAGCGATGATTAAGAAGTGCCCGAACATAAAGAAAAATAAGTGGGCCGAACAATAAGGTATTTCCCCAACGGATTCTAATTAGAAATGGGAAATTTTTATAGAAACTTGCACTTTCAGTGGCTTCAAATAAGCAGTTGAAACTCAATAGAAGCACAAACAAAGCAAGAATTCGGTTGGCTTTTCGATTAGTCCTCGAAAAAAATAAGGCAATCACCAGAATAATGCCTTGTGCTGCTCCTAAATAGAGTACGGTATTCATTGTGTACCTTCAGATTTTTTAAATGTGCTATAACGGTCTAGTGTATGAGTAGTAGCGGATTTTTACTCACAAACCTTTCGGTTTTGCACTGATCTTTATTTTCTGTTCTTGCTTTTATTTTCCCACTTAAACCGCTATTACTTATAAACATTGTTGGCATTAGTTTTCTATTTGTTTAATCATCTCTTTGGCAACTATGGCTGAAGAGGGAAGAAACATGGTCGTCACAATTCTCTTATCAATTACTATATCGTGTTTATCATTCAAATCACGTTTAGTTTGAAATATTCCTCCATTATCTTTTAATTGGTCCTCAAGCATTACAGGTAATAAAGTTCCTTCTTTAGCCCAACTTTTAGTAATCTCTGTCGAATTTGGGAAACCTGTCACTTTTTTACCTTTAACCATATAGTCACCATTGCTAAGTTTGACATTTGCTAAAGCACCAGGTCCATGTCCACAACCTCCTACTATTCCACCATTTTCGTAAATGTTAGCTATAATTGATAATAATTTTTTGTTATTGGCTACATCAAACAATGGTCCATATCCACCACCAATAAAAACGGCTTTATAGTTTTTATAATCTACTTGGTCAGGTGTAAGTGAATTTTCAACATTACCATTAAAATTTTCATACTTTATAGTATAACTACTGATTCCAACAGGATCCATTGAAAATGGGACTTTTCCACCAGTTGGTGAAACAAAATCAACTTCATATCCATGAGAAACAAAAATATGATATGGAGGTGCTACTTCCCAAAGATTGTTACCGGCAAAGTGTTTTTCTGGGTCTCCCATATCCTCGGTGTTTGAGACGATAATTAATATTCTTTCCTTTTCAGTTATCTCATTTTTACAAGAAATAAAGATTAGTAATATCAACACTGCTAAAAGTATTTTTTTCATTTTTTAATTGATTGAGTTTTGTATAAGACAATAAATAGAGAAGAGTGTTACGGTCTTTCAATTAATGCCAACGGTTTCGTGTATGGTTTGTGTTGTTGGGGGACTAAGTTAGCAAATAGAGATGAAGGCTGTGGAATTTCGGTAGAAATTCCTGAATAATCCTTAAACAACATATACTATACACGTTGTTGTGCCTAGTTCCTTTTATTGGTTTTGCTTTGACGGATAAATTGCTTTATTTTGGGATAAATGCCACAATCGGCAGTAGAATATATATTAAACGTCTGATATGGAATTCGACCTCCTGGAATATCTTGCCGACTTTACTCACTATGAACTCCTTGATGCCTATTACCTTGCGCGGAGCGCACTTATCAGTGATGTGACGATATTTATGACGATTCTTTTTGCCTATGTTACTGTTGCGTACTTTGTGAGTGCGAAGCTGACCAAGTTCCAAGCAATTTCAATCTCTTCGCTATACAGCCTTTTTGCTTTGTATATGGCTTCCTCTGCATACAATTCATCACTGATGGCATCGACTATTGCTTTTGCAGTTAGTGGGCTGGATCCTTCCAAGGACTCGATCGTTTTAGTAACGATTTTACTGGTAGCCTGGGTTTTCAGTATTATATTATTCATGCAAGCACGTCGAATGGGAGACGCCTAATGTTGTTGAAGGCACCTCCTTTAGTCATTCAGACTTGTTTAACATGCTATGAAATTTACTTTCTCAGATTCGCATCTAGAATATCCACACCACTTAACTGAGCGTTCGCTAAAACTAAATTTAATTCTATTTCTGATTAAAAGAATTAGGCACAACCGTTCGGTGTATGGTGTCGTAGCATCCCGAAGGGTGCTATGCAATATACACATTGTTGTGCTTTCGTTATAATTTTAGTTCATTATTTAAAGATTCTAAAAGTACTTCTATTTCTTGTTCACAGTTAAACATTGATCTTTTAACTGAT
>NZ_CANLGX010000009.1 GCF_947490415.1 uncultured Eudoraea sp.
TTAAGGGTGGTGATTACATTGTTCGTATCGATGGTCACCGAAGTGCCAAAATCATCTGTAATGGTATAGGTACCGTCTGCATTGTCTAAAACCGTGGCGATCTTTGCATCAAAAGTCGTGGCTGTACCGTCCTCATCCGTATAGGTAAAAGTACCGTTGCCGTTGTCTACCAACCCGGTCAGGGTTTCGGTAAAGGTGGTAATGGTTCCATCTTCTGAGGTATAGGTAAAACTGCCATCCCCGTTATCATTAAGGGTGGTGATTACATTGTTCGTATCGATGGTCACCGAAGTGCCAAAATCATCTGTAATGGTATAGGTACCGTCAGCATTGTCTAAAACCGTGGCGATCTTTGCATCAAAAGTCGTGGCTGTACCGTCCTCATCCGTATAGGTAAAGGTGCCGTTGCCGTTGTCTACCAACCCGGTCAGGGTTTCCGTAAAGGTGGTAATGGTTCCATCTTCTGAGGTATAGGTAAAACTGCCATCCCCGTTGTCATTAAGGGTGGTGATGCTCTCATCGATATCGGTACTCGATCCCGATGCATCCGTTACCGTAGCGATCAGGTTACCGGCAATGACATTGCTGATCACCATACCGTTGGTATCAATGGTTTGTGTTGCCCCGGTCTCATCGGTATAGGTATAGGTACCGTCCGTATTATCCACCAAAGTAGAAATGGAGGTATCCGTTATCGTAGTGGTTGTTCCTGCTGCATCGGTAAAGTCATACGTGCCATCACCATTATCTACCAAAGCCACCGTTCCGGCAGCTGCATTGATCTCATCAATCGCATCCTGGACATTGGTAGCTGTTAAAAGAGAGGTCGTGTTGTCATAATTAACTTCTGCCGCGGTTTGATCATCTGTACCTATCAGGGCAGACAGATCAACGGTCCTTGTATTACCACTCTCTAAGGTAATCGTAAGAATATTGGCTGTATCTATACTAAATGCAGTTATGGTTTGATCATCTGTATTATCTAAATAGGGTGCAATATTTACGGTACCACCATCTTCTAAAGTAAGGATATTCCCAGCCAAACTAAGTGTCTGATCATCCGTACCGCTATTGCTTAATGAAGATAAATCTACTGAAACAGAATTACCATCTTCAATATTTAAAGTCAGTGTATTGGTAGCACCATTGAAATTAAAATTCTGAAGCTGCTGATCATCGGTTGATGTTAACTCCCAGCTATCACTATCCCAAAAATAAATGGTCCCCGTGTTTGTATTTACATAAATATCTCCTGTATCTGCCCCTGATGGATTAATTGCCCCTGCTGCAATTACAGCAGTCCCACTTAGGACTTCACAATTACACTGATCCTGCAGTGTAACCGTGGTTTGTGCAAAAGCAAATCCGGATACCAGAAATACTAATAATAAGAGTCTTAGTTTCATGACTTTATTTTTACCTAATATTTTTTTCAACTAAATAGTTCTATCTGTGTAACAAACCTTATTTGGCTGTCTCCTATTATGTAATGTAGATTACATTTTTATAAGAGATTAACCAATACTAAATTGACTATGGGAATATCTTTTTCCGAACAAAAAAGAGATTACTTCAGGCCGGAGGAAATTTCTCCAGGGAACTAAGCGAACCCAAGCCTGATTAAACTTCATTAAGTTGGTCAAGTTATTCATAATCTGGGGTTGAATAAACCATTAAATCAATTATTTATTATTCAAATGGTTTAATTACACCTTACAAAATTAACCCTATGGATGCGCCAGGAAAATAATTGTTGTGTAAGTGGTATTATTCGACGTCAGGGGTTAAATAGTTGAGGTGTTCATCGAAAATTTTCCTTTTTTCTTGGAAAATTCATTGGTCGATCATCCCAACAATCACAGGGTTTACCGAAAGAACTTTGTAGGAAATACCCTTAATTTTAACAACTTTTTGATAGCCGTTGCCAAGATTAGTTTTGCTTCACTCTGTAAGTGATCCTGCGGTTTGTAATTACACTAGCTGATACGATGGTGAGGTTCACCAATTCAGTGTCGCACAAACCATGGGAATCACAGACCTCATAAGAAAATTGATCAGTACCTACATAACCGGGATTGGGGACATAATCAAAACTGCCATCGGCAAAAAGTGTGAGCGTACCGTTTGATGGATATATTTCAGGGGTTGTGGTAACTGTAAGTACATCGGCGGGGTCATTATCCGTGTCATTATTCAAAACACCTGGTGCAGTAGTATTCATTGTATTATTCTTAACAAGAGTGTAGGCATCGGCTTGTGGACAAGGAATACTCCACACGCCAATGATATTGGAATCGTTTGTATAGGGGTCGCAACCCAAAAGCGGCGCAATACCCAGCTGATATTCTCCAGGAGTATCTATGACCACTGAATCTAATGCTAAGCCGGAAATCGTATCCAGACCATTGGAAGGGAACACAACACCTGGAGTAAGGGAATACCAGGTATATTCAGCACTGGCAGAAGAGAATTCGGCCTGGAGAACACGTGTTTCTCCTCCTATACAGGAGTCAAAGGAGACCGGTTCTACAAGGGCTGTATTTACCTGGGTGTCCTCTGCGCTTCCCAGAAAATCAAGAGGACCGGCAAAATCCTTTAAGGATGAGGTAAAGGCGGAGGAGGTCCGGGATTTCGCCATCAAAGCACTAAACGGCGAATCACAGGCAGCTCCTGCTCCAAACAAGGCCAGTGGATCAAAACCAAGCCGCGTAAAGTTCAGGGCTACCTCTGCAAAATAGTCGTTATTGAAGTTTGCTGAATATCCTGAGGTATTTGTAGTACCCCATGGTGGACCCTGAGCAAGAATGGGGTTTACATTGCTCAAGAGGCTTCCCGGTGGCACGACAATCTGACCATACCCATAAGTACTTCCCCCATCTATATTAACTCCCCAGGTAAATGCAGCAGTCCCTCCAGGAGAAGATCCGGGATTAAAAATGGATCTATCCACCCATAGGCGGACCTCAACTCCAGACACGCCGCCCCCACTGTAGGAAAAGCCAATTACCATATCCCCGATTTGGGTTACGTTTCCACTGCCATCAAACTCCCAGGCTGTATGTCCCTCCTGAGTACCTGAATTAATAAAACCAGAACCAGAAGCCTGAATTTCAGAAACAAAGAGCTCAAAATCAATAAAGTGGTTTCCGGAAGAGGAGAGGGTAGAAATCATCAAGTTGACCCATAGATCGTCCGTAACATTGACCCCATCACGGCGCATATGTACTGCGGCATCAACAATGTCTGTTTTGCTGGGAATAGTACCGGACCCTAAACCCCATGAAGTCTGAGGATTATCTCCGTTTTTTCCGGTTATAATTAATGTCTGATCATCGGAAATTAGACTTACATAATCACGAGCATATCTGGTACTATACCATATATAACCGTTATTGGAAGCATAATTGGGGATACTCTGCCTCAAATCAAAGGAAATATTATTGCCGGCGGCAAGCTGTGCGGCATAACCCATCGAAGCCGCAGCGGCCTCATCAATAACTCCTGCTCCTGAAACGGTGTTGTAAAACCAATCATCCGTATTTACGCCTGAGATTACATCTCCGGAATAGGCCTCTGCTTCTACTCCAAAATTAGCTCCTACTCCAACTTGAGAAAGAACCATAGCCGGTGAACCTAAAAGGGCCAGTAGAATTAAGGCAAATAGCAAAGAGTTATGCTTCATCTTTAAATTGGGTATAGCTATAAGCATCAAAAATACCTTTGATATTCGTTTCTATTAAATATTTGTTGTATAAGTGCGAATATGGCTGGTGAAAAGCCGGGTTATCGAAGTATAGCATTATTTTTTTAAGCAAATTCCGGGAATATTCGGGGTGTAATTTAACGATGAAGCCTTACCATTAATGATTTTTAAGCCTATAAAAAAAATAAAGCAGCTACTAAAAGTAGCTGCTTCAAAATAATACTTTTCCAAATGAATTTACTCCAAAATTATAAACTCCGACCTGCGATTCAACTGGTGCTTTTCTTCTGAGCATTTTACACCATCATCACATTCATTTACCAGGCGCGTTTCTCCATATCCTTCAGCTTCAAGACGTTCAGCGCCAATACCCTGTGATATCATATAATTAACCGTAGACTCGGCCCTTTTTTGGGATAACCATAGGTTAAAGGAATCAGCACCTCTGCTATCTGTGTGAGAATTCGCCTTTATTTTCAGGCTGGGATATTTTTCCATTGCAGCGATCACCTTTTGAATTTCAATTTCCGCATCGGGTCTGATATTATATTTTCCAAAATCAAAATATATGGTACTCAATTGCAACAGTTTAGCTAAATCATCCCCAAAACCTGCTTCGATTATTTCACGTTCCAAATAAAAGTCAATTATCATGGGCTTACCATCAGATATGGGTAAATATTCCTCAGCCGGCATATAACCCTGGGTTTGTGCTCTGACAAAATTTCCCTGATTACAATCACAACTTAGGATGTAATCTCCATTGTTATCAGTTATTGTGGATAGAACTTCTTCATTATCCTCATTAATTACTTTAACTGTGGCACCTACAAGTACCTCATTGGAAATTTTATCTCGAACTGTACCGGTTATTGGTTGGAGACATTCAAAATTTAAAGGTCGGGTCTCTAAGAAACCATAAATATCATCGGCCCCCATTCCTTCGGAACGGTTAGATGCAAAATACCCTTTTTTAGTCTCCTCATTAATTATATAGGAAAAATCATCCTTTTTACTATTCACAGGCTCCCCTACATTTAATACAGATTTTGAATAATCATCATAGTCAATTTTAGTCGCAAAAATATCCAGGCCACCAAGACCTGGGTGACCATCTGAAGAGAAATAAAGGATATTTTCACTGCTAACAAATGGGAATGTTTCCCTGGATTCAGTGTTTATCGGGGTACCCAAATTAATTGGTACACCAAAGGTGCTATCCTCTTTTATAGAAACCTTATAAATATCGGATTCTCCCTTTGAATCTGGCATATCTGCAGCAAAATAAAGCGTTTTTTCATCAGGGCTTAAAGCCGGGTGGGCAACTGAATAGCTATCGCTGTTAAAAGGTAACTCTTCCAGGCCTGACCATTCGCCATCCTTCCAATTAATCCTAAAAATCTTTAATCTAATTACTCCTGACTCGTCTTTTTTATATTTGCCATCAACAAAGTTATTCCTGGTAAAATAAATAGTATTCCCATCTTTTGTAGCTACGGAAGTAGATTCATGAAGTCTGGAATTAATCATATTCATCTTTACTACCTTGTCACTGGAACTACTGTCTGCATTTACTTTATAAATATCCAGAAAATCTTTGGAATTCCATGTATGTCGGTATCTGGCAAGATTTCCTGTGTCACGGTCTGAAGAAAAGATCAAACCTTCTTTATAAAATGCAGGTGCAAAATCTGAATATTTGGAATTGTAGTCAAAGAGTTCAATATCATATCGGCCGGAATTTCTGGCAATTTCTTCCTTATAATCCTTTGCCGTTTTAATTATTTTTGAACGCAAATCATTCGACGTCATTTCCGCAAAACGGGCCAAGATAGAATCTGAATTCGTATAATCGCCCAGCGTTTTAAGTGTTTGGCCAAACCTAAAAAAATATTCCGGACCTATTTCTGAACCATAGGTTTCAATAAGTTGTTTATAAATCTTTTCGGCCTCTTCATAATTTGCATTAAAATAATATGAATTCCCTAATTTTTCCAATAAATCACTGCTCACATATCCCTTATCCAATACTTTCTTATATATATCAATAGCGGGACTAAATGAATATTCTGCATACTTCTTATTACCCTTGACTACTCGTCTTTCCTGTGCAAATGTCATGGCCAGCAGAAATACTGTCAGGATTGAAGTTAAGAGTATTTTTTTTGTCATTTAATTAAATTTTAAAAGAATCGAGGTGATACTAAACGCTGAAATGATTTGACCAATTCGAATCTTAGGAATACTTCAAATGACCCATCATTAAATTGAGTGCTTCCTAATTCTGAAGTTTCCTTATCATAAGCCAGACCAAGCATTAGCTGATCTGATAATTGAAATCCAATTAATGCGCTAAAAGCCGCATCCCATCTGTATGCCAGGCCAAAGGAGAATTTCTCATTCAATAAAAAACTTGCTGAAAGATCTACTTGTAAAGGAGCACCTCCTACTAATTTAGTCAGTAAAGCTGGTTTAAACTTTAGCTGACTATTTAAATCAAGTACAACTCCGGTGATTAAGTAGAAGTTGATTTTCTCCCTGGATAGAAATTGCACACTATTCGAATCCCGTTGAGAATTATCAAAATAATCTGAGGCAATCAGCCTGGGGGCTGATACTCCTAAGTAAAATTTATTGGTATGATAATACACTCCCAAACCAAAATTAGGTGTGAATTTATTATCTATATTATCCCCTGTAATAGGTTCATTGTCAAAATTATTCAACCCGTTAAAATCCAGGTTCAGCATACTACCGCCTGCGTTCAGACCAAAAGACAATTTCCCTTCGTAGGACACGTCAATGGTATAAGACAATACCCCATCCAAATAGGTCTCCTGAACAACGCCATCACCTATATTATCATTAATTATAGATACTCCATAGCCTAATTTGCTATTCCTTATAGGCGAATGAAGATTCAACGTAAATGTTTCCGGAGCTCCTGCAAGGCCAACCCACTGAGATCTGTACAAACCGGCAATACTTAATTGCCCTCTTGAACCGGCATAGGCAGGATTAACGCTCATTGTGTTATACATATATTGCGTGTACTGGGCATCTTGCTGTGCCAATAAACCTCCTATTGTGGTAAAAATCAGTATTAGAAAAACAAAGTTGTGCTTGCTAAATATCATATACTTTACCATCTATTATTTACTTATGTAGAGATAACCACTTTTGGAAATATTTTCCTGGTCTTTTTGATACTCAAAGATATAGAAATATACTCCAGAAGGCAGATAATCTTCTGCACTAATCGTTGATCTCCCTCTTGATCTGCCATCAAAAACGTTATTTTGGTTGTTATAGTTTCTGCCTTCATAAACAGCAACACCCCATCTATTAAATATCTTCAGAGAATTATTCAATGCATTTTCTACTCCGTTAATAAATAAGAAATCATTTCTGCCATCATTATTTGGCGTTACTAATTGATTGACTTCAATGGCACTTGAAATTGTTTCTGAAACCAATACCACAACAGTAGCGGTGTCACAATTAGTTGGATTTTCATTCTCACATATTGTATATTCAATACTATACGATGCTGTTGGAGTATCCGGAGCAACACTTATGGTGCCATCTGTATTTACTGTTAACTGACCTGTTGGTGTTGACGTAATTGTTACATCGTCAGGATCAACTGACAGTCCATTCAAAGTATCATTGTCCAAAACGTTGCTATCGGGTAAGACACCTCCATCTTCGCCATCTATAAAAATATCGCTGTAGTCATCATCCACTGCATCTATGGTAACATTAATGACCTCTACCGTTACGGTTGCAGTATCACAGTTTATTGGATTTGCAATCTCACATATCGTATAATCTATGGTATAAGTGCCCGGGGCCGTTTCAGGAGCTACACTAACGGTACCATCAGCATTTATTGTTAACGGTCCTGTTGGCGTGGATGTTAAGGTTACATCAGCCGGATCAAGGGCCGTACCGTTCAAAGTATCATTATCAAAAATATCACCTCCTTCTATAACGCCTCCGGTTGTGCCATCTGCTAACAATTCACTAAAATCGTCATCAACGGCATCTATTGGATTATCTGATACAAAAATGGTAACTGTAGCCGAAGCACATACATCCGGATCAGGATCCGTATTACATACTTCATAGATAATGGTAATATTTATATTGTTTTCTGATACAGATGGAGTATAGGATAATTCTCCTGTTTCCGGATCAAAAGAAACAATTCCGGTTGCGTCTCCCCCAATTCTTGTTATAGATGTAGTTCCCAGATTATTAGGATCATTATTAGGAAGGTAATCATCGTTCGCTAAGATATTAATTACTACCTCTGTTAAAGGAAGGGTCGTTCCGGAATCATCCACTGCTGTTGCAATTAGGGGATTAGGGTCCGTTCCGTTAGAATTTCCATCGTTATCGCAATCCAGGAGATTCCATTCCTCCGAGGGAGTCACTGTTTGACTTGCCAGTAGAAGATCACATGGATCTAATGGATCTGTTGAATCAATAACTTCATCCCCATTGGTTACACCATCACCGTCGCAATCTAGGTTATCCCAATCATCGGTTGGAGTTATTGTTTGACTTGCCAGTATAAAATCACAAGAGTCTAAAGGATCTGTTGCGTCTGCAACTTCATCACCATTAGTTACCCCGTCGCCATCACAATCCAAGTTATTCCA
Source organism: uncultured Eudoraea sp. (assembly GCF_947490415.1). Taxonomy (GTDB): domain Bacteria; phylum Bacteroidota; class Bacteroidia; order Flavobacteriales; family Flavobacteriaceae; genus Eudoraea. Next base: position 8,371 of record NZ_CANLGX010000009.1, read on the forward strand.
CTCAACTGTTGGAGTCACCGTTTGGCTCGCCAGTATAAGATCACAAGAATCTAATGGATCTGTTCCGTCTGTAGCCTCATCACCATTTGTTACCCCGTCACCATCGCAATCTGCTGCCAAATAATCACCACTTGGCGTAAGTGTTACACTGTCTTGGTTAAAGTCGCAAGGATCTAAGGGATCTGTTGAATCCGAAACTTCATCGCCATTAGTTACTCCGTCACCGTCACAATCAAGACTGATCCAATCCGTGGCTGGAGTTACCGTTTGACTTGCCAGAATAAAATCACAAGAGTCTAAAGGATCTGTTGCATCCGAAACTTCATCGCCATTGGTTACGCCGTCACCATCACAATCAAGACTGATCCAATCTGTGGTTGGGGTTACTGTTTGACTTGCCAGTATAAGATCACAAGAGTCTAATGGATCGGTCGCATCAGCAACTTCATCGCCATTAGTTACGCCGTCACCGTCACAATCCAAATTGCTCCAATCAAGGGTTGGAGTCACTGTTTGGCTTGCCAATATAAGATCACAGGAATCTAATGGATCTGTTCCGTCTGTAGCCTCATCACCATTTGTTACCCCGTCACCATCGCAATCTGCCACTAAATAATCACCACTTGGTGTAAGTGTTACACTGTCCTGGTTAAAGTCGCAAGGATCTAAGGGATCTGTTGAATCCGAAACTTCATCGCCATTAGTTACCCCATCACCGTCACAATCAAGACTGATCCAATCATTTGTTGGGGTTACCGTTTGACTTGCCAGTATAAGATCACAAGAGTCTAAAGGATCTGTTGAATCCGAAACTTCATCGCCATTGGTTACGCCGTCGCCATCACAATCCAAATTACCCCAATCAATGGTTGGAGTAACTGTTTGATTTGCTAATATAAGATCGCAAGAATCTAATGGATCTGTTCCGTCTGTAGCCTCATCACCATTTGTTACCCCGTCACCATCGCAATCTGCCACTAAATAATCGCCACTTGGCGTAAGTGTTACACTGTCCTGGTTAAAGTCGCAAGGATCTAAGGGATCTGTTGAATCCGAAACTTCATCGCCATTAGTTACCCCGTCACCATCGCAATCCAGATTGTCCCAATCCGTGGTTGGAGTTACCGTTTGGCTTGCCAATATAAGATCACAGGAATTTAATGGATCTGTTGAATCCGAAACTTCATCACCATTCGTTACTCCGTCACCATCGCAATCCAGATTGTTCCAATCAGTAGTTAGAGTTCCCGCCTGGTTAGAGGGCATATAATCGCACGGATCTGATGGATCAGTACCGTCAGATAATTCGTCAACATCAAGAACACCATCCCCATCGGCATCCGAATCATCATCTGAGGTATCCGGATCCAAATAATCAGGTGTGTCATCCCCATCGGCATCATCATTGGTAGGATCACCATCGTCATCTGAATCTTCATCAGGCGTATCCATCCCGTCACCATCATCATCAATATCTCTATAGTTTACATCGTCTTTACCATCGGTATCCGGAAGATCATTGGCCGGATCGTCTATTTCATCATTTACATCAAACCCATCATTTACATCACTGCCTTCATATCCATTATCCAATCCATCACTATCCGTATCTGTACCGGTAAAAGTCTGATCAGGGATCCCGTCAAAATTAAAGTCGTTCCCTTCATTATTGTCAGCAATCAAATCATTGTCCGTATCAGCATCCAGGTAATCCTGCTCATCTGTACTATCTGTATTTACAGGGGTAAGGCCCTGATCACCAGAACCTTCATATATATCATCGAGGCCATCTTTATCGGCATCGTATCCTGATGGTGCGATATACCCACTAGTAGTTTGTGCCTCCACATTATCCGGGATACCATCATTATCTGAATCGATATCCCTGAAATTAGGATTGGGGTCATTATCGGAATTAATCGGATGGAGTCCTTCTCCAGAGCCCGGTGTGTTTTCGTAATGATCATCAAGACCATTGCCATCACTATCCATACCACAGGGTGGTTGAAAACTGGCAGCTTCCTGAGCTTCCACATTATCCAGAATACCATCATTATCTGAGTCGATATCCCTATAATCAGGTTGGGAGTCACCATCTGTATTAACAGGTAGTAATCCTCCGCAACTTCCTGGAGATTCCTCATAATGGTCGTCCAGGCCGTTGCCATCTGAATCCATACCACAGGGTGCCTGAAAATCTGAGGTAGTTTGAGCTTCTAAATTGTCTAAAATCCCATCATTATCGCTATCGATATCTAAATAATCAGGATAACTATCCAAATCGGAATCTATGGGCACCAGTCCCCCGCAACTACCGGGTGTTTCTTCATAATTATCATCTAGCCCGTTACCATCTGAATCAATTCCACTTGGTGCGATATACCCACTAGTAGTTTGTGCCTCCACATTGTCAATAATTCCATCATTATCGGAATCCACATCCAGGTGATTAGGGACGCCATCATTATCAAAGTCAGATGGATTTGTTAATGGATTATTATCCCCGTCTGGGTTTTTATCTTCTATTGAATCTATAATACCATCATTGTCATCATCAATATCTATAAGATCCTTTATACCATCATTATCCGTGTCCGTCTCCGCATAGGTAGTCATAAAACCATATTCTGCGGGAATTGTGTCAAAAGAAGAAGAAAAAACTAAAACTAGAATGGCAGTTACCAAGGTAAAGCCTAAAGCCGCTTTATCTCGTATTTTGGTTGGGGTATTTTTTTCCATAAATGATAGTTTTCAATTAAACATATCTCCATGGCTTGTAGGAAAAAACTAAGTAAGAGATTGGGTTTCTCTAAAATATCATTGCAAGATATAGTTAAATTACATAGCATCAAATCCATTTAAAAACTTAAGTTATCAAATATCTTTAAAAGACCTCAAAACTCGTTAAACGTCAAAAAACTTGATACTATAAGAAGATAAAGTCCGTTGTAAAAAGCTTTTAATAATTCTCAAAATTTCAAAAATCGAAGATTACTAGCCGTTAATCGATAATAACCCTAAAATCAAATAAATTAATAATCTCAAATTCATAGAATATGGACTATTAAGTGCGACGAGAATCATTTTAAAAAAGTCTTTCTATTCTCTCAGAGCTATATTATTTGCCTTATTTTTGCTCAAATTTTTGCTGTGAATTTTTTAAAAGAAATAGAAAGAAGAAGAACATTTGGTATTATTTCCCATCCTGATGCCGGAAAAACTACACTTACCGAAAAGCTGCTCTTATTTGGAGGCGCAATACAAGAGGCCGGAGCTGTAAAAAATAATAAGATCAAAAAAGCAGCAACGAGCGATTTCATGGAAATTGAGCGTCAGCGCGGAATTTCGGTAGCTACCTCTGTCCTTGCATTCTTGTATAAGGATAAGAAGATAAATATTCTTGATACACCAGGCCATAAGGACTTTGCGGAGGATACTTTTAGAACCCTAACAGCAGTAGATAGTGTAATTGTTGTTATAGATGTTGCTAAAGGTGTAGAAGAACAGACTAAAAAATTGGTAGAGGTCTGCAGGATGAGAAGCATTCCCATGATCGTATTCATAAACAAACTCGATAGAGAAGGAAAGGACGCTTTTGACCTTTTGGATGAAGTAGAACAGGAATTGGGATTAACTGTTACCCCTTTAAGTTTTCCAATTGGGATGGGCTACGATTTTAAGGGAATTTATAATATTTATGAGAAAAATATTAATCTTTTCAGTGGAGATAGCAAAAAAAACATCTCAGACATCATTGCATTTGATGATATAACGAGTCCTGAATTAGAGAACATTATTGGCACCGGGGCAGCTGAAACTTTAAGAGATAATATGGAGTTGGTAAGCGGGGTCTACCCTCCTTTTGACAAACAAAAGTATCTGGAAGGTTCGCTTCAGCCGGTATTTTTCGGTTCTGCGTTAAATAATTTTGGAGTAAAAGAACTTTTGGATTGTTTTATTGAAATAGCTCCATATCCCAGATCGAAGATGGCCGAAGAACGCATGGTTCAAGCCAATGAAACTGAGCTTTCCGGTTTTGTATTTAAAATCCACGCCAATATGGATCCGAAACACAGAGATCGCTTGGCATTTGTGAAAATTGTATCAGGAACATTTGAGCGTAACAAGCCTTACTTGCATGTAAGACTCAATAAGAAATTAAAATTTTCAAGTCCCAATGCATTTTTTGCAGAAAAAAAGGAAATCGTAGATATATCCTATCCCGGCGATATTGTGGGATTGCATGACACCGGTAATTTTAAAATTGGTGATACATTAACAGAGGGTGAAATTTTACATTATAAAGGTATCCCCAACTTTTCTCCGGAACATTTCAGATATATCAACAATGCAGATCCGATGAAATCCAAGCAATTAAATAAGGGAATTGACCAGTTAATGGATGAAGGTGTTGCACAGTTATTTACTTTAGAACTTAATGGCAGAAAAGTTATAGGTACTGTAGGTGCCTTGCAATACGAAGTAATTCAATACAGATTAGAACATGAGTACGGTGCAAAATGTACCTATGAGAATTTTCCTGTTTACAAAGCCTGCTGGGTTGATCCAGAAGATCCTAATAATGAAGAGTTTAAAGAATTTATCAGAGTAAAACAGAAATTCCTGGCTAAGGATAAACGAGGACAATTAGTGTTTTTGGCAGATTCTCAATTTTCATTACAAATGACTCAACAGAAATATCCCACTGTCAAATTGCATTTTACTTCAGAATTTGAATAATTAGGTCACAGTATGAACCAAAAATTAAAAACCCATGAATGATTCATGGGTTTTTTAAATTAAGCCTCTCCGGTAGGACCGAAATTTAACGGAATTGGAGGTTGCTCGTAATCTTTAATAGTCCCGTGAGCCTTTTCAAAACGACTTACATTATCATTAAGTGCTTTTAAAAATTTCTTCGCATGTTGAGGAGTAAGGACAATTCTACTTTTCACCTTCGCTTTTGGTGCTCCCGGCATCATGCTTATAAAGTCGACAACAAACTCTGAAACAGAATGATTGATAATGGCCAAATTGGAATAAATTCCTTCAGCTATTTTTTCGTCCAGCTCAATATTTATCTGTTGTTGTTTCTTATTTTTTTCTTCCATTGTTCACTTCAAAAAATAATCCAAGGTAAAAAACAAAAACCCTCAATTAGAAAATTGAGGGTTAATGATTTTAAAACTTTAATTCTTCTTTGCGAGCCATAATTTCATCGTATTCCTCTTTTGAACCTACGATTATATTTTCATAATCCCTCATACCGGTACCGGCAGGAATTTTATGACCTACAATAACATTCTCTTTCAATCCTTCCAGGTAATCAATTTTACCACTAACAGCCGCTTCATTCAAGACCTTTGTTGTTTCCTGGAACGATGCCGCAGAAATAAACGATTTGGTTTGTAACGAGGCCCTTGTAATACCCTGTAGAATTGGTGTAGCCGTTGCTGAAACAGCATCCCGTGCAGTAACCAAATTCTTATCTGCACGTTTCAAAATTGAATTCTCATCTCTCAATTCTCGCGCTGTAATAATCTGGCCTGCCTTAAGGTTTTCTGATTCGCCTGAATCTTCCACTACTTTCATACCAAAGATCTCATCGTTTTCTTTGATAAAGTCGTCTTTGTGTACCAACTGATTTTCAAGGAATGTAGTATCTCCAGAGTCCTGAATACGAACCTTTCGCATCATCTGGCGCACAACTACTTCAAAGTGTTTATCATTAATTTTTACACCCTGGAGGCGATAAACTTCCTGCACTTCATTTACAAGATACTGTTGTACCGCTGAAGGCCCCTTAATTGCAAGGATATCTTCAGGAGTAATAGAACCGTCAGATAAAGCCATACCAGCTCTAACATAATCATTTTCCTGTACCAAAATCTGGTTTGAAAGTTTTACTAAATATTTCTTTACCTCACCAAGTTTAGATTCAATAATAATCTCTCTATTACCTCTTTTTATCTTTCCAAATGAAACAACTCCGTCTATCTCAGAAACAACTGCAGGATTGGATGGATTCCGAGCTTCAAAAAGTTCGGTTACTCTTGGTAAACCACCCGTAATATCCCCTGCTTTGGCCGATTTACGAGGAATTTTAACCAAAATCTTACCTTCTTTGATTTTATCGCCATCATCTACCATTAAATGAGAACCAACTGGAAGGTTATAGGAACGTAAGACTTCATCCTTAGTATTCATAATCAATAAGGTAGGAATCAACTTCTTATTTCTGGATTCGGAGATCACCTTCTCCTGAAATCCTGTTTGTTCATCAATCTCCACCTGATAGGTTATTCCCTGCTCAATATTCTCATAAGCAATTTTACCCGGGAATTCTGAAACTATAACCCCATTGTATGGATCCCACTGACAAATTATATCTGCCTTAGTTACCTTACTGCCATTCTTAACAAAGATTTGAGAACCATAAGGGATATTGTTTGTGCTGAGTGTAATTCCAGTTTTGCTATCAACAACTTTGATCTCTGAAGTTCTTGAAATTACAATATCCGCAGCTTTGCCTTCGGCATTCTCCCCTTTCACGGTTCGTAAGTCTTCAATTTCCGCGACACCATCAAATTTAGCTTCAAGTTTGCTATCCTCCGAAATGTTTCCTGCAATACCTCCAACGTGGAAAGTACGCAATGTTAACTGTGTTCCGGGCTCACCAATAGACTGTGCAGCCACAACACCAACCGCTTCGCCGCGCTGTACCATTTTATTGGTGGAAAGGTTTCTACCATAACACTTGGCACATATTCCTTTTGCAGCCTCACAAGTAAGTGCAGAGCGAACTTCTACTTTTTCAATAGGGGAAGCCTCTATTTTCTTAACATCAGCTTCCAATATCTGTTGTCCTGCAGTTAATAGCAGTTCCTCGGTTAATGGGTTATAGACATCGTGTAAAGAGACTCTTCCTAATATACGCTCCCCTAAGGTTTCAACTACTTCTTCGTTTTTCTTTAAAGATTCAACTTGTATACCTCTAAGAGTGCCGCAATCATCTATATTAACGATAACGTCCTGAGAAACATCCACTAATCTTCTTGTAAGATATCCTGCATCGGCAGTTTTAAGTGCGGTATCTGCAAGTCCTTTACGAGCACCGTGAGTAGAAATGAAGTATTCCAAAATAGATAATCCTTCTTTAAAGTTAGAAAGAATTGGGTTCTCTATAATCTCACCACCACCTGCAGTAGATTTCTTAGGCTTAGCCATTAAACCACGCATACCTGTTAACTGTCTTATCTGCTCCTTTGAACCCCTGGCGCCTGAATCTAACATCATATACACCGAGTTAAACCCTTGTTGATCTTCCCGGATACGCTTCATTGCCAATTCAGTTAGCATGGCATTAGTTGAAGTCCAGACATCAATCACCTGATTATATCGTTCATTGTTAGTGATAAGACCCATATTATAATTCATCATAATTCCATCTACCTGTTCATTGGCATCAGCAATCATGGTATGCTTTTCCTGTGGAATAATAATATCCCCAAGACTAAAGGACAGTCCTCCTTTAAAAGCAAAATCATAACCCATGGTTTTAATTAAATCCAGAAAGGCTGCAGTTGTAGGTACATCTGTAACAGCAAGGATCCTTCCGATAATATCACGTAAAGACTTCTTGTTCAAGACTTCATTTATATATCCGGCTTCTTCCGGCACAACCTTATTAAAAAGTACTCTACCAACAGTGGTAGGAATAATCTGATTTACTAATTCCCCTTCCTCATTAAAGTCTTTAGCTCTCACCTTAATCCCGGCATTCAGTTCAACTTTCCCTTCATTAAATGCGATTACTACCTCTTCGTAGGAGTAGAAAGTTAAGCCTTCACCCCTTACAGGAACTTCTTTAGTAGATTTACGTTCCTTGGTCATATAATATAACCCAAGAACCATATCCTGAGAAGGTACGGTAATAGGAGATCCATTAGCCGGATTTAATATATTGTGAGAAGCCAACATCAAAAGTTGGCATTCCAATATAGCTTCCGGTCCCAAAGGCAAATGCACCGCCATTTGATCACCATCAAAATCCGCATTAAAAGCCGTACAAACAAGAGGGTGCAAACGAATTGCCTTACCTTCTATCAATTTGGGTTGAAATGCCTGTATCCCCAATCTGTGTAGCGTAGGGGCCCGGTTGAGCATGACAGGGTGTCCTTTTAAAACATTTTCTAAAATGTCCCAAACTACCGGTTCTTTTTTATCTATTATCTTTTTGGCTGACTTAACAGTCTTAACAATACCCCTTTCGATCAATTTTCTGATCACAAAAGGCTTGTATAGTTCAGCAGCCATATCTTTTGGAAGACCACATTCATAAAGGCTCATCTCAGGTCCTACAACAATAACTGAACGTGCAGAATAATCCACCCTTTTACCCAATAAGTTCTGACGAAAACGTCCTTGTTTTCCTTTTAAGGAATCCGAAAGAGATTTCAAAGGCCTGTTCGATTCAGTTTTCACTGCTGATGCCTTACGCGTATTATCAAAAAGAGAATCCACTGATTCCTGAAGCATTCGCTTCTCATTTCTTAAGATAACTTCAGGAGCTTTAATTTCCATTAATCGCTTTAGACGATTATTCCTGATAATTACTCGCCTGTAAAGATCATTTAAATCAGAAGTCGCAAATCGGCCTCCGTCCAGAGGAACAAGTGGCCGCAACTCCGGTGGAATAACCGGAATTACCTTCATGATCATCCATTCTGGTCTGTTATCCCTGTTATCCTGAGATTCTCTCAAAGCTTCAACAACCTGAAGTCTTTTTAAGGCTTCCGTTTTACGTTGTTTTGAGGTCTCTGTATTGGCTTTATGCCTTAAATCATAAGATAGTTGTTTCAGATCAATTCGTGCCAATAAATCGATAAGGCACTCTGCTCCCATCTTGGCAATAAATTTGTTGGGATCTGAATCTTCCAAATATTGATTTTCCGGAGGGATAGTTTCAAGAATATTTAAATACTCTTCTTCAGTTAGAAAATCTAACTTATTAATCTCCTCTCCCTCAGGTCCTTGAGCAATACCCGGCTGAATTACCACATAACGCTCATAATAAATTATCATATCCAGTTTCTTGGAAGGCAATCCCAAGAGGTAGCCAATTTTGTTTGGCAAGGAGCGGAAGTACCATATATGAGCAACCGGTACTACTAAATTTATATGTCCCACCCTGTCACGACGAACCTTCTTTTCAGTTACTTCAACGCCACATCTGTCACAAACAATTCCTCTATAGCGAATACGCTTGTACTTTCCGCATGCGCATTCATAATCCTTTACAGGACCAAAAATACGTTCACAGAACAATCCATCGCGCTCTGGTTTATGAGTTCTATAATTGATAGTTTCAGGCTTTAAAACCTCACCTCGGGATTCTCCTAAAATTGCTTCAGGAGAAGCCAATCCGATTGAAATTTTATCAAACCTTTTTATTGCGGTATTATCTTTTATTCTAGCCATTATAATATGGTGATAGTAAATTTAAAATATGTAAAAAAAACTATTATTCTTCAAGTCTAATATCCAAACCTAATCCCTTAAGTTCATGCATTAATACATTGAAAGATTCTGGCAAGCCAGGTTCAGGCATGGTTTCGCCTTTTACAATTGATTCATAGGTTTTGGCACGTCCAATGACGTCATCAGATTTTACAGTCAAAATCTCACGAAGGGTAGCAGATGCGCCATATGCTTCTAAGGCCCAAACTTCCATTTCTCCAAAACGCTGTCCACCAAATTGTGCTTTACCTCCTAAAGGTTGCTGTGTAATCAATGAATATGGTCCAATGGAACGTGCATGCATTTTATCATCCACCATATGTCCTAATTTTAACATATAGATTACCCCAACAGTCGCGGCCTGATCGAATCGTTGCCCAGTTCCTCCATCATAGAGATAGGTATGACCAAATCTTGGAATCCCGGCTTCATCCGTAAATTCATTAATCTCATCAAGTGTAGCACCATCAAAAATTGGAGTCGCGAATTTCCTTCCGAGTTTTTGACCCGCCCATCCAAGGACCGTTTCATAAATCTGGCCAATATTCATACGAGATGGCACACCTAAAGGGTTTAATACAATGTCTACCGGTGTTCCGTCTTCCAAGAACGGCATATCTTCATGTCTGACGATACGGGCAACAATACCTTTGTTACCATGGCGTCCGGCCATTTTATCACCTACTTTAAGTTTACGTTTTTTAGCAATATAAACTTTTGCAAGCTTCATTATGCCTGCAGGCAATTCATCTCCAACAGATATAGTGAACTTATCTCTTCTAAGATTCCCCTGAAGATCGTTCAACTTAATCTTATAGTTGTGAAGCAGGTCGGCCACCAAAATATTTGTGTCTTTATCCGTGGTCCAACTACCTCCTATAAGGTGGGCAAAATCATCCACTGAATTAAGCATCTTCATGGTATATTTTTTGCCTTTAGGTAAAACCTCTTCACCAAGATCATTTAATACTCCCTGAGAAGTCTTCCCGTTGATAAGTTTAAACAATTTATCTACCAAAACATCCTTAAGTTCCTGAAATTTTACTTCATATTCCAGTTCCAGACTAGAAATTGCTTCCTTGTCTTCTGAACGTTTGCGCTTATCCTTAATAGAACGAGAGAATAACTTTTTATCAATAACTACTCCACGTAATGATGGTGAAGCTTTTAATGAAGCATCCTTAACATCCCCTGCTTTATCTCCAAAAATAGCACGAAGCAGTTTTTCTTCCGGAGTAGGATCCGATTCACCTTTTGGCGTAATCTTACCAATAAGAATATCCCCAGGTTTTACTTCCGCACCAATTCGTATCATTCCATATTCATCCAAGTCTTTTGTTGCCTCTTCAGAAACATTAGGAATATCATTAGTTAATTCTTCTGCCCCCAATTTGGTATCTCTAACTTCAAGAGAATATTCATCTATATGTATTGAAGTAAAAATATCTTCGCGGACAACTTTTTCGGAGATTACAATAGCATCCTCAAAGTTATATCCTTTCCAAGGCATAAAGGCTACTTTTAGGTTTCTACCTAAAGCTAATTCCCCGCCTTCCGTAGCATATCCTTCGCAAAGTACCTGTCCTTTTTTAACCTTATCCCCCTTTTTGACGATTGGTTTAAGATTAATACTGGTACCCTGGTTGGTTTTTCTGAATTTAACCAATTGATAGGTTTTGGAATCCTCCTCAAAACTTACCAATTTTTCATTCTCGCTACGGTTGTAATTAATTGTGACCTTTTGAGAATCCACATATTCAATTACGCCATCACCCTCAGCATTGATTAATACTCTAGAGTCTGATGCAACTTGCCTTTCCAATCCTGTTCCAACAATAGGAGATTGTGGTTTTAATAAAGGAACAGCCTGACGCATCATGTTAGAGCCCATCAAAGCCCTGTTCGCATCATCGTGTTCGAGAAACGGAATCAAAGATGCTGAAATAGATGCAATCTGGTTAGGAGCAACATCGGTATAATTGACCTCTATAGGATCCACTACCGGAAAATCTCCTTCTTCCCTGGCGATAACTTTCTCCTGATCTATAGTTCCATTATCCTTCAATGGAATATTGGCCTGAGATATTTTCATACCTTCCTCCTCTTCCGCGCTCAGGTATACAAAATCTTTAGTATCTACTTTTCCATTATCAACCTTTCGATATGGGGTCTCCAAGAATCCCATAGGGTTTACTTTAGCAAAAACCGCCAGAGATGAAATAAGTCCAATATTTGGTCCTTCAGGAGTTTCAATCGGACATAATCTACCGTAATGTGTATAGTGAACGTCACGAACTTCAAATCCTGCACGTTCTCTTGAAAGGCCACCTGGCCCTAGGGCTGATAACCTTCTCTTATGCGTTATTTCTGCAAGAGGATTCGTCTGATCCATGAACTGCGATAATTGGTTAGTACCAAAAAATGAATTAATCACAGAGGACAGAGTTTTGGCATTTATCAGATCAATCGGAGTAAACACCTCATTATCTCTCACATTCATTCGTTCACGAATGGTCCTTGCCATACGTGCCAAACCAACACCAAATTGCGATGATAATTGTTCCCCAACGGTTCTAACACGCCTGTTGGAAAGGTGGTCTATATCATCAATTTCTGCTTTGGAATTGATAAGTTCAATTAAATACTTGATTATAGTTATGATATCTTCCTTGGTAAGTACCTGTTTGTCCATACCAATATCCAAACCAAGCTTTTTATTCATTCTATATCGACCAACTTCACCCAGATTATATCGTTGATCAGAGAAAAACAATTTATCAATTATTCCACGTGCTGTTTCCTCATCAGGCGGTTCTGCATTTCGCAGCTGACGATAAATATGTTCAACAGCTTCTTTTTCAGAATTTGTGGGATCTTTTTGCAAAGTGTTATGAATAATTGCATAATCACTTTGGGCATTATTCTCTTTATGAAGCAGAATGGTTTTAACATCTGCATCAATAATTTCATCTATATGTTCCTTTTCGAGAACAGTATCACGATCCAGGACGATTTCGTTTCTTTCTATAGAAACAACTTCACCTGTGTCTTCATCAACAAAATCTTCATGCCAGGTATTAAGAACCCTGGCAGCAAGTTTGCGTCCCAAGAACTTTTTCAATCCGGTTTTTGAAACCTTTACTTCTTCAGACAGGTCAAAGATCTCCAGAATATCTTTATCTCTTTCAAAACCTATTGCTCTAAATAAAGTTGTAACCGGTAATTTTTTCTTTCTATCAATGTAAGCATACATTACGCTATTGATATCAGTAGCAAATTCTATCCAGGATCCTTTAAAAGGAATTACTCGGGCAGAATACAGTTTGGTGCCATTTGCGTGAAAAGACTGACCAAAGAATACACCCGGAGAACGGTGTAACTGAGAAACAACTACACGTTCCGCACCGTTAATAACGAATGTCCCACTAGGTGTCATATAGGGTATAGTACCCAAATAAACATCCTGAACAATAGTTTCAAAATCTTCATGCTCCGGATCGGTACAATAAAGTTTTAAACGCGCTTTTAGAGGTACGCTATAAGTCAGACCTCTTTCTATACATTCCTGGATGGAATATCTAGGCGGATCTATAAAGTAATCAAGAAACTCTAGTACAAATTGATTTCTTGTGTCAGTTATTGGAAAGTTTTCCATGAAGGTGTTGTACAAACCCTCATTGCCCCTTTCGTCAGATTTTGTTTCAAGTTGAAAAAAATCTTGAAATGATTTAATCTGAATGTCCAAGAAATCCGGATAGTCCGGAATGTTCTTAGCGGATGCGAAGTTTACTCTTTCAGTCTGTTTTGTGAACATCTATGGACAAAATTTTGAACGTGAATACCTAAAATGGGTCGTATATTACATCATATACTATATACAAAAGGGTTTAGGTCTAGCCACCAAACAGGTGAAAAGACCTAAACCAAAACCGTATGGTTGTTGCTATTATTTAAGCTCAACTTCTGCTCCAGCTTCTTCCAATGATTTTTTGATTCCTTCAGCTTCGTCTTTAGACACACCTTCTTTTACAGCTTTAGGTGCGCTATCAACGATATCCTTGGCATCTTTTAATCCAAGGCCAGTTAATTCTTTAACCAATTTAACTACAGCCAATTTAGAACCTCCAGCTGCTGTTAAAACAACATCAAATTCTGATTTTTCCTCAACGGCTTCAGCCTCACCTCCACCGGCACCCCCTGCAGCAACTGCAACAGCTGCAGCAGCCGGCTCTATGCCATACTCTTCTTTTAATATATCAGCTAACTCGTTTACTTCTTTTACAGTTAAGTTAACCAATTGTTCTGCGAAATCTTTTAAATCTGCCATTTTTCTATCGTTTAATAAAATTCTTAAATTATTTTAGTTTTTAGTGCGTATTCGTTATTTTTCTGATAATGTTTTGAGGATTCCTGCCAGTTTTCCACCCCCGGATTTTAATCCAGAAATAACATTTTTGGCTGGTGACTGCAATAGACCAATAATTTCGCCTATCATCTCCTCTTTGGATTTAATATTTACCAAAGTATCCAAATTCTCATCACCCACATAAATTGCCTCTTCTACAAAAGCGCCTTTTAATAAAGGTTTTTCTGATTTTTTTCGGAAACTTTTAATAAGCTTAGCGGGGCCATTACTGGTTTCTGAAAACATTAAAGAAGTATTTCCCTTTAATATTTCAGGTAATTCACCGAATTCCTTTTCAGAGGCTTCCATCGCCTTTGCCAGTAGTGTGTTTTTTACTACTGCCAATTTTATGTTTGCTTTAAAGCAAGCTCTTCTTAATGCTGAGGTTGCTACTGCATCCAATCCGGAAATATCTGCCAAATAAATCGTTGAATTATCAGCTAACTGAGCCGTCAAATCTTCTATAACGGTTGCTTTTTCTTCTCTTGTCATGATTTTAAAACGTTTACAGTTAAACTGCTTTAGGATCTAATTGGATACTAGGACTCATGGTACTTGACATATATATACTTTTCATATATATACCTTTTGCCGCAGCCGGTTTTAACTTATTTAAAGTATCCAGTAATTCCTGGGCATTACCAGCTATTTTATCTGGAGAAAAGGATGCCTTTCCTATAGCCGCATGTACAATACCGGACTTGTCTACTTTAAAATCTATTTTCCCTGCTTTTACATCAGATACTGCCTTAGCCACATCCATTGTTACTGTACCTGTCTTTGGATTGGGCATTAATCCTCTTGGACCTAAAACTCGTCCTAAGGGTCCCAATTTACCCATAACACTTGGCATTGTGATTATTACATCTACATCTGTCCAACCTCCTTTTATTTTATCTAGATACTCATCCAAACCAACAAAGTCTGCACCAGCTTCCTTAGCTTCGGCTTCCTTATCCGGGGTTACCAAAGCAAGGACTTTTACATCTTTACCGGTACCATGAGGCAATGTCACAACACCACGTACCATTTGATTGGCTTTACGTGGATCTACTCCTAACCTAATTGCAAGGTCGATACTCGCATCAAACTTTGCATTGGTTATCTCTTTTACAAGCGCAGAAGCTTCTTCAACCGAATAGAGTTTATCTTTCTCTATTTTAGCGTGTGCTTCTTTTTGCTTTCTAGTTAATTTTGCCATGTTAAAAATTGCTTTTAAGATTTTAAAAAGGTCTTTTCCCTGAAACTTTCAATCCCATAGATCTTGCAGTACCTGCTACCATAGACATTGCGGATTCTACAGTAAAAGCATTAAGGTCTATCATTTTGTCCTCTGCAATGCTTTTCACCTGATCCCATGAAACATTCCCTGATTTTACTCGGTTAGGTTCGCCAGATCCTTTTTTAATCTTAGCCGCTTCCAAAAGTTGTACTGCCGCCGGTGGTGTTTTAACAACAAAGTCAAATGACTTGTCCTTATATACGGTGATAACAACAGGCAGAATTTTGCCCTGTTTGTCCTGTGTACGAGCATTAAACTGCTTACAGAACTCCATGATGTTAACGCCGGCAGCACCTAAAGCGGGTCCAACCGGTGGCGACGGATTCGCAACACCTCCCCTAACTTGTAGTTTAACTACTTTACTTACTTCTTTTGCCATTGTTTTAAATTAAATTTAAAGCGTGTCATAATTTGGAAGCAACACAACTTTTATATATATGTAACAATATTCTATACTTTTTCTACTTGCATGTAACTCAATTCCAATGGTGTTTTTCTGCCGAAAATTTTCACCATTACTTCCAATTTCCTTTTCTCCTCATTAATTCTTTCAACCGTCCCATTAAATCCATTAAAAGGTCCATCTATAACCTTAACGGTCTCTCCAAGAATAAACGGTATAGCAACGCTGTCTGTATTTATTGCTAATTCGTCTACTTTACCTAACATTCGGTTTACTTCAGCCTTTCTCAACGGAACCGGATCACCACCTTTTGTCTCACCCAAAAAGCCAATTACATTTGTTATGGAGCGGATTATATGAATCATTTCTCCACCCAAATTAGCTTTGATCATTATATACCCTGGAAAATAAACCCTCTCTTTGTTTATTTTTTTTCCATTTCTTATCTGCACAACTTTCTCCGTAGGAACCAATACTTCTTCCAGATAATCAGCAAATCCATGACGTTCCACTTCGCTTTCTATATAGCCCTTGATCTTATTCTCCTGACCACTGACCGCTCTTACTACATACCATTTCTTTTCTAATACTTCAGACATAGGTCTCAAACTTAATTTATTAAGGTGTTAAAGTAAAGTTGTATCAGTTTGCTGAATACGGTATCTACACCCCAGGTTGCCAAAGCAAACAATATAGAAAACACAGCAACTATAACCATAAGGTTAGAAGATTCGGCCTTTGATGGCAACGTAACGTTATGTCTTAATTCTTCTATGGACTCCTTTATATAAGTTAACATACCGATCGATTATTTTATTCCTTATTAAGAATGCAGCTTTAAATTTCTATTAATCAGTCACAAAACAACACCATTACTTTATGTCTTTCTCTGCACACTCCTATTTCTGTTCTGCACGGGAGGAGAGGCTCGAACTCCCGACACCTGGTTTTGGAGACCAGTGCTCTACCAACTGAGCTACACCCGTTTATAATTACACTGAAAGGTATCCTGCCTAAGCGGGACACCCTTAGTGTAAAAATTATATAGCGACTAATCTAAAATCTTAGTTACCTGACCGGCACCTACGGTTCTACCTCCTTCACGGATAGCAAATCGAAGCCCTTCGCTTAATGCGATAGGCTGGATAAGGTCTACAGTAATAGTCAGGTTATCACCAGGCATTACCATTTCAACACCACTAGGAAGATTTATTGTTCCTGTAACATCCGTTGTTCTAACATAAAACTGTGGACGGTAGTTATTGTGAAATGGTGTGTGACGACCACCTTCTTCTTTTTTAAGGATATAAACCTCTGCTTCAAATTTAGCATGCGGTTTTACAGAACCTGGCTTACAAATAACCATTCCCCTGCTAATTTGTGATTTTTCAATACCTCTTAATAAAATACCTACGTTATCACCAGCTTCTCCTCTATCCAAAATTTTACGGAACATCTCAACCCCAGTAATAGTAGAGGTTAATTTTTCAGCTCCCATACCAATTATATCAACAGGATCACCAGTATTGGCTATTCCAGTTTCTATACGACCGGTTGCAACAGTACCACGACCAGTAATTGTAAACACATCTTCAACAGGCATTAAGAAATCTTTTTCAACATCTCTTTTTGGCAACTCAATCCATTCATCAACAGCAGTCATTAATTCCATAACCGTATCTACCCATTTTTGCTCTCCATTTAAGGCGCCTAAGGCTGATCCGGAAATAACTGGTCCATTATCACCATCATACTCGTAAAAAGACAGAAGCTCTCTGACTTCCATTTCAACAAGTTCTAATAATTCATCATCATCAACCATGTCTACTTTATTCAAGAAAACAACGATTCTTGGAATACCTACCTGACGTCCTAAAAGGATATGCTCTCTGGTTTGAGGCATTGGACCATCTGTAGCAGCAACCACTAGGATTGCCCCGTCCATTTGTGCAGCACCGGTTACCATGTTCTTTACATAATCCGCGTGACCTGGACAATCTACGTGTGCGTAATGACGATTCGCTGTTGAGTATTCAACGTGCGATGTATTAATTGTAATACCTCGTTCCTTTTCTTCCGGAGCGTTATCGATAGAATCGAAACTTCTCAATTCAGATAATCCTGCGTTTGCCAAAACAGATGTAATAGCAGCAGTTAATGTAGTTTTACCGTGATCTACGTGTCCAATAGTACCAATATTTAAGTGCGGTTTGGAACGATCAAAAGTTTCCTTTGCCATTTTGAATGAATTTAATCTTAGTTTATATTAGTGTATAATAATTAATGCCTAATTTATTTGAGCCAACGACGGGAATTGAACCCGTGACCTCTTCCTTACCAAGGAAACGCTCTACCCCTGAGCTACGTCGGCTTATGGGTCTCCAGGTTGTATATTTTGATAATCAGGTCTAATGTCAACCTTAATCAAAATAGCAAACGTTAACTCAATTTCTTTGAGCGGGAGACCGGGTTCGAACCGGCGACATTCAGCTTGGAAGGCTGACGCTCTACCAACTGAGCTACTCCCGCAATTTTATTTTACAATATTTCAACAATTCCACTGAAATTTTTCCAGTACCGAACTGAGTATAAAACCCGATTCTAAATTTATCTGGTTTTAGATAAACATTAGCCTTATTCACAACACCACTCTCAAAAACCAGTTGTGGGGAGAGCAGGATTCGAACCTGCGAAGGTAAAACCAACAGATTTACAGTCTGTCCTCGTTGGCCGCTTGAGTATCTCCCCCTCCTTGCTATTTTATGTTCTTACGAGCCGATGGAGGGACTCGAACCCACGACCTGCTGATTACAAATCAGCTGCTCTAGCCAGCTGAGCTACATCGGCTTTTTAAGCCTTTTAAAGCATAAAAAAGTCCGCTATTTCTAACGGACTGCAAATGTAGATAATTATTTTTTTAATCAAAACTATTTTATAAAAATTTTAAAGAGGGTTGAAACCTTGGTTTTTTCTTCTTTTTAACCAATTTTCTCTCTAATGAACTACATGCAGAATCAATTGCCTCCTCAAAAGATTTACATTGTTTTTTTACCACAAACATATCTTTTGGAATATGCAGCTTAATCTCAACAATTTTATTTTCTTTTTCACTTGTATTTTCAACCTTTAAATACACATCAGAACTGACAATCTTATCATAAAAAAGTTCCAGTTTGTCTAAACGCGATTGAATAAAATTTAGAAGTTTTAAATCTGCATTAAAATTCACAGCTTGTGTATTTACCTTCATAAGTTGAATATTTTAGGTTAAACAATAGAAAAGAACGTTATACTATTTCTTGCTCCTTGGATGAGCAGCGGCATGTACTTTTTTTAATTCGGCAATACTATTGTGCGTGTAAACTTGAGTAGATGCCAAACTAGAATGACCTAATAATTCCTTCACCGAATTTAAATCTGCTCCTTTGTTAAGCAGGTGTGTGGCGAAGGTATGCCTAAGTATATGCGGACTCTTTTTAACTTTGGAAGAGACCTTACTAAAATACCCATTAATAATTCTATAAACAAGTGTTTCATAAATTTTAATCCCGGATTTGGAAAGAAAAATATAGTCATTTTCCCTTATGGAATCTAATTTCATTCTTTCATCCAAATATATCTCAAACAAATTTATGGTTGAGTCCAAGAGCGGAACAATACGTTCCTTATTCCTTTTACCCAATACTTTCATTGTTTTTTGAGACAACTCAATATCCTTTAATTTAAGATTGATGAGTTCTGCCCGCCTTATTCCTGTGGTGTATAGTAATTCTATGATCAACCTATCCCTGCTGCCTTCAAATCCCTGTTCAAAATGGACCTGTTGTAAAAGCATTTCCATTTCTGCTTCAGAAAAAGGGACTTCAATTTTCGTAGGAGTCTTTAGAGCTTTATGTTTAGCCAGTGGATTAACCTGAATATTTTCGGTCTTCAATAAAAACTTGTAATAAGCCTTAAGTGAGGCTATTTTCCGGTTGACAGATCTGTTGGACATTCCCTCAGTTACCATTTGAACTACCCATCCTCTTATCAAATTGTACTCTGCCTTATCTATTTGCTTCAAATCGTATTCCCTGCAGCAAAAATCCGCAA
Source organism: uncultured Eudoraea sp. (assembly GCF_947490415.1). Lineage (GTDB taxonomy): Bacteria > Bacteroidota > Bacteroidia > Flavobacteriales > Flavobacteriaceae > Eudoraea. The sequence continues at coordinate 28,072 of NZ_CANLGX010000009.1, forward strand.
ATCCCCGAATATCCTTTTCGTATGCCTTCACGGTATTAGGTGAATAGTTCTTTTCATAGGTAAGATAGGATATAAAAGCAGCTAAAGACATATCACAAAGTTACCTTTAGTTATTTGCATAAAAAAATCCCGTCTCGATTGTTATCGCAACGGGAGTTTAAAAAGTTAAAAGCTATTTATTATATTTCTTCCTGGTCCCTGAGACCTTGAATATACTGCGCTTTCTGAATTTGTTGTCTTCTTTCTACTGAAGGCTTGGTAAACTGCTGGCGTTTTCTCAACTGACGCATTGTACCTGTACGATCGAACTTCCGTTTAAAACGTTTTAAAGCTCTGTCTATATTTTCTCCTTCTTTTACTGGTATTATCAACATAGGCTACAACCTCCTTTCTTTAATGATTTTCCGAGTGCAAATATAGAATGAATAAATTAAATGTTAGCTAATTATTTTAAAATATTCTTTGCTATAACTATTTTTTGGATTTCCGTGGTACCTTCTCCAATGGTGCAAAGCTTTGCGTCCCTGTAAAATTTTTCTACCGGAAAATCTTTGGTGTAACCATAACCCCCATGAATCTGGACCGCTTCGTTCGCAATCTTTACGCAGACTTCGGATGCATACATTTTTGCCATTGCACTTATTTTGGTCATTTTACGACCCTCATTTTTCAGAAAAGCTGCCTTGTGTAGTAATAATTCAGAAGCCTCTATTTCTGTAGCCATATCTGCCAGTTTAAATGAAATTCCCTGAAACGAACTAATAGGCTTGCCAAATTGAACACGTTCCTTGGAATACTTTAACGAAGCTTCATAGGCACCTTTTGCTATTCCAAGAGATAGAGCTCCTATCGATATGCGTCCACCATCTAAAACCTTCATAGACTGAATAAAGCCATCGCCTATTTCGCCGAGTCTCTGGCAATCTGGAATCCTGCAATTATTAAAAATTAATTCTGCCGTTTCACTGGCACGCATTCCTAATTTATTCTCTTTCTTACCACTGCTAAAACCTGATGTCCCTTTTTCAATAACAAAAGCAGTCATCCCATGACTATCTCCTTTCTCCCCTGTTCTTACTATTACAACGGCAATATCTCCACTTATACCATGGGTGATAAAATTTTTTGCTCCGTTCAGAACCCAATCATCTCCATCTTTAATTGCGGTTGTACTCATTCCACCGGCATCGGAACCGGTATTATGCTCTGTTAATCCCCAGGCACCAATCCACTCTCCACTAGCAAGTTTGGGAATCCATCTTTGTTTTTGCTCATGATTCGCAAAAGATAATATATGATTAGTACATAATGAATTATGAGCGGCTATAGACAGGCCAATTGATGGATCTACTTTTGATATCTCTTCAATGATGGCAATATACTCATGATAACCTAAACCGGCTCCACCCAATTCATGAGGTACCAATACACCCATAAAGCCATATTCTCCTGCTTTTTTAAGAAGATCTGCCGGGAAAAACTGAGATTCATCCCACTCCATAATGTGAGGCCTTATGTATTGTTCTGCAAATTTCTTGGCAGACTCGGCAACATGGTGTTGGGTCTCAGAATAATCAAAACTAATAATAGACATAGTGTCTGTAGCCATTATTGCAATTTTTTAGAGCGACAAATATAATTTAATTCTATCAATCTTGTTTACCGGGAAATCTTCAATTTGTGTTAATTCATTAAATGATCGGATAATTCCAACGCTATCCCTGTAAGTAACTATTTGAAAAGCAAGGTCTTGATTAATATAAATCAATTGTTCCATCTCTCTTCTTGTTGCCGTATTAATGTTGATTCTTTCAATGTCGGGTTGCTCTTTAACCTGGAATTCTTCCAATATTCTTAAAACAACTTCTTCCTCCAGACCATATACATCATATAATTGTTCGTTTACCATAAAGCCCCCCAGTCTGTCTCTGAACTTAACAATCCTGGCCGATAATTTAACGCCAATTCCGTAAATGGCCTTTAGCTCTTCAGTAGTAGCCAGGTTTAAGTCTTTAAGTTCAACCCCAGCTACTACCAGTTTTTTCTGCCTTTTTTTAATTTTGCTTTTTGGTCGATCTGCCCATTCAGGAAATTTGAATAATGGAGCTATTATTTGTAGTAAGGAATCAGAAATGAGCGTAACCTGTTGAAATTCTTTTGCGGAATAGACCCATTTGTTTTCAGATCTGAATAAAAGCAATCTGTCTATTTCCTCATTAGACATCCCCAGGGTATAACCTTTGTAATCTGAAATAAAGTTTGGGTTAAAAGAATAAACCTTTGGTGAATCTTCTATTTTAGCCTTCTCTCGTATTGAATCGAGTTGTCGTTGAATTTTCACATCCAATACAAAGCTTTCCTCGGTATTATAAATATTTTCATTTCTTAAAAGCATGTAGGTCAATTGCAAGCTAAAAATGATTAACAGCAAAAAGAAAATCCCACTTCGTTCCTGTTTATTGAACTGAAAGTGGGACTTAAAACTTTTCAAGAGTATTCTTATTTACTTACACCTTTTATATCTACTATGTACTTATTCAGCTCTTCTTTTACCCTGGGAAATAAAAACAGTAACCCTACCATATTGGGAAATACCAATGCCAGAATCATGGCGTCAGAAAACTTAATTACCGCATCTAAAGTAGCTGCGGCTCCAATAACTACAAATAATAAAAACAAAATTTTGTAGACGACGTCTGCTTTTCTACCTCGACCAAAAAGGTATTTCCAGGATTGAAGCCCATAATAGGACCAAGAAATCATTGTAGAAAATGCAAAAAGAATAATTGCAATCGTAAGGATATATCTAAATCCAGGAATAACAGAGTCATAAGCCATAGAGGTTAAATCGACTCCTCCTATATAATTACCCGTTTCAGTTATTAAAACAGTACTATTAACAGCATTACCATATTCAAAGGCCCCTGCATCCATATTGAAGAAAATAATAACCAGGGCTGTCATTGTACATATTACCACCGTGTCTATAAATGGTTCCAAGAGAGCTACAACGCCCTCACTTGCCGGGTACTTTGTTTTAACCGCAGAATGCGCAATTGCAGCAGATCCGGCACCGGCTTCATTCGAAAAGGCAGCCCTTTGGAAGCCCACTATAATAACCCCTATAACACCGCCTAAACCAGCCATGGGTGTAAAAGCTCCATTAAATATCATCCCTAGTGCTTCGCCCAAATATTTAATATTTGCAAAAATTATAACCAATGAAGCCAAAACGTATATACCAGCCATAAACGGAACTATTTTTTCCGTCACACTGGCAATCTTTTTTATTCCTCCAATGATTACAATCCCTACAAGAATTGCAAGGATTACGCCAATAATAACTCCGGTAGCTCCGCCCTGCAAATTTAACATTGTAGACAGTTGTACAGCCGCCTGATTAGATTGAAACGCGTTACCGCCACCAAAAGAAGCTCCCACACATAAAATAGCAAATAGAGCAGCTAAAACTTTGCCCAAACCAGTGAACCCCTTTTCCTTTAATCCTCTGGACAAATAATACATAGGGCCACCGTATACTGTGCCATCTTCACCTACATCCCTGTACTTTACCCCAAGGGTACATTCTACAAATTTTGTAGACATCCCAATTAAACCACAAATTATCATCCAAAAAGTTGCTCCTGGTCCTCCAAGAGCAATAGCTACAGCTACTCCCGCTATATTACCAAGACCTACTGTTCCGGAAACGGCAGTAGCCAATGCCTGAAAATGACTTACCTCTCCCTCTTTGCTTTCATCGGCAATCGTATCGACCAAATCTCCATCAACAATATTTAGTTCGGCCTTTTCTACGCTATGATGGTCTAATTCATCATACTTACCACGTACCGTATTTATTGCCAATCCAAATTTTGTGATATTTGGAAACTTAAAATAAACTGTAAAAAAAGTGGCTCCAAATATTAATAAAATTAGAACTAAGGGCATATTATAGCCCGCAATGGGAATTGAGGTAAGAATAAAACCTTCCCACCAAACAGCAACTGGCATAAATGCATCATTTACCTTTTCATCAAGTCCTTTTTCCTGAGCAAATGTTAAAATTGGTAGTAATAGGGTTAAAATTGAAAGAAGTCTGTACTTCATAAGAGTTGTTTTTGGTTTTATTTGGTCTGTTATAGTGGCAATATCCTAAAAAATAGTAATACTAAAAAATATAATTATTTGATCGGGTTTTAGTTTATATGAAACATTTCATTTAGCTTTTTAATTTGCTCTGGCCTTCCTAATACGATTACTTTACTATTAGGCTCTAAGGGTAAATCGGCTTCAGGATTAATTATATAATTTCCATCGGGTTCTATATAACCAATAATGGTACATCCTGTTTTTCTTCGGAGATCAAGGTCCCTTAAGGAATTACATTCCATTTGATCAGCAAAATCTTCAATGGCAACTTCTTCCAGGTTGGTAGTGTTTTCCCCTTCGGTAGATAATTTGTCCATAAATGTTATCAAATCTGGTATTACGACCAAGGATGCCATATGATCACCTCCAATTTTATCGGGCATGATAACACTATCTGCTCCCGCCAATTTCAATTTTTTTTGAGAAGTAACCTGAGAAGCCCTGCTAATAATATATAATTTTTGATTTAGTTGACGTGCTGACAACACAACAAACAAATTAGCGGCATCATCCGGCAGCGTAGCAATAAGATATTGTGCAGCATTAATGCCTGCTGTTATTAAGATTTCATCCTCATTGGCATCACCCTCAACAAACAAAACATCCTCCTCGTACTTTTGTATAATATCTTTATCCTTTTCAATAACAACAAAAGGTTTTTTATATGCCTTAAGTCGTTCCACTGCTTGCATTCCATTACGTCCATAACCACAGACAATAACATGATTGGATAAACGGTTGATCATTTTTTTTACCTTTTTTGTTTTTAGTAACTGTAACTGATTTTTGCTGAATAAATACTCCGTAATCACAGAAATGGCATAAGCAAATATAAAGACACTGGATATTATTAAAAAAACCGTAAATATTTTACCTTCTGTTCCCAAAGGACCAACTTCATTAAATCCAACGGTTGTAACCGTTATTATGGTCATATAGAAGGCATTCAACCAGGATAATTTGGCTATAAAATGATAGCCCAAGCTCCCAACCAGCAATACCGATAGCATCAATGCTATTGCGATGTAAATTTTAGAGCGAAAAAGTCTTATCATATCTAAAGATCAAAAACCGAATTCCTTTTGGTATAGATCAAATCCTTTATTCCCAGCCAAAATGCTAAAAACAGGTATAATGCAAAACCAAACCCCAAAGTTACAAACGTTAGGTAGATAAATGTGGTTCTTACAACACGTGCCCTAATACCAAGACTCTCCGCGATTCTTCTGCATACTTCAAAGCCGCGTTTTTGAAAATAATATAAAAGGTGATAGAAAATATTCATTTTTTAAAAATACTATTTTCCTTTTAATAAACTATCGCCTACAACACATTCCAGACATCTATTTTTTGTACAATATGTATTGTAAAGTTGTAGTATGGCCTGACTGTCCATAGCATTGCTGCAATTAACCCCAAGATTATTAAATTTTCTAATAATTTTATTATCCTCACTTTTTAGTGTGTTTATAATGGAAATTATTCTTGAACTTACATCTATCCCTTGCCATTTGGAAAAACAGAAAATCATCGGGAGTATAGTATTTATAAGCAATAAATTAATAAAAGTCCTGGTAAGTCTATTTTCCCTTTTAGTTGATAACTTTCCAAAGACATAGTGGTTTTTCCAGTAATTGCTTGTGGATATAGCGAATATTTCATAAGCCTGGGAGATCTCTTTTATAGTCATAATAGCGCCAAATAATTGCGGGCGTTTGACATATAAATTTGCAAGTTGTGATAAACGGATAGTCGGAAAGTTGGCCGGGCGTAATCTAAAAAAAGACGGACTCTGAACACCCTTCCCTCTAATACCGAATTTATCCCTCAAGTAAAAATATTCCAACCTCATTTGGTTTAAAACCTTATCCCTGGAAGATACATTATCCAGCAGCCCTGATAATCCAAAAAGAACACTTTCCAACTGAAAAACATTATGCATTAACTTCCGGACAATCCCAAATTCCAGCGCTCTTCCAAGACTTAAAAAAGCCTCGCTGTTTAACTTTAGTCCAAAGTTTTTCAATAATAGAATGAAAAGTACTTTTTCCCAATCGTTTTTCGCTTCTATCAGCAAGCTGTTAATTTCATTAGATTTCTCTTCCAGCCTCTCAAAATATAGCCGCTCCAACCAGGACGAAAATTTAAAGTTATCAATAGTATTTAAGTCATTTTCGCAATTGATAAAATTAGCTTTGGATGACTCAAATAGTTTATAATAATTTGTGAGTATAGAGCCTGGTATAAAATTTTTAAGCTCCAGAGCAGGTATTTCTTCTCTGTTTTTCCGATAGACCACTTTATCTTCTTCCCAAACCACATGTAAAATTACATTGTCATAATTAGGATCCAAATTGTGCTGATGTGCATACCAGTCAGAAGATTTTACATGGATTTCTACATTTCCCACCCAAAGTTGTCCATCAATTTCCAATTGAGCATGAAAAAAATCAGGTCCTGAATCATAATTATGAATTCCCAGGGATATTATCTGCAGTACTTTCCGCCTGGAGGTGTATAGATTTGCAAACGGAATTTTTCCATTTTTCCAAATGTAGTGTATGAGATCTTCACGCATTCACCTAAAATAAAAGATCCCACTGAAAGTGGGATGCAGCATTAAAGGTTTACGATCACTTAGATTAAATCACCTTTCCACTCAAGTATGCCTCCCATGAGGTTGTATGCATTTGGAATACCAATGCTATTCATAATAGCACAGGCCTGCCGGCTTCGCTGGCCAGATCTGCAGTATACATAATAATTCTTAGATTTATCCAATTTCTCCAGCTCCGCCAAAAATTCTTGCCCTAAATAAATATTTAGAGTGGTCGACTCAGGAATCTGTCCCTGATCTGCTTCTTCCGGGGTCCTCACATCTAGAATAAAAGCGTTATCATCCTTCTCCAGTCTATTAACCCATTCCTCTTGTAATAAATCTGCCATTTAATTTTTATTTCCTGACAAAGGTACAAACTCCTGTACTTTTCACAAACAATTATTACTATCGCGACTTTATGGAACAACCAATAGCCCGGGTAATGGTAATTGGTATTTCCTCCCCTTTTAACATGGCATCTACAGCATTTTCAACATATTTCGTTTTAACTGCAGACGCATTGGAATAGTTGTCGTCAATTGTTCCAATATAACGCACGACATTTCCCTGTTTACTTTTTTCGAGTAAATACACATGTGGAGTTTTAGTTGCTCCATATTGAGGAAATATTTTCTGTCCTTTATCAATCAAATATGGAAAAGTGAAGCCTTTTTCCATTGCTCTTTTTTTCATGTATTCCACCCCATCTGCAGGTTGTAAATCAGGGTCATTAGGGTTTATTGCAATTACCGGTACTCCTTTTATCTTGTATTTTTTATCGAGCTCAATAATTCTATCTTCGTAGGCGACTGCATATGGGCAGGTGTTACAGGTAAAAATCACTAAAAAACCTCTGGCATCTTTATAGTCTGCTAAAGAGACCCTTTTACCGTTTATATCCGGAAGGCTGAAGTCTGTTGCATAATCTCCAATATCATAACCTTTATCAATTTCTTTAAAAGTAAAAGGGTTGTTTAAAAAAAATATGATTAAAACAAAATTTGCCAATAGATATTTCATGTTTACGTATTTATTTGAATTCTTGAATTTCTTTATTTAGCATTTCATAGGTAAAGGACTGTTCATAGAACTTTCTTTTTTTACGATTGTAGATCAAGGTTGCGGGAATTGCCCCGGACCAGTTCTTATCGATTTTTGGGATCCAGCTATTTTGATCTGGGTCATTTAAAACTACCACCTTCGATTTTATATTCTTAGTTTTTATAAAAGGAAGGAGCTTAGATTTCCACATGGAAGGCATATCCAGACTTACCAATATTACTTCCAGATTGTTGTTCTTCCCTTCCTGGTTTATTTTTTCAAAAAAAGGCAATTCCTTTATACACGGTGCGCACCAGGTTGCCCAAAAGTTGACAATATATGTTTTGTCATCCTTCCTATTCAAGAGAGGTTCCAGTTCATCATAATTGTATATAGGGATACCCAAACTATCCACAGGGATAAATTCATTTTTGACTAATTCTGAATTCTCAAATTTTGTGTTCTTACTTTCTTTAACTCCGCATCCTGAGAATAGCAGGATACTTAAACTTAGGATCAGACGAATCATAATGATTGTTTCTTATGCCCATAAAATTATATAACACCATTTAGACCTATTAAAATTTAACAAAACTTTATCTGCACATATGTTGGTGATAATTATTTAATATTTACATTTGTATATACAAATATTGTAAGTACATGAATGTCGAAGCTGTCATAAAGACTGATAAGAAAATTCCCTTAAGAAGTAGAACTATTATTCATTTAATATTAATACACAATAAGGTCGCTGAAAGTTTCTCACAAGCCCTTAAACCTTTTGGAATTTCGACGCAACAATTTAATGTCCTGCGTATACTTAGAGGTCAGCAGAATAAACCCGCCAATTTATCGACTATAAACGAGAGAATGGTAAGCAAAATGAGTAATACCACCCGGTTGGTGGATAAATTAATGAAGAAGGGTTTTGTAGACAGAGTTTTATGCATGTCTAACCGGCGCAAAGTTGAGATTACTATAACTAAAGAAGGATTAAAAGCACTATCTGATATGGATGATGTGCTGGAAAAAACAGAAAAAGAAATTTTAATCAATTTCTCCGATTTAGAACTTGAACAATTAAATCTTTTATTCAATAAATTTTAATACACACATGAACAAGTACCTTGATAGCCTCAATTGGCGATATGCAACCAAAAAATTTGATAGCCAAAAACAAATACCTGAAGAAGAGTTGAATACTTTATTAGAAGCTATTCGTTTAAGTCCCTCTTCATATGGGCTCCAACCCTATCATATCTTTATAATCCAGGATATGGATTTAAGGGAAAAATTAAAAGCAGCCTCATGGGGTCAATCGCAAATCACAGATGCATCCCATTTAATAGTCTTTGCCAACAACACCAGTTTTGACACTGATCTTATTGACAACTATTTAGCTAACGTTAGTGAAACAAGAGACATTGAACTAAACAATTTACAACCTTATGGAGATTTTATGAAATCTAAATTAATAGATCTCCCTGATAACATAAAAGAAAGCTGGTCGGCAAGGCAAACTTATTTGGCCTTAGGCAACTTACTTTCAGCGGCGGCAGATTTAAAAATTGATACCTGCCCGATGGAAGGTTTTGAACCAGAAACCTACAATGAACTTTTAGGTCTAAAGGATAAAGGATTAAACACCTCCGTTGTAGCCGCCATAGGCTATAGGTCTGAAGAAGATGATACCCAACATTATAAAAAAGTCAGACAATCAAAAGAATTATTATTCACTCATATATAACACGTTAATTTAAAACAATCATTAAAACAAAGTAAATTTAGAAAACATGAAAAAGAATGTATTAAGTCTGGCATTAGCCATAGTTTTTGGAGCAACAGCCGTTGCTAACGCTCCTATAAATGGAGAAAAGAAAGAAGTTAAAGTTGATGAAAGCAAGGTTACCTGGAAAGCTTATAAAGTTACTGGCTCTCATACAGGTACTGTAAACCTTAAATCAGGAGCCCTTATGTTTGATGAAGGAAAACTGACGGGAGGAGAATTTGAAGTAGACATGACTTCTTTGATATCAACTGATCTTGAAGGGGAATATAAAGGTAAATTAGAAGGTCACCTTAAGTCTGATGATTTCTTTGGAGTTGAAAACCATCCAAATTCTACCCTGGTTTTTACAAAAGTTAAAGCTTCCGGTAAAAATTCTTACGAAGTACAGGGAGACCTTACTATTAAAGGGATAACCAAACCTGTAACTTTTGATGTTTCTGTTTATGGCAGCAAAGCAACAGCTACTTTAAAAGTAGACAGAGCTCAGTACGATGTTAAGTATGGCTCAGGAAGTTTCTTTGATGACTTAGGTGATAAAACCATCTATGATGAATTTGATCTGGTGGTAGATCTGGAATTCTAAGAAATATTAATCCTTTAAAAAATCCTGAATATGATCATATTCAGGATTTTTTATTTGATGACATCAAAGGTTAAATACGGCATAACTGATAGTCTTTTAATCTAATTTCGGGAGATTCCCGGATACCATTTGATTCAGGAATGTAGTGTAATCTACAATTGAGCCAGTTAAAGACCAAAAAAATAATTTCAGTAGAATTAGTCCTAAAACTTTATTTTTGAATAAAAATATAAAATGGGATTAAAAGCATTATCTCGCTTAGCTGGTTTATTAGTTTTTGTACTACTTCTTTTCAATAGTTGCGGTTCCGGTTTTAATTATTCCATAAAATCGACCTTAAATCCTTATAATATATCACCGTTAACCGCTCAGTTAAAAATTGAGACGGAAACACCCTGCAACGTTACCATTAAGGTTCTGGGTAAGATTCCGGTGGAACAAACATTTAATCTTAACGCCACCAACTTGGAGGTCCCGGTAGTAGGTTTATACCCTAATACTTTAAATAATGTCATTGTTACTTTAGACTACGATGGTGGACAAGTAATAGACAGTATTAAGATAAAAACAGGGAATACCCCAAGCCATTTTCCCCAGATAACCATAAACAAGCTAAATCGAAATGAAATGGAGCCAGGCATGCATGCTTGTGATATTCATTTTGCCAACAATGGAAAATTCAATTCCGGGCCTATAATTTTTGACGACCAAGGCCAAGTGCGGTGGTATTTAGATTTAAGTTTTGCCGGTAAAATGGTTAGTCCGTTTCAACGACTTAAGGACGGAACGATTTTAATGGTTAGCAGGCATGTTATTTATGAATTTGATATGTTGGGTAAACCATTAAAAGAAACCAATATAGGTACAAATTACGGTATGCACCATGACGTACAAGAATTACCGGATGGCAACTTACTGATATGTGTTGGTAAAAGAAATAATTTTATAAAATTAGATAATAAGTTTGTTGCCTCAGACAGTGATCATATCATAGAATTTGACAGAAAAAAATCAAAAATTGTCAGAGAATGGGATTTAACCAAACATTTGGATGTTAGTAGAAATGATTTGAATTTTTTTAGACCTCGTGATTGGCTCCACATGAATGGCCTTGCTTATAATCCGAGTGATAATTCAATAATTGTATCTGGAAAAAACCAGGGATTGATAAAAATTTCTTGGGATGATCGTCTAAAATGGATTATGGCACCAAAAAGGAACTGGGGTAAATCTGGGAAAGAAGGAAAAGGTTTCGAAACAAAACCTTATTTATTAACCGCTGTTGATTCTGAAGGAAAACCTTATGACAGAGCTGTTCAGGATGGAAACGAAAGTTCAGAGGAATTTGACTTTCCCTGGGGAATGCATTCCCCATCTATAATGCCCGATGGTAATCTTTTGGTATTTGATAACGGTGCCTTTAGATATTTTGAAAATAACGTCCATTATTCCCGCGCAGTGATTTATAAAATAAATGAAGAAGATAAAACTACAGAGCAGATTTGGCAATATGGCAAAGAAAGAGGGCCGGAATTTTTCTCTACCATTGTTAGTGATGCAGATTATCTGGCCAATTCAAATAATATTCTGGTTACTTCCGGCTATCTAAAACAAGGAACTAAACTATCTGCTAAACTGGTTGAAGTAGACTATGAAACGCGTAAAGAGGTTTTTGAAGCAACACTAGATTTTAAAAGTGAACATGGTAACAAAAGTGGTTCTTGGGGCCAAACTGATATTTTATATAGATCTGAACGATTAGAATTGAAGTATTAGGTGTCAGTACTGTTATTATAAGCACTTAATGCAATATTGGAATTTGGATCTATATTTCCTTTAAATTGATTTGTAATTATGAAATTCCTTTCTATATTTGACTCAATGAAATTTAGAATAGTAAATACTTGGTGGTGGAATAACTTACGTATAACGTCGTGAGCTAAGCACCATTGTAGTATAACTATACGAAAAGGCTTGTCTATCACGACAAGCCTTTTTGATTTTTCAGAATTAGTTAATATCAAAATCTAAATTTTTGCAGATTATGGCATATGAACTTAAAACATACTATAAAAAGATACTCGCAGATACCATAACACCGGTTAGCGTATATCTGAAAATTCGTGACAAGTTTCCCAATAGTATTCTTTTGGAGAGTAGTGATTACAGAGCAAATGATAATACCTTTTCTTATATCTGTTGTAATCCTATAGCTTCTATCACGGTAAAGGATGAGCAAATTACTCAGCTATTTCCGGACAAATCCACTAGTGAGATTACAATAAACAGCGAAACTGATGTTGTGGAAATTATACATGACTTCAGCCAAAAGTTTAAAACCGAATCTAATAGTTTTAAATTTATAAATAATGGATTGTTTGGCTATATGTCTTATGATGCAGTTAGGTACTTTGAAGATATCTCTATCACAAAAAAAGAAGGTGCCCTGGATATTCCTGATATTTATTATGCTGTTTACCAAAATATAATAGCCATAAATCATTTTAAGAATGAGGCATACTTATTTGCACATTGCTATGACTCTGTTAACAATATTTCTGAAATTGAACAAGTTCTAAATATCAGAAATTTCGCATCTTATAATTTCAGAAGGGAAGGTAAAGCCTCATCAAACCTAAAGGATGAAGAATATATACAACAAGTATCTCTGGCTAAAAAGCATTGTAAAAGAGGTGACGTTTTTCAATTAGTTCTTTCGCGAAGGTTTTCACAAGGCTTTAAAGGAGATGAATTCAATGTTTATCGGGCCCTTCGTTCTATTAATCCTTCTCCATATCTGTTTTATTTTGACTATGGAGATTTTAAAATTTTTGGTAGTTCACCGGAAGCACAATTAATTGTTAAAAACGGAAAGGCTGAAATACATCCAATTGCGGGAACTTTTAAAAGAACCGGTAATGATGAAGAAGATGCCTTATTAGCTAAAAAACTAACCGAAGATGCAAAGGAAAATAGTGAGCATGTTATGCTTGTAGACCTTGCGCGTAACGACCTAAGCCGGCATGGGAATTTGGTAAATGTTGAAAACTATAGGGAAGTTCAATTCTTTTCTCATGTTATTCATCTTGTTTCCAAAGTTACAGGGCAGAAAAAAAAAGAAACACCAACTATGAAAGTTGTAGCAGACACTTTTCCGGCAGGTACCCTGAGCGGGGCACCCAAACATATGGCTATGCAGCTCATTGAAAAGTATGAGACCACCAACAGAGATTACTACGGCGGGGCCATCGGATTTATGGATTTTGACGGAGATTTTAATCATGCCATTATGATCCGGACCTTCTTAAGTAAGAATCACCAACTTCATTACCAGGCAGGAGCAGGTTTAGTAGCGGTCTCTGAACCGGAAAAAGAGCTACAGGAAACTTACAATAAATTGGGAGCTCTTAATAAAGCTCTGGAAATTGCAGAAACTATCTAAACAAGCACAATAAATAAGCCATGAATAAAATACTGGTAATAGATAATTACGATAGCTTTACTTATAACCTGGTGCATTATTTGGTGGATTTGGGTTGCGAAGTAGTTGTTAAACGCAATGACCAGCTAAAATTGGAAGAAGTTGATGATTTTGAGAAAATAGTGCTTTCGCCGGGCCCTGGAATCCCTGATGAAGCCGGACTTCTTAAAGAAATAATTGCTAAATATGCCCCAACTAAAAGCATTTTGGGGGTTTGTCTGGGCCAGCAGGCTATAGGAGAAGTTTTTGGTGGTAAGTTGATAAATTTAGACGAAGTTTATCATGGGATCGCCACAAAAATAATCCTTGAAAAAGGGGAGCCTTTATTTGAAGGCTTACCAAGGGAAATTGTAGTGGGCCGATATCATTCGTGGGTTGTAGATCCTCAACTTCCGGATGTTCTCGAGGCTACTTCTTTTGATGAGAATGGGCAGCTGATGTCAATAAGGCACAAAACATATGATGTATGTGCTGTTCAGTTTCATCCAGAATCTGTTCTTACGCCTCAGGGCAAGGAAATTCTTAAAAATTGGCTCAGAGATTAATGAATCGGTTGGTGATTCCTTATTAAAATTAAAACAAATGAAAACGATTCTAAATAAATTGATCAATCATGACATCCTCTCCAAGGAAGATGCAAAGCAGGTATTGGTTAATATTGCCAAAGGAACTTATAACAATAGCCAAATCGCTGCATTTCTTACAGTGTATATGATGCGTAGTATTACAATTGAAGAATTAGAGGGATTTCGAGATGCGTTGTTGGAACTATGTCTGGCCATTGATCTATCTGAATACAATCCAATTGATCTTTGCGGAACAGGAGGTGATGGCAAGGATACCTTTAATATTTCAACTCTGGCTTCCTTTGTTACAGCTGGAGCTGGCATTAAGGTAACCAAACATGGTAATTATGGGGTTTCTTCTACCTGTGGGAGCAGCAATGTTATGGAGTTTTTAGGTGTAAAATTCAGTAATGATCCTGACTTTCTTAGAAAATCAATAGACGAAGCCGGGATCTGTGTACTGCATGCCCCCCTATTCCATCCCGCTATGAAAAATGTAGCACCTATAAGACGTGAACTTGCCGTCAAAACATTTTTTAATATGCTTGGGCCAATGGTAAATCCTGCCTTTCCTAAAAATCAAATAGTTGGGGTTTTTAATTTAGAATTAGCACGAATGTATGGGTATCTCTATCAGAATACCGATAAAAAATACACAGTTCTCCATGCTCTTGATGGATATGATGAGATTTCATTGACAGGGAGTACCAAAACTATTTCAAATAATACGGAGGCTATTTTAAATCCTTCAGATTTTGGAGTGGCTGTTGTAAAGGAAAACGAAATAACGGGAGGTGATAGTATTGACAAATCTGCCCAAATATTTATGAATATATTACAGGGCAGAGGCACGGAAGCGCAAAACAATGTAGTCTGTGCAAATGCCGGGATAGCTATCGGCACAGTTCTGGATATTAGTCCAAAACAAGGTTTTGAAAAAGCAAAAGAATCCCTCCTCAACGGAAATGGCCTGAATGCCTTAAGAAAATTACAGCAATTAAGTGCATGATGGATATATTGGATAAAATAGTAGTGGATAAGAAAAGGGAATTGCACCTTAAAAAAACTGTAATCCCCCTTATGCAATTAGAGACTTCATTACTCTTCCAAAGGGAACCCGTGTCCCTGGCCAATGCATTGCGGAACAGTAAAACAGGGATTATTGCAGAGCACAAAAGAAGATCCCCTTCTAAATCAGTGATCAATCAAAATTCAAGTGTACAGGATATCGCCATGGGATACATGAATGCAGGGGCTTGTGGCATGTCTGTTTTAACAGATGCCAAATATTTTGGAGGGTCTCTTGATGATTTAATAATAGCCAGAGCTGCTGTTGATTTTCCACTGTTAAGAAAGGAATTTATCATAGATGAATACCAAATCGTAGAAGCCCGTGCACATGGGGCTGATACAATTTTACTTATTGCCGCTATTTTGACAAGGAAACAAATAAAGGTTTTATCAGAATTAGCAAAAAGTTTAGGTTTGGATGTTTTACTGGAAGTTCATAATGAAGAAGAGTTAGTTAAATCAATGATGCCCGGTTTAGATATGTTGGGAGTAAATAATCGCAACTTAAAAACCTTTGAAGTAAGCTTAGAAACCAGTGCCTCTCTATCCCAAAAGATCCCCGATGAATTTATAAAAGTATCAGAAAGTGGTATTAGCTCTGTTTCGGCGATTAAAATGCTAAGAGAATTGGGTTACCAGGGTTTCTTAGTTGGTGAAAACTTTATGAAGACAGCAAACCCAGGGGAGAGTGCCAGGGAATTTATAAACCAAATGGCAAGATGAAACTAAAGATCTGTGGCATGAAGCATAATATTGAGGAGGTTGCAGAATTGCATCCAGATTACCTCGGATTTATCTTTTGGAAGCCTTCAATGCGTTTTTTTGATGGGTCCATACCTAAATTGCCTAAGACAACTAGAAAAGTTGGAGTTTTTGTTGATGCCAATATTGATGAAATCTTAAATCGGACCAATACATTCGATTTAAATGCCATACAATTGCATGGAAATGAATCCCCCGAATTCTGTGCTAAGCTAAAAGAGCAATTTGAATACCAAAATATCAAGATCGACATTCTTAAGGTATTTAGCATAAAAGACAGCTTTGATTTCCAACAACTTGGCCCTTATGAGAAATTATCCGATTTCTTTTTATTCGACACAAAGGGTAAGTTGCCCGGTGGCAATGGATATCAATTTAACTGGGAAGTCCTAAAGGGGTATCCATCAAAAAAACCCTATTTCCTAAGCGGGGGTATTGGTCTCGAGGAAGTTGATAATGTTTTAGAATTTCTTCAAAAGGAAGAATCTAAATATTGCCATGCTATTGATGTCAATAGTAAATTTGAAATATCACCGGGCCTAAAGGATATAGATAAATTAAAAGAATTTAAGAATCGGTTGTTTGAAACCAACTCATAAAAAATACGAATATGACTTATCATGCTGATGAAAAAGGCTATTACGGACAGTTTGGTGGGGCATTTATACCGGAAATGCTATACCCTAATACTGAAGAACTTAGACAAAACTATCTTCAGATTATGGAGGAACCATCTTTTATTGAAGAATTCCATAGACTATTACAAGATTATGTAGGAAGGCCCACACCTCTATATTTTGCCCAACGCCTTTCGGATAAGTATAAAACAAAAATTTATCTGAAAAGGGAAGATTTATGTCATACCGGTGCCCATAAAGTCAATAATACCATTGGGCAAATTTTAATGGCCAAAAGGTTAGGCAAGACACGAATCATCGCAGAAACAGGTGCCGGACAGCATGGGGTGGCCACTGCTACAGTTTGCGCACTCATGGGAATTGAGTGTGTGGTTTATATGGGTGAAATAGATATTGCTCGTCAAGCACCTAATGTGGCTAGAATGAAAATGCTGGGAGCAGAAGTAAGGCCGGCACTATCGGGTAGCAGAACGCTCAAGGATGCCACGAATGAGGCAATTCGCGACTGGATTAATAATCCGGTAAACACCCATTATATAATAGGTTCAGTTGTTGGTCCGCATCCCTACCCCGATATGGTGGCCAGATTTCAATCAGTAATTTCAGAGGAAATACAGTCTCAGCTGCTGGAAAAAGAAGGCACTCCGAACCCTGATTTTGTTGTGGCTTGTGTCGGTGGTGGAAGTAATGCCGCTGGTGCCTATTACCATTATCTGGATAATGAAGATGTTGGTATCATTGCTGTCGAGGCCGCCGGAAAGGGTATTCATTCCGGGGAAAGTGCCGCAACTTCTGCTCTGGGGAAAATTGGTATTATTCACGGTAGTAAAACACTACTTATGCAAACTCAAGACGGTCAGATCACTGAACCATATTCTATTTCTGCCGGCCTGGATTATCCGGGCGTAGGGCCTATGCATGCCCATCTGTACACCTCCGGGCGGGGTGAGTTTATTTCTATTACCGATGATGAAGCAATGACAGCAGGTTTAATGATATCTCAATTAGAAGGCATTATACCAGCAATAGAGACATCACATGCTTTCGCCATATTTGACCACAGAAAGTTTGAAAAAGACGATATTGTTGTTATCAACCTTTCTGGAAGAGGTGATAAAGATTTACAGACCTATATAGATTATTTCAAATTATAATTGGTTTCTATAAAATGAAGAACAGAATACAAAAAAAGCTGGGTGAAGACAAAAAACTACTTTCCATATACTTCTCTGCCGGTTATCCCAATCTGAATGATACGGTTTCTATTATTCAGGATTTGGAAAAAAACGGTGTTGATATGATAGAAATAGGCCTTCCATTCAGTGATCCTTTAGCAGACGGGCCTACCATTCAGAAAAGTTCCACAATAGCTTTAAAGAATGGCATGGGAACAGATCTACTGTTTAATCAATTAAAAGAAATAAGAAAAACTGTTTCGATTCCCCTGATCATTATGGGGTATTTTAATCCTGTTTTACAGTACGGGGTAGAGAACTTCTGCAAAAAATGTCAGGAAATAGGTATTGATGGTCTTATCCTTCCAGATTTACCTCTGGACGTATACCTGGAAGAATATGAGACTATTTTTAAAAAATATAATTTAATCAACATTTTTCTAATTACTCCGCAAACCAGTGAATCACGAATTGCACAAATAGACGACGCTTCAGAGGGATTCATTTATATGGTAAGTTCTGCCAGTACCACGGGGGCTAAGCAGGGATTAGGAGAAGAACAGGAAGCTTACTTTGAGCGAATTGCAGCAATGAATCTTAAAAACCCGCAAATTGTAGGTTTTGGCATAAGTAATGCCCGTACATTTGAGCAAGCTACTAAGACAGCCAAGGGTGCTATCATTGGTTCCGCATTTATTAAAATGTTATCACAGGAAGGTACGGCTGGGATTTCAGAATTTATTAAACATCTTAAACCATATCCATGAATGTAATTAATAATTGGAAAATTGTATTCTTATTATGTTTAACCCTGGGAATGGCCCCCTTTTTCCCTGAGCCTCATTTATGGGGTAAATTGAAATGGGTTTTCGGAGGAAGTATTGGTATGAAACCCATGGATTGGTTTGACCTCTTTTTTCATGGATTTCCTTTTGTTCTTTTAATTCGATTACTTGTTTTAAGATTAAAGCATTTGATCAACCCATAGAATTACCTAATTTTAAATCATAATCAATTTACACTACCATATGAAAAATTTATTGACCTGTTTTTCTCTTCTTATCTTATGGATTAACAATGCACAAGACCTTGAACTAAAAGCACAAGTCCGACATACCATAGATGAACTACGAGAATTCGTGGCAATCCCGAACGATGCCTTGGATCATTCAGATATTAACAGAAACCTTTCATGGCTCACCAAAAAATTCAATGAAAGGGGTTTTAATTCATCCGTACTTCCTACAGAAGGGGAGTCGCTTTTTTTTGCGGCCCTCCCCATGGAAGATGACAAGCCGACAATACTTTTTTATATGCATTTCGATGGGCAGTCCGTGGAACCTTCCAAGTGGGATCAGCCAGATCCTTATAAAGTAGAGCTTAAAACAAAGGATAATGATGTTTGGAAAACACTTTCGTTTGATGATTTAAAAGAGGATGTGAATTATGATTGGCGCCTATTTGGTCGTTCAACTTCAGACGACAAGGGCCCAATTGTTATGTTCTTAAATACCATTGATCTATTGAAAAAAAACAATGTGCAAATTCCATTTAATGTAAAAGTAATATTAGACGGAGAAGAAGAAAAAAGTAGTGCCCCCTTGCCAAAGGCCGTTAAAGAATATAGTGAGCTGTTAGAAGCAGATTTTCTGATCATTTCAGATGGTCCTGTCCATTCTTCGGGTAAACCAACAATTGCTTATGGCACCAGAGGCATAACAACATTGACGCTAACTACCTACGGTCCAATAATGCCGCAACACAGTGGTCATTATGGTAATTATGCCCCAAATCCGGGGTTCCAATTGGCCCAGGTATTGGCCAGTATGAAAGATACCGATGGAAGAGTATTAATTGAAGGTTACTATGACGGTATTGATATTGATGAATCGACAATGAATATACTCCAAAGTGTACCGGATGATGCTAAAACTATAAACACCCATCTTGCCATCAAACAAGCTGAAAAGGTGGGCGCATTTTATCAGGAAGCCATGCAATATCCGTCATTAAATATTCGGGGGTTATCTTCAGGATGGGTTGGTGAAAAAGCCCGAACTATAGTACCTGAAAGTGCTACTGCTGAAATAGACATTCGTCTTGTACCAGAATCTGACGGAGATCGTTTGAAGAGTCTGGTAAAGAAACATGTAGAAAATCAAGGGTATTATATTATGACCGAAGTCCCGGATAAGAGCCAAAGAATGAAGCACGAGAAAATCATCACTATTACAGAGGGCACAGTCACAGATGCATTCAGAACAGATTTGGACAATCCTTATGGTAATTTCCTGGTAGATACCTTTAAAAATACATTCTCAGAGGATGTAGTACAAATAAGGATCATGGGAGGTACGGTTCCAATTGCACCTTTTATTAACGAACTTAAGATTCCAGCTTTTCTTGTTCCCCTTGTGAATCCGGATAACAATCAACACAGCCCTAACGAAAATTTAAAAATTGGGCAAATTGCTTATGGTATTCAGGTATTTTACGGAATTATGAGCAATAAAATGGAATAAAAAGATTAACCGTCTTTACAAGTTAATAATCTTCATAGTGCTCTAACTTTTATTAGAAAGCAGTTCCAAACAATGGCTATGCTGAATTTCTACTTGCATTAATATTTCCGTATAAGGAACGGGTGACTATTTTTTCATAAAGCGCTTTATTATCCGAATTCTCGCTGATTTGATGCAGGGCATATTGCTGAATTACTAATAACGGCAGGACAATATTTTCTCTGATCTTAATTGATTCTCTTGAAACAGCTTCGTTTTCCATAAGTATTTCCGAATTGCTTATCAGCAATAACATCTGTTTTGACAACAGATATTCATCGTGCAGGATATTCCAGAAATCCCCGTATTCCTTATCGTCCTTCATATAACTCGTGAGCTCAAAATAACACTTAGACAAAGACATCATACTGTTAAGCATTAAAGTTTCAAAAAAGGGCACCTCTTTGAATAATTTTTTTAATTCTCTGAGTTTACCTGCATCTTTCAGTTTTTTAATAGCCGTACCTATACCAAAATACCCGGGTACATTTTGTTTAAGTTGGCTCCATGAACCCACAAAAGATATTGCCCTTAAATCTGTAAGTTCCAATTTTGCCTTTTGACCCCTCTTTCCGGGTCTGCTTCCAATATTAGCCTTGGTATAATACTTTAGCGTACTCCTGTTTTCGAGATATGAAATAAACATTTCATGTTGCTTAAGGGCATCGTATTTCTCAAAGCTAAGATCAGAGAGTTCTTCCATCAACTTTCGTGATTCCCTGGAGATCACATTTTCTTTTCCAAAGAGGTTATTTGATAATCCTGCGGTTAATAACTGTTCTGAATTATGCATGAACTGCTCCTTAGTACCATATGTGCTTGTTATGGTCTGGCCCTGTATGGTTAATTGTATTTCATTATTGGCTATATCCTTAGTTTGTGCGGCATAAAAGCGATGTGTTTTTCCTCCCCCCCGGGCCGGTGGTCCACCCCTGCCGTCAAAAAATATTGCATCAATTCCATTCTTTGAACAAACTTTTGACAAAACTTCCTTGGTTTTTAAAATAGACCAATTGGCTTTTAAATAACCGCCATCTTTTGTTCCATCCGAGAATCCGAGCATCATGGTCTGCCTTCTGCCGCGCTGTTCGAGATGCGAGCGGTAGTCGGGCAAATCAAATAAGTATTGCATTGTGGCTTCGGCAGTATCCATTCCGTTCATTGTTTCAAAAAGCGGAACGATATCAAAAGTAATTTTGTCCTTCTCCCAACCGCACCATCTGAATAGCCCGTAAACAAAAAGAACAGAGTAAATATCCTCTGAGTTACTTATAATATATCGGTTACAACCTTCTTCACCATTTTTATTCTGAATATCCTTTAAGTGCGAAATATTTACAATAGTATCTTTTACAATTTCATCATTGAAATCCTTAGAGTCCAATTTCAAATTTTCATTGAGAAGTATGTGTGTTAATTTATCTTCAGCAAGTTCATCAAGGCTTTCATTAATATAACCATTAGCCTTAAGCACCGTTTCAATTACCTGTTTGTGCTTACTGTGGTCCTGACGAATATCCAGAGTAGCAAAATGTGTCTTAAAAATTTTTACCTTGTCAATAAGATCATCCAGTTGTTTCAGGTAGAGCGAATTGTACTTATCTATCAAAATTTCTCTTACAGTAAGTAATGGCCCGATAATATCATCATAGCTTACTACTCTATTGGGGTCGAACATAGCTACGTAAAGTCTGTCCCTCAAAGTATTCAAGTCAGGGCGAAGGTCTTTAAAAGTAAGTTTCTTGCGAAGAATTTTGAGGTCGTTATAGTAACATTTCATTAGATTAATACGGAGTTCATCTGCCACATCCCTGGTGATATCTGCTGTTACAAATGGATTCCCGTCTCTGTCACCACCAGGCCAAAATCCGAGTTTAATAATATTGTAATTGTCAAAATCATCATTCTCTATATTGCTTTTAATATATGTGAATAAATCCCCGACAGCAGCATAGTATACATTTCTAAGAATATAGATAATGTTTTTTGCTTCATCTAATGGTGTAGGTTTCTTTGTGTTTATCAAAGAAGTGAGCCCCAACTGTTGAAGAACAACATCAATATCATTAATTTTATTTTCAAGAATTAACGATTTTAATTCTTCAATGATATCAAGTACAGCCGGGGTATAGAACTGAGTCGGATGAGCCGTTAAAACAATACGCGCACTAAAGGTTGATAATTTCTTTGCAATCTTTTCCCAGCTCTTATTTTTATCCACTAACTGAAAGTAATCTTTTATTGATAAAGAGCTTGAATGTTCATGTAACTTCGGAAATGCGGCATCTTCCACACTATCATACAATACCACTTGTCGTTCAACATATTGAATGACACTGAACATAAAATCAATTCTTTCCTGCTCGGTATCTATATTAGCGTAGTTCTGGAAAAATAAATCCAAAATTTGTTGTGGATTTTTGCCAGATTTCAGTCCTTTTTCACATTGGTCAAACAAAAGGGGAATGAGCATCCCCACATTTTCGATACCCTGATAAGGCAAATTTAAAAACAAGCTGTTATAAACGTAGAACTTATTTTTAACCAATTTTTTAAATTCCTCTAATCTTTCCGTCTTATGCATAAATTTTCTTAACTATTCAATTGAATCTTCTTTATTGTCGCACCTAAATATTGGTTTAAGTCTCTAAATATCCGCATAATAATATAATCTTTAAAACGGAAAAGTGGCAAATCACAAAATAATTTGTCTTTATAAAAAAACCAACATATCTCTCAATACAACTCACGATTTGAAAAACTATCGTATCAGCTTTATATCATAGCCCTATAAAAGTAATTTTATTTCCCAGATATCTTAGATTATTCAGCTTATCTGCCCGACTAGATTTTACTTTTTAAAAAAAGCACGGTATTGATCTGCTCTGAAATGCAATGTTGTATATTCAGGATTCAACGCCTTTATCTTTTTATAAGAAACAAAACTGCCAACAGCCCTATTTGCAGAACCGGAAGGAGCTGTTAAGGATACCGTTCTGATGGTTCTTTTTAAATTTCCAGGAAGTGTAAACTTATGTACCCGCGGAATCTCTTCAGAAATTGGCTCCAATCTCAAACCATACGCCTTAATATGCTTTCTAAAAAAATATTCCGGTCCATTTTTGCTATTTCCTCCGGTAAACAATAACCATTCTACCTTGTTGTATTTATGTAAATAGGCAATAAGGTTCCTAAGGGTAACATTCTTCATACCCAAGTCGGAGGCATCTACTTTTGTTCGTTCTGCGCTTTGAACAATATCGCAGATTCCTATTTTTTGTTCTATTAAAAAATTCTTACGTTGTTTTACAGCTTCACTGGTCGTTTCGTATTTTAAATTCAATCCAAAAATTTGATTCAAAATAGGCCATAACTGACCATCCCTGCTCCCATAACAAAAATCGACATCTCCTTCCCTCAAATCCCCAGTCGTAAATCTTGGCGGTGGCAGGGTCCCCACAATGAGTTTTGTGGTATCATCAAATAAAAAAGGTTGATAAGGATGGGTATGTAAAAACAATTTGAATTTTAATTATCGCTGATTTCCATATAATCTTCCAAAGTTATAAAGATAGTATTTTGCAAAAAGGGAAAACGGTAGATTGTTTTATAGTGCTAATTTTTGTACTTTAAGTGAAATATAAAATACTTATGGGTAAAGGGGATATAAAAACCAAAAGAGGAAAGATTTCCAATAAATCATACGGAGCCCGAAGACCGAAAAAGTCAAAGGCAAAAGTGGTGGTTGTAAAGAAAAAAAAGACTAAAGGCAAAACCTAGTCCACAACAAATTGCAGACCAACTTCTCCTTCTTCATTTATACTTAATTTATAGGTATAAAAACCTATGGGAAGTTCCGTTTCACCAACAAAATCAATTGGCTGTAGTACATAGATGTCCTCTCCGGATTTGATTTCTACAAAGGCGTATTGATAAGCCAACTCATATACCAAATAATTTGAATAATCGCCGGGGGCCACATTTGTATATATTTCCTCATTAGTACCTACCTGTACTTCATCAAAATTGATATTACTATCATTCTTGATGCGGATATTAACCGTATCTACATTATCATCCCTGTCTGTGCAGCTAAATGTAAACACTAAAAAGGCGAGTAGAACAAAACCAAAATTTTTCATTGCAAGCTGTTTATCAATAAAACTTAATATTATAAACGTTTGCTTCAGAAAATTATTCTATCGAATAAAAACAGGTTGGTTTTCTTTTAGAGTGTGTTCTTTACTGTAGATATATTCGTCCAGATTAAATCCCCTTATGTCTTCAAGAGTTTTTGCATCCGTGTCCAGTATATAACGCACCATGGAACCTCGGGCTTTTTTAGCGAAGAAACTAATTACTTTGAGCTTATCGTTTTTCCAATCCTTAAATACAGGAGTAATTACTTTGGTTTTTAATTTTTTTTCATCCACAGCGCCAAAATACTCATTACTGGCAAGATTAATAAAAAGCTCTCCTTCTTCCAATTCATCGTTTAAAAAGTCCGTCACACTCTGTTTCCAGAAGTCATAAAGATTCTTTTTTCGACCAATTTTTAATTGTGTTCCCATCTCTAAACGATAGGGCTGAATAAGATCAAGAGGTTTTAAAACGCCATATAAACCCGAAAGGATTCGAAGTGTGTCCTGCAACTTTTCCAAGTTATTCTCAGAAATACTGTATGCATCTAATCCCTGATAAACATCCCCATTGAAAGCATATATGGCAGGGCGGGCATTTTCCGGGGTGAAAGGCAGTGAAAACTTTTGGTTGCGCTCCCAGTTTAATTCAGCCAGGTCATTTGAAATACTCATTAATTTGGAAAGGGACTTGGGGTTTTTCTTGGCCAATACCTTTATTAATTTTTCCGACTGCTCCAGAAACGCTGGTTGTGTATATTTTACCGTGGGTATTGGACGTTCAAAATCAAGCGACTTGGCGGGAGAAAGCACAATCTTCATATTTCAAAATTTTAAGATAAAAGTAAAGAGGATTTTTGGGAATTCCTTAAAAAGTATGAAAGGACTTATCAATACCCCTATCAACGAAATTTATTGCTATTGAGAATGCCGTGAATATTGCCTCCACTTCTCAATGCAATTGGCCATGTCATCAGGCAATTCACTATCAAAACGCATCATTTTTCCACTTACCGGATGTACAAATCCAAGGGTCTTGGCATGCAAAGCCTGTCTTGGCAGGATTTTAAAAGCATTTTCAACAAACTGTTTGTATTTGGTAAAGGTAGTTCCCTTTAATATTTTATTCCCCCCATAGCGTTCATCATTAAAAATAGTATGGCCTATATATTTCATGTGTACCCGAATCTGGTGTGTCCTTCCAGTCTCCAGTTTACATGAAACAAGAGTTACATATCCCAGACGTTCTAAAACTTTAAAATGTGTGATTGCATCTTTTCCTTTATCACCCTCAGGAAAAACTTGCATTTGAAGTCGGTTTTTTGGATTACGGTCAATATGTCCTTTGATGGTGCCTTCATCTGCTTCTACATTGCCCCAAACCAGTGCGATATATTCTCTCTCGCTGGTTTTATCAAAAAATTGTTTTGCCAAATGAGTCATGGCCATATCTGTTTTGGCAATTACCAATAATCCGGAAGTATCTTTATCAATACGATGAACCAGACCCGGTCTTTCGTCAGAATTGACAGGCAAACTTTTTATGTGATGTAATAAGGCATTAATTAAGGTGCCGGAATAATTACCATGCCCGGGATGCACCACCATTCCTGCAGGTTTGTTTACAACCAGAAGACTTTCATCTTCATAGACAATATTCAATGGGATATCTTCAGGAGTTAATAAAAGCTCATAAGGCGGGTGTTCAAAAAACACTTTAACCTCATCCCCTGCTTTTACTTTGTAGTTTTGTTTTACAACAGATTCATTAACCCATATATGGCCTTCCTTTGCAGCTAATTGAATTTTATTCCGAGTTGCATTTTCTATAAAATTCATTAAAAACTTATCTACCCGTAAGGGTTCCTGCCCTTTGGAAGCAACAAAATTATAATGCTCGTAAAGCTCATCCTCTTCAGGATCTGAAGTGTTGTTAAGTGCCATTTCCTATTCCGAATCGGCTTTGACTTTCGCCTGGCCGGTTATAGTTCCGTTTCCGCAGACCAGTTCAATTTTTGAAGTTTTTTGTATTTTGTCACCAGGATTGATAGTCTTACCCTTATACCTAATATAGTATACCATATCCTTTCCCAACTCATCAATATAAGTGACACGCTCAACATCTAATCCAACAGCCCGGAGCATTGACCCTGCATTACGCTGAGTAACCTGAATAATATTTGGTACCGTTACTTTTTTATAACCGGAAGGATTAACAGTAATATATATTTTTCTATTTTCTTTTACCTTATTCCCGGCAGGAGGATCCTGTTCAATTATAGAAAACCTGGGATATTCGGGATTAAAATTGGCTGAATCCAATACTTCATATCGTAAATTCACATCTTCAATTATATCTCTCATTTCCATAACAGATAACTTTGATAAATCCGGAACCTCAACAAATTCTCCGTGGTTAGTTGACTTTTTTAACCATTGCAAGGCAAATAGACATAAAACAACTATTACTATAAAAGCAAGTCCTATATTGAACAGAAAAACTTTACTTCTAAGAAAATTCCAAAAATTCTTCATCGCTTTTTTTATATGTGATACAAATATAGGAAACCCTATCATTTTTTATTTACGTTAAAATCGTGATATTTGTCTAAACAGCTTAGGAGTTTATATATAAAACATTAAATGAAAAAGAATATTGCCATTATTATGGGGGGCTATTCCAGTGAGTATAAGATCTCAATTAAGAGTGGTAATGTGGTTTTTAAATATTTAGACAAGCAGAAATTTAATGCCTATCGTATCTTAATTTCCAAAGAAAAATGGGTTTACCTGGATGAAAACGAAAATGAAACAATAGTAAACAGGCATGATTTTTCTGTGAAAATTCAGGATCAACTTGTTGTTTTTGATTGCGTATTTAATGCAATTCATGGTACTCCGGGCGAAGATGGATTAATGCAGGCCTATTTTGCCCTTTTAGGAATTCCTCAAACTTCATGTAGTCATTATCAGGCAGCGCTGACATTTAATAAAAGAGATTTACTAAGTACACTTAAACCTTACGGTATTAAGGCAGCAACTTCTTATTATCTGAATTTGGGTGACGCCATTGATCATTTCGCCATTGTAGAGAAAGTTGGCCTTCCCTGTTTTGTAAAGGCAAATAAAGCAGGAAGTAGTTTTGGAATCTCCAAAGTATATAAGAAAGAAGATTTACCAGCAGCAATTGACAAGGCATTTCTTGAGGATGATGAGATTATTATTGAATCTTTTCTCAACGGTACCGAAGTATCTGTTGGTGTCTTAACATTTAAAGGTAAAACTATGGTTCTGCCTTTGACTGAAATTATAACAGATAATGATTTTTTTGATTATGAAGCAAAATACGAAGGAAAATCAGAGGAAATCACCCCTGCCCGTTTAACAAAAACTCAGGAAGAAAATATAAGAAATCAGGCCAAAAAAGCGTATGAAGTTTTAAAAATCAAAGGTTTTTCCAGAAGCGAATTTATCTTTATAGGCAATGAGCCTTACATGTTAGAGATGAATACAACTCCGGGCTTAACAGAAGAGAGTATCTTACCGCAACAGGCTCAAATAGCAGGTATAAGTTTACCGGAACTTTTTGAAAACGCGATAAATGAAGCATTGAAGTAAATTGAGTACATTTAACTTGTAAACCAAGAAACCTAATGAAGCGTGCTATTTTTCCAGGTTCTTTTGACCCGATTACCCTGGGTCATTCTGATATTATTGAAAGGGGAATATGCCTATTCGATGAACTAATAATAGCGATTGGAATAAATGCTGAAAAAAAATATATGTTCTCTCTGGAAGAACGAATGACCTTTATTTCAGAAGCTTTTAAAGATGAACCAAAGATCAAAATTATGACCTATGAAGGCCTGACAATAGATTTTTGCAAGAAAGTAAATGCAGCATATATTCTTCGCGGTCTTCGTAACCCTGCAGATTTTGAGTTTGAAAAGGCAATAGCTCATACTAATAGAAAGCTTTCAGACATTGAGACAGTTTTTTTGCTTACCGCTTCCGGCAAATCCTTTATCAGTTCATCTATTGTAAGAGATGTAATTAGAAATGGAGGAGATTATAGTGTTTTAGTGCCCAGTACAGTTAAATTATCATGATTTTCATCGATTAGCGCCTCTGTTTATTTTGCTGCGGGCTTTTTCTTTTTTTTTAATTAATGCGTCTAATTTTCTAAAATATTCTAATTTAGTAGGATATTACTTACTTTTAATGTTATTTTATCGTGTACTCTATGTAAAATTGAAGTCACACAACGAGTTTGGACTAGTTCACAACAATCATTGACAATTGATGGAAAATCGGATTACTTTAGTAAGAAATTACGGTAGTATGTTGCATGAAACCCAAACATCTTCTAATGATTACCTTATAAAACAGTTACCAGTTTCAACGGTATTTGTGAATAAAAAATTCAAAATAATACATACTTCAGATAAATGGATTACTTACTTTGATTTTACAAACAGGGATGTAATTGGTTTATCGCTATTTGAACTCTTTGAGGATATCAGCAAATCCTGGAAAAAAGATCTCAATAATGTAATTAAAGGCAAAGCCATGCTTTCTGGCGTAGAAAATTTTTATGATGCTCAAAAAAACGAAAAATGGTTTGAGTATGTAAATGTTCCCTGGTATGATGAGAAGGAAAACATTATTGGCGCCATTATCCAGACAAAAGATATTTCTGATACAATTTTTGATGATATTAAACTGGAAAAGCTTGAAATTTTACTTAGGGATAAATCCGAAATTTCAAAAATTGGAAGTTGGGAGTATGATGCAGTCCAGGACAAACTATCCTGGTGTAATATAACCAAAAGAATTCATGAAGTATCTGAAGATTTTGTGCCGGATATTGAAAGTGGTATAAAATTTTATAAGGAAGGTTATAGCAGGAATACAATAGCCATGGCAGTTGATAGAGCGATGACAAAAGGGATTGCCTGGAATGAAACCTTACAATTGATCACGGCAAAAGGAAAAGAAATCTCTGTTATAGCGGCTGGCAAACCTGTTTTTAAAGATGATAAGTTTTTGGGTGTTATAGGTACGTTCAAAGATATTACGGATGAAGTATTGAAAAAGGTAAAAACAGAAGAACAAGAGCGTATTTTCAGTAGTATTTTTAATTCTTCATATCAGTTTACGGGTATTTTAGATACCGAAGGAACTTTTCTGGAGGTCAACGACACTGCTTTACAATTTTCTGGCCTCAGGCAGGAGGATATAATTAATAAAAAGTTTTGGGACGCGTACTGGTGGCCAATTCCGGATATGGTAAAAGAAGGGTTAAAGCAGGTGATAGCAGCTGCAGCCCAGGGAGAGTTTATGCGGAGTGAGATAGTAGTTCTGGATAAAAACAAACAACCTATTCCTGTAGATTTCAGTTTAAAACCCATTTACAACGAAAATGATAAAGTAGTATCTCTTTTGGCCGAGGGGCGTATGATTAAAGAAATGGTTGAGGCCCGACAGAAGTTGAAAATAAGTGAACAGAAATTTAGGTCCTTATATGAATTGTCTCCAATTGCCTACATACTTAGCGATTTTGAAACCGGAGAGATACTGGATTTTAACAGTTCCTTTGAAACGGCAACAGGCTATAGTAAAGAAGACATGACTAGTTTAAGGTACACGGATATTATACCAGATTCGTCCAAGTATAAATTGACTAATTTCTTAAAGGAAGTTGATTCAATAGGTACCTATGGCCCTTTTGAACATATGTTTGCCAAAAAGGATGGAACGAGTTATCCTGTTTTAATAAGTGGATCATTAGTAGGAAATAAAAAGGGGAGAAAATTACTTTGGTCTACTGCGCAGGACATCTCCGAAGTAAAGAAAAAAGAAAAACAAATAAGGGAAGAACAAAAGCTTTTAAAGACATTAATAGATAATTTACCGCTTAATGTCTATATAAAAGATCTGGAATCCAGGAAAATTTTAGTTAATAAATCAGAATTAATTTATTGTGGGTTTAAGGAAGAATCAGAAGTTTTAGGCAAAAGTGATTATGAGTTTTACGATAAAAAATCTGCCTTAATTTCCAGAGAAGAAGATCAAAGAGTCATCAATAGTTTGATTCCAATTTTGGGAAAAGAAACTATAAGTGTGAAGAAGGATGGAAGTATAACTAAATTTATGACTTCAAAAATTCCACTTATTGGCCCTGATGGTGCAGCCAGCGGTCTGATAGGTATAAGCATGGATATTTCTGATCTTAAACAGAAGGAGCAGGAACTTAGAGACCTCATAAATGTTACTTCTATTCAAAACAAACAATTAATCAATTTTGCTCATATTGTATCGCATAATTTAAGGTCCCATACAGCAAATTTTTCTATGTTACTGGAGTTTCTGGTTGATGAAGAAGATGCGAATGAACAAGAGAATATAATAAAAATGCTTACTGAGGCGTCCGATAACTTATTGGAAACCCTGGACAATCTAAATGAAGTTGTGGCCATTAGCACCAACGTAAATCTAGATAAAAAACCGGTTAATTTAAATAAGAAAATTGCAGCTGCGGAGAAAAATTTAGCAGCATTTCTTAAAAAGAACAATGCAAAAATCATCAATAAAATACCCGATGAAACTTATATAAAAGTAATACCCGCTTATATTGACAGTATAATTATGAACTTTATAACCAATGCTGTAAAGTATAAGGACGATAGCCGTGATCCGGTCATTAAATTAACGGTATCTGAAAATGAAAAATATACTATTTTAAGTATAGAAGATAACGGACTTGGTATTGATTTGAATAAATATGGCGAAAAATTATTTGGAATGTATAAAACTTTCCATGATAATTCAGATGCTCGGGGCATTGGGTTATATATTACCAAAAATCAAGTTGAGGCCATGAATGGGAAGATTATGGCTTGCAGTGAAGTGGGTAAGGGAACGACGTTTAACATATATTTTAATGACAAAGCTTAAATCAATAGCTATTATAGATGATGATCCAATAACCGTATTCGGCATAAAAAGGATACTTAGTGCCTTAAATGTAAGCGAGAACATTAATAGTTATGTCAATGGGAAAGAGGCCATTGATGATTTTAAAAGTATTTTTAAAAATAACGAAGAAGTCCCTGAGGTTATATTTTTGGATATCAATATGCCAATTATGGATGGATGGCAATTTCTTGAGGAATTCATAACATTGCCCATTACACATAAAATAAGAATCAACATTTTAACTTCGTCTATAGATCCCGCCGATAGGGAAAACTGGAAATTCTATATGACCAGGACGCACCACATCATAGATT
Source organism: uncultured Eudoraea sp. (assembly GCF_947490415.1). Classification (GTDB taxonomy): domain Bacteria; phylum Bacteroidota; class Bacteroidia; order Flavobacteriales; family Flavobacteriaceae; genus Eudoraea. Next base: position 59,924 of record NZ_CANLGX010000009.1, read on the forward strand.
ACAAAAACAAACCCATACAAAAGAAGGAAATTGAAGAGATTACGAAGGCGGCTTAAATTATAAGCCGGAATTTTGTTTAATTGTGATACGGGATTTATCAGAATTTATATTTCCAAACTTCATGAGACGCCTCTTGGTACTTCTTTTATTTTAGAAACTATCGGACTTACCGTTGTAGATTCCTTTTTATTTGGAGTTTTTTTTGATCCTATTTTCCAGCAAAAAGAAGGATTCTCTCCCTATGTATTCGAAAATCTTGCTATAGAAATAATAAAAAATAATGATCGTCTACGCGAAAGTTTTGAATTTAAAAAAGAGACGGATGAAGCATTTAGGCAAAATTCATATGATCAATTGTAATGGATATATACACGCTCAAAATATTATGAAGCATCCCATTTACGATATCCTGTATATCGCATCCCTAAGGATACATTTAATACGGTAAAACAAAACTAATCTGCAAATAGTGATCTTATATTGGTATAAGAATTTTCCAGGGCCTTATGAATTTTCTGTGGTCCTTTCCATTTTACTTTTTCTATACCCTCATTTTTTTGACCAACTAACTTTCCCTTGTAAGCCGTTTTCATAGCATACCAATGCACTTCCTTGAGTTTGTAGATGCCGTTTTTTTTAAAAATATGGTACGTAGTCCGCAGAAAGTTTTCAATCTTTAAACCTTTAACCCCGGTTTCTTCCTCAACTTCTCTGAGTGCACATTCTTCAATAGATTCCCCTTTTTCAAGTTTTCCTTTGGGCAGGTCCCATTTGTCATTCCTGTATATAAAAAGAACTTTACCCTTTTTATTGGTCACCACACCACCTCCGGCAATTTCCATTGGAATTTTTTTTGTAAACTTTTTTAAAATTTCCTCGTGGTTGGGATGATAGATAAATGCTCTGTCCATCTTTTTTTTTGCCAAAGCATCTATGGCGTCATTAATGGCTTCCCCATTTAGCATAAAATATTGACCATTTACGGTATCAGATAGTTTGTTTGTTAAAATCAAAGGGGCATCTTTAACAAAAACTTTATACATTTGTGAAATGGTTTTAGATAAGAACACTGCGGCAAAAACAGCCGAGCTCCTACTGCAAATTAATGCAATTAAGTTGAAACCAGAAAATCCTTTTACATGGGCCTCCGGATGGAAATCTCCAATTTATTGTGACAATAGGATAATCCTGTCTTTTCCTGACATCAGAAATTACATAAGAGAACAAATTGCAAAACAACTTGTCGACTTATATGGGAAGCCAGATATAATTGCCGGTGTGGCTACTGGTGCAATTGGCATTGGGATGCTTGTTGCAGACTATCTGGGGTTGCCTTTTATTTATGTGAGGCCGGAAGCCAAGTCACATGGCAGACAAAATCAAATTGAAGGGCAGTTGTCAGCTAATCAGACTGTTGTAGTTATTGAAGATCTCATAAGCACTGGTAAAAGTAGCCTAAATGCAGTAGAAGCTTTAAAACAAAATGGGGCCGTCGTAAAAGGTATGTTAGCAATTTTTACATACGGTTTTAGTATCTCCGAAGAGAATTTTAAAGCTAAAGAGATAGAACTTCATACGCTTAGCAATTATGAATACCTTATAGAGCAAGCTTCTTCCAGCAAACATATTAAGGAGGACCAATTAAAAACACTAATTGAATGGAGAAATAATCCTTCAACCTGGAAATCATGAAATCATGGAAATACAAACTGAAAAGAAAGCCGTCTCAAAAAACATAAAGGATGTATATGAATTTGTTATAGATCTTAAAAATTTTGAGCAATTAATGCCCGATAGCATTGATAAATTTGAAGTTTTAGACAAAGACACTTTCTTATTTGCTCTTAAAGGGATGCCGCAAATAGTACTCAAAAGAAAAAATCAACAACCTTTTAACCAACTGGTATTAGGAGCTGCCAGTGAAAAGTTACCTTTTACACTTACCGTCGATATCGATTCTAATAACGATAGTGAAACAGAAGTAGGGTTACATTTTGAAGGAGAGTTTAATTCAATGATGGCTATGATGATAAAAACCCCTATTACTAATTTTATGAATGCCTTATCAGATAATTTGAGTAAAATTTAGAACTCATTTACAGAGTCCAACCAAGGCGTTTTAGTGCAACAGTTCCAATTCCTTAAATGCATATTCCTTTAAAATAGAATCTTCCAATTCCACTACTAAATTACCTCCTTTAGAGATTCCACGTATATAGCCTGTAAAAAACTTGGAATCCCGGTCCTTGAAAGTAGACGGTTTGTCCATCCTGAAGAGTAACTTTTCATACTGCTTACGCATAGCAGGAACTTTTCCAGATTCAAAATCATTAAAAAGTATATTGAGATTGAGTACTAAAGATGTGAGCACTTCATCAAGATTAAACGTCTTACCCTTAATTTTTTTTAACGATGATGCTTTTTTTAAATTTCCGAATTCTAGTTGATTGACATTCAATCCAAATCCAATTATAGAAGACTGAATTATATTATTCTTTAAATTATTTTCTATTAGAATACCACATATCTTAAAATTACCTGACAGAATGTCGTTAGGCCATTTAACTCGTAAATTTGGTATAAATAAGTTTTTAAGTGTATTGTAAACTGCTAATGAAGTAATTATATTTAATAAAAATTGTTCTTGAATCTGGTAGTTTTTAAAATACTTTAAAACGCTAAAAGTTAGGTTTTTACCTGCTTCGGATTCCCATTGAGTCCCCATTTGCCCGCGACCATTCAACTGCTGATTTGCACTAACAATTGTAAAATCTTCCAGCTTCTCTGAATGCATTAACTTTTTCAGGTAGGTGTTTGTCGAATCCGTGGCATCAAGTTTGATCCTTTTCATATAGGCGTGTTCGTTTTTGATCTACAATGTTATGTTAAAAACAATAGCTAAGAAAACAAAAAAACAATAACTTTGTACAAATTAAAATTATTGAATGCAGAAAAGGAAAGCGAGTGCAGATGAGTTAATTACCTTAATCTTAGATGGAATAGAAGAAGTTAAAGGACTCGAGATAAATGTACTTGACCTAAGGGAAATAGAGAATACTGTTTGTGACTACTTTATAATTTGTAATGGCACTTCTAATACGCATGTTAATGCGATAGTAAATTCAATCCAAAAAACAGTAAGTAAGGCATTAAAAGACAAACCATGGCATGTTGAAGGATCTGAAAATGCGGAATGGGTATTGTTAGACTATGTAAACGTAGTTGTTCATGTATTTCAAAAGCATATACGAGAATTTTATGACGTGGAGGGGCTTTGGGGAGACGCAAAAGTCACAATGGTAGAAAGTAGTTTTAATCAGTAAAAAAAGACAATGGCAAAAGACAATAATACCCCGCAAAAGAAACCGAGATTCAGCTCTTGGTGGATTTATGGCTTGATTGCAATATTCTTAATTGGTTTCCAATTCTTTAGCAGCGACAATCTGGCCTCAACAAAGAAAACAACTACTTCTGAGCTACAGGAATACCTTAGAAATGGAGATATCACCAAGATATTGATTATTACCAACACCAATCAGGCTAAAGTTTTCCTGTCTGATGAAGCACTTTCCAAGGATGTTCATAAGGATGTGTCTGAAAAGCCTTTGTTTCCTTCAACGGGCTCTATACCCCAATATGTATTGGATTATGGGGATTTGCAAATTTTTCAGAATGAAATAACTGAAATAAAAAAGGAGAGTAACTTAGATACCATAGTAGAATTTGATAAAGAGTCTAATGTCTTTATGGAGTTGTTGTTATCTATTCTGCCATTTGTACTGATTATTGGTATATGGATTTATCTTATGCGCAGAATGTCCGGAGGTGCCGGTGGAGGTGCCGGTGGTCAGATATTTAATATCGGAAAATCCAAGGCAAAATTATTTGATGAAAAAACCGATACCAGAACTTCCTTCAGGGATGTTGCGGGTTTGGAAGGGGCTAAAGAAGAAGTCGAAGAAATAGTGGAATTCTTAAAGTTCCCTGACAAGTATACTTCCTTGGGTGGTAAAATTCCTAAAGGAGCGCTTTTGGTTGGACCTCCCGGTACTGGGAAAACATTACTTGCAAAAGCAGTTGCAGGAGAAGCAAAAGTTCCTTTCTTCTCATTATCCGGTTCAGATTTTGTTGAAATGTTTGTTGGTGTAGGTGCATCAAGGGTTAGGGATCTATTTAAGCAGGCGAAGGACAAATCACCCGCAATTATTTTTATCGATGAAATTGATGCAATAGGACGGGCAAGAGGTAAAAACAATTTCACCGGATCTAATGATGAACGCGAAAATACCTTGAACCAGTTATTAACGGAAATGGATGGTTTTGGCACAAATACCAATGTAATTGTATTGGCTGCTACCAACAGAGCTGATGTATTGGATAAAGCGTTGATGCGTGCCGGTAGATTTGACAGGCAGATTTATGTAGATCTTCCTGATATTCGGGAAAGAAAGGAAATATTTGAAGTACATCTTAGACCAATAAAAACTTCTGAGACACTTGATCTCGATTTTCTGGCCAGACAAACTCCGGGATTTTCGGGAGCAGATATAGCCAACGTCTGTAATGAAGCTGCACTTATTGCAGCCCGTAAAGAAAAAAAGGCAGTTGGCAAACAAGACTTCCTTGATGCGGTAGACAGAATTGTCGGTGGACTTGAAAAAAAGAATAAAATTATTACCCCGGAAGAGAAAAGGACTATTGCCTATCATGAGGCTGGCCATGCAACTGTAAGCTGGATGCTGGAACATGCTGCGCCATTGGTGAAAGTTACAATAGTACCAAGAGGTCAATCTCTGGGTTCAGCATGGTATTTGCCCGAAGAACGCCTTATAGTTCGTCCTGATCAAATGAAAGATGAAATGTGCGCTACTTTGGGAGGCAGGGCCGCTGAAAAAGTGATGTTTGATAAAATATCTACCGGTGCTCTGAGTGATTTGGAAAAAGTAACCAAACAGGCCCGTGCAATGGTAACTATTTATGGACTTAATGACCAAATAGGAAATCTTACCTACTACGACTCATCTGGTCAGAACGAATACGGATTTACCAAGCCATACAGCGAAGAAACTGCCCAGGTAATTGATCAGGAAATTTCTAAGTTAATTGAAGAGCAGTATAGACGAGCTGTTGACGTACTGAAAAAAAATAAAGATAAACTTACAACCTTGGCTGAACGCTTATTGGAAAAAGAAGTTATCTTTAAAGAGGATTTACTTAAAATTTTTGGCAGTCGCCCTTTTGAAAAAGTTTTTGATAAAAAAGGTCAGGAAATAGTTTCTGCTGATACTCTTACTCCTGAAGAATCTGCTGAAGAAAATAATAAGTAATTCTAGGTGTTGCTTTTTTAAGTGATTCGAGCTTTATTTGAAGATTAAATATATCGATGGGTCTATTTGACAAGCTATTTGGTGGTGGTAAAAAGAAAGTTTCCAAAGAAACAGTGGAAACGAGAGGTATGCATATGCCCGACCTAAATATCCCTGTTGATGAGAAGTTTACTATTCATTTTAAAAAGAATGGTGGCAAATTTATTTATTGCGATTCTTTTGATGAAGTTTCAGAAGCTTTAAAAAATATAATTGAGGAAAATCATTGGGAGGAACTTCCTTTCTTTGTAATGAATCCCCGCTTAGAAGAAAAATTTTCTAAAGCCAATTTAAGGTTTACAAATAAAGCAAACGATAGTGAAATTTTCTTTACTACTTGCGAACATTTGGTTGCCCAAAACGGATCTATTTTAGTTTGCTCAAACCAGCTTAAAGAAAAGAAACTTAACGAAGTGCCAGACAATGTTATTGTTTTCGCCACAACCAGTCAGTTAGTAGAAACTATTGGAGAGGGTTTAAAAACAATCAAAAAAAAATACAGACAAGGTATTCCGGCAAATATTACTACTATTAAACATTTTCAAAGTACTGAAGAAAATGCCAATGATTTTCTAACCTACGGTAGCAGTACAAAGCACTTGTACTTATTACTTATGGAAGACCTTTAGTATGAAAGAACTTCTTAGGCGATTATTGACCGGAGCTGTTTATGTAATTCTACTTCTTTCCGCCGTTTTTCTTAGTTCAGATGCATTTGACTTTCTTTTTATGGTTTTTGGTCTGGCTTGTTTGTATGAATATAAAAGATTGGTAGCCCTCAGGGGGTACTATATCTTTATAGCCTATCTAGGGCTGTGGTGGGCTTATATTTATCTTATAGATGATAAAATTTTGATCAATATGCTCATGTTTCTGACTATCATTGTGAACTTTAGTTTGCTTTACTACCTATTTTCTAAAAAGAAAAAAATCTATTATAATTACGAAAAATTTATTGCAGGTCTTTTCTATGTGGGTGGCGGATGTATTTTTTTGACTATGATCCCATATAAGGACAATGAATTTGCTAAATACCTTATTATGGGGATTTTTATATTAATTTGGGTAAATGATTCATTTGCCTATGTTGTAGGCAAGACATTGGGGCGCACAAAGCTATATCCTGCGGTATCACCAAAAAAAACTATTGAAGGTAGCTTGGGAGGGTTGGTTTTCACTTTGGGAGCCGCCTATGTTATGGCAAAATATGAAGATATTGTAAACCCGGCTCAATGGGTTATTCTAGCCGGAGTGATTGTTGTAACGGGGAGTTTGGGAGACCTTATTGAATCTAAACTAAAAAGACAGGCGGGGGTTAAAGATAGTGGCGCCATTTTACCGGGACATGGCGGTATGTTAGATCGCTTGGATAGTCTAATATTTGCTGCCCCATTTGCTTATTTAACTTTAATGTTGTTTTCGTATGTTTCATAGAGAAGGCCAAAAAATTATATTAATAACTTTTTTTAGCGTTGGTATTGCTATTGTATTGGCTCACTTTTATATAGTTGAACCCTGGTTACAGTATACAGTTCAAATTTTAGCTTTAATCATATTAATTCTCATTCTCCAGTTTTTTAGAAATCCAAAGAGAGTTATTAATAAAAATTTTAATGATATACTTGCCCCTGTTGATGGTAAAGTAGTTGCTATAGAGGAAGTAGAAGAGGAAGAATATTTTAAGGATAAACGCATACAAGTTTCCATATTTATGTCACCTACCAATGTGCATATAACGCGGTATCCATCTAGTGGGGTTATTAAATACTCCAAATATCACCCTGGTAAATATCTTGTTGCCTGGCATCCAAAATCAAGTGAAGAAAATGAACGAACAACAGTAGTAATTCATACTCCAAAATTTGGTGATATTCTCTACAGACAAATAGCAGGAGCAATGGCAAGACGTATTGTAAATTATGCAGAGGTAGGAGAAAACGTTCAACAGGGTGAAGATTCGGGCTTTATTAAATTCGGGTCCAGGGTAGATTTATTATTACCATTAAATAGTGCAATCACCGTAAAATTAAACCAGAAAGTTGTCGGTGCCCAAACCTGCATTGCCACAACTCCGCATAAGGATGAAGAGTGATAAATTATATAGCGAATTTTTAGAAGCTGTGCAGCTGGTAAATGACTATAAGAAGCCTTTACCTGCAGACTTATTATTAAAGCTGTATGCTTATTACAAAATTGCTAATAAAAACTATAATAATCCTGGAAGTAAGACCCCATTAATAAATGCATTTAAGGCCAATGCCTTGATTCAGGCACAGAATATTGATCGTAAAGAAGCTATGGACCTATATGTAAATTTGGTTCAAAAGGAGATCGTTAACAAAAAATAAGGACTATTATTCATATAGATCTTTGCAATCGGCTTTGCATAAATCATAAATTAGATTTCCTATTTTTAAAGATATATCTTCAAAGAATCGCCTGCCTTTTTCCTGGGTTGCAAGTTCCGGATTCCCAACTCCGGTATCCTCACTTATTTCTGACCATTTTCGCTCTGCCCATACCCAACCCTCTGTAAATGCTTTGATCTTAAAACTTTTAGATTTACCAGTGCCCCATTTATTTTTTGGCAATACAAGTTCAGGTTTAAGATATAACATAAGACTTGTCTCCATTTCTTCTGCATGATCACCTTCATTTTCAAAATAATCTGACCTCTTCATGGTCTGAAACCAATTGGAGAAGCAAATAAACATATCCGGATATTTTAATCCTAATTCTCTAACCAAGGGCTTAAAATTATTTCCACCATGGCTATTAAAGATCAGAAGTTTGTATATCCCCTGACGATTAAGGGTCTCTATTATATCCTTTAAGATGGCCAGTTGAGTCGTGGGATTAAGGTTTATATCAAGATATATATCAGATTGCCCTGTATTTACACCAAACGGAATTGTTGGCAAAACAATGGGCTTTGCACCCTTTTCCCATGCAATTTTTGCAGCAGCAGCGGCAATATAATCAGCCTCATAAATATCTGTGGCATATGGTAAATGATAGTTATGTGCTTCTGTAGCTCCCCAAGGCAGTATAGCCAGTTCAAAATCGGCATCCTTGATGGTTTCCCAGTTAGATTCAGCAAGTATGTATGGCCTTATACCCATAATTTATTTTTTTAAAACCGCTTTGGCAGTTAATGATTCTTTTTCCATATAGGTAAAATAAATACCTCCAATAATTGTAATAACAAAATACATCGCAACAAGATAACCTCCTCCTGTTATCTGGGCATTAATACCAAACCAATCTCCTGTTCTGAAAACGAGAAAAAGTCCAAGTACTCCTCGACATAGTTCTATCCAAACAGCAATTTTACTTCTATCCATAAGCGTAGTATAGCCATATATTCCCATAAACACAAAGGCTCCAAATAAAAGCAGGCCATTAAAGCCAATTTCCGAATAGTTATAAAACATAAAGAGTAACAATATTAAAGTAGCTAACATTTGAAAAATTACATACCCTTTAAAAGCAAAAGAAGCCTTTGTCTGATACCGTTTAAAATGATATACATCTTGAATAATACTTATCGGATAATTCTCTTTAACATCAGCCGGCCGCCACCCTGTAGGCATAAACCAAATTCTTACTTTATCCCAATAGTTCTCCGTACGCCAGGCATCTTTAATTAAGCGCCAAATATGCTGAAAATTAATAAGTAGCGGATTCCAGGTACGAGCTGGTTTCAAAACTCCATATTGGGGAGGTACCTCTGCCAGTTCTTCCTGAAATGTACCAAACAAACGGTCCCAAATGCATAATACCTGACCCAGGTTTTTATCAATATATTCCGGATTAATTGCATGATGAACCCGATGTTGAGACGGTGTAACAATTATATATTCTAACCAGCCCATTTTCCTTATGTGTTGTGTGTGATACCAAAATTGAGCAAAAAGATGGATGGGTGCCAGAATTGCAATAACCTTTGTTGGAACCCCAAGAATTGCCGCAGGAATCAAAAATAGAGGGAAATAGCCTATCAAATTAGAAACTGACTGTCGCAAGGCGCATGCTAAATTAAATTCTTCACTGCTGTGGTGAATAACATGTTGATTCCAAAAAAAGTTAATGTGATGGCTTAGGCGGTGATTCCAATAGCCCGCAAAATCGATAACAATAAAGGCAACACCCCATACTAACCAGCTGGCTTTGATTTCTGTTAATGCAAGGTGCTCCAATAAATAAGGATAACTTACAATTATGATCCCCAAACCAAGGGAATCCTTCAAAATATTAGTAAGGCCGGAACTAATACTACTTACAGTATCCAGAACCTTGTGTTTTTGATTTTTAACAAAGTATCCGTAGAGTATTTCTATACCCAATAAAAAAATAAAAAAAGGAATGGCATAAAGGAGAGCAGTTGCGTAAGATTCCATTTAAAAAATATGCTTCAATCAAAGATAGAAAAATTCATCAATTAGAGGTAATGTGTAAATCAAAGTTCCTTAGTAAAACTGATTAGTGCCTATACTAGTTGAAAGGACCAACCATGATATGGGCCCTGTGAGTTCCGGGATCCATAAGCCATGGCATTCCGGGTGCATGGGGTTTACTGGGAAGCCCTGTGGATTCTGTTGTAGCAAAAGGGGTGTAAATAACATATCGAAACTTTCCGTCTTTTAGATCGCCTGTAGATTTATCATAATTTTCATCAGTTCCATAAAATATGTACATCATGCTAGGTTCTTCTGGCATTTTTATTTTCCCTGAAGCTATTTCTTCACCTCTAATCTCCCGTTTTTCCTTAAAGTTTTTACCCTGAGCAGTCAGTTCTCGCCCCCTGGCCATAAAAGGTTCGAGTTTCTTAGAATAACAGCTGACACTTATACCTTCTTTTGCGGGATCATCACAAAGGCACACCAGGTTGTTGCTGCCTTCGCGTAATACAACCAATTTGCCTTGTTTGTCATAGCCATATACCATGGCACCCATCCTGTCCTCTTCCGGAGCAGGTAGGACCGCGGTAGTTATTTGAATTTCTGCTGGCAATATTTCTAATTGGCCCTCTTGAGCCCCCAGGGAAATAATATATAGAAAGAAAAATGCTATTAGTATTGGTCTCATTTGAATGTACTTTGTTTAAAGATAAACATCATCTGGTTAATCCTCAAATAATGACATTATATACTTCAAATAAATTATCATCATTACTCCAAACTACTCAAGCTTTTTTCCAAGGTTTCAATTTTAGCCTCCGCGTCCTTTGCCTTCTTTTTTTCCATGGCCACCACTTTTTCCGGGGCATTATTAACAAACCGATCATTAGCCAGTTTTTTATTAACTGATTGTAAAAAGCCTTTGGTATACGACAGTTCTTCCCGGATCTTCTTTATTTCGGCATCTATATCAAGTGTGCCTGTAACAGGTATAAAATATTCATTACTTCTAACCCTAAATGACAATGCACCATCTACAGCTGTGAGCACAGTTTTGATTTTCTCCACATTAGCCAGTTTTTTGATGACCACATCCCAATCTTCGGATATTCCTTCTTTATTTAGAACCGAAAGTTCCAGAGTTTCTTTTAAAGGGATATTCTTCTCTTTGCGAATATTGCGAATACCAGATATTACCTCCGCGGCTAAATCAAATGCCTTAATTTGTTCAGGATCATAACTTTCCATTTCCGGCCAGGTAGCAATAACAAGGGCCTCAGATGGTTTACGTTCTGAGATACGCTGCCATATTTCTTCAGATAGAAATGGCATAAATGGGTGTAGAAGTTTTAAATTATTCTCAAAAATAGATATGATCGCAGTGTAACTTTTCCTATCAATTGGTTGCTGATAGGCCGGTTTTACAATTTCCAGCAGCCATGAGCAAAAATCATCCCAAACCAATTTGTAAATTGTCATTAATGCTTCTGATATACGGTATTTAGCAAAATGGTCCTCTATCTCCACAAGCACCTGATTAAATCTGGCGGTATACCATTCTATTCCTTTTAACGAGTACTCAGGTTGTGGTAGTTCGGCAATTTCCCATCCTTGAACAAGACGAAAGGCATTCCATATTTTATTGGCGAAGTTTTTTCCCTGCTGGCACAAAGCTTCATCAAATAAAAGATCGTTCCCGGCTGCAGAACTTAGTAATAAGCCAACTCGTACAGCATCTGCCCCGAATTCTGAAATTAATTTAAGTGCATCAGGTGAATTTCCAAGAGATTTAGACATTTTACGCCTTTCTTTGTCGCGAACCAAACCGGTTAGATAAACATTATCAAATGGTTTTTCTCCTCTAAATTCATAACCAGCAATAATCATTCTGGCCACCCAAAAAAACAAAATATCGGGTGCGGTAACCAAATCACTTGTAGGATAATAATAATTAACTTCTTTGTTATCTGGTTCCAAAATTCCACCAAAAACACTAATTGGCCAGAGCCAGGAAGAAAACCAGGTATCCAATACATCTTCATCTTGTTTCAAATCTCCTTCAGTCAGCCCAATATTTCCAGATTTATCCCGTGCTTTTACCAGAGCATCCTCCCTTGATTCTGCAACAACAAAATCATTTTCGCCATCGCCATAGTAATAAGCGGGTATACGTTGTCCCCACCAAAGTTGCCTGGAAATATTCCAATCGCGAATATTCTCCATCCAATGGCGATATGTGTTTTCAAACTTTCTTGGAAAAAATTTCACTTCCCTGGTTTCCAGTACAGCAGTTAAAGCCGGCTTTGCTAAATTTTCCATTCTAAGAAACCACTGATCTGAAAGTCTTGGTTCTATAACTACTTTTGTACGTTCTGAAGTACCAACTTTATTTACATAAGGTTCCACCTTTGTTAAAACACCTTTTTCTTTTAATTCCTTAACAATGGCTTTACGTGCTATAAACCTGTCCATACCTTCGAAATGCATTCCGAAAGAATTTAATGATGCATCTTCATTAAAAATATCTATAGTTTCAAGTTGATGCTTTTCACCGAGAAGCTTGTCATTTTCGTCATGTGCAGGTGTAACTTTTAGACAACCAGTTCCAAACTCCATTGTAACATATTCATCTTCAATTATTGGAATAGCCCTATTGCATATGGGAACAATTGCCTTTTTACCTCTCAAATTGCTATAACGTTCATCGTTTGGATTGATACAAATAGCAGTATCGCCGAGAATGGTTTCAGGACGCGTGGTGGCTATGGTAACTTTATCATCAGAACCTTCAATGGAATATGCGAGGTAATATAATTCGCCATTTCGCTCTTCATAAATTACTTCCTCATCTGATAGTGTGGTTTTTGCTTCAGGATCCCAATTCACCATGCGATATCCGCGATAGATCAAACCTTTATTAAATAATTCAATAAAAACTTTAATTACAGATGCAGACATGTCTTCATCCATTGTAAATTTTGTGCGATCCCAATCACATGAACAACCCAATTTTTTAAGCTGTTCTAGAATTACACCTCCATATTCGTGAGTCCATTCCCAGGCATGAACCAAGAATTCTTCCCTTGAAATATCTTTTTTATCTATTCCCTGCTCCTTTAGTTTAGCTACCACTTTTGCCTCTGTTGCTATAGACGCGTGGTCTGTTCCGGGAACCCAGCATGCATTCAGACCAAGTAGGCGCGCTCTTCTTATAAGCACATCCTGAATAGTATTATTCAACATATGCCCCATATGGAGAATCCCAGTGACATTAGGTGGCGGTATAACAATGGTATAGGGCTTACGACTATCGGGTGTTGAATGAAAATAATTATTGGCCATCCAATAGTTATACCAATGGTCTTCTATTATCTGAGGCTCATATTTTGAGGGAATATCCATAATTTCGGTACAGTTTTTGTTATATCAATACCGGTATCAAAAAATGATTATCACTAAAAATGTTAAACTTGCGATAATCATTTTAATTTTTACCAGATTGGAAATACGAAACAAAAATAAGTAACGTTAGAAGATAACAAAAGAATTTTGGATGTTCATGCTAAAACATTTACATTTGAGATTCACCCAAAACCAAAAAGTAATGAAAAAAATAGTATTAATATTATTTGTAGGCCTACTTACATTAAGTGTAAACGCCCAGGATAAAACGGCTAAGATTGAATTTAAAGCAGAAACCGTGGATTATGGCGTAATCGAAAAAGGTAGTGATGGCGTTAGGGTATTTGAATTTACAAACACAGGAACAGCTCCTTTAATTATAAGTAAAGTAAGTTCCAGTTGTGGTTGTACCATCCCCAAAAAACCTGAAGAAGCAATTTTACCAGGTAAAACAGGAGAAATACAAGTTAAATATGACACTAAGCGGGTTGGACCAATTAGAAAAGCTATAACCGTAATATCTAACGCTGATACGCCTACCAAGGTGTTAAAAATTAAAGGCGAAGTGACTGGTGTAGACGGAAAATAGCACAATCTGCATTAAGATAGATAAATAAAAACCGGAATTTTCATTCCGGTTTTTTTATTTAAATGCTTTTTTGAGGACAAATGAAAATAATAAATCCTTGTTGTATCTTTCAATAAGAACCTTTATCCGCTTTCCTTCTTTTTCATTGAGCATTTTCATGACTTCCTGAAGTTTATAACTATGAATACGCTTGCCATTCACTGCTAAAATTATATCTCCCTCTTTTAGACCGGCTTCTTCTGCAGGGCTTCCTGCCCTGATACCTGAAACAATAATCTCGGGCACCAAACTAAGTCGGGTCTGATTTCCCATAAGAATCTGCACATTTCCAAATGTTTTTTCACTATTCATAACAACCCCGCTGCTATTTGCAATCCGATCTGCAATATATCGAACACCGTTATGCTGCAATTGCAAGCCACACATATTGTACTGGAAAGGAGCACTAAAATGTCTATTCTTTTTTAGGGTAATTTCTTTTGCAGGATAGTTAAAAACAATATTAAAGCGTTTTAGAATGGCCCCGCCAATACTACCGTTTCTATTCCCTATAATCGCAGAGGTACTAAAGGTCTCCATATCTGGAAATGCAGCTTTTGCATCCTTTAATGCAAAATCCCCTAAGCTAATTCTATTTACCTTGGTACGTTTACCAAAAATGCTTCCATTCAATCCCTGACCCAAAAAATCCTGATAGTTTTGTTTAGGAATACCAAGTCCTTTTCCTTCATCCTTAAAGAGCCAAACAGCATCACTACTACCCGTATCAATTAAAAGGTTTACGGGCACATCGTTTGCCGTATTTAAACCAACACTCCCTTCAACATAAGCCTTATTTCGTCTGATAGATAAAGGTAAAGTCTGTGATTTAGTATTTTCTTTCTCTGAATAAAATTCAGGATCGTGAAATTTAATATATTCCGAACTATAATTAATTTCGACAACAAAATCTCGAAAGAGGTCATAACCAATGATTCCATGAATAGGTATTCCCAGACTTGGGGAGAAATTCATTTCCTTGTCCAGTACAACGTATAATAACTGTTTGAAATTCCTAATTTCCTCTAATTTGAAAAAATTTTCTTTTGAACTTAACCCTTTAATCGGTTCTCCACCACCAAGACCGCTTATAGTAATTTCTGACACATTCCTTAATTGAATGGAGTCCTGGCCGGAGACATTAAAAAGAATAGGTTTACTTACACCTGAATCCAGGATAAAGGACAACTTCGCCCCGTTGACTTCAATAGGTATAATTATGAGATTATTGATTAATTTAAAATTTACCTTTTCAAATTTTTTCCCATTTGGCAATTCAAAACCTTGTGTTAAACCATAAAATGGAATACACAATGTTAGCATCAAAAGAAATTTAAAAATTGTACGCAACTTGCTAATAATTAGTTCAATGTCTTTTAAAGATATCAAATAATAATCAAAGTTTATAATACTTTAACATTCCATTAGATGAACTGAATATATTTAACTTTAAGTTGTTTTGTCCATAATGATTTCCCATTTTTGCTAAAATTTAGAATGTTATGCCAGCCATCTCAAGGAAGGGTCAATTAATGCCAGAATCCCCAATCCGGAAATTGGTTCCCTATGCGGAAGATGCCAAACTTCGGGGTATTGACGTAATTCATCTAAATATTGGCCAGCCGGATATAAAAACCCCTAAGCAGGCTTTAGATGCTGTCAAAAACAACACCATTGAAGTTTTAGCCTACAGCAGGACTGAAGGTTCCGAAACCTATCGTAAAAAATTAAGTGACTATTACGAAAAGCAACAAATACAGGTCACACACAATGACATTTTGGTGACAACCGGGGGATCTGAAGCTCTTTCCTTTGCAATGGGAAGTATTGCTGATGCTCAGGATGAAATTATAATTCCTGAACCTTTTTATGCCAATTACAACGGTTTTGCGACCGCTATGGGCATAAAAGTGACTCCCGTGCTTTCGAGAATTGAAAACAATTTTGCGTTACCTCCCATTGAGGAATTCGAAAAGCTCATTACCAATAAGACAAGAGCAATCCTCATTTGCAATCCTGGAAATCCCACAGGGTATTTATACACTAAAACTGAAATTCAGAAACTGGCCTTATTGGTGAAAAAATATAATCTTTTTCTGGTGGCAGATGAAGTCTACAGAGAGTTTACCTACGACGGAAAAGAGCACTATTCCATATTACAGGAAAAAGGGTTGGAAGAACATGCCATCGTTATAGATTCTGTTTCCAAGAGATATAGCATGTGTGGCGCAAGAATTGGTTGTCTTGTCTCAAAAAATAAAGAGGTTATTAAAACCGCCTTAAAATTTGCCCAAGCCAGGCTTTCTCCTCCTACCTATGCCCAAATTGCCAGTGAAGCTGCACTGGCAACACCTCCGGAGTATTTTAAGGAAGTTATAGAAGAATATGTAGAAAGGCGTGATCTGCTTATCACTGAATTGAATAAAATAGCTGGGGTAATTGTAGGTAGACCTCACGGTGCATTTTACTGTATAGCACAATTACCTATAGCAGATGCAGATCATTTTGCACAATGGTTATTAGAGAAATATGATTTAAACGGTGAGACCGTCATGGTTGCACCGGCTGCAGGATTCTACGCAACCGAAGGAATGGGCAAGAATCAGATACGAATTGCTTATGTTCTCAAAAAAGAACGTTTAAAAAAAGCAGTGCAAATACTAAAAGAAGCACTTAAAACCTACCGGGCTTTGTGAAGATACAGCATAATAAATCTTTGAAGAAGTATAATACTTTTGGCATAGAAGCCCTTGCAAGTCATTTTGTAGAAATAACCACAATCCAGAATCTTCAAGAAGCACTGCAACTAGAAGATTACCCGAAAAAAATTGTGTTAAGCGGCGGAAGCAATATGCTAATTACCAATGATTTAAATGCCTTGGTCATGCATATCAATATCAAAGGTATTACCATAATTTCAGAAGATGAAAATCACGTAGTCCTAAAGATTATGGCGGGAGAAAACTGGCACGAATTGGTAATTTGGACAATTAATCAAGACTATGGAGGACTGGAAAATCTATCACTAATTCCCGGTAATGTTGGCACCTCACCAATACAAAATATAGGCGCATACGGGGTTGAACTTAAGGATAGTTTTGAAAGCTGTGAAGCAATGGATGTTTCTACTCAGCAACTTATCACTTTTTCAAAATCTGACTGCCAGTTTGGCTATAGAGATTCAATTTTTAAGAATGCAGGGAAAGGTAAATATATTATCACCTCGGTAAATTTAAAACTAAATAAGCCGCCACATAGCCCAAATACCTCTTATGGTGCAATTGAAACTGAATTAAAAGAAAATAAGATTGACCATCCAACTATCAAGGATGTTTCCGACGCTGTAATTGCGATTCGCCAAAAGAAACTCCCAGACCCAATTAAATTAGGTAATAGTGGAAGTTTCTTTAAAAATCCAGTAATCACAAAAGAAAAATTTATTACTTTTCTGGATAGTAATCCTGATGCGCCCTTTTACCAAATTTCAGAAACTTCGTATAAAATTCCTGCAGGATGGCTCATTGAGAAATGCGGATTTAAAGGAAAAAGATTTGGCGATGCCGGGGTTCATAAGAACCAAGCCCTGGTCCTGGTAAACTACGGAGGAGCAAGCGGACAGGAGTTACTACTATTAGCACATAAAATTCAGGACGCCGTATTAACGCGATATGGGATCAAGATTATCCCTGAAGTAAATATAATTAGCTAAAAGGAATCGTAAAAGGCCATAAAATAACCCCCGTGAAAGGATTCACGGGGGTTATACCAAACCAAACTAACCAAAAATTAAATGTACAATAACCAGTTGTACATTTATCTAATTAAAATTGAGAAAACGCTTTCTTAACAATCAATTTTATAATTTAGCGTTTACACTATATACGGGTCAGAATAATATTTTGGATGCTTTCTTTCCGAATTATTTGATGTCGTTAATCTAATATGAGTTCACTACTTGAAAAACATATTGTAGAATTGTTGCATGAGCGCAATGACAAGGCTATATCATTGCTGTATGAACATTATGGTGACACCCTTTACGGGGTTGCTTTTAAAGTAGTCAGAGATTCAGAATTAGCACAGGATGTATTGCAGGAGAGTTTTGTGAAGATCTGGAAAAAATCTGACTCTTATGATTCCTCGAAAGCAAAATTATTTACCTGGCTCTTCAGGATTACAAGAAACACAGCCATTGACAAGTTACGTAGTGTAAACACGAAATCTGATAAGGAAATCCAAATTGATGTTTCCGACGTATATAATCTAGGAATAGACAGTATCAGACCCGAGTTCATGGACGTCAAGGAGAACATGGAGAAGATAGAACATAAATATCATGTGGTGTTGGATGCCTTGTTTTTTCAGGGAATGACACAGCAGGAGGCCAGCGATGAATTAAATATTCCGTTGGGAACTATCAAATCCAGGTTAAAAATTGGACTAAGAGAACTTAAAAAGATTTATGGAAACTCTATGATACTTTTGCCCCTAATAATATTAATATCATGAAAGAAAAAATACGAATATTTTTAGATACTGATTTACTTGAAAAGTATCTGTTGGGAACGACCACTCAGGAGGAATCGATGCAAGTAGAGCGCTATATTGCCATGTATCCTGAAGTTAGAAAGACCTATGATGAGTTACAAGAAAATCTTGAAACATTTGCTAAATTATATGCCCTTAAAACCCCGGAAGGCCTTAAAGACAGGATTTTAAGTAGAATTAAGGCACAGAATACAGGGAGAAGAAAGTTTCAAAGATATGCTATTGCTGCAAGTATAGCGGCATTACTTTTTGCTGGATCATCTTATTTCTTTTGGAATCAAAACCAAAATTTACAAGATGAAAATGTCATCGTAAATAATAAGATCAAAACCCTGGAAGAAGATATGAAAGAACAACTGGAAGATGTGAGAAACCAGTTTATAGTTCTAAATAATCCTCAGACCAAAAAGTATACTGTAAATGGGAATAAAAAGGCAAAGGAATTAAAAGCTGTGGCCTATATTAATCCTGTTAAAAAACTATCCTTTATTAATGTAAGGAGTTTACCTAATTTACCTGATAACCAGTGTTATCAGATGTGGGCTGAAGTTAATGGTAAAATGGTGAATTTAGGGGTGATTAAGAATGTTGATGATAAAGATCGCCTTAGACCCTTACCTTATGCAGAAAATGCAGTTGGTTATATCACTATAGAGCCTCAAGGCGGAAATGACACTCCTACTGTTCAGAATATTGTAGCCAATATTTCGTATTAAGAAACAAATATTTTACAAATTATACAGCCCCTTTTAGGGGCTTTATTTTTGTATCTTTGTGAAAATTTTCTTTATGACGTTAATTTTTCTTACTATAGGTCTTCTTGCTCTGGCATTCGCAGGTATTGCAATTAAAATATGGTCTAAAAAAGATGGTAAGTTTGCCGGCACTTGCGCTAGTCAAAATCCTTATTTGAATAGCAGTGGAGAGGCCTGCGGTTTTTGCGGTAAACTTCCCGATGAGCAGGATTGCGGAAAAGAGGCTTCTGCAAAATCACTATAACATTTAACTTACCTTTAGATTTATTAAAGAGCAGAGTTTGGATAAAACTGACGAAACACTCAAGAGCACTATTGAACGGGCTAAAGCAGGTAATCAGATTGCTTTTAGTAGTTTGCTTGATGCATTCTGGAATGATGTATATGGTTTTCAATTAATTCGGACTAAAAATGAAAATGATGCTGAGGATATAACGATACAAACCTTTTCCAGGGCTTTCGACAAATTAGATTCTTATGACCCCGCTTATGAGTTTAAAACATGGCTAATCACAATTTCAAAAAATTTGCATGTAGACCTCATAAGAAAAAGAAAAAGGAATGTCCTTGATGGCACTGATAGCCGCAATAATGAGGCTATAAAAAAAGTACTTGATGATGCACCAACGGCAGAAGATCAATTAATCACCGATCAGAATCTTGCTAAGCTCCTTCAAAATATTAAACAATTAAAACCGCACTATCAAAAAGTTATTAATCTTCGGTATTTTAATGAACTATCCTATACAGATATTGCCAAAGAATTAGGGGAACCGGTGAACAATGTTAAAGTGAAATTGCTCCGGGCGAAAAAATTATTAGCAGAAATCATCAAAAGCAAAAGATAGTTCCTTGTTCATGAAGTTTTGGTTTTAAAGTTGAATCCTTATCCAGTATCTTTTGTTTTTCGATTTGGTCGTATATTTGTTTAAAAATTTTCTATGAGCGTTGAAACTATTACCCATGTACACCCGCCTAAAGGCAAACCAAAATGGTTAAGAGTTAAATTGCCAACCGGGAAAAAATATACCCAACTAAGAAGTCTGGTTGATAAATACGATTTACATACCATATGTACTTCAGGTAGTTGTCCGAATATGGGAGAATGTTGGGGAGAGGGTACCGCTACTTTTATGATTTTAGGTAATATCTGCACGAGGTCCTGTGGGTTTTGTGGAGTGAAAACTGGCCGGCCTGAGACTGTAGATTGGGAAGAACCGGAAAAAGTAGCACGTTCCATAAAGATTATGGGAATTAAACATGCAGTAATTACTTCTGTAGACAGGGATGACCTTAAAGATATGGGGTCTATTATATGGTCGGAAACCGTAAAGGCTATTAGAAGAATGAATCCGAATACCACATTGGAAACCCTTATCCCTGATTTTCAAGGCCTTGGAATCCATTTGGATCGTATTGTAGATGTTGCTCCTGAAGTTGTTTCTCACAATATGGAAACTGTAAAAAGGCTTACACGGGAGGTTAGGATACAGGCAAAATATGAGCGCAGCCTTAATGTACTCCGCTACCTGAAAGAACATGGTGTTAAAAGAACTAAGTCTGGAATTATGCTGGGTCTGGGAGAACTTGAATCTGAAGTTATAGAAACCATGCAAGACCTTAGAAATGCCAAGGTTGATGTGGTTACTATTGGACAGTACCTTCAACCTTCTAAAAGACACTTGCCGGTGAAAGAATTTATTCTACCCGAACAATTTGCCAAGTATGAGGAATTAGGGCTTAATATGGGATTCAGGCATGTTGAGAGTGGAGCTTTGGTTAGGTCTTCCTATAAAGCACATAAACATATTCATTAAAAAAGATTAGATACATTCTGTATTCCAAATATTTCTTGAAGAGAAATACGGGTTTTGGCACGAACATCAACCCATAAACTATAGGTTTTACCGTGCTGTTTTAGGTTAAAAAAGGCGTAATTATTCTTTAAATAAATAATAGATTTATAAGATTTTTCCAAAAAGAACAAAAAAAAGTCCTTTTTACAGGAAGGAAACCATAGTTTCTGTTCAAATAAGCAATAGTTGCTTATCCTGGACGTTTGATTCTAAGGCGGTGTTTGTGAAACATTTATAAAAATTATAAAATATCTAAAAGCAACCAGAATACGGTAAAAGAATTATGTATTTTATTAATTTCTTTGCTAAATAAAAAGTCATTTGAAATTCTTATTACAACATACAATAATTCCCAAGGCATTGTTCTTATTGATATTCATGTCCCACTTTCCTATTGTCCTGGCCCAGGAGCGAACAAATCAGGTAAATGGTTTGGAAACTTTTTTTAATGAAACCACAACTTATAAAAACCAGAACAAAATAAATCTTGCCCTGGAATCGCTGGATAAAGCTGCTGCCTTGGCTGAAGAAACAGAAGATGTAAAGGCCCTAGTGGATTGTTATCACAAATTTGCGTTGCTTTACATGGAACTGGATAAAAGAGAAACTACACTTTTTTATTG
The DNA here is from genome assembly GCF_947490415.1 of uncultured Eudoraea sp. Taxonomy (GTDB): domain Bacteria; phylum Bacteroidota; class Bacteroidia; order Flavobacteriales; family Flavobacteriaceae; genus Eudoraea. Next base: position 81,502 of record NZ_CANLGX010000009.1, read on the forward strand.
GGATCGTGCGACAGTTCTGCTTAATGAACTGGCGTATCCATATGGGCAAGCTGTACACAAATACATTGAATCTATTTTACTCTATGACAGTGGTAATAATTTTCAGGCCATTTTTATGCTAAATGCATCTAAGCAGCTTAGTAATGACCGTAATCTTCTCAACAATATATTACTATTAGAGGCCAATATATATCTCACCATAGAAAAATATGATAGTGCAGCATTAAATTTTAATTCTCTTGTAGTAAATACTGATGTGTTTGAAAAAGAATCCTTAACGGCAAGAGCACATATGGGATTAGCAAGATTATATCTTAAAACTGAAGACTATGATGAGAGTATTAAAAATGGCCTTAGTGCATTAGAAATCGCTGAAGCAAATAATTTCTCCAAAGAGGAATTTGAAGCTAATGAAATATTGGGGCAGGCTTATGAGAAAAGAGAAAAATACAATCTCTCGCTTGTTCATAATAGGAATCTTTTAAAACTCAAAGATTCTATTTTTACCATAGAAAAAATTAAGGCCGAAGCCAAAACCGCAGACAGGATTCAATTTGAATTTATGTCGGAAGAAATTAAACGTCAGGATACTAAAATAGAGGAATTAAATGAATCCCGGAACAGATCGGAAATAACTGCTATCCTAACCTCAGCGTTTTTAACTATTATTTCTTTATTAGCAGTATCACTATTCCGGAACAATCAGATTAAGTTAAAGACTAATGATCTTCTGCAAACTAAAAACCGGGAGCTACAAACTGCAAGAGATGCTGCAGTACAGGCCATGGAAGCCAAAACGAACTTTCTGTCTACTGTGAGTCATGAATTGAGAACACCGTTATACGCCGTTACTGGTTTAGCCCACCTGTTATTGGAAGAGAACCCAAGTGATGATCAGAAAGAACACCTAAAGTCCCTGAAGTTTTCAGGGGATTATTTACTGAATTTTATAAATGACATACTGCAAATAAATAAAATAGATGCCGACAAACTGGAGGCCCTAAATATGGAATTTAATCTAAAGAAAGTTCTTGCAGATGTAATAAGTTCTCTACACCAAAGTGCTAAAGAAAATAAAACTAAACTAATCTTAGAATACGACGAGGAAATTCCTAAACATTTAATGAGTGACCCTCTTAAATTATCCCAGATATTTATGAACCTGGTTGGTAATGCTATAAAATTTACCAAAAATGGCGAAGTGATTGTAATAGCCAAACTCCAGAAAAAGGTAGAAGAAGAAGTCACAATATATTTTGAAGTCAAGGATAACGGAATAGGCATTTCAACTGAACAACAACAAAATATCTTCGATAGTTTTGAGCAAGGCTCAATTCAAATTAACAGGGAATATGGTGGTACTGGCCTTGGTCTTACTATTGTGAAGAGTCTGTTAGGTCTATTTGACAGTAGAATACAGCTAAAAAGTACTTTGGGCCAGGGTAGTTCATTTTTCTTTGAACTAGACCTTAAAAGTAAAGATAGTTTAGTAGATGACATTGCTTTTGAGATTACCCAAAAAGACTATGATTTAAATGGTCTTCATGTGCTTGTTGTTGAAGACAATAAGATAAATCAGGTAATAACCAAAAAAATGTTGGATAAAAGGGGTGTTAGCTGTGAAATAGCCGGAAACGGTAACACGGCTGTGGAAATGGCTAATGCCAGTCAATATGATGGCATACTGATGGACATACATATGCCGGGCATAAGTGGGGTTGAAGCTACTATTGAAATTAGAAAATTTGATTCTGACACACCAATTATTGCGCTTACAGCAATATCCTTAGATGACAGTTTAGAAAGTTTCTATGCAGCGGGCTGTAATGACGTAGTTACCAAACCTTTTAAACCAGAGGTGTTTTATCAAAAAATTGGTGAAAACATCCTTGAACATAAATTAAAGAAATCAGTCTCCTAATTTTTCAAGACTTTTTAAAAGAATTACCTCTCCTTCACCCAAAAATCGATGCCGGACAGATATAAAGTAAAGATTATCTACGCTTTCCTTCAACCGCATATAGTCCTTCTCTGTTGTCAGAATTAAAGGTTTGGAGTTAAAAAAATCTATCTCTTTCTCGGTAAAATAATGATGATCCCTATACCCAAGATGATCAAAAGTAACCTCCGCACTTCTTAGAAAATCAATCAAGGGTTTGGGGTTAGCAATCCCTGTTACCAGGGTGACTTCTTTATTTTGTAAACCGCTTAGGGATAATCCCTCTTTTTTTCCTTTTAAATTAATGTCATATTCTAAAGTGCAGAATAATACCTTTTGATCTTTCCCGGGATTCAGCTCCCCTATGATTCTCCTTTGATTTTCATCATCAAGATCTGGGGGGCATTTAGTCACAATAATTAGATCTGCCCGCTTTGATGATCTTTTATTGTCTCTTAAATTTCCAGTGGGCAAATACCAATCCTTAGTGTATAATTTTCCGTAGGATGTCAATAAAATTGAAAATAGTGGCTTTACTTTTCTATGCTGGTATGCGTCATCTAAAAGTATAAGGTTTGGCTGGTTTGAGGCAACGAGCTGTTTAATGCCTCTGATTCTATCTTCATCTACCGCTAATGAAACCTCAGGAAACTTAGTATATATCTGTAAGGGTTCATCTCCAATTTCTTCAGCCGTACTAGTTGGTTGGGCCAAAACAAACCCCTTGGTTTTTCTTTTGTATCCCCTGCTTAAAACTGCAAGTCCTGAACCAGCCGACAAATGACTCAAAAGCCATTCGATCATTGGTGTCTTGCCAGTACCCCCTGTGCTTAAGTTTCCGACGCTTACAATTGGGGTTTTAAATTCTGTAGATTGCAAAATACCTGAATCATATAAAACATTCCTAAAATATACCACGAGGGCATAGATCAACGAAAATGGGAAGGCTAGAATTCTTAGCAGTTGCATAGGAACGAAAATATAATATTTTATCTTTGATGCACGCACTTAGCCTTAAAACATACTATTAAATTATGCCCAATTGCATTAATTTAAATTTGTTTAAGATTAACGCTAAACAGGATTAATTGTAAAATACCAGAAGATTGCCTTAATGTTATTTAGGCTTTATCATGCTTACTACTAATAGACAAGGCTTGTTTTAACAGCCCTAAATTTTTAAATATGAAGGTTAAAGATGTTGCTGAAATACTTGAAGAATTGGCCCCTCTGGCATACGCTGAGGATTTTGACAATGTTGGACTTCTTGTAGGTGATTTGGACATGAGTGTAACTAATATACTAGTTGCGCTTGATTCACTCGAAAATGTAATTGATGAAGCAATTGGCAAATCATGTAATCTGATCATTAGTTTTCATCCTATATTATTTAAAGGTATTAAGAGCCTTACCGGATCTAATTATGTAGAGCGCGCTATTATAAAGGCCGTTCAAAATAATATTTCCATTTATTGCATGCACACAGCCCTCGACAATGCTATTGAAGGGGTCAATGCCAAAATCTGCGAAGTATTGGAGGTAAAAAACGCAAGGATTTTAATCCCACAACAAGGGACCATAAAAAAATTAACCACTTATGTACCGCGAACGCATTCTAAAGTTCTATTGGAAGGTCTCTTCAAAGCTGGGGCGGGAAGTATAGGAAATTATAGTGAATGTAGCTTTACAGTAGATGGTACAGGTAGTTATAAAGCCGGGAGAAATGCAAATCCGGTAAAGGGAAAAAAGGGAGAACTGCATTTAGAAGAAGAAACTCAGATAAATGTTACTTTTCCTAAAAGCAAAGAGAAAAGTGTTTTGACCGCTTTATTTGAACATCATCTATATGAGGAGGTAGCTTACGAAATAAGCACCTTAGACAATGTTAATTCGCAAATTGGTATGGGAATGATAGGTGAATTGGAATTACCTCAAGCTGAACAAGACTTTCTCGATATCCTAAAAAAGAAAATGAATGTATCCTGTATAAGACACTCAGATTTTTTAGGTAAAAAAATTCATAAAGTCGCCGTTTTAGGAGGTAGTGGTGCCTTCGCTATTAGCGCGGCAAAAAAATCTGGTGCAGATATTTTTATTACCTCGGACATAAAATATCATCAGTTTTTCGAAGCTGAAAACAAAATACTTCTTGCAGATATAGGGCACTATGAAACTGAGCAGTTTACAAAAAATTTATTGGTTGACTATCTTACAAAAAAAATGCCTAATTTTGCAATCTCTTTATCTGAGAGTATTACAAATCCTATCAAGTATTATTAAATATGGCAACAAAAGTAGAAACATCCGTGGAGGACAAATTAAGAGCATTATACGATTTGCAATTAATTGATTCCAGAGTTGATGAAATTAGAAATGTACGTGGGGAATTACCCCTTGAAGTTGAAGATCTTGAAGACGACGTGCTTGGTTTAAAAACAAGGATGGATAAGTTAAAGACCGATTTGGAAACCATAAATTATGAAATCGGTGCCAAAAAGAATTTAATTGAGGAAGCCAAAGTACTGATAAAAAAATATGCTGATCAGCAAAAAAATGTAAGAAACAGCAGAGAGTTCAATTCACTTGCCAAAGAAGTTGAATTTCAGGAATTGGAAATACAATTGGCTGAAAAGAACATTAAAGAATTTAAAGTTCAAATCGAGCAAAAAAAGGAAGTAATTAGCGAGACTAAAGAAAAACTTGCCGAGCGTGAGTCGCACTTAAAACATAAGAAAAGTGAATTAGATGCGATTCTTGCAGAAACTGATAAGGAGGAAAAAGCACTTTTGGCTAAATCTGAAAAATTTGAAAAGCAAATTGAAGATAGATTAGTCCAAGCTTATAAGCGAATCCGAAATAACGTTAAAAACGGCCTGGCAGTAGTCCCAATTGAAAGAGGCGCCTCTGGGGGTTCTTTCTTTACCATACCTCCTCAGGTACAGGTAGAAATTGCTTCGAGAAAAAAGATTATTACCGATGAACATAGCGGTAGAATTCTGGTTGATCCAGTTTTAGCTGAAGAAGAACAGCAGAAGATGCACAAAATGTTTGCAAAGATTTAATAGATTTAAATATTTACTTAAAACCACCTGTAATTAGGTGGTTTTTTTATTTTAGTACCATATATGTATGAATATGTTTAATCTCAGATGTATAGTACTTTTACTTCTAATGCTACAATTAAATACGATGTCTTCACAGGATTTGAGGGAATTTAAGTGGAAAAAACGAATTCTTCTTTTAATGGATACGAAGAATGACCTTAATACCAGAAACTTGCAACTGAGTGAGTTTAATGCCCGGTATAACGAAATGAAGGAAAGAGATTTAGTCCTTTTTGTGTACAACGGCAAGGAAGTATTGGACAGAGATGGTATGATAACCGATATAAATCCCGATAATTTAACTTATGGTGAATTTCAGGGCATTATTTTAATTGGAAAAGATGGTGGCGTGAAATTCAGGAAGAAGTACCTTGTGGAAGCGAATGAGGTTTTTGATCTGATTGACCAAATGCCTATGCGAAGGGCAGAAATGAAAAACAAATAAATATACTAGAGGTTCAATTTTTAGCAAGCAATTCTAACATTTTCTCTTCTACCTCCTTGCTATCCCATAGCAACTCAATATTTGGTAATTGCATAATCTGTTGCATAATTCTTTCCTGCTCATCGCCTATGGCCAAGGCATCTGAATAAGGCTGATCAGAGAATGTTACCCTTGAATAAACCGGGATCCATTTATCCGGATGCTTATTTGCAAAATGTTTTTCAATTTTCTTTTGAAGCAAAAAAAGCGGGTCGGCTGTTTTGCTGCTCATCTCAATAAAGTTCCTGTAACTTAATTCCGCAATAGCATCTGCATTGGGTTTTCTTTCCTTCTGAAACTCCTGAAAAATTTGTTCCCAATCATCACCATATTTGGAAATTAATCCATTTAAAATATAAATATCTTCAAAACCGGCATTCATGCCTTGTCCGTAAAAAGGAACAATGGCATGGGCAGAATCACCTACCAGAGCTACCTTATCCCAATAAGTCCAGGGGTAGCATTTCATCGTGACCATTGCACTCGTTGGGTTTTTGAAAAAGTCTTCAGTAAGATTGTCCATTTCGTTTATTACATCAGGAAAATAGGTTTTGAAAAAATCTTTAGCCTGGGTTTTGGTTTTGATATTTTCAAAAGATATTTCACCTTCAAATGGCAAGAATAATGTACATGTAAAACTACCATCCAGATTAGGCATGGCAATAAACATAAAATTGCCTCTAGGCCAGATATGAAAGGAATTTTTCTCCAGTTTATGTGTTCCATCATCATTTGGCGGAATGGTCAGTTCTTTATATCCGACATCTATAAAATCCTGTGAATAGTCAAATCGGCTTCTGCGCTGCATTTTGTGGCGAATTCTGGAAAATGCGCCATCACATCCAAACACAATGTCATATTTATAAGCTTTCCATTCACCTTTTTCTGTTACTCCGGTATACAATCTGGCATCGGGCAAGTCAATATCCCAAACTTTTTCATTAAATCTAAAATTGACACCTTCATTTTCTGCAAGATCAATCATCTTTCTGTTCAGTAAACCTCTGGAAATAGACCAGATGGCCTCCCCCTCTTTACCATAATTCTGAAAATAAACAGGCTTGCCATTTACATGCATCGCTCGCTTATAAAGTGGTATGGCAATCTTTTTTATCTCCTTTTCAATGCCAACTTCGCTCAAAGTTTTCCAACCTCTGTCACTCATGGCTAGGTTTATGGAGCGTCCGGAAAATTCTATAGTCCTAATATCAGGGCGTCGGTCAAACACCGTTATTTTATGTCCTGATCTTTTGAGGAAGATCGCTAATAAAGATCCTATTAAACCGGATCCTATAATGGCGATATCTTTTGGAGTTTGCCTCATAATTTAAGCCAGGAGAATGGCTACTTTTGAAAGTAAATGTACTAAAATAAAGTTTCCTTTCATTTATCTTCCCGGAAAGCCCGGTTAAAGTATCATAGTTCATTTACCTATTCTCCAATGCCTGAGGAATAATGGCTCCATCATCTGCACTAAAGATAAACTTTTAGAATATTTTACCTCACTCTAAAATCTGATTGCATGGAATATTCGTATATATTCTAAATAATAATTTTCCGCCAAGGCGTCCATATATATTTATAAAGACCTTCATATTTATTATATGAAGGTCTTTTTCTTTTAAATTGCTATGTCCTATTTTAATACGCCATCGACTATTCCATATGCTATGGACTCTTCGGCATCCATCCAATAATCACGGTTAAAGTCTTTTAAGATTTTTTCATAGGGCTGTCCGCAGTTATCAGCTAATATTTTGGCACCAATCTCTTTGGTCTTAATTATTTCTTTGGCCTGAATCTCAATATTCGACGCCTGACCTCTCGCTCCTCCACTTGGTTGATGGATCATCACCCGTGCATGAGGCTGAATAAAACGTCGGCCCTTTTTACCAACTGAGAGGAGTATCGAACCCATTGAAGCTGCTAATCCGCTACAAACAGTTGAGACCGGACTCTTCAGTGACTTAATAGTATCATAAATCGCAAAACCCGAAGTAACATAACCACCAGGACTATTTATAATCAGTTGTATTTCCTTATTGTTCTGCATATCAAGATATAATAAACGATCAATAACATGTTTGGCAGAATCATCATCAACCATTCCCCAAAGAAATACTTTTCTATCTTCTAATAATCTTTCATCAATGGCTTCCTGTACTTTTCCCTTTTTTTTACTCATTTTTTACTTTTTGTTAAAAATCAAAATTAATCATTTTATTGGGATTTCATACCCCAATAAAGTCATGGTTTAATATCAATTAACAATTGAAAAGCTGTTATATTTGAAAAAACATTATTATGAAAATTCCACACTTGTTTGCGATACTCTCTTTGGCGCTTATATTTAGCTGTAAAACCGAACAAAAAAAAGAGGCGGATTCAGAAAATATTGAACAAACCGTACCCGAAAAAATAGCCTATGCGCATGGTCTGAAGGAATGGAAAAATGTAGAAGAACTAAAATTTACTTTTAATGTTGATCGGGATACGACTCATTTTGAACGTGATTGGATATGGAATATTAAGAAAAATGAGGTTACAGGTAGCTCTGAAGGAGGTTTGGTTACCTATAATCGCAGTGAAATAGATAGTACAATAGCAAAAGTTGATGCCAGTTTTATCAATGACAAATATTGGTTTTTAGCACCATTTAACCTGGTCTGGGATAAAGGTAACTTCAGCTATGAAGTTACAGAAGCTGCAGAGGCACCAATAGCTAAGATACCAATGCAAAAACTAACCATTGTTTATACCGGTGAAGGTGGTTATACCCCGGGGGATGCTTATGATTTTTACTTTGGGGATGATTTCGTAATAAAAGAATGGGTATTTCGTAAAGGAAATCAGGCAGAGCCCTCAATTGCAACTACCTGGGAAGAATATTCAGACTTTAATGGCCTGATAATGTCAAAAACACATAAAAACGCCGAAGGGAATTTTAAACTGTACTTTACAAATATTCAGGTAAAATAACTACTTACAAGACCTAAACCGATTTTTTTCTTTTTAGCAGGAAAGTGGCACCTAAAACAGCTACGGAACAGATCATCAACGTAATAAAACTCAGACTTAACGAGAATTGTTCTGCTATAAAACCCAAAATTACAGGACCTACAAGAAAGCCTGAATATCCTGTACCGGCAATAAAAGCAACTCCCTGAGAGGATTCTACTCCTTTTACATTACCTCCAATTCTGAATAATTCAGGGACAATTACAGAAAATCCAAGACCGGTAAGTGCAAATCCGGCAATGGCCAAATACATATCTGTTGTAAGCACCAATAAATATCCAACAACGGATAATAAAGATCCTAATGCCACAATTTTAATAGACCCTATTCTGGAACTTATTGAATCCCCTAAAAAACGCCCAAGGGTCATAAATACCTGGAATCCTAAAAACCCTGCACCCCATATAGCTTCAGGCGCAAGACTAACCTCCTTTAAAAATAATCCACTCCAATCCACTATAGCTCCTTCACTGCCCATTACTACAAACGACACGACTCCAAGCAGCATTAAAGGCTTGAAATTTTTAAATCTAAACGCTTCCTTTTCAATAGGTGCCGCTACAACATTGTGATATTTCTTATAGAAAATAAAATTTACCAGGAGAACCAATAAGACCGCCAAAAGCATATGCAACCCCCTATTGTTCAATACAGGTATTAAAAAACTGCCAAGCCCTGCCAGCACACCCCCGAGACTAAAAAACCCATGGGAAGCAGACATAAATTTTTGTTTGTCTTCTTTTTCAATCTCCGTAACCAGGGTGTTCATTGAAATATCGGTAAAACCGTTGGTAGCCCCGAATACAAAAAGCGCAATAGCCAGGCCAATAAATCCAGGCGCAATTAAAGGAAACAAAGCAGCAATACAACAAAGGACAATCCCTACTGATGTTGCCCTACCTACTCCAATTTTATTAATGATTTTAGATGCGACCGGAAAAATTGTAAATACACCCAGTGAAAGAAAAAATATGGCAATTCCCAGAGTGGCCTTGTTTATTCCAAGATCTTCTTTAACCGATGGGATATAAATAGCCCATGTGCCAAATAAAATATTCAGACTGGCAAAAACCCAGGCGGGACCAAAATATCTGGGATTTGAAAGGATTAGTCTAAGAGATCTCATAAGCCGCCTTTTAACAAAGCCAACAAATATACAATCATTCAATAAACAATGTAGTCACCTCCAAACGATTATTATCGGGATCAAGTGTCTCAAATTCATAGTATCCATCACCTGTTTTTCTGGGTCCACTAAGAATTTTGAAACCCTGTTTTTGCAATTCAATGGCTTTTTTATCAACCTCAGACATACTGGTAACTTCAAATGCCAGATGAATAATTCCTAAATGCTGTTTACCAACCGTATCATTGGTGTTCTCGGGTATATCCGGTCTCTGCATCAGCTCTAGCCTTGCCCCGGTATTAAAAGTGATAAAGTAGCTCTGAAATCTTTTTGCAGGATTCATATATTTAGCATTGGCTGTTCCACCAAAATATTTGACATAATAATCCTTTAGTAATTCAAGTTTACTTGTCCAGATAGCCACATGATCTATTTTCATCGAGTTTCCCGGTTTCCGGCCCCTGTAAGTATCCCGGTTCTTAAAATTTGTCCAAAATTGTACATATCTTCAAAACTGCAATAAAATGGTGCCGGAGCAAGTCGTATAACATTAGGCTCCCGCCAATCTGTAATCACCCCGTTTGCCATCAAATAATCAAACAAAGATCTACCCTCGCCATGGAGCAATACGGATAATTGGCATCCTCTTTCAGCAGGTGTAATAATTTCAAAACTACTATCCACTTCACTATCAATTTCATGCAGGATAAATTCTAGATATGAGACTATTTTATTGCGCTTCGCTATCAAAGCGTCCATTCCTACTTCTTCAAAGAGGGTTAAAGAAGCGAGGTAAGGTGCCAGTGCCAATACGGGAGGATTGCTCAACTGCCATGCATCTGCAGTAGCAATAGGTTCAAATTTTTGTTTCATTAAAAAACGTGTTTCCTTTTTGGTACCCCACCAACCCTCAAATCTTGTAATTTTTTCCTGATCCAGATGCCTTTCGTGAATAAAGATTCCTGAGGCATTTCCCGGTCCGCTGTTCATATATTTATAACTACACCATGCTGCAAAATCACAGCCCCAATCATGTAGTTTCAATTCTATATTCCCAGCGGCATGAGCAAGATCCCATCCCACGTTGGCACCAACAGATTTACCGGCACTGGTTATGGTTTTCATATCAAAGACCTGACCATTGTAATAATTTACACCTCCAAGCAGTACCAGTGCCAACTGATCTCCTGTTTCATTGATTTTTTCAACAATATCCTCAGTATTCCAGTGATGTTCACCAGGGCGTTTACTTACTTCAACTATAGTATCTTTTGGATCAAAACCGTGAAAACGCACCTGACTTTGCAGCATATACTGATCTGATGGAAAAGCTTTCTCTTCACATATTATTTTATAACGCTCTTTAGTAGGCGAGTAAAAAGAAACCATTAAAAGATGCAGGTTTACCGTAAGGGTATTCATAACAGATACCTCCTCAGGTTTAGCTCCTATTATCTTAGCTAAGGGTTTGGCCAGTCTTTCGTGGTAATCCCACCAGGGTTTCTTTGCATGAAAGTGACCTTCTACCCCTAAATTCTTCCAATCTTCCATTACCTCATCCACAAACTCTTGTGAATTTTTAGGTTGAAGCCCCAAAGAATTCCCCGTAAAATAAATTACATTTTTGCCATTTAATTGCGGAAAGTAAAATTTATCCCTGTATTTTTTAAGAGGATCATTGTTATCCAATTCCCTGGCGTAGGACAATGTATTTTGAAATGGCATGGCTAATTTTTAACCAAAAATACAATATCCGGATAAAAGATGGTCCTGATTAAACTATCTATTCCCTGATTGGTCCTCTGGTATTCTCATTTCAATGATATGACTTACAAATCCCGCTTTCTCATAGGCTTTTATAGCAGGAATATTATCAGAGTAAACGGTAAGGCGCATTTCTTTATATCCTTTAGACAGTGCCCATATCCTAAGTGAATCCAAAATCATTTTATTAATTCGCATTCCCCTATATTCAGGAAGGGTATACATAAAACCAAAATTGACATACTCCTTATGATTTAAGTAAGATCTTGCCCTTTTTACAACCGCTGTACCGCAGCTAACTATAGTGTTATTTATCTCTGCTACAATAACAGCCACTTCATTGTCTAAAATCATCCCTTTTAAATCATAGTAACACACCGGGGCTTCTCGTATGGTTTTATCAAATGGCCTTTCTGCCTTTATCAACTGTTGTTCAAAAGTTAAAAGAACCTCCAAATCGGATAATGCAGCCGTCCTAATGGTTATTTCACCCATACTTATCACGCTTATTTTTAAGCCTAAGATAGCATATAAATCCATATTTTTACTAAAAAGGATTTATGCATTTTCTACCGGAATCTTTAGAAAACTATATCACACTTCATTCTGAAAATGAGCCCGACATTTTGCGTGAATTAACCCGTGAAACACATTTAAAGGTAGTTCAACCCCGAATGATTACAGGGCATTATCAGGGTAGGGTACTTAGCATGCTTTCTAAGTTGATTCAACCCAGTAGTATTTTGGAAATTGGCACATATACAGGATATTCAGCAATTTGCCTGGCAGAAGGGTTGAGCAATGATGGGTTGTTGCACACTATTGACATCAATGAAGAACTTTCGGAAATGCAGCGTAAATTTTTTGATCGAAGTGGATTTGGGGATAAAATAATACAACATACCGGTGATGCATTAAAAATTATTCCTGAATTGGACCAGGTCTTTGATCTCATCTTTATTGACGCCGAAAAGAAAATGTATGATGCCTACTTCGAAGCTGTGATTAAAAAGACAAGACCGGGAAGTATCATATTAACCGACAATGTCCTATGGTCTGGTAAAGTAGTTGAACCGCTGGACAAAAAAGATATGGTAACCCGCAATCTACTGGCTTACAATGAAAAGCTAAAAAACGATTCAAGAGTGGAGACTGTTATATTGTCCATTAGAGATGGACTTACATTATGTAGGGTTCTATAAACCTGCGATAAAACAGGTAAAACAGAAAGCCCAAAAGCATGCCAATTAATGCCCCCGTTATAAGATCCAAAGGATAATGGACCCCTACATATATTCTGCTATAGGCAAATAAAAAAGGCCAGATAAAAAGTAGCCAAATAATTGAAACCTTTTTCCTGAGAAATAAAAAAGATATGGTGGTCAATGAGAAGGAAGAGGAGGCATGACCTGAAAAAAAACTATAGCCGGCCGGATTTTTTAAAATTCTGATTATGGAATTGATTTCAATATCATTATTAGGCCGGAGCCGTTCAAAATAGGTCTTAACTATATCAGTAAGACCCAAAATGCAAATTAAGAGCAGGACTATTGTACAGGAAATGAATAATGCTTCCTTTTTTGGGTATTTAAGAAAGATAAGTGCTAAAAGTAAAATATAAAGTGGAATCCAAGAAGTGATATTGGTAACTATCACCCAAAACAAATCATAATCTTCTGTACCCAGATTATTTAGATATATAAAAGTATTTCTATCCCATTCCAGAAGGTGCCTGAGCATAAACCCACTTATTTACGCTTAATTGTACCGGTAACATCGTCAACATTTTTCTTTACTTTCTCAATTTCATTTTTTATGTCGTCTGTAAAGCTGGTGTCAATTCCTTGTTTTTCGGCGCTTTTTTGAATTTCCTTCTTAATATCATCTGTGGCATCTCTTAATTGCCGCATTCCTTTACCAAGTCCTTTGGCAATTCCCGGAATTTTATCTGCCCCAAATACCATTACCACAATAAACATGATAAAAAATATTTCAGCTCCGCTAATAAATAAAAAAACCATTGCTTGCATACCACAAATATAGTTAAGTTTTGGGTCCTTTTTATAAAAGTATAATCTATCTATTTCATAAAAACCATCAAAAACTTATTTTGACTAATTAAAATATAACACAGATAAGTTAGTCAATCTTTTTAGCTGACCTAAACAAATAAATGTCTGATACTTATCCAATAAAATCTTTATAATTCTATTAAAAGACCATATAGCTAGTATTTCCAGGGAAATTATGTTCGCATTTGAAAATCCTTAATAAACCATTGTAACCCTTGGATTAAGATTTTATTGTATGTTCTCAAGGAATAAATTCTTGAAAATAATTTATATACCAATCGCATTATTGATTTAGGATAAATTTTACCTTCATAAAAAGTTAAATATTTTAATGGCAAAAAGCTTCTTTGTAATTTGCACGGCGATAAAATATTATATCAATGAAAAATACTCTAATACTTTCCTTGAGCGTCATTCTTTCGACCATGAGCCTTTTTGGTCAAAAAAACTCTCCTGGTACTATCCGTGTTTCCGGAAGCCCACTTGACCGTGACGGAGTTGTAAAATGGCTAAATGATGCAAATAACTCTCAAGCATTAAAAAGCAATCAAAACCTGGATCTTTCAGGTATTGAAGGGTCCGTGTATTACAATGAAAATTTCATCGCGGGCAACGTGTATTATTTAGACAAAGTATACGGCAACTATCCAATGCGTTACAATGCTTTCAGCGATGAGATAGAAATTCAAAGAACCGGAAGTAATAAGATGGAATCTGTCTATAAAAGCATGTCACTTAGCTGCGATATTGATAATGAAAAATATGTATATACCAAATACTTCAATCAGAAAGGAGTAATACAGGAGGGATACCTGATTAGATTGAATCCACAACAAAAATATACCCTATATCAGAAAAAATCTAAAATCTACAAAGAAGGAAGAAAAGCAGCCACTTCAATGCACCCTAGCTATCCGCCAAAATTTGAAGATAAGCATGATTATTTTCTTGCAATGGAAAATGAATTCCCGGTCTATTTTAAATATTCTAAAAAGGAACTAACCGAACTTTTTGGCCAGGAAAAGGCCGCGGACATAAAAGACTTTGTAAAGCAACAAAAAATTAAATCAACGAATAAGGTAGACCTTATAAAGCTTATTGAATACCTCAATACGGACCTCTAACGAATTTTTCAATAAAGTATAAATGCCACCTTGGGTAATTCGTTATTCACACCTTATTTATCACAATAATATGGAACTGCGGTAAAAAGAAAATGCCTTGACTTAAAAATAATATTTAAGCCAAGACATCTGTTCTTATTATAATACTCCCTTGGATTTTTACCCTGAGAGGAGCGAAGTTATTTTCCTTTTATATCTTGTTTAAACTGTTCAAATTCAGATCTCTGTTCCTTTTTGGGCCAGGAGTTGTTACTTGCATCAATATCTGCAGTCTCGGATTTTGGGTCTACTACGATTCCAACAAGTTCTTTTTTAGAAGAAATAACTCGTTTAAACTCCTGGTCATTCTTCCTCCAAATTTGCGGTGGATAAGTGACATTCTCGGTAGAACCATCAGCATATTTGTATTCAACTATTATTGGCATTGGTATCCCTCCGGGTTTATTAAAAACTATCTCATAAAAGTACTTTGGTTCTTCAACCTGAGAACGTTCTTCAGTCGTCATATTATCCATCATATATTCCTTTAAGGTTTGTGAAGTTTCTGAAGGTGCCTTACCCTTTAGGCTTTCTTCAAAATCTTCACTCTCTTCATCCACAAGGTATACCAATGGCGGAAAATTAGCTTCTGTGAGACCCCTTGAAACCATATAATCTTTCATTTTTTTTGTTGGCTTATCGCTTACGTAGTACTTTTTAACTCCTTTAACTCCAATGTCCACATAATCGGTCGTATAAAACCAGCTTCTCCAATACCAGTCGAGATCTACCGCTGAAGCGTCTTCCATGGTCCTAAAGAAATCCTCGGGAGTAGGGTGTTTAAATTTCCATCTTTGTGCATAGGTCTTGAAGGCATGATCGAATAATTCTTTACCCATTATGGTTTCACGCAAAATATTTAAAGCCGTAGCAGGTTTACCGTAGGCATTTGGCCCCAACTGAAATACATTTTCCGGATTCGACATTATAGGTGATATTGTAGATTGATCACCACTCATATAAGGTACTATCTTTGAAGGAGCTCCCCTTCTCGAAGGATATGCTTTATTTGGTGCAATAACTTGGGGAAATTCTTCACCAAATTCCTGTTCAGCTATATACTGCATAAAGGTATCAAGGCCTTCATCCATCCAACCCCACTGACGCTCATCTGAATTGACGATCATGGGGAAAAAATTATGTCCAACCTCATGAATAATAACGCTTATCATCCCGAATTTGACACGGTCTGAATAGCTTCCATCCTCTGCAGGTCTTCCATGGTTCCAACAAATCATTGGGTATTCCATTCCCTGATTTTTGGCGTGTACAGAAATTGCCTTATGGTATGGATAATCAAAAGTATGTGCTGAATATGATTTTAAGGTACTGGCCACAGCCCTGGTCGATAATTCTTCCCATAGCGGATTACCTTCCTTGGGGTATAAGGAAACAGCCATTACATCTTTGTTACCAATTTTAACGGCTTGCATGTCCCAAATAAATTTTCTGGAAGTGGCAAATCCAAAATCCCTGACATTCTCTGCCTTAAATTTCCAGGTCTTTTTATCTTCGGAAAATCCCTTTTCGGCATTCGCTGCCTCCTGCTGGGTCACAATAAGAACCGGCTTGTCATAGGACTTTTTGGCCTGCTCATATCGCTGCATCATTTCCTTTGAAAATACTTCCTTCCTATTTGTCAATTCCCCTGTAGCATCTAAGATATGATCTGCCGGTACGGTAATATTTACCTCATAATTTCCAAAAGGAAGGGCAAACTCTCCCCTACCCCAGAACTGATAATTTTGCCAACCCTCCACATCGCTATAAACAGCCATCCTCGGAAAAAACTGAGCTATCACATAGGACCTGTTTCCGTCTTTGGCAAAATATTCGTACCCAGATCTGGCCCGGTCTATGGTATGATCAGGAATATTGTACCACCACTTTATTGAAAATGAAACCTGACTTCCACTTTTAAGCACCTGTGGAAGGTCAATTCTCATCATAGTTTGATTTATAGTATATGGTAAACTTTTACCATTGGCATCTTTGATAAATTCAATATTAAAACCTCCCTCAAAAGGTTTTTGCATTAGAGTTTCTACAAATTTCTCCGAACTGTAGGCGATTGATAATTCACTTTCATCTCTCAGCGGAGATTTTGAATCTTTAGCCCTTACATTCTGATCTAATTGAAGCCAGAGATATTCTAAATCATCCGGAGAATTGTTGAAATAAGTAATGGTTTCTTCGCCATAAATTTTTGCTTCCTTATCATCTAATTCAATATCTATCTTATAATCTGCCTGCTGCTGATAATAATCGGGACCCGGAGTTCCGGATGCAGATCTGTACGTATTTGGAGTTGCAAATTCTTCGTAGAGTTGTTTAAATTTACTTTGATTAGAATGACCAGATTCTCTTTCTTTTTTAATTTCCTGTTGCGCAAAACCCAAAGTAACAGTCAAACACAATATAAATGTGAGGGGAAAATTTAGTTTCTTCATGTAGTTGAAATCTTATTAGAATTGGCGAATTTAAATTTTTTCAACTAATTGCTGTTCAAAATGTTACAAGTTTAACATTCCTTTATTATTTCCCTTTACCAACACAAAACTATTCTTTTTACCGTTTATTCTAAAATGGACTATATTCTGTTGTTCTTCAAACATATCCGTAAGTATATCATTTTCAACTTCGATAGTCTTGCGTTGAGGCAGATCAATATCCTCGATTTCCAAATAACAAATAATTAAGTCGTTGTCGTATTTCTTTCCCAAAAACACAAAAGCCCTTTCTTTGCCGTCTGCCCTTAAAACCAACTTAGACCTCATATATTTTTCAATATAAAAGTTTGACTCTTCAGATTCCTTCTCCGTTGCGAGATTCATTATAACACCATAGCGTTCTTCCAGCACATTTTCCAGGTCATCAATAAATATTCGGCTGGTAATTTGAAGAGAGTTATCCTCTTCTGAATATTGAATATTGGTTACACTTACATAGAACTTATGCATTAGTGTAAATGCAAAAAGAGGGAGTAGTATCACTATGAAACTATATCGCAAAAGAAGTCTTTTAAAAATATACATAATTTGGTTTTGCAAGATTCGTGCTATGGGCAAAATTACTCTTCATCAGCCTCCTTTAAATAGGCATTACTTCGTAATTTAAGGTATTCCCAGATTTTAAGTTTATCGTGACTGTCTACCACAGCACTGAAAGCGTTATCCACTTCACAAAAATACATGAAGTCCTCTATTTTATTCTCGGGTATTTTTAGATGCTTTACGAACAAAGAATCGGCATAATACTCCCTCACCCTGACTGTGCGGGCATATTTTTCTTGTGAGGCCAATACTTTTTTAAGGTATTTTGTCCTGCCCGAAATGGCATTAATAATTGGGTTTAAGGGTACCAATCCACCTCCGGTTGTTGCTTCATTAAGCTTGCGTTCTGCCTGGGTGATTGGCTTTACATATGCATTTGGAAGCCCTAATGTGGCTGCTACATAGACTTTTTCTTTATTTAAACTATTCATGTCCCTGCTAAGGTCTCCGGATAGGTCATAGGGCCGCACGACCACTTCATCCAATTCATTAATAAATTCCTCCAGGGGTACTATAATAGATCGGCTTTCCAGCATTGCTCTGGATACTACCAGTGTCATACGTTTATACTGAACCGCAGAGAACAATATAGTGTCATTAAGTTTAGTAGCAATTGAAAACCGCCCATCTTTATCTGTAATAGTCGCTCTGTTAGAAGTGGTATTCATAACATGAACATCTGCAATACCCTTATTTAAATTGGTGACTTTTCCCTCTAATTTGGAAAAAAAAACGGATTGTGCTGAAGCTCCTGTAACAATCAGAAAAAAAAACAAGAAAAATTTCTTATTCCTTAGCATTCATCTGTTTTAAGAATATATTGCTTTGGGTTACCAAAAATTCAATGAGTTCAAATTCATTGTCTTTTTTCAATAAGGCGCGAGGTGGTATTTTTTCATCACAATAGATTAAAAAAGCGTCTATTTGATCCTGTGGTATCTTTAGATCTAAAACAAAAAATTCATCATCATAAACAAGTCGCAAGACTTCGCTAACCTTTAAAGGCTCTTTATTTTCATCTGATTCATCTTTTTTGGTATTCACAAGGGCCTTAAAAATGTTTACAAAATTAATCCCATCTTTCATTATACCCCGTGTTATTTTGTCCTCCGCAATATTTACAATTTCCGTAGTCTGGTCGGTCTCGTATTCAAACTTTTTAAATTCTTCATTTTGCAGTTCGAGGAATTTACTTTGATTTTCCGGGCTCACCACTACTTCATCCAGTTGAGTTACCTTCTCATTAACCTCAACCACCAGCCGGTTATTATCCAAAATCTGCTGTGTTATTTTAACCACTTCAATCTGATAGTTTACAGAGGTAAAAACGATTTCGTCATTTAGTTTTACCCTGATACTAAATTCACCTTTATCATTGGTAATCGTCGCTCTTTGTGAAGTACTATTGATAACATTTTCGTTGGGTACGAATGAATTTCTGTACAGGACCTGACCGCGCATAATAACCCGTTCATCGCCCTGAGAAGTACCTATGGAAATACAAAATAATGATAAAACAAAAAGTAGTTTGGTATTCATAGGCAACTGTGCTTATTAAAAGAATGCTCTAATTTATAAAGAAAATGTATGTTCTTGTCATAAAAAAATTTGACGCCATTAAACTTTTGTTAATTTCTGAAGGTGCAGCCAAAAATCCGGGCCTGTCATGCACAAGATATGCAGTCATATCAGATAAATTGGGTTGTTTAACCATACAACTAATCCTTTTACCCCATAATCAAGTATTTTGGGGTATAAAGTTAGCTAAATGTGGATATAATTCTATTTTTGTTAGTCCCCAATGTACGAGAATATTAAAGAGATTTATAGTTAATGTGCCTTAACACTTTTATTGTATTAAAAAGTATAATAAAATGGTCAGAACAAAATATTTCAGGTAACCTAAAACCTCTCAAAATGAAAATGAAATTGCTGATAGCCCTGGTAAGTTTTTCAGTTTGCAACCTTCTTTCAGGTCAGATTAAAATTGGTGATAATCCTCAAAATATTGATGCCTCTTCGGTTTTGGAATTGGAAAGTTCAAACAGGGTACTGGTAATCACCAGGATTAATACCTCGCAAATGAACAGCATCGTTCCTTCGCAGGGTGCCATAGTGTATAACACCGACGAACAATGCTTATACTTTTACGACGGCGCCTCCTGGCTGAATATGTGCGAAACCTTTGGGCTCACATTTACAGCGGACCCCATCGTAAATCCTACCAGCACCATTGTGATTACCGAAAACGGGGATAATCGCAATTTTGAAGTTGGCCAAATAACCGGTGCAAACATTGTGGATTTCAGCATTAGCGGCAGTGACATACAGAATAATTCTATCACTTCAGATAAGCTGGCACCAGATTCTGTGGGGAGCGAAGAATTGCAGGATAATACGGTAACCGATGCCGAAATAGATCTCAACCAGGTAACCCTCAATACTTTTAACAATGATGCCGGTTTTATTACGGGCGCACAAATTGTAAGTCCGGCTCCCAATAATTCCATTAGCGACAATACTGGTGCCTTTTATGACGATTCCCCATTGCAAAATGATATCGCGGCCAATGCCGCTGCTATAGCTGCGGATGGGGATACGGATTCCGGGAATGAAATACAGAATTTGAACCAGGTTTTAGTTGAGGGTAATTCTGCAAATGACAAAATCATTAATCTAACAAATCCTACAGATCCACAAGATGCGGCTACCAAAATCTATGTAGACAATGCCGTTTCAGGTTCAACGCAAACAATTGTTAGTGGGGATTTCCCCAATTCTATTACTACAGGGACGGATGGTGGGGCTCTCTTTGACGCTACCCCCTTGCAGACTGGTATTGATGCTAATGCGGCCGGATTATTATTAAAAGAAGATCTTGCAAATAAGTCAACCGACATAAATTTAGGTACTTCTAATGACTTATATCCCAGTCAAAATGCTGTAAAGGTCTATGTTGATAGCCAGGTTTCCAATGGTACTATTACCTCAAATAACCTTAACGTAACTGGTGGTGTTAACGCATTGTTTGGGAATGTAACGATCGATATTCCTGATGATGCTATTAACGCTGCAATGCTTAATGCTGATGTGGTTGGAGCAGGAATATTGCAGAATGCAATTTCAGGAGCACTTGAAATTGAGCCAGGTACAAGTGGACAATTTTTAAGTACGGATGCAGGTGGTAATATTGCATGGACGATTTTACCTCCTACCGGAGGAAATCAGACTCTATCGGAAGTCTTAACCTTAGGAAATGATGCAGGCACAAATAGTATTATTAATCTGCTTGACAGCGCCGATCCAACTTCCGCGACCACAAGGGGCTACGTTGACAGTCAAGTTGCCGATGGTTCAGAAACAATAATTGATGCTACACTCTCTACTATTGGGGTTACAGGTATAGGAACCACAGCTAGCCCATATGTATTAACTGGTGGTGGTAGTGTTGAAGAAGCAGATGGGATAACTATTACTGGCCTTGGAACAAATCTCGATCCATTTAAGATTGAACCTTCCCAAATTTTAGGGCAATATCTTAGAACTGATTTAGCCACAGGTTTAGTAGTCTGGGATAACTTGCCCACTGGTACAGGTGGAACAGTGATTGTAGATAATTCAACTATTGTTGGTGATGGTCTTAGTTCAAACTTGCAAGTACCATTAGGTGGAATTACAACTGTGCAGATTCTAGACGGTACTGTGGGAACAAACGACATAGCCGATGCTAACGTGACGGAGAACAAAATAAACCCATCAGCCACAGACGGTCAGGTTCTTACTACCGTAGCAGGCAATGCGCAATGGGCCGCACCATCAGCCCTAGCGGCACAAACCACTGCGGCAATAGACGGTGATGGACTAATCGGCACACCTTTGGATCTCGCTGACAATGCAGTAACAACAGCAAAGATTTTGGACGGACAAGTACAGACGGCAGACATAGCCGATGCTAACGTGACCGAGAACAAAATAAACCCATCAGCCACAGACGGTCAGGTTCTTACTACCGTAGCAGGCAATGCGCAATGGGCCGCACCATCAGCCCTAGCGGCACAAACCACTGCGGCAATAGACGGTGATGGACTAATCGGTACACCTTTGGATCTCGCTGACAATGCAGTAACAACAGCAAAGATTTTGGACGGACAAGTACAGACGGCAGACATAGCCGATGCTAACGTGACCGAGAACAAAATAAACCCATCTGCCACAGACGGTCA
>NZ_CANLGX010000010.1 GCF_947490415.1 uncultured Eudoraea sp.
ACCCTTGGCAATGGCAATGCGGGGAATTTTTCAGGAACAGGCACCACTTATACAGTTGATATTACTCCAACCACTGAGGGTACAGTCACCGTAGATATAGCTGCAGGAGTAGCTACCGATACCGCGGGCAATGGCAATACAGCTGCGACGCAGTTCAGTATTCTATATCAAACTACGGATACCCAGGCGCCTGACGCCATTACAGATCTATCTGCCTTTAATATCACGGATACTACACTAGAACTGATTTGGAGCGAACCGTTCGACAATGTTGGTGTAACGGATTATGAGGTGTTTCAGGATGGCGCTAACAGTTTAGGTCTTACAGGGGGAGCGACCACTTTTAATGTTACTGGGTTGATCTCTCAAACTCCTTATACTTTTACCGTATATGCCAGGGACTCAGAAGGGAATGTTTCCCAAGTAAGTAATTTGGTAAACATAAATACTTCGGCTATACATTATACAACCCAAAACGCCAATTTAGCAACGATAGACTGGCAGGCCAGAGATTTAATAGTAAACCAAAATTTAGGAATTGGAACATCAAATACACAAGGGTATCGATTGGCTGTCGCAGGAAGTGTTATTGCAGAATCGGTTAAGGTTGAGCTACAGGGCAGTTGGCCCGATTTTGTTTTTGACACCGCCTATGATCTGCCGAGTTTGGAAGAGGTAGCACAGTTTATTGAGGATAAGGGCCATTTGAAAGGTATTCCTAGTGCGCAAAAAGTAAGACAGACCGGAATTGACCTAGGAGACATGAATGCCAAATTGCTTCAGAAAATCGAAGAATTAACCCTGTATACCATAAAACAGGAAATGGCATTGAAAGCGCTGAAAGAGGAAAACAAAAAGATTCAAGTTTTAATAGAACGCCTGGAAGTCCTTGAGAGAAAATTAGAACAGAAATAGTATAAATTTTTAGGTAAACCGGTTATTGTGAGCAGGCTTTTTTCATTGGTAGCGATCTTTTTTTTAGTGTACTCGGTCGAAGGACAAAGTATTCGAAAGAACTATACAGAAATGACCGATTCTGAAAAGACGGCCTTGGTTAATGCCTTCTATGCGTTACGCAACGGTCCGGATATTGTAAATGATCTGGCAGTATTTCATAGGGATTTCTTCAGTTTTGGTATTTCTCCAAATAGAGATATTCACAATAACTTAATGGATGAGCCAGAAGACCAGATTTTCTTTGCTTGGCATCGGATGCAAATTTTTGAAATGGAGCAGGCCATGCAAGAGATTGATCCCAATATCAGCATTCCGTATTGGGATTCTTCGATAGATCAATCTACTACCTCCTCTTTATGGGATCAAAATTTTATGGGTAGTTTTGACGCCAACTGGTCATTGGACAGGGTCTTGGGTAGTTCAAACTTACCCTCTCCAGCACAAGTAACTGCCTTGCAAGCTATACCTGGTTCGAACTGGCCACCACCTACATCTGGAAATATAGGTTTTTACAGCTATGCCAATAATATGGAAAGAGGCTCTGTTCATGTAGGAGCCCATGTCTGGGTAGAAGGGGCTATGCGTTCGAGAAGTTCACCCAGGGATCCGATTTTTTATCTGCACCATGGTAATGTAGACCGACTTTGGGATGAATGGGAAAAGGCACAACTTCCTGGGCAAGGGTCGTTTCATATAACATCTACTACTATGCTTCGATATGATGGCACCTACAATTTTGATGGCGAGATACTTCCTCAGGTAGATCCTGATTTTATAGCTGATAATAAGGTTTTAGGAGTATTTTATGCTCAAAATCAATTAGCGGAACTTAGTGATTACACTACCAGTATTTTTGGCAATGTGACAGATATAAGGCAGGCCTTTAACGAGCACACGGAAAGCTTTTATTATCAGTATCTAATACGTGTAGGAAATAATTTTACAGTACCATCAGGTGCGAGGTGCCATATAGAATCTGTCAATGAGATAGAATTGATACCAGGTTTTGAAGCCATAGCAGGATCCTCTTTTGTGGCCGAAATTGATCAGGGAACCATGGCTCCTTTAATTTTACTTAAAGAAGAAGAAACTGAAGATATAGTCCCCAATAAAATCCCATTTGATCTAAACGACGATGACCGACTTGGTGTAAATGCCTATGATTTTACAGAAAGTATTGCGAATAAGGTTAAAGTAGTGGTATTTCCAAATCCATTTCTCCATAGTATCACTGTTCAGCTAGACACACAACTAGCCAATGTTAAGGTAACTATTTTTGATGTCACAGGTAAGATTGTTTATGTAGACTATTTTGAAGATCGAGATTCAATTAGAATCCAAGAGATTCATAATTGGTCTCCGGGAATGTATATAATTGAGGTCAGTTCTAATGATCAGACTCTGCTTAGAGACAAAATTATCAGGCAGTAAAATTGATGTTATAGTATGATGAAAACCAAATTTACCATTCCATGAGTAATTTGGTGAATAACGATATTTCCTTGGATCTTAATTTGTGACCACTTTCAGAAAATAGTATCCATTATCTTTGTTTAGGAGTATTTACCTGATACCATGAGTATAGGAAGCTTTTTTTGGATATCAGTCCGAAGTAAACTATCCTTGTATTGCAAGCTGTAATTCAAATGAAAGGCCTTTTGACCATTGCTAATTATCTCACATAAATAATGTTCCCCACAATTTCCCCATGAATTTTCCTTTTAGGTCCATTTAGTTCAATCTAATTGTATAGTCGTAAAACCAATTACAACTAGCTAATCAGTGATAATATCAATTTTTACAGGGGGTAAGATATGGATCTGGATCGAATATTTCAAGTCCCGTCCAGACCGCCACAAAGTAAACCCTTCATACATAGTATGAGGGGTTTTTTTGTTCCAAGCTTGGAGCTTGCTCCAGGAGCGAAGGATATACCGGCAGTGGGTTACTCTGTGGCAGGCCCACCCCCTCAGGCCGCTTTTGATCCACTGAAGTTTTAACGAAAGTGGAGAGAAAGCAATCTCCTCCGGCGCACAATGTAAAATTATTAAACACTTATTAATCATTCAATTGGTAAGTGCTTTTTATTATTCGCTTTGTTTGTAAAATGAATTTTCATCTACCACAATTGTTGTCAATTCAACTGTATGTCCGTCTGGATCTTTTGTGTAAATTGATTGGAAATAATAATGGTCCTGGATGTTATATTCCAAATTCAGATCCATGTAACGCTTTTTTGCTATGTCAAAATTTTCTTTGGTTACATTGAAAGCAAAATGGTCAATTTTTATGTTTTTTGATTTTAAATCAAGCTCTGTGTCAGAAGTATTTGCGGGGAAAAGAGCTATTCCAGATTTATTTGCAAGCATAAAAACAGGAAAGTCTCCCCATTCTGACATTTGATATTTTTTTAGCCCCAAAACTTTATCGTACCAATCCGCAGATATTTTTAAATCCTTAACGCGAATTGCAACGTGGTCTAAAAATTCTATCTCTATTTTATTTTCTTTACTATTCATTTTTCAAATTACAGCTAAGGTTTGGACCATGATTAGATAGGACGAAATTCTTTATGCATTTTCCACAACCTGATCAATTTTTCTAAAAATAAGAATTTCCAAGTAAAGAGAGAAGCAGTTATTAACCTGCCTGCTAAGCCTGAGTCAGGTGATCCGGCAGATATTTAATAACCGGCGTAATGAGCATATTAAAGTTATGGATAATTAATTACCATAAAAATTCTCTTTTGGAATGCGCTCAATGTTTAAATTGAATTTATATCGCTAAGTTTATTAAAAGAAACTTATGAAAGCAGCGGTAACTTTACAATCGGGTGCACCTGAAGTAATTGAGATACAAGAAAGAGCTATCCCGGAGCCAAAAAAGGGGTGGGTTCTACTAAAAATCAAAGCTTTTGGATTAAACAGATCTGAATTATTTACACGTCAGGGCCATTCTCCGGATGTTCAGTTTCCAAGAATCCAGGGGATAGAATGCGTGGGAACTGTAGAGGAAGACCCATCCGGCGCCTATTATAAAGGTCAGAAAGTCGCTGCTATCATGGGCGGTATGGGAAGGGATTTTGATGGAGGTTATGCGGAGTATACTCTGGTGCCCTTAAAAATAGTATTTCCTTTTGAAAGCAATTTACCATGGAGTACCCTTGGAGCCATACCGGAAATGTTTCAAACTGTTTCAGGATCTTTAACTCAGGCATTAGAGGTCAGGTCTGGCGAAACCTTACTTATCAGAGGTGGAACATCTTCCATAGGAATGCTCTCCTGCCAATTGGCAAAACATTTGGGGTTGACCGTTATATCTACCACCAGGAACGAGTCGAAGAAGGAGTTCTTAATAGAAAATGGGGCGGATCATGTCCTTATTGATAATGGAACGGTTGCAGAGGAACTTAAAGAATTGTTCCCCGATGGCGTAAACAAGGTGTTGGAATTAATCGGTATAAAAACTTTGAAGGATTCTTTAAAATGTATAAAACGAAGGGGGATAGTTTGCATGACAGGAATACTTGGCGGCGAATGGACACTCAGGGAATTCACGCCCATGGGTGACATTCCTTCTTTGGGAAGATTGACAGTATACATGGGAGACGCGGCTAATTTAAAGAAAGACTTATTACAAGATTTTATTGATGCAGTTGCGGATGGGGAGATTACCCTTAATATCGACAAGATTTTTAGCCTTGACAAAATTGTTGAAGCGCATACCTATATGGAAAGTAATTTAGCAAAGGGAAAAATAGTGGTTGAAATATAGGTCCACAAGTTCAACCATATAGTAATAACGAAGTTAGGTCCTATGCTTTAAATTTGGGATCACAGTACAGGGTTATTTACGCAAAACAAAAGTCCTTCATCGAAAGTTGGAAGTTTTTTATTAGCTATCAATCCATCCCAAACCAGGACTTTCAGAAGGATAGAGTATACCATTTTTCAGTTTGAAAATACCTTTGAACGGATCGTTTTCCATATCCAAATGCCCATCAAGATCTGCATACTGGATATTGGGGCGTGATAAAGCAAAATGAAGGCCGGCCGATATTCCTAAACTACATTCATCTATACAACCAACCATAACTTCCAGATTGGCTGATTTTGCCACTGAATTGATATGCTTTGCCTCGGAAATACCTCCCACTTTCATCAACTTAATATTAATCATATCAATGCGCTCATTCTGAGCAAGCCGAAAAGCATCGGCCAGAGTTTTTATACTCTCATCGGCCATTACAGGTATATGCACCTGATCTGTTACCTTACCCAATTTCTTTTCACGTTTAACTTTTGTGGGTTGTTCAAATATCTGGATCCCAATTTTTTTGGTTGCTTCCACAAAGGCAACAGATTCTGCAACATTATATCCCTGATTTCCATCAAACCGCAGTATGAGTTGGGGGTATTTTTCATGCACCCGCATCATTTTTTCAATATCTTCCTGCAAATTATGTCCTCCTTTTATTTTAAGGATGGTAAATCCCTGCTTTACAAATTCAGAGGCACGTTGGAGGGTATCCTCCAGTGGTAATATTCCAATTGTAATGCTGGTGGAAATGCAATTCCGATATCCCCCAAGAAATTGATACAAAGGCACTTCTGCCTTTTTTGCTATAAGGTCGTGCAGGGCAATATCGACCATAGCCAGAGCAGATGATTTCTTCCCGAGCAATTCCTTTAGTTCTGCCAAAATCTTATTATAGGTAAATGGATTTTTACCTTTTAAATAAGGAATAATAATATCTTTTATAGCTTCTTCAACCTGCTCCGGGCCTTCCCCAGTTACAGTGAGATCGGGTGCTGAACAACCATAAGCCGTCCATTTACCTTCTGTCTCCAGCTTTAGAATAAAGTTTGTCGTTTCTTCAATGGTCTCATAAGCAATGGTATAGGGCTCCACAAGTTTTAAATGAAGTCGCTCATAAGATATCTTTGTGATTTTCATTAATACCGCTTTTGATATAAATCTTTTAAAGGGGCATTTTTAATAGATTCAACAAACCGAATCATATGCAGGATCATCAGTTCCCACATTTTTTTACCTTTTTCAGCAGTAGCCTTGGTAGCATCTCCCATAATTCCGCTTTCTGATATTTTATGGGTATGTACATACCAGTTGACACTAGATTCGCTGTCATAGTCCAGGTATTTATTGTCAAACATCATTGTCTCATTAACAGCCTTGTCCATTTGAACCAATTCCGGACGAAGTGCAAGGGTGGTACTGGTTTCAATTTCACCAGCATGAATATCATTTGGAGTATCAATTAGTTTATAAAGGAGGGCATCACTGGTCTCCCCGGTGTCTACACAAACAAAAATATTTGTATCCCTGGTGATCATCTGCGCCGCATAGCTCAGGGTAGGTGCATTATCTCCATGCCCATTGAGAATTATCAGCTTTTTTATCCCATTCTTGGCAAGGCTCATTCCCAGATCATATACAAATTTAGAAAGCGCATCATTTGTAACACTAAGCGTGCCTTTAAAATCATCGTGGTGAAATGACACCCCGAAAGGAATCGAAGGCAACACTAATGGCTTTGGGTCTTTACAGCCTTCAGCTACCTTGTACGCAAGGTATTTGGCATCATAATAATCCACATCCACCGGCAGGTGAGGTCCATGCTGCTCTATGGCTCCGCATGGCAGAATGGCGGTATCTACCGTTTTAAGGTATGCTTCTATTTCCGGCCAGGTCATTTGCTCCCAAAGGAAACCTGTTTTTTTAGTTGTTGTTTTCATTTTCTTTAGTTAAAAAATAAGGAATATTAAGTTGCTCCTCATCAAATACGAAGGTATGCCATTTTCGATCTTTTAATTGTACCGCTCCCTCCGAATATTGTGCGAAAATACGGAACAGTGGTTCTCTGATGTATTTGGGTATATCGTCCAAATGACTTCGTTCCCTGTCAAAGCGAAGTTGTACAATTTCAGGATGTTCCTTCGCCAGTTTAAGGGTATGTTCGTTCTCATCGATAAGTTTCTTATTCAGCAATATATGGAATAGTTGTGCCGCATCAGACCCAAGCTGTTTAATACTCTGTTTTGTGAGGGCATCCAGTCCTTTTTCTATTTGTTCATCTGAATAGCCACACCTTTTTGGATCCTCATCCAACGCCTTTAACATACCTACAATTCGCCTGCATTTTTCACAATTCCCACAGGGCAGCATTCGTCCATGGTGCTCGTGTGCAGCATGACAGGACACCTGCTGTTTTTGCAGTTCAGGGTATCGTTTTACCAGCACTTTTAATATCAGGAGTTCCCCCAGGCTTCGCAAAATAGAATATTGATAAATATTCCACCCTTTTTTATGATAGTATCGGCTCAGGGCATTATCGAAATAAGCGCTCTGGTCATATAGGCCCTTATAATGTGTTATCCCGTTGTGGTTGCCTTTTAAAGTAGTATCATACTCATTCCCTATCAGAATATTTCCAATATTTCGCTTACGTGCAACAGGCAATACCCCGAAAAGAAATACAGCCACTGTCCATAATCTTATAGGATAGATGTCAGCCCTGATATTCTGAAAGTTTTCTTTAATAAAAGGCATTTGTCGCACCATCCAATTAAAGATGCGATCACTATTGCACCAGGGTTTGACCGTATTGGGTTCCGTTTTTTGAAAGTATTTAAAGGCATTGACAGCTGTAAACCAATGCCGTCCGGATTCATTGATAAAGACCGGGTGTGGTTCTCCAATTTCTTTGATTAACCCATACGTCAGCAAACTGTCTTTACCTCCGCTACTCAAAATCGCGTATTGTGATTTGTCTGTTTCCGACTTGCGCTTTTTGAGTTCCAGATGATAAAATTGCGTATTCGTGAAATTTAATTTCGCAGCCGTATAATGATCTATTTTTTCAGATGTAATTGCATCAAATGGTGGTTTTAAAAATTCATTTTTGGTCAGGAATTTGTTGACTAAAATTTCCCTGGAAGTGTTTTCCAGCATATCGAGGAGAAATCGTTTATCAGTCTGATCAAAAAGACCATCAAACTCAATGCTTTCAAAAAAAAGTCCGTAATTTAAGGCTACCTGAACCACCATCATTGAAGCAAGGTTGACATCTTCAGGATTTTTCCGGTCAAAGTAGGTGTTATCGTAGGAATAGATCAGCTCATTTTTCTCTTCACTTTCGTCATTTTTCACAATTGTATACACCGCTTTTACCCGTTTGGGCTCAACGCTTAAATTATGTACCCTGAGTAAAGGAAAAACAACAAGTGATCTAATGTCTATCATTTTATTTTTGCCTTCAATAGGCTAATAAGTTCATCTGCTCCATGGGCTAAAACATCAAAAGCAGGTAAGCCGGTTTCTTTCGTTATTGCCTCACAGGAAGGTAAAATTTCCTCTTCGGTCATCAACTCATGATTCACGGTAATAGCAATTACTTCTTTCCCCGATATTACCTCAACCGCATTAATCTGTTCTTTTAAAGAATGAAGTTTATATCCGGGAAATCCGTCATACTCCAGTCGTTTGGGGGCGTGCTGCATAATAACATAATCTGGTCTTCCGGCCGCAAGAATTTCAAATCCTCCTGGATAGGCGGGATTCATCAGACTTCCCTGACCCTCAATGATGACCACATCAGGGTTTTCATTTTTCCATGCACTTACTATGGCGTGTTCTATTTCACCTGAAACAAAATCGTTAATACAACTGTCCAGAATCATGCTATATTTGGCGCCTTGCATCCAGGCAGTTTGTCCCGTTCCAATCATCTCAGCCTTAAGTCCGGCTCTCCTGAAACCATGAACAAGGATCCACGCCGTTGTTCTTTTACCCAAAGCGGAGTCTGTTCCCAAAACAGCCAATTTAAGGCAATCTACTTTTTCTATTTCACCAGTAAAAAAATGAAGTTTATCTCTTTCAGGCGTCATTCGCACATCCCTGATTTTACATCCACATTCATCAGCTAACCGTGCAATTGCTTTATCCTTAGATAAAAAATCATGCAGACCACTATCCACATTCCACCCCATTTCCAAAGCTTCTTTGACCGAAGATTTCGCCAAAGCTGTTAATCGGCCTCCATCTGGCGCGAGCCCTATAACAAAATATTTGGGCAAGTTTTTTGTTTCTGTCAGAGCTTTGGTGGCAGCAGCAACCGATCTAAATATGGGTATTTCACAGGTCTTGCCGTCCAAAACCTCGCCTGCATCTTTCCCTGCGTATTTACTATCGATAACTCCCACAACTTCATAACGTTCTGTAAATCGAACCAATCCATGGGCTGTTTTCCCATTAGGGGTGTTAAATGCGCCCTCACAATATACCAGGGCTTTTCCGTCTATACTTTTTTTCATTTTCTAAATTTTAATACTTAGTACCTGGCTGTTAAAACAGCCACAAACCGGTCGGGTTCAAAATCAAGTTTTGCATCAAGTTCCAATAATGCTATAAGGCCGGCTGTAGCTGCAGGCAGAATTCTTAGCCCCTCTTTTTTAAGCAAAAGCGAACTCATATCCTTCAACTTTTTATCGCTTATATTAAATGCGTCGCCCCCGGATTCCCTTATGGCATACAGTGCTTCGTCTCCGTCAAAACTGTGCCAGTTAATAAGAGGTTCATTGTATTGTGTTTCCTTAATAACTTCCGGACTCAAATCTTTACAAACATCTAAGCCTAGTTTAAATGACTGCACTATTGGATTCTTTCTGCTTGATGAAGCAGCTATCATCTTTGGAATTCTCGAGGTTTTCCCTCTTTTATACAAACTCACAAAACCGCGGTAAATTCCGGCAAATAGCGTTCCGTTAGATACCGGAGCCGCACAATATTTAGGGGCGTCTCCAAGGTCTTCAACAATTTCGTTGGCAATTTTGGAATAGGCAGAAATTTGCAAGGGGGTGTTGGCTCCCCCGGGATTCGCATCATACCACTCGTTTTGCCTGGCCAGTTCACTACTCTTAATAACTACTTCCTCATAGCTGGCAGGGAGCCGAATAATTTCTGCATTCAATATTTCCATTTCCTTAATGCGTTCTGTATGATATGCTTCAGGAATGAATATTTTACACTTAATTCCGGCTAAATTGGCCGCCAGAGCCATTGCTACTCCGTAGTTGCCGCAAGTTGCAAGGGAAACTACATCGAACTCCCTGCGCAATGCATCGTAAATCTGGGCAAAAGCTATACGGTCCTTTTGGGTTCCGGTGGGATTGTCGCCTTCATATTTTGTATACAGTTGCCGAATATTAAACTCCCGTTCCAACGTCTTGGCTCTGTACAGCCCTGTATCCCCAACTTCAATATTCGTGATATCCTCATAACTTTCCAACCTGTCTATCAGAGCATTCTCCTTGTTCCGGACATATAAACTTAAGTTACTGGTCTCCGCAGAGACTTTATTTTCAGCGGTTTTGACCCCGTCTTTCAGATCCATTTTAAAACACTTCTATTTTGAATAAATGTATACTAAATATATGTTCTTCTGTGAACAAAAAACAGATTAAATTACATATAATTCCAACCTCTAAATTGGAGAAAGGATTATTGTTCCGGTGAAGTTTGCTATTTAAATTAGGATTAGATACCTGTTTTCAATCAACAATCCACCTAATAGCATTAGGAAAACGTTTGTAGGACACTCCTAAATAAACTACATTGTAATACTATAAAATCAGGACATGCAAAAAGCAACTTCATCAAGAGCAGCAAATAAAACAGGATTAGCCCCTGGTACTATCGTTTATGTTGGGAATAAAGCCAAAAAAGATTTGTTTATAGATGTCTTTGACTATAACAAGGAATATCTGGACGAAAAGCAACTCAAAAATATTGAAGAAGCCTTTACCTATGAAAATAAGGAGACCATAACATGGATAAATGTCAACGGGCTTAATCACGTCAATGAAATTGAAAAATTGGGGAAAGATTTTGAGCTGCATCCGCTAATCTTAGAAGATATTGCCAATACCAAGCAAAGGCCCAAACTGGAGGAGCATGAGGAATATATTTTTGTAGTGTTAAAAATGCTTTATTTTGATCAGGAACAGAATCTAAAATTTGAAAATATAAGTTTCATTCAGGGTTCCAATTATGTATTGTCTTTTCAGGAAGCGGATGGTGATGTTTTTGATTCGGTCAGGGAGCGATTGCGCAACAGCAAAGGCCGGGTTAGGAGCCAGAGTGCAGACTACCTGCTTTATGTACTCATGGATGCCATAGTGGATAATTATTTTAATCTCATGGAGGTGATGGGTGAAAAAATAGAAGAATTGGAGGAAAATTTATTTGAAGAAAAATCAAATAATGATCTTATTCAGGAAATCCACAACCTAAAAAGGGAAATACTAAGAATACGCCGCGCTGTTTATCCACTTAGAGAAGTGGTAAACCGCATGGATAAAGTTGAGACCTCACTGGTTTCTGAAAAAACTCAATTGTACTTAAGGGATTTGTATGATCACGTTATTCAGGTCTCGGAAAGTATAGATATTCAGAGAGAATTGATCTGGAGTTTGATGGATATGTACATGACGACTATCAGCAACCGGATGAATGAAGTTATGAAAGTGCTTACCATTATGGCTACCATCTTTATCCCGCTTACCTTTATAGCCGGAGTCTATGGAATGAATTTCGAAAATATTCCGGAGCTTAAATTTCAATACGGATATTTTGTGCTCTGGGGTGTAATGGTTGTGGTATTTTTAGGTATGCTCTACTACTTTAAACGTAGAGAGTGGCTTTAGAATGCTGCTACTATTCTAATAAATTATTCAATCAATAGAGTGCCATTAACTTATCATTCTTTTTCTTTTTTTTGGCAGATTTTTTTCTTTTTACATAGTATTTCCCTTCCTTTTTGGAAAATAATTCAATACTTACCCCAACAGTAACACCACCTAAGACCGTTGCCGCCAAATCGCCATTATCCCATTTACCTCCATTGCCTTTATCGATAGCCTCCTTGGCTAAGCCCGCCATTAGGCTGGCTGCCACAGAGCCGGTAACCGTCCAGAAACGATTTCTTTTACTTATTTTTGAAGCTATTAACGCACCGGCTGCCCCTGAAAATGCGCCGGCAGCAAAATGAAGGGCCTTATCTTCCTCTATCTGACTTCTCATTGAAAATTGAACAAAAAGAAGCATCACTAAAATACTTGTGATAGGTGATCTCATCAACCTAAAATAAGAATATATTACGAAAAAGAGTATCTCCCGTTTAAATTAAAGGACATCTGAATATAATTAATCGATTATTTGTATTAATATTTTGTGTTCCACCTCCTTTAGATGCTTACTTTTCCCTACATTTATTGGTCTAAATTTTAGAACACTATGAAGATAAATTCCATAATCCTTTTGGCCTTAATTGTTATAGGCTGTAAGGATAATAGCACCAAAGATCAACCTCAGAAAATAGAAAAAAGGTTTTCATATTCCAACACAGTAAATCCTGATGATTTTGAAGCCGTTATTGATGGTGATAGTATTAACTTATATACCCTTACTAATAAAAACGGACTAAGAGCCGACTTCACAAATTACGGACAACGATTAATTGCCTTACATGTACCTGATAAAAATGGAGCAATGGGCGATGTTGTTCTGGGCTTACCAACACTTGACGAATATATGAATGGGCCCAAAAACAACTTCGGGGCTGTAATTGGCCGATATGGAAACCGAATTGCCAAAGGAGAATTTTCCATTAAAAATACTAAGTATACGCTGGCAAAAAATAATGGTGAAAACCATTTGCACGGTGGTAATATTGGTTTTGAAAGCGTAATCTGGAAAGCCAGGCAAACCGCAGCCAACCAAATTGAATTTACCCGCGTTTCTCCCGATATGGAGGAAGGTTATCCCGGTAACCTCGATGTAAAGGTTACCTATGTTCTTTCAGATAACAATGAACTAAAAATTATCTATGAAGCCAACACAGATAATACCACTATTATTAATTTAACCAACCACTCCTATTTTAACCTTAAAGGTGAAGGTATGGGGGATATTAATGATCATGTAATGATGATCAACGCCTCTTCATATACCCCGGTGGATAACGGACTTATCCCTATTGGCGCCATTGAGAGTGTTGAAGGCACTCCCTTTGATTTTACCACGCCGAAAACAATTCGCAGAGACCTGGATAGTAATCATGCACAGATGGTTATAGGAGGAGGTTATGATCATAATTTTGTGCTGAATGAATCTCCTAAAAATAGTGAAGGACTTGTTCTGGCCGCCAGGGTCACAGAACCCACAAGTGGAAGAATAATGGAGGTATACACCTCCGAACCGGGTGTTCAACTTTACGGTGGTAACTTTTTGAATGGGAGCAGTATTGGTAAAAGTGGAAAGCCTTATATGAAAAGAAACGCTTTTTGCCTGGAAACACAACATTTCCCGGATTCTCCAAACCAGCCAAACTTCCCAAGCACCTTGTTAGAACCGGGAGAAACCTATAAATCAATGACCGTTTATAAATTTGATATAGTAAAATAAGTAATTTTACATTTTACAACTAATTCCTGATAATTATGCAAGTACAATGGAAGGGTGTTATGCCCGCTGTAACCACCAAATTCACAGAGGCCGATACTCTGGATTTAAAGATGTTTGAGCAAAACATAAATGCTCAGGTCGAGGCGGGTGTTAGCGGAATTATACTGGGAGGCACCCTGGGCGAAGCCAGTACACTTTCAGATGATGAAAAGAGGATTCTTATTGAGACCACTGTAGGCATCGTAGATGGGAAAATTCCTGTTATCATAAACATTGCAGAACAATCCACCAAAGGAGCTATTATGGCTGCAAATAATGCATTAAAGTATGGTGCAAGTGGACTTATGATGCTACCTCCGATGCGCTATAAAGCAAATGATTATGAAACGGTTACCTATTTTAAGGCTATTGCCCAAAGTACAGACCTGCCAATCATGATTTACAATAATCCGGTAGATTATGGAATTGAAGTTACGCTGGACATGTTTGAGGAAATATTACAATGCGCCAACATACAGGCGGTAAAGGAATCTACCCGTGATATTTCTAATATCACCCGAATAAAAAACAGATTTGGAGATCGGTTAAAAGTACTTACAGGGGTAGATACCCTTGGGCTTGAAAGTATATTAATGGGGGCCGATGGCTGGGTAGCCGGCCTCGTCTGTGCCTTTCCACAGGAAACCGTTGCTATTTACGAACTGGCAAAAGCCGGCAGAACTGCCGAGGCTTTACAAATTTACCGCTGGTTTTTACCGCTATTGGAACTGGATATAAGCCCACAACTGGTGCAGAA
Organism: uncultured Eudoraea sp.; assembly: GCF_947490415.1. Taxonomy (GTDB): domain Bacteria; phylum Bacteroidota; class Bacteroidia; order Flavobacteriales; family Flavobacteriaceae; genus Eudoraea. The sequence continues at coordinate 14,237 of NZ_CANLGX010000010.1, forward strand.
TATTAAATTGGCTGAAGTTGCCACAGGAATAGGCTCAGAAAATGTGAGGGCACCCAGACTCGCGCTACAGGGAGACGAACGCCAAAGGGTTTTAAAAATTATAGAAGAAGGAATGAAATCCAGACCAACATTACCGGATTATAAAGATTTGAACAAAACATCTTATCATACGGCCTAACTAACAACACTATGATCACAGGAAAAAATTATATTGGAAATAAACACTCTGCCAATGGCAGTAAGACTTATAAAACTTTTAACCCCAAATTAAATCTGGAGAACGAATGGACTTTTTATGAAGCCACAGGAGAGGAACTGAATGAAGCCGCAAAACTAGCCTCAGAAGCTTTTGAAAGTTATAGAAACTTCACAGCAGAACGTAAGGCCGGCTTTTTAAGAGTTATTGCTGATGAAATCGAAGCCCTGGGTGATTTGCTTATCGATACCTATTGCCTGGAAAGCGGTCTCCCCGAAGGCAGGGCTAAAGGAGAACGGGGGCGCACCGTCGGTCAGTTAAGAACCTTTGCCAACACTTTGGAAGATGGTTCCTGGGTAGAGGCCAGTATTGATACTGCGCTGCCAGACAGGACTCCTGTACCAAAACCCGATATAAGAAAGATGCTTTTCCCTATGGGGCCTGTTGCCGTATTTGGCTCCAGTAATTTTCCACTAGCCTATTCCACTGCGGGTGGGGATACTGCCAGTGCACTTGCAGCCGGTTGTCCGGTTATTGTGAAGAGTCATCCCATGCATGCCGGAACAGGGGAACTGGTAGCTTCAGCCATTCAAAAAGCAGCAAAAAAAACAGATATGCCCAATGGGGTGTTTTCCAACCTGAACAGTAGTGGCATTGAAGTGGGTCAGCAACTTGTTAAACACCCAGTGATAAAGGCAGTTGGATTTACGGGAAGTATCCGGGGTGGAACAGCCTTGCAAAAATTGGCCAATGAGCGTCCGGAACCAATTCCTGTTTTCGCTGAAATGGGCAGTATTAATCCCGTAGTGGTATTGCCTTCTGCCCTTCGAGAAAAGGCAAGTTCTTGGGCGGAACAATACGCCGGATCTATTATGTTGGGTGCTGGGCAGTTTTGTACCAATCCCGGACTTATTTTAGGCCTGAAAAGTGAAGCCCTGGATACTTTTATCAGTTCCCTGGGGAAAGAAATTGCGAAGCTGGAACCCAGTTGTATGTTGCATCCCAACATTTATGGCAATTACGAAAGAGGTAAGCAAACAGCTGCTGCCCAGTCCGGTACCAGCCCAATAGCAAATTTTGGAAAAGACCCACAGCCCTATTTTGCCCAACAACTTGTGCTTACAACCGAAGGGAAAAATTTTCTGGAGAACCCCAAACTACACCAGGAAGTATTTGGCCCCTTTTCAATAGTTGTTCAATGCGAGAATATCAAGGAACTCATCAGTATCCTCAATAATTTGGAAGGACAGCTTACCGGTACCATTTTAGGAAGCGTACAGGAAGTAGGTGGACATGTAAATGTGGTGTCCGCCCTCGGAAGTCGGGTTGGCCGGATTATTTTTAACGGCGTTCCTACCGGGGTGGAAGTTTGCCCCTCTATGGTACATGGCGGACCTTTCCCTGCTTCAACAGATAGCAGGTTTACCGCAGTGGGCCCGTATGCAATAAAACGTTGGGTAAGGCCCGTGGCCTATCAAAGCTGGCCCCAGGATCTTCTCCCGGATGAGCTTAAAGATGAGAATCCGCGTCAAATTTTACGATTGGTAAATGGGGTTTATACGGATGCAGCGATTTAACAGACCATAGGCCAATGGCTATAACTACCTTTAATTGTATTGATGCTCATACTTGCGGTAATCCTGTACGGGTAGTGGCAGAGGGTGGCCCCGATTTGAAGGGCCGGAACATGAGCGAAATGCGGCAACACTTTTTGGAGTCTTATGACTGGATTCGTAAAGGTCTTATGTTTGAACCTCGCGGTCATGATATGATGAGCGGTAGTATTTTTTACCCTCCGGCAGATCCTGTAAACGACCTGGGTATCCTATTTATTGAAACCAGCGGTTGTTTGCCTATGTGCGGACATGGCACTATTGGTTCCATAACCATTGGAATTGAAGAAGGGCTAATACACCCTAAAATTCCCGGAAAAATTCGTTTGGAGACCCCTGCAGGTTTGGTTGAAGTTGAATATCAGCAAACAGCTAAAAAAGTAGATTGGGTCAAATTCAACAATGTAAAGTCCTTTCTTGCAGCTGAGGAATTAAATATTGAAAGCGCTCATTTGGGTACTTTAGTTTTTGATGTTTCCTATGGAGGGAATTTTTACGCGATTGTAGATCCCCAGAAAAACTTCAGCGGGCTGCAGGATTACACCGCCACGGAACTCATTCAGTTTAGTCGGGAAATACGTAAGGCTATTAACGCAAAATACCCCAATCAATTTATACATCCTGAAAATGAGACCATCAGAGATGTGAGCCACATTCTGTGGACCGGCAGCACCATAGCGCCAAATGCCACCGCCCGGAATGCTGTTTTTTATGGGGACAATGCCATAGATCGTTCACCCTGTGGCACAGGCACCTCAGCCCGGATGGCACAATGGCATGCTAAAGGCCTCCTGAAATCAGCTGAAGATTTTATCCACGAGAGTTTTATCGGGTCTCAGTTTATAGGTCGTATTGAAGAAGTTACTACTTTAGACAATAAAACGGCCATTATCCCCAGCATTAAAGGATGGGCTAGGGTTTATGGATATAATAAAATAAACATTGATGATGATGACCCTTTTGCACAGGGCTTTCAGGTAATTTAATATGAGTAAACGCATAGTTATCATTGGCGGTGGAATTGCTGGTTTGAGTTCTGCCTATTATTTATATAAGTCAGGTCACCAGGTGACCGTTATAGATAAATCAGACATAACTGCCGGGGCTTCTTTTGTGAACGCTGGTTATATTACTCCCAGCCATATCATTCCACTGGCATCTCCGGGAATGATTGTTAAGGGCATTAAATGGATGTTCAATTCGGCAAGTCCGTTTTATATGAAACCGCGGTGGGACCCGGATTTTTTTAGATGGTCCTGGTATTTTCACAAGTCTTCCACCCAAGCCAAAGTGACAAAGGCAATTCCGGTGATCAAGGATATTAATATTTTAAGTCGTGGTTTGTTTGAAGACATCTATGCATCTGGTGATCTAGGTGAATTTCAACTGGAACGAAAAGGTCTGCTAATGCTGTACAAAACAGATAAAGCAGGTGAAGGTGAATTAGAAGTGGCACAGAAAGCACGTTTTCTTGGACTCGAAGTAAAAGCCCTGGACCTTGAAGAATTGAAGAAACTGGAGCCTGATGTAAAATTAGATGTAAAAGGGGCCATCCATTATGAATGTGACCGCCATACAACCCCTACTGAATTTATGCCTAAAATGGTAAAACATCTCAAGGATGCCGGGGTGAATCTAAAAACTAATGAAGAAGTACTGGAGATTTCCACTTCAGCGGGTCTAATTACTGAAATAACAACCTCCAAAGGATCTTACAATGCCGACGAAGTAGTTTTGGCAGCCGGTTCCTGGAGTGGCAAGATATCAAAACAATTGGCTGTTAGCCTTCCCTTGCAAGCAGGGAAAGGATATTCAATTAATGTAAAAAAGCCTACCGGGATCAGCATTCCGGCCGTACTTTTGGAAGCCAAAGCTGCGGTTACCCCTATGCAAGGCTTTACACGTTTTGCCGGAACCATGGAATTCTCAGGTATTAACAATAACATAAGAAAAGAGCGGGTTGAGGCAATTGCCAAGGCGGCAAAAAGTTATTATCCGGAAATTGAAATAAGTATGGAGGACAAGGCAAATGCCAAAAGCGGGCTTCGGCCGGTAAGTCCGGACGGCCTGCCGTATATTGGCAGGAGTATAGCCTATAGCAACCTTGTTTATGCCACCGGGCACGCCATGATGGGCTGGAGTCTTGGTCCGGCCACAGGGAAACTCGTTTCAGAAATAATTGACAATAAAAAAACAGCAATGGATATTGCGCCATTTAACCCCGACAGAAAATTTTAAGATTAAAAGCAAAAGTTCTCAATTCACAAATAATGGCTGATATGGTTTTGGATAAAGTGATTGTAGATTCTCCCGGGAGGATCAATATCATTGGGGAACATACCGACTATAATCTGGGATATGTATTACCCACTGCCATAGACAAGAGAATTCGCTTTACACTTGAGAGAAATAATACAGATACCCAATGTGAAATTAGAAGCAGGGGATATGAAAAAGCACTTGTTGTAGATCTTAAACATATTGCCCCGAGCAACATTCAATGGGAAAATTACATCCTGGGAGTGTTGTATGAAATCTATAAAAGAAATCAGGAACTAAAAGGGTTTCAATGCACTATAGAAAGTGATCTGCCGGTTGGCTCAGGAGTCAGTTCGTCAGCAGCCCTGGAATGCGGTCTGGCCTTTGGACTCAATGAACTTTTTGATCTTGGATTGTCTAAACATGAGATCGTGGCGCTATCCCGGGATGCAGAACACAATTATGTAGGTACCAAATGTGGCATAATGGACCAGTTTGCCTCAGTAATGAGTAAAAAAGATCATGTGATCTTACTGGATTGCAAAAGTATGGAGCATACCTATGTGCCATTTGCCATAGCCCCCTACAAACTTGTTTTATTAAATAGCAATATTTCTCACAGCCTGGCCAGTAGTGAGTACAACACCAGAAGAAAAGAGTGCGAAGAAGGAGTAGCCATCCTGCAAAAAAATTACTCCTATGTAGCATCGCTAAGGGATGCCAATCTCAAGATGATCGAGACCTGTAAAACGGCTTTGAGTCCGAAAGTGTTGGATAGATGTACCTATGTGGTGGAAGAAAACAACAGGGTTTTGAATGCTGTAAAAGCTTTAAAAAAGGGAGATTTAAAAACCCTTGGAGCTTTGATGTACCAAACACACGAGGGCCTCCGAACTTTATATGAAGTAAGTTGCCGGGAATTAGACTTCTTAGTGGATTTTACAACAAATATGGAGGAGGTTTTAGGTGCCCGGTTAATGGGTGGTGGCTTTGGCGGATGTACCATCAATTTGGTTCATGAAGATGTAGCCGATGCATTTATTCAATCGGCATGTGAAGCGTATGAAAAGGAATTTAATATTAAACTGACTTCTTTTGAAGGGCATCCCAGTGCCGGGACTACCCTCCTATAACTTCGGGCTAAAATAGTGACACTTTTTTTTGTACTTTAAAAGTGTAAAAAATAGTACTATGAAAGCACCTAAACACAATCGTCGGGAATTTGTAAAAAAAAGTAGCCTGGGCCTTATGGGATTAACCCTCCTGCCGTCGCTAACAACTAAAGTAGCGGCAAGTGACCGGCTTCGCGTGGCTCATATTGGGGTTGGTGGCATGGGAAATAACCATATGAAATGGTTCGCCGGTTTAGATGATGTAGAAGTGGTTGCCCTTTGTGATGTAGATGAATTGCATCTGGCCGATAGCTTAAAAACTTTGGAAAGTCTTCAACCGGGATCTAAAGTCAGCGGGTATAAAGATTTTCGAAAAATTTTGGATCGAAAGGATATTGACGCCATAACCTGCGCTACTCCGGATCATTGGCACAGCCAGATTGCATCACTCGCCTTCCAGGCAGGGAAAGATGTCTATGGTGAAAAACCACTTTCATACGACGTAAAAGAAGGACAATTATTACTTAAAAACCAACAGAAATACAACCGTATTTTTCAATTGGGAACGCAGATTCATGCCACAGATAATTACCACAGAGTAGTTGAATTGATTCAGGCCGGGGCCATTGGAAAAGTCCATACCGTAAGGCTTTGGAAAACTGGTGGACCTCCGGATTTGACCGAGACTGTAATAAAACCTATTCCCAAAACCCTGGATTGGGATATGTGGCTGGGGCCAGCACCATATGTAGATTATATTCCTGCAAAATGCCATTTTACCTATAGGTATTTTATGGATTATTCCGGTGGGGTATTTGCCGATTTCTGGTGCCATATTGCTGATGTGGTATACTGGGCAATTCAGCCAAAAGGCCTGAAGAGTATCTCAGCCAGAGGGGAAGAAGCCGATGGAATAGCCAATACACCTAAATGGATAGACGTGGATTATGAATTTCAGGATTTAAAACTGTTCTGGACTTCCACCCCACCCGATGTTCCCGGTGCGGCGAAAAGAGGCATTGGCGCTTATTTTGAAGGTGAAAAGGGCACCCTTATTTGTGATTATGAAACCCGGGAAATCACCATCAACGGTGAGACGGTTACCGATATTCCGGAAATTCCAAAAACCCTGACGCGCTCTCCCGGTCACCAGCAGAATTTCGTTGATGCGGTAAAATCGCGTAAGCCCTCGGAGTCTAACCTGGCCTATGCCAGAGAGATGACCCTGCCCATGCATTTGGGATTAATATCCTGGCAGCTGAACAGAAAACTGGCATGGAATGCTGAAAAAGAAAAATTTATTGGGGATAAGGAAGCTAATGCACTGCTCTCCAGAAAGCCCAGGAAAAAATGGGATTTAACTTAACAAAAAAACCAACCATGAACAACCTTTTTAGGTTTCTATTTGGTATTGTCTTACTTATATCAATAACTAGCTGCGGCACAGATCCGGAACCGGGCTCAAAAGAACATATTACTACAGTTACAAATCAGATAGATGAGAATAGGCTTCTGACTGCCGATGAAAGCCCTGGAGATTGGCTCAGTTATGGGAAAAATTACAAAGAAGACAGGTTTAGTTCCTTAGGTCAGATCACCAAATCTAATATAGATAGTTTAGGATTGGCGTGGAGCATAAACCTGGGAACCAAACGTGGTATTGAAGCAACACCAATTGTGGTAGATGGTATTATGTATGTTTCGGGGCCCTGGAGTGTGGTATATGCCATTGATGCCAGAAAGGGTGAACTTATCTGGACCTATGATCCTAAAGTTCCCAAAGGACATGGCGAAAAGGCTTGTTGTGATGTGGTGAACAGAGGGGTCGCCATCTATAAAGGTATGGTGTATGTAGCCTCTCTTGATGGCCGCTTAATTGCTATAAACGCAACTACAGGTGAACAATACTGGGAGGTGCTCACCGTTGATCAGAGTAGAGGATATACCATAACAGGAGCTCCAAGAGTAATTGACGGAAAAGTAATCATAGGAAATGGAGGGGCAGAATATGGAGTAAGAGGCTACATTTCTGCCTACGATGCCCTAAGCGGTGAGCAACTATGGCGGTTTTATACCGTACCTGGTAATCCTGCAGATGGATTTGAGTCCAAAGCCATGGAAGACGCTGCAAAAACCTGGACCGGAGAATGGTGGAAATTTGGTGGTGGAGGTACGGCATGGGATGCCATGGCCTATGATCCTGATTTAAACCTTTTGTACATTGGCGTTGGGAATGGTTCTCCATGGAATAGGGATATTAGAAGTCCGGGGGGAGGCGATAACCTATATTTATCCTCCATTGTAGCTTTAGACCCGGATGATGGAACATATCAATGGCATTATCAGACTACCCCCGGAGACACCTGGGATTATACCGCAACCCAACATATTATTTTAGCTGATCTCGAAATAAAAGGTACAAGCCGGAAAGTGCTGATGCAGGCTCCTAAAAACGGGTTTTTCTATGTGATAGACCGTACTAACGGGGAATTTATTTCTGCTGAACCCTATGTTTATACGAATTGGGCAAAGAGCATCGATAAAGAAACCGGACGGCCCGTAGAAAGTAGTTTTAGCAGGTATCCAAATATGAATTCAGAAATATCGCCATCGGCCTTAGGCGGACATAACTGGCAACCTATGGCTTTTAATCCTGTTACCGGATTAGTTTATATCCCCGCACGTGAAAATGGTATGTTTTACGGGCAACCTGCCAACTGGAAATATGAAGAGGACGGAAGAAGCTGGAACACGGGTTCAGATTTTGACCCGGAAAAAAAAGTCCATGAAGATCTGATGGCCAGAAGAGGTTTTGGTAAACTGATAGCCTGGGACCCTATAAAGCAAAAGGAAGTCTGGAATGTAAAACAACTCACCCCATGGAATGCAGGAGTTCTTTCCACGCGCGATTTTGTTTTTCAGGGAACTTCAGAAGGCGACTTTGTAGCTTACGATGCCGTTACAGGAGAAAAAGTTTGGTCCTATCCATTAGCAACCGGAATTATTGCACCTCCCATTACCTATGAAATAGATAATGTACAATATATCACTATCCCTGTAGGTTGGGGTGGCGTAATGGGACTCTGGACAAAGTTTACAGAACAGATAAATCCCGGTACCATTTATACCTTTGCCCTGGGCAGGAATGAACCCATGCCCTTTTTTGAAAAAAAGCCAGCTCAGCAACTGGTAGACCTTGATTTTGAAGCCACCACAGCTCAAATAGACCATGGCCAAAAATTGTACCTCAAGTATTGTACCCGCTGCCATGGAGGCGGTAATCTTCCCACGGGTGGCGGAAGCATTCCTAACTTAGCTTATTCCCAACCCGAAACCTTAAACATGATAACACAGATTGCCGGGGAAGGTGTTTTTCTTGAAAAAGGAATGCCCAATTTTGGTGACCGCTTATCTAAAGAAGACATTGGTGATATTAAAAATTACATTTTGAATGATGCCAAAGAAAGGAGAGAAGCACAAACAAATAGCAATAATGAACCAGCTTCCTCGCTACATTAGTTTATAAAAATATTAGTATGGAAACCGAAAAACTACCAGCATTACCTTTTGATGAATGGACAGAAATCAGGATAACCGTTCATTTACTACTCCAAATATTGGGTAAGACAAGATTGAAATCAACCACCAGAAAAAACCATTGGTGGTACATTACAATCTATGTTACCCCAAGAGGCTTTGGGACCTATAGCATCCCCATAAATGACGGGTTGGACAGCTTTGAAATAGAGTTTAATATAAAAAGGAAAGCGGTCATCATCTCCCAAAGTTCAGCAGAGGAAATTGTGTTGTCCCTTGAAGATAATCCTACCATAGCAGATTTTTACACACGGTTTATGGCCGAAATAAATGGCATTGGTGTATTTCCAAAATTTATTGACAAACCATTTGATGTAGGCATCGATAAAAGCTTCAACGAGATTACAGAGTACCACCATTACGACTGGAAGTATATTAATACCTTCTGGAAACTGATGTTGTGGAATAACAACGTTTTTCAGGAATTTAGCGGTCGTTTTTACGGAAAAACCTGTCCCGTTCACATCTACTGGCATCACCTCGATTTAGTGGTTACCAGATTCTCCGGGAAAAAGCTTCCTCCTATGGATAAATCTGCGAGGATTTTGGAAAAAGAAACCTATTCCCATGAACAAATTAGCTTTGGATTTTGGGTGGGCGACAATAATGTGCCAGAGCCAATGTATTACTCCTATACCTACCCTTCCCCTGATGGGATAGATGAGGAACCCCTTCAACCAAAAGGGGCATTCTGGCAGGATAGCAATGGTAGCCCTATGGCCCTGTTGCGATACGAAGATGTTAAGAATTCAACGAACCCGCGAAAAGCTGTACTCGATTTCTTGGAAAGCACCTACCAGGCAGGTGCAAAAAGGGCAAAATGGAATATTGATGAGCTTACTGTACCTGATTTAGATCAACTTTGAACAGAGAACAATATATTGTTATCACTTGTAGCGGGGGTAAGATGGGTACTCCATCTAATGATGCTCTCGTTGCTTTTGCCCCGGAATAAAGGAATTAAAATACTTAAAAACCACTATGGATCGAAGAAAATTTATAAAAAATACCGCAGCTTATGGTGCTGTACTTTCCGTACCCTTTCCTTTTTCGAATACTCTTTTTGCAGCCAATCTTTCTTCGGATCTGACAGATTTCAGCGCATCCGATCTTTCAGTCGCAATAAGAACAAAGCAGGCCAGTTGTGTAGAGGTGATGCAGGTCTATCTGAATCATATCCACCGCTACAATCCGGTGTATAATGCCATTGTGAGTATGGTTAATGACGATGAATTATTAGGCTTAGCACGCCAAGCAGATCAGGCCTTAGCCAGAAATGAATATTGGGGATGGATGCACGGCATGCCCCACGCAATTAAGGATTTGGCTCCGGTGGCTGGATTGCCTTACACAAGTGGATCGCCCATGTTTGCTAAGCGCATAGCTGAAGAAGACAGTGCTTTGGTGGCAAAAATTCGAAACCAAGGCGCCATCTTTATTGGCAAAACAAATACGCCGGAATTTGGCTTGGGTTCCCAATGCTACAATCCGGTATTCGGGGCCACGGGAAGTGCTTACAATCCGAAATTGACCTGTGGTGGCAGTAGTGGAGGTGCGGCCTGCGGTTTAGGCACTCGTATGCTTCCTGTCGCAGATGGTGGCGATATGATGGGATCCCTTAGAAATCCAGGAGCATTTAATAATGTAATAGGTTTCAGACCGAGTACAAATGTGGTGATGGATGAAGGGGATGCTGAAAACAGGCTTCTTTCGACCTCCGGACCTATGGGGCGAAATACCCGTGATACTATTAAACTATTACAGACGATCGCACGTAGCCCCGATTTTGATAACTTAAATCCCCTAAGCCTCAATAAAATAAAGATAGGCTGGATGGGCAATCTCAATAATTATTTGGCGATGGAGCCCGGAATCCTTGAATTGTGTGAGGCCAGCCTGGGGGAAATAGCGAGTGCTGGTGCAAAAGTAGAATCTATGCAGTCCAATTTTAATATGTCAGATTTATGGCAAAGCTGGACCATCCTGCGTCATTATGGGCGTATGAACATGCTGGATTACTATGAGGATCCAGACACCCGGGGTTTGCTAAAACCAGAGTTGATATGGGAAATTGAACAGGGTCTGCGTTTTAATGAGAAAGATGTAGATAGGGCAAATATGATTCGCACCAATTGGTACGCCGAGTTAGACAGGATGTTTGGTGAATATGACTTCCTGGTTTTACCCACCGCACAAGTGTTTCCGTTTCCAAAAGAGATCCACTGGCCCAAACAAATTAATGGGCGGGAGATGGATACTTATCATCGTTGGATGGAAGTAGTTATTTTAGGAAGTTTGGGTGGCATTCCGGTAGTTAATGTCCCTGTGGGATTCGATGCAAAAGGCAGGCCAATGGGTATGCAGGTCATGGGTAAATTTGGAGATGATAAAAGGGTATTGGAGTTTGCCCTGGCATATGAACAGATCACTAATCATTTAGGCCAGAGACCCGAATTGATCGCAGTTGATGATTAGAATTCTCTTGTAATTAAACAGGTACCTTCGCAAAATTCAGAGGATTACATTATGAAATTTTTTGAAAAATTATTCTGGTAGATGACAACCAATTAAACTTTCCCATGGGTGTAAAGGATTCCGTATCTTAGAGCCAGAAATCCCTATAAATTTCTAAAGTGTTTATTTAGTTGTTCGGGTAATTAGCATCAGTGAGAAAACAAAATTAGAAATCTCAAATTGAGTAAATTTGAATCAAAATAAAATAATATGAATTTCAATTTAGCCGTGTTAATCGACGGTGATAATATCCCGTCAGCCTATATAAAAGAGATGATGGAAGAAATTGCCAAATACGGCAACCCAACGATAAAAAGGATTTATGGTGACTGGACCAGACCTCATTTGTCAAAATGGAAAAACCTGTTACTTGAAAATGCAATAACTCCAATTCAGCAATATGGATATACCACTGGAAAGAATGCTACAGATTCAGCAATGATAATTGATGCTATGGATATTTTGTATTCGGAAAAAGTTCATGGCTTCTGTTTGGTATCCAGTGACAGTGATTTTACCCGTCTGGCCACCCGTCTAAGGGAAGCTGGAATGCAGGTAATAGGAATTGGAGAAAAAAAGACGCCCAACCCGTTTATTGTTGCATGTGACAAATTTATATATATTGAAATTTTGAAAAACCAATCTAAAGGGGCAGTATCTGAGAGTGAAAAAACTGCAACCAAAGATAGTGTCGATAAAATAACTTTAAAGGAAATTAAGTTGATTGCCACAACTATAGACGACACATCCGACGACGATGGATGGGCATTTTTAGGGGATGTTGGCAGTTTGTTGCAAAAGAAACAAACGAATTTTGATCCCAGGAACTACGGTTTTCAGAAATTAACTCCATTGATTAAATCTATTGGAAAATTTGAGATCGAGCAGAGAGAAAACCCAAAAAGCAAACATAAATTAATATTCGTCAAAAACAAAAGCAGGGTATAAAATCAATGATTTAAGTTACTCCCATTATCGTCCTGAAATATGAAAAAAAGAAGTCTTCATCTTTTTGCCGATTGGTCGTCCATGGTCTTTAAGGCCTCCCCTAAGGCGGAAAGTTGTCGATGTTACTTATCAGCCATATTTTTAAAATGTATTTTAGTCACAGGGTTATTACTAACGGTTTCCTGTCAGGAAAAAGAAGTTAAAAACGATCTTGCTGTTGCCCCGCCGGCCATTTTAGACTATCCTATTCAGCCCGTGCCCTTTACGTCGGTACATATCCAGGATGATTTCTGGGCCCCTCGTTTAGAAACCAACCGACAAGTAACCCTGCCCTATAATTTTAAAAAGTGTGAGGAAACAGGAAGACTTAGAAATTTTGCCATTGCCGGAGGGCTGGAAGAAGGAGAGTTTGAGGGGATTTTTTTTAATGATTCCGATGTATTTAAAGTAATAGAAGGAGCCAGTTATTCGCTGCAGGTACACGACGATCCCGAGCTCAAATCCTTTCTGGACGACTTAATTGTCAAGATCGCTGCGGCTCAGGAAGCCGATGGCTATTTATATACCAACCGCACTATAGATCCCGAAAAGGCCGCGGACGGTGGAGGGACTGAAAGATGGACGAATCTTCAAACCTACCACGAATTGTATAATGTGGGGCATCTGTATGAAGCCGCCGTGGCGCATTATCAGGCAACAGGAGAAAGAACCCTGCTCGACGTGGCCCTTAAAAATGCGGACCTCGTGGATGAGGTATTCGGACCCGGGAAAAACATGGGCGTGCCCGGACATCAGGAAATAGAACTTGGGTTAGTGAAACTCTATCGTGTAACAGGAGAAAAAAGATATTTGGATCTCGCCAAGTTTTTTATAGATGAGCGCGGCAATGCCGAGGGACATAATACTACGGAGGGGAAATATGCCGGAAAATATCAACAAGATCATATGCCGCTTGCAGAACAGGAAGAGGCAGTTGGGCATGCCGTAAGGGCCGGATATTTCTACGCTGCAGCTACTGATCTGGCAGCCCTGACAGGTGAAACCGCTTATGATGAAGCACTTGATAAAATTTGGAATGATATTGTACACCAAAAGATTTACATTACCGGGGGCATTGGCGCCGAACCCAAGTATGAAGGCTTTGGTCCTGATTATGAGCTTCCAAATGCGACGGCTTATACCGAAACCTGTGCAGCCATTGCATTAATGCTGTGGAATGAACGCATGTTCCTTAAAAGCGGTAAGGTAAAATATATGGACGTTTTTGAGAGAACCCTTTATAATGGCTTTCTTGCCGGAGTTTCTTTTGAAGGCAATACCTTCTTCTATCCAAACCCTCTGGAAGCCGATGGGTTTACAAAATTTAACCAGGGGGTCTGTGGCAGATCCCCATGGTTTGATTGTTCATGCTGTCCGGTAAACGTTGTCCGTATTTTACCTTCGCTTCCAGGCTATATCTACGCTACCAAAGGGAAAGAAGTATATGTAAACCTGTATATGGGTAATAAGGCCGAGATTCCCATGGGAGATCAAATGCTGCAGCTTATTCAGACCACAAATTATCCCCGGGATGGTAAGATTGAACTGGAAGTGTTGAATAGTGAAACAATAGCTGCCAATTTTAAATTAAGGGTTCCGGGATGGGTGCGAAATGAAGTCATGGATGGTGACCTTTATAAATATACAGACAATCAAACCCCTTCAATACACCTGACGGTAAATGGTGAAAATGTGGAACCGGTACTGGAAAATGGCTATATAACTCTTGAGAAACACCACTGGCAGCAGAACGATAAAATAAACATCTCATTTGAAATGCCTGTCCGCAAAGTAGCAAGTCATGATCTTGTAGTGGCCAACAAAGGTAAAATGGCCTTAGAACGAGGACCAATAGTCTATTGCGCCGAGGAAGTAGATAACCCCAAAGGTGTCCTGAATATCCTGTTACCAGCAGATGAAAAATTCACCTATTCTTTTGAAACAGATTTACTCGGTGGCCTTGGTAAAATTGAAAGTCCTACCCTCACCGCCATCCCCTATTATGCCTGGGCGCATCGTGGAAATGGTGAAATGGCAGTTTGGATAAATGAAACTCCTGCCCAATGAAAAGGACAGTCTTTCTCTTACTACCAGTTTTTCTAATCATTTTTCAAAGCTGTGAATCGCCAAAGGAATTGCCCAAAAAGGAACTTCCTCCAAATATTATCCTCATACTGGGAGATGATATGGGGTATTCCGATATTGGTTGTTATGGCGGGGAAATAAATACCCCAAGGCTGGACGAACTGGCCAAAAATGGTTTGCGGTTTACCCAATTTTATAACGGGGCTCGTTGTTGTCCCAGCCGTGCCTCTTTACTTACAGGCTTGTATCCTCAACAGGCAGGGATAGGACATATGGTGTATGATAGAGGAACGCCTCCATTCAGGGGAGATTTAAGTAGTAATGCAGTAACCATCGCGGAGGCTCTGAAAGGAGCCGGATATTCCACCTATATGTCTGGTAAATGGCATATTACACCATACGTTATTGATAATCCGGATAAAAGTAATTGGCCCAGGCAAAGGGGTTTTGATAAGTTTTTTGGTATCATATCAGGAGCAGGCAGTCATTACGACCCTCGTTCTTTAGCAGAAGACAATGAATATGTTCCGCCGAGGGAGGGTTTTTATAGCACCACAGACTTTACGGATTATGCGGTAAAAAGTATTGAAGATCATAAGGGGGAGAATCCTTTTTTTCTTTATTTATCGTATACTGCTGCACATTGGCCAATGCAGGCTCCGGCAGATGCTATCTCCAAATACAAAGGTCAGTATGATAAGGGTTGGGATGAAATGCGAGAGGCTCGTTTTGAACGGATGAAAAAAATGGGGTTGGCCGATGAAGATTGGGAATTAACTGCCCGGGATTCTTTTGTACAAGCCTGGTCTGATGAACTCCCTGATAAAGAGTGGGAACTTGCCAATATGGAAACCTATGCAGCTATGACAACGCTTATGGATGAAGGTATTGGCCAGGTAGTGGATGCACTTAAGGCCAAAGGGCAACTGGAGAATACAATAATTTTTTATTTGCAGGACAACGGCGCCTGTGCTGAAGAACTGGATTGGATAAATAATAGACCGGATGAAAAAGAGGTGGTGGCTCTGGCTCCGGATGAAGTACAAACCGAGATGATTCCTTTTACCAGCCGGAACGGGAAGTCTGTAAAAATAATGAAAGAGGGTTGGCCGGGTCCTGCGGACGGGTACACGGCCTATGGCCTCAACTGGGCAAATGCCAGCAATACTCCGTTTAGGGAGTACAAACATTGGGTACATGAAGGAGGGATTGCTACTCCTTTAATTGTTCATTGGCCGGCAAAAATTAAAAAAGGCTGGGAATTAAGAAAAACCCCAACCCATTTAATAGATATTATGGCCACCTGTGTTGACCTGGGTGGCAAGGCATATCCCGTAAACTATAATGGAAATATAATTAGGCCTATGGAGGGCAAAAGTTTAGTGCCCATTATAGAAGGAAGAGACCTGGAAAGAGATGCCATTTATTGGGAACACGAAGGTAACCGGGCGATTCGTATGGACAAGTGGAAATTGATTTCCAAAGCACGTAAAAAGAACTCTTATATCTGGGATAAAACAGATGAGTTGGAATTAGCAAATTGGGAACTGTTTGATATGGAAAAAGACCGTACAGAAATACATGATTTAGCTGCCACGCACCCCGAATTGGTTAATAAAATGGCAGCGATGTGGCTAGAATGGGGAAAACGAACGGGTATTGTACCCAGACCTGAGAAAAGATAATTCCGATAACTAAACCAACTAAAATCAGAACCATTATACAAAGACTTAGTCCTCTTCTATAATATTATACCCCTTAAAGGCTGTCCAGGCCAGGGCTACTTGTAACAAGGCTATGATTACCCCTATCTTATCTGTAATACCATGAGATTCGCCCATATAAAAGAGTACTATCTGCACCGGGATAGGTGCCAATAAAAGTATTGCCCAGAATTTATTTTTTTTAGTTCCCTTAGCTACAAAACTATGATTAAGGTCTTCCAGGATCACCTTTACCACCAAAGCACCCAAAACAATCATAAATGGAATGATAATAAAGGAAAGATCTAAATGAACATTAAGGGTGTCACCATGAAACATATACCCGTCTCCTGCAAAGACCTCAAAAAACGAGTTTCCAATCATACTGCCATACCACAATACCAATAAAGAATAGAATACTTTCCTGTTTTTTATCCAGTAAAAAAAGTACATAAGCAGCAGACATAAAAATACATTTATTGCTACATAATAAAAGTCACCCCCCGTGCCCTTGCCGTAAAAGACATTTCCAAAGAGGCTGGTTCCCCAATGGTAAGATTCCCCGTCGGCAATTCCACGGATAAAAGGGAGCCAGCTGGTGGCAAAGGTCAAACTGGTAAGGATGAGTAAGAGGTTCAGTCTTTTAAAAAAAGGAAGGGGTTTTTTGGTTTCCATAGGTTATTGTTTTTATAAAAGATAGCAACTCCCTAAAAATGTTACAGTTAAACTTTATGCTTTTAAGTACAAACCACAAAAAAATTAAGCTCTTCGCAACAAAAAAGCTATTTTGCGGATCCCGTGAGTAGTATCATATTCCCTTACTTTTCTAAAATGAAAACCATAGTACAAATCTTTGGCTGGTTCATTGGCCAGGCCAGTTTCTACAGTAAAAGTATTGGTGGGGTAATTCTCAAGTACAAATTGCACCAGAGCACTCCCTATACCATTCCTGAAAAAGTTGGGGTGCACTACCAGGCTTTGGATATGGGTGTTGCTTTCTTCTGCTTTTACCTCCACCACCCCAGCTAAAGTATCTTCCATGTAATAGCCGTAAAATGCGTTCCTGCTTTCAATAAATTCCTCTAACCTTCTTTTTAATGGTGGAAAATCTGTAGCTTTTAAAAGTTTGGCTTCTATAGTATAAGAGGCCTGAAAAACGGAGCGGATGGTTTCAGCTATTTTTTGGTCTTTTTGATTTATAGTTAAAATCATTTATTGGATCTAAAATAGGATACCTTATTGTTTCACTTTTTTTGAATCTACCACCGGGGTTAATGGCCTTACTATTCCCGTTTATGAACTAAAAACAAAGACGCCGCAAGGATTAGAATTATTAGTGGAAGTATAAGGTCCTCCCAGGTAAGAGCGTTATCCTTTAAAAAGTCCGTGACGGAAAAAGTGACCAGGGCAAACAAAATGGTACGCCATAACAGCACTTTTAGCTCTTCCAAACTATAAACATTGAGCCATTTAGGTATTGTCTTCCCTTCAGTCTTATCAAAAATAAACAGCCGGGCTATTCCCAAACCAAAAATCATAAATACCAAAGAGATCATAAAGGCATCCAATGCCTCCAGTAAATGTAATCCCGGATGATGACCTTCGGTTACTAAAAAATCTGATCTGAAAAATCCTTTATAGCCCTTTATACTTTTGGCAACCCCCGAACCAATAAAGAAAACAGCATTTATTAGGGTAAAGATTACCGCTACTGCATAGATATATCTGAAAGGAGTAATTTTATTAAGCATCCCTAGTTTTTTTTAAAATTACATAATATTTCCTATCCTCAAAAAATGCTATCTCTATTTTTTGGGTGCTGTCAACCGTCTTTTATTAGCGGTCTTCATATCGGCATACCTGGGGTCCTGGATCACCTCCTGCTTTTGCATCTTTATGGTCTCTATACTTAAAAAACCAAACTCACTTACTACCCTGCCATAAAATCTATAAATACCCTTGCCCCTAAAAAAGTATTTGGCCGCCACCGGAGGGAAAAGCACCGTATCAAACACCTCTCCATGCTGGTCTACACAGGTGGCAAAATGCATGCGCTTACCCGTATGCGTATTCGTATTCTTTACGGTAACCAGATAGCCATAGATATCTATATTCCTGTTTAAATGCCGCTCCAAATCCCTACTGCCATTTTCGTTTTTAGGGGGCTCCTTTAACAAATGAAAAGGGGAGCACAGACAAAACCCCAGTAGCTCTAATTGGGTAAAGGCCATCTCCAGGTCTGTGGTATGAAGGCGTGGGATCTTAAATTTTTGGTGGGTAGGCGGGAACAATTTTGGATGATCAACTATAGTGCCTTTGGAAAGAAACAAATGCGCCTCCCACAAGAGTTTGTGCTTATTAATTTTTGTAAACCTAAACGCGTTAATGCGAATAAGGATACTCAGCTGCTCTATGGAAATAGGTACCCGGTCTAAAAAATCTTCCAAAGAAGTAAAGACCCCATGCAACTGCCGCTCCTTAAGAATACGCTCCATCACCCGACTCTCCAGTTCTTTCAGATACATATAACCCAAATAAATGTCTGTACCATAAATACAGTTTACCGCAAAACTTTTGTTTATACAGGGCGCATGTATGCTCGCACCCATCATCCGGGCCTCGTGTACATAAAACTCGGAACGGTAAAAACCACCCCCATTGTTAAGCACCGCTACCAGGTATTCCAGAGGGTAATAGGCCCTTAAAAACAGGGTCTGGTAACTCTCCACGGCATAGGAAGCAGAGTGCCCTTTGGCAAAAGCATAACCGGCAAAACTGGCTACCTGGTGCCAGATCTCGGAGATCAGCCCTTCTTCATAACCTTTTTTGCGGCAGTTGTCCATAAACTTGTCCTGTACCTTTTGGAACTCCTCCCGGGAACGAAATTTTCCACTCATGCCCCTTCTTAGCACATCGGCCTCACCAAGGGTAAGTCCGGCAAAATAGTGAGCTACTTTTATTACGTCTTCCTGGTAGACCATAATGCCATAAGTCTCAGGCATAATATTAAGCATTACCGGGTGACCCTTCTCCTCTGCCCTGCCCTCTTCGCGATGCCGCAGGATGTATTCGCGCATCATCCCGCTCTTGGCCACCCCGGGACGGATAATGGAACTCGCCGCCACCAGACCCAAATAATTATCTACCTCCAACTTTTTTAGGAGCATCCGCATGGCGGGAGATTCTACGTAAAAACACCCCATGCACTGGGCGGTTTTTATCAACTGGTTAATACGGGCATCTTCCTTAAATCTTTTGATATTATGGATGTCAATCTTTTGAAACTCCTCTGGGTTATTAAGTTGCAGGATCTGCAGGGTTTCCTTGATCTTTGCCAGGCCGCGCTGGCCCAAAATATCAAATTTATAGAGGCCTACGTCTTCGGCAATGACCATATCAAACATAACCGTGGCAAAGCCCTTTGGCGGCAAATGCGTAGCCGAAAAATAGTGGATAGGCCTTTGGGTAATTAAGATCCCCCCTGCATGGATGCTCAGGTAGTTGGGAAAGCCTTTTATTAACTGTCCGTATTTTAATACCAGCAGGGATACCTCATCTAATTGCGATAGCTGATAGTGTCCATCGCTTAGAACATCAATCTCTGCCTTTGGCAAGCCAAAGACTTTCCCTAGCTCGCGTACAATGCCCTTATGTTTAAAGGTGACATAGGTGCCTAAAAGGGTAACATGATCAAAACGGTCAAAAATATACTGGGTAATCTCTTCCCGGTCTCTCCATGAAAAATCGATATCAAAATCGGGCGGGTTGGCCCGGTAGAGGTTAATAAAGCGCTCAAAATACAGGTCGAGCTCTATGGGGTCTACATCGGTAATACGAAGCAAATAGGCCACAATGCTGTTGGCGCCACTGCCGCGTCCCACATAAAAAAACCCTTTTTCACGAGCCTTGGAAACAATGTCCCAATTGATTAAAAAATAGGAGACAAAGTTCTTTTCTTTAATGAGGCCCAACTCCTTTTGGAGTCGCTCCCGGATAGGCTTGTCCACTACGGGATAGCGGTAAGGGAGGCCGTCGTGGCATAATTGCTGGAGCAATTTTTCGTCCTCTTCCCTGCTGCCCAGATAAGTCTGCAGGTTCTGGGGAGTGCGGTTTTTGGAAAAATCAAAATGGATGCTGCAGGAATTCATCAGCCATTCTGTATTTTCAAGAATAAAGGGGAACTCTGCAAAGGCCGCGGCCAGGTTTTGAATAGGAAACATTTTTTCCTCTTCGCTGGCCTCTTCTTCCTTGGAGAGCTTGCTTAACAGCACGTTCTTATCTATGGCCCGCAGCAATCGGTGCGCATTAAAGTCGCGCTTATTCCTAAAGGTAACGGGTTGCAGCACCAGCAGCTTGTGTTTTTTTTCCACCAAGCTGGAGAAGGGCAGCCTTCTTAGGTCCCTTATTGAAATTCCTATAAACTCATGCTCCCGGAAATCGCTTTGGTCATTGAGGAGCACCTTTTCAAAGGGGTAGATTACGTAGGCGTGTTTAAACTTCGGGGCTCTTTGGGGGATATCTTTTTCCTTGTGAAGGTGGGTTGAGAGGAAGCTGTTTAGTTCCTGGTAGCCTTCATTGTTTTTGGCAATGCCTACAAAGCATTGGTCTGCCCCGTTTCTGAAATCGATCCCCAAAATAGGTTTTATGTCGTATTCCGCAGCTTTACGGACAAAGTTCAGGCCTGCAGAGGTATTGTTGATATCTGTAAGTACCAGTTGAGTCACCTGGTTTTCCCGGGCGAGTTCTAAGAGGGCTACTTCGGAAAAAGTCCCGTATCGGAGGCTGTAGTAGCTGTGGCAGTTAAGGTACATAAGTTGTATTATTTCTATATCCACCGTAGTTTGTATAAGCAGAAGCGGATGTTGTTATTTTTAGTCTTTCATTTCTTTTGTTCGCCCAAAAGAAATGAAACAAAGAAAAGGGCGCTTTTCCGTATGAATTTTCAGACTTTGGCTGAAACCGATTGTGAAACTTCGCCACAAATGACAGTGCCATTTGTGTGTGCCAATCGAAGCTTCCACAATCTATTCGCGGAAAAAGAAAGTTTTTTATAATGTTTTTTGTTTCATCTTAGTGTTTCTTCATCCACCGTAGCTCGCAAGAGCGGAGGCGGAGTTTATTGCTTTCTATGTGCCAGCACTATAGGCGGTTGGCCATTGAAGGGGTTGTGCATTCTGCCAATAGTTTTAGCACCAAGGCCGGAGGCTCTTAGCACGCTTTTATCACCAAAGCGCTCCCGTATGTTATCCATTGCGGCATAGAGGCTCAGGGCTTCTTCGGTATCTTCAAACAGGTTGATCTGGTAATTACCCGGCACCAGATGGCTAAAGCGGATACCTATAAGTCTTACCAGCAAGCGCCTGTTATAAAGGACTCTGAACAGCTCCAGGATTTTGGGGATAAGAATATGGTCTGCACTGGTGTAGGGAATCCGGACTTGTTTGG
The DNA here is from genome assembly GCF_947490415.1 of uncultured Eudoraea sp. Classification (GTDB taxonomy): domain Bacteria; phylum Bacteroidota; class Bacteroidia; order Flavobacteriales; family Flavobacteriaceae; genus Eudoraea. The sequence continues at coordinate 35,748 of NZ_CANLGX010000010.1, forward strand.
AATAAGTATTAAAATCTGAATACCTGATCTTGACGGCAATGCAGGCGGTAAGCTTTTCCCCCCTGCGGAGCTGGTAGGCCAGGTTCTCTGTCATGGCTATAAGGATGCCTTTTAGTTTACTAACATCTATGGTATCGCGGTCAAAGGTGCGTTCTGTAGAAATGGACTTACGGTCGCAAAAAGGGATCACGGGGGAGTTGTCTACCCCATTGGCCCGTTTCCAGATGACAGCGCCGTTAGCCCCCAGTACGCGTCGCATAAGATCTATAGGCATTTCCTGTACGGTTTTTACTTTTCTGAGTCCCAAATTTCTGAGTGTCTGGTAGGTTTTGTCGCCCACCATAGGGATCTTTTTGATAGAGAGCGGGGCCAGAAAGGGTTTTTCATAGCCAAAATCTACTTTCAACTGGTTGTTGGGCTTGGCCTCATTAGTAGCTACTTTAGAGACTACTTTGTTTACAGAAAGCCCGAAGGAAATAGGTAGCCCGGTTTCTTTAATGATCATTTTCCGCAATTCAGAAGCGTAGTGGTAGCAGCCAAAAAAGCGGTCCATCCCGGAGAGGTCTGCGTAGAACTCATCTATGCTCGATTTCTCAAAAACGGGGACCTGCTCTTTAATAATTTCGGTAACCAAATCGGAGTGCTTGCTATAGGTGCCTGCGTTACCGCGGATGACAACGGCTTCAGGGCAAAGTTCCCGCGCCATTTTCATGGGCATCCCGGAATGTATGCCAAAACCCCGGGTCTCGTAGCTGCAGGCAGCTACGACTCCCCTATCGCTGGTACCACCTACCAGCAGGGGTTTGTTTTGCAACTCGGAATTAATGAGCCGCTCTACGGATACAAAAAAGGTATCCAGATCCAGATGAAGAATGGTTTTTTGCATAACTATCTAAAAGGACCGCTAAGTTATGGATTATTTCCTTTTTTATGGATTTTTTCCATATTAATTATGAATTATTTTAAAAAGAATAATTTTTTTTAAAATTACTTGGTATTTAATACGAAACGTATTATTTTTATAGTACGATTCGTATCATTATGAAAACAACAAGAAAACCTACATCCCTGGATTATGCCATTCTCGGCTTAGTCCACGAACAGCCACAAACAGGCTATGGCATCCGAAAGGCATTTGACACTACCGCTTTAGGGAATTATAGCAGTAGCCCGGGAGTCATTTATCCGGCTCTTAAAAGATTGCAAGAACTGGGACTGGTGGTAAACTCGGTTAAAGGCGACGCCAAAAAAAGCATGTTTCGTTGCACAACAAAAGGGGAATCCATTCTTAAAGAATGGCTTCTAAAACCTATAGAAGTAACGGATATAGCCAAAAACCTGAATGACCTCCTACTTCGATTTGCTTTTATGGAAAACTTACTGAAAAGAGAAGTACAACTAGAATTTCTAAGCTCTTTTCAAGACGTACTGAAAAAATATATTAAATCGCTTAAAGAATACCATAAAAGCGAATATAATACCCTGCCTTTGAATGCCAGATTGGCTTTTGAACATGGCATAGCCTCCTACGCAACTACCTTAAAATGGTGCGTAAAAACGATTTCAACCTTAAAAAAAATAGAAAAATGAAAACTACCTTGTTCGTGAAATCAATTTTTGGAGCACTGCTGCTCACAGTGCTCTACATGCTCTTCAATATGCTACTTGGCCAAACCATAGGCTTTGATAATTTCTTTTGGGGCATCCTTCCCAACTATATGGTTGCCCTGCTACTGGGATATTATATAATGTCATCCAGTCTGGGTGGAATACGGTTAAGTATTTCGGTTTTTCTAATCTATTTCCTGATTGGTCATTTTAATCTTCTAATAGAGGCCTATATTTTTAATGTCAGTTCCCGCCAGGAAACTGCACTGGAAATAATAAGAGGGCTTTTTATATCGGTAACATTCGCCCCCCTCTATGTTTATATATTCAGAAATAAAATAGTGAAGGAAGCGGTGATTTTTTCGAAAAGGTCTCTTATAGGCTGGTTCTGGCGAATCCTTGTAGCCGATATTTTATATCTCCTTCTTTATATTATTGCCGGATTTGTTTTAACCATTGTATACCCACAATTGCTTCAGTTTTATGAAGGTAAAATCCCGTCTTTTGATATTTTGATCAATACGCAACTATTTATACGAGGATTTATATTTATTGGTATAGCGCTATTAATGCTTCAGACTCTGAACATTTCGGTGGTAAAAAAGGCTATATTAATAGGCCTGACTTTTGCGATCCTTGGTGGCATAGCCCCTTTGATACCGCCAAGTGAACTCATGCCTGCCTATGTTAGGCTAGGCCACGGCTTTGAAGTGGGGATTTCCAACTTTATTTATGGAATTCTTCTAACGCTTCTACTGAAGCTGAATAGTGGTGCAAAAGCAGATATAAATCCAGGTATTGCAGTTAAACCCACGGTTTAATTCCTCTATTTGTAAAACGTCAAAAGAAAAAAAATCACTTTCGCAGCCGGGCATTTCATATTAGTCGAATGCAAATCCCGTAGATACTCTAAAGATAAATGCATAGAGTGCAATCAAAAACATAGCAAAGCTAAACCATGCAAAAAGTTTAAAATAGTTTCGAACAATAAGGATTCCTAAATCCCTGAATCCTTCTAAATAAATCTCCCTAAGTAATTCTATCGTTTTCATAATACTAATTTTAGAATTCACTTATAAGACTTCAAAAGCCGTTCTAAGTTTAGTTTTTTGCCATTCTTTTAGCCAAGGGAACAGAATTCCCAGATAAAATGCACAATTTTTAAACAGCAACCCTGGAATTGGAGATTCTAAGGAACGGGTGGGGAGTAGCAACAAAAAATCTCTGTAAGTGTAAACCTTACAGGGATTAATTATTATTTTAGGTTGGTTATTTAGTCCACCGGAGTTCTTAAGAACCAAGTGGTTACTTTAGACTTCTTTATTGGACTCCCGCTGCTGTTATTATCATAAACATTATCACAGAAATAAACAGACATCCGGCTGCCACAAAAAAGTCGATTATACTGAATCCTTTATGTCTATGAGCCATAGGCTTTTATTTTAAGTTAATAATTAGTCAAATGCGAATCCCGTGAACACCCTAAAAATAAAGGCATAAAGGACCATGGCATACATTATAAAACTAAACCAGGCAAAGGCCTTAAAATACTTCTTAACAATAATATTTCCCAAATTCCTGAAACCTTCTAAATAGATTTCTTTAATAAGTAAAGCTGTTTTCATATCCCAAATATTAAAAAATTATTATGCTGCCAAATTCCATATTTTATTAATTTCTATTTCAAATCATAGATTAAAAACACATTAATTTGATAAGATGCGTATTTTATACCTATGAACGGAAAATATCGCAGATTATGGAGAATGGAAATTTTACTTCCTTTGGCTAAAAAGACAGAACATAACGACTAACGGCACCTGGTATTCACCCTAATTACTAATAATAGATGGAAGCTACTAGTGAAAGCAGCTCCACAATTACATACTATAGAACCTGAGGGGCCTGTTGTAATTGACAGGAATAAAAAATAGAATGGAGGATTAGAAGGAATATATTACCAGAATGACAATCGAAATTACAAAACACAAACAGGCAAAGAGTACTGCCGGATATTTTGCCAATAATCTACCTGGTCTACCAAAATTCTCAACCAGGTATTTATTTAAATTTAAAAAAGGCTTCATAGCTAATTATAGTTGACCTTACTATATACATCAGTTTGAAGCCTTTATCAAAAGACTTTATGATGATTCATTAATAGGTGAGGAAACTTTATAAACAGACTAATCAAAGGCAAAGCCGGTTGATATCCTGTAAATGAGCGCGTATAGCACTATAAAGAACATGATAAAACTAAACCATGCAAAGGCTTTAAAATATTTCTTGACAATAATATTGCCAAGGTTCCTGAAACCTTCTTTATATATTTCTTTAATAAGTAGTATTGTTTTCATAAACTAAGATTTGTGGTTGTTAGTTAGACGGCAAAGCTCATACCTCGTTTACTTTTATTCATGAATTTTAGTCGTATTTGAAGATAATCCGGTTGAATTGTACCAAAATGAGCTCTTAGCTCAAAAACACTTCGAATTGTAATACCTTGTGAATAGGATAAGGGGTGCGTTTTGTCGATTAACGACACCTGGCTGGAATCCCAGGGAATATTTGTAGAAAGTGATTTAGTTTTAAACTAAAAAAAACCCGCCGGGAAATCCCGGCGGGTTAATACATTTTTAGGACACTATTGAATTGGAATTAATGAATTTCTATTGAGGATATCACTGTCTTTGTAAATTCATTCCAATGCTCCGATATTAATTGAAAAGTGAAATGCCTTAAATCAGTTTTATTGGAAATCAGCATCATTATCTCCCTCTCCTATAGGCTCTTTTCCGGTTCTGATGTAACCCATATTCAAGTTTATGGAATAACTGAAATAAATTGGTTTTTCATTTCTTAAAATGTCTATAATATTCGGATACATTGACATAGGGTAGCGCAAGTACACCAATTTATTCCTTTTGTCGTAGCTATTTTCAGGTACGCTTTTATTATCCGGATAGAAGTTTATCTGTACAACAAAATCATCATGATTATAACATTTTATGAGGGCACGCGGGTAAACACGATTCTTTTCAGCTCCGCCGGCTTGAAAGTGAACCCAATAATGGTCTATTTCGCTATCTAATAACTTCATTCTATCTAGGTTTAATTGATTAATAAGGTAACAAGTTAAAGATTATTTCACAAGATAGAAATAGAAATAGAAAAAAAGGATAATTTTTTGTCCTAAGGCCGCTATATTTTTAATGCTATAGACAAGCAGTATCAAGGATTTATAATTGGTTTAAAGTATTTAAGCCTGTTTATGTTAATTTAATGTGTGTTTGGTGAAATGGGATATAGAAAAATGAATATTGTTTGTTTTATATAAGGAGTCTTACGATTTCAACCAAAACGAATTAACAATATTTAATTATTCCTTACCTTAGGAAGAACAACCAACTACTTCCTTCCCATGATCAACTTCTTTAGACGCATACGCAAAAAACTGGCTGATGACAACAAGCCTTTGAAATACATGAGGTATGCTATTGGGGAAATTTTGTTAGTGGTTATAGGTATTTTAATTGCTTTGCAGATCAATAACTGGAATCAAAATAGAATCACCTCCGCCAGGGAAAGTCTATTGCTTAAAGAAATTAATACTGAATTCAAATTCAATAAAGAAGAGTTGGAAAGCACTGTCAGAGCTTATGTTCACATTCGAGAACAGTGCAACTATTTATTAAAATCACTACCTATAATCCTAAGTGAAATAGATAAAGACTCTTTATCAAGAGCATTGAGTCAGATTCGAAACCTCCCTACGGCCGATCTATCGATGGGATCTATTTCAGCTTTAATCAATACCTCGTCATTTGAAATTATTACAAATACGGAACTTCGATCTTTACTAATTCAATGGGATGATTTGATAGCTGACTATTTCGAAAGAGAGGGGCAAGCAATAAATTATACCCGGCAAACTATAATTCCATATTTGGCAAAAAAAATACCCCGGCCTTATATTGAAGGTATTAATGATGAACGGGTAGATTTATCTTTTATGAATTCGATAGAATTTGAAAATTTAATTATTGATCGAAGTGGAGATGCGAGATCTTTGTTAAATGTTGTAGAGGATGAAGAAGATAAAATTAGAAAAGCGTTAAATCGAATAATATTTCTAACTAATAGTAATAAGGAATAATGAAATGATTAATTTTTTCAGACGCATACGCAAGAAACTTGCTGATGACAACAAGCCGCTGAAATATGCCCGTTATGCTATTGGGGAGATTGTACTGGTGGTAGTTGGTATTTTGATTGCTTTACAGATCAATACTTGGAATGAAGAACGAATTCTGCGTAAAAAGGAGCATGTGTATCTTCATGAAATACGGACCAATCTGCAGGATGATTTTGCTAATATTAAGTATTCCCTGGATTTCAATCGTAAAAAGGACTCCACCATAGGTGCCTGCCTGAATACCATCCTACTTGCAAAATCTGACGGGGAGGCTATGCTGGCAATAAACAGTAATATGCCATTGCTGGCACAATTCAGTGTCTTCACACAAAACCGTGTCGCTTTTGACAACATGTTGTCTTCGGAAAACATAGGCATTATTTCTACGGATACCTTACGGAACATGCTCTCTGCCTACTATGCCCATAGAAGTTTGCTGGAAGGTACACAGGAACGGGTTAAAGAACTTACCCGTAATTTCGTGGACAATATTACCCCCAAACTCATGAATCGTGAGAACATCCGTAAGTTCTTCAGAGTGGAAAGTGAATTCGCTTCAGCGGATGACCAGGATTTTAAAACCGATCAGGTACTTTTCGGAGACCTTTTTGGGATGCAGCGGAACCTTGAATCCCATAGTCAATTCCTGTGGGAGTATCAGCAGAATATAGAAAGACTCCTTGAACAAATCGATTTGTTTCTAATCCAGAAAGAATGATTAATTTTTTTAGAGGACAGAGCGTTAAAAAAACATTCAGTGAATGTTTTTAGTGAATGGGCCAGCCGGCGGGAGGGCATTAAGACTAAGACTATGATAAATTTCTTTAGACGTATTCGCAAGAAACTAGCCGACGATAACAAGCCACTAAAATACATGAGGTATGCTATTGGGGAGATTGTGCTTGTGGTAATTGGGATTTTGATTGCTCTTTCCATTAATAATTGGAATGACTACAGAAAAGACAGGATTGAAGAGAAAAACCTATATAAAACCTTAATTAGAAGTCTGAA
>NZ_CANLGX010000011.1:2500-5457 GCF_947490415.1 uncultured Eudoraea sp.
GCTTTCGCTGCGGCTCCGCCCCTGAAGGGCTTAACCTTGCTAGCAACGGCAACTCGTAGGCTCATTATGCAAAAGGCACGCCGTCACTGTGCATGCACAGCTCCGACCGCTTGTAGGCGTATGGTTTCAGGTTCTATTTCACTCCCCTGTTCGGGGTTCTTTTCACCTTTCCCTCACGGTACTGGTTCACTATCGGTCTCCCAGGAGTATTTAGTCTTGGCGGATGGTCCCGCCGGATTCACACAGGGTTTCACGTGCCCCGCGCTACTCAGGATACCACTATCAATAACATAACCTTACCCATACGGGGCTATCACCCTCTTTGGCGCAACTTTCCAGTTGCTTCCGGTTCAGTATGCATCGAATATCGTGGTCCTACAACCCCGACATTGCCGAAACAACATCGGTTTGGACTCTTCCACTTTCGCTCGCCGCTACTCACAGAATCACTCTTGTTTTCTCCTCCTCCGGCTACTTAGATGTTTCAGTTCACCGGGTTTGCCTCCCTTGCGGGATACCATATCTTCAATATGGTGGGTTGCCCCATTCGGATACCCGCGGATCATATCGTATGTGCCGATCCCCACGGTTTTTCGCAGCTTATCACGTCCTTCTTCGCCTCTGGGAGCCTAGGCATTCCCCATACGCCCTTGCTTAGCTTGTCGCCTCGCCTCGTATTCTTTGGTACTCTTGTACCCTCTCTATTAAATTCGTGTTTTCCCGAGTATATATATCCTATAAATAAAATATACACACTCTGTCTCAATATGTCAATGAACGTTCCTTCACAGCTCCTTGAATCCCAATTCCAAAAGCATTGCTTAATACTCCCTGTAATCAAAACCAATTCCCGTGAATTCTAACCTTATAAAAAAAAAGGCCTATGTGGAGAATACCGGAGTCGAACCGGTGACCTCCTGCGTGCAAGGCAGGCGCTCTAGCCAGCTGAGCTAATTCCCCATTTTCCTAGAAATGGAAATTCTAAAATAAAATTCCAAATCCCAAAAACAAGGGGCTTCTCAACCTCTAGAATTTCCTTTCAATAATCTATTCTCAATGAACTTCGTAATCCCATACCTTCCCCTACTCTCTCAAGTAGTCTCAGGCAGACTCGAACTGCCGACCTCTACATTATCAGTGTAGCGCTCTAACCAGCTGAGCTATGAGACTGCATTTTTTAAAAGCCTTCCTTTTTTAAAAGACTCCCTTTTTAGGATTGGTCCTAAAACCAACAACCTATTTATATAATATAATGACAAACAGTATTTTGAGATAAAAAAACAAGAGTTAGAAAAACAGTCCCCATAATAGACGATTTCTCTAGAAAGGAGGTGTTCCAGCCGCACCTTCCGGTACGGCTACCTTGTTACGACTTAGCCCTAGTTACCGATTTTGCCCTAGGCCGCTCCTTACGGTGACGGACTTCAGGCACTCCCGGCTTCCATGGCTTGACGGGCGGTGTGTACAAGGCCCGGGAACGTATTCACCGGATCATGGCTGATATCCGATTACTAGCGATTCCAGCTTCACGGGGTCGAGTTGCAGACCCCGATCCGAACTGTGACCGGTTTTATAGATTCGCTCCTCCTTGCGGAGTGGCTGCTCGCTGTACCGGCCATTGTAGCACGTGTGTAGCCCAGGACGTAAGGGCCGTGATGATTTGACGTCGTCCCCACCTTCCTCGCGGTTTGCACCGGCAGTCCCGTCAGAGTCCCCAACTTTACTTGCTGGCAACTGACGGCAGGGGTTGCGCTCGTTATAGGACTTAACCTGACACCTCACGGCACGAGCTGACGACAACCATGCAGCACCTTGCAAAATGTCCGAAGAAAAGTCTATCTCTAGACCTGTCATTATGCATTTAAGCCCTGGTAAGGTTCCTCGCGTATCATCGAATTAAACCACATGCTCCACCGCTTGTGCGGGCCCCCGTCAATTCCTTTGAGTTTCATTCTTGCGAACGTACTCCCCAGGTGGGATACTTATCACTTTCGCTGGGCCGCCCACTGCTCAAGGCAGCGGACAGCTAGTATCCATCGTTTACGGCGTGGACTACCGGGGTATCTAATCCCGTTCGCTCCCCACGCTTTCGTCCATCAGCGTCAGTCGATAGTTAGTGACCTGCCTTCGCAATCGGTGTTCTATGTAATATCTATGCATTTCACCGCTACACTACATATTCCGGCCACTTCACTATGACTCAAGACAACCAGTATCAAGGGCAGTGCTACGGTTGAGCCGCACCATTTCACCCCTGACTTAATTGCCCGCCTGCGGACCCTTTAAACCCAATAATTCCGGATAACGCTCGGACCCTCCGTATTACCGCGGCTGCTGGCACGGAGTTAGCCGGTCCTTATTCTTACGGTACCGTCACCAGGACACACGTGTCCCTTATTCTTCCCGTATAAAAGCAGTTTACAACCCATAGGGCCGTCTTCCTGCACGCGGCATGGCTGGATCAGGCTTGCGCCCATTGTCCAATATTCCTCACTGCTGCCTCCCGTAGGAGTCTGGTCCGTGTCTCAGTACCAGTGTGGGGGATCCCCCTCTCAGGGCCCCTACCTATCGCTGCCATGGTGAGCCGTTACCTCACCATCTAACTAATAGGACGCATAGCCATCCCGTACCGTCCGAAAACTTTAAAATATAAATGATGCCATTCATATTTACCACGGGGTATTAATCCAAATTTCTCTGGGCTATCCCCCTGTACAGGGTAGGTTCTATACGCGTTGCGCACCCGTGCGCCACTCGTCATCAAAGTGCAAGCACCTTATGTTACCGTTCGACTTGCATGTGTTAGGCCTGCCGCTAGCGTTCATCCTGAGCCAGGATCAAACTCTTCATTGTTGTATCGTAAAATACTTCTACGTCTATATAAACTATGAAAATTGTATCCTAACCCTTGTGTTTATTCTTATCTCAAAATAATTCAAATTCTTCTACCTATCTCT
>NZ_CANLGX010000012.1 GCF_947490415.1 uncultured Eudoraea sp.
TATCATTTTGGGGAAATCACCGGTGAGATCACCAACGACGACCTTTTAGGGAATATTTTTGCGAATTTTTGTATCGGAAAGTAACCGCTAAAAGCAACACCTAGGAAATACACTAAAAACAATTAATAATCACTAATAATATGACTACAACTTAGAGGGGACTAGAGCTCTTTAGGCGGCTTTTCCGTCAATTTTCCAATTAATTAGACATATAAAAACAGTGTCACATACCAAAAGTTTTTAAGCTCCTCATGGCAAGTGTCTATTTTCTCCAATAAAACCACCCAACATATCCGAATGAAAATTCTGAAGCCAAACTCAATATTTCAGTTGAGGATATCGGATACAGAATACAATAGTAAGGATGCAGAACCAATTAAATACTCCTATTAGGGAGAAGATATCCAAATCGGATCTAACTCCCCCTTCCTATTTGAAATACTCAGCAACGTAGATTCATAAGAAGTTTCTCTGGCAATAAGTCTGCCCATCGGGACTCTTATCCTTACCTCTGTGGAGGGCATAGAAGAAAGTGGAGCAAGTTTTTATGCTTATGATACTGGGGATGGTCAATATCTGGAATAAGTACCCTTGCCAGTTTCTACTTACCTAATATTCGGGGTATTTCCTTTATATTTATTTTCAGGGGGTAAATGATCGTTTTTATCTCCCAAACACCTATTTAATATACTACAATTCAAACTTCTGCCTTAATTTTATCATTGAATATTAATTTCACTTAAATAAAACAGAAATTATGAAAAAATTAATTCTAATCACACTCCTAGGAGGTTTTGCGCTCACCTCTTGTCAAAAGGAGGACCTGAGTTCGGTTACTGAATTGGATGCCGTGGAAGGTCGAGGAAAAAGCAGTGTTAACAACAATGTTAATGATGACACAATAGATGAATCTTTTTGCTTGGTTGATCTTACTCCGGAATTACCGGAAACTGTTGAAATTTGTATAACAGATAAGGGTGAAACCATCTATACCGATGGGGAGATGCCAAGTTATTTTGATTTGACCCTTGAAGGCAATTTTTTCGATGCCTGGTGTGCAGATCAGGATACTTCTTTGGACATCCCGGACGGTCAAGACGAGATTTGTCTTGACGGATCCATTTATTCAAGTTATGACGAGTACCTGTTAACTCTTCAGGGGGAAGGAGCTGGAGAATTTGAAAAGCCTGAAAATTTTGACTTAGTAAACTGGCTTTTAAATCAAAACTTTGTAGGTAAGGAAAGTTCTGCTTGGGGTCCCTATACATACGGTGATATTCAAAAAGCAATTTGGGATCTTATTGATAACAGTACCTGTACCGAATGTTTATTCCTAGGAGAATGGGAACAGCTCCGAGTTAATGAGTTGGTCTCTTTAGCAGATAGTCCAGATAATGACGGTTACAAGCCCGGAGATGGAGATTTACTGGCTCTTGTAATAATTCCAGAAGGAAATTATCAGAGTGTGATTATTACGATTCCCTTGGAATGCAAAGAAGTAGGCTGCGAAACCGCATTCGGAAGAGCACAGGACGGCCAGAGCACCCTAAATACATGTTTTATTGATTTGGAAGATCCATATAAATTTAACCGTTGGGGATGGACTGTCGAACTGCCATCTGAAGGAACTTACACTTTCGATATATACGCCGGAGCTGGCCAATGTGATTTGAGTAAGGGCACCTTAGTAGGTACTGCAGCAGTGAATTACAGTGGTGGTACGGTTACTGTTGATTACGATATTAGTGACGGATTTGGAATAAAGGAAATCCACACCTATGCAGGGTACGATCCTGTCCCAGAAAATCCGAATAACGGTAAACCAACGGTAGCACCGGGTCAGTACACAATAGCTACAGGATTAAGTGGTGAAATTAATGTGATTCTTCATTCCGTAATCTGCGGAGATTACTAAGATTAAATTTTGGTTAAGTAACTGGAGGTTTTTGGTAAACCGGTTATGAACATCTAAAGTCAAAAGGTGAGTATGCAAGTATACTCACCTTTTGATTTGTTTATATATTAATAAAAAATCATTCACTTTCTTTAACTATTCATTTTGCGATAAAACGATATTAAATATGGCAATGGATCCCGAAAAAATCTGATGGCATAGGTGCTATTTTTCAGTGTACTAAGGTCCAGTAACTTTAATGGGTTCTTTCTTATAAATTGGAAATAACCTTTCATATCATAAAACTTAATATGTTTATAACTCTGGACATTTGTAACTTTCCCGTCCAAGGTTAAATTTGATAACCTTACCGGAAAGTTAATCCCCGCGTACATTGATCCCACTACAGATCTCCAAAAACGTGTATTGATTTCAAGGACCTTATAGTCATCTACTTTTCTATCATACCTAAGATCAATGCTTGCGATCCCTGACCAATTCAAAGACCTCATAAGTCGTAAGGCAATATTTAAAATCCTTTCATTATCTACAAACCTGTATTCCATCTGAGGACCGAATCCTAACGAATTCTGATTTTCAGATTTTTGGATAGTATACGCCATTATATCTCCGCTACAACATAAAACGTTACAGCTAAAGTCATATCCCTCAATATATTCCTGAAAGATATAGTCTTGCTCGGTAAACGAATGTCTATTAGTATAATCCTCTAATTCATTAAAGGATTTTACAAGTTCTATCTTCCATCCTGCACCAAGACCAATGGTCGGTTTTGCTATTAAGGGAAAGTTCAAATAATCCTGTTTATCAATTGTTCCCAATAATTTGGTCTTGGGACAGGGAATTTCAAATTTCATCAAATGCTTATATAGGGTCCATTTATTTCTGGCTTTATCAAAACTTTTAAGTTCTGGAAGAAGGCATAACTTATTAGGATTCAAAAGCAACGATTTATTGGCTATAATTCTGCGGACTACTATTTCTGATAAGGGTAGAATAACATCAATATCGTATTTTTTTAAAATTTCATTAATCTTTTGAATCCATTCATTATTATCGGCTGTATCCCTATAATATGTCCACCTCTGAACAAATCTGGAATAACGCATTGGTAATCTCTTTTGGTTTGACATAATGTGAATATAAAAGTCTTTTTTTCGACTAAAACAATCTACAATATTCATCAAATGACTACCATCGCTATCAGGAATAAGTATTGATTTCTTTTTCGTCATATTCATTGTGGAGGATTACGGAGTCTTATATAAATTCAATATTCGGTTAATAGATAACATCTTAACTAGGACTCAATTGCCTTTAAATATGGTTAAATAGTGAAACTATCCCTCATAAAAACGATTCTAAATATACTTAATTGTGTCAAAATCGAAACCTAAAAGGATTTTGCAGAAGAAGATGTAGAATTTGCAGACATAGAAGAATTCCGGGGTTTACTAAGCAGAATTGAAAGCGTTCTAAAGGGACTAGTAGATTCTTTCGCTTTGGGCAATGTTATAAAAAGCGGGATCCCCATAGCTATTGTAGGGGAACCTAATGTAGGCAAATCTACCCTTTTAAATGCTCTGTTAAATGAAGATCGTGCCATTGTATCGGAAATTGCAGGTACTACCAGAGATACTATAGAAGATGAGATAACCATTGGAGGTATTGGATTTCGGTTTATAGACACTGCCGGGATCAGAGAGACTCTTGATACTGTTGAGCGCATAGGAATTGAGAGAACCTATGAGAAGATGGAAAAAGCAGAGGTGGTGCTATT
>NZ_CANLGX010000013.1 GCF_947490415.1 uncultured Eudoraea sp.
TCATCATTAAGTATCGTATAGGTTGTAGATGTTATTCCTGCCAAACTTGCATCTCCCGTAGCTCCAACTAAATCCAGTATTATCGTTTGATTTGGCTCTATAACAGCATCAGCAGTAATGGTAAGACCTAATCCTAAAGGGGTATTGTTGTAAACACCAACTGGTATATTGATCGTAGTACTGGCCAAGGTATAATCTTCGCCAGTAGCAGTGCCACTCTCACTTAATGTTACCGTAGTAGCCGAACTAACTGTACCCGTAACTAATAAAGTTGGTAAATTTCCCCCAATATCTTCATCATCTGAGCTATTTGCCGTGGAGAAACCGACTGTAACACTATCATCATTAAGTATCGTATAGGTTGTAGATGTTATTCCTGCCAAACTTGCATCTCCCGTAGCTCCAACTAAATCCAGTATTATCGTTTGATTTGGCTCTATAACAGCATCAGCAGTAATGGTAAGACCTAATCCTAAAGGGGTATTGTTGTAAACACCAACTGGTATATTGATCGTAGTACTGGCCAAGGTATAATCTTCGCCAGTAGCAGTGCCACTCTCACTTAATGTTACCGTAGTAGCCGAACTAACTGTACCCGTAACTAATAAAGTTGGTAAATTTCCCCCAATATCTTC
>NZ_CANLGX010000014.1 GCF_947490415.1 uncultured Eudoraea sp.
ATTTTAGTTCATTATTTAAAGATTCTAAAAGTACTTCTATTTCTTGTTCACAGTTAAACATTGATCTTTTAACTGATAAGCTTAAGAAGTATATCTCACGGCAATCTTTCTTCAATGCATCATAATTTTCTCGAGATTCATCTTCTCGTAAAGCCGGCCAATTGTTCATAATAACCCTATGTGAAATATTACCGAAGAAATTCCTATTTATGCCTGCTATATATTGGTTTTCTAAACTAGCATCTAAGTCTTTATATTCCCAATACGCCCTATCATATAATGCCATTATTTGCATCTGTAACGCATCGGATTGTATCAAATCTATCTGATTGTTTTGCATGATCTTGTTATAAATAGAAATATTCGGGACAAATGATTTACTGGTTTGTCCTACTCTAATTATAAGATCTCTGATTTCGCTAAAAGGATATTTAGATGAGATACTTTCAAAAGAGTTGTTAGTAATGAATATTCTTTGAGCACTAATAGCACTATCTAATATTACAGATTTATCTCTTACATCAATTAAATCATTATTCAGACTTCTAATTAAGGTTTTATATAGGTTTTTCTCTTCAATCCTGTCTTTTCTGTAGTCATTCCAATTATTAAT
>NZ_CANLGX010000015.1 GCF_947490415.1 uncultured Eudoraea sp.
GAGACTCTTGATACTGTTGAGCGCATAGGAATTGAGAGAACCTATGAGAAGATGGAAAAAGCAGAGGTGGTGCTATTTCTTATAGCAGCTATGGATGTGCTCGATCATGAGGGAAGTTTTTATAATGAACTTAAAAAGATAAGAACCAAATATCCCTCGAAACCATTAATCGCTCTGATTAATAAAACAGACCTACTTCCTTCGGGAAAAATAAAGAGCTTAAAAAATAAGTTGAATGAATTGTTCAACGACAAGGACAAAATGGAATACCAATTGCTCTCTGCTAAAACGGGTCTTGGAATAGAAGAGTTAAAAACCAAGTTATTGGAAGATGTGAACGCAGGGATTTTAAGAAATAATGAGACAATTGTGACGAATAGCAGGCATTATGATGCGCTGTTAAAAGCACTTGAAGAAATTAAAAAAGTACAGCAGGGACTGCAAGAGGGTTTATCGGGAGATCTTTTA
>NZ_CANLGX010000016.1 GCF_947490415.1 uncultured Eudoraea sp.
CATCCGATCCATCATTGTTGGTAAAGGTATAAGTGCCGTCAAGATTGTCCGTAAGGTCTGCCTTGGCTACGGTCTGTGCCGCACCACTTTCATTAGTGTAAGTAAAGGTACCGTCCGTGTTGTCAACAAGGTTTGTAATTGTTTCCGAAATTGTAACTGAAGCAACATTTAAGTACAAACCACCATCGGTACCTGTTGTAATATCATTATTGGCGTCTGCACTAATTAATGTTATGGTAACCGGAGTACCAGTCTCATCAGTATAAGTAAAAGTGGCATCCCCATTATCCACCAAAGTAGAAATGGAGGTATCCGTTATCGTAGTGGTTGTTCCTGCGGCATCGGTAAAATCATACGTGCCATCACCATTATCTACCAAAGCCACCGTTCCGGCAGCTGCATTGATCTCATCAATCGCATCCTGGAC
>NZ_CANLGX010000017.1 GCF_947490415.1 uncultured Eudoraea sp.
TTTACCTATACCTCAGAAGATGGAACCATTACCACCTTTACCGAAACCCTGACCGGGTTGGTAGACAACGGCAACGGCACCTTTACCTATACGGATGAGGATGGGGTAGCGCAGAACATCAATAAGGCTGATATTATAGAGAATTTTGACGGCACCTATACCTTTACCAACAATGATGGTACGAATGTAACGATTAGTACAACTGCCGCATCAAATCCCTATAACAATACTAGTTCTGGCTTAATAGCGACTGATGTACAGGCGGCTATTGACGAAATAAATGCAGCTGCCGGAACGGTGGCTTTGGTAGATAATGGTGATGGCACGTATGACTTTACCGATGCCGCAGGAACAACCACTACGATAACGGATACCTCCATTTCTACTTTGGTGGATAATACGGACGGTACCTATACCTATAC
>NZ_CANLGX010000018.1 GCF_947490415.1 uncultured Eudoraea sp.
GAACTGATCACAACACCGGGAGAGGTGCCGTCATAATCAATACTGAACTGGGCAGCTGCCGTATTGCCGTTTCCGCTACCATTGATAGCCGAGTCTGCCGGTATATCTACTGTCACCGCCCCATCCGAAGTAGGCGTGATGTCTACCGTATAGGTGTCGCCTGTTCCTGAAAAATTCCCCGCATTGCCATTGCCAAGGGTCAGATCCCCAATGTCGAATCCGGTTACCGACTCAT